>NZ_CANLTQ010000001.1 GCF_947494025.1 uncultured Jannaschia sp.
CGTCACCGCCAATGCACTCCTCCGAGACGGAAGGAAATGGACCGAAACCCCCGCTTGATCATCACGGATACTCGGGACATTGCTTCGCAATACCCTGACGGGCAATGGATGCCGCAGCGCACATCACGTGCCAACGGCCGCAAGTCGGCGGTCCGCTCTAAGGTCGAGCACGTCTTCGCCCAGCAGAAGACGCGCATGGGCCTGACGATCCGGACCATCGGTCTCGCCCGCGCCAAGGCCGCGATCACGCTGGCCAACATCGCCTGCAACATGACCCGGCTGCGATGGCTCCAGAGCCGGACTCTGCCTGCCTGACGGCAAGAACAGCGAAACCCGCTTCCTCAGAACGCCGAGCGGGCCGCAGAACCCTCCTAAGGGATGGCCGAGCGCGATGCGCCAAGTCTGCTATCCATCATCTCGGAAGAACCACGTGTTCTCGGAGGTGTCCGCCTATTCTGTATGCCGTCCGAACGAAGTCCGACCTGATCGACCAAGCCATTTCATAACAATCATGAATGTGGGCGTTTTTGTGGGCGTCGAAGCTCTATCCGCTATAAGTTCTTTTGGTTTCAGGGCACTATGGTTCTTTGGCGAATCCCTATCCCTCCGCCATCCGCCTCTCCGCACAGATCACGCCGATGCCTTTATGGGCCTCCTTCAGGCGGCGGGGAGGCTGTCTCCCCATGTCCGGTCGGCCGCACAGGCCTTCGCGATAGCGCGGCGCAGCGCTGCGATCTCCTGTGTCATGTCAGCGATCTCGCGATGAAGACGAGGCGCGTCGTCGCGGCGGGCCGCGATGGTGGCAGCCATTCCGCCGGGCGCGCGTCCTTCGAGCCGGCAGGACGCCGCGACGCGCACTGTGGCAGGCCGCGCGACACGCAGGCCCATTGCTGCCATCCGCGCAATCAGGCGACGGTCCTCATGGCACGGGATCGCCTCGAATCCGCCGGCCATTCGGTAGGCACGCGCGGTGAAGGCCAGGCTTGCGCCGGGAGTTTGCCCGTGGCAGGGTAAAGGGTTGTGCGGAGCCGGCGCCTGCAGCGCGGCGAGATGTGCCCGCAATCCGTCGCGGAGATCCTCCAACGTGCCGTGCTCCCGCACCAAGGGCGGCAAGGCGCCGAATTCCGTGGCGTCCGGCTCGACATAGCCACAAACGGCGTCCGCCCGTTCCAGCGCCGTCCGGGTAGCCGCGAGCCAACCCGGACGAACCCTGCAATCGGCGTCGGTGGTCGCCAGAATCGGGGCCGAGGCGCGTTCCAGCGCCAACGTCATGCCCATACGCCGTGCCGCGCCGACACCGCCGGTGAGCGGGTCGGTCTCGATCGTTGCGACGCGAAGCGGCGTCCGGCCCTCTCGCGCGATCGCCGAAGTTCCGTCGACGCAACCATTCGCCACGACGACGATGTCGAGCGCGCCCTCGCCGGCCAACGCGGCGAAGGCGTGCGGCAGTCGCTCGGCCTCGTTGCGGGCCGGAATGACGACGACGAACCCGGTCCGGCCCCAGCCCCGAGGCACGTTCACTCGCATCGACCTTCCTTCTCCGACAGCGGGGCGAACAGATCGATCCGATAGGCCGGATCCATCCGCACGCAGCGCGTCGCACGAGCGGTCGCGTCGCCGAACAGACGGAGCGCCTCGCCCCCCTCGAGCGCGTTGCCTGATGGTCCGAGCCACGTGACGCAGAGAAGCTCGGCCGCGGGCCAGCGGCGATCGATCTGCACGGCCAGGGATCCGAGTCCCGGCTCGTCGAGAAAGTACAGGATCTCGGACAGGACCAGCAGGTCGTGCGCCCCCGTCGGCAGGTCGCAGGGCAAGTAAACACGGTGAAACCGCCCCTCCGGCACGGCCCGGCGCGCCGCGTCGAGCGCCACCTCCACGGCGTCGACCCCCGTATAGCGCTCGGCTCGCGGGGCCAGACGTCGGGCTAGCTCTCCGTTGCCGCATCCGATCTCCAGGATGCTTCGGAACGTCGTCCTTGGCAGAGCGGCGATCGTGGCGTCGTATTTCGCACGTTCATAATCCGACGTTCGGAAGTTCCAAGGATCGTCCGTGCTCGCGTAAAGCGCGTCCAGCGCGTCCCGCCCGACCGCGCTCATGCGGCGTGTTCCTGGAAGTAGAGTTCGGGGGCGTTGGCGAAGAACTCGGCGAACCCCTCGGGCATAACAAAACCGTTCGGATCATCCCGCACGACCAGCCCCATCTGGCTGCGATGGCAGTCGATGGCGGCCCGCTTGCGCGCGACCGCCCCCTCGGTCCAGGCCAATTGACGCGCGCCGCCGGGACGCGGCGCGGCCCGTCGCGGTCCCTTCCAGCGGGACCATACGGGATAGAACAGCAAACGCGTCCCCGGCCGTGCCGCGGCCGCGACGCGCGCGGCCGCCGCGCCGGCTTCGTGGTCGCAATGCGGGTCGAGCGGCGACGGTGCGATCAGGGTCGCCGGTGCGAGACGGTCGAGGACGACGCCGATGCTACGTGCCATGTCCGCCCCGGGCCCGTGGAGGCGGTGGGAGGCAGCGTCCGGAAAGTCGAGAAAGGTCACGTCCGCCGAGATCCCCCCGAGCCGGGACACGGCACGCAGGAGCTCGGACCGGCGAATGGCGCGAAGACGCGCGAAGGGATGACTGCGCGAGGCGGGATGCGAAGCCGCCCCATCGGTCAGACAGATCACATGCGCCGCGCCGCCCCCGCTCCAGAGCGTCGCGAGCAATCTTCCGCAGCCGAGGGATTCGTCGTCGGCATGGGGTGCCAGCACGACGACCGGTCCACGGTCGAGCCGAAGGCTATCCATGCCAGAGTTCCGACAGTGGGCCGGATCGCGACAGGGCGATGCGACCAGCGCGCTGCTCGAACGCGTCCCGGGCGGCCTGTCGGCAATAAGTCGCGAGGTCGCGCGCCATCCGGCCGGTCGCGGCATTCTCCTCGAAATGGGCCATCCCGATCGAACGCTCGACGGCGATGATCGCGTCCTGCGCCAGCTCCTCGGTCAGGAGGCGGGCCTGGGCCGAAAGCATGACCGCAAGGTCGGGATCGTCGCGTCCGACGGATCCCGACGCCACCTCGGCGGCCTGCTCGATCAAACCGAAGGCCGCCATGCCGCGCCCGATCAGGGGGCCGATCCGCGCGACCTGCGCATCGGCGGCGAGCCGGTCACGCGCGTTGAGCCAGTCTCGCGCGGCGCCCAGAAGGCCGAACGTCCCGCCGAGCTGCAACGCAGCAATCCGCCAGACGCCGCCGACGAAATACGGCTCCCGGTAATAGTCGCCCGGCTCCCCGAGCCATTCGGGTCGCATTCCCGTCAGATCGACGTCGCCGGACCGCGTGGCGCGCATCCCGCTCATGCGCCAGGTCTCGGGCCGGTGCCGCGCCGTGTCCGTCACGTCGAGCACGGCGAGACGGGACGTTTCTTCCCACGACACCGTCACGATGGCTCGATCCACGAAACCGAGGCCGGAGGCATACCGCTTTCCCCCGATCAGACGACCCTGCCGGAGGCCGAGGGGAGCGGCGCCGTCCGCGCCCCACACACCCCACAGAAGCGTCGCATCGTCCTGCCGACCACCATGCAAGGCGAGAAGTTGCCGGGCGTTGACGTGCCCCTCCGCAAGGCGCGCCGCAGAAAGATTGGCTTCCGCGACCGCGACCAGCATCCGGCACAGAACGGTCGGATCGGACTCGCTCAGCCACCCGGTCTCGAGCAAACGTGCCATCGACGGTTCGATGGATGATCCGGCATCCTCGTCCGGCGCGGCGAGGCACAAGTCGGAAATCACCGTCGCCATGCCGGCCGGATCGAAACGATCGAACATTTCCGACTTCCCATGTTGCGCTGGCCAAACGCAACACCGCCGGCCGGGTTCCGGTCCCGTCCGGATCGAACCTACGCGAACGGGGGATCCGAGCTCAGCGACCGGTCTTCAGGGATCCAAAGGCTTCGAAATCTGCTGCGGGTTTGTCATGCCACGGGTGGCAAGCGACGAGAAAGCCGACGCCCCGGCCCTATGGGTCTGTCGTTGGCTCCCACTCGGCGCGTCTTAATCCTCCGCATCCCGCTTCGCTTCCCGCTCGGCCTCCATTTCGACCACGCAGCGTTCGAGATACGCCCGCAACGCGACCACCTGTTCTTCCGTCAACTGGACCCAGAAATGACCGCCACTGCGCGCGATCCGCTCCTGTATAGTGTCGCCGTCGAGAATTTCTCGCTCGATCGCGTCCCATCGCTCCTCTTTAGGGGACACGTGCGGATTCCTCCCAGGAACGATCGGTTGCGCGGGCGGACAAAAGACGCGGACCCGACGCGAGGGGCCGGCGCCGACGGTCGGCGGGTACGCTCAGTCTTAATTTCATGCTTGACCCGATACCTGATGCTCGCGACCCGCGAATGACGAAGCGGACGGCCGCCGGAGGGCCGCACCTTTGGCATCTTCCGTCGAGATCTGCTTTTGCGAAACCATCGGACAAACTCGCTTATCTTCCGAATGTCCGATATCGCATCCTCGTTAAGTGTTCGTGTTTGCGAACCATCTTGGGCTGGCCGCCCCGATCGGTCCCGGCGTCTAGTGATTGTGGCGGAACGGACATCGGGGGGATCCGGTTCCGGATGACGTGGATGCCCCCGTCAGGAACGGTCGAGCAGCGCGTCGATCTCCGCCCGGCCGGGCATCGAAGCCCCTGGCCTCGGGCGCGCGCCACGGAAAGCCCGCCCCCCCGCGCAGCCGAACCGCGCCGCCTCGACCGGATCGCACCTTTCCGCGAGCACCGCGGCGAAGCCGCCGTTGAAGGCATCCCCCGCGCGCCGTCGTTTCCGCAAGCGGCCCTGCGGCCATGGCCGGGATCGCCACCAGGCGGTCGCCGTCGTGGAAAAGGACACCCTCCCGGCCGAGCGTCACGATCACCGCCCGGCCGATTTCGCCCGCGAGAAGCGCGCCGGCGGCAGCGCGTACTTGTCCGGTCACGGACCGCAATGCCGGTCGCGCCCGATCCGGCTGACGAAATGTGACTTTGCTTCGCACGGGCCGACGCGACAGCATGGTTGGAGTCTTTACCCCCGGGCCGAGCGTGAAGGACCGGCCGAGGATCGTCGCGTCCATCCGGGGCTGACGGTCGGCGCGTTAGGCAGTGTCGGCGACGAAGATCCCGAGGATCGCCGCATGCCCCCTCAGGACCGCACCCCCGCGAGGAGGTCGCTCACGCAATCGGCCAGCGCCAGGCCCAGCGACCGCTGCGCGCCCGCGTCGAGATGCACCCCGTCGAGCGGGTCGACATGCACGACCCTCCCCGCATCGAAGAAGGCGCAGCCGAGCCGAGCCGCCTCGTCGCGCAAGGCCGGCGCGATGGCGCGGGACCGGGCGCGACCACCCTGGAACATCTCGGCCAGCACGCCCGTCTCCTCGACCGGAACAGGCGCGATCAGAAGCACGCGCGGCGCCGCGCCGTCCGGACCCGCATCGGAGGCCATCACGATCTGCGCGAGCCTGCCCACCCCCGCCGCGATGTCCCAGCCGCGCAGCCCGAACCGGGCCTTGCAGTCGTTCGTGCCAAGCATGATTGCCACGAGGTCGAGCGGCCGGTGGCTCTCCAGGATCGCCTGCAACGTGCGCCGGCCATTCTTGTGACTGCCGTCCACAGGGTCGTCGTGGACGCTCGTACGCCCCGGATGCCCCTCCGCCACTACCTCGATGTCGAGCGCGCGAGCCATCACGGCGGGCCAGCGCGCCTCAGGCGGATGCCGGTCGAGCTGACCCGCCCGGGCAAGCGGCGCGGTGCCGTGCGAGTTGCTGTCTCCGAAGACGAGTATGGTCGTCATGCCGGCTCCACCGCTGTTCTTCGCGTGGACGCTATCCTGCGCTACGCTCCCTGTCACGACGCCTCGGCATCCCGGTGTCGAGGCGCTGCCCGGCGTACGGGATGCGCCGTACCAGCAGGAGTGCCGCATGACCGACCTCGCCCCCCGCCCCTGGCTTTCCGATGCTGCGCGAAGCCGGATCGACGCGTTGCCCCTGCCCGCCGATCCCGCCGGTCGGATCGAGGCGCTGGCCGCCGAGACGCGGGCGATCCACGATGCCCGCGCCTTCAACCTCAACCCCGCGACCAACGTGATGAACCCGCGGGCCGAGGCGCTTCTCGCCTCGGGCATCGGTTCGCGCCCCTCGCTCGGCCATCCGGGCGAGAAATACGAGACGGGGCTCTCGGCGATCGAGGAGATCGAGGTCGTCACCGCCCGACTGGCCGCCCGCGTCTTCGACGCCGCGCATGTCGAGCTTCGCGTGCCCTCGGGGGCGATGGCGAACCTCATGGCTTTCATGGCGCTGGCCCGGCCGGGCGATGCCGTCATCGCACCGCCGGCCGCGATCGGCGGCCATGTCACGCATCACGCGCCCGGCTGCGCGGGGCTCTACGGGCTGAAGGTCCACGAGGCGCCGGTCGATCCGGCCGGCTACAGCGTCGATCCCGACGCGCTGCGCGACCTCGCCCGCCAGGTGCGGCCCCGGCTTATCACGCTGGGGCAGTCGCTCAACCTGTTCCCCCATCCCGTTGCGGAGATCCGCGCCGTTGCCGACGAGGTGGGGGCGCATCTGCTGTTCGACGCCGCGCATCTTTGCGGGATGGTGGCCGGCGGGGTCTGGAACAACCCGCTGAAGCAGGGCGCCCATCTGATGACGATGAGCACCTACAAGTCGCTCGGCGGGCCGGCGGGCGGACTGATCGTGACCAATGACGCGGCGGTGGCCGAGCGGCTCGACAGCGTGGCCTTTCCCGGGCTCACGGCAAACTTCGACGTCGCGAAGACCGCGGCGCTCGGCGTGACGCTCGCGGACTGGATCGCCACCGGGCCGCACTACGCTCGGGCGATGGTCGATCTCGCGCAAGCCCTCGCGCGGGCCGCATCGGCCGAAGGCCTGCCTGTCTTCGCCGCCGACAGGGGCGCGACCGGGAGCCACCAGTTCGCCATCGAGGCCGCGCCGTTCGGTGGCGGTCAGGCGGCGGCGCGACGGCTGGAGGCGGCCGGGTTCCTCGCCTCGGGCATCGGGCTTCCCGTCGCGGGGGTCGCGGGCGACATGAACGGCCTACGCCTCGGCACGCCGGAACTCGTCCGGCGGGGCGTCGGGCCGGACGATGCCCCGGCGATCATGGCACTCTTCGCCCGGGCGCTTCGCGAACCGCCCGAGCGTATCGCACCCGAGACGGCGGCCCTGCGGGCCCGGTTCACAGATCTGCGGTTCGTCGATGTCTGAGCCCGCGTCGGGAGGTCAGCCTTCCTGGCGTTTCGCCGAGTCCTCCACGTCGCCCATCGAGGCGAGCTTCAGCTCCCGCACGAGGCGCAGGGTCGGCTTCAGGGCGAAGAGTGCCGAGCCCACGACGAAGAACCAGGTGGCCGTCGCCTGCCAGGCTTCGGAGAAGAACAGGACGGAGCCCGCGACGAAGGCTATTGCCGCACAGAAATCGACCGCCGTATAGGCGATCCCGAACGCGGCATGGACCTGTCTCGACCCAGCCGAGGCGTCCTTCGCGCGTTTGTCGAAAAGCATCAGCCGGCGTGCCGCGTGGGAGCCGCGAGCGCGCCGAAGCCGTAATGCCTGAGCCAGCGGAGATCGCTGTCGAAGAAGGCGCGCAGATCCGGGATGCCGTATTTCAGCATGGCGATCCGGTCGATCCCCATGCCGAAGGCGAAGCCCTGCCATTCGTCCGGGTCGATCCCGCCCGAGCGCAACACGTGCGGGTGGATCATGCCGGAGCCGAGGATCTCGAGCCAGTCGTCCCCTTCCCCGAGCCGGAGCGTCCCGCCCTCCCAGGAGCAACGGATATCGACCTCGGCCGACGGCTCCGTGAACGGGAAATGCGAGGCGCGGAACCGGAGCTCGATCCCGTCCAACTCGAAGAACGCGCGGCAGAACTCCTCGAGGCACCATTTCAGGTTCGCCATGGAGATGTCGCGGTCGATCGCCATCCCCTCCACCTGATGAAACATCGGCGTGTGCGTCTGGTCGTAATCGGCGCGGTAGACCCGGCCGGGGCAGATCACGCGCGTCGGCGCGCCGGTCGCCTCCATGGAGCGAATCTGCACGGGCGAGGTATGCGTGCGCAGGACGTGCGGCGGGCGGTCGTCACCCTCGGCGCGGGCCATGTAGAACGTATCCATCTCCGCCCGCGCGGGATGGTGGCCGGGGATGTTGAGCGCGTCGAAATTGTACCAGTCGGTCTCGATCTGCGGCCCTTCGGCGACCGCAAAGCCCATATCGGCGAAGATCGCCGTGACCTCCTCCGTCACCTGGCTCACGGGGTGGATCGTGCCCTGGCGCCGCGCGCGGGTGGGTAGCGTCACGTCAAGCCATTCCGATCGCAAACGCGCGTCCAGCGCGGCGTCCTCCAGCGCGGCCTTGCGGGCGGCGATGGCGGAGCCGATCTCGTTCTTCAGCGCGTTGAGCCGAGGCCCGACCTGCTGACGCTCCTCGGGCGTCATCCGGCCCAGCTCGCGCATCTTCAGCGCGACTTCGCCCTTCTTGCCGATCGCGGCCAAGCGCACCTGCTCCAGCGCCGCCTCGTCCACGGCGGCCATCACCTGACCCAGATACTTGTCGCGCAGGTCGTCCATACAGGCCCCCTCGGAGAAACGAGGGCTAGGTATCCCGCACCCTTCCGGCTTGCAACCGGCGCTGGCGGCGGCGAGCGAGGAGGTTCAGCCCCTCGACCGCGGCGGCGAAAGCCATCGCCGAATAGATGTAGCCCTTCGGGACATGCCGTCCGAACCCGTCGGCGATCAGGACCATCCCGATCATCAGCAAAAAGGCGAGCGCCAGCATGACCACGCTCGGGTTCTGCTGCACGAAACGCATGACCGGGCCGGAGGCGAGCAGCATCAGGCCCACGGCGAGGACGACGGCCGCCACCATGATCGGGAGCTGGTCCGTCATGCCTATGGCGGTCAGGATCGAGTCGACCGAGAACACCAGATCGAGGAGGATGATCTGGATTATGGCACTGGTGAGCGTCGAATACGCCACCCCCGGTCCGTCTTCGTGCGGCGTCAATGCGGGATTGAGCTTTTCGCGAATCTCGGTCGTGGCCTTCCAGGTCAGGAACAGCCCGCCCGCGATCAGGATCAGGTCGCGGACGCTGAACGCCGTCTCGAAGGTCGGCTCGCCATGCTCGCCGGGTGTGCCGGTAATGCCGAGGTCGATCACCGGCGCGGTCAGGCCGACGATCCAGGCAATACCCGAGAGCAGGACCAGCCGCAAAACGAGCGCGAGGACGATCCCGACGCGTCGAGCGATGTCGCGCTGCGCTTCGGGAACGTTGGAGGCGACGATGGAGACGAAGATCAGGTTGTCGATCCCGAGGACGAGTTCCATCGTGAGGAGCGCGGCGAAGGCGATCCAGGCTTCCGGAGAGGCGAGAAGTTCGAACATGTGGGCGAACGCGGATGGCAGGGACCGGTTCCGGCGCCGGGGCGGCGATGCGTCAGCGCGCCGCCCGGCCCCCCGCGGCGCGCATTGCGTCCGCCAGCGCGGTGCCGATCCGCGCCGCGCCCCGGCGGCTCGGGTGGATCAGATCGCCGGCATAGAGCGTGCGATCCGCGGGGTCGATCACCGTGCCGGCGTCGAAAAAGAGGACGCCGGGGTTCCGATCGGCGAGACGGCTCATCCGTGCGTCGATCGTGTCGAAGGCCGGCTCGCACGGGGTGAACGCGGTACGCGCGCCGGCCGGGCCGTCGTAATAGCCGAGGTAGGCGACCCGCGCGCCGCCCGACCGGAGGCGCGCGATCAGCTTCGGCAGGTCGCCCTGCAGGTCGGCGTCGATGATCCCGTCGAGGATCGCGGCCTCCGCCGGCGTGCCGCAGGCCCCGCGCAGGTCGTTGCCGCCGCCGGTCAGGACGACCCAGTCCCAATCTCCGTCACGCATCTGCTTCGACACGTCGAAGCCGAGCGCCCCGAGGATCGCGCTCGGATGCGTCAGATGGGCCCCGGATCGTGAGACGTCGGTCACGGGTCGGCCCAGCCGGGCGGCGGTGGCCTCCGGGATGCCGGCCCCGCCGTTCCACGCCATGACGCTGTCGCCGATGGCGAGGATGCCGCGCTCCGGGGCGGACGGGGCGGACGTGCAGGCGGCGAGGAAAAGGATCGGAAGGACGGCGCGCATGCAGGGCAACGATCCCGCGACCCGTCCGGTTCAGCCGAAGGCCGGCGCGAAGGCGACGTCGCCCCGGGGCAGCACGGTGCCGAACGGCAGGCCCTGCACGTACCGCGCTTCGACGGCTCCGTAGGAAAGCCCGAGGCCGTTGCGGAAGCCGAAGCGCCCGTAATAGTCCGGCTCACCCAAAAGCACGCAACCGGCAAACCCCGCCTCGCGTATCCGGGCGAGGCCGCTTTCGATCAGCGCGGTGCCGATCCCCTCCCCCTGCCGGTCCGGCGCGACCGAGACGGGACCGAGCGCGGCCCAGCGGCCAGGCGCGTCGAGCCGCACCGGCGAAAAGGCCACATGCCCCAGCAGCGCGCCGTCCAGCGCAAGCAGCGACAGGATGAGGTCGCCCTCCGCACGAAGCCGGTCGACGATGGCGGGCTCGGTCCCGTCGCTATGCGGCGCGGCGGCGAAGGCGGCTGTCGTCAGCGCGCGGATCGCGCCCGCGTCCTCGGGCGTCTCGGGGCGGAACAGCATGGGCGATCTCCGAACGAAACGGGCCGCCCCGAAGGACGGCCCGTGAACGGTTCAGCTCGCGGCAACGCTCAGGCGGCGGCGCGGGCCTGGTCCACGATGGCGGCGAACGCCTCGGGTTCGTGGACTGCGAGATCGGCGAGCACCTTGCGGTCCACCTCGATCCCGGCCTTGGACAGCGCGTTGATGAAGCGCGAATAGGTCATCTCGGAATCGTGGGCGCGCACGGCGGCGTTGATCCGCTGGATCCACAGCGCGCGGAAGTTGCGCTTGCGGTTCTTGCGGTCGCGCGTGGCGTACTGGTTGGCCTTGTCGACCGCCTGCGCGGCGACCTTGAACGTCTTGCGACGGCGGCCGTAATAGCCCTTCGCGGCGTTCAGGACCTTCTTGTGGCGGGCATGGGTGACGACACCGGAGGTTACGCGGCTCATGGTCTCTCCTCCTCAGCGATCGTAGGGCATGTAGCCCTTGACGATCTTCGCGTCAGGGGCGGACAGGGTGGTCAGGCCGCGGGCGTCGCGGATGAACTTCTTGTGGCGCTTGATCATGCCGTGGCGCTTGCCGGCCTGACCGGCGAGGACCTTGCCGGTCGCCGTCACCTTGAAGCGCTTCTTGGCGCTCGACTTCGTCTTCATCTTGGGCATTTCGGACTCCTTCTTCGTCGCGCGCCTCGGCATCCCAATCGCCGGGCGGGCGGGCATTCGAGCGGGCCGTGTATCCGGCGCCTTTCGGTTTGGCAAGGGTCGCGGATGCGGAACGCCGCTCAGCGGACGATGCGCGCGAGCACCTCGATAAAGGCCTCGGGCACCGACATGGGATCGAAGGCACGCTCCGCCTCCCAAAGCCAGATAAAGAGCGTCGCGCCTGCGAGCAGCGACGCGAAGCCCGACCAGGAGAACCGGCGCTCCGCCCAAGCGGAGACGACCCCCACTAGGCCGAGCACGACGAGGACACTCGCAAGGACGGCAACAAGCGCGGGATCTCCCGGCGGCGGCAGGTCCGGATCGGGCAGGACGAACCGGGGCAGCGTCCCCGACAGGGTCAAGACCCATGTCGCGGGCATCACCTCAATCGACCTCTGCGCCGAAGATCAGCCGCTCGTCGCAGGGCGCCACGCGCAGGATGTTGGTGGAGCCCGGCTGATTGAACGGGATCCCCGCCATCACGACCACGTGGTCCTCCGGGACCGCGAACCCCGCCGCCTTGGCCGCCCGGACGGCCGAGACGACGGCGAACTTGAAGCGCTCCACCGTCTGGGTCATGACCGAATGGCACCCCCAGGACAGCACCATGCGCCGCGACGTTTCCACGATCGGGGTCAGCGCGATGATCGGCACACGCGGACGCTCACGGCTGATCTTGAGCGCGGTGGAGCCGGAATGCGAGAAGCAGCAGATCGCCTTGATGTCCGTCGTCTCGGCGATCTCGCGCGCGGCGGCGACGATGCCATCGGCGGTGGTCGAGAGGTGCGAGGACCGGCTTGCCTCGATGATTTCCCGGTAGATCTTGTCGTCCTCCACCTGTTCGGCCACGTCGTTCATCGTCTTGACGGCCTGGATCGGGTAAGACCCGGCGGCCGATTCCGCCGAAAGCATGATCGCGTCGGCGCCCTCGTAGATCGCCGTCGCCACGTCCGAGACCTCGGCCCGGGTCGGCATCGGGCTGTCGATCATCGATTCGAGCATCTGCGTCGCCACGATCACCGGCTTGGCCGCGGCGCGACATTTACGCGTCAGCCGCTTCTGGATCGGCGGCACCGCCTGCACCGGCAGCTCCACGCCCAGATCGCCGCGCGCGACCATGATCCCGTCGCTGGCCTCGAGGATCTCGTCGAACGCCTCGACCGCGGCGGGCTTCTCGATCTTCGACAGGATCGCGGCGCGACCCCGCGCGAGCTCCCGCGCCTCCTCCACGTCGGCGGCCCGCTGCACGAAGCTCAGCGCCAGCCAGTCCACGCCCAGTCCGCAGACGAATTCGAGATCGTTGCGGTCCTTCTCGGACAGTGCGGCGAGCGGCAGGACCACGTCCGGCACGTTCACGCCCTTGCGGTTCGAGATCGTCCCGCCGGTGACGACGGTGCATTGCGCGAAATCGCCGCCGCACTCGTCGACCCGGAGCTTCAGCTTGCCGTCGTTCACCAGCAGGGTCGCCCCCGGCGCAAGCGCCTCGAAGATCTCCTTGTGCGGCAACTGGACCCGCGTCGCGTCGCCCGGCGTCTCGTCGAGATCGAAGCGGAAGGGCTGGCCCTCCTCGATCTCCGCCGAATCGCCGTCAAAGACGCCGCAACGCAGTTTCGGCCCCTGAAGGTCGGCCAGGATACACATCGGCCGCCCGGTGTCGCGCTCGATGTCGCGGATGATGTTGTGACGCGACCGGATGTCATCATGGTCGCCATGACTCATGTTCAGACGGAACACGTCGGCGCCGGCCTCGAACAACGCGCGGATCGTGTCGTAGTCACTGGAAGCCGGACCAAGGGTGGCGACGATCTTGACGTTCCGGTGGCGTCTCATGGCGCGCTCCTGCGAATGGTTTTCTGCTCGCGCTCGCACTGCCCTTGGCGGTCATCGGGTGCAACGCTGTTCGGTTCGCCTGCACCCTAGTCCCGCGCGAATTGTCTGCAAGGCGTGATCGGGGGGCGGTCCGACTTGACCCGAACCTGTGGCACGCGCATCTCGCATCGAGGAGATCACGCCCGGAAGAGGTTTACGATGCCCGAAATGGACGACGCCACCCGCACGGAGGTCGAGGCCGCCGCGTTCCGCCGCCTGCGCCAGCATCTGCTGGAGGACCGGCCGGACGCGCAGAACATCGACCTGATGAACCTCGCCGGGTTCTGTCGGAACTGCCTGTCGCGCTGGTACGGCGAGGCTGCCGAGGCGCGCGGCGTTCCCTTGACGAAGGAGGAAGCCCGGGAAGCCTTCTACGGAATGCCGTTCCCGGACTGGAAGGCACGGCACCAGCACGAGGCCACGCCGGAGCAACAGGCCGCGTTCGAGACGAGCTTCGCGAAGAATGTCGGGGCGGAAAGCTGAGTGCCTTCGCACGGCTTCGTGTTTGACCTTGCGCGTTCGGTCCCCAGATCCGTCCGGTAACAGGAGGGTTCCGCCGATGCGACGCTTCACCTTGTCCGCCGCGACCCCGATCACGGCGTTATTGCTTACGGCTTGCACGCAGGGCGCCCTTTCCGGATCCGGCGTCGCAACCGCCGAACGGGCACCGCTTTCCGGGCCACGGGCGAATATAGAGCGGAAACTGCCCGTTTACGGCTACGACGATGTCGACGTAACCCGGATGTCCAACGGGCAGGTCATGGCGATCTACCAGACGCTTTATTCCAAGCGATCGCCCGGCGACATCCGGGCGCGCGTCGGATCGATCATCCGGCCCGGGCCGCTGCAACGGGGTGTCGACCGCATTCTGGGACAGGGCCGGTGATCCGCGTCCTTCTTCTCGGCACGACGCTCGCCCTCGCCATGCCCGCGGTGGCCCAGCAGCGCTCGCAGCTCGAGTCGCTTGTCGAACGACGGCTCGACATCCTCGGCTTCGGGCGTGTCGACGTGACGAGCCTGACGAGCCGCCAGCTTTCGGCGCTGCATATGCACCTACAGGGGCGGGCGCTGGACCTGGGCGGGTTCAACAGGATGAACGCCCGGTCCCGCGTCGAGATCATCCTCGGCTGGGACGGCTACGAGCCGCGCGACTAGATCGCGGCCCGGCGGCTTTCCTCGAGATAGATTTCCCGCAGGCGCGTGGCCACCGGTCCCGGCGTACCCGTTCCCACGGTCGCGCCGTCGATGCGAACCACCGGCGTCACGAAGGCCGAGGCGGAGGTCACGAAAGCCTCGTCGGCCGCCTGCGCCTCCTCGATTGTGAAGGTCCGCTCCTCCACCTTCATCTGCGCCTCGCGCGCGAGCGCCAGCACCGCCCTGCGGGTGATCCCGTGCAGGATCTCCTCCCCGAGTTGCCGGGTGACGATGGTGCCGTCCTTGACGATATAGGCGTTGTTCGACGTCCCTTCCGTCACCCTGTCCTCCTCGACCATCCAGGCGTCGTCGGCACCTTCGGCCTTCGCCATCATCTTGCCCATGCTGGGGTAGAGAAGCTGCACCGTCTTGATGTCGCGCCGTCCCCAGCGACGGTCGGGGATGGAGATGACAGACAGGCCCGTCCGCGCCATCGGCGCGTCGGCCATGCCCGGCTTCGATTGCGTGAAGAGGACGAGCGTGGGCGTCGCGTCGGTCGGATAGACGAAGTCCCGATCCGCCGCGCCCCGTGTCACCTGAAGGTAGACGAGCCCGTCCTCGATCCCGTTGCGCACGACGAGCTCCCGGTGGATGGCGAGAAGCTCGTCCTCGCTCACGGGGCTTTCCATCACGAGCTCGTCCAGCGACCGGCGCAGGCGCGCGGCGTGGCCGGAAAAGTCGACGAGCTTGCCGCCGAGCACGCTCGTCACCTCGTAGACCCCGTCGGCGAACAGGAATCCGCGATCGAAGATCGAGACCTTCGCCTCGTTCTCGGGGACGTATTCGCCGTTCACGTAGACAATCCGCATCATGGGCCTCCGGTCGCTCCGACGTTGTCTTGCGAAGCTGACGGGGCGAGGTCAAGTCTCGCGCCCTGCTTCATCTGACCGAAGGCCCCCGCGGGACGCTGGGCGCCCGACTGGGAGCGGCCCGGATACAGACCGAAACGGAGCTTGACTACGCGCGTGGCGGACGGGCCGGTCGACCCGTGCTCGCCGCCGCATGCGACGGGCGCGGCGGCGGGCCGCACGATCCGGTACCGGCATGAGACGGAGCTGTTCATGGGGGCGATCCTTAACGACCTGTCCACAGCCGCCAACATCGCGCAAATCGGGACCGAACCTAGAGCTCGCCTTCTCGCATCACGAGGCGCGGGCGAACCGGCGGATGCTTTGCCGGCTTACGACAAAGGCCGGCCTCGCGACCCACCCGACCAGATAGTGGCCCTTCTCGCCGGGCGACCGGATGCACGTGCGCCTGTCCGGCACGGCAGCAGCCTGCTACTCCGTGCCGCCCAGAGCGCCGCCCCCGCCCGGGGACGAGGTTGCCCGGTCGAGCTGAACGCAACGCGGCCCAAGCAATGGACCGCGAACCGGCCGACGCATCCGCGACCATCTCACTTCGAGGCGAGGTAGCCCAACGGCTCGTCACCCGAACGAACGTAATCGAGCGGCGCGGTCGTGCGGGCGGCGGTCGCACGCTTGAAGGTGTAGCGCATCACCGTCCCTACCGGCTCGGTCGCGACGATCAGCACGGAGCGCAGGAGCCGCGGCCCCTCGTGGATTTCCACGAGCCCACGCAGCTTCGGCGCCGTCTGCAGCGCGACATCGAAGCCGGCATCGTCGTAGCTGAGGATCGGGTACCACGTGTCGCCCATCTGGACGCGCAAGCGGCCTCCGGTCTGTCGGCGTGCGCGGTCTCGCGCGCGGGCAAGCCCCTCGCGCACCTCCTGTGGCAGGTGGGGTTCGGTTTCGTCCACGGCATTCTCCCGTATCGCGGTGCCGTCGAGCGGCCGGTGGCAGTCACGGACAGACTGCCGGATGGACGCGAGGAGTCAACGAAACCTTCCCGAAACTTCGGTGGCAAAAACCCATCCCGCCACGTCAACGTTTCGCATGCGGCCGCAATACATGAGGCATCGCCGGATCGTAGAGCGCGGAGGCGCGAAACGCTGTCACTTCGCCCAGGGCCGGGCCGACGAGAATGAGCGCCGTACGGGTGATCTTCTCCACTCGCACCTTCGCGTGGATGTCGGCGAGCGTGCCGCGCAGGAGCAGCTCGTCCGGCCAGCCGACGCGATAGGCCACCACGACCGGACAATCGGCGCCGTAATGCGGGGTCAGCACCCGCTCGATCTCGCGCAGCGCCCGCACACCCAGATGGATCGCGAGCGTCGCCCCCGTCCGCGCGAAGTTCTCCAGCGTCTCCCGGGGCGGCATCGAGGTGGACTTCATCGACATCCGGGTCAGCACGATGGACTGCGCGACCTCCGGCACGGTGAGTTCCTGTCCCAAAGCCGCGGCGGCGGCGGCATAGGCTGGCACGCCGGGCACGATATCGAACGGAATGCCGTCGCGGCGCAGGAGCCGGATCTGCTCGGCGATGGCGCCGTAGAGGGAGGGATCGCCGGAATGGACGCGCGCCACGTCCTCGCCGCGCGCATGGGCCGCGACGATCTCCGCATGCGTCTCCTCCAGCGTCATCGGCGCGGTGTCCCGCACCCGCGCGCCCTGCGGCGCCTCGGCCACCACCGCCTCGGGCACGAGCGAGCCTGCGTAAAGGCAGACCGGACAGGCGCGGATCAGACGCTGCGCCTTCAGCGTCAGAAGCTCCGGGTCGCCGGGACCGGCGCCGATGAAATGCACCGTCATTCCACCGCCCCCGCCAGATCCCCGCCCGTCATCTTCCGGGCATAGCCACGGGGCGTGTACATGCGCGGCCCGTCCCCCGTCGGCATCAGGCGCGACTGGCTCGAGCCCACCAGCACGACGGTCAGCATGTCCACCTCCTCGACGTCGAGGGCGTCGAGCCGGCGGTAGCGGATCATCTCCTCCGGCCGGCCGAGCGAGGCGGCGAGCAGGACGGGCGTGTCGGCGGGGCGATGCCGCAGCAGGGTGTCGCGCGCCTCGGCCAAAAGCGTGCGGCGGCGCTTCGAGACGGGGTTGTAGAAGGCGATCACGAAGTCGCCTTCCGCTGCCGCGCGAAGCCGCCGCAGGATGTCGTCGCGCGGGGTCAGAAGATCCGACAGGGAGATGGCGCAAAAGTCGTGGCCGAGCGGTGCGCCCGCGCGGGCGGCGGCGGCCTGCAGGGCGCTCACGCCGGGGGTGCAGACGATCTCGACCCGTCGGGCGGCATCGGACAGGTCGCCGCGCTCCAGCACCTCGAAGACGAGCGCGCCCATCGCGTAGATCCCCGCGTCGCCCGAACAGACCAGCGCGACGTTGCGTCCCTCCGCTGCCCGCTCCAGCGCATAGCGGCACCGCGCCTCCTCGCCGCCCAGCGGAAAGTCCGCGCGCGGCTTGCCGGCGGCGAGCGGTCCGAGCAGGTCGATATAAAGGCCATAGCCCACCAACTCCTCCGCTTCGGCGACGAGGCGGCTCGCTTCCGGCGTGCGCCAGCCGGACTGGCCGGGCCCGATGCCGACGACGCTGACCCGTCCTCGCGCCCGGCCTTTCGGCACGGCGATCGGTTCGGCCGCGCGGGCCAGCGCGGCGGTGGTGTTGGCGGTCTTGCGCTTCGGCACGACAAGGCCGCCCCCCGTCGAGGCCAGCGCCGCAGCCTCGGCCACGGAGGACGTCCCGACTTCGGCCCGCACCACCTCCGACGGGTTCGGCACCGCGATCCCCGCGAGCTCCGCCGCGGTAAAGGCGCGCAAGGGCCGGTCGAGCCGTCGGGCCAGCGCGTTCATCGCCGGCTCGTCAAGCTTCAGGTCGAGCGTGGCGATCGCGGCGATCGCGCCGGGGGCGATTCCGGCCGCGTCGAGCACAGCGCACGCATTCTGCCAAAGCTCCTCCGGCGCGGCATCGCGCGCGCAGCCGACGCCGAGAACGTGCCGCATCGGATGATAGACCAGCCGGTCCGGCCCGCCCGTCTCCGGCGCGTCCGTCACGACGATCTCCACCGCGTCGCCCGGGGGGAGGTCGAACAGCGCCTCACCCGTCATCCGCGCGCCGCCCCCCGACAGAAGCGCCGCCATGACCGGCTTCGCATCCTCGGGGTTCGCCAGCGCGTAGCCCGGCGGCGGCTCGTCCAGCGCCACGCCGAGCGCCACGTCCCCCGCCGTCGTCACCGCCGCAGTGCCACCCAGAACCTCGGCCACGCGCCGCGCCAGACGGTTCGCTCCGCGATGCCCGCCAAGGAGCGGCACGACCACCCGCCCGTCGTCGGAGACCGACAGGACCGGCGGCTCCATCCGTTTGTCGGTCAGTATCGGCGCGACGGCCCGGATAAGGATGCCGGCCGCGCAAACCCCGATGACCGGATGTCCGGCTGCGAAAAGATCGCGGACATGGACAAGCGCGTCGGGGAACGTGATCTCCGCCCCGGTCCGTCCGGCCCGCCCGTGGAGGGGGCAGTCGAGCGCCACCGCGATCCGGCGGGCGATCGGCGCACCGGCGGCGTTGAGGGCGACGACGACGGGGGTCAGAGCCACGGATCGGCTCCTTTCGCGATCAGGATCATGGAGAAATAGGGCGCGATTTCGGGCGCGCGGCTGAGCGGCAGGACGCGCTCCGCCCCGAGCGTCGCACGCTCCACGTAATGCGCCCGGTCCGTGAGGCCCGCTTCCGCCACAAGCCTGCGCAGCCGCGGCAGGTGGCGGCCGACCTTCATCAGCACCAGCGTGTCGGCCGCCCTCAAATGCTTCCGCAGCGCATCGTCGGGCAGCGGACCGGGCAGGATCGTCAGCACCTCGTTGCGCGCGGCGAGCGGCATGGGCACCCGCGCGGCGCAGGCGGTAAGCGAGGTGACGCCGGGTACGATCTCGATTCGGAACCGGTGCCGCAGCCGCGCGTGGAGATACATGAAGCTGCCGTAGAAGAACGGGTCGCCCTCGCAAAGGCAGACGACGTCCTCGCCGCCTTCGAGCGCCGCCGTGATCGCAGCCGCGCCCGCGTCATAGGCGGCCTGGGCGGGGGCGCGATCGGTCGTCATCGGCACGTCCATGCGGATCTCGCGGGCGTCCGCGGGAATCAGGTCGGCGGCGATGGCGCGGGCGAGGCTGTCGCCGCCGGCGAGGCCCGGCCATGCAACGACGTTCGCGCCCTCGATCAGGCGGGCGGCCCGGCGAGTGATGAGGTCCGGGTCGCCGGGACCGAGGCCCACACCGTAGAGCGTCCCGCTCATCGCTCCGGGTATTCCGCCGGTTTCGCTCATCGCTTCACCAGCGAATATTGCGTCACCGGCATCGCCGGGCGCCAGCCGCGGTAGGGGCCGACCGGCTCCGCCCGCGCGACCGAGAGCTTGACGAGATCGCCGCCGTGCCGGGCATGCAACTCGATGAGCAGCGCCTCGCTTTCGAGCGTGACCGCGTTCGCCACCAGCCGGCCGAGCGGGCGCAGCGCGGCGCGGGCGGCGTCGAACACCGCCTCCGACAGGCCACCGCCGATGAACACGGCGTCCGGCGCCGGCAGGCCCCCGAGCGCGGCGGGCACCTCCCCCTCCCGCAGGTCGAGCCGGGGCGCGCCGAGCGCCAATGCGTTCTCGGCCGCCATCGCCCGGCGATCGGCGCGCGGCTCGATCCCGATGGCGCGGGCGGACCGGGCGGCGCGCATCCATTCGATAGCGACCGAACCGGACCCTGTGCCGATGTCCCAGAGCAACGCGCCGCGCATCGGCATGAGCTTGGCCAGCGTCGCGGTCCGCACCTCGCGCTTGGTCATCGTGCCGTCGCTGACGAACAGATCGTCGGAAAGCCCCGGCACCCGCGGCAGGAGCGCGGCGTCGGGCGCGGCCACGCAATCGACGGCGAGCGTGTTGAAGGGGGGCACGGCATGGTTCCAGTTCTGCGCCAGGCTGTCGAACCGCGCCTCGCCGGACCCGCCCATGTTCGCGAGGACCGTCATCCGCGACCCGCCGAAGCCGCGTTCCGTCAGGAACCGGGCGATCTGGGCCGGCGTCTCCGCCCCGGTCGTCAGGATGAGAAGACGCGCGTCGGGCTGGATGAAGGCGATCATCTGATGCACCGGGCGGCCGTGGACCGTCAGCGTCTCGAGATCGGCCATCGACCAGCCCATGCGCGCGGCGGCGAGCTGGAAGGCGGAAAGCTGCGGATGATAGGCGATTTCGGCGGGCGGGATGGCACGACCGATCCGGGCACCGACGCTGAACCAGAGCGGGTCGCCGGTGGCGAGCACGACGACGCGGCGACCACGATAAGATCGCAGTCGGTCGATCAACGCGTCGAACGGGCTTGGCCAGGCCACGCGTTCGGCCGTGACGGCGTCGGAAAGGGTGTGGTGCCGGTCGCCGCCCACGATGATCTCCGCCGCCTCCACGACGGCACGGGTGGCGGGTGTCAGCCCCGCGATCCCGTCCTCGCCGATCCCGACGACATGCAGCCAGGCAGGTTCGGCGCTCATTGCAGGCCGCCCGAAGCGAGCAGGCCCAGCGCGTTGACGGCGGCTGAGGCCATCGCGCTTCCGCCCTTTCGCCCCCGCAGGGTAACGAACGGCGTGTCGCGCGGATGGCCGACGAGTTCTGCCTTCGATTCGGCGGCGCCGACGAAGCCCACCGGAAAGGCGAGGATCGCCGCCGGGCGCGGCGCGCCCTCGTCCAGCCGCTCCAGCAGGCGGAACAGCGCGGTCGGCGCGTTGCCGATGGCGACGATCGCGCCGTCCGTGTCCCAAAGATCCACGGCGGCGGCGGTACGGGTGGTGCGGCGCTCGGCGGCGAGCTCCGGCACGCGGGGATCATTCAGCGCGCAGCGGATCTCCGTCCCCGGCAGCAGGCGGCGCGTGATGCCAGAGGCGACCATCTCGCAATCGGCATAGACCGGCGCCCCCCGCTTCAGCGCGGCGATGGCAGAGGCGGCGAGGTCGGGGGAGAAGGCGACGCGGTCCGCGATCTCGACCATGCCGCAGGCGTGGATGACCCGCACGACGAGCTCGGCCAGGTCGGACGGAAAGCGGTCGAGCGACGCCTCGCGCCGGACGGTCGCGAAGGACGCGGCGTAGATCGCCGCGGGGTCGCGCTCGTAGGGGCGCATCAGCGGGCGCCGGCTTGGCGGGCGGCCATCACGCCTTCGTCCGCCGCGCGGATTCCGGCCCGTGAGGGTGGTCGGCATGGGGATAAGGCGCGTGGTGGTGATCGTGCGAATGGCCCCCGGCATGGGAATGCGCATGGCTTCCGCTGTGGCTATGGGAGTGTCCGTCGCCGTGATGGTGGTGATGCCCATGGTCGGGATCCGATTCCTCCAGCCGGCAGAGGCCGGTGCAGAAATCGCCGCAAAGCGTGCAATCGGCCACGTTGGAGCCCGGCGCGCTCGCCCCCTGCCCCTCGACATGGTGGTGGTGGCTCTCCTGGACCGCGCCGACCTCGGCCTCGAAGCCCAGCACCTGCGTGCGGTACTTGCACATCGCGCAGTTCGGCGGCGGCACCTCGCCCACCTGCTCCATCGCGCGCTCCGCGAAGGTTTCGAGCACCTTGGGATGATCGCCCAGATAGCCCGCCTTGACGAACTGCGTGTCCGGATGCGCGGCGGCAACCACGTCGGTGAACCCGTAGATCCGGTCGATGAGAATGCCGGAGAAAAGGAAGTAGGGGAACACGACGATGCGTTTGTAGCCAAGCTTCGCCGCGTGTTCGAGACAGGGCTCGACCAGCGGAAAGGTCACGCCGGAATAGCCGATCTCGAGCCAGCCGGTGCCGAGCCCCTCATGCAGCATCCGCGCGACCTTGGCGACGTTGCCGTTGGCATCCGGGTCGGAGGCGCCGCGTCCGATCACCACGAGGCAGGTGTCGTGGCGCGGGACCGGGCCGTGGGCGGCGTCGGCCTCCGCGAGCGCGGCGGCGATGCGGTCGCCGGCGGCGGCGATCATCTTCGGATCGACGCCGAGCTCCCGCCCGTAGCGGACCTCGATCCCATGCTTCGCGGCATAGGTGTTGAGCACGGTCGGGATGTCGTTCTTCGCGTGCATCGCCGCGAAGAGCATGCCCGGCACGGCGAGGATGCGATCGCATCCGGCGTCGCGCAGGCGGTCGAGCCCGTCGCGGATCACCGGGTTCGCGAACTCCAGATAACCGTAATCGACCTCCCAGTCGGACGGCAGATGCGCCGGCAGCTTCCGTGCGAGGATCGCGAACTCGTCGACCGCGGATTGCGAGCGCGAGCCGTGGCCGCAGATCATGACCCCCGTGCGGCTCACGCCGGCTGGTCCCCGGGCTGCGCGTCCGTCTCGGCCTCGGGCTCCTCCTCGTTCCGGCCACCCTTCAGCCAGCCCAGCACCGCCGCGCCCGCGATCGCGCCGAGCCCGGCGCCGAGCACCCAATGGTCGTGTCCGGCGAACTCGCCCAGATGGCCCACATGGGCGGAAGCGGGCGTGGCAAGGAGGAAGAACGGGAGGAAGCGCATGTCGAGGGCCTTTCACGTCTGGTGAGGCCCCGGTCGATGCCGGTTCGGTGACGATGCCGTCTTCCCGCCCCCGGTCTGGGTCGGCGGGGATCGCGGCCACCTGTCCGGCCCCCGGCCGGGGGCGTCGTCGCCCCACGGCTATCGACCGGACCGGCGAGGCGCAACGCGATTCCACCCGGCTTCGCCGGCGATGCCGTCAGACGCCGACGCGTCCAATGCCGGGCAACTTCAGCGCGGGCCGAAGGATGTCGAGCCCGAAGGCCTGTCCGAGGAGGTTGACCTCGAACCCGGTACGCGGCCCGATGGACAGTCCGGCATAGCCCCAGACCGAAAGATGGACGTCCCCGCCCGCGTCGCGGAGCGCCCGGAGGCCCTCGCCCATCCAGTCCTTGCCGACCGCATGCGGCGGCAGGGCGACGCCGATCTGCGGCACTTCGCGCAGAACGTGGGCGACGAAGCTGTTGGAGTTCGGCCCGGGCCAGATCCGGTAGGCACCGCGTCCGTTCCACGGATAATCCCGGATCGCGGCCTCGACTTCCGGGACCAGCACCGCCGCCTCCGCCCCGGTGACGGAGCCCACGTAATAGGGTTCGTTGGAATACCACCTCGCATCCGGCGCGTAGGCGTCGATCCGCACCGGCAGACCCCAGCCGACGACGTCGGCGCGCGACCACGACCGCGCGCCCACGGGCTTCCAGACGAGCCAGGAATGGACCGAGGCCGCGCCCTTCGCCCCGCCGGTCCGCGCCGCAAGAATGTGAATCGCCGCGCCCGGCACCTGCCTCGCGTCGGGCAGCAGACCGGAGGCCGACCAGTCCGCCTCGCGCCAGGAGCCCGGGCGGTCCTGCACCGCCCACCACCCGCCGGCCAGCGCCAGCGGCATCAGGAAGCACAGCCCGAAGGCCGCCAGCAGGATCACAAGGCCGCGCCGGAGCAAGACGTCAATCTTCGGGCGCCGCCAGCATCCGTCCGAGGGGCCGCCCACCGATCAGATGCTGATGGTAATGCGGCACTTCCTGCACGCCGTGCAGTCTCGCGTTGGAGATGGCGCGGAAGCCGGTCTCCGCGATGCCGGTGTCGCGGCAGATCTTCGCGCAGGTCCGGTGGAAGTCCACGATTTCCGCGTCCGAAGCCTTGGCGTGAAAATCGTCGTAGGTCGCGTAGGCGCCCTTCGGGATAACGAGGACATGGACCGGCGCCTGCGGCGTGATGTCCCGGAAGGCGAGCGTGTGCTCCGTCTCGGCCACGGTGTCGTTCGGGATCTCGCCGCGCAAAATGCGGGCGAAGATGTTGTTCCGGTCGTAATCGGCCATTCTCCGGCTCCTTCAGTCGTCGAACAGGTAGGGCGTGCGGGCGAGGGCTTGCGCCGTCTCCGCGTCGATGTCGAGCGCCTGCGCGAGCGCGCGCGCATTGGCTGCGGGTGCGGCGCGCTGGGAGATGCGGTGGATGCCCGGCAGGTCCGCCTCGCGGATGCGCGTCGTCTCGGAGGCGAAGTCCTGCGCGAGCGTGGGCATCAGCCGTTCGACCGTGCTGCGCGGCGTCCCCTCCCCGATCAGGCCGATCCGTCCGGCATGGCCCTCCAGATAGGCCTCGTCGTAGTCGCAATCGATGAGGACGGTGCGGATCGTCGCCCGGTCGCGGTGCAGATCCTCGATCAGGTCGATACGTGACGGGTCGAGACAGAAGGCCAGCCGGTCGGACTCCGTCGCGCGGAGGAGCTGCCCCAGAAAGGCGCGGCGGTGACGGTGGCGCTTCTCGACGGTGGAGCCGATGCCGCCGAGATCGGGCATGGGGGCGTCCGCCTCGTCGAAGACGTAGTCGAAGGCCGGCATCACGTCGTGGTCGCGCAGGGCCTGCGCCAGCCGCTTGGCGACGTGGTACTTCTTGCAGACCAGCACCACGATCCGCCGGTCCCGTCCGAGCGAGGCCGAAAGCTCCCAGAAGCGCGGCGCGAAGCGGCGGCCCTCCCGGCCCCGCGCTGTCAGAAAGGCGAAGAGCCGCCGCCCATCCCCGGCCACGTCGAAATCCGTGCGGTCGGACGTCCAGAGAGCGGCGAGGCGCGTCTTCAGCTCCGTCGCCTCGGACGAGATCTTGCGGGCGAAAAGGAAGTCCTGGCTGACCAGCAGGTCGTAATGATCGTCGTAGAAGGTGGCCGGCATGCCGTAATCGGTGAACATCAGGAAGGTCAGCGTCCGCCCGTCGATCTCCGTCCGGGGCACGAGATGGCGCACCAGGGTCTGGAAGAACGTCTCGTCGGGGATCCACGTCGTCGCGAAGAAGCGCATCACGTCGCGACGCGCCCGGACGAAGTCGAGGATCCGCTCGACCGTCCGGCGGCGGAGGCACCACCATTGCGAGCCGATCATCACGTCGATATCGGTTGGGATGCGCCGCTCGAGCCCGAGCTTCCGCTGCGCCTCCAGCAGACCGTAGAAGAGCCGGGGCCACCGCCGCTCGTTCACGAAATGCCGGTAGACGAGGCGGTCCTCCTTCATTCCGGTCTTGATCCAGTCCGAGGCGAAGAAGTCGAAGCTCTCGATATGATCCATGTCGCGCGCGTCGAGAAAGGCATGGGCATGGGCCGCGGACTTGATCGGCCGGCAATCGCCCGAGACCATGTAGAGATGCGTCGCGTTCGGAAAGGCCGCCAGCGCCGCCTCGACCGCGTGGAGCGTGGCGCGGACCAGCGACCATTCGCCCCAGCCGCAGCGCACCCGCCGACGCGCGAAGGTCACCCCCGGGTTGCCGCGCAGCCCGGCCTCGATCCGCGCGAAGTCCGTCGCAGAGGCGCGGGCGTCGAAATGGATCGCGACGCAATCGCCCGCCGCGGTCAGCCCCTCCGCCTGCCGGACGATGCTTTCCGGGTCGCGGTGGCAGAGGAGGATGAACGCGATCTTCGCCATGTTCGCCCTCCATACCCCGGTTTCCGCCCTCCAACATCGCAATAGCGTGCCGGACACGTTGAAGAAACCGTGCGATGCGGGTTTGATGCCCGCGCACACGAGGAGACGCATGCGGATGGGATTTCCCGGAACCTGGATGACCGAAAGCGAAAGCGTCGTGTACCGCGTCGTGCCGAAATGCGCCTGCTCGACGATCGGGCAGATCCTCCACTACTCGGATCACGGACGCTTCTTCGACGGCGACATCCACGACAGCACGTCGGGGCTGCACAAATGGGCGCAAACCGACAGCCAGCCGGTGATCACCGCGAACGTGAAGGCGCACCGGGCCTATGCCTTCACCTGCGTGCGCAACCCGTACCGGCGCATCCTGTCGTCCTTCTTCGACAAGATCGCCGGCATCCAGCGGAATGGACGGCGCTATCGCGGCAACCTCGTGCCGATGCTGATGCAGCGATACGGCGTGGACGTGGGCAGCGCCGAGAACGGCTTCGCGTTCGACCAGATTGCGAGCTTCCGGCGGTTCCTCCTGTTCGCTCGGGACACGATCCGGTTTCGCCGGCCGATGGACCCCGACATCCACTGGTCTGCGATGGCGGGGCATGTGGGGACCTTCGTCGCCAATGGCGGCCGCTACGACGCGGTGATCTTCACCGAAGCGTTCGAGGACGGGATGCGCCGCGTCCTCGGCGCCGTCGAGACGCCGGTCCCCGTCGATCTGTCCAATGTGCCGCGCTTCAACGAATCCCAGGGGCACGGCCCCGAACGCGCGCATCCGGTGGAGGCGTATTTCGACGACTTGTCCATGCACCTCGTCCGCGAGATGTATCACCGGGACTTCCGGTTTTTCGGCTACGACATCGACGACCCGTCGAACCGGATGCCGAAGGGCGAGGTGGACATGGACGAGCTGCACGCCCGGCTCACGGACTGAGCCGGACGCGGGACAGGCTCAGATGCGGCGACGGAGCGTGGCGATGACACCGAGACCGCCGAGCAGAAGGAGCGCGGGTGCCGGCAGCGGAACGGGCGGCACTTCGTAGGATTCGGCCCGGTAGGACGTGTCTATGCCGTTGCCCGCATAGGTCGTCCCGTTGAATGAGAACCGCGCCATCGCGTCCGGTGCCAACAGGACGGTGGCGAGGTCGCCGAGCGTCCCCGGCGTGCCCGCGAAGGAGGCCGAGGTGACGCGGAACGATCCGGCATAGGTTCCCCCCAGCACCGGATCCTTCCGGAACGAAATGTCGATCGCCTCGAAGGGCTCCTTGATCGTGAATCCTCCGGGAATCGCGAAGACTTCCGCGCCAAAGGCGGGATCGATGCCGGCCGACAGGTCTTCGACTTGGATATCCGCCTCGCCCATGTCCGGATTGGCCGGGAGGGAAGCGAGCGTGGTCGGGTTCCCGGCATAGGCGTCCGGCAGAAAGACCGACAGCGTGCCCGTCGTTCCGAGCGCGGGCAGTTCCGCGAAGGGCAGTCCGGGCGCGTCCGGCGGGGAAAGGACGCTTTCGGTCGTGACGACGTCGAAAGCAACGGTCGCGGCCTGAAGCGGGGTCGCCGCCACGAGGGCGAGAGCGGCAATACGAAGATACGACATAAACAAACTCCTCGATACGTTCCGGAAGCCTGTCCGATGATTAACCTTCGGTCAACAAATCGCTCAGAGCATCGACGGCAGGACCAGATCGGGAGGGCGGTGGCCATGGGCGAAGGTCTGCATGTTGAAGATGACCTTTTCGCCCATCTCGATCCGTGCCTCGTGGGTGGCCGAGCCCATATGCGGCAGCAGCACGACGTTCGGCAGTTCCCGCAGCCGCGGATTCACGCCCTGTCCGTGCTCGTAAACGTCGAGCCCCGCGCCGGCGAGTTCGCCCGCCCGCAACATGCGCGTGAGCGCGTTCTCGTCGATGACCTCCCCTCGGGAGGTGTTCACGACGATCGCCGTGGGTTTCATCAGCTTCAGCCGGCGCGCATTCAGCAGGTGGAATGTCGACGGCGTGTGCGGGCAATTGACCGAGACCACGTCGGCCAGCGACACCATCGCGTCGAGCCGGTCGTGGAAGGTGGCCTGAAGCGGCTCTTCCAGCCCGGGATGGAGGCGGCGGCGATTGTGGTAGTGGATCGCCATGCCGAAGGCCCGGGCGCGGCGGGCCATTGCCTGTCCGATCCGCCCCATGCCGAGAATGCCGAGCGTCTTGCCGCGCAGCCGCGTGCCGAGCAGAGCGTCGGGCGCCCAGCCCGCCCATTCGCCGGCCTGCATTCTGGCCATGCCCTCGGTCATCCGGCGCAGCACGGCCAGCATCAGCGCGATGCCCATGTCGGCGGTGTCGTCGGTGAGCACGCCCGGCGTGTTGGAAACGAGGATGCCCCGCTCCAGCGCCGCGGCGACGTCGATATGGTCCACCCCCGCACCGTAATTCGCGACAAGCCTCAGCCGCGTGCCGCTGCCCGCAAGGAGGGTGGCGTCGATCCGGTCGGTGAGTGTGGGCACGAGGATGTCGGCCGCCTGCATCGCCCGCGCCAGTCCCGCCCGGTCGAGCGGTCCGTCGGCACCGCCGAAGCGCACGTCGAAGAGCTCCGCCATCCGGGCCTCCACCGTCTCGGGGAGGCGTCGCGTCACGACAACACTCAGCCGATCTCCGCCCATGCGTCGCCCGCCCCCCTTTGTCGGTCGCTCGCATGATGGCATCGTGCCGCTCGCGCGCAAGGGGGCGACGATCCCCAATCAACGCTGGGCAGGATAGCAGGATGATGACACGGGTGGTCGCGGCGGCTCTCGCCGCCTGTCTGACATGGTCGTCGGCGATGGCCGAGGCAGTCGGTCCGGTGACGGGATTGCCGATGCCGCGCTTCGTTTCGATGAAGGCGCCGGAGGGCTTCGCGCGGCGCGGCCCATCCTCGACCCATCGGATCGACTGGGTGTTCAAGCGCCGTCACATGCCGCTTCGGGTAATCGGGGAATACGGCCACTGGCGCCGCGTGCAGGACCGCGAGGGTGTGGGCGGCTGGATGCATTATTCGTTGCTGTCGGGCAACCGGACGGTGATCGTGGAGGCGGAGGAGGTCGACCTGCACCGGAGGCCGGATCCCGACGCGCCCGTCTCCGCCCGACTGATGGGCGGCGTGGTCGCGTGGCTTGGCCCGTGTTCCGGCGGCTGGTGCGAGCTGGAGGTCGACGGGGCGGAGGGTTGGGCCGGGACGGCCGCGCTATGGGGTGTCGCGCCGGACGAGATGCGCGACTAGAGGGACCGGGCCGGAAGGGGTCGAGCCTTCCGCGACACGACCCCTGGCGGAACGACCGCCTGATCGGATCCGTTGACGCCCCGCACCTCCGACGCCCTAATCCGCGGCTTCCGCCAAAGCGGCGTTGAATGTCTCCGCCAACCGATCCCAGAGCGGTTCGGACCGTGCGTTGAGCAGCCGCCCCTCCTGCATGGTCGGATGATAGGCCGTGCCGTCGAGCAGGCGGGACACGCCGCCGGCCTCCTGCAGGATCAGGACGCCCGCCGCGTGGTCCCAGACGTTGAGCATTCCGTTCAGGCAGAAATCGGATCCGCCGAGCGCGATCTGGCGATACTCGTGCAGGCTCGCGCCGAGCGAGCTTGCGCGGCGGAAGCGCGGCGCGGTCGCGGCCAGCGCGGGCTGCAGCGGCTGCGGGTAGAGATAGGCGCCGAGGTTGCCGCGCAGGCGGTCGAAGCTCGCGTCGTCCGGATCGGTCTCGAGCCGGCGGGCGCGGCCCTGACGGTTGAACCACGCCCCCTGCCCCTTGTGGGCCGCGATCCAGTCGTCGAAGCTCGGATCGTAGAGCAGACCCCAGACAATCTCGCCGTCCTCGATCACCGCGACGATGACGCCGTAATTCGCGATCCCGTGCGCGAAATTCCAGGTGCCGTCGATCGGGTCGATTATGGTGACGCGCCCCTGCCCCACCCGGTCGAGGACGCCGCGGTCGGCGGCGACGGCTTCCTCGCCCACGACCGCGTCACCGGGCAGGATGCGATGGATTCGTTCGGTCAGCGCCGCTTCCGCCGCGGTGTCGGCCACGGTCACGAGGTCGTCGAACGCCCCCTTGGCATCAACCTCCTCATCCGACAGATTGCGAAAGCGGGGCAGGATCTCGGCCGCGGCGACCTCGCGCACGGCCTCGACGATGGCTCCGGATTGCGCTTCGGAAAGCGGCATCAGGCCGCGTCCTCAAGTCCGCGGCCCTTCAGGAGGGCGTCCACGCCCGGAAGGCGCCCACGGAACCGGGTGTAAAGCTCCGCCGCATCGACCGAGCCGCCGCGCGACAGGATGTCGTCCTCGAGCCTCCGCGCAAGATCAGGATCGAAGGGATCGCCCGCCTCCTCAAAGGCCGCGAAAGCATCGGCGTCCATCACCTCCGACCACATATAGCTGTAATAGCCCGCGGAATAGCCGTCGCCCGAGAAGACATGCGCGAAATGCGGCGTGGCGTGACGCATGCGGATGGCGCGGGGCATGCCGATCGTCTCCAGCACCTCGGCCTGCTTCTGCATCGGGTCGGCCGGGGCCGGACCGTCGTGGAAGGCCAGATCGACAAGCGCGGAGGCGACGTATTCCACCGTCTGGAACCCCATGTCGTAGGTCGCCGCGCGGAGCAGCCGGTCGCGCAGCGCGTCGGGGATCGGCTCCCCCGTCTCGGCGTGGACCGCGAATTCCGACAGGACCTCCGGCAGTTCGAGCCAGTGCTCGTAGAGCTGGCTCGGCAGTTCCACGAAATCCCGTGCGACGCTCGTCCCGCTCACCGTCTCGTAGGTCACGTCGGAGAGCATCTGGTGCAGCGCGTGGCCGAATTCGTGGAACAGCGTCCGCGCATCGTCGTAGCTCAGGAGCGCGAGCTCGGCGTGAGCGAAGTTGCAGACGTTGACGACGATCGGCCGGACGTCGCCGTCGCGCTTCGATTGCGAGCGCATCGCGCTGCACCAGGCGCCGGACCGCTTGGACGGGCGTGCGAAGTAGTCGCCCATGAAGACCGCGACATGCTCGCCGCCGCGCGTCACCTCCCAGGCGCGGACATCGGGATGGTAGGCCTCGACCTCCATCGGGGCGAAGTCGAGATCGAAAAGGCGGTGCGCGACGGCGAAGGCCGCCTCGATCATCCGGTCGAGCTGGAAGAAGGGCTTCAGCTCCGCCTCGTCGAGGTCGTGCAGCTCCGCCCGTCGCTTCTCCGCGTAGTAGCGCCAGTCCCAAGGCTCGAGCGGGCCGGCGATCCCGTCGGCATGGGCCATTCGCGCGAGATGCTCGGCATCGGCGAGCGCGGCCGTTCGGGCCGGGTGCCAGACCTGCATCAGCAGGTCGCGCACGGCGCCGGGGGTGCCGGCCATTTCGGTCTCGAGCTTGTATTCGGCGAAGTTGTCGTAGCCCAGCAGATGCGCCCGCTCTTCCCGGAGCTTGAGGATCTCGGCGGCGATGGCGCGGTTGTCGGTCTCCCCGCTATTCGCGCCGCGCGACGTCCAGGCCTCGTAGGCCCTTTCCCGCAGGTCGCGGCGTGGCGAGAACTGCAGGAACGGCACGATGAGCGAACGATTCAGGGTCACCACCGGGCCGTCGCGTCCGTAATCCCGTCCGGCGGCGCGGGCGGCGTCCTTCACAAAGGCGGGCAGGCCTTCCAGATCGGCTTCCGACAGGTCCATGTGCCAGTCGCGCTCATCCGCCAGAAGGTTCTGCGCGAACTCGGTGCCGAGCGTGGCGAGCCGCGACTTGATCTCCGTCAGCCGCTCCGCCTCTGCGCCCTTCAGCGCGGCGCCCGCCCGGACGAACTGGCGGCGGGTAAGCATCAGGACACGTTGCTGCTCATCGGTCAGGTCGAGTGCGTCGCGCCGGGACCAGAGGTCGTCGATCCGATGGAACAGGGCGGCGTTGTTGGTGATCTCGGAGGAATAGGCGGAAAGCTTCGGCGCCATCTCCCGCTGGAGCGCCTGCCGCGCGGGGGTGCTGTCCGCACCGGCGAGGTTGAAGAACACGCCGGCCACCCGGTCGAGCGTCGCATCCGCGCGCTCCAGCGCGGCGATAGTGTTGTCGAAGGTCGGCGCCTCCTCGTTTGCGGCGATGGCCGCGACGTTGCGCCGGCCCTCCGCCATCCCTTCCTCGAGCGCGGGGCCGAAATGCTCGTCGCGGATCAGGTCGAAGGGCGGCAGGGCGAAGTCGCCCGCCCAGGGCTGCAGCAGCGGATTGTTCATTCTATCTCCTTCGGGCTGGCGCGGGTTCGTGCCCGATCGGGTCGCCAGTCCCGCCGGCACCGGGTTACGTGCGGTCCGAGACGACCTCATCGACCGTGTCGCTGGTTGCGGGATCGCGGCGGATCATCCGATGTACCACGCCGTCCTTCTTGGTCAAATGCCAGACAGCACCGCTGATGTGCAGGATTATGAGGACGACCAGCAGATAGGCCGTCAACGCGTGCACCCACGCAAGCACTTCGCTCCGGAGAAGCGCGGCGCCCAGTCCGACAGGCGGCATCGCGATCAGCACGACGTAGAACGCGTAATGGTTTCCCCGGCTCAAGCGCTGGATCATCTTCGACTCGTTGTCGGGTGGCGGGGGGGCGCCGCGCCGCAGTCTGAGCGTCAGACGCCACAACATCACGATCAGGATCGAGGATCCGAAGATTCCATGCACCACGATCGGTCCCGAGACCACGGATTGCCCCGTCTCGATGGCGGCCTCGAAGTCGCGCTGCACTCCGGTCCACCCGAGGACAAGCTGGAACAGGATCAGAAACACGACAAGCCAGTGCGCGAGCATCTGGCTTGAGGAGTAGACGGCGGGGCGGTCGGTGTCGGACATGGCGGCGGCCTCCTGATTGTGGGGGCCAAACGTCCCCCGGGGGCGGCAGTTCCGCCCCCAGGGCTGCGATCAATCGTCCAGACGGACGTGGGCGGTCTTGTCCTGGAAGTCCTGCTTCGGGTCGGAGCCGACCAGCGCCTTGATCCCGGCGACCAGGCTCGACCCGTCCTCCCAGAGCTCGGCATCGGTCACGTCGTAGCGGATCAGGCGCAGCTTCGGGTCGTCCTTGCCCTCCTCGTACCAGGCGGCGACATGCGGGTTCCAAAGCCGGTCGATCACGGCGCGGTCGTTGTCCATTGTGAGCGTTCCGCTGGCCGAGGCCCAGATATCGTGACCCTTGTCGACGAAGGTCATCGTGGCGGGCTGGGGCATGGTGCCGACGACCTTGCCGAGATCGGTCTCCCGGGAGGTGAAGAACCACAGCGGCCCGTGATCGGCGTCGCCGTCGACGATCGCCGCCATCGGACGCGGCAGCGCGCCTTCGCAACCGATGAACACCGTCATGTCAGACCGCAGCGCCTTCCAGAACTTCGTCTCGATCTCTTCGGGGGTGGGCATGGGGAACTCCTGCTCTGCTCGCGGAGGAACGCCGGGCCAGGGGCAGGGTTCCGTCGGCTGCGGCCGGGCGGCGGGGCGCCGGATAGACCGGGCGTCAAATGGACCCGGGGGAACGCGATGGCGGTCCGCGCGTTCGGTCGGCGTACGGAACCACGCTCGAAGGGAGCCACTTCATGAAACCGTTTCTGATCCTCGCCGCCCTCGTCACCACGCTCGCGGCCTGCGAGACCACCGAAGGATTCGGGCAGGACGTCCAGGCCGGCGGCCGGGCGATCGAGAACACCGCCGAAGACGCGATGAACTGATCGCCGGGCGCCCTCCGGCATCGGATTGTCCGCACGGACCCGAACGCGCCTCCGCCGACCGGCCGGGGGCGCGCTGTCGTTCGGGTCATGCGCCCTCGCCTTTAAAGGCATCGTCCGGCAGAGTGAATGCGGACCCACAGGAGCGTCGCCATGTTCACCGCCCGCAACGCCGTCATCGCCGCCGTCGGCGGGATCGTCGGCTGCATCGCCAATTCCATCGCGATCACCGCGCTGGCCGGAGCGCCGCTCCTGCCGCTGATCCTCAGCCCGGGACGAGAGTTCTTCTCGATCCTGTTCGCGATGGCACTGATCCCGATCTTCGCGCGGATGTCCGGGGCGGCCGCGTGGATCGTCGGGTTCGTGGTGCTGAACGCGCTCGCCTCGCTCTCGGCCAAGCTGATCTGGGGCGCGGGGGCGCCGTGGGGTTTCGTGCTGCTGGTCAACGGGTTCTATGCCATCGCCGCGGTCGCGATCTACGCGCTTGCCCCGCGCGGAACCGTGCGGGCCTGAGACAGATTTACCTACGTCGAGGGAGACGGCCCAACGCGGGCCGTCCCGACATTACCGGAAAGGTTGCGCCCGTGAAGAACCCTTGGATGAGTGCATGGCTGTCCGCCGCCAACAAGGCCGCCGCCCCCGCCCGCGGCGAGATGATGGCCGAGATGAGCCGTCAGCAGACCACGATGATGAAGGCTTGGACCGAAGCCTGGATGCAGATGTGGATGCCTTGGGCGAAGCCCGGTCGCGCGCGGCGCGATTGAAGGCCCGGTGGGGCGTTCAAAGGGCTGAGCGCGATCCCCGAGGATCGCGTACGATGGAACAATAAGGTTGGCCAGAAAGCCCCGACCCACCGATCGTCACTATCCAGTCGCTCTCTGGTCTATAAAACATCTTATTTTCTGCAATATCTCGTCCAGCCGTAAGTACTACTTTGCGCAGCCCTGAAAGCATTATCAATTCCGTCAGTCAGCGCGATTGATAGATCGACTAGCGCATAAGGAATATGCTTTTCTCGAAGCACCTTCTGGTACAGCCACGTCTTACCGTTTCCGCTATCGCCAAAAATCGCAATATATCGTAATATGGTGATTGCCTCTTAAGGCACGATCAAAACGCTTCTCTAATGTTCTGCGTTCAACCTACATATCTACATTCAACGGCTTGCGAGGAGTAAAGACTTCCTCAGGATCTGGTCGCATCCCAAACAGATTTCTCATCATCCATCCATCTTTAGCGCCGAGATAAACGCGCTCTGCGGGATCTCCACCTTCCCGAACTGGCGCATCTTCTTCTTGCCCGCCTTCTGCTTCTCCAGCAGTTTCTTCTTCCGCGTCGCGTCCCCACCGTAGCATTTCGCCGTCACGTCCTTGCGCATGGCCGAGAGCGTCTCGCGGGCCACGACGCGGCCGCCGATGGCCGCCTGGATGGGGATCTTGAACATGTGGCGGGGAATGAGCTCCTTCAGCTTCTCGACCATCGCCCGGCCCCGCGCCTCGGCCCGGTCGCGGTGGACCATGGTCGACAGCGCGTCCACCGGCTCCTCGTTGACGAGGATCGACATCTTGACCAGCGCGTCCTCCCGGTAGCCGATCATCTGGTAGTCGAAGCTGGCATAGCCCTTCGTCACCGATTTCAGCCGGTCGTAGAAGTCGAACACCACCTCGTTGAGCGGCAGGTCGTAGACCACCATCGCCCGCGGCCCGGCATAGGTCAGGTCGAGCTGGATGCCCCGCCGGTCCTGGCAGAGCTTGAGCACGTCGCCGAGGTAGTCGTCGGGCACGAGGATCGTCGCCTTGATCCGTGGCTCCTCGATATGGTCGACCAGCGTGAGGTCGGGCATGTCGGCGGGGTTGTGCAGCTCCGACACCTCGCCGTCGCGCATGTGGATGCGGTAGACGACCGAGGGCGCGGTGGTGATCAGGTCGATGTCGTATTCGCGCTCTAGCCGGTCCCGGATCACCTCGAGATGCAGCAGCCCGAGGAAGCCGCAGCGGAACCCGAAGCCCAAAGCGGCCGAGGTCTCGACCTCGGACGAGAAGCTGGCGTCGTTGAGCGAGAGCTTCTCGATGGCGTCGCGCAGATCCTCGAACTCGGCGGCGTCCACCGGGAACAGCCCGCAGAACACGACCGGGACGGAGGGCTTGAACCCCGGCAACGGGGTCGTCGCGCCGTTCTTGTCGTGGGTGATCGTGTCGCCCACACGCGTGTCGCGGACCTGCTTGATGGAGGCGGTAAGGAAGCCGATCTCCCCCGGCCCCAGCACGTCGATCTCGGTCATGGGCGGACGGAACACCCCGATCCGGTCGACATGGTGGGTGGTGCCGTTGGCCATGAACTTGACTCGGTCGCCCTTGCGCAAGCGGCCGTCGACGATGCGAACGAGGACGATCACGCCGAGATAGGCGTCGTACCAGCTATCCACGAGCATCGCCTTCAGCGGCGCGTCGGCGTCCCCCTGCGGCGCGGGCAGGCGATCAACGATGGCCTGCAGCGTCGCGGTGATCCCCTGCCCCGTCTTGGCCGAGACGAGGAGCGCCTCGGATGCGTCGATGCCGATCACGTCCTCGATCTGCTCGCGCACGCGCTCGGGCTCGGAGGCGGGCAGGTCGATCTTGTTGAGAACCGGCACGATCTCGTGGTCGGCGTCGATGGCCTGGTAGACATTGGCGAGCGTCTGCGCCTCCACCCCCTGCGTCGAGTCGACCACGAGGAGCGAGCCCTCAACCGCCCGCATGGAACGCGACACCTCGTAGGCGAAGTCCACGTGGCCGGGCGTGTCGATCAGGTTGAGGACGTATTCCCGCCCGTCCGCCGCCGTCCAGTCGATGCGGACGGTGTTGGCCTTGATGGTGATGCCCCGCTCGCGCTCGATATCCATCGCGTCGAGGATCTGTTCCTTCATGTCGCGCGTGGCGACGGTGTTCGTCTCCTGGATCAGGCGGTCGGCAAGGGTCGACTTGCCGTGGTCGATATGCGCGACGATGGAGAAGTTGCGAATGCGCGAGAGGTCGGTCATTGGGCACGGCCTTCATGGGGTTTGGTCGGGGATACAACGCGCGCGTGTTGGGCGGAAGGGCTCCTTCCGATACCAGACGCCCCTCGGGCGAGGATGTCGCCCTCGAGATCGTCTCAGGCGACGCCGCGCAGCGTAGGCCCGTCAGGCTCATAACCAGCGTAGCGACGTCGGCCATCGCGTCCTTGTTGTGGACGGCCTCGTGGATGACGGCGCCGCAGGATGCGTCTTGTTGCAGGTCGTCGACCCCAGATCGGGTTCGCTCGCATCGCAGGGGTATTCCATGGACCGGATATCGGCGACCGTCGACGTCACCGGATCGAGCCGGCAGGGATCCTGCCGCCCGGCATCGGACCGATCCCGGGAACCGTCGAAAGACGAAAGTGGGGCGGGGGAGCGTAGCGCTCTCGAAGACCGCGTGCTGACGATACCTGGCCGAACCGATACAGGGACTTGGATATCCGGGGCCGGCGCGCGGAGCCGATCCCGTCGAACGCGTCAGCGCGAGGCTCGACGGGCCGCGTGCGCAAAACCTGTTGCACGTTTCCACGCGTCTGCCAGTGTAGGCCCGACGGCGAACGAGGCGGACATGACGGAAACGATGCGGCTGGACGGTATTCGCGCGGGGCGACTCGGACCCGAGGATCTGACGCGGAACTTCTCGGATCTGCATCCACGCTTCTCCGATCACGAGGCGCTCGTCGCCGCGGACCGGTGCTACTTCTGCCACGACGCGCCCTGCGTCACCGCCTGCCCGACCGACATCGACATCCCCCTCTTCATCCGCCAGATCGCGACAGGGATGGAGGACGCGGCCGCCAGGACGATCTTTCAGCAGAACATCCTCGGCGGCATGTGCGCCCGCGTCTGTCCGACGGAGACGCTTTGCGAGGAGGTCTGCGTGCGCCAGGTCGCCGAGGGCAAACCGGTCGAGATCGGCCGTCTGCAACGCTTCGCGACCGACTCGATGATGGCGGCGGGCGAGCACCCCTTCACCCGCGCGCCCGAGACAGGCCGCCGTGTCGCGATCGTGGGCGCCGGGCCCGCGGGCCTTTCTTGCGCGCACCGGCTGGCGATGCTCGGCCATTCGGTCACGATCTACGATGCCCGCGCGAAACCGGGCGGGCTGAACGAATACGGCATCGCGGAATACAAGACCCCCGGCGGCTTCGCGCAGGCGGAGGTGGACTGGCTCCTCAAAATCGGCGGAATCACGGTCGAAACCGGCCGCACCATCGGGGCGGGCCTCGCGCTCGAAGCGCTTCGCAACGACCATGACGCAGTGTTTCTCGGCATCGGGCTCGGCGGGGTCGGCGCGCTCGGCCTGGAGGGGGAGGCGCTGGGCGGCGCCGACAACGCCGTCGATTTCATCGCCGCCCTGCGGCAGCAGGACGACCTGACGCAGCTTCCCATCGGCCGCAACGTCGTCGTGATCGGCGGCGGGATGACCGCGGTGGATGCCGCGGTGCAGTCGAAGCTCCTCGGGGCGGAAAATGTCACCATCGCCTACCGCCGCGCGCGCGACCGCATGCCGGCCAGCCGATGGGAGCAGGACCTCGCCGCGAGCCACGGCGTTCGTCTCGTCTTCGGGGTGGTCCCCCATGCGCTTCACGGCGACGACCGGCTGCGCGAGGTGGAACTGGCCTATGTCGGCCCCGACATGGCGCCGACAGGCGAGACGTTCCGCTTGCCCGCCGATCAGCTCTTCCGTGCCATCGGTCAGAAGCTCGTCGCCGTCGAGGGGATCGCGCTCGAAGGCGGCAAGATCGCGGTGACCGGAGCGGGCCGCACCTCGGTCGAGGGCGTCTGGGCCGGCGGTGACTGCGCGGCGGGTGGACAGGATCTCACGGTCACCGCCGTTGCCGAGGGTCGTGACGCGGCGATGGACATTCATGCCTCGCTGACCGATGGTCGCGTATGAAAAAATCCAAAGCAGCCGCTCCGCCCAAACCCGCAGCCCTGACCGAGAAGGAGCTCGCGGCACGCAACGATGCGGCGCTTGCCCGTGTCGGGGCGATGGACGATCCCGGCAAGATCCGGAACCTGATAGCCAATGCCGATCGGATGGGGGTCGGCAACGTTCGCGATGCAGCCTTCCGACGCCTGGCAACCGTTCTCGCCGAGGGCGAACCCGGAAGCGTCGAGCATGATTTCTGGCAGACGATCCACGCCTTCGAAGAGCTTTTGAAGGACGAGCGCGGCAAGACGGTTCGCCTGTCCCGCACCCGCCAGAAGATCGCGCGCGTGGGCGAACGCAAGACGCTCGCGGATTTCGCCGAGGCCACGAAGGAAACGCAGGGCTTCGAGTTGCTTATGGCGCGGCACATGCCTGAGTTGACCGGCGAGGCCATCATCCTGCGTCATCCCGACGATTTCGATGCCGCGACCCGTGACGCCGCGACCGCCCGCCTCGAGGGCGCGGGGGTGGATGTCGCGACGCTCGGCGCCTGAGGCGGGCCGATGCCGGAACTGCCCGAGGTCGAGACCTTCCGACGGCGCATCGAGGCCGGCGCGCTGAACCGCACCATCGCGGGGATCCGGCCGGGCAACGACACCTGCCATGTCGAGCTGCCGGACGCGGCGGCGCTGACACAGTTCGAGGGGCACCAGTTCACGCAGACCCGGCGTCACGGGAAGTACATCTTCGTGGGATCCGCCTCGGGTCCGTGGCTCAACCTGCATATGGGCATGTCCGGCTCGGTCCGGGTCTACGACGTCGCCGAGGGCGATCCGGACTACGCGCGGCTCGTCGTGAGCTTCGAGGGGGACCGCCGAATGGCCTTTCGCGACCCGCGCAAGTTCGGCTGGATCAGGGTGGTGGAGGATCCGGACGCGGAGATCGCGCGGCTCGGCCTTGGGCCCGACGCGCTCGAGATCGACGCAGCGGGCTTCGCCGACCGGATGGAGGGACGCGGCGCGATCAAGTCCGCGCTGCTCGATCAGGCGAAGGTCTGCGGGATCGGCAATCTCTGGGCCGACGAGACCCTGTATCAGACCGGCATCCATCCCGACACGCGCGCCGGAGACCTGTCCGAAGCGCAGCGCGCCGACCTGCACCGCGCCTTCGGCCGCATTCTCAAGAGTGTCAGCGACGTCGACGCGCATTACGCCGACCTGCCCGATCCCTGGCTCATCCACCGGCGGAAGGCAGGCCACGAATGCGGCCGCTGCGAGGGAACCATCGCAAGCAGGAAGGTCGGCGGCCGCACGTCCTTCTTCTGCGCCGACCATCAGGACCGCGTGTCCTGACCCACAAGAAAGGTGACGCCATGGCCGACCTGACGACCGACTTCGTGGGCATCCACAGCCCGAACCCGTTCTGGCTCGCCTCCGCGCCGCCGACGGACAAGGAATACAACGTCCGCCGCGCCTTCGAGGCCGGTTGGGGCGGTGTCGTCTGGAAGACGCTCGGCGCCGAAGGCCCGCCCGTGGTCAACGTCAACGGCCCCCGTTACGGCGCGATCTACGGCGCGGACCGGCGGGTGCTCGGGCTCAACAATATCGAGCTCATCACCGACCGTCCGCTCGAGACCAATCTCGAGGAGATGGCACGGGTGAAGGCGGACTATCCCGACCGCGCGCTGATCGCCTCCATCATGGTCCCCTGCGAGGAGGCGGCGTGGAAGGCGATCCTGCCGCGCGTGGCCGAGACCGGCGCCGACGGGATCGAGCTGAACTTCGGTTGCCCCCACGGGATGAGCGAGCGCGGCATGGGGTCCGCCGTGGGACAGGTGCCCGAATACATCGAGATGGTCACCCGCTGGTGCAAGCAGTACTACGACCGTCCGGTGATCGTGAAGCTCACGCCCAACATCGCCGACATCCGCAAGCCCGCCAGGGCGGCGAGGAACGGCGGTGCCGACGCGGTCAGCCTGATCAACACGATCAACTCGATCACCTCGGTCGATCTCGACCTGATGGCCCCCGAGCCCACGATCGACGGCAAGGGCAGCCACGGCGGCTATTGCGGCCCGGCGGTGAAGCCCATAGCGCTCTCCATGGTCTCCGAGATCGCGCGCGACCCGGCGACGTACGGCCTGCCGATCTCCGGCATCGGCGGCATCACGACCTGGCGCGACGCGGCGGAGTTCATGGCCCTAGGCTGCGGCTCGGTGCAGGTCTGCACGGCGGCGATGACCTACGGCTTCCGCGTGGTGGAGGAGATGAAGGCGGGCCTGTCGCGCTGGATGGACGAAAAGGGCTACGCCACGCTGGACGAGGTCGTCGGCCGCGCGGTGCCCAACGTCACCGACTGGAAGCACCTGAACCTGAACTACGTGACCAAGGCGCGGATCGACCAGGATCTCTGCATCAAGTGCGGGCGCTGCTATGCCGCCTGCGAGGACACCTCGCATCAGGCGATCGGCATGTCCCCGGACCGGACTTTCACCGTGATCGACGCGGAATGCGTGGCCTGCAACCTTTGCATCGACGTCTGCCCGGTCGAGGATTGCATCGACATGGTCCGGCTCGCCCCGGGCGAGACCGATCCACGGACCGGCAAGGTCGTAAAGGCGGAGCCTGCCGACTGGACCACGCATCCCAACAATCCGGGTGCGATGGCCGCCGAATAGGCTGGAGCCGGCGGGGGCGGGCCGGGAGGCGGACGATAATCCCGCCCTGGCCCGCCTCGACCCGGGGCTCGACATGGACGTATCCGCCCCGCATGCGGAATTTCATCACGCTCTTCGTGGTGACCGACCGGATCGGCACCCTGCCCGTCTTCTATTTCGCGACGACCGGCGTGCCGTCGCATTTCCACCGCCGCTTCGCGATGCGTGACGTGGCCGTCGCCGGCGCGGTGCTCCTGCTGTTCCTCGTGGCCGGTCAGATCCTGCTCCAGGCTTTGGGCCACCGGTTCGGCTCGTTCCGGATCGCGGGCGGGATCGTCCTCTTCCTGTTCGCGCCGACGACGATCTTCGGCGAGTCGAAACCCTCCCGCGGGATCGAGGAGACGGGCCGCGACACACGGAGAGACGGTCTTTCCGCTGGCCGTGCCGTCGATTGCGTCGCCCGGCGCGATGCTAGCGATCATGGTGCTGACCGACACCCATCGCAACTCCGTCCCCGACCAGATCGTCACGGCGACGCTGCTCCTCGCGGTGCTGTTGATCACGCTCGTCGTCCTGCTCGTGGGAACGCGGCTGACGAAGCTCGTCGGAACGACCGGGGCGAGCGTCATCAGCCGGATGATGGGGATCGTGCCGGCGACGGTCGCGGTTGCCGCCGTACCGGGCGGGCTCCAGGCGCTCGGCGTGATGCGCCTTTCGTCGGGCGGACCGCTTTGGGTCGAGAACGAACCCCGGACCGCCGGTATCGGTCGATCTGCGGACATCGACGAGGACTGCCCGGACGGAATGTGCCGCGACCCGACACGCGCCATTGACCTCCTTCGACCCCGTGGTAGCGTTTCGTCGACTTATATACCGAACCGCAGGAGCCCCGATGACAGCCGCAGGACAGAACCTCCGGATCGACCCCGACCGTCTCTGGGACAGCCTGATGGAGATGGCCGAGATCGGGCCCGGCGTGGCTGGTGGTAGCAACCGGCAGACCCTGACCGACGCGGATGCCGAGGGGCGCGCGCTCTTCAAGTCCTGGTGCGACGCGGCCGGGCTCGAAACCGGGGTGGACAAGCTCGGCAACATGTTCGCCACCCGCGCGGGCGAGGATCCTGCGGCCGATCCGGTCTATGTCGGCTCCCACCTCGACACGCAGCCCACGGGCGGCAAGTACGACGGCGTTCTGGGCGTTCTGGGCGGGCTTGAACTCGTGCGCACGCTGAACGACCTCGGCATCCGCACCAAGCATCCCATCGTCGTCACGAACTGGACGAATGAGGAAGGCACCCGCTTCGCACCCGCGATGCTCGCGTCCGGGGTCTTCGCGGGCATCCATACGCAGGACTGGGTCGAGGCCAGGACCGACGTCAACGGCGCGCGGTTCGGAGAGGAGCTCGACCGCATCGGCTGGCGTGGCGAGGAAGAGGTCGGTGCCCGCCGCGACCGGATGCGCGCCTACTTCGAGCTGCATATCGAGCAGGGCCCGATCCTGGAGGTCGAAGGCAAGGAGATCGGCGTGGTCACCCACGGGCAGGGCCTGTCCTGGACGCAGGTGACGGTGACCGGCAAGGACAGCCATACCGGCTCCACTCCCATGCCGATGCGAAAGAACGCGGGGCTTGCGATGGCGCGGCTCCTGATCGAGGTGGAGGAGATCGCCCTGTCGCACGCGCCCCATGCGGTCGGCGCGGCGGGCCATATCGAGGTCCATCCGAACTCGCGCAACGTGATCCCCGGCCGTGCGGTCTTCACCGTCGACTTCCGCTCTCCGGACCTCGCCGTGATCGAGGACATGGAGGCGAAGCTCGCCGCGGCGGCGGAGCGCATCGCCGCCGAGACGGGCATGGAGATCGCGCTCGAAAAGGTCGGCGGCTTCGATCCGGTCGCCTTCGACGAGGGCTGCGTCGCCGCCGTGCGGAGCGCGGCCGAGCGTCTGGGCCACTCCCACATGAACATCATTTCCGGCGCCGGCCACGACGCCTGCTGGATCAACCGCGTCGCGCCCACGGCGATGATCATGTGTCCCTGCGTCGACGGATTGAGCCACAACGAGGCCGAGGAAATCACCAAGGACTGGGCCCGCGCCGGCGCCGACGTGCTGCTGCACGCGGTTCTGGAGACGGCGGAGGTCGTATCGTGAATCCGCGCCTCGTCGCGGTGCTGTCGCTGGTCGCGCTCGCCGCCTGCGCCCCCTCGCCTAGCGGACCGGTCCCAGACCCGCAGGACTACGCGATAACCGAGGCGCCCGTGCCCTTCGCCGTGCGCCAGCTCCTGCCGCGCGGCGTGGTGGACCGGGACGTGCGGGTGGCTGACAATTGCTACGGCTATGTCTTCCAGGGCCGGGTCTATCCGGTCCTGAACCCGCGCGGCACGCAATACTGCATCTGATATTCGAGAGGGTTACATGTCGAAGGTCATCAAGAACGGCACCGTCGTCACCGCCGACCGCCAGTGGAAGGCGGACGTCCTGATCGAGGGAGAACGCATCGCGGCCGTGGGCGAGAACCTTTCGGGCGACGAGACCATCGACGCAACGGATGCCTACGTCATCCCCGGCGGCATCGACCCGCACACCCATCTGGAGATGCCCTTCATGGGCACCACCGCGACCGAGACCTTCGAGTCGGGCACATTCGCGGCGGCCGCGGGCGGAACCACGATGCTCGTGGACTTCTGCCTGCCGGGCGAGGACAAGCGCCTGCTGCCCGCCATCGACGAATGGGACCGGAAGTCCCGCGACCAGATCTGCACCGACATCTCCTACCACATGGCCATCGTCGGCTGGAACGAGACCATCTTCGACGAGATGGAGACGGTCGTGAAGGAACGGGGAATCAACAGCTTCAAGCACTTCATGGCCTACAAGGGCGCGCTGATGGTGGAGGACGACGAGATGTTCGCCTCCTTCCAGCGCTGCGCCGAACTGGGCGCCCTGCCGCTCGTCCATGCCGAGAACGGCGACGTCGTGGCGGCGCTGCAGCAGAAGTTCCTGGCCGAGGGCAATACCGGCCCCGAGGCCCACGCCTATTCCCGGCCCCCCGAGGTCGAGGGCGAGGCGGCGAACCGCGCCATCATGATCGCCGACGCCGCCGGCACGCCGCTCTACATCGTCCACGTCTCCTGCGAGCAGGCGCACGAGGCGATCCGGCGCGCGCGCCAGAAGGGGATGCGCGTCTACGGCGAGCCGCTGATCCAGCACCTGACGCTCGACGAGAGCGAGTATTTCAACCACGACTGGCAATACGCCGCCCGCCGCGTCATGTCCCCGCCCTTCCGCTCGAAGGTGCATCAGGACGGGCTCTGGGCCGGGCTCGCCGCCGGCTCGCTGCAGGTCGTGGCGACCGACCACGCCGCCTTCTCCGACGAGCAGAAGCGGATGGGGCGCGACGACTTCACGAAGATTCCGAACGGCACCGGCGGGCTCGAGGAGCGGATGGGGATGCTCTGGACGCGCGGGGTCGAAACCGGGCGCCTGACGCCGGAGGAGTTCGTCGCCGTCACCTCCACCAACATCGCCAAGATCCTGAACATCTATCCGACAAAGGGGGGGATCAATGTGGGCGGGGAGGCCGACATCGTGGTCTGGGACCCGTCGATCCACCGCACGGTTTCGGTCGCCAACCAGAAGTCGATCATCGACTACAACGTGTTCGAAGGCATGGAGCTGCGCGCCGCCCCCCGCTACACGCTCTCGCGCGGCGAGGTCATCTGGGCGCACGGCCAGAACTCGCAGCCGCGACCGGGTCGCGGCAAGTTCGTGCGCCGGCCCGCCTTCGCGAGCGCGCATACGGCGCTGTCGAAGTGGAAGTCGCTGAACACGCCGCGCAAGATCGAGCGCGATCCGCGGAATATTCCGGCGGGAGTTTGACCCCGCATGGAGGACCATGCGGCACCTTCTCTTTCGGGCCTTCTCGAAGCCGCTATCTATGTCGACGATCTGAATGCAGCCGAGCGGTTCTATAACGGCGTTCTCGGCCTTCCGGTCGTCCTGCGTCGGGATGGCGCCCATGTCTTCTTCAGGGCCGGCAACACGATCGTCCTCGCCTTTCGTCCGGAGATTACCCAAGCTCAGACAACCGACGGGCCACTGCCGGTTCCGCCCCACGGCGCCCAGGGACAGGGACATATCTGTTTCACCGCGGACGGCGCGATGCTCGATGCCTGGCGCGAACGGCTGGAGGATGCGGGGTTCGGGATCGAAGCGGACTTCGCCTGGCCGAACGGGGCGCGGTCGGTCTACGTGCGGGACCCGGCAGGCAATAGCGTCGAGTTCGCGGAACCGAGGTTGTGGGAGATCGCGGAATGACCGTCATCTCCGCCCGCTCTCTCGACCTCACCTTCCAGACCGGCGACGGCGCGGTCCACGCGCTCTCCGACATCAGTCTCGACATCGCCGAGGGCGAGTTCGTCTCCTTCATCGGTCCGTCTGGCTGTGGCAAGACGACGTTCCTGCGCTGCGTCGCGGCCCTCGAGCAGCCGACGGGCGGCAGCCTCACCGTCAACGGCATGTCCCCCGATGCGGCCCGGCAGGCTCGCGCCTACGGCTACGTGTTCCAGGCGGCGGGGCTCTACCCGTGGCGGACCATCGGGCGGAACGTGACGCTGCCGCTCGAGATCATGGGCTACCCCAAGACCGAGCGCCGGGAGCGGATGGAGCGCGTGCTGAAGCTCGTGGAGCTCGACCAGTTCGCCGGCAAATATCCCTGGCAGCTTTCGGGTGGCATGCAGCAGCGCGCCTCCATCGCCCGGGCGCTGGCCTTCGACGCGCCGATCCTCCTGATGGACGAACCCTTCGGCGCCTTGGACGAAATCGTGCGCGACCGGCTGAACGAGGAACTGCTGTCGCTCTGGACGCGCACCAACAAGACCATTCTCTTCGTGACCCATTCGATCCCCGAGGCGGTCTACCTTTCGACCCGCATCGTCGTCATGTCTCCGCGCCCGGGTCGCATCACCGACGTCATCGAAAGCCCCCTGCCCCGCGAGCGCCCGCTCGACATCCGCGACACGCCCGAGTTCCTCGCCGTCGCCCACCGCGTACGGGAGGGTCTGCGCGAGGGCATGGCGGCGGCATGATCCGGCCCGCCCGATCCGAGGACGCGCCGGCTTGCGCGGCAATCCGGAACGACTGGATCGACGCAACGCCGTGGATGCCGCGCGTCCACCCGCCCGACGACGTGGCGCGCCATTACCGAGAGAGCGTCCTGCCGGAGCAGCGTGTCTTCGTCGCCGAGCACGACAGCCGGATCGAGGGCTTCGTCGCGGTCGCCGCAGACGGCGAGACGGTGAGCGCGCTCTACCTTGCCCCGGAGGCGCGCGGACGAGGGATCGGCCCGACCCTCCTCGAAGCGGTGCGGGAGGGGGCGCAGCGGCTCTGGACGTTCCAGGCCAACGCGGGCGCGCAGCGATTCTATCGCCGCGAGGGCTTCCGCGAGATTCGGCGGACCGAGGGCGACAACGAGGAAGGTCTGCCCGACATCCTGTTCGAGCGCGGCACGTGACCGACGCGCCCCTGTCCGCACCCGGCGCCGGCGTCGGACGGTCCGGCCGCGTCGCGCTGCGCCGGCTCGGCGCGGGGCTCTGGCCCGTGCTGGTGGTGGTCGCGGGCCTCGTCGCGCTCTGGTACGCGGCCTGCATCCCGATGAACGCGCAGGGGAGCCTGCTCGAGGCGGAACGGGCGGAAATCGCCGTCGTCCCCGCGACCGCCGCCGAACGGCGCGACATGGGCGGGCTTGCGCTCGCCCTTGCCAACCCGAGCGTCGCCGCCGCGGGCGCCTTCGCGCAGGAGCGGCCGCGCCTGCCGGCCCCGCATCAAGTCGTGGTCGAACTCGTCGACAGCACGGTCGGTCTGATGATCACGTCGAAGCGCAGCCTCGTTTTCCACGCGGGCATCACCCTCGGCCCCACGTTGCTCGGCTTCGCCATCGGCAGCCTCGCGGGCATCCTCCTCGCCGTGGGCATCGTCCACAGCCGGGTCATGGACCTGTCGGTCATGCCCTGGGCCATCGCCTCCCAGACCATCCCGATCCTCGCCATCGCGCCGATGATCATCGTGGTGCTGAACTCGGTGGGCCTTCAGGGATTGCTGCCGAAGGCGATCATCTCGGCCTACCTGTCCTTCTTTCCGGTCCTCGTGGGAATGGTGAAGGGCCTGCGCGCGCCGGCCGCCTCCGACCTCGACCTGATGCGGACGTGGAACGCCTCGACCTTGCGCACGCTCGTCTCGCTCCGCCTGCCGACCTCGCTGCCCTACCTCTTCGCCTCGCTCAAGATCGCCGTGGCCGCCGCGCTGGTCGGCGCGATCATCGGCGAGCTGCCCACCGGCGCCGTCCGCGGTCTCGGCGCGCGGCTGCTGGCAGGGAGCTATTACGGGCAGACGATCCAGATCTGGTCGGCGCTCTTCGCCGCCGCCATCGTCGCGGCGGCGCTGGTGGCGCTGATCGCGGGGATCGAGCGGCTGACGTTGCGCCGGATGGGGCTCGCGCCGTGAAGGCGGTCGCGCTCCTCCTCGTCTGGGCGGCGCTCTGGGGCGCGAACGCGCGGATCGCGCGGATGCGGACGGGCGCATGGCTCGCGCCGGCGCTATTCGGCCTCACGCTCCTCGTCCTGTGGGAGGGCGTCGTCCGCCTGTTCGACATCCCCACCGTCATCCTGCCCGCGCCGAGCCAGATCGCCGGGGCGATTGCGGCCAACCCGCCCGTCCTTTGGGCCGACTTCGTGCAGACGGTCCTGAAGGGCGCGCTCACCGGCTGGTTGATCGGTTGCGCGGCGGGCGTTCTCGCAGCGCTGCTGGTGGCGCGGTCGGATTTCCTGCGCCGCGGTCTGCTGCCGGTCGGCAACTTCGTGGCCGCCCTGCCCATCGTCGGGACCGCGCCGATCCTCGTGATGTGGTTCGGATTCGGGTGGGAATCGAAGGCGGCGGTCGTGGTGGTGATGGTGTTCTTTCCGGTGCTCGTGAACACGGTGGCGGGGCTTGCCGACACGGGCGCGATGCAGCGCGACCTCATGCGGACCTACGGCGCGGCCCCCCGGCAGGAGCTGCGCTACCTGCGCATTCCCTCCGCGTTGCCTTTCGTTTTCAACGGCTTGAAGATCGCCACGACGCTCGCCCTGATCGGCGCCATCGTGGCGGAGTTCTTCGGCTCGCCCACGCAGGGCATGGGGTTCCGCATCTCGACCGAGGTCGGGCGGCTGAACCTGCCGATGGTCTGGGCCACGATCGTCGTCGCGGCCCTCGCCGGGAGCCTCAGCTACGGAGGGGTCGCGCTGCTCGAGCGCCGGCTGACCTTCTGGCACCCCTCGCAACGGCACTGAGGCGGCGTGTCACCCGCGTGTTACGGCTGTGTTACGGCTGTGGCACAGGTGTGGGACGCGCATCCGGACACGGGCCGAAAAGCCCGCGACCGCCCGCCGGACGCAGCGACGGGCTGGCGCAACGATTCCCGCGGTGCCATGCTTCCCGAAGCGGCCCCGGAAGCGGGCCGGACTCAAACCGACAGGGATACGATCATGAGAACGATGTTCGCAGCGGCCGTGCTGGCCGGAGGGTTCGCAGGCGCGGCGGCCGCGCAGGAGGACTCCGTCACGCTGCAGCTCAAATGGGTCACGCAGGCGCAGTTCGCCGGCTACTACGTCGCGCAGGAAGAGGGCTTCTACGCCGACGAGGGCCTCGACGTGACCATCCTGCCCGGCGGCCCCGACATCGCGCCCTCCCAGGTGCTTGCCGGCGGCGGCGCGGACGTGATGGTGGACTGGCTGCCCTCCGCGCTTTCGGCGCGCGAGAAGGGCCTGCCGATCGTCAACATCGCGCAGCCGTTCAACAGCTCGGGCCTGATGCTGACCTGCTGGAAGGATACCGGGATCGCGGGACCGGAGGATTTCCGCGGCCGCACGATCGGCGTCTGGTTCCAGGGCAACGAATATCCGTTCCTGAGCTGGATGAGCCAGGCGGGCATCCCGACCGGGGGCGGCGAGGACGGGATCACGGTGCTGAAGCAGGGCTTCAACGTCGACCCGCTGCTGCAGCGGCAGGCGGACTGCATCTCCACCATGACCTACAACGAGTACAACCAGGTGCTCGAGGCCGGCGTGTCCGAGGACGAGCTCGTGACCTTCAAGTACGAGGATCAGGGTGTCGCCACGCTCGAGGACGGGCTCTACGTGCTGGAGGAGAACCTCGAGGATCCGGCCTTCCGCGACAGGATGGTCCGCTTCGTGCGCGCCTCGATGCAGGGCTGGAACTGGGCCGGGGAGAACCCGGAGGAGGCCGCGATGATCGTGCTCGACAACGACGAGACCGGCGCCCAGACCGAGCAACACCAGATCGCGATGATGCAGGAGATCGCCAAGCTGACCGAAGGCACGGAGGGCGCGCTCGACGAGGCGGACTACCGGCGCACGGTGGACACGCTGCTCGCCGGCGGCTCCGATCCGGTGATCTCGCAGGAACCCGAGGGCGCCTGGACGCACGACATCACGGACGAAGCGCTGAACTGAGCGTCAGAGGCACGGCCCGGCGGACACAGCCGGGCCGCGTGGGCCACGCCGGACGTGTCGAGCGGATATGAGGGCGCCCGGGACGTCGTGGCGCTTCACGGAAGAATACCCTCGCGGAAACCTGCAAGGGCGGCATCGTCCGGTATGTCGCCTTCGCGGGTTGAAGCGGACTTTCCGACTTATCGTGATTATTTTGAAGAGGATGTGAGTCGACGGCCACCACCGTTGTTCATGGTTCGGCAAAAAATGCCGCTCATAGCATCTGCCGGACACGGCTGGATGAAGTGGCGGGCATGGCTGATATCAACGGGACCAACGGCAACGATACGATCTACAGTGGCAGCGGCCATCACAAGATCCACGGGGGCGATGGACGCGACACGATTTATGCCGGGTCGGGGCATGATGTCATTACCGGGGGAGCAGACAACGATTCGCTGGATGGTGGATCAGGTCACGACAAAATCGGCGGCGGCGCGGGCAATGACACCATCAGCGGCGGATCGGGCGATGACACCATTACCGGGGGGGCCGGCGATGACACACTCCGGGGCGGCTCCGGCTATAACACATACATCTATCGCGATGGGGGCGGTAGCGATCTGATCGAAGACTTTAATAAGTATCTGGACACGATTGCGTTCGAAGTAGGCGAGTTGCGTGGGTTTCAGGACGTGCGCGATCGGATGTCGGACGCGGGTGGCGACACGTTGATCACCTTAGACAACGGCGCCGTCCTCCGCTTGCGGGGTGTCTCGTCCAATGATCTCGGGGCGCAGCATTTCACCTTCGATGCCGGGCCGATCTGCTTTCATCGCGGCACGATGATCGACACGCCCACAGGGCCCCGCCCGGTCGAGTCGCTGGCGCCCGGGGATCTGGTATCGACACGCGACCACGGGGCGCAGCCCGTGCGCGCGGTGCCGTATCAGCGATTGCGCTTCGGACAGCGCGAAGACAAGGCCAAGCCGATCCTGATCCGGGTGAGCGCCATCGCGCCCGGGCAACCGGCGCGGGATCTGGTGGTGTCGCCGCAGCACCGGATTCTGGTCCGGGACCGGGGGGGCGGCGAAGTGCTGGTCCCCGCGGTCAAGCTGCTTGGACGGCGCGGCGTGCGGCGCATGGCGGCCCGGGATCGTGCCGATTTCGTCAACCTGCTGTTCGATCGGCACGAGATCATCATCGCGAACGGATGCGCGGCGGAGACGATGCTGCTCACCCCCTTCACGCTCTGCAAACTGTCCCTGACGCTCGGGGCGAACGAGGTGACCGCGTACGCGGCGGGTCTCCCCATGCGCCCTGCCCGCCCGTTGCTGAAGCACGACCCGATCGGAACCGGGCGACGCAAGGTTTTGCACGATCTTCCGGTTTCTCGTCATCACGCCTGCTGAGGCCTGACTTCGTGGAGCAGGAAGCACAGCCGCGACCGCCCGCTTCGGGCGCGACGCCGAGGAACCTCCCGACGGCGATTGCGGCCCCGGCCGTGCCGCGACCGTCGAAACCTCCCAGAAAGGCGTCCAGCCGGGCGCCCCGTTCCGGTTCGGGCCGATTGCGGCTCAGCCCTTCGAAAGCTTCTCCAGCCGCGCCATCAGCGCCGAGGTGTCCCAGCGGCCGCCACCCATGGCCTGCACGTCCTTGTAGAACTGGTCGATCAGCGCGGTGGCAGGGAGGGGGGCGCCCATCGCCTCGGCCTCGGCGAGGCAGATGCCCAGATCCTTGCGCATCCAGTTCACCGCGAAGCCGTGATCGTACTCGCCCTGAAGCATCGTCCTGTGCCGGTTCACCATCTGCCAGGAACCGGCCGCGCCGCCCTGGATGACGTCCACCACCGCCTCGCCATCGAGGCCGGCCATCTGCGCGAAGCGCATCCCCTCGCTCAGGCCCTGCATCAGGCCGGCGATGCAGATCTGGTTGACCATCTTGGTGAGCTGACCGGCGCCGACCTCGCCCATCCGGCGCGAGAGCTTGGCATAGGCGTCCATCACCGGCTCGGCCCGGTCGTAATCGGCCTGTGCCCCGCCGCACATGATGACGAGCTGGCCGTTCTCCGCCCCGGCCTGGCCGCCGGAAACCGGCGCGTCGACATAGGCGATGCCCCCGTCCCCGGCCGTCTTCGCCAGTTCGCGCGTGACGCCGGCGGAGACGGTGGTGTGATCGACGAAGAGCGTGCCCTCGCCCATGCCCGCGAAGGCCCCGTCCTCGCCCAGGCAGATGCCGCGCAGGTCGTCGTCGTTGCCCACGCAGGCCATCACGATCCCGCACCCCTCCGCCGCCCTGCGCGGGGTCGGTGCGTGGCTGCCGCCATGCGTCTCCGTCCAGGCTTCCGCCTTGGCGGCCGTGCGGTTGTAGACCCGGACCTCGTGGCCGGCGGATGCGAGGTGCCCCGCCATCGGCGCGCCCATCACACCCATTCCCAGAAACGCGATCCGTGCCATCCCGACCTCCCTTTGCATCCGCCGTTCCCGCTGGTTAGACCCCCCGCGACCAAGGGGGTCAACAGGAGGTCGCATGGAGCGCGTGTTCCGCTGGACGTTCCGGATCGTCTCCGGCCTGTTGCTCCTCGCGGGGCTGCTGGTGGCGGGCGCGTTCTGGCTCGCCTCGCGATCCCTGCCCGAATACGACGCGACAGAGCGGGTCGCCGGCCTTTCGGCGCCCGTCGAGATCGTGCGCAACACCCACGACGTGCCGCATGTCTTCGGCGCGAGCGACGCGGACGTGTTCTTCGGGCTGGGCTACGCGCATGCGCAGGACCGGCTGTGGCAGATGACGCTGATGCGGCGCACGGCGCAGGGCAAGCTTTCGGAGATCTTCGGCACGCGCACGCTCAGGACCGACGAGCTCATGCGGCGGGTGGGGCTCTACGACGCCGCGATCCGGAGCGTCGACGCGCAGGACGCCGAAACGCGCATGATGCTGCGCAGCTACGCCGCCGGGGTGAACGCGCGGATCGACGTCATCAACGAGGATGCGTCCGGACGGGGGGCGCCGGAATTCTTCCTGTTCCCGCCCGAGATCGCGCCGTGGCAGCCCGCCGACAGCATCGCGCTCGTGAAGCTGATGGCGTTGCAGCTGTCGGGCCATATCGGGTTCGAGGTGCGTCGCGCCCGCGCCTCGCTCGTCCTGCCGGAGGAGCGGCTGCGCGACCTGCATCCCGACGTTCCCGGCAACGGCACGGTCGAGCTTGCCGAGCTGTTCCCCGCGCTCGCGCCCACGCGATTCGCCGCGGCCGAACCCGACCCGTTCCTGTGGCCCGTGCCGCATCCCGATTTCGCGGGCGCGTCGAACGCCTTCGCCGTCGCGCCGGACCGCGCGGCGGCGGGCGGGGCCTTGCTCGCGAACGATCCCCACCTGGGATTGCAGGCGCCGACGCTGTGGTACCTTGCCCGGCTCGAGCTGGAGACCGGGGGCGCGATCGGCGCCACGATCCCGGGCGTCCCCATCGTCCTCCTGGGCCGGACCCCGAATCTGGCCTGGGGGCTGACCTCAAGCTATCTCGACGACCAGGACGTGGTGATCGAGGAACTCGACCCCGATGACCCGTCCCGCTACCGCACGCCCGACGGCTGGGCCGGGTTCGAGACCGCGCGGAGCATCCTGCGCATCAAGGACGCCGATCCGGTGACGCTCACCCTCCGGCGGACGGAGAACGGCCCGGTGCTGACGGGGCGGCAGTTCGACCTCGGCACCGTCACCCCGCCCGGGCATGTCGCCGCGCTGAACTGGACCGCGCTCTCGACCGAGGACACGTCGATGCGCACCGGGCTCGAACTCATGCGCGCACGCACGCTCGAGGACGGCATCGCCGCCGCCCGCCACTTCGTCGCGCCGGCGCAGAACCTGACGCTGACCGACGGGGCGCGGGTCGCGATGACGCTGATGGGCCGCCAGCCCGACCGCGACCCCGATCACCAGAGCCAGGGCCGCATCCCCGCCCCCGGCTGGATCGAGGCGAACCGCTGGCGCGGCCTGAAGCCGGCGGAGGACAACCCGGTCTGGAAGGACCCCGAGGGCGGCATGCTGGGCAACACCAACAACAAGACGACCGACGCGCCCTTTCCCGACCACCTCACCTTTGTCTGGGGCGACACCCAGCGGGTGCAGCGGATGCAGCGCCTGATGCGGCAACGCGACGTCCATACGCGCGAAAGCATGATCGAGGCGCAGCTCGACATCGTCTCCGGCACCGCCCGCGCGCTGCTGCCGCTGATCGGGCGCGACCTGTGGTTCACCGGGGGGGCCGCCTCCCCCGGCACGCCGGAGCGGCGGCGCGAGGTCGCGCTGGAGCTTCTGGCCGCGTGGAACGGCGAGATGTCGGAGCATCTGCCCGAACCGCTGATCTACACGGCCTGGATGCGCGCGCTGCAGGACCGGCTGATCCGCGACGAGCTGGGCCCGCTCGCGGACGAATACACCCGAATGGAGCCGCTCTTCCTCGAGCGCGTGTTCCGCGACACGGACGGCGCCGCCGTCTGGTGCGACGTGATCCGCTCGCGGGAAACGGAGACCTGCACCGGGATCGCGCGGCTGGCGCTCGACGACGCGCTGCAATCCCTCGAGGAGGAATACGGCGGGGGCGTGGAGAGCTGGCGCTGGGGCGACGCGCACGAGGCGCGCCACGACCACCCGGCCTTGGGCGGCGTGCCCGGGCTCGGCATGATCGTCAATATCCGGCAATCCACCTCCGGCGGCGACAACACGCTTCGACGCGGAAGCGTCGCGGGCGTCCTGCCGGAGCCGTTCCTCAACGTCCACGCGGCGACCTATCGCGGCGTCTACGACTTCGCCGATCCCGAAAGCAGCGTGTTCGTCACCTCGACCGGCCAGTCGGGCCATCCGCTTTCGCCGCATTACGACGATCTGGGCGAGCTCTGGCGGCGCGGGGAATACATTCCCATGACGCTCGATCCCGACCTCGCACGGGCGGGCGCGGTGGGGATCACCCGTCTCGTTCCGCGCTGAGCGCCTTGGCGAGCCGCGGCAGGCGCGCGCGTTTGAGAAGCGGACGGAGCGGCGTCGCACTGCCGGACAGGCGTTCGGCGACGGCGCGCACGGCCTCGACCTCGGCCGCCACGCGGTCCGGCGCCGCCTGCCGCAGCTCGAGGAGGAAGACGTCCGGCGCGCGCAGGCGGATGCCCTCCTCCGCCACGTCGCGGATCGGAAAGTCCCGGAGGTTGAGCGTCACCAGCACGTCCGCGCCGGCATCCGACGCGGCGGCGAGGACATGGACGTCGTTCGCGTCCGGCAGGTACATCCGCGCCTCCGTCCCCTGCCCCGGACGGACCTCCGCATCGGGGAAACCCGCACGCAGGAGCGCGATCTCGCCCCGGGCGACGACCTCACCGCCCTCGATCTTGCGCGCGGCCCGCGCCCATTCCTCCAGCACGCGCGGCGACCAGAGCGGCCGGTAAAGGCCGGCGCGGGCGCAGCCCAGCAGGATCTCGCGCAGCACCGTCGGGTAAAGGACGCAGGCGTCCAGGAACGCCTTCACGGCAGGAGGCGGAAGGTCAGCGCCTTCAGGTAGCCGCTCTCGGCAAGCTGGGGATGGACCGGGTGATCCGGCCCCGCGAAGCCGGTCCGCACCAGTTGCGACGACCGGCCCGCGCGGCCGATCCCGCGGATCGAGGCGGCGTGGAACTTCGACAGCTCCGCCGCGTGACTGCAGGAACACAGCGTCAGGTAGCCGCCCGGCGCGACCAGCGGCGCCGCGAGGCGCGCGACGCGCTCATAGGCGCGCAGGCCGGCCGTCAGCGCGGGCTTGGCCGGGGCGAAGGCGGGCGGATCGACGACCACGACCTCGAAGGCGGCCCCCTCCTCCGCCAGCGCCGCCATGACCTCGAACGCGTCGCCCCGGCGCGTGCCGAAATCCGCGGCGCGGCCCGTTCGGACGGCGCCCTCCGCCGCGAGCTCCAGCGCCGGGGCCGAGCCGTCCACCGCGAGCGCCGAGGCCGCGCCGTGGGCGAGCGCAGCCAGACCGAAGCCGCCGACATGCGCGAACACGTCGAGCACCCGCGCGCCCTTCGCCAGGCCGGCGACGAAGGCGTGGTTCGGACGCTGGTCGTAGAACAGTCCGGTCTTCTGGCCGCCGGCAAGGTCCGCGAGATAGGTCGCGCCGTTCATGACGACCGGGACGGGCGCGTCGATGCCGCCGGCAAGCCACCGGCTTTCGCCGTCGAGCCCCTCCGTCGCGCGCGCCCGTCCCGTCGCGTTCAGCAGGACGTGTTCGATGCCGAGCGTGCCGAGGCCCGCGACGAAGTCGTCCAGATGCGCCTCGGCCCAGGCCGCGTTCGGTTGCAGGACGGCCGCGTCGCCGAACCGGTCCACGATCACGCCGGGCAGACCGTCGGCCTCGGCGTGGACAAGGCGGTAGAACGGCGCGTCGTGGAGGCGGTCGCGGTGCTCGGCCGCGGCGCACAGCCGGGCCGCGATCCAGGCCACGTCGATGGCCGCCTCCGGATCGCGGTCGAGAAGGCGGGCCGCGATGCGCGAGTCCATGTTGATCGCCGCCAGGCCGAGCGGCTGCCTCTCGGCATCGGTCACGACGGCGATCGTGCCGGCGGGGACCGACCGCGTGCGCCGGTCGGCCACGACGTCGTCGCGATAGATCCAGGGGAAGCCGTGCCGCAAACGCCGCGCATCGGCGCCGGGCTTGAGACGAAGGGTGGGGCGGGGTGCGGGCGTGTCGGACATGATCCCCTCTAGACCGCCCCCCCGGACATGCGAAAGGCCCCGAACGGGGCCTTTGCGAACTTATCCGCGCCGGATCAGGCGTGCGCGGGCCGCGCGAAGAAGCCCCGGATGCGTGCGGCGAAGCTCCGGCCCAGCTCCCGCATGTAGGCGGCGCGCATGGCGCGGGCTTCGAGTTCGTATTTCTGTACGTCCATATACTGATGGTCGGTCATGACGGTACTCCGTAGGTCGGTCGCGACGGGCTGCCCGTCGCCTCTGTTGACCCCTACCTATGCCGCACCGCGGCACATCACCAATGCCGGTGCGGAAACGCCCGTATGCGCCCAGTGCAAGGAACTTCACGAAAGGTCGTGGATGGCCTTCGCCGTTTCCCGCGCGCCTTGCAGCATCCAGCCGTGCTCCGAGGAGACGACGAACATCGTGAAGCCGTGACCGGCCCACTGCGCCGCGACCTCCGCGTTCGGAACCCAGGTGGCGAAAGTCTTGCCGTTCCCGGCCGCCGCGCGTCCGACCCGCGCGATCGCCGCGAACAGGTCCGGATTGTCGAGGCTGTCGTGTCCGTAGGCGACCGACAGGTCCGAGGGTCCGATGAAAAGCGCGTCGATCCCCGCCACCGCCGCGATCTCCTCCGCCGCCTCGACCCCGGCCGGCTCCTCGATCTGGGCCAGCACGACGGTTTCCTCGCGCGACCGGGCCAGAAGGGCGGGCATCCGCTGCGTGGTGTAGCCGGCCCAGCGGGTGGAGCCGGCATAGCCCCGCCCCCCGGGACCGAACCGCGCGGCCGCCGCGACCGCGCGCGCCTTCCCGACGCTGTCGACATGGGGCACGACGATGCCGGTCGCGCCCAGATCGAGCGCGTCGAGGATGCGGGCGGGGGATCCGTCCTGCACCCGGACGAGAACGGGAAAATCGTAGGCGCGCGCGATGGCCATGCAGGCATCCATGGCGCCGCGATCGAAGGGCGCATGCTCCGCGTCGAGCGTCAGGAAATCGAGACCCGACAGGATCAGCACCTCCACCACCGCGACGCTGGGCGTCTTGACGAAAGTCCCGGCCAGGCGCTCGCCCGCCTGCATCCGCGCGCGCAAGGGCCGCCTCTTGTCCGTCATGTCCGATCCTCCCCGTTCGATTGGTCGCAGAGGCCAGAGAACGACGCAAGGCCGTCAGGGCAGATCGGGAAGGTCGGGAAAATCCGGGAAGTCCGGGCTGCCGGGCAGATCGGGCAGCGTCCCGAGCGCATCCTCCCTCGCATTGCCAGACATGCCCAGCGCCGGGGCCGGTCCCACGCCGAAGCCGGCGATCGCGTCGGCGCCGAACTCGGGGTCGCGCCCGGCCTCGGCGCCCTCCGCATCGCCGGGAAGCGCGGCGATCTTGACCGCGCGCACCCCGTTGAGTTGCCCCAGCCGGGCCTTGAGCGACGCGCCGCGCGGCAGACGCGCGCGGCCGGGAACGGTGATGCCGGAGGCGCCGCCGTGCAGCGACAGCCGGCTCAGCGCCTGCGCGTCGATCGGGATCAGGTCGCCCACCTTCAGGGTCACGAGCCTCGACAGCGGCATCTTGAGCGGCGGCAGCACCGCCTCCAGCCGCACCGGCGCCTCCATCGCGATGGCCTCCATCGCCGGCGCCCATTCGCCGCGCGGGTCCGGCTCCTCGGCGGTGGCCCGGGCGGCGACGTCGAGGGGCAGGACGAAGGACAGGCCCGCCTGGCGGTGGCCCTGGGCAAGCTCGATCTCGAGGTCGACGCGCAGGTAATGCGACGCGGTGAGGATGAGGCCGAGCGAGGCCGGGCCGGCGATGAAGCTGCCCGCGCGCAGGGTGCCGGGGCACGGCTCGTTCGTATCGACGGGCAGAAGCGCGCGGATCTGGTCTAGGAGGGACAGCACGAAGGGCTGCGCGAGCGCCGCGTCGATCCGCGTCGGCCGCCGCGCCGGACGGGCCGGCCCCTCGACCCGGCCGATCGTCTGGACCTCGATCAGCCCGTCGGTCAGCGCGGGATGCAGGACGACGAGTCCGGTTCGTGCCGCGAGCGCTTCCGGCGACACGCTGCCCGGCGCGGCCGGATCGTGGCCCTCGGGGTCCAGCAGAAGGCAGAGCGCGCGGGCGTCGAACGCGTCGAACGCCGCGTCCGCGTCCAGCCGCCGCGCCGTCCGCGCGCCGGTGGAAAGGCCGAGGCCGTCCATCCTGTCGGCGACGCGCAGCACGCCGGTCGCCATCGCCCGCGCCAGATCCGACCCGGCCACCAGCCCGGTCTCGGCGGCCGCCGCGTTCGGCGCGGCCATCCGGCGCAGGAGGTTTGTGTCACGTTCTGCAGACATCGGGCCCCGGGAGATTCTCTCGCAGCTTTCTCTGCGTCATCGACGTTAACAAACCTTTTCCGCGATCCCGGTCATGCCGCGGCCCCGGCGGCGACGCGGGGCAGGCGGACGCGGAACGTCGTTCCCCGGGACGCGGCCACGTATTCGATGCTGCCCCCGAGCCGGGCCATCACCTCCCGGCAGATCGCGAGGCCGAGCCCGGCGCGTCCGGTGGCCGCCCCCCTGTCCAGCCGCGCGAACTTCTCGAAGATGAGGTCGCGCGCCTCCGGGTCGATTCCGCCGCCGTTGTCGGAGACGTCGATCGTCACCGTTTCGGCCACGTCGACCCGGATGCGCAGGGCCGGCCGGTCGGCGTCGCAATACCGGGCCGCGTTGGTGACGAGGTTGATGAAGACCTGCGCGAGCCGGTCGGGATCGGCCTCCACGTCCACCGCCTCCGCGTCCCGGTCGCGCTCGATGCGAAGCCCGGTCTCCCCCGAGGCGACGAGCGCCCGGTCGATCACGTCACGCAGGGAAACGGTGACGCGCTCCAGCTCGACCTGCCCGGATTCGAGCACGGCGAGGTCGAGCAGATCGTCGAGCAACCGCGTCAGCCGGCGGCTCTCCTCCAGAATGATCCCGGCATAGCGCGCCCGGTCGGCCTCGGGCACGTCTTCCTCGCGCAGGATCTCCGAAAAGGCGCGGATCGAGGTCATGGGTGTGCGCAGCTCGTGGCTGACCTGGCTCAGGAACGCGTCCTTTTGCCGGCCGAGCGCGGTGAGCTTGCGATTGGCCTCGCGCAGCTCGCGCGTGGTGCGGGTCAATTCGACGGACTGCGCCTCGAGCCGGGCGGAATATTCCATGATCTGCGCCGTCTCGTCGGCCACGGCCAGCAGATCCTCGACCGAGACGGCGGTGCCGCCGGTGATCCCGCTGACCATCGCATGGGCCGTCGCGGCGCCGACCGAGCCGGCCAGGCGCCGCTCGAGCCGGTCGAGGAGGTCGGGCGTGGTTTCCGGCAGGTCGCGCGCCCGCCCCTGCCTGCGCGCCTCGGCGAAGAAGAAATCCTGCGCCTCCCGCGCGCCCAGGATGCGCTGCGCCATGATCAGGAGTTCGTCCGCCTGCACCGTCCCGCCGCGATGGCCGCGCGGACGCGCCGTGCGGTCGAAGACGTGGACGAAGCGCGGCGCCTGCAGGCGCTCCATCGGCGTGGGCTGGGTCGCGAGGGAGACGAGGCAGAAGACGAAGGTGTTGAGGCCGAGCGACAGGATCGCCGCCGTCACCAGCGGGTCGCCCGTCATCCCGAAGAGCGAGAACGACCCGAGCCAGCCGATCCCGAACGGCGCCGCGAGGAAACCGGCATCCGGCAGCAGCACCGGCAGCAGCATCGTCCAGCCCCAGATGGCGAAGCCCGTCAGGATCCCCGCCGCCGCCCCGAGCCGCGTGGCACCCGTCCAGAACAGGCCGAAGGCCAGCGTCGGCAGGACCTGCGCGATGCCCACGAAGGAGATGAGCCCGATGGAGGCCAGCGCCGCCGTCCCGCCGGTCGTCAGGAAGTAGAGGTAGCCCATCGCGAGCACGACGAGGATCGAGATCCGGCGGGCGCGCAGCACCACGGCGCGCACGTCGCCCGAGATGCTCGCCCGTCCCTGCCCCTGCCAGGCGAGCCAGACGGGCATGACGACATGGTTCGACAGCATCGTCGCGAGCGCCACGGAGGCCACGATCACCATTGACGTCGCCGACGAGAAGCCGCCGAGGAAGGCGAGCAGTGCCAGCCCGTCCTGTCCCTCGGCGAGCGGCAGCGTCAGCACGAACAGGTCCGGGTTCGCCCCGTCCGGCATCCGCGCGAGCCCGGTGGCCGCGATCGGCACGACGAACAGGCACATCGCCATGAGATAGGCCGGGAACGCCCAGCTCGCCGTGACGAGGTGCCGCTCGTCGCTGTTCTCGACCACGAGGACCTGGAACATGCGCGGCAGGCAGATCACCGCCGCGCCGGAGACGAGGATGAGGCCCGCCCACCGGCCCGGCGTCGCCGTCCAGTCCGCCACCGGCCCCGCCGCGATCGCCGCCCGCGTGGGACCGATGCCGTCGTTCAGCCCCCAGACCACGAAGGCGCCGACCGACAGGAGCGCCACGAGCTTCACCACGGCCTCCACCGCGATCGCGCTCACGATCCCCTCGTGCCGCTCGCCCATGTCGAGCCGGCGCGTGCCGAACAGGATGGTGAAGACCGCGAGACCCACCGCGCACCAGAGCGCGAGCCCGTCGAGATCCGCGCCGCCCGTCTCCGGCGCGGCGAAGACGCCGAAGGCCAGCGTGATCGATTGCAGCTGAAGCGCGATGTAGGGCGTCGTGCCCACGACCGCGAGAAGCGTCACGATGACCGCGAGCGAGGTGGACTTGCCGTAGCGGCTCGACACGATGTCGGCGATGGAGGTCACCCGTTCGGCGCGCCCGATCCGCACGAGCTTGCGCAGGAACCACCACCAGCCGACGAAGACGATCGTCGGACCGAGATAGATCGTCATGAACTCGAGGCCCGACCGCGCCGCGTATCCGACCGCGCCGTAGAACGTCCAGGCCGTGCAGTAGATCGACAGCGACAGCGTGTAGACGGTCGGACCGCGCAGCCAGCCGCCGCGGCCCCGCGCGGATTGCCGCTCGCCCGCGAAGGCCACCGCGAACAGGAACGCGACGTAGCCGAGGCAGATCGCCACCAGCAGGTTGAACGTCAGCGTCACGGCGGATCGTCCGCCCCGCCCAGCCGTGCATGCCGCCGGGCGATCCAGAGCGCGAGGCCGACGAGGGCGGACCACGACGCGAAGAGATAGGTGAGCCAGGGCACCGTCGCCCCATCGCCCGCCGCGCCGTCCGACAGAACGAGATCGGGCAGCAGGAACAGCGCCGCGCCGAGGACGGGCAGCAGGCGCGCCCCGTCGACAAGCCGTGTCCGCGCCCGGTCGCGCCGTTGCGCGTCGGTGGCGGGCGCGGGCGCGGGTGGCGCGGTCACGGCTCCGCCAGCGCGCGCACCGCGTCGAGCAGCTCGCGGTTCGAGAACGGCTTGGTCATGAACCGGTTCACGCCCAGCGCCTCGGCCCGGGCGCGATCCTTGGCCTGTCCCTTCGCGGTCAGCATCAGCACCGGCAGATCGGGGCGCGGGCTCGCGCGGATACCGGACAGGATGTCGAAACCGGACAACCCCGGCAACATCACGTCGAGAACGACGACCGCCGGCGCGTGACGCGCCACGGCGTCGAGCGCGGTCGCCCCGTCGGAATGGGTCGAGACCCGCCAGCCGTCGCGCCGCAGGATGAAGCCCAGAGCGGTGGCGATGTTCGGCTCGTCCTCGATCAGCAGGACGCGACCCGGCGGTCGCGTGCCTGCCGGACCGGGTTCGGTCGCATGGGTCATGCCGGCCTCCCTCCGGTCACGTGTCGGTCGATGTGTTCATGGCGTCGCCCGTGTTGTCCAGCCTCGCGGTCAAGACGGAGGGCTCCCGCCGGGCGGGGCAATCCCCGCGCGGGCAGAGCCGGCATCCCGGCCCGACAGGAAGAGGACGGTCCGGCACCGCCGCGCCCGCGACCGGCGTGAGGAGCATCGTCGCGCGCGGGATCGGCGCCCGCCCGAACCCGGGGGGCGGGGCGAGCGCCGCCACGGCCTGCGCGCGCCAGACGACGCCGTCCGGCATCTCGACGGCGGTGTCGATCGTGTGGCCGGGGGCGGAGAATGCCGCGTAGACCGGCCAGAGCGGGCAGCCCGATCCGTTCCGGGGCAACGGGAACCCGGCGACGACCTTGGACCGAAGCACGGCCCCGGCCGCGTCGCAGATCATCAGGCCGCGCCTCGGATCCCGCGCCCCCATTCGCCGCAGCACAAGCGCGACGTCCCCCTCTGCCGCGGGGAAGAGATCCGCGGGCGACGCCGCCGCGTCGACCATGCCGCGCGGCAGCCGCGCCGCATCGGCGGCATCCCCGGCAAGGATCCCCGCCGCCATCTCCCGCGCGACCGGATCGACGATGCCGGCGACGAGATCGGGGATCGCACCGGCGCCGTCGTCCTCCAGGCGGTCGAAGCGATGTCCGCTGGCGTCGAGAAAGCGCGAAACGGTCTCCGCCGGCAGGTTCGTCTCCGCCTCCCCCGGCCGCGCGTCGAAGAGATCGCGCACCGTGGCCGCGCCCTTTGCCAACCGTCGGCTGTCCTCGTCGAGATTGGCGTAGAACCGGACCAGCCAGTTCGCGTCGATTTCCGGCGTTTGCGCGAGGATCGACGCGGTGGACCGGACGGCGGCCACCGCGGACATCAGCTCGTGCATCGCGTCGGCCACGGCGGGATCGTGGCTCAGACGATCCCCCAACGCGTCGATTCTGCGGACCTGCGCCGCATGCGCCTCCGCCTCCGCCACGAGAAGCCGCGCCCATCGGGGATGTTGCCGCGCGAGGTCGCCGGCCTGATCCCGCGCGGACGCCGGAAGCCCGCGCAGCGCGGCCACGTTCCGCAGCGCGGCGACGAGGTCCGCGTCCCCCTCCCCGGCCAGCGTTGCGCGGTCGGTGCGAAGCGCGGCAGCGAGCCGGGATAGCAGCGCCCCGCCGATGGCACGGCGGTCGTGCTCGATGAGGTTCAAGTAGCTCGGCGAGACACCTGCCGCTGCGGCAACTTCTCTCTGTTTCAGACCAAGGGCCATGCGCCGTTCCCGTATCCGCTGCCCGGTCGGCATATCCCGTGTCACGAAACCCCCTGATCTTCCTCGAATGCTGCAGCTGCGCGAGAATAAGTTTACAGATTTTCCCACCGCCCCGTCACGTTATTTACAAGAGAATGGAGCCATGCCGATAGGTTGTTGTCGGATCATGGCCCCTCGCCGAATACTGACGGCGATCCGTCGACACGACGGACCGGCCGGCGTCCATTGGGAGAGGGCGCGGGCCTCAAGAACAAAGGGAGGGTCCTCATGACCAGATTGCACTTCACCCGGCGTGGCGTGATGAAGACCGGTGCCGCCACCGGCGCCGGTCTCGCGCTGCCGATCATCTTCACCGGCGCCGCATGGGCGCAGGAGCAGGGCTTCACCAACGCGCCGACCGGCGACACGGTGACGCTCGGTTTCAACGTTCCCCAGACCGGCCCCTACGCCGACGAGGGCGCCGACGAGCTGCGGGCCTTCGAGCTTGCCGTCGAGCACCTGAACGGCGAGGGCGACGGCGGCATGCTGCAGACCTTCTCCTCGAAGGCGCTCGACGGCGCCGGCATCATGGGCAAGCGGGTCGAGTTCGTCACCGGCGACACGCAGACCAAGTCCGACGCCGCCCGCGCCGCCGCGCAGTCGATGATCCAGAAGGACGGCGCCGTGATGATCTCGGGCGGATCCTCGTCCGGCGTGGCCGTCGCGGTGCAGGGGCTCTGTCAGGATGCCGGCGTGATCTTCATGTCGGGGCTGACGCATTCCAACGACACGACCGGCAAGGACAAGAAGGCCAACGGCTTCCGCCATTTCTTCAACGCCTACATGTCCGCGGCCGCGATGGCCCCGGTGCTCGAAAGCCTCTACGGCACCGACCGCAGGGCGTACCACCTGACCGCGGACTACACCTGGGGCTGGACACAGCAGGAATCGATCGCGGCAGCGACCGAGGCGCTGGGATGGGAGACGGTGGAGAACGTGCTGACGCCGCTCGCGGCCACGGACTTCTCCTCCTATATCGCGCCGGTCCTGAACTCGGGCGCGGACGTGCTGGTGCTCAATCATTACGGCGGCAACATGGTCAACTCGCTGACCAACGCCGTGCAGTTCGGGCTGAAGCAGGCCCAAGCCAACGGCAAGGACTTCCAGATCGTCGTGCCGCTCTACTCGGAGCTCATGGCGCGCGGCGCGGGCGAGAGCATCGCCGGCATCCCCGGCTCGCAGAACTGGGACTGGAAACTCGAGAACGAGCGCGGCTCGCGCTACATCGGGACGAACGCCTTCGTGCAATCCTTCGGCGAGAAATACGGCTTCCCGCCGAGCCAGGCCGCGCATACCTGCTACGCGCAGACACTGCTCTACGCCGACGCGGTGACGCGGGCGGGCAGCTTCAATCCCTGCGCGGTCGTCGAGGCGCTCGAGGATTTCGAGTTCGACGGGCTGGGCAACGGTCCGACGCTTTACCGGGGCAGCGACCACCAGTGCTTCAAGGACGTGGTCGTCGTGCGCGGCAAGGAGAACCCGGAGAACGAGTTCGACCTCGTGGAGATCGTCGAGGTCACGCCGACCGAGGCCGTCACCTACGAGCCGGACCACCCGATGTTCGCCGGCGGCGAGCTCGGCGAGTGCAACCCGGGCGCCTGACCCGAGCCCGGCCGGCCGCCCGGCGCGGCCGGCCCCTCCATCGGATCGATCGGGGGCGGGCTGACCTGCCCGATCGCCCGCCCCGGGCCGGCATCCGCTCCGCCTGCCTCGGGAACCCGACCGTACCTTTTTCAAGGACACCGGCGACATGGAAGCCTTCCTCCTCCAGATCCTGAACGGGCTCGACAAGGGGTCGGCCTACGCGCTCATCGCGCTCGGGCTCACGCTTATCTTCGGCACGCTGGGCGTGGTGAACTTCGCGCATGGCGCGCTCTTCATGCTGGGCGCCTTCGTCGCCGTGACGCTGAGCCGCCTGCTGCAGCTCAGTCACAAGGCGTCGGAGCCGTCGGGCACGGATTTCCTCGGCAATCCGCGCTACGACGACGTCCTCTACGTGGAGGACATCTTCGGTCCGGAGCTCGGGCAGGCGCTCCTGGACTGGGCCGTGCCGGTCTCGATCCTCGTCGCCATCCCGGTCATGCTGCTCATCGGATTCGTGATGGAGCGTGGCCTCATCAAGCATTTCTACAAGCGCCCCCATGCCGACCAGATCCTGGTGACCTTCGGACTCGCCATCGTGCTGCAGGAGGTTATCAAGTACTTCTACGGCGCCAACCCGATCCCGACGCCGGCGCCCGACGCGTTCCGCGGCAGCTTCGACTTCGGCGTCCTGCTGGGCTTCGATCCGAACACGATCATCTATCCGTACTGGCGACTCGTCTATTTCGTCTTCGCCGCGATCATCATCGCCGCCGTCTTCGCCTTTCTGCAATTCACCACCTTCGGCATGGTCGTCCGTGCCGGCATGGCGGACCGGGAGACGGTGGGCCTTCTGGGCATCGACATCGACCGCCGCTTCACCATCATGTTCGGCATCGCCGCCGCCGTGGCCGGCCTCGCCGGGGTGATGTACACGCCGATCAATCCACCGAACTACCACATGGGGATGGATTTTCTCGTCCTCAGCTTCGTCGTCGTGGTCGTCGGCGGCATGGGCTCCCTGCCCGGCGCGGTGCTCGCCGGGTTCCTGCTGGGCATCCTCGAGAGCTTCGCCTCGACGACCTGGGCCACGACCGCCGTGCCCGGCATCAACCAGATCATCATCTACCTCGTGGCCATCGTCGTCCTCCTGACCCGCCCGCGGGGCCTGATGGGACGCCGCGGCGTGATGGAGGAGTGAGGCCATGACGGACCGGACCGACTATACCCCCGCCGCCGCGACGCCGCCGTCCCGCAGGGCGGCCCGGGACACGATCCTCGGGCTGACGAAGCAGGATTTCAGCCTCCTCCTCGTCGTGATCGCGCTGGCGATGCTGGCGCCGTTCCTGCTCAACCCGTTCCCGTCGAACTCTGCGATGGCCCAGTTCAACGCAGGCTACCCGGACCTGATGCAGCGCTTCGTGATCTTCGGGATCTTCGCGATCGGCTTCAACATCCTGTTCGGGCTGACCGGCTACCTGAGCTTCGGCCACGCCGCCTTTCTTGGCGTGGGCTCCTATTCCTGCGTCTGGATGTTCAAGCTCCTGGGCTACAACGTCCTGCCCGGCATCCTGCTCTCGATCGTCGTGTCCGGGCTATTCGCGCTGCTGATCGGCTACGTCTCGCTGCGCCGGTCGGGCATCTACTTCTCGATCCTGACGCTCGCCTTCGCGCAGATGTCCTTCGCACTAGCCTATTCCGTCCTGTCGAACCCGGCCTTCAACCTGACGAACGGCGAGACCGGCCTGCAGGTTTACACGAGCGACCCGCAATGGCTGCAGGGCGACGGGCCCCGCGCGCCGCACCTCTTCGGGCTGGCGATGCGCGAAACGGAAACGCTGTCGATCGGGGCGTGGAACTTCCAGTTCAATGCCGGTTACTACCTCTGCGCCGTGATCATGGTGGTCTGCTTCTACCTTTCGGTGCGTCTGTTCCGGTCGCCTTTCGGGATGATGCTGCGTGCCGTGAAGTCGAACCAGCAGCGGCTGAACTATACCGGCGTCAACGCCCGGCCCTACACGCTGGCGGCCTTCGTGATCTCCGGCATGTATGCCGGTCTCGCCGGCGGGCTCCTTTCGGCGATGGACCCGCTCGCGGGCGCCGAGCGGATGCAGTGGACCGCGTCGGGGGAGGTCGTGCTGATGACGATCCTCGGCGGGGCCGGCACGCTGATCGGTCCGGTGCTCGGGGCGGGATTCATCAAGTATTTCGAGAACATCTTCTCCAAGATAAACGAATCCACGCTGCATGCCTGGTTCTCCTTCCTGCCCGACGGGCTGGAGGACGCGCTGGTGGCCATCGTCTACCCCTTCGTCGGCAAGGGCTGGCACCTGACGCTCGGCCTGCTCTTCATGCTGGTCGTCATCTTCCTGCCCGGCGGACTCGTGCAGGGTGGAAACAAGATGGCTACGATCTTCCGCCGCGACCGCAAGGGCGGCGGGGTCGAGGACGACGCGGCGACGCAGCGTCAGGCGGGGGAGTGAGCGGCATGAACATCCTCGAGGTCAAGAACGTCGGCAAGCGGTTCGGGGGGCTCCACGCGCTTTCCGACGTGAACCTCTCGGTCGCCAAGGACTCGGTCCACGCGATCATCGGGCCGAACGGCGCGGGCAAGTCAACGCTCCTGAACTGTCTCGTCGGCAAGCTCATCCCCGACACCGGATCGGTGAGCTTCGACGGCCAATCGGTGCTCGGGCGCAAGCCGCACGAGATCAACCAGATGGGTATTTCCCGGGTGTTCCAGACACCCGAGATCTTCGGCGACCTCACGGTGCTCGAGAACATGATGATCCCCTGCCTTGCCAAGCGGGACGGCGCTTTCGCGCTGAACGGCTACCGCGCGCTGATGCGCGACCGGGAGATCGTGGACAGGGCGGAGCACATGCTCGAGGACATGCACATGATCGAGAAGCGCGGCATGCACGCGGCCTCGATGTCGCGCGGCGACAAGCGGCGGCTCGAGATCGCGATGTGCCTCGCGCAGGAGCCGCGCCTGCTGCTGCTCGACGAGCCGACGGCGGGCATGGCCCGTGCCGACACCAACAACACGATCGAGCTCCTCAAGCAGATCAAGGACAGCCGGCCGATCACAATCGCGATCATCGAGCACGACATGCATGTCGTCTTCTCGCTCGCCGAGCGGATCACGGTGCTGGCGCAGGGCACGCCGCTCGTCGAGGACACGCCCGACAACATCAGGGGCCATCCGAAGGTGCGCGAGGCCTATCTCGGCGAGACGGAGCATTAGGAGGACGCGATGAACGTCAATCCGGCAATCGGCGGCGAAACGCCCCGCGACGCGGCCGCACCGGCCTTCTTCTCGGTCCGCGACATCCACGCCTATTACGGCGAGAGCTACATCGTGCAGGGGATCAGCTTCGACGTGCGCGAGGGGGAAATCCTCGCGCTGCTCGGGCGGAACGGCGCGGGCAAGACCTCGACGCTCCGGACCTGCGCCCGGCTCGGCAATCCCGAACTCAAACGGGGCGAAATCTGGCTCGACGGCGACGCGCTGCACCGAATGAGGGCGCACGAAGCCAGCGCGGCGGGGCTGGGCCTCGTTCCGGAGGACCGGCGGATCATTCCCGGGCTGACGGTGGAGGAGAACCTCAAGCTCGCGCAGATCGCCCCGCCCGTCGGCTGGTCGATCGAGCGCATCTACGAGCTTTTTCCCCGGCTCGGCGAACGCCGCCGGCAGGAGGGGGTCACGCTGTCGGGCGGCGAACAGCAGATGCTTTCGATCGCCCGCGCGCTGGCCCGCGACCTGAAGCTTCTGCTGCTCGACGAACCCTACGAGGGGCTCGCCCCCGTGATCGTCGACGAGATCGAACGCACGCTCGCCGAAATTCGTCGCAGCGGGATCACCACGATCCTCGTGGAGCAGAACGCCGTCCGGGCGCTGAAGCTGTCGGACCGCGCCGTGATCCTCGATACCGGCGGCGTCGTGTTCGACGGCACGGCGAGCGAAGTTCTGGAAAACGCGACGCTCCGCGCGGAATATCTGGCGATCTGACCGGCAAGGGACCGCCGCGCGGCCGGGGCTGGCACAAGGAGCCGGGGATCGATAGCCCCGGAAGCAGGGAATGAGGGAGATTACGATGCACGATGCAAAGACGTTCGAGCCCGATCCGGACTTCGCCGCCGGCGCGCATATCGACCGCGCGACCTACGACGAGATGTACGCGGCCTCCGTCGCCGATCCCGAAGCCTTCTGGGGCGAGCAGGGACGGCGCATCGACTGGATCAAGCCCTACGGCATCGTCAAGAACACGTCCTTCGCGCCCGGCAACGTCGATATCCGCTGGTACGAGGACGGAACGCTCAACGTCGCGGCGAACTGCATCGACCGCCATCTGGCCGAGCGCGGCGAGCAGACCGCCATCATCTGGGAGCCCGACGACCCGGAGGCGGAGGCGCAGCATATCAGCTACCGCCAGCTTCACGCGCATGTCTGCAAGGTCGCCAACGTCCTGAAGGGGCTCGGCGTCGGAAAGGGCGACCGCGTCGTCCTCTACATGCCGATGATCCCGCAAGCCGCCTACGCGATGCTGGCCTGCGCGCGGATCGGGGCGATCCATTCCATCGTCTTCGCAGGCTTTTCCGCGGATGCGCTGGCCGCCCGGATCGACGGATCGGAGGCCAAGGTCCTCGTCACCGCCGACGAGGCGCCGCGGGGCGGGCGGAACACGCCGCTGAAGGCGAATGCCGACAAGGCGCTGGAGAAGGTCTCGACCGACACCAAAACCCTCGTCGTCAGGCGTACCGGCGGCGCGATCGAGATGGTCGAAGGCCGCGACTTCTGGCTGCACGAGCTGGAAGCCGAGGCGTCGAACGATTGTCCGCCCGAGGAGGTGGGGGCGGAGGACCCGCTCTTCATCCTCTACACCTCCGGCTCCACCGGGCAGCCGAAGGGCGTCGTCCACACCACGGGCGGCTACCTCGTCTACGCCGCGATGACGCATCAATACACGTTCGACTACCACGACGGCGACGTCTATTGGTGCACCGCCGATGTCGGCTGGGTCACGGGGCACAGCTACATCGTCTACGGCCCGCTCGCCAACGGCGCCACGACGCTGATGTTCGAGGGCGTGCCAACGTATCCCGATGCCGGCCGCTTCTGGGCGGTCTGCGAGAAGCACCGCGTGAACCAGTTCTACACCGCGCCCACCGCGATCCGCGCCCTGATGGGCCAGGGCAAGGGCTTCGTGGAAGGCTACGATCTGTCCTCGCTCAAGGTGCTGGGCACGGTGGGCGAGCCGATCAACCCGGAAGCCTGGTCCTGGTACGACGAGGTCGTGGGCCGCGGCCGTTGCCCCATCGTCGACACCTGGTGGCAGACGGAGACCGGCGGCCACCTCCTGACCCCCCTGCCCGGCGCGACGGCCACCAAGCCCGGATCCGCCACCTTGCCCTTCTTCGGCATACAGCCCGCCGTTCTCGACCCGGCGACCGGCGAGGAGATCGCCGAGACGGTGGCGGAGGGCGTGCTCTGCATCAAGGACAGCTGGCCAGGCCAGATGCGCACGATCTGGGGCGACCATGAACGGTTCGAGAAGACCTATTTCGCCGATTACAAGACCTACTATTTCTCCGGCGACGGGTGCCGGCGCGACGCCGACGGCTATTACTGGATCACCGGCCGCGTCGACGACGTCATCAACGTCTCCGGTCACCGGATGGGCACGGCCGAGGTGGAAAGCGCGCTCGTCGCCCATCCGAAGGTGGCCGAGGCCGCGGTGGTGGGCTTTCCGCACGAGGTGAAGGGCCAGGGCATCTACGCCTACGTCACCCTGATGGGCGGAGAGACGCCGTCCGACGAGCTTCGCCGCGAACTCGAAAGCTGGGTGCGGTCCGAGATCGGGCCGATCGCCAAGCCGGATTGCATCCAATGGGCGCCGGGCCTGCCCAAGACGCGCTCGGGCAAGATCATGCGTCGTATCCTCCGCAAGATCGCGGAGGACGATTACGGCGCGCTCGGCGACACCTCGACGCTCGCCGATCCCGGCGTCGTGGACGACCTGATCGCGAACCGGATGAACCGCTGAGGGGCCGGTCCGGCCTTCGCGTCCGCCCGGACGATCGGTGACAGGCCGTCCTCCGCGGGCCCTTCGGCCCGACGCGGTCGAGTGGTGGCAAAGCTGCGCTGTTCGCGCTACGTCCGGACGATCGGTGCCCCCGGGGCGCTTCCCCTGACGCCTGGGACGGGTTAGGGCCCCGAAAACACGCAGCGGAGACGGCAATGACGAAGACCCATGACAGCGACGTCGCCTTCATCAAGGCGCTCGCGGAGCTTCTGCGCGAGAACGACCTGACCGAACTCGAGGTGTCGCGCGAATACGGCGAGGACGACGCCCTTAACGTCCGGGTCGCCCGTCAGCTCACCGCCGCGCCCGCCCCGGCCCCGCAACCCGTCGCCGTGACGCACGCGCCGCAGGCCCCGTCCGCCCCGGCCGCATCCACGAGCACCAACGCACCGCAGGACCCGGCGCAGGATCCGGGCGCGGTGACCTCCCCCATGGTCGGCACCGCCTATCTTTCGTCCGAGCCGGGCGCGTCGCGCTTCGTCCAGATCGGCGACACGGTGGAGGAAGGACAGACCCTCCTTATCGTGGAGGCGATGAAGACGATGAACCAGATCCCGAGCCCGCGAGCCGGTCAGGTGAAGCGTATCCTCGTCGAGGACGGCGCAGCTGTCGAATACGGCGCTCCCCTCGTGATCCTGGCCTGATCCCATGTTCTCCAAGATCCTGATCGCCAACCGGGGCGAGATCGCACTGCGCGTCGTTCGTGCCGCCCGCGAGATGGGGGTGGCGACGGTCGCCGTCCACTCCACCGCCGATGCCGACGCGATGCATGTCCGAATGGCCGACGAGTCGATCTGCATCGGACCCGCCCCCAGCACGCAATCCTACCTCAACGTCGCGGCGATCGTGTCGGCCTGCGAGATCACCGGGGCCGAGGCGATCCATCCAGGCTACGGCTTCCTGTCCGAGAACGCCGCATTCGTGCAGGTGCTCGAGGATCACGACATCACCTTCATCGGCCCCACGGCGGAGCATATCCGCGTCATGGGCGACAAGATCACCGCCAAGGAGACGATGCGGAAGCTGGGCGTGCCCTGCGTCCCCGGCTCCGACGGCGGCGTGCCGGACCTGCAGGCCGCCGAGCGCATCGCGACGGAGATCGGCTTTCCGGTCATCATCAAGGCCACGGCCGGCGGCGGCGGGCGCGGCATGAAGCTCGCGCGCAGCGCGGGTGAGCTCGAGACCGCGTTCCGCACCGCGCGAAGCGAGGCGAAGGCCGCTTTCGGCAACGACGAGGTTTATCTCGAGAAGTATCTCGACACGCCCCGGCATATCGAGGTGCAGGTCTTCGGCGACGGTCGCGGCCGGGCCGTGCATCTGGGCGAGCGCGACTGCTCCCTTCAACGGCGGCACCAAAAGGTGCTGGAAGAGGCCCCCGGCCCCACGATCACGCCCGAGCAGCGCGCCGAGATCGGCCGCACCTGCGCCGAGGCGGTGGCGCGGATCAATTATGCCGGCGCGGGTACGATCGAGTTCCTTTACGAGAACGGCAACTTCTACTTCATCGAGATGAACACGCGCCTGCAGGTGGAGCATCCGGTGACGGAGGCCGTTTTCGGCGTCGACCTCGTGCGCGAGCAGATCAACGTGGCCGCGGGCCTGCCGATGTCGTTCCACCAGGAGGAGCTTCGCCTCAACGGTCACGCGATCGAGGTGCGAATCAACGCCGAGAAGCTGCCGCAATTCACGCCCTCCCCCGGCCGGATCACGCAGTATCACGCGCCCGGGGGCCTCGGCGTGCGGATGGATTCCGCCATCTACGACGGCTACCGCATCCCGCCCTATTACGATTCGCTCATCGGCAAGCTGATCGTGCACGGACGCGACCGCAACGAGGCGCTGGCCCGCCTGCGCCGCAGCCTGGGGGAGATCATCGTGGACGGCGTCGACACCACGATCCCGCTTTTCGCCGAGCTGGTCCAGGATCCGGACATCATGGCCGGCAACTACACGATCCACTGGCTCGAGGAATGGCTCGCGCGCAACCTCACCTGACGGACCGGCCTTTCGGTCCCCCGCGGGCGCAATGTCGCTTTCAAGCCGGGGGATCGGTGCCTATCTTCGCGCCATGCCCCGCGACACGCCCGAGATCACGCCCGAGACGCTGCTGATGGCCTATGCCGCGGGCATCTTCCCGATGGCCGAGGCGCAAGACGATCCCGAAATCTACTGGGTCGATCCGAAGCGCCGCGGCGTGTTCCCGCTCGACGGGTTCCGCCTGTCGCGCTCGCTCGCCAAGGTCATCCGCCGGGGCGATTACGAGGTGACGCTCGACCGCGACTTCGCCGGCGTCGTCGATGCCTGCGCGGCGCGGGAGACGACGTGGATCAACGCTCCGATCCGGCGTCTTTACGCGGAGCTTTACGCCGACGACTATGCCCATTCGCTGGAAGTCTGGAGCGGCGGCGCGCTGGTGGGCGGCGTCTACGGCGTCACCCTCGGCACCGCCTTCTTCGGGGAGTCGATGTTCTCGCGCCGGCGCGACATGTCGAAGCTCGCGCTGGCCTTTCTGGTCACGCTGCTGCGCCAGCGCGGCTACACGCTTTTCGACACGCAGTTCCTGACCGACCACCTCGCCAGCCTCGGCGCCGTGGAGATCCCGCGGCAGCATTATCACACCCTTCTCGCCGACGCGTTGCAGCACCGTGCCCGGCTGACCGGGCCCGTGCCTCAACCGTCCGAAGTCGCGCACCTCAGGAGCCAGACGTCGTAGCGCGGATGTTCCAGCGCATTGAGCGCGGGCGAAGAGGCGACCATCCAGCCGGCGAAAAGCTCGGAAACGTCGCGGGCATCGACGACCTTGATGAGGCCGAACGCATCGCCCGATGGGTTGTTCGCCGGAAAGCGGCATTCCTGAAGCGTCACCTGCAGCGAGCCGTAGGCCATCGTCTGGCCGGAGGACATCTCCACGTCGATCACCTCGCCGGACGTCCGGTCGAGCGTGCGGAGCACCGCGCCCGGCGCCGTCCGCGTGCGGACCTGCGTTTGCTGCGCGAGCGCGGGGGCGGCCAGCGCGAAACCGAGCAGGCCAGCGAGGACCGCGCGGATCACTCGGGGCTCCACGCCTCGTAGTCGCGCTCGGGGACCACGTCGGCGCGCCGCAGCGAACCCTTGCGGAAGAACGCCTCGTCGGATCCGGTCATGTTGTGCTTGGGCGGCTTCTCCCAGCCGCGACGTGTCAGCGGCGCCTCGCTCGGCGGTCGCTGGATCGTGCGGTGCAGCCAGCCATGCCATTCGGGCGGGACGCGGCTCGCGTCATTGTCGCCCGGATAGAAGACCCAGCGGCGCGAATCGTCGGCGTTGCGGAAATAGACGTGACCCAGATCGTCGCGCCCGACCTCCTGGCCGTGACGACGGGACCACAGGGCGGTGCCGAAGCTCTGCCCGTCCCACCATCCTACGAGGCGCCTGAAAAACCCGGCCATGTCGATCCTCCGCGCATGTCGCATCCCTCCTACACCGCAGGCCGTGGCGGTCAAGGTCGGCAGGGGGCGGGCACAACTCAGGGCTGCGCGGGTTTACCTTGCGCGATCTCCCGGCCTAGACTTTAAGTCCCGCGCCGGACGCCTGTCGCGACACGGCGCCCCCATGCTAGGCGGACCGCATGACCCCACGCATCGCGCTCAATCTCGCCCTCGACCACGTCGCCGTCCTGACCCGCGGCGACGACGGCGCGTGGCTGCGTGAGGGGATCGTGCCGCTCGAGGTCGACGACATGCGCGACCGGCTGGAGCGGATGCGCCGGCACGCCTTTTCGCGGGCGGGGGAGGACACCACCTCGATCCTGATCCTGCCGGACAACCAGGTCCTTTATACCTCGGTGGAGCGGGACGACCGCGATCCGCGGGCGACGATCCGGACGTCGCTGAAGGGGCGGACGCCCTATGCCGTCGAGGACCTCGTCTTCGACTTCGCGCAGAAGGGCGACCGCCTGCAAGTCGCCGTGGTCGCGAAAGAAACGCTTGCGGAGGCCGAGACCTTCGCGACGGATTTCGGCTTCCGCCCGGTTCGGATCGTCGCCGACCCCGCGGCGGGCCTTTATCCGGGGCGTCCGGATTTCGGCCCGACCGGCCTCGCGTCGGACCTCCTGCGCGGTGTGCCGGTCACGCTCGACCTCGCCGACGGGTTCGAGGCGCGTCCCGCTCCGTCCCTGCCGGAGGACGGGCCGGAGGACGAGAGCTTCGAGGCGGCCCTCGGCCGCGTCGAGGACGCCGACCCGCCAGGCCCGGCGATGGCCCGGTCCGCGCCGCCGCCGACGCCGCCGGTTCCCGCCGTGGCGGATGACCTCATCGAAACGCTGAAGCCGTTGGCGCTTACGGTCTCGAGCGCCGCGCCGGCAACGCCCGTCGGGGTCGCGGAGGAGGACGCCCTGCCGTCGGCCGGACCGGGCGAGCAAAAGCTTCCGTCGGACGCGGCCGCCGCCTCGGACGGATCGAAGATGCCGGTGGCCGATCCGGGTGAGGAGAGCGATCCGCCAATGCATGCGGCCCGCGCCGACGGGGGGAGCGATCGGACACCCGGTCCATCCTTCGCGTCGCGGCGCCGGTCCGACACGGACGGTCCGACGGCCGCGCCCCCCGCACCCATGCCGGACGGGGCCACGCAACCTCGGGCGAACAGGCTCGCCGCGCCGCGGATCGCGCCCCTCGACCCGAAGGCGACAGGGCCAGCGGATACGACGCCGGCCGTGTCCCGACCGGCCGTCGGACGCATGGCGCTTCTGCTCACGGTCGTGCTTCTGGTCGCCCTTGGAGCGCTTGGACTGTGGTCGGTCATGACGCCGGAGGAGATCGCGCTCGACGTCGCCCCAGCCCCGCCCGTCGAGCAAGCAGCGGTCCCGGAGCGGGAGGAGCCCGGTGTCATGGCGCCGGATCGCGTCGCGTCGGAGGCTTCCGGGGGCGGGGTGGGGCCTGAAAGCGGACCGGCGGAAACGGCGGAGGCGACGTCGCCCGGGGCCGCCGGTGAGGAAAGCGACGCGGCGACGTCCTTGGAGGAAGCGACTCCGGAGCGCGACACCGCGCCGGATGTGCCGCCCGCCGTCGAACTCGCCGCGAGGCCCTCCGCGGAACCGACAGACGGCCCCGGGCCCGCCGCCCGCGCCGAAGCGACCGCGCTCGCCGCCCCCGAGACCGAGGCGGCCAACGACATCCGTGTCGGGACCGCCGATCCGGCGGTGCCCTCGGGCGAGGCCGCGGCCCTGTCCCGGGCGGAGCCGGCCCCCGACCCGTTCCGCCCGCCGGACAGCGCGATCCCGGTTGGGACGGAGACCGAGGTTACCTCGGACGACCCCGTCGCGCCGAGCGTGGAAGGCACCCCCGCCACCGGCGGCTATACCGTGATCGCCGGTCGGCCGGATGTCATGCCATCGCCCCGCCCGGAGGGTCGCCTCGAACCGGAGGAGGCCGCGGAGGCGGCGATCGAATCCGAGCCCCCCGCGCTGACGGGCATGCGTCCCGTCCCGCGCCCGGACGATGCCGAGGGCCGCATCGAAATCGAGCCCGCCGAAACGTCCGAGACGTCCGAGACGTCCGAGACGTCCGAGACGTCCGACGAAATCACCCAGCTGCGCCCCCGACGACGCCCGGAGACCATCGCGACCGCGGCGCAGGCGCAAACCGAAGCCGACGCCGCCGCGGCCCAAGCGGAGGCCCAGCAGGCCGCGGCCATCGCCGCCGCCGCGGCCGCCGCTGCGGCGTCTCTGGCCAGCCGTGCCGCTGAGGCCGCGCCGGTTCCGGCCCAGACCTCCGAGGCCCGGACCACGGCCCAGCGCAGCCAGCGTATCGTGACACGACAGGCCGCGCCGCCCGAGCCTGCCCCCGCGGCGGTGAGTCGGCAGGTCATCCGCTCCACCGAGGGCGACGTCGCCCGGGCCGCGACGCAGGCCAACGAACTTCGCATGCGGGAAACCAGCCTGATCGGCGTCTACGGCCAGTCCGACGCCCGCCGGGCGCTGGTGCGCCTGCCGAACGGCCGTTACGTCAAGGTGAAGGCCGGGGACCAGCTCGAACGCGGCCGGGTGATCGCCATCGGCGAAAGCGAGCTTCGCTATCAGCGCGATGGCCGGAACGTCGTTCTGGAGCTTCCGCAGGGGTGAGATCAGAGGCCCAGCGCGGTGCGGGTCGCCTCGGTCCAGCCGAGATGAAGGCGTTCGTCCGCTTCGACCACCGGCCGCTTGATCAGGGTGGGATGCGCCACCATCAGCGCTTCCGGATCGCCCGCCCTGTCCGCCTCCTCCAGCCGCCGCCATGTCGCCGACCGTCGGTTCAGCAGTTCCGGGCCCAACGCGTCGTGCCAACGCGCGACCTCCGCGGCATCCGGCGCCTGCAACCGGAGGTCGCGCAGAACGACCGTCCGCCCCGTCGCCTCCAAACGCCTGCGCGCCGCCCGACACGTATCGCAGGACCCGAGGCCATGGAGGATGATCGTCGAGGAGGACATCAAGGTATGCTGACGGACACGAGGATTTCCTTGACGTGGTACATCGAGAGGTTAGCTCAGGATTGTGTTCGCTGATTCGGAACGTGCAGACCCTCCGTGCCGGCGTCCACCATGCCGCCGCGATGTTGCGGGCGGGACGATACTAAGGAGACACGGGAATGGCCACTGGCACCGTGAAATGGTTCAACACCACCAAAGGCTACGGCTTCATCGCCCCGGATGACGGCGGAAAGGACATCTTCGTTCATATTTCCGCGGTCGAGCGGGCGGGGCTGACGGGCCTTCGCGACAATCAAAAGGTCGAATACGAACTCCGGGACGGACGCGATGGACGCGCCTCCGCATCGGACCTCGTCGCACTCGATTGAGCTGATACGACGACCTGAAGACGGCTGCATCCCCGGAAAAGCAGGCCGATCCCTGGACGCCCGCGAGAGTGGGCGTCTTTTGTTTGCGGGGACGGTCAGGATTTCGCGCCGCCCCGGTCCGCCCATTGCCAAGGCCGCGTGTAATGCCCCAGCACGTCGGTCACCGCTGCATCCGTAACCTCCCCCGTCCGCTCCAGCTCCGCGACCATGCCCCGCGTCCGGTCCTCGACCACGCGCACGACCCTCGCGGCGACGCCCGCCTCGGCCAGCGCGCCGTTGTAGACCCGGGCAATGGCCCTGCGGCGGAGATCGGGCTTGAAGACCTTGCCCACGGCGGTTTTCGGCAACTCGTCAAGGATCTCGACGTATTTCGGACGGGCGGCCCGTTCCGGCACATGCTGCTGGCAATAGGAAACCAGCTCGTTGGAGGTGACGGAAGCGCCGGCGACAAGCTCGACATAGGCGCAGGGCAGCTCTCCCGAAAAGGCGTCGGGCTGACCGACGGCGCCGGCCATGGCGACATCCTCGTGCCCGGCCAGCGCCTCCTCGATCAGGGCCGGGTCGATGTTGTGGCCGCCCCGGATGATCAAATCCTTCGCGCGGCCGGTGATCCACAGATAACCTTCCGCGTCCAGCCGGCCCAGATCACCGGTTCGCAGGTAGCGATCGTGGAAATAAAGGCCGTCGTTCTTGGCCGCCTCCGTATAGGTATGCCCGGCATCGACGCCGGGAGAGGCGACGCAGATCTCGCCCACCTCGCCCGTTTCGCAATCGCGTGGACCGTCCCCGTCCTTGACCATGATCCGCACGTCCGTGTGCATGAACGGGATGCCGACGGATCCGATCCGCTTCTCCCCCTCGGGCGGGTTGCAGGAAACGAGGCAGGTGCACTCGGTCAGCCCGTATCCCTCGACGACGGTGACACCGGTCTTCGCCTCGAAGCGCCGGAAGAGTTCCAGCGGCAGGGGGGAGGAGCCGACGAACGCGGTCTGGACGCTGCTCACGTCGGCGTCCACGGGCCGCTGCAGCATGGCCGACATCGCCGTGGGCACGGTGATCACGAAGGTGATCTTCCAGCGCTCGATCAGCTTCCAGATGTTGTCGAACACGCCGGCGCCCCGGTAGCCCTGCGGGGTCGGAAAGATCACATGCGCGCCGGAGGTGAGCGCGGCCATCAGGATCACGTGACAGGCGAAGACGTGGAACAGCGGCAGCGGGCACAGGATGTTGTCCTGTTCGGAAAACAGCAGCCGCTGCCCGATCCAGCCGTTGTAGATCATGCCGGAATAGCGGTGCTGCGCGACCTTGGGCATGCCGGTCGTTCCGCCGGTATGGAAATAGGCCGCGACGCGGTCGCCCCCGGCATCCGGGAAGCTCAGTTCGCGCGGCTGCTTCGCGAGCGCCGCCGTCCAGTCGAGGATCCGGGCCCGGTGCCCGACCTTCGTCTTCGGGCGGAGGAACGGGACGACAAACCGCTTCAGACCCGTCAGGTAGCGGTGCAGGTCCACCTCGAGCACGGTCTCCACGTCCGGCGCCTGTTCCAGCGCGGCGGCGACCTTCTGCGCCACGTCGCTTTTGGGAAAGGACCGCAGGGTGACCACCACCTTGGCGTTCGTCTCCCGCAGGATGGCGGCGATCTGGTCGGCCTCGAGCAGCGGATTGACCGGGTTCGCGATCCCCGCGACGCAGCCGGCGAGCAGAACGGTCGCCGCCTCCGTGCAGTTCGGCAAGATATAGGCCACCGTGTCCGTCTCGCCCACGCCGAGCGATCGGAGCAGGTTCGCGCCCCGTGTCACCTGCTCGTGGAACGCGCGCCAGGTCAGCGTCTCCGCGGCGTCCTTCGGCCCGGAAAAAAGCTGGTAGGAGATGGCGGGCCGGTCACCATGGGCGTTTGTGGTCTTCGTCAGCAGCTCGTAGAGCGTGGCCGCCGGCTGCACCTCCGCCCAGGGTTCCGCCGCCTCGATGTCGAGGATGTCCTGCCTGGTAACGAAGGATGCCATCGTGCCCTCCCGGTTGCGCGGGACCTCCCTGCCCCGCCATGGTCGCGCCACGATGGGGGAGGGTGAGACTGCTTTCAAGCCGCCGTCGCCTATTCCGCGGCCAGACCTTCGGTGAATTGCAGCCGCGCCAGCCGCGCGTAGAGACCGCCCTGCCCGACCAGCTCCTCGTGGGTGCCCTGCGCGGCGATCCGGCCGTCCTGCATCACGACGATCCGGTCGGCCTGCTTCACCGTGGCGAGTCTGTGCGCGACGATGATGGTCGTGCGCCCCTCGGCCAGTCGGGCCACGGCGTCCTGCACCAGTCGTTCGCTTTCCGCGTCGAGCGCCGAGGTCGCCTCGTCCAGAAGCAGGACGGGCGCGTCGCGCAGGATCGCGCGGGCGATGGCGATGCGCTGCTTCTGTCCACCCGAGAGCATCACGCCGCGCTCGCCGACATAGGTGTCGTAGCCTTCGGGCAGCGCCTCCAGGAAATCATGCGCGGCGGCGGCGCGGGCGGCCCGCTCCACCTCGGCGTCGCTCGCCCCCGGATTGCCGAACCGGATGTTGTCGCGGGCGGAGGCGGCGAAGATCACCGGATCCTGCGGCACCAGAGCCAGCCGCCCGCGCAGCGCGGCCCGGTCGAGCTCGCGCAGGTCGACGCCGCCCAACGTGACGCGCCCGCCGCTCGGGTCGTAGAAGCGCTGCAGAAGCTGGATCAAGGTGGTCTTGCCCGCCCCCGACGGACCGACCAGCGCCACCGTCTCGCCGGGCGCCACCTGCAGCGTCACCCCGTCGAGCGCCGCCGTCCCGGGCCGGGCCGGATACGCGAAACGCACGTCCTCGAACGCGACCGTCTCGCCGTTGCCACGCTTCGGCGGCAACGGCCGGGCCTGCGCCGGGTCGCGCACTTCGTCCTCGACCTCCAGGAGTTCCACCAGCCGCTCGGTCGCGCCGGCCGCGCGTTGCAGCTCGCCCCAGATCTCCGACAGCGCCGCCACGGCGCCCGCGACCATGATCGCGTAGATCAGGAACTGGATCAGCATGCCGATGGTCATGGCCTCGGCCCGGACGTCCCGTGCGCCGATCCAGAGGACGCCGACGATGCCGGTGAAGGTAAGCAGGATCACGATGGCCGTCATGATCGCGCGCACCCGGATGCGCGTTTGCGCGCTGCGGAAGCCCTTTTCGGTCACGTCGTCGAAGCGACGCGTGGCCTCGCCCTCGTAGGTATAGGCCTGCACCGTCTGCGCGGAGAGCAGCCATTCCGACGCCCGCCCCGAGGATTCCGCGATCCAGTCCTGGTTCTCCCGGCTGAGCTTGCGAAGCCGCCGGCCGAGCACGAGGATCGGCACGATCACCGCCGGCACGATCACCAGGACGAGCGTCGAGAGCTTCGGCGCCGTCCACAGCATCAGCGCGAGCCCGCCCGCGAAGATCAGGACGTTGCGGAGCGCCACGCTGACCGACGACCCGATCACCGAAAGTAGCAGCGTCGTGTCCGTGGTGATCCGCGACAGGACCTCGCCCGTCAGGATGTTGTCGTAGAAGGCCGGGGACATCCCGATCATCCGCCCGAACACCGCCTTGCGGATATCGGCCACGACACGCTCCCCCAGCCGGGTGACGAGGTAGTAGCGCAACCCTGTCCCAACCGCGAGCAAGCCCGCGATCAGCAGCGCCGCGCCGAAATACTGGTCCAGAAGCTGCGTCTCGCCGGTCTGGAACCCGTCGACGACCCGACGCACGGCCAGCGGCAGGATCAGCGAGACACAGGCCGTGGACACCAGCGCAGCGAACGCCGCGAAGACCATGAAACGATGCGGCCGAAAGAACGGCGCGAGGGCGCGGAGGCTGCCGATCCGCTTCGATCTTTCGCGGTCTGCCGTAGCGGAAATATCGGACATGGAAACTCCGGATTTTCCCGGGTTAGCTATGCGTCAAGAGCATGGGACGCAAGCGAGCGCGGCGCGCGGTCGCAATCGCTCCGAGGGGCGGAAAGCCGCGCCAGCACGCCATCGCGACGTCCATCGCCCGCATCGAAGGACGATCCCGGCACCGTCGTTCGGCGGCCGCGTCGTGCGAACGGGGTCGTGCGAACGGGCCGGACGGACCCGCGAGGAATGGTGCAAATCATGGAGCGGGCGACGGGAATCGAACCCGTATCATCAGCTTGGAAGGCTGAGGTCTTACCATTACACAACGCCCGCGTCGGACGGAACGCTATCGCGTCACGTGCGGGGGACGCAAGACCCGGCGGCCGGCGAACTTTACAAAAAGCATACGATGTCGCTGTTGACCTTCACCGGCCGCAGCCTGATTAAGGGACCGTCTGCAAGCGTCAAGGTCTGGAATGGCAAAGGACCGGTCCGATTTTCCGTCCACACCCGAACCGCTGGAACCGTCGGTCCTGCGGATGCTGGAACAGGTGCGCGTGCCGATCTGCGTGACCGATCCGAACCAGACCGACAACCCGATCGTCTACGTCAATTCGGCGTTCCTCGACCTCACGGGTTACACGGAGGCGGAGGTCCTGAATCGGAACTGCCGGTTCCTGCAGGGTCCCGACACGACGGCCGAAAGCATCGCGGCGGTCCGCAAGGCTATCGTCGACAACGTCCGCACGACGATCGAGATCGTGAACTACCGCAAGGACGGAAGCTCGTTCCTGAATGCCCTCCAGATCGGCCCGATCCAGAACCCGGAGGGCGAGACGATCCTGTTCTTCGGCTCCCAGCTCGACGTGACCGAGAAGCGCGCGGAAGAGGAACGGAAGCTGGCCGCGGAGATGGAGGAACGGGCGCACCGGCTCCGCAACATCGTAAACGTCATGACGATTGCGGTCCGCGTGACCGCGAAGGAGGCGCTGAGCGTCGTCGATTTCGCCAAGACGGTCACGGAACGGCTCGACCTGCTCGGTCGCGCGCATTTCTCCACGTTCGAGCGGGCGACGACCATGCCGCTCCGCGACCTCGTCGAGACCGTGCTGCACGCCTACGCGCCGCACGGCGCGCGGCAGGCGCGGGTAGAGGGCGCCGGGATCGAATTGTCGCCGTCGCAGCTCACCCCCCTTACGCTCGCCCTGCACGAACTTGCCGCGAACGCCGTCAAGCACGGGGCGCTCGGCACCGACGAGGGGCATGTGGAGGTGGTCTGGACCGATCCGCGCCCGGACGGACGGTTCGAGTTGACCTGGCAAGAGATCGGCGGGCCCAAGGTCGCGACACCCGACCGCGAGAACGGGTCGCGCATCATTCGCGACCTCATCGAACGATCCGGCGGCACCCTCGTGCCGGACTGGCGGCCCGAGGGACTGGTCGTCCGGATCGAACTGACCCCCTGATCGAAGTGCCCCTGACGCGCGGCGGCCGCGCTGTGGCATCCCGGCGCGATATTGAACCCGGCCCCCACGCCCTGTAGACCGCGGACGACAAGTCCGGAGGTTCCATGTCCATCGACCGCGAAACCGCAAGACGGGTGGCGAAGCTCGCCCGGATCGCCGTACCCGAGGACCGGCTGGACGGTCTGGCACAAGAGTTCAACGCCATTCTCGGCTTCGTCGAGCAGCTGCGCGAGGTCGATGTCGAGGGCGTTGAGCCGATGGTCTCCGTCACGCCCATGCGCCTCAAGCGCCGCGAGGACGTGGTGACCGACGGCAATCAGCAGGACGCGGTCCTGGCCAACGCGCCCGATGCGCGCGAGGGGTTCTTCGCGGTGCCGAAGGTGGTCGAATGAGCGCGCTGACCGACCTGACCATCGCCGGGGCCCGCGACGCGCTCCGCGCCGGCGAGACGAGCGCCGTGGCGCTGACGGAGGCCCATCTGGAGGCGGCCGGGGCCGCGGGCGCCCTCAACGCCTTCGTCCACCACACGCCCGACCTCGCGCGCGAGCAGGCCCGGGCCGCCGATGCCCGGCTCGCCCGTGGCGACGCGCCCGCCATGTGCGGCATCCCGATCGGCGTGAAGGATCTGTTCTGCACGAAAGGCGTGCCCTCGCAGGCGGCCTCGCGCATCCTCGATGGCTTCCGCCCGGAATACGAGAGCACCGTCACCGACAAGCTCTTCACGTCCGGCGCGGTGATGCTGGGCAAGCTCAACATGGACGAGTTCGCGATGGGCTCGTCGAACGAGACCTCGACCTACGGCGCCGCGGTGAACCCGTGGCGGGCGGGCAACTCGGACGCGGCGCTGACGCCCGGCGGCTCCTCGGGCGGCTCGGCCGCGGCGGTGGCCGCGCATCTCTGCCTCGGCGCGACCGGCACCGACACGGGCGGCTCCATCCGGCAGCCCGCCGCGCTGACCGGGACGGTCGGCATCAAGCCGACCTACGGGCGCGTCAGCCGCTGGGGCATCGTCGCCTTCGCCTCATCGCTCGACCAGGCGGGACCGATGACGCGCAATGTGCGCGACGCCGCGATCATGCTGGAGGCAATGGCCGGCCACGACCCGAAGGATTCCACCTCCGCCGACCTGCCGGTGCCGGACTTCGAGGCGATGCTGACCGGCGACATCCGCGGCCAGGTCATCGGCATCCCGCGCGAATACCGCCTCGACGGCATGCCCGACGAGGTGGAGGCCCGCTGGCAGGACGGCATTGCCATGCTGCGCGACGCGGGAGCCGGGATCCGCGACATTTCCCTGCCGCACACGAAATACGCCCTGCCCGCCTATTACGTCATCGCGCCCGCCGAGGCGTCGTCGAACCTCGCCCGCTACGACGGGGTCCGCTTCGGCCGCCGCGCGGCGCTGGATCAGGGCGACGGCGTGACCGAGATGTACGAGAAGACCCGTGCCGAAGGCTTCGGCGACGAGGTACAGCGCCGCGTCATGGTCGGCACCTACGTCCTCTCGGCGGGTTTCTACGACGCCTATTACAACCATGCCCGCAAGGTCCGCGCTCTGATCAGACGCGACTTCGAGGAGGCCTTCGCGAGCGGCGTCGACGCGATCCTGACGCCGGCCACGCCTTCGCCCGCCTTCGAGCTCGGCGCGATGGCGGAGGCCGACCCGATCGAGATGTACCTGCAGGACGTGTTCACCGTCACCGTGAACCTCGCCGGCCTGCCGGGCATCGCGCTGCCCACGGGGCAGGATCGGCGCGGCCTTCCCCTCGGGCTGCAACTCATCGGACGGCCGTGGGAGGAGGGCGCGCTCCTGAACGCCGCACAATGTCTCGAGGATCGTGCCGGTTTCGTGGCACGGGCGGAGAAATGGTGGTAGCACGTCCGAAACCGCAGCGAGGTCCGAAATGCGCGCGATCCCCGTCCTGATCACCCTGTCCACGCTTACGATTCTGTCGGCCTGCGCGCCTTCCGTTCCCGAAAGCGCCATCGTCCAGCCGACGGGCTACGGGACCGGCCTCGACACGCCCGCCGCCGGTCGCCGGGGCTCCTTCGAGCGGATGTCGCAGGACCCGTTCGAATTCGACGCGGCCACCTCCACCCAGATCGAGGCGGAGCGGCTGGCCGGCGAGACCCGCAACGCGCTGGGCCAGCCGCCGCTCGCCGCCAATCCGCTGGGCGACATGGGACCCGTGGAAGATCCCGCGGTTCCCGCCCTGCCTGCGTCGCCCGCCGCACCCCCGAACGGGGCGCTGACCGATCTCAGCGCATCCTCGCTCAATGTCGGGGATCTGGATCGCAACAATCCCGCCATCAGCAACGAGCAGGATTTCGGCGCGGTCTCGGCGCAGCGCGGCATCGCCGCCGATGCCGAACGCCTCCGCATCGCCCGCCAGCAGTACCAGGTCGCCGCCCCGGTCGAGCTGGAACGCCCCGACAGCACGGGCCCCAACATCTTCGCCTACGCGCTCGGTCCGGCGCAGCCGGTCGGGACGCAGGCCTATCGCCGCGGCCTGCGCGCCTCGACCGACCGCATGGCCCGGCAATGTGCGGGCTACAGCAGCCCCGACCTTGCGCAGGAAGCCTTTCTCGAAGCGGGCGGCCCCGCGCGGGACCGGCTCGGTCTGGATCCCGATGGCGACGGCAATGCCTGCGACTGGAATCCGTCCGTCGTGCGGACCCTCGTTCAGTCGAACTGACCCACCGGATGCGGATCGCGGACCGGCCGAGCCCGAACCACGGGCCGCGCCGCGGCGGCGTGACCCGGCCTCACCTGATCGTGCTGCACTACACGGCGATGACGGGCGGACCCGGCCCCGCTATCAAGCGCCTCTGCGATCCCGCGACCGAAGTGTCCTGCCACTACGTCGTGGGGGAGACCGGCGACGTGAGCAGTCTCGTCCCCGAAACGCATCGCGCCTGGCACGCGGGCGCCGGACGCTGGGGGCCATGGGACGACATCAACTCGCGCTCCCTCGGGATCGAGCTGTCGAACGACGCCGCCTCTCCGTTCCCCGCGCCGCAGATAGACGCGCTGGAATCGCTTCTGGCCGACCTCATGGCCCGGCACGACATCGCGCCTGAGGGCGTCATCGGCCATTCCGACTGCGCCCCCGGCCGCAAGATCGACCCTGGCCCCCGCTTCGACTGGCGCCGCCTCGCACGGGGCGGGCGCGCGGTCTGGCCGCAAAGCGGTGAGGCCGATCCGGCGCAGTTCCACGACCACGCCCGCCGGTTCGGCTACACCGCCGAGGTCGACGACGCGACGCGGCTCGCCACGTTCCGGCTCCGCTTCCGGCCGGGCGCGCGCGGCCCGCTCGATGCCGTGGATGCCGGCCTCGCCGCGGATCTCGCCCGTCGCTTTCCGCTCTGAGCCGTCGTCCTGGCGCGAATACGCCCGACGGAGGCGCCGTGCCCCGTAACAGGCGCGGCCGGACCATTGACGCGCGCCGCCGGCCGACTTAACGCCCTGTTCCGCGGGGGGCCGGACGGCCGCGGGGTTCGCGCCCCGAGGAAAGTCCGGACTCCACGAAGCAACGGTGCCGGGTAACGCCCGGGCGGGGCAACCCGACGGACAGCGCCACAGAAAACAGACCGCCCTGCATGCAGGGTCAGGGTGAAACGGTGGGGCAAGAGCCCACCGGGAGGGCGGCAACGTCCTCCGCATGGCAAGCCCCACCGGGAGCAATGCCGAATAGGGATCGCGTGCCCGCGAGGGCGGGGGTGCTTCGCCCCGGCGATCCGGGTTGGCAGCTCGAGGTCGCGAAGCGATTCGCGATCCAGAGGAATGGTCGTCACCGCGGAATCCGCGGCACAAAATCCGGCTTACAGGCCCCCCGCACCTCCGCCGAAATCGGCCGGCTTCGGCAAGAACCCGCCGGGGATCGGCCAGGCCTCCGGGAACTTCCTCGGATTGACGATCTTTCCCTTGTGCAATTCCCCTTCCGATCGCCTGATCCTCGGGCGCAGCGACCGAGTGTGAGATCATGATGCAACTGGCCATGCGAGACATACCGACTGTCAAGGACGACGGCGACGCGGAGCGGTTTCGGATGATCGTCGCGCAGGGGCGGCGAGGCCTTCTGCACCGCGACGGCCGCATCGCGCTTTTCGGTCCGGCCCTGCTTCAGGCACTCGGCTTCCGTCGCGACGACGATCTGCGCGGCCTCGCCTTCACGAGCTTCTGGAGCTTCGAGGACCGTCCGGCCGTCGCCGAAGCGGTCGATGCCGCCGAAGAGGAGGCGCGTACGCTCCGGTTCGACATGCGGTATCACAGCGGCACGGACGACGCCCGCGAAGTCGTGTTCCGGCCCGCCCCGGTCCGAGCCTACACCCTCGTGGAGTTGCGGGACGCGCCCGCCGTCTGACCATGCGCGGCTTGACACCCCCGGAGCAGCGGCTAGAAGGCGACTTCCCGGATTTTGCGGTCGGCGCGACGAAGCCCGCGCGACCGACAGAAGGAGACACCAGATGGCGAAACCCACCACGATCAAGATCCGGCTGAATTCCTCGGCCGGCACCGGCCACTTCTACGTCACCAAGAAGAACGCCCGCACCATGACCGAGAAGATGGTCGTGCGGAAGTTCGACCCGGTGGCGCGCAAGCACGTCGAATACAAGGAAGGCAAGATCAAGTAAGGCGCTTCGCCTGAACGAAATTGCCGGGTCGATCAGGGGCCGCGCCGGAACAAGCCCGCGCGGCCCTTCGCATGTCAGGCGAGCAGCCGCGGGTCCGTTCCCATCTCGAGCCCCGGGAAGATCAGCGTCTCGAGCGCCGCGCGCTCGGTCCCGAACAGGTCATGGAGCGCCCAGGCCGCGTAGGCCCGCACGTCGCGCGTGGGCATCAGGTCCCGCCCGTCGAGGAGCTGCGTCTCCGCGAGGCCCGGCCAGTCGCCCCAGACGCGCCCGCCGTCGAGCGCCCCGCCGGCGAGGAGCATCGTGCCCCCGGTCCCGTGATCGGTGCCCATCGTGCCATTCTGCGCCGCCGTCCGCCCGAACTCGGTCATGGCAAGGACCATGGTCCGGTCCCACACCTCGCCCAGATCCGCCTTCAGCCGCAGAAGTCCGCTCGACACCGTTTCCAGCCCGCGCGCGACCTGCCGCGGCTGGCCGCGATGCGAATCCCAGCCGCCGATGGACAGCGTCGCGATCCGGGCATTCTCGCGAAGCTGCGCCGCTGAAAAGGCGAAGAGCGCGTCGGCCCGGCGCCCCTTGCCGACCCCGCTCACGCCGGCGAGCTCCAGCGCGGCCTCCGCGTTCTCCCGGAACAGCGGGTCGTCGTGGTAACTGTGGAGAAGCAGGTCGATCGTCGCGGGCGCGAGGTCGAGCCCGGCATCCGGCGCCCAGCTCGCGTAATCCGCCGCGCCCCGCAGGATCAGCATCTCGTCGCGTCCCACGGCAAAGGCCGTCCGGCCATGCGCGCCGGGCATCGTGGCGAGCAGCCGGTTGAGCCAGCCGTCGCGCTGGCGCGCATCCGGAACCTCCCCCGCGGTTCCCGCCTCGAGGATGTCCTGCCCGTCGAAATGGCTGCGCTTGCCGCGATAGGGCGTGCTGACCGCCTGCGCGAAGCCCAGATCGCCCGCCTGCCACAGCGGCAGCAGCGGCCCCAGCGCGGGATGCAGCGCGTGGAAGCCGGTCAGGTCAAGCGCCCCCGCCGCCGGGCCGATCGCGAAGCCGGGCCGAAGGCGGGCCAGATCCGGATCGCCGTAGGGTTGCAGCGCATCGAGCCCGTCCATCGCCCCGCGCAGGATGACGACGACGAGCCGGTTCTCCCCCGGCGCGGAGGCGAAGGCCATCGGCGTCGACAGCGGATAGGCCGCGGCGGAACAGCCCAGAAGGCTCAGGAATCGGCGACGGTCCATGCTCATCTCCGTTGGAATTCCGGTGAGGACAGGACGAGGCCCACGCCCGCGGCGCGATCCTCCGCCGCCCTCGCGGCGAAAAGCAGCCGCTCGCTCGCCAGCGGACCAAGCGCCGTGGCGACCAGCTCGCGCGGATCGGGCGGCGGGCTCTGCCAGCCCGCGGCCGCCATCGCCCAGTCGAGCCGCGCGGCCAAGCCCTGCGGCGTGATCCAGACCGTCGCGTCCTCCGGCCAGCCGTCGGGCCCCGGCGGCCGCAGCCACGGCTGCCCCATCCGTTCCATCGGCCGCAGGAGGCGCTCCCGCAGCTCCGGATGCTTCGCGCCGTCGAGAAGGTCCGCCGCCCCGGTCGCCCGGATCGCCGCGGCCATGAAGTCGAGCGGCGCCCGGACCTTCGCAAGCGCCGGCTGCCACGCGGCGGGATGGTCCAGCATCGCCCCGTAGACCGCCATAAGATCGCCGTCCGTCCGCAGCCAGGCCGCCTCCATCGCGTCCACGAGTTCGCCGGGCGGGGTGTCGGAGACGAAATGATGCGCAAGCTTGCCCGACACGTGCCGCGCCGTCGCCGGATGCACCGACAGGTCGTCGAGAACGGCGTCGATGTCGCCGCGATTCGGCCGGTCCCCCCCGTAGGAGCGGCCCAGAACGGTCTCGGCCCCGGGTTCCGCCATGTTGCGCTGGAACTGCGCCCGCCCCGTCTTGTCCTGCGTCAGCCCGGTCAGAAGCTCCGCGAGCTGGCGCACGTCGGTCTGCGTGTAGGCGGTCCCCACGCCCAGCGTATGAAGCTCCAGGATCTCGCGCGCGAGGTTCTCGTTGAGCCCCCCGCCCCGCCGTCCGCGCGGGCTGCCCGGTCCGGCGGAGCGCACCTGGTCGAGATAGTTCAGCATCGCCGGATGCGTCACCGCGGCCCGCAGGAGCGTGGCGAAGTCGCTCGCGACATTGGGCCGGATCGCGTCCTCCACATAGCCTGCGACGGTCCGGCGCAGGATGTTGGCCCCCTCGATCACGGCGAAATGCCCGGTCCAGAACCAGACCAGCCGTTCCCGCATCCCGTCGGAGGTCCGCGCGCCGCGCAGAAGGGTCGCGGTCAGGTCCCGCACATAGAGCCGGTCCTCTCCACGCCGCGCGTCCTGGTAGCGTTTGTCGGCCTCCTCGTCGTCGCGCTTGAGCTTGCGCAGACGCGCGATCTCGGCCCGCGTCTCCATCCGCGCGTCCCAGCCCGGGATCGGCACCTCGCTCGCCATCCTGTCCGCCCCCTCGAGCGCGGACAAAAGGCCCGCCGGCCCGTCGGGGGCGGCGATGGCGGGGCTCAGGCCGGTGCCGAACCGGATCGCGGCGAGGGTCGGAATCATGACGCAGAGATAGGCGTCCTCTCACCCCTTGCACAGAGGGATGCGCGTGTCCGTGACCGAAACAGGGTGTGACACCGGCCCCGGGTCGGCTAGACGTTGCCCATGACGTCTGACGCGGCCATGGACCTGACCCGATTCCTGGGGGACGACCGCTTCGGCTGCGTTCTCGCCGATCCGCCGTGGCGGTTCGTGAACCGCACCGGCAAGGTCGCGCCGGAGCACAAACGGCTGGCCCGCTATCCGACGATGGGGGTGGAGGATATCTGCGCGCTTCCGGTGGCCGCGCATCTGGAAGACCGGGCGCATTGCTACATGTGGGTTCCGAACGCGCTCCTCCCCGAAGGGCTGCAGGTGCTGCGGGCCTGGGGATTCGCCTACAAGTCGAACGTCGTCTGGCACAAGGTCCGCAAGGACGGCGGCTCGGACGGGCGCGGCGTGGGCTTCTACTTCCGCAACGTGACCGAACTCCTGCTCTTCGGCGTGCGCGGCCGCGACGTGCGCACGCTTCCGCCCGGGCGGCGGCAGGTCAACATGATCCAGAGCCGCAAGCGCGAACATTCCCGCAAGCCCGACGAGCAATACGACCTGATCGAGGGCTGCTCCTGGGGCCCCTATCTCGAGCTTTTCGGACGCGGCGTGCGCGAGGGCTGGACCGTCTGGGGCAATCAGGCGGATTCGGACTACAAGCCGAACTGGAAGACCTACGCCTACAATTCGGCGGCGGAGTAGCGCCCTCGACAGCCTGAACGGAAGGCCGCCCTTCGCACGCTCGGTTTCACGCGGCGCCGATCCATGCAGTGTTCGGGACGGGCGGCCCGGCGCGCGGTTCGCTCAAACCCTGCCGGATCGCGCGCTCACCGGACCGGTCCCGCCCCCGAACGCCGACCCTCCCGCCTCACGAGAACAGGTCCGGCCCCCGCGCCATCGCCGGCAGTTCGGCCACCACCGCCGAAAGCGGCAGGCCCACCAGAAGCAGCGGACAGGGATTGCCGACGCCGCGCGCCACCCGCGTGGCGAGCTTCTCCCAATGCGTCGTCGCCTGCCCGTACTTGTCGGCCACGAAGCTGCGGGCGAAGGCGCGGGGGAAATCGGCGCCGAGGCGCAGCGCCCCGTCGATCATGCGCCGCTGCCGCGACGTGCGCTCCTTCATGCCCCAGGCTTCGAGCTCGGCCGCATCGCCGATTCCCTCGGCCCGCAGCACGCCCTCCACGAGGTCGGGCATCGCCGCCTGCAATGCGGCGCCGCGGGTGACGATGATGCCCAGCGAGATCGCCGATTGCGCGTGCAGCCGCTGGAAGTTCTCGAGGTCGCGGTCGAAGAACGGATCCTTGTTGTTCCACTCGATCTCGAGCGCGAGCGTGCCCGCCCGGGCGCGCTTCACATGGTCGATCTCGTGGCTGATCGCCTCGCGCTGCACCCCGTCGACGATGGTGCGGGTGACGAATTCGTGCTTCGGCCAGCCGTCGCGGTAAAGCGCGTCGCGAAGGCGCATCGTGCTGGCCGCCTGCCCCCCGCCCGAACCGATGATCTCCGCGGCGGTCAGCCGGAACGCGGCCAGCGCGTCGATCAGTCCGGATACCGCACCGGGAAAGTCCCCCGCGAGGATCGCCTCGGCGTGGTTGCGGGTCTCGATGTCGAACCCGGCGTCGCGCAGCGCGTCGAACACGGACGCCCCGTCAGCGCCGCCGGGCGGGCAGCGTCAGCGGCCCCGCCGCATCCGCTTGAACATCTTCCAGAAGGCGAAAAGTTTGAACAGGCGACCCATGGCATATCCCCTTTGCTGTATCGGGTTGCAGAAAGCCCAACGCAGCACGCGGCAAGAGGTTCACCGGACCGGACCGCGCCATGCCAAGGCTCACCCCTGCGGCAGCTTCCGCAGGCCGAGCTCGCCCAGCTGCCCGGCCAAGGGCTCCGACGGCGCGCCCATCATCAGGTCCTCGGCGCGCTGGTTCATCGGGAACAGGATCACCTCGCGGATGTTCGCCTCGTCCGCCAGCAGCATCACGATCCGGTCGATGCCGGCCGCGCAGCCTCCGTGCGGCGGGGCGCCGTACTGGAACGCCCGGACCATGCCGCCGAAGCGGCGGCACACCTCGTCCTCGTCGTAGCCCGCCAGACCGAACGCCTTGAACATGATCTCCGGCTTGTGGTTCCGGATCGCGCCGGAGACCAGCTCGTAGCCGTTGCAGGCGAGATCGTACTGGAAGCCCTTCACGTCGAGCGGATCGCTCTCCAGCGCCGCCAGCCCGCCCTGCGGCATGGAGAACGGATTGTGAGAGAAGTCGATCCGGCCCTCGTCGTCGCGCTCGTACATCGGGAAGTCGACGATCCAGGCGAACGCGAAGCGGTCCTTGTCGGTCAGGCCCAGCTCCTCGCCGATGACGGTCCGCGCCCGTCCGGCCACCGGCTCGAAATCGGACGCCCGCCCGCCGAGGAAGAACGCCGCGTCGCCGACGCCGAGGCCGAGCTGCCGCCGGATCGCCTCGGTCCGCTCGGGACCGATGTTCTTGGCCAGCGGCCCGGCGGCTTCGATTCCGTCCGCGCCCTCGCGCCAGAAGATGTACCCCATCCCCGGCAGCCCCTGCTCCTGCGCGAACTTGTTCATCCGGTCGCAGAACTTCCGGCTGCCGCCCGTGGGCGCGGGGATGGCGCGGATCTCGGTGCCGTCCTGCTCCAGAAGCGACGCGAAGATCGCGAAGCCCGAGCCGCGGAAATGCTCCGAGACGTCCTGCATCCGGATCGGGTTGCGCAGGTCCGGCTTGTCGGTCCCGTACCAGAGCGCCGCGTCCGCGTAGGAGATCTGCGGCCAGTCCGCGTCCACCCGGCGCCCGCCGCCGAACTCCTCGAAGAGCCCCGCGATCACCGGCTGGATCATGTCGAACACGTCCGCCTGCGTGACGAAGCTCATCTCCATGTCGAGCTGGTAGAAATCCGTCGGGCTGCGGTCGGCGCGCGGATCCTCGTCGCGGAAGCAGGGCGCGATCTGGAAATACTTGTCGAAGCCCGACACCATCAGAAGCTGCTTGAACTGCTGCGGCGCCTGCGGCAGCGCGTAGACCTTGCCCGGATGCAGGCGGGAGGGCACGATGAAGTCCCGCGCGCCCTCGGGGCTCGAGGCGGTGATGATCGGCGTCTGGAACTCGTTGAACCCGCTGTCCCACATCCGCTGCCGGATGGAGCGCACGACGTTCGAGCGCAGCACCATGTTGCGCTGCATCGCCTCGCGCCGGAGGTCGAGGAACCGGTAGCGCAGGCGCGTCTCCTCGGGATATTCCTGATCGCCGAACACCATTAGCGGCAGCTCGCTCGCCGCGCCCAGCACCTCGATGTCGCGCACGAAGACCTCGACCTCGCCGGTGGGGATCCTGGGGTTCACGAGCTCGGGGGCGCGCGCCTTCACCTCGCCGTCGATGCGGATGCACCACTCGGCGCGCACGCGCTCCACCTGCGCGAAGACCGGCGAGTCGGGGTCGGCCAGCACCTGCGTCATCCCGTAATGGTCGCGCAGGTCGATGAACAGGATGCCCCCGTGGTCGCGGATGCGGTGGACCCAACCGGCCAGGCGGACGGTCTCGCCCACATCCGCCTTCGACAGACCGGCGCAGGTATGGGTGCGATAGGCGTGCATAGGGGGCTCTCCGGGCGTCAAATCGGGCGTCGGTCCTATGCGCACACCGCCCGGAGGCGTGTCAACCGCGGCTCCGGGCGGCACGGCCCGATAACGTACCGTTAACCCTTTTGACTTGCATCGCGCGGGGCGCCTGCGGTTTCCTGTCGCCGCAACGCGAACGAAGCAGGCAGGCCGGAAGATGTGGCGGTCGATTGTTCTGACGATGTTGAGGGGCCTGATCGTCAAGGGCGAACTCACGGCGATCCTGCCGGACGGGACGACGCACCGTTTCGGCACCGGCGCCGGCGGCCCGGACGTCACCCTCCGCCTGACCGACGCGCGCTATCTGCGCCGTCTCGTGCAGGATCCGGAGCTCGCGCTGGGCGAGGCCTACATGGACGGCGCGCTCCGCGTCGAGGCGGGCGACCTGCGCGACATGCTCACCCTCTTCGCGATCAATGGCGGGCGCGGCCGGATGCCCCCGGCGGTCGCGGCGGGCTTCCGCGCCCGCTTCCTCCTCCGCCGCTGGATGCAGGCGAACGACCCCCGCACGTCGCGCCGGAACGTCGCGCATCACTACGATCTGGGGGACGACTTCTACGCGCTGTTCCTCGACGCGGACCGGCAATATTCCTGCGCTTACTTCGCCGATCCCGCCATGCTTCTGGAGGAGGCGCAGGACGCCAAGAAGGCGCATATCGCGGCCAAGCTGCGGATCGAACCGGGGATGCGCGTGCTCGACATCGGCTGCGGCTGGGGCGGCATGGCGCTGACCCTCGCGCGCGATCACGGCGCCCGCGTCACCGGCGTCACCCTGTCGGAGAACCAGCACGCCACCGCCACCGCCCGCGCGCGAGACGCCGGGCTCGCGGACCGCATCGACATCCGCCTGCAGGATTACCGCGACCTCGCCGGCCCCTTCGACCGGATCGTCTCGGTCGGCATGCTGGAGCATGTCGGCGTGCCGCAATACCCGACCTACTTCTCCAAGGTCGCGGACCTGCTCGCCCCCGACGGCGTGGCGCTCATCCACACGATCGGCCGCTGCGCCCCGCCGACGACGACCTCGGGCTGGCTCGCCAAGTACATCTTCCCCGGCGGCTACACCCCCTCGCTGTCGGAGCTTCTGACCCCGCTCGAGCGCACCGACCTCTGGCAGGACGACATCGAGGTCTGGCGCGGGCATTACGCCGAGACGCTGCGCCGCTGGCAGGCGCGGTTCGAGGCCAACATCGCGACCGTCCAGGCGATGTACGACGACCGCTTCGTCCGGATGTGGCGCTACTACCTCGTCGCCGCCGAGGTCGGCTTCGACGCCCACCGCCACGTCGTCTATCAGCTGCAGCTTTCCAAGACGCGCGACGCGGTGCCGAACACCCGCGACTACCTCTACGCGCCCGGCGCGCGGAGGATGCGGCGCGCCGCCGAGTAGCCGCGCGCCGCATCCCGCCCTCAGAAGGAGATGTAGTCCATCGGCTCGACGCCGCGCCCGTCGAATCCGTCGAGACGGATCCCGTTGTCGCCGAACTCGATGACCGTATCCTCGCCGTCGCGGATGTTCAAAACCGCCCCCACGACTCCCGCGCCCGGTCGGACGTCACGTCGTACCGCCCCGGACGGTCCCAGTCGAAGACCGTGTGGCCGTCGGCAATCATCTTGAATGCGGGCATGGGCTGCCTCCCCTTCAAACAGGGTCCTGAACGTCGAAGCGCGCGATGGTCAGGACCGTTCGCACAAACGCCCCCCGGCTCCGGCCGGGACGGTGCCGGGACGATAGCACGAGACCGGCCGTCGCCCGAACGAATACGCGCCCGGGACATGTCGGAAGCGCGGACGACGGGAACCCCGCAACCTCCGAGGAGGTCCGCCGCCCCGGCTTGCGCCCGTCCGGCCCCCGCCCTAAACGGCGGTCGTTTGCCAGAACATACGGGGAGCCGACCGATGCCCAAACGGACCGACATCCGGTCGATCATGATCATCGGCGCGGGCCCCATCGTGATCGGGCAGGCCTGCGAGTTCGACTATTCCGGCGCCCAGGCCTGCAAGGCACTGCGCGAGGAGGGCTACCGCGTCATCCTGGTGAACTCGAACCCGGCGACGATCATGACCGATCCGGGCCTCGCCGACGCGACCTATATCGAGCCGATCACCCCCGACGTGGTGGCGAAGATCATCGCCAAGGAGAAACCCGACGCGCTGCTGCCGACGATGGGGGGCCAGACGGGGCTCAACACCGCGCTCGCCCTCGACGAGATGGGCGTGCTGGCCGAGCACGGGGTGGAGCTGATCGGCGCGAGGCGCGAAGCCATCGAGATGGCCGAGGACCGCAAGCTCTTCCGCGAGGCGATGGACCGGCTCGGCATCGAGAATCCGAAGGCCACCATCGTCGCCGCCCCGAAGAAGGCCGACGGCCGCTTCGACATCCGCGCGGGCCTGGCCGAGGCGATGGACGCCATCGAGTTCGTCGGCCTGCCCGCGATCATCCGGCCCGCCTTCACGCTGGGCGGCACCGGCGGCGGCGTGGCCTACAACCGCGCCGATTACGAGCGGATCTGCCGCTCCGGCCTCGAAGCCTCGCCGATGGCGCAGATCCTCGTCGACGAGAGCCTGCTCGGCTGGAAGGAATACGAGATGGAGGTCGTGCGCGACCGCGCCGACAACGCCATCATCGTCTGCGCCATCGAGAACGTGGACCCGATGGGCGTCCATACCGGCGACTCGATCACCGTGGCCCCGGCGCTGACGCTGACGGACCGCGAATACCAGCAGATGCGGACCCATTCGATCGACGTCCTGCGCGAGATCGGCGTGGAGACGGGCGGCTCCAACGTGCAATGGGCCGTGAACCCCGCCGACGGCCGCATGGTCGTGATCGAGATGAACCCCCGCGTGAGCCGCTCCTCCGCGCTCGCCTCCAAGGCGACCGGCTTCCCGATCGCCAAGATCGCCGCCAAGCTCGCCGTGGGCTACACGCTGGACGAGCTCGACAACGACATCACCCGCGTCACCCCCGCCTCGTTCGAGCCGACGATCGACTACATCGTCACCAAGATCCCGCGCTTCGCCTTCGAGAAGTTCCCCGGCGCCGAGCCGCTCCTGACCACCGCGATGAAATCCGTGGGCGAGGTCATGGCCATCGGCCGCACCTTCCACGAATCGATGCAGAAGGCGCTGGCCTCGCTCGAGACCGGCCTCACCGGCTTCGACGAGATCGACCTGCCCGACGACCCGGCCGCGATCAAGGCGGCGCTGGGCCGGCAGACGCCCGACCGGATCCGCGTGATCGCGCAGGCCATGCGGCAGGGCCTTTCCGACGTCGACATCAACGCCGTCACCCATTTCGACCCGTGGTTCCTCGCCCGCATCCGCGAGATCGTGGAGATCGAGGCCGAGGTGCGCCAGGGCGGCCTGCCCGTGACCGAGGCCGGGCTGCGCCGCCTCAAGACCTACGGCTTCACCGACGCCCGCCTGGCCAGGCTGACGGGCCGGAGCGAGGACAACGTGCGCCGCGCCCGCCAGAACCTCGGCGTGGTCGCGCAGTTCAAGCGCATCGACACCTGCGCCGCCGAGTTCGAGGCGCAGACCCCCTACATGTACTCCACCTACGAGACCCCGGTCATGGACGAGGCGGAGTGCGAATCCCGCCCGACCGACGCGAAGAAGGTCGTGATCCTCGGCGGCGGCCCGAACCGGATCGGCCAGGGGATCGAGTTCGACTATTGCTGCTGCCACGCCTGCTTCGCGCTGTCGGAGCAGGGCTACGAGACCATCATGGTCAACTGCAACCCGGAGACGGTCTCCACCGACTACGACACCTCCGACCGCCTCTACTTCGAGCCGCTCACCTTCGAGCACGTGATGGAGATCCTCCGCGTCGAGCGGGAGAACGGCACGCTCCACGGCGTGATCGTCCAGTTCGGCGGCCAGACCCCGCTGAAGCTCGCCAACGCCCTCCACGACGCCGGCATCCCGATCCTCGGCACCACCCCCGACGCCATCGACCTGGCCGAGGACCGGGAGCGGTTCGCCGCCCTGGTCCGCCAGCTCGGCCTGAAGCAGCCCGCCAACGCCATCGCCCGGTCCGACGCCGAGGCGCGGTTGCGCGCGGAGGAGCTGGGCTACCCCCTCGTGATCCGCCCCTCCTACGTGCTGGGCGGCCGCGCGATGGAGATCGTGCGCGACGCGGGCCAGCTCGAGCGCTACATCCGCGACGCCGTGATCGTCTCCCCCGGCAGTCCCGTCCTGCTCGACGGCTACCTGTCCGGCGCGATCGAGGTCGATGTGGACGCGCTCTCCGACGGGGAGCAGGTCCACGTCGCCGGCATCATGCAGCATATCGAGGAGGCCGGCGTCCATTCCGGCGACAGCGCCTGCTGCCTGCCGCCGCACACCCTGTCGCGCGACACCATCGCCACCATCCGCGAGCAGACCGGGGCGCTGGCCCGCGCGCTGCGCGTCGTCGGCCTGATGAACGTGCAGTTCGCCGTGAAGGAGGAGGAGGTCTACCTGATCGAGGTGAACCCCCGCGCCTCCCGCACCGTGCCCTTCGTGGCCAAGGCCGTGGACAGCGCCATCGCCTCGATCGCCGCGCGGCTCATGGCGGGCGAGAAACTCTCCGCCTTCCCGCTCCGCGACCCCTATCCCGGCGACGCCAATCCCGACCACGTGCCGATCGGCGACCTGATGACGCTGGCCCACCCCGACACGCCCTGGTTCTCGGTGAAGGAGGCGGTGCTGCCCTTCGCCCGCTTCCCCGGCGTCGACACGCTGCTCGGCCCGGAGATGCGCTCCACGGGGGAGGTCATGGGCTGGGACCGCTCCTTCGCCCGCGCCTTCCTCAAGGCGCAGATGGGCGCGGGCGTCGTCCTGCCCGAGGGCGGCACGGTCTTCCTGTCGATCAAGGACGCCGACAAGGTGCCGCAACTGGTGGAGACGGCGGGCCTCCTCATCGACATGGGCTTCACCATCCTCGCGACCTCCGGCACGGCGGAGTTCCTCGCCCGCTTCGGCATCGATACGCGGCACGTGAACAAGGCCTACGAGGGCGGCCGCACCATCGTCGACGTGATGAAGGACGGCGAGATCGCGCTGGTGATGAACACCACCGAGGGCGCCCAGGCCGTCGAGGATTCCCGCTCCATGCGCAACGTCGCGCTGATGGACCGGATCCCGTATTACACGACGCTGGCCGGATCGCACGCGGCGGCGCTGGCGATGCAGGCGCGGGACGAGGGGGCGGTGGAGGTGAGGTCGCTGCAGTAGGGAGTGCAAGTATCGCCTCCGATGCGACCAATTCCTCCTCGATCTTGCCCAGAAGGAGGATCATATATCGGCCATGACTATCGACGTGAAACCCGCCATTCTTGTTTGGACACGGGAGACTGCTGGTCTCTCCGTGGAGGATGCTGCGTCAAAGATTGGCTTGACCACAAGCGCAAAGAGTTCTGCTGCTGAGAAACTCGAAGCGATGGAACGCGGCGAGAAACAACCGACACGCGGCCAATTAAACAGCATGGCGAAAGTTTACCGCCGCCCATTGCTGACTTTCTACCTTCAAGAGCCGCCGCGCGTAGGACCGTATGGCACAGACTTCCGGCAAACCCCGGAGAAACGCGGGGCAAAAGCTAATGGCTTGCTGAACGCGCTTCTTCGAGACGTCCGCGCTCGTCAGGAAACCGTGCGAGACATCCTCGAAGAGGAAGATGACTATAGGCAGTTAGCCTTCGTCGGTTCAGTAAGGATCGAACAGGGCGTGGCAAATGCCGTTCATGCCATCTCTACGACTTTAGGCTTCGATCCGACTGCGATTCGGACTGGAAACGCCGATGCGCTCTTCAAGCGGCTCCGAGCGGCAGCAGAAGAAGCTGGTGTTTTTGTGCTGGTCCTAGGCGATCTTGGAAATCACCATTCCACTGTTGATGCAAGCGTCTTCCGCGGCTTTGCTATCGCTGACGACGTCGCTCCGTTCGTCGTCATTAACGCCAAGGACGCCAAACCGGCTCGATCATTCACGTTGATCCATGAGCTTGCTCACGTCTTTCTTGGACAGACAGGAGTAAGTGGTACAGTGACTACCGGAGATCCGACCACCCATACAGCGCGGATCGAACGTTTCTGCAACGATGTCGCTGGAGAGTTACTTCTACCGGGCGACGGCTTTCGAGCGATGAGCGCCGACTTCTCGGCGGATGACGCCTCGGCCGCTCAGATTGCAATTGAAGCGATTGCAGCCCGGTGGTCGGTTAGCGAACCTATGGTAGCTTACCGACTTCACCGGATAGGACGCGTAACTTCTGACGTATATGACGAACTCCGCGCGATCTATCATGTACGCTGGCAGACCAAAGTAGCAAAGGACAACGAAGGCGAGCGGGAGATCAACCAGCACGTTGTGAAGCAATCTTATCTAGGGAATGCACTTCTCGGACTCGTGCATCGGTATGTACGTGACCATACACTATCGCACACAAAGGCTGCTGCCTTGCTAGGCTCACGTCCAGCATCCGTCGAGCCGCTCTTGCGGCACTTCGAATCTAATAGAGGCAGATTTGTGGCGGCTAATAGGGCTGCCGTGTAGTGTATCTAATTGATGCAAACGTCCTGATTAGTGCAGACGCTCATTTCTACCCCTTAAATCGTATTCCTCAATTCTGGGACTGGCTGATCGATCAAGGGGCGCTCGGAAACGTAAAGATCCCAGCAGAAATACACGATGAGGTCTCCAGCGGAAAAGGTGCACTTGCCGCTTGGACGAGAGAAGGCGAGGTCAAGAAAGCCCTACTATTAGAGGAGACGCTCGATCCCGCGCTCGTGAGGCATTGCCTACAAGTTGGCTATCAATCAACAGATCCTAGGTTTACTGACCGTGAACTACAAAAGATTGGCAGAGACGCATTTTTAGTTGCCTACGGCCTCGCCGGTCCTAACCGAGTAATAGTGACACGAGAGGTATCGAAGCGCACTAAACGGCTGGGTGCGTCAAAGCTACCTGATGCGTGCGACGATTGCGGAGTTAGGTGGACGTCGGACTTCGAGATGTATCGGATTTTAAATTTTAACTTGAGCGGTCGATAACTCGGTCGTTTAATTAGTAAGTCCCTATGGTTTAGATTGTACCCGCTCCTCGTTGCCTCAAAGCAAGCGTAGGGTGGGTGAAACCCACCGCTTTGTCAGCAGCCAGCCGCGCAACGGTGGGTTTACACCCACCCTACTTCACCGGACCGCCCCCGTAGGCGTCCTCTCGCCAAACCGACGCGGGATCGAACCCTGCCCGCCCTACCTCTTCGACCGCTCGTACATCACGTTGATCACCGAGGCGTCGGGCTTGCGGCTGTCCATCCAGGCCTCGCGGTATTCCTCGGCGAGGTCGTTGCCCTCGATCAGCCCGCCGAGCCGCGCATGGACGAAGGCGCGCAGGATGTCGTTGATCCGACCGCCCACGTTCGGGCCCATGGAGCGCAGCATCCGCATCACGTCGCGGTCGATGCGCGCCGTGACGTGCTCGCGCTCGGGCCGGCGGCTCTCCCAGATCTCCTGCCATTCGGGCGGGATGCGCCCGGCCCGCGCGACCTGCATGTGCATGTCCCATTCGAAGCGCCGCATCGCCCCGATCATGTCGTTGACATGGCCCTTCTGCGTTTTGCTCAGCTTCTCGCCCGCCATCGCCGCTCTCCTGTCGCGATCCCTCGATTTCGGGCGACGCTCGGGCGGAGCGGTGAACGCAAGGTTAACGCGAAGCTGTGCCACAGCCGTAACACAGCCATAACACGGCCGTAACACACCCGCCCCACGCCCCGAATGCGGTTGACACGGGGCCCCGCGCGCCCTCCGGTGCCGCCCGGAAAACATGGGCAGAGGGAGACCGGGATGCGACTGTTCCTCCATATCGGCATGGCCAAGACCGGCAGCACCGCGATCCAGGGCGCGCTGGCCCGCAGCCGCAACCTGCTCGCCCGCCAGAACGCGGCCTATATCGGCAAGCAGCCTGTTTTCGCTGGCGATTCCGGCAAGGACATCCCGAGCTACGTGCGGCTCTCGCGGCAGGATCCCGCCACGCAGGCCACCCTCGCCGAGGCCTTCCACGCGGAGCTCGCGGCCCGGCACGCGGCCCACGGCACCGCCACCTTCGTCGCCTCCCGCGAGGGCATCGTCGAATGGGATCTCCTCCCCTTCGTCCAGCGCCTCGGCGACCTCATGGACGTCCGGTGCATCGTCTACCTCCGCCCCGCCCGCCCCTGGCTCTCCTCCGCCTATGTGCAGCGCGCGCTCCGCAACAAGTCCATGCCCGGCCCGATCCCGAGCTTCGACGAGTATGTCCCTGAACTCATGGGCTATTACGGGCGTGTAAAGACCTGGGCGGAGACGCTCGGACCCGGCCTTCTGGTGCGTGAATACCGCTCCGACGACATCGTTGCCGACTTCGCCGAGGCCACGGGCCTGGAGCTTCGCGGGGCCGAGCGCCGCATCCACTCCACGAGCGAGGATGCCGAGATCCTGCTCCGGACGTGGTTCAACAGCCGCTTCGAGGCCGCCAACGGACCTGCGGCCTTCCAGGACGCCGTGACGCCGCACGGCCCCCTCTCGGCGCCCCGCATCGACGACATGGTCGCGCGGCACCTCGACCATTCCTCCGTCGACACACATCTGGCGAACCAGTCGGAAATGCTCGACTATTTCCGGGAGACGCACGGCATCGACCTCGACCCCGACTCCGCGCCCCTGAAACCCGGCCCCGACCGCGCCGCCCTGCGCGACCGCATGCTCGACATGCTGATCGAGCTCCAGATGCAGAACGCCCTCCGCATATTCGAACTGGAGAAGCAGCTGGCGAAGGCGAACGGGCCGACGGGCTGAGACGGCCGGCCTCTGCCCTCGCCGCGGACGAAGCGGGATCCGTTCGAAGAGGCGCACCCGCCGCTGATCGAGGTTCGGGGCGGCGAAGCGTTCGACGCGGGGGCCGCGCATGTCCCAGCCGTGCTGCACGGCATCGCCGGCGACGGCCCCGCGCCGGCCCAGCCGGCCTCCCGCGCGGCCTGAGCCCCGTCGATCAGATGCTTGTTCGGCTCCGATAGATTACGCCGCAGCGCTACGGCGTCCGCAGCGACTTTGACCGGTATGAACCGCGTCGCGTGCTCCTTGCGCGTTGAGAGAAACGACCAGGCGCTGCCCGGGACGTGACCGTTGCGAGACAGGCCGGCCGAATGCCCCATCCTTCGCCGCGCCCGACGAAAGCACGGCGCGGTGTCTTGCGCCACGAGACCGGCGGCGGCAGGACGGCGGACATGGCGAAGCTCTACTTCCATTATTCGACGATGAACGCGGGCAAGAGCACGCTGCTCCTGCAGGCCGCCTACAATTACAACGAGCGCGGGATGGAGACCTTCCTGTTGACGGCGCGGTTCGACGATCGCGCGGGAACGGGGCGGATCGCCAGCCGGATCGGGATCGAGGCGCCGGCGGAGACGTGGGACGTCAAGACCGATCTCTTCGCCATGATCGCCGCGCGGCTTGCGGCCGGCCCCTGCGGCTGCGTCCTGGTGGACGAGGTGCAGTGGCTGTCGCGCGACCAGGTCTGGCAGCTTGCCCGGGCGGTGGACGATCTCGGCGTTCCGGTGATGGCCTACGGTCTGCGCGTCGACTTCCGAGGCGAGCTGTTCCCCGGCTCGGCCACGCTGCTGGCGCTGGCCGACGAGCTGCGGGAGGTCCGAACGATCTGCCATTGTGGGCGCAAGGCGACCATGGTGGTCCGCCGCGACGCGGAGGGACGTGCCCTAACGGAAGGCGCTCAGGTCGAGGTGGGCGGCAATGATCGCTATGTCAGCCTTTGCCGGCGGCACTTCCGCGAGGAGATCGGCGACCGCACCCCGTCCGGGCCGCCGATCTAGGTCCTCAGCTCCGCTACCGCCCGTTCGACCCGCCGCGGCAGGTCCAGCGTCGTGAGCGTCCCGTCGCGCATTCCCTGCCGCCCCGCCACGAAGAGGACGCCCACCTGGCAGCGCCCGGCAAGGAGAAGCGCGGCGCAATCCCAGCCAGCGCGATGCCGGTGCCGGGCCGGCAGTTCGAACGCGGGCGACGCGCCACCCCCCGTGCGCGTCCGGGCGAAGAGGTCGATCCCGTCCACCGTCGAGCCTGACGCAATGCGCGTGCCAGACATCCGCGCCGGTCCAGCCGGGATTTCCGGCGTATGGTCCCGGCCGGCAGCCGAACGTCTCGAGCAAGTAACGCAGGTCTTCGTCGTTCTCCGTCAGATGGGTGTGCAGCCGCACGCCCTTGTCCCGCGTCATCAACGCCGGGTCGCACATGATCTCCCGGCTGACCGGGAAGAGCGAGCAAGGGGCGAGACCCACGCGACACACGCAGCCGGGCGCGGATCGTGGAACGCATCGACGACGCGGATGCGATCGTTGAGGATCGCCGCGCCCCCTTCCATCACTGCGTCGTGTCGCCGAGCCGGCTGCCGTTCGGATGGAGACGAAGGGTGTCCGAGGAGGTGTCGCACCCCGACAACGCCAGTTCCGCCAACCCGAGCTGCGTGGCGAGGTGCATGTGCTCCGGCGTGAACCGCGCCTAGGCCGGATCGTCGGATAGAGCGCGCGAAGCCCGCCGAAGTGCGGCGCGTCCTACCCGGCCGGAACCTCGCGGGTCAGCGTTCGGCACGGATGGCGACGCGTGTTCACGAGGTCCGTGGCGACAAGGCAGCCCGCGGCCATCAACATCTCGACCGGGGTCGCGAGCCCGGTTCCGATTGCTACGATCACGCCGCCGCGGATCAGCGTCTCAGCCATCGAGCAGGCGCATCGCGGCTCCGTGCAGCTCCGGGGTCGCTGCGGCCAGAACGCGGCCCCCGCCATGCGCCGGGGCGCCCGTCCAGTCCGTAACGATGCCGCCCGCCGCCTCGATCAGGGCGATGGGCGCCACGACGTCGTAGGGGTGCAGCCCCGCCTCGATCACGAGGTCCACATGGCCCGCGGCGAGAAGCGCGTAGGCGTAGCAATCCATTCCGTAGCGCACGAGCCGGCACCGCGCCGCGACCCTGCGGAACGCCGCGCCCTCCTCCGGCGTGCCGATCTCGGGAAAGGTGGTGAGGATCGTCGCCGCCTCGATGGTTTCCGTCCTGCGCACCCGCAAATCGCGCCGTGCCTCCGCCCGCGTCCAGACGGCGCCCTCTGCGCTGCCCTCGAACCGCTCGCCGGTGAAGGGCTGATCGACGATGCCGTAGATCGGGCCCTTCGCGTCCATCAGCCCGACCAGCACACCCCAGGTCGGTGTGCCGCTGATGAAGCCGCGCGTCCCGTCGATTGGATCGAGAACCCAGGTCAACCCGCTTGTCCCCGGCTTGGCTCCCGACTCCTCGCCCAGGATCGCATCCTCGGGGCGAAGCTTCGCGAGCAGGTCGCGCATCGCGGCCTCGGCCTCCCGGTCGGCGACGGTCACGGGGTCGAAGGCCGCACCCTTGCTCTCCACGTCGATCGGCTGTCGGAAGTGGCGCAACGTCGTTGCGCGCGCCGCATCGGCGAGGGCGTGGCCGACGCGGCGGATCGCGGGAATGTCGGAGGCAAGGCTCATGGTCCGGGGCGTGGCATCCGGCGGCCGACCGGTCAAGGCGCACCGGGGGATTCCGCGGCCCGGGTCACTCCGCCGCCGCCCGCCCCTGGTCCGGCCCCTTGTCGTTTGCCGCCCGCTCCTCGAACCCTTCGAAGAAGTAGGCCACCGGCACCCCCATCGCGGCGGCGATATCCCACAGGCGCGAGGCGGAGACGCGGTTCGTTCCGGTCTCGTATTTCTGGATCTGCTGAAAGCGGATTCCGACCGTTTCGGCCAGTTGCTGCTGCGTCATGTTCGTCTTCCAACGGCGTTGTCGGATACGTTGACCTACATAGAGGTCGACGGGATGCTTCATGTCTTCTCCTGCCCGGCCAGCGACGTCATGCCCGTCGGGGTCTTGCCGCTCTGATCATGCCGGCACGGAGTCAGCGCCGACGATCGCTTCATAACGAAACGGGTTAACGGAAAGAAACCCTGGAGCGCATCTGCCGCAGGTCATGCGTCGAAATCGCCAAACGTCTGCGCATCTCGCATGGCATCGATGCCGTCCGCCCCAAAGCCCGGCGTCGGACCGTCCACGACCCTGCCCTGGTTCGCCCGGTCCCGACCCGGACCAGACCGTTAACGGGGCCGGTCCCCGACCGCGCATGAGCGCTTGAAAAACACGGCGCCGATCCCGATATTCGACAGCAAGAGGTTCCGGGGAGAACCTCAATGCAGAACACGTCACTCGGAGGAGCCAGATGGCACAACTCGACGCCCTGCGGACCGGCCGGATCGCCGGAGCCCGCACCGCGGAAATAGATCAGGGCCTCCGCGCCCACATGAACAAGGTCTACGGCACGATGTCCGTAGGCATGCTGATCACCTTCGCCGCCGCCTGGGCGATCTCGGGGCTGGCCGTGACGTCTGATCCGGCGCAAGCGGTCGGGCAGATCGGCGCGGACAATTACCTGACGAGTATCGGTGCGGCTCTCTACGCATCGCCGCTGAAATGGGTCGTTATGTTCGCCCCGCTCGCCTTCGTGTTCGGGTTCTCCGCCGGGATCAACCGGATGTCGGCCGCCACCGCGCAGTTGGTGTTTTACGCCTTCGCCGCCGTGATGGGCGTGTCGATCAGCTCGATCTTCCTCGTCTTCACCGGCACGTCGATCGCGCAGACCTTCCTCGTGACCTCGATCGCCTTCGCGAGCCTGTCGCTGTGGGGCTACGTGACCAACAAGGACCTCAGCGGAATGGGCACGTTCCTGCTGATGGGACTGGTCGGCCTGATCGCGGCGATGATCCTCAACATCTTCATCCAGTCCGAGGGACTGGCGATGGCGATCCCGTTCATCGGCGTGCTGATCTTCGCGGGTCTGACCGCCTACGACACGCAGCGGATCAAGACCGAGTACATCGCCCACGCGCAGCACGGCGACAGCGAATGGCTCGGCAAGTCGGCGATCATGGGTGCGCTGAGCCTGTATCTCGACTTCATCAACATGTTCATGTTCCTGCTGCAATTCATGGGCAACCGCGAGTGACGCGGCGGACGTGACGTAGCTGCAAGGGCCACCCCTCGGGGTGGCCCTTTTTTCGTTTGCGACGCCGGCCCGATCAGGGACCGGGTTCCGGCAGGGATGTCGTAATTCACGCCAGCAGGGGCTCGTGGCGCTCCGCCAGCCTCGGCGTCCCGTCCCGCCGTTCGAGCGATTCGACCTGCATGGTGTCCGGCCTCCCGATCGTGTCCGGCCTTCGCGCCTCCCTTCGCCCCGGTGGAAGCGACGGCATCCGGCCGTAGCAAGGTGTCAGCGTCGCAGGATCCGCCCCTCTCCCTGGGCGCGCGGCCGGTGGACATGGGCGCTTTGCACGAGGCCGAACGCCAGCATCAGGACGAGCATCGCCGATCCGCCGTAGCTGACCAGCGGAAGCGGCACGCCGACGACCGGCGCCATGCCCATCACCATCGACATGTTGACCGCGAAGAACAGGAAGAACGCGACGGCGATTCCGAGCGTGACCAGTGCCGAGAACCGGTCCTTCATCCGGAGCGCCGAGACGATGCAGAAGGCCACGATCAGCAGGTACAGCGTAAGGAGCGAGATGCCCCCGATCAGGCCGAATTCCTCTGCCAGCGTGGTGAAGATGAAGTCGGTGTGCTTCTCGGGCAAAAAATTCAGCCGCGCCTGCGTGCCCTGCAGGTAGCCCTTGCCCGTCCAACCGCCCGAGCCGAGGGCGATCTTGGACTGGGTGATGTGGTAGCCCGCACCGAGCGGGTCGCTGTCGGGGTCGAGAAACGTGTCGATCCGGCGGAACTGGTAATCCTTGATGAGCTGCCACGGCGTGCCCCGCGACTGCAGCACCGCCGTCACCAAACCTGCACCGGCCGCGATCACGGTCGCGAAATAGGCCCAGTGGACCCCGGCGAGGAACATCACCGCCCCGCCCCCCGCGATGAGCAGGATCGAGGTCCCGAGGTCGGGCTGCTTCAGGACGAGGAGGGTCGGGAGCAGGATGATAACGAGCGGCACGACGACCCATTGGGGTCGGCTGACCTTCGTCGCCGGAAGCCAGTCGTAATAGGCCGCGAGCATCATCACGAGCGTGACCTTCATCAGCTCCGACGGCTGCAGGCGCATGAAACCCAACTCGATCCAGCGCTGCGCACCGCCACCCGTCGACCCAATCAGCTCCACCGCCACCAGAAGCACGAGCGTCAGCGCGTAGAACAATGCGGAGACGTTGCGCCAAAACCAGATCGGTATCATGCCCACGGTGAACATGACCGCGAGGCCCAGCAGGAAACGCTGCATCTGCGGCGCAACCCACCGCCAGTCACCTCCGGCGACGGAATAGAGCACCAGAAAGCCGATCGCGGCTACGGCGCAGATGAGCAGGACCAGTGCCCAGTGCATCGCCAGCACCTTCCGCAGCCCCGCCGGCGTGCGCGCGACGTTGTATTCTAGGTAGCTCATGCCTTGGTGGTTCCGCCGCTCCGCGCCACGCTTGGATCCAGGTCTAGCGTCGAGAGGCGTTCCTCGATCTCGCCACGCTGGCTGTCGGGATAGGCGTCGAGCGGGGGCACGCCGCCCGACAGCGCGTAGAGCATGATGTCGCGCGCCGCGGGCGCCGCCACGGCGGAGCCCCCGCCGCCATGCTCCACCACGACGGAGACCGCGTATTGCGGGTCGTCGTAGGGCGCGTAGCCCACGAAGAGCGCGTGGTCGCGCCGCTCCCACGGGAGGTCCTCGTTGCGGGACACGCCGCGCGCCCGCTCGGCGGCGGTAATGTTGCGGACCTGGCTGGTGCCGGTCTTGCCCGCCCACTTGATGCCGTCCAGATCGAACCTCGACCGCCCCGCCGTCCCGCCGGACGCGTTGACCACCTCGTACATCCCGTTCCGCGCGCCGTCGAGCCAGCTTCGCGGCAGGTCGAGCGGTCCTGCCACGCCGGAGGGCTGCGCCACCCCGCCGATCGTGCGCACGAGGCGGGGCGAGACGTCGAGACCGCTGGCGACGCGCGCGGTCATAACCGCAAGCTGCAATGGCGAGGCCAGCACGAAACCCTGCCCGATCGAAGCGTTGAGGCTGTCGCCGATCATCCATTCCTCGCCGCGATTCGTCCGCTTCCAGGCGCGGTCGGGGATCAGGCCCTCGCTCACCGAACTCATCTCAATATCGTGGCGCACGCCCAGGCCGAGCTTGCGCGCCATCGCCGCGATCCGGTCGATGCCGGCCCGTTGCGCCATCTCGTAATAGAAGACGTCGCAGCTTTCGCGAAGCGAGCCCGCGATGTCGACGCGACCGTGGCCACCGCGCTTCCAGCAGTGGAAGCGGCGGTTGGAGATCGTCGTGTAGCCGCCGCAATAGACGGTCTCGTTCGTCCCGATCTCTCCTGCCTCGAGCGCGGCGAGCAGCGTGACGAGCTTGAAGGTGGAACCCGGCGGATAAAGGCCTTGCACGATCTTGTTGTGCAGCGGCCGGTGGTCGTTGTCGCGCAGCCGGGCGTAGTCGGGAACGCTGATCCCCTCGACGAAGAGGTTCGGATCGTAGCTCGGGCTACTGACCGCGGCGAGGATGTCGCCGTTGCGCACGTCCATGACCACGGCCGACGCGCTTTCCTGCCCGAGCCGCGCCTGGGTGAAGTTCTGCAGGCCCGCGTCGAGGGTGAGCTGCACGTCCGCGCCCTTGCCGCTCTCGGTCCGGTCGAGCTCGCGCATGATGCGGCCAGCGGCGTTCTGCTCCACCCGGCGGGCGCCGGCGCGGCCGCGCAGCACGTCCTCGAGCTGTCGCTCGGTGCCGATCTTGCCGATCTGGAACTGCGGCGTCTGCAGCAGGGGGTCGACCTCCTCGGCCTCCGCGATGTCACGCTCGGAGACGCGGCCGACATAGCCGATCACATGGGCGTAGTCCTGCCCGAGCGGATAGGCGCGGCTCAGGCCGACCTCCGGCGTGATGCCGGGCAGCGCGGGGACATTGACCGCGATCGCCGATAGCTCCTCCCAGGACAGGCGATCGGCCAGTGTCACCGCCTGATGCGGACGGCGGTCCATCTCGCGCAGGGCGCGCTGCAACTCCTCCTCGTCGAGCCGTACGAGGCTGCGCAAGTGACCGATCACCGCGGGCACGTCGTCCGCGTCCTCGCGGATCATGCTGACGCGGTAGATCTGCTCGTTGCTGGCAAGAGGCACGCCGTTGCGGTCGTAGATGACGCCGCGCGCCGGTGCGATCAGACGGACCTTGATCCGGTTCTCCTCGGCCAGAAGCAGGAACTCGTCGGCCTGATCCACCTGCAGGTGCCGCATCCGTGCGAAGAGCAGCGCGCCGAAGGCGAGCTGCCCACCGCCCGCGATGAGCGCCCGCCGCGAGATGCGACGGGCCGAAAGAGTCATGTCCTGAGCGTTGCGCTTCATGTTCGAGATCTCCGGGTGCATCGGACGGGGGCCGGTCAAGCGCGGCTTCCGAGGCTGTCCAGTTCGCCGGGGGCGAGCCGGCGAACGCCAAGCAGCTGTGAGCCTAGTGCGACGACGGGGTAGAACGCAATCGTCGCCAATGCGTGCAAGGCCTGCCCGTGGGCGGGCGGGGTTTCGACAAGAAGCAGAACGAGAGCGACGTGGTTGGCCACGAACACCGCCACGATACCGCCGGCCACGAGAAAGAGCTCGGACAGAAACGGCAGCGCTTCGGCATGGTCCACGCGGCGACGCAGGTATTCCGACAGCAGGAACACGAGCAGGGTCCACAGGCCCAGCGGCCGCAGCAGCAAGGCATCGTCCAGAAGCAGCAACGGCAGAAGCAGCCACACGGGAACGTAGTCGGGCCGTCGCAGCACCCAGGCCACGGTCAGGCAAACCATCAGCTCCGGTCCGGGCCAGGCCCGTTCGCCGACCCCGAAGGGCACCAGCGCGAAGAACAGGATGCCGGCGGACAGCGCGACGAAGAGGAGCCGGAATGCCCAGACCGAGCGCGTCGCCATGTCTTAGCCGCCGCTTGCCGGCGCCGGCGGTCCCTGAACGGGACCGGGTGCGGGGACGAGGATCGTGCCGGACGCGTCGATCCGCGGCGCCTCGCGGGTCCGGAGCACGCGCAGGAACTCGAGTCGCGACGTGTCCGCGGCGAGCCGCACGCGCAGCCGTCCGTCGGTGCCGCGCACCACCTGCCCGACGGCGAGGTCGGGCGGAAACACGCCGCCGTCGCCGGAGGTCACGATCCGGTCGCCGGCACGCACGTCCTCGGGGTTCTCCACGAAGTCGAGCGCCGGGGCCGACGTCGTGTCGCCTGCGAGAATGGCCCGCTTGCCGGCCGGCTCGATCGTCACCGGAATGCGGCTGTTGCCGTCGGTGAGCAGAAGCACGCGCGACGTACGCGGTCCCACCCCCGAGATCCGGCCGACGAGGCCCAGACCGTCCATCGCTGCCCACCCGTCGCGGATACCGTCCTCCGCGCCGATGTTGAGCAGGACCGAGCGCCGGAACGGCGAGCCGGAATCGGTCAGCACCACACCCGTTACGTAGGTCAGCTCCGGCGACAGGCGCACCTTGTTGAGGTCGAGGAGACGGGCGTTCTCCTGTTCGAGCTGGATCGCCGCCTCGCGCCAGGACTTCATCTGCTGCAGCTCGCGCCGAAGATCGCGGTTCTGCTCGTAGACGCGGGCGTAGCCCTCGAAATCCTCGATCAGCCGTCCGGCCCAGGTGACGGGGACAAGCGCCCATTCCATGTTGGGCACGACCCGGTCCACGATCGCCGCGCGGATGCCCTCGGCCCGCGGATTGTCGATCCGCCAGAGCAGGACGAGCAGGACGAGCAGGACGCAGGCGATCGTGACGAACAATCGCCGCAGGGGCCGGGTGTAGATATCCTCGCTGCGCCCGCGCGCCATCCGGCTCTCAGCTCTCGTAGTCGATGACGTGGTTCAGCTGGCGCTCGTATTCGAGGGCCTTTCCGGTCCCGAGGGCCACGCAGTTCAGGCTTTCGTCGGCCACCGAGATCGACAGCCCCGTCTGCTCCCGGAGCGCAAGGTCGAGATCGCCCAGAAGCGCGCCGCCGCCGGTCAGCATGACGCCGCGGTCGACGATGTCCGCGGCGAGGTCCGGCGGCGTGGACTCGAGCGCGGTCATCACCGATTCGACGATCTGCTGCACCGGTTCGGACAGGGCCTCGGCCACCTGCGCCTGAGAGATCTCGGTCTCCTTCGGCACGCCGTTCAGAAGGTCGCGACCGCGGATCTGCATCGTGAGGCCGCGCCCGTCCTCGGGCATCCGGGCGGTGCCGATCTCCTTCTTGATCCGTTCGGCCGTGGCCTCCCCGATCAGCAGGTTCTGATGTCGCTTCAGGTACGAGATCAGCGCCTCGTCCATCCGGTCGCCGCCCACCCGCACGGAGCGGGCATAGACAATGTCGGCGAGGCTCAGCACCGCCACCTCGGTCGTGCCGCCGCCGATATCGACCACCATGGAGCCGGTCGGATCGGTGATCGGCATTCCCGCGCCGATGGCCGCCGCGATGGGCTCCGCGATCAGCCCGGCCTTGCGCGCGCCGGCGCCCAGCACGGACTGGCGGATCGCGCGCTTCTCCACCGGGGTCGCGCCATGAGGGACGCAGACGATGATCTTCGGCTTGGTGAAGGTGGAGCGTCTGTGAACCTTGCGGATGAAGTGCTTGATCATCTCCTCGGCGGTGTCGAAATCCGCGATGACCCCCTCGCGCATGGGCCGGATCGCCTCGATCGAACCGGGCGTGCGGCCGAGCATGAGCTTCGCATCCTCGCCCACGGCCAGAACTTCCTTCCGGCCATTCTTGGTGTGGTAAGCCACGACCGAGGGCTCGTTCAGCACGATCCCCTTGCCCTTCACGTAGATAAGCGTGTTCGCCGTCCCGAGGTCGATGGCCATGTCCGACGAGAAGAAGCTACCGAAAATGTTCATGCCAATCCCCCAAACGGTCCCGTCCCCCTTGTGCGCCGATCGGGGGGTTCGGTGGCGTTTAGCGGCATCCGGGGGGGCGGGTCCAGTGGGGCCATGCAGACGGCGGACCGGCGGGGGCGGCCGGGTTCGCCTGCCACCGCGTCAATGCGGCATCGCAAAGTCGCAGCGCGCGCCCGGGTCGCACCAAACACCGAAGGTCGGGCGGTTTGGGGCGCAAACAGTAACTGTTCCGCCCCGCCCCACGTAGGGCAGGTTCCGAACCGAATCCCGACCCCTATCGCGTCACGCCAAAGGCTCGATCGTGCCGTTCCCCGTGCCGCTGGCGCGTCAGCCGACGTCCTTGTAGCTGATCTCGCGGCCGTCGGGGCCGCCCTTCTCGCGCCGCATCAGCAGGCGGTTCAATGCGTTCACATAGGCGCGCACGCTGGCGACCACGGTGTCGGTGTCGGCCGACTGGCCGGTGACGATGCGACCGTCCTCCTCCAGCCGCACGGTCACGGTGGCCTGCGCGTCCGTCCCTTCCGTCACGGCGGAGACCTGGTAGAGTTGCAGCTTGGCCCGGTGCGTGACCAGCATCTTCACCGCGTTGAAGGCCGCGTCCACCGGACCGTCGCCCGTGGCCTGCGCCTCCTGCGGGCTGCCGTCGATGCTCAGGCGCAGCGACGCCTCCTGCGGGCCCTCGGTCCCGCAGACGACACGCAGGTGCTCGACCCGGATGCGGTCCTCCGCCTGCCGCTCCTCGACCTGCATCAGCGCGACGAGATCCTCGTCGTAGACCTCCTTCTTGCGGTCGGCGAGCGCCTTGAACCGCACGAACACGTCCGCCAGCTGATTGTCGGCCAACTCGTAGCCCAATTCCTTGAGCTTTGCGCGCAGCGCCGCGCGGCCCGAATGTTTGCCCAGAACCAGCGAGGTCGCGGTCAAGCCCACATCCTCGGGGCGCATGATCTCGAAGGTCTCCGCGTTCTTCAGCATCCCGTCCTGATGGATGCCGCTCTCGTGGGCGAAGGCGTTCTTGCCGACGATCGCCTTGTTGAACTGCACCGGGAAGCCCGAGACGGAGGCCACGCGCCGCGAAATCGTCATCAGCTTCGTCGCGTCGATGCCGGTGGTGAAGGGGATGATGTCGTGGCGGACCTTCATCGCCATCACGACCTCTTCCAGCGCGGTGTTGCCCGCCCGTTCGCCCAGACCGTTGATCGTGCACTCGATCTGACGTGCCCCGCCCTCGACCGCCGCAAGACTGTTGGCCGTCGCCATGCCGAGGTCGTTGTGGCAATGCGTGGCGAAGATCACGTCCTCCGCCCCCGGCACCTCCGCGATCAGGCGGCGGATCAGCTCCGCGCTCTCGTTGGGGGCGGTGTAGCCCACCGTGTCGGGGACGTTGATCGTGGTCGCACCGGCGCGGATCGCGATCTCCACCACGCGGGCGAGGTAGTCCCACTCCGTCCGCGTCGCGTCCATCGGCGACCATTGCACGTTGTCGCAGAGGTTGCGGGCATGCGTCACCGTCTCGTGGATGCGCTCGGCCATCTCGTCCTGTGTCAGGTTCGGGATGGCACGGTGGAGCGGCGAGGTGCCGATGAAGGTGTGGATTCGCGGCGACGCCGCGTGGCGCACCGCTTCCCAGCAGCGATCGATATCCCTGAGGTTCGCGCGCGCCAACCCGCAGATCGTGGCGGATTTCGCGGCCTTCGCGATCTCGGAGACGGCGGCGAAGTCGCCCTCGGAGGCGATGGGGAAGCCCGCCTCGATCACGTCGACGCCCATCTCGTCGAGCATGGCGGCGATCTCCAGCTTCTCCTCGTGGGTCATCGTCGCACCGGGCGACTGCTCGCCGTCGCGCAGTGTCGTGTCGAAGATGATGACGCGGCTGGCGTCGTGGTTCAGCTCGGGATTGGTCATGGCTCTGATCCTTTGTTCGGTGGTCTTCTTCGGCGCTGCCTCACTCCCGAGCGGTCGCGCCGGATGGCACGCTCAGGAGCGGCTAAGAAGAAGGTCCGTTGGAAGGATCGTCGTCATGGGCAACAGGATAGTCGGATCAGAGATGATGTGAAGGCCTTTTTGCGGGACGCACCCGGATGGGCGGGGTGCGACGCGACGGCACGGCGCGCCCACTGGACCGCACCGGGCCGCCCCGTAATATGGGCCACATGGAACACGCCATTGTTTTCGGAGCGTCCGGCGGGATCGGCGCGGCGCTCGCCGACCATCTCGCCGAACGCTACGACGTCACGCGGCTGAGCCGCCGTCACGACGGGCTCGACGTGACCGACGAGACCTCCGTCGCCTACCTCGTGGGCCGCCTCGACCGGCCCGTCGAAATCGTCTTCGTCGCCACAGGCCTTCTCGCGCCCGAGGGCCACACGCCCGAGAAGTCGCTGGACGCGGTCGAGGCGGCGGCGATGGCGCAAACCTTCGCGGTCAACGCCATCGGTCCCGCGCTGATCCTGCGCCACATCGCGCCGAAGCTTTCCGAGACGGCGCGGGTCGGCGTGCTGACCGCGCGGGTGGGCTCGATCGGCGACAACCGGATGGGCGGCTGGTACAGCTACCGCGCCGCCAAGGCCGCCGCGAACCAGATCGTCCACGGCGCGGCCATCGAGATCGGGCGCAAGCGCAAGCGGGCGGTCGTCGTGGCCCTGCACCCCGGCACGGTCGACACGCCCTTCACCGAAGGCTACGCCGCGTCGAAGGTCGCGGCCCCGGAGGCGGCGGCGAACCTCGTCCGCGTCCTGACCGCGCTTACGCCGGAGCAGACGGGGGGCTTCTTCGATTATGCGGGCCGCCCGGTCGAATGGTGAGGGAGCCGCGCCTCGTCCTCATCCTCGGCGACCAGCTGTCCGACGACATCGCCGCCCTGCGGGAAGCCGATCCGGCCCGGGACGTGGTGGTGATGGCCGAGGTGCAGGCGGAGACGGACTACGTCGCCCACCACCCCAGGAAGATCGTCTTCCTGTTCTCGGCCATGCGGAAGTTCGCGGCGCATCTGCGCGAGGCGGGCTGGCAGGTCCGCTACACCACGCTCGACGACCCGGAAAACACGCAATCCATTTCGGGCGAGCTCCTGCGCGCGGCCGAGGCCACCGGCGCGTCGGAGGCGATCGGAACGGAGCCGGGGGAGTTCCGTCTGATTTCCGCGCTGGAGGATGGGCCGATCCCGGTCCACCTGTTTCCCGACGACCGGTTCCTATGCTCCCACGCCGAGTTCGAGACTTGGGCCGATGGCCGCCGCGAGTTGCGGATGGAGTGGTTCTACCGCGACATGCGCCGCCGCACCGGACTGATGATGGAGGGGGGCCATCCGGCGGGCGGCAGGTGGAACTACGACCACGACAACCGCAGGCCGCCGAAGACGGGGCTCGACGCGCCCGAGCCCCTGCGCTTCGCGCCCGACGCGACCGTGGAGGCGGTGACGGAGCTCGTCCGGGCGCGGTTCGGCAACCGCTACGGCAGCCTCGACGACTTCTGGTTCGCCACCGACGCCGACGGCGCGCGTCGGGCGCTCGCCCATTTCGTGGAGCGTTCCCTTCCCGAATTCGGCGCCTATCAGGACGCGATGGTAAAGGGCGCCCCCTTCATGTTCCACGCGGTCCTGTCGGTCTACATGAATGCCGGGCTTCTTGGCTGGCGCGAGGTCTGCGAGGCGGCAGAGCGGGCCTGGAAGGACGGCGCCGTGCCGATCAACGCGGCCGAGGGCTTCATCCGTCAGATCATCGGCTGGCGCGAATACGTCCGCGGCGTCTACTTCCTGCAGGGGCCGGACTACACGTCGCGCAACGCGCTCGGCCACAACCGCGACCTGCCGGACTTCTACTGGTCGGCCGAGACCGATATGGCCTGCATCGCGGAATGCGTCTCCGCCACGATGCGGGAGGCCTACGCCCACCACATCCAGCGCCTGATGGTGACGGGAAACTTCGCGCTCCTCGCCGGGCTTGATCCGCATCAGGTCCACGAATGGTACCTGATCGTATACGCGGACGCCTACGAATGGGTTGAAAGTCCGAACGTCATCGGGATGAGCCAGTTCGCCGACGGAGGGGTGGTCGCTTCCAAGCCCTACGTCTCCGGCGGCAACTACATCAATCGGATGTCGGATTACTGTCGCCATTGCAGCTATTCGGTGACGACGAAATCCGGCGAGGGCGCCTGCCCCTTCAACCTGCTCTACTGGCACTTCCTCGACCGGCACCGCGACCGGTTCCAGCCGAACACGCGGATGCGCCGGATCTACGCTGCCTGGGATCGAATGGACGAAGACCATCGGGCGAACGTGCTCGCGGAGGCGGCGGAAATCCTCGCGAAGCTCGACGCGGGCGAGCGGGTCTGAGACGCCGCGCAATAGACCCGATCCACGTCTTCCGGTCGTCCCGCCCGACCGCAGGGCCGGGCAGAACCTGCTTGGTCGTCCGGCGCTTTCAGCGGACGTGACCTCGTTTGCCGGTCGACACAAGGAGCGACGTCGAGATGCCGCGGGAGACAACCTTCGCCCGCCGAGGCGATCCGGAAATATCATCGGGCGCGCGCCCGATGCAAAGGCGGAAGGACACGGCGGAAGGCCGGGGCGGTTTTGTCGAGGACAGGGCCTGTCCGGCATGCCGCCGAACGGGACGAAATCGGGGCGCGATCCGGGGTGACCTCGAGACAGCCGACGTGTCCCGCGGATCACGGGATCACGACCCGGTCATCCGCCGTTCGCCGGCGTCTCCGCATCCACCTCGCCATCCCCGGAACCGGTGCCCGGCGGGACTACGGCGGCCCCCGCCTCGGGGTCCGGTTCCGCCGTTCCGGCCTCCGCCGGCGCGGCCGGGGCCGTGCCGGCGTCCGAACCCTGGCCGCCCTCGCTCAATGCGCCGCTCTCCCAGTCGCCTTCTTCCACCTGTCCGGTCGCGTAGCGCATCGTGCCCGGCCCCTCGCGCCGGCCGGCGACGAAGGACCCTTCGTAGACGTCACCGTTGGCATAGGTCGCGACGCCCTGCCCCTCGATCTCGCCGTTCGCCCATTCGCCCTCGTAGGTGAAGCCGTCGGGCATGGTGATGACGCCCTCGCCCTCGCGCTGGCCCTGCACGAAGCCGCCCTCGTAGATCGTGCCGTCGGCATAGCTCGCCCGTCCCCGCCCGTGGCGCAGCCCGTCGGCCCATTCGCCTTCGTAGCGGTAGCCGTCCCCGGAGGTCATGACGCCATAGCCGTGGTTCTGCGCGTCGACGAAGCCGCCCGCGTAGACGAGGCCGTTCGGGTAGACCGCGCGCCCCTCGCCCTCGATCACGCCGTCGGACCATTCGCCCTCGTAGGTCGCGCCGTCGGCATAGGTGATCTTGCCTTCCCCGTTGGCGAGATCGTTGGCGAACTGCCCGACATAGACCGAGCCATCGGGATAGGTCACCGTGCCCTCGCCCTCGATCCGGCCCTCGGACCATTCCCCCTCATAGAGGTAGCCGTCGGTGCCGGTGAAGGTGCCCCGCCCGTCGCGGCGATCGTCGGCGAAGCCACCTTCGTAGACGGAGCCGTCCGCGTAGGTCACCGTGCCCTGCCCCTCGCGCCGGCCGTCCGCGAGCTCGCCCTCGTAGATGTCGCCGTTGGCCTGCGTAAGCGTGCCGGTGCCGTTGATCTGGCCGTCCGCCCATTCCCCCTCGTAGATGAGCCCGTCGGGCGTCGTCAGCGTTCCCGTGCCGGCGCGGACGCCCCCCGACATGCTGCCCTCGTAGGTGGAGCCGTCGGGATAGGTGATCTGTCCCCGCCCGTCCTTCAGACCGTTCGACCAGCCGCCCACGTAACGGTAGCCGTTCTCCGCCTCGAGCGTGCCCTCCCCGTCGTGGACGGCGTTGCGGAACCCGCCGGAATAGGTGCTTCCGTTGGCGTATTCGGCCACGCCCCGCCCCTCGATGCGGCCCTCGACCCATTCGCCGGTATAGGTCGCGCCGTCGGCGAAGGTGATCGTGCCCTCGCCATGCGGCTCCCCCGCGGCGAAGCCGCCTTCGTAGACCGAGCCGTCGGCGAAGGTGGCGCGGCCCTGACCGCGGATCTCGCCCTCGACCCATTCGCCCGTATAGGTATAGCCCGAGGGCAGCGTGTAGGTCCCGGTCCCGTGCTGCTTGCCGTTCAGGAACGTCCCCTCGTAGACGCCGCCGCCGTCGTATTGCTTGGTGATGACGTCCTGCGCGTGCGCCGCGCCCGCGATCATCGCCAGAAGCGCCGCCCCGATCACCCGTCTCATGTCGCTCGTTTCCTCCGGCCGTTCGCGGGCGAAGCTAGGCAAAGCGGGCGCAAACGGCAACGGGCGATCCGGCCCGCGCGCGATCGGCGCTTTCACCCCGTCGCGAGGCGCGCTAGGTCGAGGCCGTCCCGCCGCGTGAGGCTCCGGAGCTTGCGATGTCCGACACCTTCCGCCTGACGATGGCGCAGCTCGACGCGACGCCGGGCGACCTCCACGGCAATGCCGCGAAGGCCCGCGCGGCTTGGGCGGCGGCGCGCGAGGCGGGCGCGGACATGGTGATCCTGCCCGAGATGTTCCTTGCCGGCGGGCCGCCGCGGGGCCTCGCGCGGCGGCCCGCCTTCGTCGCCCATGCCCGGCGCGTCCTCGACGAATTGATCGCCGCCTGCGCCGACGGTCCCGCCATCGGCATCGGCGTGCCCTCCTGGCCCGACGGCGCGGAGTTGCCCTTCAACGCCTGGGTCGTGGCCGAACGCGGCCGGATCGTGGCCGAGATCCGCAAGCATCACCGCACCCGCGAGGGCGGCCTCGACGAGACGCGCGATTTCGGCGCGGGCGACGTGTCCGGCCCCTACCGGGTCGGCCCGGTCCGGCTCGGCACGCCGATTTCCGAAGATGCCCGGTTCGAGGACGTCGCCGAGACGCTGGCCGAGACGGGGGCGGAGATCCTCGTCGTTCCGAACGCCGCCCCCTACGCCCGCGGGGGACAGGACGCTCGCTGGAGCCACGCCGTCGCGCGCGTGGTCGAGACCGGCCTGCCGCTCGTCTGGCTGAACCTCGTCGGCGGCGCGGACGACCTCGTCTTCGACGGCGCGAGCTTCGCGCTGAACCCGGGCGGCCGGCTCGCCGATCACCTGCCGTCCTTCGCGGAGGCGATCGTGCATGTCGATTTCGACCGGACGGACGAAGGGTGGCGCGCGCGGGATGGCGCCCGCGTGCCGCAGCCGGAGGGGCCGGAGGCCGATTACCGCGCGATGGTGGCGGGCCTGCGCGCGCGCATGGCCGGGGCCGGAACCGCGACGGCCTTGCTCGAACTTTCGGGCGATCCGGCATCGGCCCTCGTCGCGGCCGTCGCCGCCGACGCGCTCGGACCCGCGAACCTGCGCTGCGTCACGCTGCTGCGCGAAGGCGATCCCGCCGCCCCGCTGGAGACCGCGCGCACGGTGGTGGAGCGGCTGGGTTGCCGGTTCGAGACGTGTTCCACCGACGCGTGCGACGTAGCCGCGGCGGATATCGTCGCACGCCTTCTCGGAGAACGCCCGTCCGGCGCGGCTCGGGCGAACGTCCGGTCCCGTTGCGGCGAGCTGCTGCTGACCTCGTTGGCCGAAGCGTCCGGGGCATTGTTGCTGCGTTCTGCCTGCAAGTCGGATCTCGCGACGGGGGGCGACGGGATCGGGGGCGGCTACGATCCGGTAGCCGACCTCTACGGAAGCGAGCTTCCCGCGCTTTGCCGGTGGCGGAACGCGCATCATGTCGAGGGCTTCCTCGGGCCCGCGGGCGAAGTCGTGCCCGCTTGCCTGCTGGACGCGGCGACGGCGGCGGGCACGGACGCGCTGCCGTCTAATTCCGTCCTCGACGACATCCTCGAGCGCCTGCGGGAGCGCGGGCAATCCCCGGGCGAGATCGTCCGGGCCGGTCACGACCGCGCGACCGTCCGGCGCGTCGCGGAGCGCGTCCGGAGCGCGTCCGGACGTCCCCGTCCCACGGGCCCCGGAATCGCGGGGCGAACCGCCGGGCTCGACCGGCTGGATCCGGTCGCGCATCGCTGGCGCGACCCCTCCGGCGAGGATTGATCCGATGATCACGTTCCTCGTTCTCGTCCCGCGCTTCCGCACGAACGTGTTCTTCGCGACCCGCGCCCTGATCGGCGCCCGGCACCGGGCCGACGTCGCGGTGGCCGGGATCGCGGATGCCCGAAGCACGGACCGGATCGACATTCGCGCCGACTTTCCCCCTTCGGAGATGGCGGGGATCGACGCGTCGCACGATATCCGTGTCCGGCCCTCCGTGGGCGGGCCGCCGGGCGCGACGACGCTCGGGGGCAATCCCGGTTCCGCGCGCATGTCGGACGCGGCCCGCCGCTTCGCCGCGACCGAACTGCCGCCCGCGCGTTACGTCGCCCGGACGGAGCGCTGCCGCAACGCGCCGAAGGGGGCCGCGCGCCCCGTACCGAAACCGAGATTGAGCCCAACTGCTAGGACGCATCCATGAGCATCTTCCACCTCGCCTACAATGTCGGTGACCTCGACACCGCCCGGGCCTTCTACGGCGACCTTCTGGGCTGCACCGAGGGGCGTTCGACCGAAACCTGGATCGATTTCGACTTTTTCGGGCACCAAGTCAGCCTGCATCTGGGCAAGCCCTTCGCGCACGAGCCCACCGGAAAGGTCGGCGATCACATGGTCCCGATGCCGCATCTGGGCGTGCTGCTCCAGATGGACCAGTGGCGCGTGCTGGCCGACCGGTTGCGGGCGGCGGGGCAGGACTTCGTGATCGCGCCGACGCTGCGCTTCGAAGGGCAGCCGGGAGAGCAGGCGACGATGTTCCTGCTCGATCCGTTCGGCAACCCGATCGAGTTCAAGGGCATGCGCGACCTCGCGGGAGCCTTCGCGACGTGAGCGGCGCGACCCGTATCCTCTTCGCCGCGAAGCCCGAGACTCGGGACGCTTACCGCGCGCACCTGCCCGCAGCCCTCGCGGAGGCCGAAGTCGCGGCCCGGATCGTCGCGCCGGAGGACGATTTCGATCCGGCCGGCATCGACTGGATCGTCTACGGCCCGTCCCCCGCGGCGGCGCTTTCCGACTTCGCGCCCTACGTGAACCTCAAAGGTTGTCTGAGCCTTTGGGCCGGCGTCGAGGGGATCGAGGGCAACCGGACGCTCACCGCGCCGCTTGCGCGGATGGTGGACCAAGGGCTGACGCAGGGCATGGTCGAATGGGTGACGGGCCACGTGCTACGCCACCACCTGGGCATGGACGCGCATATCGTGAACCCCGACCGGAGATGGACCCCCGGCGCTCCGCCGCTCGCGCATGACCGGTCCGTCGCGGTGCTGGGGCTCGGCGTGCTCGGTACGGCGGCGGCGCGGGCGCTCTCCGGCGTCGGCTTCGACGTGACCGGCTGGTCGCGAAGCGCCAAGGACATCGACGGTGTTCGGGCCCTGCATGGCGCCGATGGGCTCGAGATCGCGATCCGTGCAGCCGAGATCGTCGTTCTGCTGCTGCCGCATACCCGTTCGACCGAGGAGCTGATGAACGCGGATCGCTTCGCGCTGATGCGGCCCGGCGCGGTGCTGATCAACCCGGGGCGCGGCGCGCTGGTGGAGGAGGACGCGCTTCTGGACGCGCTGGAGGGCGGGCTCGGACACGCGACGCTCGACACGTTCCGGACCGAGCCGCTGCCGCGGGATCATCCGTTCTGGGCGCATCCGAAGGTCACTGTGACCCCGCACATCGCCTCGGCCACGCGGCCCGCCTCCGCCGCGCGCGTGATCGCCGAGAACGTCCGCCGCGGCGAGGCCGGCCTGCCGCTTCTCCACCTCGTCGACCGGAGCGAGGCACTGGCATGAGACTGACCCCGCTCACCGAAAGCCTGCCGGCCTCCGTGCCCTTCGTCGGGCCCGAGGCGCAGGAACGCGCGCGCGGCGGCCCCTTCGCCGCCCGGCTCGGCGCTAACGAAAGCGTGTTCGGCCCTTCCCCCCGCGCCCTCGAGGCGATGCGGAATGCGGCGGCGGACGGCTGGATGTACGGCGATCCCGAGGCGTGGGAGCTGCGCGAAGCCATCGCCGCGCATCATGGCGTGGCTGTCGAGAGCGTGGTCGCGGGCGAGGGGATCGACGGCCTGCTGGGCTATCTCGTCCGCCTGCTGGTCGCGCCGGGCGACGCGGTCGTGACCTCGGCGGGCGCCTATCCGACCTTCAACTACCACGTCGTGGGCTTCGGCGGCACGCTCCACCCCGTTCCCTATCGCGACGACCACGAGGATCCGGAGGCGCTCGCGGCGAAGGCGAGGGAGGTCGGCGCGAAGCTCGTGTACCTCGCCAACCCCGACAACCCGATGGGAAGCTGGCACGACGCGACCCGGATCGCGGCGCTGATCGACGCGTTGCCGGAAGAGACGCTGCTCTGCCTCGACGAGGCCTATGCCGAGTTCGCCCTGCCCGAGGCGATCCCGCCGCTCGACCCCGGCGATGTTCGCGTGATCCGGATGCGCACCTTCTCCAAGGCGCATGGCATGGCCGGGCTGCGCGTCGGCTACGCCATCGGTCATCCCGATCTGATCCGCGCCTTCGAGAAGGTGCGCAACCATTTCGGCCTGAACCGCGTGGCACAGGCCGGCGCGCTGGCGGCGCTCGGCGATCCGGACTGGCTCATGGAGGTGCGCGCGCGGGCGCTGCAATCGCGCGACGCGATCGCCGCCATCGCCCACGCGAACGGGCTCGTGCCGCTGCCCTCGGGGACGAACTTCGTCGCGGTCGATTGCGGGCACGACGGCGATTTCGCGCGCCGGGTGCTTTCCGGCCTGCTCGAGCGCGGGGTCTTCGTGCGGATGCCGGGCGTCGCGCCGCTCGATCGCTGCATCCGCATCTCCTGCGGGACGCAGGCCGACATGGAGGCTTTGGGCGCCGCCCTGCCCGACGCGCTCGTGGCGGCGCGATCCTGACCTCACCCGCGCGGGCCATGCGCCGGTCCCTTGCCGAAGGGGGGCGCCGCGTGGACGACGGTCGCCACGTCCGGGACGAGGATCGCACGAAGGCGTTCCGTGCGACGTTCTACCTGATCCTCGTCATGGCCCTCGTACGGAACCGGGGTGCCTGGGGCTGTTCCGCCGCGCTCGCGCTCCGCGCCGCGTTGCACGGGGCGGTCTGCCCGCTGGACCCGCGTCGCGCGCGGGCCGCGGCCGAACGGGAGGCCCGCAGCGCGGCGATCCGCGCGCGACACCGCTAGAGGCGAGCGCCGGACGCTCATCCGGCGCCCGGAATCGCGGCACGACGTTCAGCCGATGGGCGCGATGCCGGAATTCCACGGGGAATGTCCGGGTCGCACTGGACACCGCGTCGATCCGCCCGAATTAGACCGGGATGCGCGGCATGACAGGAGGTTCAGGCATGAAGGACGGCACCCGGCGGTTCACGGCGATCGTCTTCGATCTTGACGGTACGCTCATCGACAGCGCGCCCGGCCTTCGTGCGGCGGTGGGGGCGATGCTGGCGGAACGCGGCCTGCCGGAGCCGGATCTGGAAACGGTGATCGGTCATATCGGTCGCGGGGCCCCGACCCTCGTCGAGCGCAGCCTTCGATGGGCGGGGGCGGACCCGTCGAACCACCCCGGCGCCGTCGAGCGCTTCCACGACCTCTACGGAGCCGATCCGCATTCGGGCACCACGGTCTATCCCGGCGCCCGGGAGGTGCTCGCCACCTTGCGCGCCGCGGGCCTGAAGCTCGGCCTGTGCACCAACAAGGCCGAGGCGCCGACACGCGACCTTCTCGCGACGCTGCCGCTCGGGCCGTTCGACGCGGTGGCAGGCGGCGACAGCCTGTCCGAGCGCAAGCCCGATCCGGCGCCCCTTCTCCATGTCGCGGAAATGCTGGGCGCGGTGCCGGAAGACGTCCTCTATGTCGGGGATTCCGAGACTGACTGGGAGACGGCCCGGGCCGCGGACATCGCCTATGCCCACGTGGAGGGTGGATATCAGCGCCGGTCGATCCCCGGCTTCCTCCCCTGGCTGACGCTTCGCCGGATCGGCGAACTTCCTGCGGCGATAACCGTTTCATGACCGGTATTTGTTATGCGGCCCGCGGCATGGCATGGTCCGTCTGAGCGAGGCGTGCCGGAAGATGCCCGGAACGGGCAAGCCGCGGGCGAAGGTAACAGGTGAATGGCGAACGAATGGCAGCAGGTCGCGGCGATGCCGCTGCGCTGGAACAAGAATTCCATCGAGGTCCTGATGATCACTTCTCGGGATTCGGGGCGGTGGATCGTGCCCAAGGGCTGGATGATGAAGGGCATGAAACCCTGGGCCGCCGCCGCGATCGAGGCGATGGAGGAGGCCGGGGCCGAGGGCCGTGTCGCGCGCGACGTGTTCGGCACCTACAGCTACGAGAAGATGCTCGACGACGGCACCGCGCTGCCCTGCAACGTGCGGGTCTACCCGATGATCGTGGAGCGGCTGAAATCCGACTGGAAGGAACGCAAGGAACGGACCCGCAGGTGGTTTCCGCTCAAGAAGGCGGCCAAGCTGGTGGACGAGCCCGAGCTTGCCGACATGATGACCCGCCTGACCGTGAAGCCGAAGAAGGTGCCGGTGGTCGGACCGCTGCTCAGAAGGGCCGCGTCCTAGCCCGCCGGCCCGGGCGCGGATCGGACTGCACTTCGGGATCGCGGCAAGGGCTGACGGAGGGCAATACCGAATGCGGGCGATCCCGGCCATTCTCGTTCTCGCCGCGGGGGCGTCTTCCCGGATGCGCGGGGCGGACAAGCTTCTCGAGGAGATCGACGGCCTGCCCCTGCTCCTGCGCGCGGTCCGGGCCGCCTGCTCGGTCACGCCCGAGACGATCGTTGCCCTGCCCCCGTCGAGCGCTCGGCGCGCGCTTCTGCGAGACAGCCCGGCCCGGATCGTCGAGGTGCCCGAGCGGGCGATGTCGGCGTCGATCCGGGCGGGTGTCGCGGCCTGCGAGAGCGCAGCTCTGATGATCCACCTCGCCGACATGCCGGAAATCGGTGCCGCGGACCTGCGAACTGTGGCGCGGGCCTGGCAAGAGACGACGGGCCCGACCCTGCGCGCGACGTCCGAAGACGGTCGCCCCGGCCAGCCGGTCGTCTTCGACCGGACCCTGTTCCCCGCGCTCGCCGTGCTTTCCGGCGACGATGGCGCGCGATCCGTCCTGCGCGCGCATCCCCCGGCGCTGGTCGCTCTCCCCGAAACCCGCGCACTGGTCGATCTCGACACGCCGGAGGCCTGGGTGGCCTGGCGCGCGGCGCGGTCGCGCTGAACTTCGCGACAAATCCGCCGGATTACGTCCGCCGACCGCCACGATTCATTCGCGCCGCGTTAACGAATGGACCGCATCTATGCCGAAGCTCCGCACAGGAGGAATCGGATGCTTCAGAACCACATCGACGTCAAATCGTCCGTGCCGGCGGCTCGCCCTGCGAGCGACCGGATCATCGACGAGGCGCTCCGCGCGGTGCGGGACCATCTCGACATGCCGATCGCCTACCTGTCGGAGTTCGTCGACGGGCGGAGCGTCTTTCGACATGTCAACGCGCCGGGCCTCGAGCACATGATCGCGCCCGGGGATTCACGTTCGCTCGACGAGGTCTATTGCCACCATATCGTCGATGGACGCCTGCCGAACCTGATCCCGGACACCTCCGCCTTCGAACTGGCGCGGTCGCTCCCGGTCACGAGAGAAACGCCGATCGGCAGTCATGTGAGCCTTCCGATCCACCGCGGGGATGGAAGCGTGTACGGCATGTTCTGCTGCCTTTCCCCGGTCCCGAACCCGAGCCTGAACGACCGCGACCTCAAGGTCATGAGCATGTTCGCGAACCTCGCCGCCGAGCAGGTGCGCGAGCAGCTCGAACGCGACGGGGACCGCTCGGCGGCGCTCCGGCGCACCACGGGGATGCTGGCCGAGGCCGCCTACGACATGCTCTTCCAGCCCATCTACCGGCTCGGCGACGGTCATCTGGCGAGCTTCGAGGCGCTCTGCCGTTTCCGCTCGGAAAGCTATCGCAGCCCCGACATCTGGTTCGCGGATGCCCGGCGCGCGGGCCTGCAGGTCGAACTCGAGATGGCCGTGATCCGGGCGGCGGTCCGCGCGCTTCCCGACCTGCCCGCCGGGGTGCGACTGGCCGTGAACGCGTCCCCCGACACGGTGGCCGAGGGCGACCTGCTTCCGATCTTCCGCGCCGCCGGGGCCGACCGGATGACGCTCGAGATCACCGAGCACGAGCAGACGACGCGGATCGACCACCTGTCGCGGGCCGTGGCGGCATTGCGCGACGAGGGCGTGCGGATCGCCATCGACGATGTCGGGGCCGGCTATGCGGGACTGCACCAGATCCTGCAGCTCAAGCCCAATGTATTGAAGCTCGACATGTCGCTCGTGCGCGACGTGCACAGCGACCCGGCCCGGCGCGCGCTGGCATCGGCGCTCGTGCGCTTCGCAGGCGAAACCGGCGCGCATGTTGTCGCCGAGGGGATCGAACACGCGCAGGAATGGCACGCCCTGCGCAGGCTCGGCGTCGATTACGGTCAGGGCTGGCTGATGGGCCGACCAGGCGCGATCGAGGACGCGGCGCCGTTCGTTCGCATCTGACACGCCGACCCGGCGGGGCGGGCCGGCGCCCCTCGTCAGGCCTGACCAAGTTTCCGCAGGCGCGCGTCGCGCAGGCGGGCGAAGTCGTCGCCGGCATGATAGCTCGACCGGGTGAGCGGCGTGGCGGAGACCATCAGGAACCCCTTGCCCCAGGCCGATTTCTCGTAGCCCGCGAATTCCTCGGGCGTCACGAAACGGTCCACGGCGTGGTGCTTGGTCGTGGGTTGCAGGTACTGGCCGACGGTCAGGAAGTCGATGTCGGCGGCGCGCATGTCGTCCATGACCTGAAGCACGGCCTGCCGATCCTCGCCCAGCCCGACCATGATCCCCGACTTGGTAAACATTGTCGGGTCGAGTTCCTTGACGCGCTGCAGAAGGCGCAGCGAATGGAAGTAGCGCGCTCCGGGACGGACCTCCGGATAAAGGCCGGGGACCGTCTCGAGGTTGTGGTTGAACACGTCGGGCTTGGCGGCGACCACGGTCTCGAGCGCGTCCGGCCCGCAGCGGATGAAGTCCGGCGTCAGGATCTCGATCGTCGTGCCCGGCGACCGTTTGCGGATCGCGCGGATCGTCTGGGCGAAATGCTCCGCCCCGCCATCGTCGACGTCGTCGCGATCGACGGAGGTGATGACGACATGGTTGAGGCCCAGCTTCTGGACCGCGTCGGCCACCCGGCCGGGCTCAAACACGTCGAGCGCGTCGGGACGTCCAGTGGCCACGTTGCAGAAGGTGCAGCCGCGGGTGCAGATCTCGCCCATGATCATCATCGTGGCGTGGCCCTGGCTCCAGCACTCGCCGACGTTGGGGCAGCCCGCCTCTTCGCACACGGTGACGAGCTTGTGCTCCCGCATGATCTTCGCGGTCGCCTTGTAGCCCTCGCCCACGGGGGCCTTGACCCGGATCCAGGACGGCTTCTTCGGCTGCGCCTGATCGGGGCGACGCGCCTTTTCGGGATGGCGTTCGGCGGGGATCTTCAGATCGCGCATGTCAGGGGCTCCGATATCCTCGGCAGACAGGTAGTGCATCCGCGACCGCGCCACCACCCCGGGCGCAGCAAATCAGGTCTTCGCGGCCTTGTGGATCCAAACGCGCCAACGATCGACAATGCGCCCTCCCTGCGGCCGCAAGCGCAGCGCGACGTCGATCTCGTCCCTGTTGAGCCGCGCGAGTAACGCGTCGGTGTCGGCTTTCCGCACGCGTCGCGCCGGAGGGGGGCCACGGCGCGGCCGCGGAGATGATGCCGAGGTTATGAACCGGGACGAACGAGTCCGCCTTTACTCGGACATCGCCGCCGCGTCCGCGCCCTTTGCGGAACCGTTACAAGGAGCGATGGCAGGCGGTGACGAGGCAAGGTTCGGCCGGACTACAGGGCCGGCGCCGGGCCTCCGCGCAAATCCCGAAGAGGCATGCCGCCATCCCAATGACACTGGAGACGCCCGTCGAAGCTGCCGGGTGATCTCTGACGTTGCGGAAGGTTAATCGAAGTTCACGAAAAACAAGAGGTCGGACGGGAACGCTCGGCCTTCCGGTTTGTTTACCCCGGCACGTGGCGAGGCTCGTCCTGCGGGGGATGATGCCCGGGAGGGTCGGCATGTCGGGGACCCGAACGGACGCAATGCTTGACGATTGGACGATGACCTTGAAGATCGGAGCCGCAGATCTGCTCTCTTCCCTGCCGCGAAGCTTCGCCATTATCGATCTCGACATGATCTTTCTCGAGGCGAGCGACGGGTATCTCGAACTCACCGGACGCACGCGGGAACAACTGATCGGCAGCCATGTCTTCGAGAGGTTCCCCGATGTCACGTCGGATGCCGCCTCATCCGGAGACATCGTGCGCAACTCCTTCCGGCGCGTTTTCGAGACCGGACGACCCGACAAGCTCGATACCTACTATTACCCGATCGCCCCCTCTCCCGACGACGGTGCGCCGCAACGCCGATGGTGGCGGGCCGAGAACCGCCCGGTTTTTCGGAACGGGCGGGTCGTCGCGCTGATCCACGACGTCGAGGACGTGACCGCCGACGTGATCGCGCAGCGCGAACGCGACGTTCGGGACCGGCTGATCGAGAGCCTCTCCGACGTCGCGACCTGGCAGTTCCATCCGCAGTCACAGACCGTCATCGCCTCCGCCGCCTTGGCGGAAATGTGCGAGCTCGACGGCGAAACGGGCGACGTCCTGGTGGCGCCCTATCTCGACCGGGTCCATCCCGATGATCTGGAACGCGTCGTGTCGATCTTCGCGGCGAACGCGAACGCTCCCGCCGGAACTTCCGTCGACTTCGATTTCCGTGTCGTCACCCCGCAGGCAGGCGAACGCTGGTTCGCCTGCCGTTCCGAGCTCGTGCGGAGCGAACCGAACGCCCCGGCCGCATTCATTGGATTGTCCATCGACATTACGGAAGCCAAGATGCGCGAAGTCGAGCTGACGCGCACGATCACCGAGCGCGACCGTCTGATCGAGCAGAAGGAAGTCTTGCTGGGCGAGGTCAACCACCGCATCAAGAACAGCCTCCAGATCGTCTCCTCGATCCTGAAGCTCGATGCGAGCCATGCGCACGACGAAAACATGCAAGGCCGCCTGCAGGCCGCCGCATCGCGGGTCCAGGCCGTCGCTTCGGTGCACGAGCTCATCTACCGCGCCGGTCAGGTCGATACGGTCGAGTTCGGCGAGTATCTCGGCGATCTCTGTCGCGCGATGGAGGACTCGCTGCCCCTGGAGATCGCGCTGATCCACGAATCTGTGCCGCTACGCGTTTCCACCGACCGTGCCATCTCGCTCGCGCTGCTGGTCAACGAACTGGTCGCCAACTCGGCGACCCACGCCTTCCGGGACCGGAAGGACGGCACGATCGCGGTCCGGGCCGCCGTCAACGAGACGCGGCTGGAGCTCAGCGTCAGCGACAACGGCGACGGCCGGCCGGAGGCACCGGGCCATCGCGGCCTCGGCACGCGCATCATCGCGGCGATGGTTTCGCAGCTGGAGGCCGAACTTCGGCAATTCAGAGGGACACAAGGCGGACATGTGGTCCACCTTTCGGTGCCGATCGACCGATGACCGGAGGCGACCCGCAGCGACCGCTCCGCGTTCTTATCGTCGAGGACGAGGCCCTGATCGCGTTCGATCTCGAAGCGCAGATCGAGGAATGCGGCTACGAGGTCACCGACATTGCACACAGCGTTCAGACCTGCCAGGCGGCCGCCCGGCATGTCCGGCCCGACGTGGCGCTGATGGATTACCGCCTGAAGAACGGCGATAACGGGCGCGACGCCGCGACCTGGTTGCGCGAGACGCTCGGCGTGCCCTGCATCTTCCTCAGCGGCAATCTCGATGAGGCGACCCGCGAGTTGCTGGCGCCGCTCGACCCGATCGCCTTTGTCGGCAAACCGCTCCTGCCCCCGGCTCTGCGCGCCGCCCTGAAGAAGGCGGACGAGGCGCGGCTGGCGAACGGCTAGCCCCGGCGCGTCCATCCCCACAGGCAAAGAAGTTCCATCACGACATGCGCCCCGGCGATGGCCGTCGCGCCCGTCGTGTCGTAGGGCGGCGAGACCTCGACCACGTCGCCGCCCACGAGGTTGATGCCCGCGAGGTCGCGCAGGATCGCCGCCGCCTGCCCGCTCGAAAGCCCGCCCCAGACCGGCGTTCCGGTGCCGGGGGCGAACGCCGGGTCGAGCGCGTCGATGTCGAAGGTGAGGTAGGCCGGTCGGTCGCCCACGATCCCTCGGACGCGGCGCGCGACCTCGCCCGGCGCGGCCTCGTGCACGCTGCGCGCGTCGATCGTGGTGACGCCCAACGTGTCGGGATTGACCGTGCGGATGCCGACCTGAACGCTCGTCGCCGGATCGACCACCCCGGTCTTCACCGCCTTGTAGAACATCGTGCCGTGATCGATCCGGCTCATGTCATCGTCAGCCCAGGTGTCGGAATGGGCGTCGAACTGGATGAGCGAGAGGGGGCCGTGCTTCGCAGCATGGGCCTGCAAGATCGGGAAGCTCACGTAGTGGTCGCCGCCCATCGCGATGCAGGCCGCGCCCTGATCGAGGATACCCGCGACATGCGCCCTGAGCGCGTCCGGAAAGGCCGCGACCTGCGCGTAGTCGAAGCCGAGATCGCCGTAATCGGCGATGGCGAGCGCCTCGAGCGGGGAATAGTCCCACCCGTAAGGCGGATCGAAGGGCTGCAGCGCGCTCGCCTCGCGGATCGCGCGCGGCCCGAACCGCGCGCCGGGCCGGTGCGTCACCGCCTGATCGAAGGGGATGCCGGTGATCGCCACGTCGAAGCCCGCGAGGTCCTTGGTGTAGCGCCGCCGGAAGATCGAGGTCGCGCCGCCGAAGGCGTTCTCGAAGTCGAGCCCTTTCGCGGGCCCGCCCGTGAAGGCGCGGTCCACCTGACCGCGCGCGTCCTGCAATGCCATGTCCGTCTCCTGTGGTCCGGCCGCGAACAGATCACGCGGCGCGGGGGAGGGAAAGCCACTCGACACGATCCGCCCATGCGTTAGGTGACAGGCATGTCAGACGAACGCCTCCGCGCCGATTTCATCCATGCCATGTCCCGCGCCGCGGCGACCGTCAGCGTGGTCACGACCGACGGGCCGGGTGGGCGCGCGGGCGTCACGGTCTCGGCGATGACGAGTGTCTCGGCCGGCGGCGACGCGCCGACCATGCTGGTCTGCATCAACAAGGGTGCCTCCGCGGCCGCACCGATCCTGCGGAACGGCTGCTTCGCGGTGAACGTGCTCGAGGCCGGGCAGCAACGGGTGGCCGACATATTTGCCGGACGCAGCGAGGCGCCCGGCGGGGACAGGTTCGCCTGCGTCGACTGGGCCGTGGCGCGGACGGGCGCGCCGGTTCTGAACGGTCTGGCCGGCTTTGATTGCGACCTGCAGAGCGCCGACCTTGTCGGCACGCATCACGTCATCATAGGCGCGGTGCGCGCGGTCCGCGTGGCCGAGGAGGGTTCGCCGCTGATCTACGGAATGCGCTCCTACCTGAAGACCTCCGAGGTCTGAGCCTTACCACCCCCGCAGGCTGCGCAGGCCGAGACGCAGGCGATCGCGCAGCGGCGTTTCCCGCGGCGGGTTGGCGGGATCGCGCCGGATCGCGCGCAGCCGCGCACCCGTATCGGCAAGGACGAGGAAAACGGGCCGCGCGGGCGTCGCCACCCGCGCCGAACGGGCGCGCGCGAGGGCGTCGAGACCCGTCTGCGCAAGCTCCCGCATCCGGGCATCGGGGTCGCCCGGTGGCAGGGGTTCGCGGTTCCGTGCGACGAGATCGGGCACCGCGAGGAGCCAGTTCGCCAGACCCTGCGCCAGGCCGCCGTCGCGCGCCATGTCCTCGTCCGTCGCGCCCGCCAGCCGCGCCGCGGTCCAGAGCAGCGTCCCGGCGGTGCGGTCGAGATAGCGCGTCACGTCGTCCGGCTCCGCGGGGCGCAGCCCCTCGATATCCGCGCGCCGCGCCTCGATCAGGTCGTCGAGATCACGGGCGCCTTCCGCGTCGAGCGCGAGGGCCAGCGGCGTGACGACCTCGTGACGGCGCACCTGCCCGCCCGCGGCGATCTCGCCCAACGCGTCGCGCCACCATTGCAGGCGCATCTCCGCGATCATCGGCTCCTTCGTCACCAGCGGCGCGCGCGCGACCTCGAGGTTGAAGGCGTAGAGCGGGAACAGCATCCGCCGGAGCGGGACGGGCGCGGCCATCGCGGCACGGAAGCGCGGGGGATCGCCACGTTGCACGAGCCCGGCACAGGCCGCGATCCCCTCCTCCGGCGTCACTGGACGAGCTTCCAGCGGACCGCGTCGAGCAACGCCTCGAAACTCGCATCCACGATGTTAGGCGAGACGCCGACCGTGGACCAGTGCCGGCCCTGCCCGTCCTCGTGGTCGATGATGACGCGCGTCACAGCCTCGACCCCGCCCTGCATGATGCGGACGCGGAAATCCTTCAGACGGATGTCGTCGACCTGCTCCTGCCAGCGACCCAAATCCTTGGCCAGCGCACGGTGCAGTGCGTTGACCGGCCCGCGATCCGTACCCTCCGGGTCGAGGCTTTCGGACACCGACAGAAGCTTCTCCCCGTCCACCTGCACGACGACCACGGCCTCCGACAAACGCATCGGCGCTCCGCGCGGGTCGCGGCGCCGCTCGACCGTGACGCGGTAGCGCTCGACGGCGAAGAGGTCGGGCATCAGTCCGAGCTCTTCCCGCGCGATCAGTTCGAAGCTCGCCGGCGCGACGTCGTAGGCATAACCCCGATCCTCGCGCTCCTTCACCCGCCCGAGGATGCGGCGCAGCGCCCCCTCGTCGCATTCGAGGCCCAGATCGGCCAGCCGTTTGCGCAGGTTCGACAGCCCCGCCTGGTTCGACATCGGCACGATCCGGGTGTTGCCGACGCTTTCCGGCGGGATGTGCTCGTAGGTCGTCGGATCCTTCAGGATCGCGCTCGCATGGAGCCCCGCCTTGTGCGCGAAGGCCGACGCGCCGACATAGGCCGCATCGCGCCGGGGCACGCGGTTCAGGATGTCGTCGAGCCGGCGAGAGACGGTCACGAGTTTCGGCAGAACGTCGGGTGACACGTTGGTGGCGAAGCGGCTCGCATAGGGTTCCTTCAGCAGGAGCGTCGGGATCAGCGTCGTCAGATTCGCGTTGCCACAGCGTTCGCCAAGCCCGTTCAACGTCCCCTGCACCTGCCGCACGCCGGCCTCCACCGCGGCGAGGCTGCCGGCCACCGCCTGCTCGGTGTCGTTGTGGGTATGGATACCGAGCCGGTCGCCGGGAATGCCGTGCGCGATGACCGCGCCCACGACCTCCGCGATCCGCGCCGGCATCGTGCCGCCATTGGTGTCGCAAAGCACCAGCCAGCGCGCGCCGGCGTCGAAGGCGGCGTCGAGGCACGCGACGGCATAGGGCGCATCCACCTCGTAGCCGTCGAAGAAATGCTCCGCGTCGAAGATCGCTTCGCGCCCCTCGGCCACGAGATGGGCGATCGAGTCGCGGATGTTGGCGAGATTCTCCTCCGGCGCGATGCCGAGCGCGGTTTCCACGTGGAAGATGTCGGTCTTGCCGACAAGGCAGACCGAAGGCGTCCCCACGTTCAGCACGGCGGCCAGCACGTCGTCATTGGCCGCCGACCGCCCCGCCCGCTTGGTCATGCCGAAGGCCGTCAGCGTGGCCGAGAGCTTCGGCGGCGCCTCGAAGAACTCGCTGTCGGTCGGGTTCGCGCCGGGCCAGCCGCCCTCGACGTGATCGACGCCGAGCATGTCGAGCATCGCCGCGATCTCGCGCTTCTCGCCCGCGGAGAAGGAAACTCCCTGCGTCTGCTGCCCGTCGCGGAGGGTGGTGTCGTAGAGGTAGAGGCGTTCGGTCATGCCGCGCCTCCGGCGGACGCATTCGAGCCAGGAAAACGCCGCGGCGCGGTCATGCGACGCCCTCCAGCTTGGAAGGGTCGTAGCCCGGTCCGGCCTCCCAGCCCCGGCCCTTGCCGTCGGTCACGACGACGCCCGCGGCAAGGAGCGCGTCGCGCAGGGCGTCGGCACGGGCCCAATCCTGTTCCGCACGGGCTGTGACGCGGGCCGCAAGCACCGCCTCGACCAGATCGTCGTCGCCCGCGCCGATCCAATCACCCAGCTCCGGCGTCAGCAGGCCGAGAAGCGCCGCCGACGCCGCGAGCGTGGCGCCGTCGCCGGCCTTGGCGATGCGGTGCAGCTCCGCGATGGCCCCGGGCGTGTTCAGGTCGTCGCGCAGCGCGTCCAGCACCCCCGCATCGACGGTTCCGCCCGGCGCCGCCATCGCGCGCCAGCGGCGCAACGTGCCCTCCGCCTCCCGCGCCTTCGCCTCGGTCCAGTCCATCGGTTTGGTATAATGCGTCGACAGGAAGACGAGGCGGACGACCTCGCCCGGCACGCCGCGATCGAGCAGGTCGCGGACGGTGAAGAAGTTGCCGAGCGACTTCGACATCTTCCGCCCCTCGACGAGAAGCATCTCGTTGTGCAGCCAGACCCGCGCGAACTCCGCCTCCGGATCGACGCAGCAGCTCTGCGCCCGCTCGTTCTCGTGGTGCGGGAACAGCAGGTCGTTGCCGCCGCCGTGGATGTCGAAGCTCGGCCCCAGCAAGTCCTTCGCCATGGCCGAGCATTCGATGTGCCAGCCCGGCCGCCCCCGGCCCCAGGGGGAGTCCCAGCCCGGCTCGCCCTCGCCCGACGGCTTCCACAGCACGAAATCCATCGGATCGCGCTTGTAGGGCGCCACCTCCACCCGCGCGCCGGCGATCATGTCGTCCACGGCCCGCCCCGAAAGGCGGCCGTAGCCCGGGAAGGTACCGACGGCGAAAAGGACATGCCCCCCGGCGGCGTAGGCGTGCCCCCGCGCGATCAGATCCTCGATCATCGCGACCATCTGGGGGATGTATCCGGTCGCACGCGGCATATGGTCGGGCTCCGCGTTGCCGAGCGCCGCCATGTCCTCCAGATACCAGCGCGCCGTCTCCTCCGTGATGTCCGCGATGGGCCGCCCCGTCTCGGCGGCCCGCGCGTTGATCTTGTCGTCCACGTCGGTGAAATTGCGCACGTATGTCACGTGCTCCGCGCCGTGATCGTGCCGCAGGAGCCGGGTCAGCACGTCGAAGACGATGACGTTGCGCGCGTTGCCGAGATGCGCCCGGTCGTAGACCGTGGGGCCGCAGAGATAGAGGCGCACGTTCGCGGGGTCGATCGGCGCGAACGGCTCGACGCGGCGGGTCGCGGTGTTGCGCAGGCGGATCACGGGCCGGTCCATCGGGGCCTCTCCTTCACTCGTGGCGCGGGACGGAGGGGCCGGGATCGGGACGCGGGCACCCTTGGCCCGCCGAAACCTCAGCGGGCGGTCGGAATGCAGATGATGCAGGTCGCCGTGCCCATGGCGGCGGCCTAGCATGGGCACGGTCCGCTGCCAAGCGTTTGACAGCGCCCCGCCCCCGGTGTCCGGTATGCGCGATGGCAGAGGCGTTCAACGAACCGGGCGGCGTGACCGTGGACGAAAATGACGGCAGCGGCCATTGTTCCCGCGTGCAGGCGACGAAGGGGGCAGGCATCTCCGCCCCGCTTTCGCGCAGGCCGACGATGCGCCTCTTCGCCGGACGCGACACGCTTCGACGCTTCCTCAGGGAGATGACCGAATGACCGGTTTCCGCGACCTCCACGTTCCGGGAGACCCGCTGATCCTCGCGAATGCGTGGGACGCGGGATCGGCCCGGATGCTCGTCGCGCTCGGCGCCCGGGCGATCGGCACGACCTCCGCCGGCTATGCCTTTACCCGCGGCCTGCCGGACGGCGGCAGGGTGGGCCGGGCCGAGGCCATCGCCCATGCCAAGGACATCGCCAGCCACGTGGGCGTCCCCGTTTCCGCCGATCTCGAGGACGGCTATGGGCCGGAGCCGGGCGATTGCGGGGACAGTGTGAACGAGGCCGCGCTGGCCGGGCTCGCCGGGTGCTGCATCGAGGACGTTTCTCCCGAGGGACGGGCCTACGACTTCGCCGCCGCGATCGCCCGGGTCGAGGCCGCCGCCGCCGCCGCGCGCCGGGCTCCGCACGACTTCGTCTTCTGCGCCCGGGCCGACGGGGTGATGCACGGCGCCTACGACATGGACGAGGCGATCCGCCGCCTGCGTGCCTTCGAGGAGGCGGGGGCGGACGTGCTTTATTGCCCGATGCCCGGCGGCATGGCCGATCTCGAGCGCATCGTCGCTGCTGTCTCCGCTCCGGTAAACGCGCTCGTCGCCGGGCCCTGGACGCGCACCACGCGCGACGCCTTCGCCCATGCCGGGGTCGCACGTATCTCGCTCGGCGCGTTGCTGGCGCGGGCCGCCCACCGCGCCATCCGCGACGCCGCCGCCCCGGTTTTCGACAGGGGCGACTTTACCGGCCTCGGCGGGATCCCTTCGGAGGAGGTCGACGCCCTGCTGGCGAAGGGCGCCGGATGACACGGCTCCTGTCTTCGCTTCCCGAATATCCCCGCCGGAGGCTCCGTCCCTAGCCGCGCGCCTCGCGGGCGAGGGTCTCGATCCCGGCCCAGTCGCCTGCCGCCATCTTGTCCTTCGGCGCGACCCAGCTGCCGCCTACAACGGAGACGTTGGGCAGGCTCAGGTAATCGGCCTTGTTGGCGAGGCTCACACCGCCGGTCGGGCAGAAGGAGATCTGAGGGATCGGCGCGCCGATGGCTTTCAGTGCAGGGGCGCCCCCGGCGGCTTCGGCGGGGAAGAACTTCATCATGTCATAGCCCATCTCGAGCAGCGCCATCGCCTCGGTCGCGGTCGCCGCCCCGGGCAGGAGCGGCAGATCCTCGTCGATGCAGGCCCGCACCAGCGTCTCCGTTGCGCCGGGCGAGACGCCGAACCGCGCGCCCGCGGCCTTCGCCGTGCGCACGTCGGCAGGGGTCAGGAGCGTGCCGGCGCCGACGATCCCGCCCTCGACCTCGGCCATCGCGCGGATGCAGTCGAGCGCGGCAGGCGTGCGCAGCGTCACCTCCAGCGCCGGCAGGCCGCCGGCGACCAGCGCCTCCGCAAGCGGCCGGGCATGGGCCTCGTCGTCGAGGACGAGGACGGGAATGACGGGCGCACGGGCGGCGATGTCGCGGGCGGCCCTGGATTGGTCTTGCGGGGTCATGGCTGGCGCCTCCGGCTAGTGTTCGATGCGGTTCTGGCGGGACGGGCGGTCAGATGACCACCCCCGCCCCGGCATCCGCGCGCCCGGCGCTCTGCCGGAAGATCGAGAAGAGCTCGCGGCCGAGACCGTGCTCGTTCGCGGCGAGGTCGGGATGGACGAGTTCGCGCGCCTCCACACCTTCGGTCAGAACCTCGAGCCGGCCGCCCGCCGCATCGACCCGGATGATGTCGCCGTCCTCGATTTTGGCGATCAGACCGCCGTCGAGTGCCTCGGGCGCGACGTGGATCGCCGCGGGCACCTTGCCCGACGCCCCCGACATGCGCCCGTCGGTGACGAGGGCGACCTTGTGGCCGCGCCCCTGCAGGACCGACAGGACGGGGGTCAGACCGTGCAACTCCGGCATGCCGTTCGCGCGGGGGCCCTGGTAGCGAACGACGACCACGCAATCGCGATCGAGCTCGCCCGCCTGGAAGGCCGCCTTCACCGCGCCCTGATCCCGGAACACGCGGGCCGGCGCCTCGATCGTGTGGTACTCCTCCTTCACGGCACTGATCTTCATCACGCCGAGGCCGAGATTGCCGCGCACCTGCTTCAGCCCGCCGTGATGGTCGAAGGCGTCGTGCGGCGGGCGCAGGATCTTGTGGTTCTGGCTTTCGGCCGGGCCGGCCTCCCAGCGGATCGCGTCGCCGTCGAGCTTCGGCTCGTTGGCATAAATGGCGAGTCCCTGCCCCGCGACGGTCCGCACGTCCTCGTGCAGCATCCCCGCCTCGAGCAGGCGCCCGATCATGTAGGGCAACCCGCCCGCCGCGTGGAAATGGTTCACGTCGGCAAGACCGTTCGGATAGACCCGTGCCATCAGCGGGGTGATGTCCGACACCGCGTCGAAATCCCCGCAGGTCAACTGCACGCCCGAGGCGCGTGCCATGGCGATCAGGTGAAGGACGAGGTTCGTCGACCCGCCCGTCGCCATCAATCCTACCAGCCCGTTCACGTAGGCCCGCTCGTCGAGCACGTCGCAGACCGGCGTGAACTCGTTGCCGAGCCCGGTGATCTCCGTCGCGCGGAGGGCCGCGGCGTCGGTCAGCGCGTCGCGCAAGGGCGTGCCCGGATTGACGAAGGACGCGCCCGGCAGGTGCAGGCCCATGAATTCCATCAGCATCTGGTTCGAGTTCGCCGTGCCGTAAAAGGTGCAGGTGCCCGGCCCGTGATAGGAGGCCATCTCGGAGCGCATCAGCGCCTTCCGGTCGATCTTGCCCTCCGCGAACTCGCGGCGCACGCGGGCCTTCTCCTCGTTGCCGATCCCGGTGGTCATCGGGCCGGCGGGAACGAAGATGCCCGGAAGGTAGCCGAAGGTCGCGGCGGCGATGACGAGGCCCGGCACGATCTTGTCGCAGATGCCGAGATAGAGCGCGGAATCGAAGGTGTTGTGGCTGAGCGCGACCCCGGTGGCCAGCGCGATCACGTCGCGGGAGAAAAGCGACAGCTCCATCCCCTGCTGGCCTTGCGTGACCCCGTCGCACATGGCGGGCACCCCACCCGCGACCTGCGCCGTCGCGCCGGCCGCACGCGCGGCGGCCTTGATACGGTCGGGATAATCCTTGAACGGCTGATGCGCGCTCAGCATGTCGTTGTAGGCGGTCACGATCCCGATATTGGGGCCGCGCTCCTCTGCGAGGTCGTCTTTCTGCTCGCCCATCGCGGCATAGGCATGGGCCTGGTTGCCGCAATCGAGGTGCGCGCGGCGCGGCCCCTGCTGCGCCTGATCCCGCATCCGCGCGAGATACGCCTCGCGGGTCGGGCGCGAGCGTTCGCGGATACGGTCGGTGATCTCTTCGATGCGGGTGTCGAGCGGCATGGTCCATTCCCCCTGCTGTCACGCACCAAATGCAACGTTAGCGATAACAGTTCAAGTCGGGGGATCGCTGGCTCGGGGTGACCATTTTCCGCCCCGTCCCGCTTCCGCCGGTGTGTCCCTCGCTTGGGCCGGCGGGGCATCGCTCGACGACCTAACGCGGGTAAAAGGAGAGGCGGAAGGCTGGAATCGCAGCCGCACCATCGGCGCCGTGCCGGGAAGCGGCTCTAGAATTCCGGCGTCATAGCGACGATTTCATGTCCGTCCTGCACGCTCGTATAGAAGCAGCTGCGCCGGTTCGTATGACAGGCCGGTCCGGTCTGGTCGATCCGCAGGAGCAGGCTATCGCGGTCGCAATCGACGCGCATCTCCACGAGCTTCTGCGTATGGCCGGACGTCTCGCCCTTCACCCAGAAGGCCGCACGGGATCGCGACCAATAGGTGACGCGACCGCTCTCGAGCGTCCGGGCCACGGCCTCGACGTTCATCCAGGCCATCATCAGCACCTCACCCGTCCGTGCGTCCTGCGCGACGGCGGGGATGAGTCCGCGTGCATCGTAACGCAGCGTCGAGGGATCGAATGTCGTGGCCATCGCGCACCTTTGAAACTCCGGTCGGGACCGCTACCTAGGGTGCGAACCTCCCGGAAGGAACCCGCCATGTCCGACGCCGACCTCGTCAAGCTCTATTCCGGCCGGATTCTGGAACTTGCCGCGGACATGCCGATGACGGCGGGGCTCGACGCTCCGCAGGCGGTCGCCAAGAAGCGCTCGCCGCTTTGCGGCTCGACGGTGACGGTCGCGCTCGACACCGAGGATGGACGGATCGTGCGCTACGCGCAGGACGTGAAGGCCTGCGCGCTCGGCCAGGCCTCGGCCTCGATCTCGGGTCGGCAGATGATCGGACGCGACCTCGGCGAAGTGGCGGCGGCGCGCGACGCACTGCGCGCCATGCTGAAGGACGGCGGGCCGGTGCCGGACACCCCCTGGGACGGTTACGAAGTGCTGACCCCCGCGCGCGACTTCAAGAACCGCCACGCGTCGATCCTGTTGGCCCTCGACGCGACCGTGGCCGCGCTGGAGGAGACCGAACGGGCACGGCTCTCCGTTTCGTGACGAGGCGTTTCCCTCCTATCGGGGAGTGACGGATCGCCCTGAACCGCAATGCCCAGGGATTTTTCCGGTCGGCTCCCATTACCGGGAAAACAGTTCGGGATCGCGATCGCCTCCGAATTTTGGACGCCTCCGCTTGCTGCCGATACGCTTGCGAAAGGCGGTCGGATCCGGTCGCTCGTAGCGTTACCAATCGCCGGCCCTCGGCGACCTTGCGTTCCGGGAACCCGAACCGTCCTCGAAGAGCCGTTCGCGCTTTGCGTTCAAAGCTGCCGCCTCGTGGGACACGCGCGGATCTCCGCGAGCCGACCGCGTTCCGATCCGCTCGGTCGGGGCAGACGTCGAGGATCGCGCCGCGTGCGATACGGACGGCAACCGGAGGAGCCGACCCGACCTGCGCCGCCGCGAACGGGCAACGTCACGCTCCAAGGGCGCTCCGTGGGGACCAGGTGTGAAGGACGGTTTGATTGCGATACACGACCGCCCGGGATCGGAGACGGCCCTGCTTTGGCCCGGGCGGAACAGCGGGATTCGGTCAGGCTTCGGCGCGATCACGTGACGAGCCACGTCTCGGCCTTCGATAAGCCCCTCGAAAAAACCGCCGCGCTCCGAAGGAGGCGGCGGTCAGGTTGCATCCCGACGCACGGGCAGTGAGCTGGCTCGGATGAGGCGGAGCCGACCGCGATGCCTCGGGGACGGAGGCGGCGGCAACTTACCGGCGTCGGGACGACCGGAAAGCGTTCGGCGCGGGATGCGGGCAGATCAGGTCGTCAGGCGATCAGGGCCGGCAGATGCAGAAAGCTCAGCATCAACGTCACGAGCCACACGCCGCCAAGGATATCCGTCAGGGGTTCCCGGTCGATCCGGGCAAGGGCGATCTTGACCTTGTGTATCATGGCGGCACCTGTTGCTAAGAGTTGCTACTTTGTTCTCATTTTCCCGGCCTCGTGTAAAGAACTTTTTAGGAACATCCGCGAACAGAACGGAACGTGCAGCCTAACCGACTGACAGGAGGCGGAGAGCGCGATCCTGCTCGGTCAGCCAGAGCAGCAGGCGCGCGGCCTGTCCGCGCGGGTTCTCGAGTTTCGGATCGGCGGCGAGAAGCGCGCGCGCGTCGCGGCTCGCCAGCGCCATCAGCCCGGCTTGACGTTCGAGATCGGCGACGCGAAAGCGCGGCAGGCCTGATTGCGCGGTCCCGATCACGTCGCCCGCGCCGCGAAGCTGTAGATCCTCCTCGGAGATGCGGAACCCGTCCTCCGTCTCGCGCAGGATGCGAAGCCGCGCCTCCGCCGTCTCGCCGAGCGGGGCACGATACATCAGGAGGCAGGTCGAGGCCGCCCTGCCGCGCCCGACCCGGCCGCGCAATTGGTGAAGCTGCGCGAGCCCGAACGTCTCCGCCCGCTCGATCACCATGATGGAGGCATTGGGCACGTTCACCCCGACCTCGATCACGGTCGTGGCGACGAGAACGGAGGTCTTCCCTGCCACGAACCGCGCCATCGCCGCATCCTTCTCGGCGGGCGGCATCTGACCATGGACGAGGCCGACAATCGCTTCCCCGAGCGCGCTCCGCAGCGCGCGGAACCGCTCCTCCGCCGAGGCGAGGTCGGCGGCTTCCGACTCCTCGACGAGGGGGCAGACCCAGTAGGCCTGACGGCCTTCGGAGATGGCGGCCCTGAGCTTGGCCACGACGTCGTCCATCCGCGCGACGGGAACGGTGGCGGTGACGACGGGTGTGCGGCCGGGCGGTTTCTCGTCCAGCACGCTCAGATCCATGTCGCCGTATTGCGTGAGCGCGAGGCTGCGCGGGATCGGCGTCGCGGTCATCACCAGCACGTCGGTCGCCGCGTTCTTCTCCCCCAGCAGCAGGCGCTGGCGCACGCCGAAGCGATGCTGCTCGTCGATCACGGCGAGGCGAAGGTCGGCGAAGGCCACGTCGCGCTGGAACACGGCATGGGTGCCCACGAGGATCGCGATGTCGCCCGCGGCCAGCGCGTCGAGCTTGGCCTGCCGCTCGCGGCCCTTGTCGCGGCCCGTCAGTAGCTCGAGCACGACGCCGGCCGCATCGGCCAGGGGACGCAGGCTCTCGGCGTGCTGACGGGCGAGGATCTCGGTCGGCGCCATCATCACCGCCTGCCCCCCCGCTTCCGCCGCGGTCAGGAGCGCCATCAGCGCCACCAGCGTCTTGCCGGACCCGACATCGCCCTGCAACAGGCGGTTCATGCGGCGCGGCTCGGCCATGTCGGCGGCGATCTCCTCGACCGCGCGCTGCTGCGCCGCGGTCGGCACGTAGGGCAGCGCGGCGAGCACCTTGCGACGCAGCCGGCCATTCCCTTCGGTCACGATGCCCTTCCGTCGTCGGTCGGACGCCCGGGCGAGCGCGAGGGTGAGCTGATGGGCGAGGAGTTCGTCGTAGGCGAGCCGCTGCCGCGCGGGGAATTCGGGGGCGAGGCCGGCCGCGCCATCCGGGTGGTGCGCCGCGCGCAGCGCGTCGGCGAAGGCGGGCCAGCCGCGTTCCGCCATCAATGCCGGGTCGATCCATTCCGGCAGGTCCGGCACGCGCTTCAGCGCCCCCTCCACCGCCTTCGTCACGACCTTCGCGCTGAGCCCCGCAGTCAGGGGATAGACCGGCTCGTAGGCGGGCAGGGTCTCGCCCTCGCTCAGGACGTGGTCGGGATGCGGCATCTGCGCCACGCCGTCGTAGAGCTCGGCCTTGCCCGACAGGATGCGCCGGGCGCCGGGCGGCAGCGTCCGCATGTGCATGTCGGCCGAACCGCGAAAGAAGACGACCTGGAACGTCGTGCGCGCGTCATCCACTTCGATCCGGTAGGGGCGTCCCTTGGTCGCGGGCGGCATGTGCCGACCGACCGTCACCGGAACGGTCGCGACGCCCGGCAGCGTCGCGTCGCGGATCGAGGCGACGGGGCTGCGGTCGATCCCGCCGGTCGGCAGCGTGAAGAGCAGATCCTTCGGCACGGCGACTCGCAGGTTCGCCATCAGTTTCGCCGTCTTCGGCCCGATCCCCGGCAGCGTTTCGAGCGCGGCGAAGAGCGGGAACAGGCGCTCGGGGCGGCCGCTCATGCGCTCCCGATCAGCGCGAGCCAGCCATCCTCGTCGATCGTCTCCACGCCGAGCTCCGCGGCCTTGGCCGCCTTCGAACCGGCGCCCGGGCCCGCGACGACGAGGTCCGTCTTCGCGGACACCGAGCCCGAGACCTTGGCGCCGAGCGCTTCCGCCTGATGCTTCGCCTCGGCCCGCGTCATCTTTTCGAGCGAGCCGGTGAAGACGACGGTCTTTCCGGCGACCGGGCTCGCCGCCGCGACGGCCTCCGGTGCCTCGGGGTCGAGCTCGGTCAGAAACTCGAGGATGGCCTCCCGTTCGAGGCCGGGGGTGAGCGCGTCGCAAATGGCGAGCGCCAACGTCGCGCCGATCCCGTCGATGCCGATCAGGTCGTCCCAGGCCGCGCGGGCCTCGGGCGCCACGTCCGTCCATTCGCGGGTGCGGGTCTCGGCGATCCGCGCGCGGCGGCCCTCGACTTCCGCGGCCGCGCGTTCGGCGAGGATGGCCTCCTCCGCGCGCCGGTGCGCCTCGGCGGCCGGCATTGCCGCGTCGACTTCGTGCAGGAACGCCGTCCAGGTCTGGAAGTGCCGCGCCAGATCGCGGCCCGCCACCTCGCCCAGATGGCGGATGCCAAGACCGAAGAGCACGCGCGCGAGCTCCTGCCGCCGCGACGCCTCGATGGCCGCGAAAAGATTACCGGCGGAGGTCTCGCCCCAGCCCTCCAGCGCCGCGACCGCTTCCTTCCCCGCCCCGTGCCGCGCCCGGAGCCGGTAGATGTCGGCCGGCGCGCGAACCCAGCCCAGCTCGTGGAAGCGCTCGATCTCCTTGTCGCCGAGTCCTTCGATGTCCATCGCCCCGCGCGAGACGAGATGCTTGAGCCGCGCCACCCGCTGCGCCGGACAGATGAGCCCGCCGGTGCAGCGGCGCACCGATTCCCCCGGCTCGCGCCGGGCGGGGCTTCCGCAATCGGGGCAAACGTCGGGAAAGGCGTAGGGTTCGGCCCCGGGCAGGCGGGCGGAAAGGTCGACGTCGCGGACCTTCGGGATCACGTCCCCCGCGCGGTAGATCTCCACCCGGTCGCCCACACGCAGGTCGCCCGTGCGGATCGAATTGCCGGCATTGTCCACACCCGCGATGTAATCCTCGTTGTGGAGCGTCGCGTTGGAGACGACGACGCCGCCCACGGTCACCGGCCGCAGCCGCGCGATGGGCGAGAGCGACCCGGTGCGGCCCACGTTGATGTCGATCGCTTCGAGCCGGGTCCAGGCGGTCTCGGCCGCGAACTTGTGGGCGATGGCCCAACGGGGGGTGGTGGAGCGAAAGCCGAGCCGCCCCTGCAGGGCGAGATCGTCGACCTTGTAGACGACGCCGTCGATGTCGTAGCCCAGATCGGCCCGCGCGGCCTCGATGCCGGCGTAGCGATCCAGAAGCCCGTCCACCCCGTCGCAGCGCCGCGTTTCGGGATTGGTCCGGAAGCCGAGCACACTCAGCCGTTCGAGCGCGCCGGTCTGCGTCTCCGCCAGCGGCGCGGACAGCTCGCCCCAGGCATAGGCGAAGAACTTGAGCGGCCGGGCCGCGGTCACTTGCGCGTCGAGCTGGCGCAAGCTGCCCGCGGCGGCGTTGCGCGGATTGGCGAAGGTCTTGGCGCCCGCCTCCGCCTGCCGTTCGTTGAGCGCGGCGAAGTCGGCGTGGCTCATGTAAACCTCGCCGCGCACCTCCAGCACGTCCGGCGCATCGTCGAGCGTCTCGGGGATGTCGTGGATCGTGCGCGCGTTCGCCGTCACGTCCTCGCCGGTCTGCCCGTCGCCCCGCGTCGCCGCCCGGACGAGACGCCCCCCCTCGTAGCGCAGCGACAGGCTCAACCCGTCGATCTTGGGCTCGGCGGTGTAGGCCAGCGGCGCGTCCGGCGCGAGGTCGAGGAAGCGGCGGATGCGGGCGTCGAACTCGGTCACGTCGTCGCGTTCGAAGGCGTTGCCCAGCGAAAGCATCCGCACCTTGTGGCGGACCTTGCCGAAGGTTTCCGACGGCGCGGCCCCGACCCGCTCGGTCGGGCTGTCGGCGCGCTTGCGCCTCGGGAAGCGATCCTCGATCGCCGCGTTCCGACGCTTCGCGGCGTCGTATTCGGCGTCGCTCATTACCGGGTCGTCGTCGCGGTGGTAGGCGGCGTCGGCACGCGCGAGCAGTTCCGCGAGACGAGCCAGCTCCTGTGCGGCGGCGCCCGCGTCGAGCGCCTCGACCTCGATCCCTGACGTATCCGGCAAACCTCGACCCCCGCGCGCGACCTGTGAGCGGTGATATTGCGCGGGGTTCCCGGATGACAACAGATTCGGCAGCGGGTTCCGGACAAGAAAGAAGCCGCCCCGAAGGACGGCTTCCCGGTCCGCTCGCCCGGAGGGGTCAGGCGTGGGCCAGCTTCTTCTTGCCGCCGGCCTCTTCGGGATCGCGCAGCACGTAGCCGCGGCCCCAAACGGTTTCGATATGCGTCTCGCCGCCCGTCGCGATGGAAAGCTTCTTGCGCAACTTGCAGATGAAGACGTCGATGATCTTGAGTTCGGGCTCGTCCATGCCACCGTAGAGATGGTTGAGGAACATCTCCTTGGTCAGCGTCGTGCCCTTGCGGAGCGAAAGCAGCTCCAGCATCTGGTATTCCTTGCCGGTCAGATGCACCGGCTTGCCGTCGACCTCCACGGACTTGGCGTCGAGGTTCACGGCGACCGATCCCGTCCGGATGATCGACTGCGAATGACCCTTGGAGCGGCGCACGATCGCATGGATGCGGGCGATCAGCTCGTCGCGGTGGAACGGCTTGGTCATGTAGTCGTCGGCGCCGAAGCCGAAGCCCCGGATCTTGTTCTCGGTGCCGTCGTCGCCCGACAGGATCAGGATCGGCGTCTCGATCCGGCTCATGCGCAGCTGCTTGAGGACGTCGTGACCGTGAATGTCCGGCAGGTTCAGGTCGAGAAGGATAAGATCGTAATCGTAAAGCCGCGCGAGATCGATCCCCTCCTCGCCCATATCCGTGGCGTAGACATTGAGGTTGGCGCTGGCCAGCATCATCTCGATACTCTTCGAGGTGGTCGGGTCGTCTTCGACGAGCAGGATACGCATGTCTTTCTCCGAGGGTTCACCGGGGTCTGACGCCAACATTAACGGAAATGGTTAACTTAACGTTACTAGCGTTAACGTAGCGTCCCCTTAACCCGGAACAAGCGTCGTGCCCGATCCCCCCGATCAGCGATATTGCTGAAGAAGCGTGGTCTTCAACCCGTCCGTTCCGTAGGAGGTCATGGCGCGTTCCCAGCCGTCGAACTCCTCGTCCGTCAGCTCGTAGCGCGCGAGCGCCTCCTCGCGCGGGATCAGCCCGGACTGCACGCCGCGGACCACGGCCTCCTTGCGACGCGCGACCCAGCGGGTGGTCCCCACCGGCGGCAGATCCGCCCGTGTCATCTGGGTGCCGTCGGGCAGCGTGACGATGCGCGGCCCCGGTCCCTTTCTAATGTACATTTCGTCCTCCTTGGCCGTCTGGAGGCGTTCTTGCGCGGGGCGTCGTTAAGCGCGGGTGAAGCCAAGCCTTGCGAATATCTCGGATTTTCCTATATCTCGCGGCTCTAGCCGGCCACGGAGAGTCCCCCATGCCCCGCGACCTTGTCCAAGGTTCCGACGTCAACAGCCTCGGCTTCGCCAAGCCGCCCGCCGAGACCCGGGTGGTCGTCGCCATGTCGGGCGGCGTCGATTCCTCGGTCGTCGCCGCGATGCTGGCCGAAGAGGGCTACGACGTGGTGGGTGTTACGCTGCAGCTCTACGATCACGGCGCGGCACTCGCGAAGAAGGGCGCTTGCTGCGCGGGACGCGACATCCACGACGCCCGCCGCGTGGCCGAGGCTATGGGTTTCCCCCATTACGTGCTCGACTACGAGAACACGTTCCGCGAGGCGGTGATCGACGAGTTCGCCGACGCCTATCTCGGCGGCGCGACGCCGGTGCCCTGCATCCGCTGCAACGAGCGCGTGAAGTTCCGCGACCTGCTGGAGACGGCAAAGGATCTCGATGCGGACTGCATGGCGACCGGTCACTACATTCAGCGTGCGGACGGCCCCCACGGTCCGGAGCTGCACCGCGCGGCCGATCCGGTGCGGGACCAGTCCTACTTCCTGTTCTCCACGACCGGCGAGCAGCTGTCCTACCTGCGATTCCCGCTGGGCCACCTGCCCGACAAGGCCGCGACCCGCGCCCTTGCCGCCCGCTACGGCCTGCCCGTGGCCGACAAGCCCGACAGCCAGGACATCTGCTTCGTGCCGAACGGGAACTACGCCGCCGTGATCGAGAAGCTGCGCCCCGGCGCGGGCGAGCCGGGCACGATCGTCGACATGGAAGGGCGCGAACTCGGACGACACGAGGGGGTGATCCACTACACGGTCGGGCAGCGGCGCGGGCTCGGCATTGGCGGGCTGGCGGAGCCGCTCTACGTCGTGAAGCTCGACACGGAGACCCGGCGGGTCGTGGTCGGCCCGAAATCGGCGCTGTCGACGCGGCTGGTTCCCCTGCGCGAGATCAACTGGCTGGGCAACGCGCCTCTCCATTCGCGGCCGGAATGGCATGTCGGCGTCAAGGTCCGCTCGACACGTCCGCCCCGCGAGGCCATCCTGCGCCCCCTGTCCGACGGAGGGGCCGAGGTCGAGCTGTTAACGCCGGAGGAAGGCGTGAGCCCGGGACAGGCCTGCGTGTTCTACGACCTGGACTCGACGCGCATCTTCGGCGGCGGCTGGATCTGGCGCGGCTACTGAGCCTCGAAGCGCCGCGCAGTTCCGTTCCACCGCAGCGGCGACCCCGCGGCGATCCGTGCGAACCCGCGGCCGAGCGCGCGCGCGTTGATCGCGGGAAACCAGGTGCGAAGCGGAACGAACGCCTTTTCGCCGTAGCCGTCGACCAGCAGGAACCGGCCGCCTGAAACGGAGGCGTCGAGGACGACGTTCCCCGCCGTGAGATCCGGCACAACGACGTTCAGGTCGTACAGATCACGCACGAACGCGTTCAGCGGGCCGAGCGGCACGGCGTCGTCCCGGCCAGCCCGCATCAGGTCGCGGAGCGTCGGCGCCAGCGCGCCCTGCGCGTCAGGGACGCGCACGGCCACCTGCGCCAGACCACGATCCGTCCGCACGACGGAGCCGAACTCGGCGATCGGAATGGGACGGTCGAGGCGCTCCGCCCGATGCGCGACGCGCAGGTAGCAGCGGTATTCCTTCAGGAGATACCTGTAGGGACCAAGCCCCGCCCGGCGCTTGATCCAGGCCCGCACGCCCCGCCGGCGGGCATAGGCAATCCGTTTCGTGCCGCGAAGGGTCTTCAGCAGCTGATCGGGCCGCCCGGGCCGCGCAAAGACGTCCCGGACCTTTCCACGCGCCAGTCGATGCGCATCGGACAGGTCCAGCATTCGGTCGGAGGATCGGATATCAGCCATGATCCCGAATATGACACTTCGAGGAAGGAAGTCACCTGCCGGGAGTACATGTATACGGTCTTAACTTTTCTCGCGCGGCCACCTTGCGAAGGCGAACGGCCGCGACCACATCGATAATGTGAAAGCAATTCACATAGCGACAGGAGAGACGCAGATGACCCCAGCCACCGCCAATGTCGGTCGTATTTCCGGAAACTGGCTCGCCAAGGCCGAAGCCTGGCTCGACGCCCGCGGCAAGGGGGCGTGGATCGCGCTCACGATCGTCGCCCTCGTCGTCGCCTGGCCGGTCGGCCTCGCGATCCTCGCCTACGCCCTCTGGTCCCGCCGTATCGTCGGCTCCTTCCGCGGCAAACAGGCGCGGCGGATGACGCCGACGCGCTTCCGCAGCTCGGGCAACACCGCGTTCGACGCCTACAAGGCGGACATGCTGCGGCGCCTGGAGGACGAGCAGGAGGCCTTCGAAAGCTTCCTCGAGCGGCTGCGCGAAGCCAAGGACAAGGCCGAGTTCGACCAGTTCATGCAAGACCGCGAGAAGCGCGCCGCATCCGGCGACGCGGCCCGGCCCTCGGACGCCTGATCCCGCCTCCCGCCTCCCGCCTCCCGCCCCGCGACTTGATCCGTCGCGGAGCGGGGCCCACCTTTGCAATCGAGCCGCAAGGAGACGCAGATGACCCAATGGAGCGACGTTTCGACCCGCGCGACGAGCCGCCTTCCCAATCCGGTTGCCGCGCCTGAATTCTACGACGGCGTCGCGGTGAAGCGCGGCGTGGCGTGGATCGTGGACACAATCGTCATCACGCTTCTCACGATCCTCGCGGGCGTGCTCACCCTCACGATCGGGTTCTTTCTCTGGCCGCTCTTCTTTCTCGGAATCGGGTTTCTCTACCGCATCGCGACGATCGCCGGGGGGTCCGCCACCTGGGGGATGCGTCTGATGGGGGTCGAGTTGCGTGGCCATGACGGCGAACGGTTCGACCTCGCACAAAGCATCGCCCATGTCGGCGGCTATTATGCCTCGGTCGTGACGGTGGTGCCCTGGTTCCTCTCCATCGCAACCATTGCGGCGACCCCCCGCCGGCAGAGCCTGACGGATTTCGTGCTCGGATCGGCCGCGATCAATCGCCCCGGCTGAGGCTTGCGGTTTGCCGGACCGGCCATTTTTCGTTGACGGCCGGTCCGGGTGGGATAGGGTCCGGCCAAACAGACACGGGTGAAATGTCTTCCATGCGCCACAGCCTGCCGCTGACGCCGCAGTTCTACGTGACTGCGCCACAAGCCTGTCCCTATATCGACGGACACCGTGAACGAAAGCTGTTCACGGCCTTGCAAGGCTCGGGCGCGACGGCGCTCAACGACAAGCTCTCCAAACAGGGGTTCCGTCGCAGCCAGAACGTTCTCTACCGGCCGAGCTGCGCCGATTGCACGGCCTGCCTGTCCGCCCGCATCCGCTGCACGGATTTCGTCCCGTCGCGATCCCAACGCAAGACGCTGAACCGCAACGCGCATCTGCGCCGCGAGGTGACGTCGCCATGGGCCACGGAAGCGCAGTACGGGCTGTTCCGCCGGTATCTCGCCACGCGTCATGCCAATGGCGGCATGGCCGACATGGACATCTTCGAGTTCGCCGCGATGATCGAGGAGACGCCAATCCGCACGCGCGTGATCGAGTACTGGGACGACCGCCCGAAGACCGACGGGGACGCGCCGGTCCTGCGGGCCGTCTGTCTGACCGACGTACTCGACGACGGGCTGTCGCTCGTCTACTCCTTCTACGACCCCGACCTGCCGCAGCAGAGCCTCGGCACCCAGATCATCCTCGACCATGTGGAGATCGCGCGCGAGGCTGGCCTGCCCTTCGTCTATCTGGGCTACTGGGTGCCCGGCTCCCCCAAGATGGGCTACAAGGCGCAGTTCTCCGCGCTGGAGGTTTTCAAGACCAACGTCTGGCAGCGGGTGGACGATCCGCAGGCCCATGTGCAGGAGACGCATCCGCTCTCCGTCGAGCCGATCTCCGAACAGGTCGCGCGGATCGAGTTGCCGGACGAGATCGGCTAAGGCGCGCCGATCGGCCGCGCTATTGCATCGTGAGCACCGCGGAAGGCGGTGCCCGCGCGATTGCGTCGAACCGTTCCGCGCGCGCCGCCTTCGCAGCGCCCGGTCCATTCGCGGGGAGACCAGCCCGCCACCACGGCCGCCCCGGACCGCCGCGCCCCGAAAGCAGCGCGGGCGGTCACGCAGGAGCCGGCCGCTGCCTCGCACTCGCGGTCAGGCATGACGGGTCGCGGAACCTTCGCCGCGTCGAACTGCCCGACGGGCACGACATCCACCGGACGCGACGCGGGGGCGGCCTACTCGCGCGGGACGAGCGTGACGGGTGCCCCGTTGTCCCGCGCCGGCGGCCGCTTGTCCATGGAAGCGGCGGGCTCCGCTTCGGGCACCGATACGCGCGCCTCCGCCATGGGGCGCGGCGCGGTCTCCGTCGCGTCTGTGGGTACGGTCGGCGCCGGTTCCAAGGCCGGATCGCCCGCGAAGCCGGTCACTTCGCCGGCCCGGGGCGCGGCGCCGCTGCGCGTCTGCGCGCGCGGTGCCTCCGGCGACGCGCCGGGAACGGCAGGGGCCTGCGCGGCGGGGGTCGCGTTCGGTGCGGACGCGGCGGTGGGCGGAGCGACCGCCCGGTCCTCCGGCGGTCGGTTGAACTCGCTTGCGCCAGGCAAGGCGACGGCGTCCCGCGCATCCGTTGGAGCTTCTTTCAGGTCCGCCGCGGCGGGTCCGTTTGCCGCCAACGGCCCCGCGGATCCGTCCCCTTGGTCCCGATCCTCGACCCGGCCCACCGGGGCAGCGCCGAACGACGCGCCGACATCCGGTTCCTCGGGCACCGACAGGCGCCGGTCCGCCCTGTCCAATGCCTGCGGATTCCGCGTTTCGCCCTGCTCAGGCTGCTCCAAAGGCGCGGCATCGGACGCGGCGGGGATCGACGGCTCGGAACGCGGCTCCATCAGGGATACGCTGCCGATCAGGATACCTGACGCCAGTAATCCGCAGATCACGCCCAGCACCGTGCCGTTCCGCATGCCCTCACCCCCGCTCGATCCGAGACCGGCCCTTTCCCCGGGCCTTTGCGCTCCCTATAACCCGCGTGAGTGGGGGGCGCACCCCTTGCGGCCCACGCGATCGGAGGGACTGGCTTGCTTCTGCTGATTGACAATTACGACAGCTTCACCTGGAACCTCGTCCATTACGTGGCCGAGCAGGGCGCCGAGGTGAAGGTCGTGCGCAACGACGCGATCGACGTGCAGGCGGCGATGGCGATGAACCCCGCCGGCGTGCTTCTGTCCCCCGGACCCTGCGATCCCGATCAGGCGGGCATCTGCCTCGCCATGGTCGAGGCCTGCGCCGAGACGCGCACACCGCTGTTCGGCGTCTGCCTCGGGCATCAGGCGATCGGGCAGGCCTTCGGGGGCCGCGTCGTCCGCGCGAACGAGATCGTGCATGGCAAGCTCGGCCGGATGGGGAACGACGGCACCGGCGTCTTCGCCGGCCTGCCGGGCGCCTTCGACGCGACCCGCTACCATTCGCTGATCGTCGAGCGGGCTTCCCTGCCCGAGACGCTCGTGGTCAACGCCGAACTCGAGGACGGCACGATCATGGGTCTGCGCCACCGCGACCTGCCGATCCACGGCGTGCAGTTCCATCCCGAGAGCATCGCATCCGAACACGGCCACGCGCTTTTGCGTAACTTCCTCGATCTGATGCCCCAGACAGAAGCGGCCTGACCCGTGAGCGACACGATGAAGCCCCTCATTTTCGCCGCGTCCGAGGGTCCCCTGTCCCGCAGTCAGGCCGAGGCCGCCTTCGAGGAGCTTTTCGAGGGAACCGCCACGCCCGCGCAGATGGGCGGGCTGCTGATGGCGTTGCGCGCACGGGGCGAGTCCGTATCCGAATACGCCGCCGCGGCCGCTGCGATGCGCGCGCGCTGCAGGGCGGTCCGCGCCCCCGAGGACGCCATCGACATCGTCGGCACCGGCGGCGACGGCAAAGGCACGCTCAACATCTCGACCGCCGCCGCCTTCGTGGTGGCCGGAGCGGGCGTGCCCGTCGCCAAGCACGGCAACCGCAACCTCAGCTCCAAGTCCGGCTCCGCCGACGCGCTGATGCAGATGGGCATCGACGTGATGGTCGATGTGGCCCTGGTGGAGCGCGCGCTGGTGGAGGTCGGGATCGCCTTCATGATGGCGCCCGTCCACCACCCCGCCGTGGCCGCCGTCATGCCCGTGCGGCAGGAGCTCGGCTGCAAGACCATCTTCAACATCCTCGGTCCGCTGACGAACCCGGCCGGCGTGAAGCGGCAGCTCACCGGGGCCTTCGCGCCCGACCTGATCTTTCCGATGGCCGAGACGCTGCAGCAGCTGGGCTCCGAACGGGCCTGGCTCGTCCATGGCGGCGACGGGACCGATGAGCTGTCGATCTCCGACGTGTCGCAGGTGGCCGTGCTCGCGGACGGGCGCATCACCGGCCGCGAGGTCCATCCGGAGGACGCGGGTCTGCCTGTTCATCCGTTCCGCGACATCCTCGGTGGCACTCCGGAGGAGAACGGACGCGCCTTCGCGGCGCTGCTCGCCGGCGAGCCCGGCGCCTACCGCGACGCCGTGCTTCTGAACGCCGCCGCCGCCCTGCTCATCGCCGACCGCGTGTCGGATCTGCGAAGCGGTGCGGAGATGGCGGCCGAGGCGATCGACAGCGGCGCCGCGCGCGCCAAAGTCGACGGGCTCGCCCGCATCACCTCGGAGGCCGCATGAGCACCCCCACGATCCTCGACCGTATCCGGGACTACAAGCTCGAGGAAATAGCCCAACGGAAGGCCGCCCGCGGCCAGTCCGCCATCGAGGCTGCCGCCTCCGCCGCGCCGCCCGTGCGGCCCTTCGCGGACGCCCTTCAGCGGGCCGCGATCTCCGGCTACGGCCTCGTTGCGGAAATCAAGAAGGCCAGCCCGTCGAAGGGCCTGATCCGCCCCGATTTCGACCCGCCCGCCCTCGCGCGGGCCTACGGGAGCGGGGGCGCGACCTGTCTGTCGATCCTCACCGACGCGCCGTCCTTTCAGGGCGACGATGCGTATCTCACCGACGCGCGCGCGGCGGTCGAGCTGCCGGTGCTTCGCAAGGACTTCCTCTACGATCCCTGGCAGGTGGCCGAGAGCCGGGCGCTCGGCGCCGATTGCATCCTGATCATCATGGCCGGCGTGTCCGACGCGCAGGCCGCCGAGCTCGAGGCGGCGGCAGGGGAATGGGGAATGGATACGCTGGTCGAGGTCCACAACCGCGCGGAGCTAGACCGTGCGGGGCGGCTCGGGTCGCGACTGCTGGGGATCAACAATCGCGATCTCAATACCTTCGTCACCGATCTCCAGGTGACGCGCGACCTCGCGCGGCATGCCCCGGAGGATCGTGTGCTCGTCGCCGAATCCGGTCTTTCCACCCCCGCCGATCTCGAGGATCTGGCCCGGCACGGCGCGCGGTGCTTCCTCGTCGGCGAAAGCCTGATGCGGAAGGACGACGTCGCGCAGGCGACCCGCGACCTGCTCTCCGCGCCTCTCGCGGCCAATCGATGAGCAGGCTCACGCATTTCGACGAGGCCGGCGCCGCGCATATGGTCGACGTCTCCGGCAAGGCCACGACCGACCGCGTCGCCGTGGCCGAGGGCTGGGTGAGGATGTCCGCCAAAACCCTCGACATCGTCCGGTCGGGCAGCGCGAAGAAGGGCGACGTCATCGGTGTGGCGCGGCTGGCCGGGATCATGGGGGCGAAGCGCACGGCCGACCTTGTTCCGCTCTGTCACCCGTTGCCGCTCTCGAAGGTCGCGCTCGACCTCGTCCCGGACGACACGCTGCCCGGGCTGCGCATCACCGCCACCGTGGCGACCGCCGGCCGCACCGGAGTGGAGATGGAAGCGCTGACGGCCGTGTCGGTCGCCTGTCTGACGGTCTACGACATGGCGAAGGCGGTGCAGAAGGACATGGAGATCGGCGGCCTGCGTCTGCTCTCGAAGTCCGGCGGAAAATCGGGCGACTGGTCCGCGCCGTGATCTCGGTCGAGACGGCGACCGCCCGACTACTCGAACTCGTCGTGCCGCTCGCACCGGAGACCGTTCCGCTCCGAGCGGCCGCGGGGCGGGTGCTGGCGGCGCCCGTCACCGCGCGGCAGAGCCAGCCGCCCTTCCCCGCTTCCGCGATGGACGGCTACGCCGTCGCCGTCGCGAACCCCGCCCCCGGCGACACGTTCCGGGTCGTGGGCGAGGCCGCGGCCGGCCATCCCTACGGCGGTGCCCTGAAGGGGCGGGACGCCGTTCGCATCTTCACGGGCGCCCCGCTTCCGCCCGGTAGCCGTCGCGTCGTCATCCAGGAGGATGTCACGCGGGACGGCGACACGATCCGCCTCGGCGACGACCTCGACCTGTCCGACTACATCCGCCCGGCCGGTGGCGATTTCGAGCAAGGCATGAAGCTGGCCGCGCCACGACGTCTCGGCAGTCGGGACATCGCCCTGCTCGCTGCGATGGGTCACGGCGACGTCCCGGTGGTCCGGTGCCCGAGCGTGGCGATCGTGATGACGGGCGACGAGCTTCGCGCGCCCGGGGAGCCGTTGGCCCCGGGCCAGATCACCGCCTCGAACGGCTACGGCCTCGCCGCGATGCTGGAAGCCGCCGGGGCGGAAGTCCGGATCCTGCCCATCGCCCGCGACCGCACCGGAAGCCTGCGGACGGTGCTCGATCTGGCCCGGGGCGCCGACCTCGTCGTGACGGTCGGCGGGGCCTCCGTCGGCGATCACGACCTGGTCGCAGGCGCAGCCGGTGCGGCCGGGCTCGACCTTGCCTTCCATAAGGTCGCGATGCGCCCGGGCAAGCCGTTGCTTGCGGGACGCCTGCAGGGCGCTGTCATGGTCGGCCTTCCGGGAAACCCGGTTTCGGCCATGGTCTGCGGCGTGGTCTTCCTTCTGCCCATGCTCCGCAGGATGCTGGGGCTCCCGCCGGAGGTCGCGACCGTGCGATGCCCGCTGTCCGCGCCGCTTCCGGCGAATGGCGGGCGGCAGCACTATATGCGTGGCCGCCGCGTAGAGGGGGGCTGCGTTGCGGAGGCAAGGCAGGACAGCAGCCTCCTTTCCGTGCTGGCCCGCGCCGATCTCCTCATCCTGCGCCCGCCGAACGATCCCGCACGCGAGACGGGCGACATCGTCGATGTCGTCGATTTGCCGCTTTGATGGGTCGTGTTGACACAAAACGGGAACCTTAATAGAACATTGCGTGACGGCGCTACTCACTGCGCGAGCTTATCGAGGAAAACGGGACCGATGCTGACCCGCAAGCAACGCGATCTTCTAGCCTTCATCCACAAGCGCGTGCAGCGCGACGGCGTGCCGCCGTCCTTCGACGAGATGAAGGATGCGCTCGACCTGCGGTCGAAATCGGGCATTCACCGCCTGATTACCGCGCTTGAGGAGCGGGGCTTCATCCGCAGGCTCGCGCATCGGGCGCGGGCGATCGAGATCACGCGCCTGCCCGAAGACATGGGGGGCACGGGGTTCGTGCCGGAAGTGATCGAGGGAGATCGGCCGGACGCGACGCCGACCCGGGCCAGGCCGGTCGCCGTCGACGCGATGGAACTTCCCGTGATGGGACGCATCGCCGCCGGTGTGCCGATCGAGGCGATCAGCGAGGTTTCGAGCCAGGTGGCGGTGCCGAGCCAGATGCTGGGCCACGGGGGAACGCATTACGCACTGGAGGTTCGCGGCGACTCGATGATCGACGCCGGCATCAACGACGGCGACATCGTCGTGATCCGCGAACAGCGGACGGCCGATGACGGCATGGTCGTGGTCGCCTTGGTGGAGGGACAGGAGGCGACCCTGAAGCGCTATCGTCGCTCGAACGGCATGATCGCGCTGGAAGCGGCGAATCCCGCCTACGAGACGCGCCTTCTGCGGGAGGATCAAGTCCGCGTGCAGGGCCGGCTGGTCGGACTGATCCGGACCTACTGAAGCCGATCGTCCAGACGCAGGTCCCGGCCGTGACTGCTTCGCTGCGGGCCGGGCGGATCGCGACAAGCGTTCGGGTATGGATCCTGTCAGTTGGGCGCGCGCGGAACCCATGGTCGCGCGCCCTGAATCTCTTTCGCCGTCGTGATCTTCAGGGACCCGACGGCGTTCGGCGAGGCGGCGACGGCGCCGAGGGCCTTCATCGTTTCCGGATCGAAGACGGTGCACCCCTTCCGCGCCCCAACCGCCGGGTTTGCCGAGATGAGCCAGTCGCCCGGCCCGCAGGCCGCGACCGCCGCAGGCAGATCGCGCTTGCCGCGGGCGACGTGAAACCGCGGCAACGCCGGATCGGAGGGCGCCGGTCGCGCGGCGGCCTCGGCCTGCGATGCCGGATCGCCGTCATTTTCCAGCCAAGCCTCGGCGACGAAGCCGACCCCTGTATCGCGGCTCAACCACCGACCCGCTTGCGTCGTGACGCCCAGCAACCGCGCATCGTCGGAGATTAGGATCGCCGGTCGCGGCGAACGGACCCAGAGTCCCAGCGAGATCGCGACGAGCGCGACCGCGACGCCGCGTGTTCCCCACCCGCGTGCTGCGCCGAGCACCGCCATTCCCAGGCCCATGACTGGCAGAACCCGCCAGTCAGGGGCCGGTATCGGGCGAACCGATCCGGGAAGATCGGCCACCTGGCGCGCGACCCCGAGGATCCACTCGATCCCCCAACCCGCGATCGTCAACGGGAGGGCTTCCAGACCGAGCGGCATGAGGATCAGTCCGATAAGAAGGAGCGGCATCACCGCTGTCCCCATCATCGGCACGGCCAGCATGTTGGCGAGGACGCCGAACTGCCCGACCCGGTTGAAGTGCAGCGCCGCGAACGGCCCCGTCGCGGCGCCCGCGACGATCGAGGACAGCAGCAACGACAGGACCGCCCCCTTCCAGCCGCGCAACCACGGCCCCGATCCGCGCCGCGAAACCGCGTTGAAGACGATGACAAGCGCTCCGGTGGCAGCGAAGGACATCTGAAATCCGGGCCCCGTGAGGCTTTCGGGCTGCCAGAGCAAGACGGCAATCGCCGCGATGGCCACGCTACGGATCGACAGGGCGCGGGCGCCGAGCAGAACCGCTCCGAGCATGACCGCCGCCATGACGAAGGCCCGCTGCGTGGCGACCGTGCCCCCGGACAGGAACAGGTAGAAGAGCGCGAAGGGCAAGGCGACGGCGGCGGCCCATTCGCGCGTTGGATAGTTCAGTGCCAACGGCGGCACGAGTGCCAGGCCCCCGCGGACGGCCCAGAAGACGAAACCGACGAGAAGCCCCATATGCAGGCCGGAGATCGCCAGAAGATGTGCGAGGTTGGACGCCCGCAGCGCCTCCGTCACCTCTGTGGAAAGGCCCGAGCGGTCGCCCGTGGTAATCGCCGCGGCCACCTGTCCTGTCTGCCCCGGCAGACGTTCGCGGAGGCTTTCGCCCACGAAGGCCCGCATCCGTGCGATCCAGAGGGCCGTTCCGCCCCGCGGGGCCTCTGCGAGCAGCAGGGGCACGCGCCCGTAGCCGATCGCGCCGAGCTTCAGGAACCAGGCGTGGCGCTGGAAGTCGAACCCGCCCGGCTCCGTCGGACCGGCGGGGGGCGACAGATGCGCGGTGGTCATCACGCGGAGGCCCGGCCTCGGCGTCATGCCGGTCTCGTCCTGTAGCGAGATGCGAACACGGCGCGGCGTCTCCGCCGGCCCCATCCGGTCGAGGCGCACGCGGTCGAGCGTGAGCCGCATCGCGCCCGAAGCGGACCGGTCGATCTCGACGATCCGGCCCTCGACCGCGCCGTAGTAGCGCCAGCTGAGCACGGGGCCGGCGACAAGGTTCGTGCGCATTTGCGCGGCGAGAACGCCGGCGACCAAGGTCGCGGCGATCAGCGCGAGGAACCCGGCACCGGCCCGACCAAGCCACGCGAGAGCGAGGCAGGCCAGAGCGGCCACCCCCATCGCCGAGGCTGCCGCGCGATCCGGCTCCACGGGCAGGCCAAAGTAAAGGCCGACTCCTGTGCCGAAGGCCAGCGCGAGCCATGGCAGACGACGGCCGCGGAGGTTCTGGATCGACGCGCAAATGCGTTGCCAGAGACTGTAGGGAAGGGTCGCAGCGTCGACGGGGTGCATCCTTGCCCTCCCTGTTCGGGCTGCCTATCAACCGCGCGACACTAGGCCTCGCGGGGTATACAAAGCGTTAACCATCACGCGCCCCCGGCCCATCGACGAGGACACGCCATGCCAACCGCCCCGATCGTCACACGTTTCGCCCCCTCGCCGACCGGATATCTCCATATCGGCGGGGCACGCACGGCACTCTTCAACTGGCTGTTCGCGCGTCGACACGGGGGGCGGTTCCTTCTGCGGATCGAGGATACCGACCGCGCCCGTTCGACCGAGGCCGCGACCCAGGCGATCTTCGATGGGCTGACCTGGCTCGGTCTCGATTGGGACGGCGAGCCCGTGAGCCAGGCGGCGAATGCCCCGCGCCATGCCGAAGTGGCGCGGGAGATGCTGTCGCGAGGCCATGCCTACAAGTGCTTCGCCACGCAGACGGAGATCGAGGCGTTCCGCGAGACCGCGCGGGCCGAAGGGCGTTCGACCCTTTACCGCAGTCCCTGGCGCGATGCGGGTCCCGGGGACCGCCCGGATCGACCGCACGTCATCCGGCTTCGCGCCCCGCGCGAGGGCGCGACGACCGTCCGCGACATCGTCCAGGGCGAGGTGGTGGTGCAGAACGACCAACTCGACGACATGGTGCTGCTACGATCGGACGGCACGCCGACCTACATGCTCGCCGTCGTGGTCGACGACCGCGACATGGGCGTCACCCACGTGATCCGCGGCGACGACCACCTCAACAACGCCGCCCGGCAGGCGCAGATCTACGCGGCGATGGATTGGTCCGAGCCGGTCTGGGCGCATATCCCGCTGATCCACGGCGCGGACGGCAAGAAGCTGTCGAAGCGGCACGGTGCCCTCGGCGTCGAGGAATATGCCGAAATGGGCTTCCCTGCGGCGGCGATGCGCAACTACCTCGCGCGGCTCGGCTGGAGCCACGGCGACGACGAGTTCTTCGACGATGCGCAGGCGCGGGCTTGGTTCGATCTCGACGGGATCGGCCGGGCACCCGCGCGTCTGGACCTCAAGAAACTCGAGAACCTGTCGGGCCAGCACCTGAGCGCGATGGACGACGACGCGGTCGTTTCCGCAGCGCTCGACTGGAACGCGCGTGCGGGGAACGCGCCGATAGAGGCTCCGGCGCTCGCCCGTGCCGTGCCCCTCGTGAAGACGGCGAGCCGCACCCTGCCCCAAGTGATCGAACGCGCCCGGTTCGCCCTCGTTTCGCGACCGGTGACGACCGACGACAAGGCGGCGCAGGCGCTCGATGCGGAGTCGCGCGCCCTGCTCGGCGATTTGACGCCGCAGCTGCAAAGCGCTACTTGGGAGCGCGACAGGTTGGAGCAAATCGCGAAGGAGTTTGCGCAGTCGAGAGGCTTGGGTCTCGGCCGGATCGCGGGACCGCTGCGCGCGGCGCTCGCAGGCCGGACGGCAACGCCGAGCGTCTTCGATATGATGGCTGTTCTCGGACGGGACGAAACGCTCGCCCGGATTGCCGATGCTGCGGAATCCCTGTCCGTTGGCTGACCCTTCCCTTACGGGATTCGCGTTCGACGAATGACAGCATGATGCGATCATACAACCGGTTACCGGGTGACTTATGCCCGGCCCAAGCGAAAGGACGTATATGGCAGAGAGCAACAGGACGGCCAGTTTCACCCTCGACGGCAAAAGCCACGAACTGCCCGTTCTTTCCCCGACCGAGGGCCCCGACGTCGTCGACATCCGCAAGCTTTACAGCAACGCGGACGTCTTCACCTACGATCCGGGCTTCACCTCGACCGCCGCCTGCGAGAGCGCGATCACATTCATCGACGGCGACGAGGGGGTTTTGCTGCATCGCGGCTATCCGATCGGACAGCTCGCCGAGAAATCGCACTATCTCGAGGTCTGCTATCTGCTCCTCTACGGGGAGCTTCCTTCGGCCGATAAGCTCGAAACCTTCGAGACGACGGTGACGCGTCACACGATGATCCACGAGCAGATGCACAACTTCTTCCGGGGCTTCCGGCGGGACGCGCATCCGATGGCGACGATGGTGGGCGTGGTCGGCGCGATGTCGGCCTTTTATCACGACAGCACCGACATCAACGATTCCTGGCAACGCGAGGTCGCGTCCTTCCGGCTGATTGCCAAGATGCCGACCATCGCGGCGATGGCCTACAAGTATTCCATCGGGCAACCCTTCATCTATCCGCGCAACGACCTCGATTACGCGGCGAACTTCCTCAATATGTGCTTCTCGGTCCCGTCCGAACGGTACGACGTAGACCCGATCCTCGCCCGGGCGATGGACCGTATTTTCACGCTGCACGCCGATCACGAGCAGAACGCCTCTACCTCGACCGTCCGGCTTGCCTCCTCGTCCGGCGCGAATCCGTTCGCCTGCATCGCGGCGGGGATCGCTTGCCTCTGGGGTCCGGCGCATGGCGGTGCGAACCAGGCTTGCCTGGAGATGCTTCGTCAGATCGGGACTGTGGACCGGATCCCCGAGTTCATCGCCCGGGCGAAGGACAAGGACGACCCGTTCCGCCTGATGGGCTTCGGCCACCGCGTCTACAAGAACTTCGACCCCCGCGCGACGGTGATGAAGCAATCGGCCGACGAAGTGCTGGAACTACTTGGCATAGAGGACAATCCGACGCTTCAGGTCGCCAAGGAACTGGAGAAGCAGGCCCTCGCCGATCCGTATTTCGCCGAAAAGAAGCTGTTCCCCAACGTGGATTTCTATTCGGGGATCATTCTCGAGGCGATGGGTTTCCCGACATCGATGTTTACGCCGATCTTCGCGCTGTCCCGGACCGTCGGATGGATCTCGCAATGGAAGGAGCAGCTTTCGGATCCGGCCCTCAAGATCGGCCGGCCGCGGCAACTTTATACCGGCGCGGCGCAGCGCGACTACGTCGACGTCGAGAACCGCTAGGGTTCACCTGGAACCGAAAGACGCCGCCGGTAAAGCGGCGGCGTCTTGCTTTTGCATATGCCGAAAGACGTTTACTGGTGAAGGTCATCGTAATGCGCGGCGAGCCGCTGCAACGCGATGCGGAGCACGATCTTGCCCGATCGCGCCGCCCAACCCATCCGTTTCTCCGCTGTTTCTAGCCCCTCGAGGAAGCAGCAAACGCGCAGAACGACGTCGGCCAGGCCAGGCCCGAGCGCGCGGAGCGCGTCCGATACGCGTTGCCGCGCATCCTCGGGTCCGCTGCAATTGTTTCCCGGGGCCACGTCGCCGCGATTGCCGGCGGTAAGGAACCGTTCCCAGTTCTGGCCGATCCGGGGGCCCATCTGCGCGCGTTCGAAGTCCTCGCGCAGCCGTTCGCCGGCGACGACGAGGTCCATCGACAGGAACGGCTTTCCGTCCCGGTCCTTCTTGCGGGCCAGACCACCCAAGGGCGATTCACTGAGGTTCACCCGCAGCGTCTCGTCGCCCCGTGGGCTGGACACGACCCTCTGGCCGACATCCATATGCTGCGTCAGGAAAGGGCTCGGCGATTCCGCCATGCCACGAGCCTCGACCCGGGCGTTCAGCGTGTCGCTCAGCAGACGTTTCAGCGCAGCCCGCCCGGCTTCGGTGATGCGATACCGCGTGATCCGCCCCGCCTTGTAGCACGCCACCCAGTCCTTCAACACGAAGGCTTGTGCCACGAGTTTGGGCACGGTGGCCGTCCGCGTCGGCGTCCCCCCCGTCTCGCGCAGGACAGCCGCCTGCGGCATGCCCTGTCCCACAGCGAGAAACGCATCCGCCTCGCACAGACGGCGCAGCACACGCTTCGCTTCGCGATTGAGGGTCTCGTCGTCGATGAGGGCCGCGCGTGGGGGGAGTGCTGACATCGGGTGGGTCTCTTTCTGGTTCGTGTAAACCGCTGGGTCGCCGGCCGCTTCTGCGAGCCGCTCCATGATATCGTCCACGAGGGGATCGTCCCGGCGCTGCTCGATCCGGCGCACCTGCCGGAGGATCGTCGAGGCGGCGCAGCCGATCTCCGCGGCAACGTCCCGGAGCGGGCGACCGGAATGGGCATGGGCGAGGTAGGCCCGCGCGGCTTCCGGGACCCATTCGGGAAGCGTCGCGGCGGCGACAGATGCGGGTGACGACGACATCGAACAACTCCAAGGGAATCCTATGGAAAACGGAGTCAGGAGTCGCCCCGATTGGTTACCAGACCGTTAATTGTTGCCAATGCAGCGCCAATTGTTTCCAAAATGTAAACGATAAGAATAGGGCGAACGGTCCACCCGGTTTTGGCGCAACAGTGGCGACAATCGGGCCAGATTGTGGCGCATACCGACCCCAACTTGGACACCGACCATGTGCGATATCGCCAGTGAACTTGCCGCTCTTCGTCGCCCCGGGCTCCTCGTGGAGGCAGCCGCGCACGGGACCGTCCGCTACGAACGCCGTCGAGACCTTCGCCGCATGCTGCGCATAGCGATCCCTGCCTCGCCGAAGGCCGCTCTGGAGAAACTTCTTCCGATCGAGGCAGCCCTGGAGAACCGGCGCAAGACGTCGGACAAGAACTACAGTCTTGCGCGCCACGTCGATATTCTCGTGGCGCTCCTTGCCGAGGCTCAGGCGTTCCGGCGCGGCACCGCCTGACGGCGCCGCGACATTAGAGCTTCAGGAGAAGGCGTCGGTCATCGACGCCTTTTTCCGTTCCACGTACTCCTGCAGAGCCTCCCGGACCGCCGGATCGATCGGTGGCTGTTCGTAGGCGCCCAGAAGCTTCTCGACACGCGCGGTCGCCAGGGCCCGCGTGTCCCGCGCTCCCTCGTCGACCCAAGTCTCGAACGGCTTGTAGTCGAGCAGGTCGGATTTCCAGAACGCCGATTTGAAGTTCGCCTGCGTGTGCGCACAGCCGAGATAATGCCCGCCCGGACCGACCTCCCGGATCGCGTCGAGCGCGAGCGAATCCTCGTCGAGATGCACACCCTGCGCCAGCTTGTGCAGCACGCCCAGCTGATCGGCATCCATTACGAACTTCTCGAAATCCGCGACCAGCCCACCCTCGAGCCAGCCGCAGGAATGCAGCATGAAATTGACCCCCGACAGCAGACCGGCATTGAGCGAGTTCGCAGATTCGTAGGCCGCCTGCGCATCCGGCAGCTTCGACCCGTTGAACGAGCCTGCGCTGCGATAGGGCAGGTTCAGCCGCCGGGCAAGCTGCCCTGCGGCATACGTGATCTGCGACGCCTCGGGCGTTCCGAATGTCGGTGCGCCGGAATTCATGTCGATCGAGGTCACGAAAGCCCCGAAAATCGCCGGCGCGCCGGGCCGCACGAGCTGGCTGTAGGCCACGCCCGTCATGACCTCCGCCAATACCTGCACCAGCGTCCCCGCGACGGAGACCGGCGCCATCGCGCCGCCGACGATGAAGGGCGAGATGATCGTCGCCTGATTGGCCGCTGCATATTCCTCGAGCGCGCCCATCATCACCGAGTCAAAGGTCAGGGGCGAATTGATGTTGATGAGCGAGACAAGCGCCGTCCGGTCCGCGAGGCCGCCGAAGAGGATATCCGCCATCTCCACGGAGTCGCGCGCCCGGCTAGGTTCCGTAACCGAACCCATGAACGGTTTGTCGGTCAGCGTCATGTGCGCCATGAGCATGTCGTAATGGCGCTTGTTGGCCGGAAGGTCGGTCGGTTCGCAGACCGTGCCGCCGGAATGGTGCAGCCATCGCGACATGTGCCCGAGCCGGACGAACTTCTCGAAATCCGCCATCGTCGCATAGCGTCGGCCGCCGCCGTCGCGCACGAAGGGCGGGCCATAGACCGGCGCAAGAACGAGGTTACGCCCCCCGATCTCGACGCTTCGGTCAGGATTGCGGGCGATCTGCGTGAAGCTCGACGGCGCCGTCGCGCACAGCGTCCGGGCCAGGCCGCGCGGGATGCGGACCCGATCGCCCCGGATATCCGCCCCCGCCTCGCGCCAACGATCCAGCGCGGCGGGATTTTCCGGGAACGAAACCCCGATCTCCTGGAGAACGGTTTCGGCCTGATCCTCGATGACCGACATGGCCTCCTCGTTCAGGATGTCGAAGTCCGGAATGTTGCGGGTGATGTAGCGGGCCTGTTCGACGCGGCCCGACATGCGTTCCGCGCGCTTCGCGGCGCCGCCGCCGCTCCGCCGCCCCTGCCTGCGCTCGTCATCCGCCATGGCGGTCCCCTCCCGTTTGCATCTTCAAGGCTCTGCGTAGTGGCAAGGCGCATTGCCCGGCGGTGCGTTTGCGCCCCGGATGGGCGAAAGACGACATGCAGCCGGACCCGATCTTGCCGTCCGCTCGCCCCGCGGGTAAGGCGCGGATCATGGATCTGCCCAAGCATCAATGCCTCTTCATCGTCGATTTCGGTAGCCAGGTGACGCAGCTCATCGCGCGACGCCTGCGCGAGCTGAACGTCTATTGCGAGATACACCCCTTTCAGAACGTCACCCTCGATCTGCTTCGCGAGCGTGCGCCCAGGGCGGTGATCCTGTCGGGCGGCCCGGCCTCGGTCCCCGACACCGACAGTCCGCGCCCGCCGGCGGAGATCTTCGAACTCGGCGTGCCCGTTCTCGGCATCTGCTACGGGCAACAGGTGATGATGCAGATGCTCGGCGGCCGGGTCGTGCGCGGCGAGGGCAGCGCGGAGTTCGGCCGCGCCTTCGTGACCCGCGAAACGAAACTCGACCTCCTCGAGGGCTGGTTCGACGGTCTCGAATCGACCGGCCGCGAGCAGGTCTGGATGTCGCATGGCGACCATGTGGACCGTATTGCGTCGGGATTCGAAGTCTATGCCACTTCGCCCGGCGCGCCCTTCGCCGTCGTCGCCGACGCGTCGCGGCACTTCTACGGGATGCAGTTCCACCCCGAAGTGCACCATACCCCCAAGGGCCGGCTTCTCTTCGAGAATTTCGTGCGTATTGCCGGGTTCGAGGGCGACTGGACCATGGCGGGCTACCGCGATCAGGCGATCGCGGCGATTCGGGAACAGGTCGGCGACGGCAAGGTCATCTGCGGCCTGTCGGGCGGCGTCGATTCCTCCGTGGCGGCCGTGCTGATCCACGAGGCGATCGGCGACCAGCTCACCTGCGTCTTTGTCGATCACGGCCTTCTCCGGCAGGGCGAGGCCGACGAGGTCGTGCGGATGTTCGGCGACCACTACAACATCCCGCTCGTTCACGCGGACGAGCGGGACCTGTTCCTCGACGCGCTCGACGGTGTTTCCGATCCGGAAACGAAGCGGAAGACGATCGGCCGCCTCTTCATCGACGTCTTCCAGAAGCATGCGGCCGAGGTCGGCGGCGCCGAGTTCCTCGCGCAGGGCACGCTTTACCCAGACGTCATCGAATCCGTCAGCTTTTCGGGCGGCCCGTCGGTGACGATCAAGTCGCACCACAATGTCGGTGGCCTGCCTGAGAAGATGGGCTTGAAGCTGATCGAGCCGCTACGCGAACTTTTCAAGGACGAGGTGCGCGAGCTCGGACGGGAGCTGGGCTTGCCGCCGAGCTTCATCGGGCGCCATCCTTTCCCTGGCCCCGGCCTTGCCATCCGTTGCCCGGGGGAGATCACCCGGCACAAGCTCGATATCCTACGCAAGGCGGACGCGGTGTATATCGATCAGATCCGGCGGCATGGTCTCTACGACGAGATCTGGCAGGCCTTCGTCGCCATCCTGCCCGTCCGCACGGTCGGTGTGATGGGCGACGGGCGGACCTACGATTTCGCCTGCGCGCTGCGCGCCGTGACCTCCGTCGACGGGATGACGGCCGATTACTACCCGTTCAGCCACGACTTCCTCGGCGAGACCGCGACGCGGATCATCAACGAGGTGCCGGGCATCAACCGAGTGACCTACGACATCACCTCGAAGCCGCCGGGCACGATCGAATGGGAATGACGAATACCAGCTAGGTGCCATTGTCACCAACCGCGAAACAGTCTCCGTGAACCCCGCGCATGATAGTCCTGTCGGCCTGCGTGCCGAGGGACCTGGCGAAGGACTTGGCGAACGTCTCCCCGACGGTGTCCCCCGCGAGGACCCGCTGCGCAACGACCCCGTATAGCGCCGAACGAACTTTTGGGTCCACTCGTCGCCCGGAGCCTCGACGCGGGACGACTCCGCTGCGCGCTTCGCGAGGATCTCGTGGCGCTCTCGCTGTCCACCGCCGTGTCGTAGCGTCCCGCCACCGGGGACGCTGCGACGATCGCAGCCCGTTCCGCTAGCATGATCGGGCCGAGGCGCGACGCCAGCGGGCGGATCAGCGTCCGCTCCGCCATACCGGGGATGCTCTTGCGTTCGAGGGAGGACGTGACCGTCTCGCCCTTGCCGACCTCGCGGATCGTCTCCGCGATGCCGAAGTCCGGGTTCGCGCGATAGTTCTGCACCACCTGCGCCGAGACGCGCCGATCCTTAGCCGTGATTGCGCGCAGCCTGTGCTGCACGCGACTGCCAAGCTGCCCCGGAATATCCTCCGGATTCTGCGTCACGCATAGACGCCGACGCCCCCGGACCGGATCAGCCGCGCCACCTGCTCGACCTTTTCGATCAGCGCGCACGACGCGTCGTCGAGGAACAGGTGGCCTCGTCGAAGAAGAAGACAAGCTTCGACTTTCCGGCATCGCCTACCTCGGGCAGTCGCTCGAAGAGTTCCGATAGGAGCTACAGGTCCTTGCGGCGCTCTCCCACTCAGACCAGCAGCGACTACAAGTCCTTCGGATCAAGCTGTCCCAGCCCCTCCGCGTCGGCCGCCCGGAACGCGATGTCGAGCACGCCTTCCTGTACGTCCGTCAGCTCCATCAGCCGGGCGAACAAGAGCGGACCCATCTCCGGGATCGTCTTGCGCACCGGATGTCCGGCCTCGTCCCAGAGATCCCGGAACGTGACCGGCGCCGCGGCATAGGGCAGGTCGAGCCCGATCCGCGTTGCCCGTTCGACAAACGCCGGATGCAGGTCGTGCACCCCGGAGCTAGGCATGGCAAGACCGGCACGCCGGCCTCCGAGGAACCCCGCGACAGGATTTGCAGGGTCGCCGTCTTGCTCGTGCCCGCCGCCCCGGCGATGACCCCGTGACGATTCGCGTGGTCGAGGCGAAGACCTTGCGGCTCAACCCGGTCCGCGCCGCCGACAAATATCGCCTCCACGACGTCAATCGGTTTTACACCCCGCCGTTAACCGCATTTTAGAACCACTCCGCCATAACAGCGGGAGACCGGGGCGCACAGTGTCGTCCGCTCCGGTCTGTCTCCCTGTCGAACTGGCCGCGCGGCCCCCACCGCGTGGCTTTTTTCGTCCCGGTTTCCCCTGATTTCGCCTGTTGACGGTTCAAATCGTGCTGCCTATGGTCCTGCGCATCAAGTCGGCCAGTCCGACGGGGAGAGAACAAACAATCGGAAGGGGCCTTCGTTCGAGGCCCCTTTTTTATGTCGCACCATCCGTTCGCAAAGGCGTGTTCCGCGACAGCGACGCAGCCCGATCCAACCCCCTGCACATCCTCCGGTTCGCGTGGTAATCGGCGCGCGAAACCTCGACAGGAGACTCGCCTTGCCTGCTTTTCCGTTCCGCTTGTCCGCATCGCTCGCGCTGACGCTGGCGCTCGCCACCCCCGCTCTCGCGCAGGACGCCGACACACCCGAAACCGACGCGCCCGCCGTCGAGGAAACCGTTCCGGCGCCCGACGCATCCGGGGCCGGCGCGCCTGCGGCGGATGGCGACGCGACCGCCGCCGGGGCCGGACCCGTCGTCCCGGGCGGCGATCTCGCGGTCGGACAGGATGTCGGCGAAGCCCTCGGCGGCGGTCCCGAGATCTACGTTCGCGAGGAGCACGGCTCCTGGCAGGTCCGCTGCCTCCGCGCGCCCGAGGGGCAGGAAGATCCGTGCCAGCTTTATCAGCGGCTGGCGGATCAGAACGGCAATCCGACGGCCGACGTCAACGTCTTCGACGTACCCGACGACAGTGACATCGCGGTCGGTGCGACGATCCTGACGCCGTTGCAGACGCTGCTGACCGCGCAGGTGACGATGACCATCGACGGCAGCGCGCCGCGGCGCTACCCGTTCAGCTTCTGCGACCAGTCCGGCTGCTATTCCCGGATGGGCTTCACCGCCGAGGACGTCGCCGCGCTGAAGCGCGGATCGAGCGCCACGCTCGTCGTGGTTCCGGCGCTCGCCCCCGATCAGGCGGCGGAGCTCACGATGTCCCTGTCGGGCTTCACGGCCGGTCTTGCGGCGATCGAGCTTCCGAACGCGGAATAGGGCGACAACTGATCCGTGTCGCGCGCGGGCCCCGGGGGCACCCGGAGCCCTTCCGCTGTCACGGCCTTGCCAGAACGACCACCGCGTTCATGCCGCCGAAGGCGAAGGCGTTCGAAAGGCAGGCCGCCACCGGGATCTTGCGCGCGACGTTCGGGACCACATCGAGGTCGCACTCCGGGTCGGCGGCGCGCCAGTTCGCCGTCGGCGCCACCACGCCCTCGTCGAGCGCCATGAGGCAGGCCAGCAACTCGATCGCCCCGGTCGCGCCGATGCAATGCCCGTGCATGGATTTCGTCGAGGACACGATCACATCCTGCGCCGCGTGGCCGAAAACATCGCGGATGGCCGCGCATTCCGTCCTGTCGTTCGCCGCGGTCCCCGTGCCGTGGGCATTGACGTAGCCGATCTCGCCCGCAGGCAGGCCTGCATCCCGCAGCGCGGCCATCATCGCGCGGGCGGCGCCGTCGCGGGACGGCGCAACGATGTCGGCGGCGTCCGCGTTCATGGCCACGCCGACGATCTCTCCGAACACGGTCGCGCCGCGGGCCAACGCGCGGTCGCGATCCTCCAGAACGAACACGCCGGCTCCTTCGCCTTGCACCATGCCCGACCGCGTCGCGCAGAACGGCCGGCAGGTATCGGAGGACAGCACCCGCAATCCCTCCCAGGCTTTCACGCCACCGAAGCAGAGCATCGCCTCCGCCCCGCCGGTCAGCATCACGTCGGCCATTCCGGCGCGGATGATCTGCGCGGCCTGCGCGATGGCATGGTTCGAACTCGCGCAGGCCGTGGAGACGGTGAGGGCCGGCCCCCTGAGATCGTGAAGCATGCTCAGATGGGAGGCCGCCGCGTTCGCCATCAGCCGGGGCACGACGAAGGGGTGCACCCGGTTCTTGCCGGCCTCGTAGACCGCGCGGAAGTTCTCGTCCTGCGTGGTCAGCCCCCCCCCCGACGTGCCGAGGACGACGCCGGCCCGATCAGCGAGGTCGGGGTCGTTCTCCAGCCCGGCTTCGGCCACCGCCTGCCGGGCCGACAGGATGGCGAACTGCGTCGCGCGATCGTAAAACGTCAGCTCCGCCCGACCGAAATGCTTCGTCTCGTCGTAGCCCCGCACCTGCGCGCCGATCCGGATCGAGAGGCGGTCGAGGTCGCGCAGCTCCAGCGTGCCGATGGCCGAATGCCCGGCGCGCATCGCGGCGAGCGTTTCCGGCACGTCGCGGCCGAGCGCGTTGACCGTGCCCCTGCCGGTGATGACGACACGGCGCACCGGTCCCGGATCAGCCGTGCTGCTCGGCGACGAGACGTTCGACCGCCGCGGCGATGGCGCCGACGGAGGCGATGTCGAACCCGCTCGCCCCCGGCTCGTTCGCGTTGAACGGCACCTGGATGTCGAACGCCTCCTCGATAGCGAAGATCACCTCCACCACGCCCATGCTGTCGATGCCCAGATCGGCGGGCGACTGATCGTCGGTCACGTCGGCCGCGTCGACCATGGCCTGCTCGGCCAGGATGGCCTGGACGCGCGCGCGCAGGTCAGCCGCCATTGCCGCCTCCAACGCGCTTGCGCAGATCCGCCAGTTGCTCGAGCGCGCGCGGCAGCCGGCGGAGCGCGCGGTACATCGCCATGTTGGTCTCCATCTTTACCGCGGGCGAACCCATCACGACTTCGCCCGAAGCCACGCGGGTATAGATGTTGGTCCCGCCGCCCGCGACGACGTCGTCGCCGATGGTGATGTTGTCGTTGACGCCGACCTTGCCGGCCAGGACGACCCGGTTGCCGATCGTCGTGCCGCCCGAGACACCGACATGTGCGCAGAACAGGCAATCCTCGCCGATGCGGTCGTTGTGGCCGATCATCACGAGGTTGTCGATCTTGGTGCCCCGCCCGACCACGGTGTTCGCGATCGTGCCGCGATCGATCGTCGAATTGGCGCCGATCTCGACATCGTCGCCGATCTCGACCGAGCCCAGCGAATGGATGCGCGTCCAGCCTTGTTCGCGGACCTCGCCCTGATCGCCCAGAGATTTCCGGGCCCGTTCCACACCGGATTCCTCGGGCGTCACAAAGCTGAAGCCGTCGCCGCCGATCACGGCATTGGGCTGGGCGATGACCCGATGCCCGATGCGCACGCGCGCCCCGATACGAACCCCCTGCATCAGCAGGACATCGTCGCCCAGCACCGCGTCCTCCGCCACCGTCGCATGGGCGGCGATCCGAGCGCGCGCCCCGATGCGGACCCCGGCGCCGATGACCACGTAGGGCCCGATTGCGGCGTCCGGTCCGATCTCCGCCCCGTCTTCCACAAGCGCGGTCGGATGCACGCCCGGGGCGATGCGCGGCCCGGCGTCGAGGGCCGAGGTGATTCCCGCCATCGCCAGGCGGGCGCGCGGGACGAGAACCGCGCCTTCGAGACCCATACCGCGCCAATCCGCCCCGTCCCAAAGGATGGCCCCCCGCGCCCGCCCCTCGCGAAGCGCGTCGCCATAGGCGGGCGACATCGCCAGTGCCAGATCGTCGGGCCCTGCCGCCCCCGGTTCCGACGCGCGCAGGAAACGCAGCGTGCCGTCACCCTCCACGGGGCGGCCCAGCGTCTCGGCGATTTCGGACAGGGTGAACATGCTATGCCTCCGGCGGGAGCCCCGACGCCCCGCTTTGGGACTTAACTGCGCTCTGCCGTCAGTTCCACCCCGGCGGCTCGCTCATCTAGCGCAGCCGTTGAAGCCCGACGAGGATCCGACCGAGCGGGTCCTTCACCGGGGCGTTCGATACGGTACGGGTCGCCGGGCCGGCCTGCCCATCGACGCGCTAGCCTTTATCATTTCGAAACGCCTACAGCGCCGCTATCAATCGCGCGTCGAAGTCGGCGGACGCGATGCGTGCCGGATACCCCAGCCACATCGGTCAGTCCCGGGGGGCGACGCCCCCGCTCCCGTGGCGCGCGGCCGCAACCTGCCCTGCGACACATCAGCAGGGAGAACGATGGCACGACGAGGCGTTTCCGGATGTCACGACAAAGAGCTGCGCGACGAAATCAACCGGACGTGTCCACGAAGGCGTCAATCGAACCCGAAAACTCGTCGGGCGGGCAAACCGGCAACATTCCCGGCGGATCGCGGAACGCGGCACACTTGGCGGATTTCTGCCTATGTCTCGTCGTGGCAGGAACAATGTTCGAGAATCGGATGAATTGTGCGAAACGAAGCCTGTCACATGGGGATGAGACACCTGAGGCCGCGACAGACGGTCCAAGCAGTGGACGGGGCAGTATTGTGACCAATGAAACGTGTGCAGGCACGTCGATCTCTCGGCGTGGGCTTCTCGGTGCGTTCGCGGCAACCGCCGTGGCGGCCGCACCCACCTATACGAACGCCGCCGGGTTCCTCCGGGGCGGCGGCGACATTCGCCGCATCAAGATGCACAATCCACGGACCGGCGAGGCCATGGACACGATCTACTGGGTCGATGGCCGCTACATCCGCGAGGCGATGAACGAGATCAACGTCTTCTTCCGGGACTGGCGTCGCAACGAGGTCCACGCGATCGACAACCGGACGCTCGACATCATCGCGGCGACGCATCGGCTTGTGGACGTGCGCGAGCCGTTCATGCTGCTTTCGGGCTATCGTTCGCCGGCGACGAACGCGATGCTGCGCGCCCGCTCGAGAGGCGTGGCGAAGCATTCGCTGCATCTCCAGGGACAGGCCGCGGATCTGCGGCTGAACTCGCGGTCCGTCAGTCAGGTGGCGCGTGCGGCGGCGGCCTGCTCGGCGGGCGGCGTCGGCAAGTACAGCCGCTCGAACTTCACCCATATCGATTGCGGCAACGTCCGAAGCTGGGGCGCCTGACGTCCTAACAGATCGCGTTTCGAACGCCGTCGCGACCCTCGCGGCGGCGTCGTTCGTTTCAGGAATGCGTCAGCGGCGGAACACGAAGCAACGCTCCCGACGGATCGACAGCCACAGCACCGTGCCCGGCTTCGGCAAAAACACCGCAGGTACCGTGGCCGTCACCGTCTGTCCGTCGTCCATCGCGAAGTCGACGAGGCTTTCCTTCCCCATGAACCGCGCACGCTTCACCGTGCCGCGTGCAGGTGTGCCCTCGGCCGCGGTCGGGTGCGGTCCACGGCCGCCCCGGTCGAAGTCGATGCGGACGTGCTGGGGCCGGAACACGATGTCGACCTCGGTGCCGTCGGGCCGTCCGGGGGCGAGGAACTGTCCGAAGGGCGTGTCGGTCAGCGCGCCGCGGACGGTGCCGGTCAGCGTATTGATGTCGCTGAAGAAGGCCGCCGCCGCACGGTCCACGGGGGCGTTGTACATGTTGTAGGGCGCGGCATGCTGCACGATCCGTCCGTTTCGCATCAGCGCGATCTCGTCGGCCATCCGCATCGCCTCGTCTGGTTCGTGCGTGACGAGGAGTACGGCGGTCCCCTCCTCCTTCAACACGCTCAAGGTCGCGTCGCGGATCTCGTCGCGCAGACGGTTGTCGAGACCGGAAAACGGCTCGTCCATCAGCATGATGCCCGGACGCGGCGCCAAGGCGCGAGCGAGCGCCACGCGCTGCTGCTCGCCGCCCGAAAGCTCGTGCGGATGCTTTCCGTCGTAACCCGCGAGATCAACGCGTTCGAGGAGTTCCGCCACCCGCGCCGCGGAATGCCCGCCGCGCGGCAGGCCGAAGGCCACGTTCTGCATCACGTTCAGGTGCGGGAAGAGCGCGAAATCCTGAAACATCAGGCCGACGCCGCGCGCCTCGGGGGGGACGTGGACCGCGCCGTCGGACACGACCCGGCCGTTGAGCGCGATGGAGCCGGCATCCTGCCGGTCGACCCCGGCGATGAGGCGCAGCGTCGTCGACTTGCCGCAGCCGGATGGCCCAAGGAGGCAGGTCACCTGACCGGCTGGAACCGAAAGCGAGATGTCGTCGACCACGGCCCGCCCGCCCAGGCGGCGAACGAGACCCTGGATCTCCAGCCGAGATGTCATCGAAAGTCCGAGCCTTATGGTCGGAGCGACCTAGCAACCCGCCCCGGGCGGGTAAACCACTTCAGAACACTTCGCCGGCGACTTTCTCCTGACGCACGTAGAGGTAGAGAAGGAAGCTCAGGAGCAGAACGAGCCCCGTCGTGACCCAGACGAGCACGCCTCCTCCCGTCAGCGCGACCATCGTCGGCTCCGCGAAGAACAGCGCCCAGATCGCCAGGACGAGAAGCGTCAGGAATGCGAAGGCCAGCATCCAGACCGCCGCCCGGACACGGGCGAGAAGGCAGAGCGCGCCGACGAGCGCCAGCAGCGAATGTCCCGCCCAGACCCCGTGCACCCAGTTCGGCAGCGTTTCCAGCCACACGATCTGGACCTGTGGGTAGAGGTGGAGCCAGGCGATCTTTAGCTCGTAGGAGACGAGGACGTACTCCGCTGCCGCAAGAAGTCCGTAGATCAGCGCGATCCAACCCATGACGTAGAAATGCCAGCGCCGCATAAACCCTCCGCGCGTCCTCGTCCGCACCGGTTATCATGAAAACCGGAGGGCACAAACGGGAATGGGTCAGAAGCGCAGCAAGGCCGCCTCGCGCCGTTTCAGGGCCGGCCGCGCCGCTGGATAGACATCGGCCTTCCGTGCCAGTTCGGGAAACAGCCGCAGGATCTCGACCCGGCTTCCGGATGCCAGCCCGGCAAGCGAATGCGGCCCCGGCTGGAAGCTCTCGGTCCAGGCCCCGTCGGACAGGACGAGCTGGTGCCGATCGAAGAGGAGGTGGATGTAGCTCACAGCTCCCGCGGCATCGTGCGCGATGCCGGGCCGGCCGACCAGATGTCGCGCTGCGACGAGCACTTCGTCGATGCCGAAATAAAGGCTCGTCATTCCATCGGCCACGAGAACGCGATGCTGCGGCGAGACGCGCATCTCCCGCTCCGGCAGGCCGCCCCCGAGCGCCCCCCTCGCGATCCGCACCGGGCAGAGGGTTTCGTCCATCGCGAGGTCCGCCGCCGACAGATCGCGGTGCCCGATCCAGCGGATCGGCTGCAACCCATCGTCGCGTGTCCGCACCCGGTCCCCGGGGCGAAGGCGCTCGACCGCGACCTCCCCCCGTTCGGTGGCGATACGCGTTCCGGGCGTGAAGCAGGGCACGACGCGCTCGATCTCTTCGAAGCGGGCGGAGCCGCCGCCCTCGAACCGGACGATCCCGGATTCCGGATCGCCGCGGTCATAGGAAATGGAACTGACATCCGAGCCGCGCAGGTCGAGGATGTCGTAATCGTCGCCGCCGCTCCCGCCATCGATGCGGTCCCCGGGCGTCGCGCCGAAGATGATGTCGCGATCGTCGCCGCCGAAGATGTCGTCGCGTCCTGCCCCGCCGGTCAGCCGGTCATTCCCCGCGGCGCCGCGCAATACGTCGTCGCCGCTCTCTCCCGAAAGCACATCGTCGCCGTCGCCGCCTGCGAGGCCGTCGTTCCCGGTGCCGCCGAAGAGCGTGTCCGCGTCCGCTCCGCCGGACAGCAGATCGTCGCCGCCGCCCCCGCGAAGGATGTCGCGGCCCTCCCCGCCATCCAGGACGTCGTTGTCGTCGCCGCCGTCCAGCAGGTCGTTTCCGATTCCGCCGAACAGGGTGTCGTTGCCGCCACCGCCGAAGAGGCGGTCCGAGCCCTCGCCGCCGTCGATGGCGTCGTTGCCCTCGCCGCCTTCGACCGTGTCGAAGCCGACGCCACCCGTCACGGTGTCGTCGCCGGACCCGCCGAGGAGGGAATCGTCGCCTTCGCCCCCGCCGATGCTGTCCGCGCCGGCCTCCCCGTCGATCACGTCGTTGCCGGCGCCGCCCTCGACCACGTCCCGACCCGCGCCCGCCGCGATCTCGTCGTCGCCGGCGAGGCCCCGGATCGTGTCGTCGCCGGCCCCCGCGCGCACGATATCGTCGTCGCCGCGCTCACCGGGCAGGAACGCGTCATTGCCGTCGATGCTATCGCCGTCCGCATCGACATAGCCTGCGGCGATGAGGTCGCCGCCATCCGTCCCGTCGACGATGCCGTCCGGCCTCGACACGAGTCCGGCGGTGAAGACGAGGTTGTCGACCGCGCCCGATCCGTTCAGCGTGACCGTCATCGACTTCACGTTCGCGGTGTCGAGGGAAAGTTCCACCCGGCCGCCATTCCCGGTCTGCGCGTCCCGCGTCAGCAGGCTGCGGCCGTCCGGGTCGAAAAGCTCGACCGTCGCGCCGGCGTCGATGTCGAGCAACAGGAGCGAGTGAAGGAAGGCCAGGCGGTCGAACACGAAGGCGATGACGCCGCCATCCGCGTTGTCGTCGGGGTCGGAGCGGTCCCGGTCCTCCGACAGGATCAGGACCTTGCGGAGGTCCGGGGTCGCGAGGTCCCGGTCGCCGCCGGTCGGCCGGGCGGTATCGAAAGCCATGACCGGGTGACGCCCGTCGGGCGCGCCGTCGGCGCCCAGGGAATCGATCCGCACCCCGCGGGAGGCGTACTGGTCCGACACGATCGTCCCGGCGCCAAGGTCGTTGAAGTCGATCCGCGTGCGGTCGGTCATCGCGCCACCGCGCGCGTCCGCGACACCGCGTGCCGCCCCGACGTCGTTCCGAATTCCGTCATTGCCTGTCTCCGCTCAACCGATGCCCTTCCGGTCGGATCAGGCGGCGCGGACATCTGGTGCGGCGGACGCGGGACGACGGGGGTTCGGCACCGGCAAGGCCCGCGGCGGCAATCCCGAAGGACGCACGACGGGACCGTGACCGGCATCCGACCGGATGCGTTCACCCGCGGCCGCCCCCCGGAAGCCTCTGCCGCCCCCCACCGGGCGTGCCGGCTTTGTATCGAATTTTCGGAAAATCGCAACGCGTTACTGCAGGGCCGGTCATTCGGCCCTGGAATGTCGCTCCCCGGCCACCCGGAGAGGTCTGGTACCCGTGGCCGGACTCGAACCGGCAAGCCTTGCGGCGGCGGATTTTGAATCCGCTGCGTCTACCAATTCCGCCACACGGGCCGCGCGATGGACAGCGCCGACCTAGACCCGTGCCATCGGCGCGTCAATCACAGACCCCGCGCCGAGAACGTGTCGCAGGCGGGAATCTCGCCCGATTCATAGCCGGTTCGGAACCAGCGTGCGCGCTGCTCCGACGTGCCGTGCGTGAAGGTGTGCGGCATCGGCACCTGCCCCGCCCGTTCCTGCAGCACGTCATCGCCGATCCGGCGCGCCGCGTTCACCGCCTCCTCGAGATCGCCCGGGTCGAGCGAGCCGAACCGTACCTGCGCCTGCCGCGCCCAGATGCCGGAGAAACAATCGGCCTGAAGCTCGATGCGTACCGAGATCGCGTTCGACTGTTCCTGCGTGCTCTGTGCGCGGATGCGGTTGGCTTGACCGAGGACGCCGAGTTCGTCCTGAACGTGATGAGCGACCTCGTGGGCCACGACATAGGCGGCCGCGAAGTCGCCGCCCGCGCCCAGACGCTCTTCCAGCGTCGTGAAGAACGCGGTGTCGAGATAGATGCGGTTGTCGGAGGGGCAGTAGAAGGGCCCCGTCGCGCCGCTTGCGCCGCCGCAGGGACTTTGCGTAACCCCCGAGTAAAGGACGAGGACCGGCGGTCGATAGGCCTCGCTCACCTGCGCGTCGAACACGTCGGCCCAGACCTCCTCCGTATCCGCGAGGACGACGGAAACGAACTCGCCCTCCGCCCGTTCCGCTTCGCTCAGGGAGCGGGTCTCTCCCGCCGTGTCGGTATAGCCGCCGCCGCCGCCCTGCAGAAGCGGCGTCAGGTCGATGCCGAGGAACCAGCCGATGACGACCACCGCGATCAATCCGACGCCGCCGACGCCGCCGGCGAGTCCCGCCCCGCCGCGCCGTCCCCGCCGATCCACGATGTTCCCGCTACCCCTGCGTCCGCGTCACTGCATGTGGTTGTTCCCCCGAAGGCTTCACGCTTGACCTTGCCCGTTTTCCATGTGACCGGCAACGCCATGATCCGAAAGCTCTACGACTGGACCCTGTCCTGGGCGGCACATCCGCAAGCGATCTGGGTCCTTGCCGTCGTGAGCTTCATCGAGAGTTCCGTCTTTCCGATCCCGCCGGACGTTCTGCTGATCCCGATGGTGCTCGCCGCGCCGCATCGCGCCTGGATCATCGCGGGGGTCTGCACCGTCGCCAGCGTCGCGGGCGCGCTTCTCGGCTACGCGATCGGCTACTTCGCCTGGGAGTCGCTGGGCGAGCCCATCCTGAGCGCGCTTGGAAAGGGCGACAATTTCGAGCCGTTCCGCCTGCGCTACAACGAATGGGGCGCATGGGCCGTGCTGATCGCGGGGATCACGCCCTTTCCCTTCAAGGTCATCACCATCCTGTCGGGCGCGACGGGCCTGTCGATCCCGGTCTTCGTGGTTTCCTCCATCGTCGCACGCGGCTTGCGCTTCTTTCTCGTGGCCGCGCTGCTGTGGCGCTTCGGGCCGCCGGTGCGGGATTTCATCGAGCGACGGCTGGGCCTCGTCTTCACGCTGTTCTGCGTGCTCCTCGTCGGCGCGGTGTTTCTGTTGAGGTACGTATGAGGCGCCTCGTCGCCCTCGCCACGACCGGTCATGTCGGACTGCTGGGCGGCGCGTTCCTGTTCCAGCTCGCGGGCTACGCGCCCTGCGCGATGTGCCTGTGGCAGCGCTGGCCGCATGCCGCCGCCATCGCGCTCGGCATCGCGGCGCTGGCCGGGCTCCCGCCGCGCGCGATGGCCGCCCTCGCGGCGCTCGCCGCGCTTGCGACCGCGGGTATCGGCGCCTTCCACGCAGGCGTGGAGCAGGGCTGGTGGCCGGGCCCCGCCTCCTGCACCGGCTCCGGCGCGGGGCTGTCCGGCATGTCCGGCGGCGACCTCCTTTCGACCGACATCCCCGAGACGCTCGTGCTGTGCGACGACATCGTCTGGCGATTCGGCCTCACGATGGCCGGCTGGAACGCGGTCCTGTCGCTTGCGCTGGCCGCCCTCTGGATCCTGGCGGCGACGCGGCCGCAGCGGCCGCAAACCCAGGGATACCCCCGAGGTTGAGCCCATATGCAGCGGATGCTATGGGAAGACACGACTAAATCTGGACCCTGCCCGGGGTGGAGCTGTGCATGACCGACGAGCCGCAAGACCCTGAGATCACGGACGGCGAGCCGGAGGGCAACGGGCGTACGGTGATGGCCCATGCGGGGCCGCAGATCTCCATCGTCGACGAGATGCGGACCTCGTTCCTCGACTACGCGATGTCGGTGATCATTTCCCGCGCGATCCCCGACCTGCGGGATGGGCTGAAGCCCGTGCATCGCCGAATCCTGTATTCGATGCACGAGACCGGCAACACCCACGACAAGCCCTACCGCAAGTCTGCCCGCCCGGTCGGCGACGTCATGGGCAACTACCACCCGCACGGCGACAGCGCGATCTACGAGGCGCTGGTGCGGATGACGCAGCCCTTCTCGATGTCCCTGCCGCTTCTCGACGGACAGGGGAACTTCGGCTCCATGGACGGCGACAACGCCGCCGCCTTCCGCTACACCGAGGTGCGGATGGCAAAGTCCGCCGGCGCGCTTCTGGCCGACATCGACAAGGAGACCGTCGACTTCGTCCCGAACTACGACGGCAAGGACACCGAGCCGACGGTCCTTCCCGCGCGCTTTCCGAACATGCTCGTCAACGGCGCGGGCGGCATCGCCGTCGGCATGGCGACCAACATTCCGCCTCACAACCTGGGCGAGGTGATCGACGCCTGCCTCGCGCTGATCGAGAACCCCGACCTGTCGTCCGAGGCGCTGATGGAGATCGTGCCCGGCCCGGATTTTCCGACCGGCGCCACCATCCTCGGGCGCTCCGGCATCCGGAAGGCCTATCTCGAGGGGCGCGGCTCCGTGATCATGCGCTCCAAGACCCGGGTGGAGGAGACGCGGAAGGACCGCTTCGCCATCGTCATCGACGAGATCCCCTATCAGGTGAACAAGGCCGTGATGGTCGAGCGCATCGCCGAGGCCGCCAAGGAGCGGCGGATCGAGGGGATCGCGCATGTGCAGGACGAATCCGACCGCGTCGGCGTGCGGGTGGTGGTCGAGCTCAAGCGCGACGCCACGCCGGAGGTGGTGCTGAACCAGCTGTTCCGCTTCACGCCGATGCAGACCTCCTTCGCCTGCAACATGCTGGCGCTGAACGGCGGCCGTCCGGAGCAGCTGACGCTGCGCGGTTTCCTTACCGCCTTCGTCGATTTCCGCGAGGAGGTCGTCGCCCGCCGCACCGCCTACGAGCTGCGCCGCGCCCGGGAGCGCAGTCACGTCCTCTGCGGTCTCGCCGTGGCGGTGTCGAACGTGGACGAGGTCGTCCGCACGATCCGCGCCTCCGCCGACGCCGCCGCCGCGCGCCAGGCGTTGATGACGCGCCGCTGGCCGGCCGAGGAGATCGCGCCGTTCATCCGCCTGATCGACGACCCGACCCACAAGATGAACGACGACGGCACCTACAACCTGTCGGAAACGCAGGCCCGCGCGATCCTGGCGTTGCAGCTCCAGCGCCTCACGCAGCTCGGTGTCAAAGAGGTGACCGACGAGCTCGAGGAGCTGGCGGGAAAGATCAAGGACTACCTCGACATCCTCGGCTCCCGCGCCCGCATCCTCTCCATCATCGAGGACGAGCTGCGCGAGGTCCGCCAGCAATTCGCCGTGCCGCGCCGCACCGAGATCTCGGACTGGTCCGGCGACATGGACGACGAGGATCTGATCGAGCGCGAGGACATGGTCGTCACGATCACCGCCTCGGGCTACGCCAAGCGCACGCCGCTCGCGGAGTTCCGCGCCCAGAAGCGCGGCGGCAAGGGCACGGCGGGCATGTCGACGAAGCAGGAGGACGTGGTCACCACGCTCTTCGTCGCCAACACGCATACGCCGCTGCTGTTCTTCACGACCGACGGGATGGTCTACAAGCTCAAGACCTGGCGCCTGCCGCAAGGCGGGCGCACGGCGCGGGGCAAGGCGCTCGTCAACCTCCTGCCGATCACCTCGGGCACCGGGATCGCCGCCATCATGCCGGTGGACCGCGACGAGAAGGATTGGGGCGACCTTCAGGTGGTCTTCGCCACCGATCACGGAACGGTCCGGCGCAATGCGCTGTCGGACTTCGCCAACGTCATGCGCAACGGCAAGATCGCCATGAAGTTCGAGGGCGAAAGCGAGGGGTGGCACCTCATCAACGCCCGCATCGCCTCGAACGACGACGACGTGATGCTCGTCACCCGGTCGGGCCGGGCGATCCGCTTCCCCGCGACCGACGTCCGCGTCTTCAACTCCCGCGCCTCGACCGGCGTGCGCGGCATCCGCCTGGGCGAGGACGACGCGGTCGTTTCGATGGCCGTGATCCGGCATTTCGACGCCACCTCGGAGGAGCGGACGGCCTACCTCAAGATGCGTCGGGCCATGGCCGGCCTCGCCGACGAGGCGGAGGGCGACGAGGAGGAGGCGCCGGCCGATCCGAACTTCTCGACGGAGCGCTATTCGGAGATGTCGGCGGCCGAGGACCTGATCCTGACGATCACCGAATCCGGCGCCGGCAAGCTCTCTTCCTCGCACGACTACCCGGTGCGCGGACGCGGCGGCATGGGTGTCGGCGCGCAGGACCGCGCCGCGCGCGGCGGCCCGATCGTGGCGGCCTTTCCGGTGGAGATGGATGACCAGATCATGCTCGCGACGTCGACCGGACAGTCGATCCGCTGCCCGGTGGACGGCATCAGCTTCCGGTCGCGCTCCGCCGGCGGCGTGCGGGTGTTCGACACGCGGGGCGGCGAGAAGGTCGTGTCGGTCGCACGGGTGGCCGACAGCAGTGCCGCGGACACGGATGAGCCGGAAGCCTGACGAATCCTGCAAGTCCGGGATGGCGTTCGCGTCGCCCCGGCGCTAGCGTTGGGGCGACGCCGGAGAGAGGGTTGCGAACCGGCGGGGGAATGCGATGGATCTCGACAACTGGGACGACCTCAAGTTCGTCCTCGCGATGAACAGGCACGGCACGATGTCCGCCGCGGCCCGCTACCTGAATACCAACGTCGCCACCGTTTCGCGCCGGATCGACCGTCTGAGCCACGACCTTGGCGTGCCGCTCTTCGAGAAGCGCGGAGCGACCTTCAAGGCGACGCGTGCCGCCGAACGGCTCGCCGAGGTCGCGGAGGAGCTCGACCAGCGCCTGCGGGGGGAGCTCGGCAACCTGCGCGGCGGCGGGGCGGGCGACCGCGTCGGGATCGAGATATCCGCCCCGCCCGCGGTACACGCGCATTTCATCCTGCCGCGCACCGCGGAGCTGTCGCACGCGCTGCCGCAGATCATGCTGACCCTGACCGACAAAGTCTACGCACAAGGTCTGGGCGAGGCCGACATCCAGGTGCGCATCGGCCGTCCGCAAGGTGGCCGGCTCAAGGCGCGCAAGTTCCGGGACTATTCCCTGCGGGTCTATCACGGCCGGGACCACGTCCTGAACGGCGAATGGATCGGCCTGTCGCACCGCTACCCGGACGCCGATGCCGCGCTCGCGATCTATGGCGGCGCCCACGCGGAACCCCGCTACCGGGTGGAAGAGATGCCGATGGCCAAGGAGATGATCCTCGCCACGGGCCTGCCGGGATTGCTGCCCGACTTCCTGGTCGGGCCGGAGGACGGGCTCGTCCTCGCCGACCTGCCAAACAACGACCGGCCCGGCGAACTCTGGATCACCTACCACGAGACGCGGCATGGCGACGCCAATCTCCGCGCCGTGGTGGACTGGTTCTGCGGCGCGCCGGCGAACGGCACGGGACCCTGAGCGGCCGGGCGCGAACCGCGTTCGGTCCGGCGATCGTGAAACCGCCCGCCCTTCCCCTCGACCGCCTGCGCGCGTAGGTCAGGGGCCATGACCGAGACCCTTCATATTGTCGGCGGCGGCATGGCCGGCTGCGAAGCCGCCTGGCAGGCCGCCGAGGCCGGCGTGCCCGTCGTGATCCACGAGATGCGGCCACGCGTCGGCACCTTCGCGCACCGGACCGGCGCGCTGGCTGAGATGGTCTGCTCCAACTCCTTCCGCTCCGACGACGACGAGCAGAACGCCGTGGGCCTCCTTCATTGGGAGATGCGCGCGGCGGGCGGTCTCCTGATGGCGATGGCCGAGACGCATCGGCTGCCCGCGGGCGGCGCGCTGGCCGTGGACCGGGACGCCTTCGCGGAGGCGGTGACGGCGCGCATCCGCGCCCATCCGCGCATCGAAGTAGTCGAGGAGGAGGTCGCCGAGCTGCCCCGCGAGGGGCGGTGGATCGTCGCGACGGGGCCGCTCACCGGCTCGAAGCTCGCCGCCGCCATCGCCGCCGAGGCCGGGCAGGACGCGCTCGCCTTCTTCGACGCCATCGCCCCCATCGTGCATGCCGATTCGATCGACATGACGCGCGCGTGGCGGCAATCGCGCTACGACAAGGGCGCGACGGAGGCGGAGCGCACGGCCTACATCAACTGCCCGATGGACCGCGACACCTACGACGCGTTCATCGACGCCCTGCTCGCCGCGGAGACGACCGAGTTCCACGACGGCGAGACGGCGGGCTATTTCGACGGCTGCCTGCCCATCGAGGTCATGGCCGAACGCGGCCGCGAGACGCTCCGCCACGGGCCGATGAAACCCGTGGGCCTGACAAACCCGCACCAGCCCGACGTGAAGGCGCATGCGGTCGTCCAGCTACGCCGCGACAACGCGCTCGGCACACTTTACAACATCGTCGGCTTCCAGACGAAGATGAAATACGGTTCGCAGAAGGCCGTGTTCGCGATGATTCCGGGGCTGGAGGAGGCCCGCTTCGCCCGTCTCGGCGGCATCCATCGCAACACCTTCATCAACTCGCCCACCCTGCTCGACGACGAGATGCGCCTGCGTTCGCGGCCGAACGTCCGCTTCGCGGGCCAGATCACCGGGGTCGAGGGCTATGTGGAGAGCGCGGCGATGGGCCTCCTCGCGGGGCGCCTCGCGGCGGCCGAGATGCGCGGCGAGAAGCTGCCGCCCGTGCCGCAGACCACGGCGACGGGCGCGCTCGTCACCCACATCACCGGCGGCGCGGAGGCCAGGACCTTTCAGCCGATGAACGTCAATTTCGGCCTGTTCCCCCCGGTCGAGGCGCGCGGCGGGCGCCGCGGGCGTCCGGCCCGCTACAAGATGTACACCGACCGGGCCAAGGCCGACTGGACGGGCTGGCTGGGGCTGCGCCAGGCGGCCGAATAGGGCCGTGCCCGTCACCCGCTTCGCACCGTCGCCCACGGGCCCGCTGCATCTGGGCCATGCCTGGGCCGCGATGGTGGCGCACGATCTGGGCGAGATGCGCCTCAGGATCGAGGATATCGACCGGCAGCGCTCGAAGCCCGAATGGGAGGCGGCGATCCGGGACGACCTCCGCTGGCTCGGCCTCGGCTGGACGGGCGCGGTGCTGCGGCAGTCGGACCGGATGGCGGCCTATCTCGATGCGCTCGACCGGCTTTGGGCGGCGGGCCTGCTGTTTCCCTGCATCTGCAATCGCCGGGACATCCTCGCCGCTGCCGCCGCGCCGCAGGAGGGAGCACCGCTCCATGGCCCCGACGGCGTGGTCTACCCCGGCACCTGCCGCGGCGCCTCGCGCGCGGGCCCGCGACCCGAGGGGGTCGCGCTTCGGCTCGACGCCCGCGCGGTGCCCGATCTTGCCTGGACGGAGACGGACCTGCCCCGGTCGATGGATGCGCGCACCTTCGCGAATACGATCGGTGACGTGGTCGTTGCCCGGCGCGATCTCGGCACGTCCTACCATCTCGCCGTCGCGGTGGACGACGCGGCCCAGGGAATCGACCTCGTTACCCGGGGCGCCGACCTGACCGAGGCGACCCCGATCCACGTCGCGCTGCAACGCCTGCTCGCGCTGCCGAACCCGGCCTACCACCACCACGACCTCGTCCGCGACGCGGCGGGCAAGCGACTGGCCAAACGCGATGATGCGCGCAGCCTAGCGAGCTACCGGGCCGCGGGGTGGTCGGCGGCGGCGCTCCGCGCGCACCTGCGGGAAAGCCGGATCGCCCCCTGAACGCCGAACGGGGGCCCGAAGGCCCCCGCGATCCGCTCTGTCGCGGTGTCTATTCGGCCGGCTTCGCCTGCCGGATCGCGGCCCGTTCCGACGCGAGCCCCTTCCAGATCGCGACGCACATCAGCAGAAGCACGACCGTGAACGGCAGGCCCGTGGAGATGACCATGGATTGCAGCGCCCCGAGCCCGCTCGCCGACAGCAGCAGGACCATCGCCACCGCACCCTCGAAGATGCACCAGAACACCCGCTGCGGCACCGGCGCGTCGATCTTGCCGCCGGCGGTGATCGTGTCGATCACCAACGAGCCGGAATCCGACGAGGTGACGAAGAACACGATCACGAGGATGATCCCGATGAGCGAGGTCAGTGTCGCGAGCGGCAACTCCTCCAGCATCCGGAAGAGCTGGAGCTCCAGCGCCGCGTCCTGCGCACCGGTATAGCCGTCGACGATCACCTGCTGGATTGCCGTGCCGCCGAACACGCTCATCCAGAGCACGCAGACCAGCGACGGGATGAGCAGGACGCAGACCAGGAACTCCCGCACGGTGCGGCCGCGGCTGACGCGGGCGATGAACATGCCGACAAAGGGCGACCAGGAGATCCACCATGCCCAGTAGAACGAGGTCCAGCCCTGGCTGAAGTTCACGTCCTCGCGTCCGAACGGGTTCGCCAGCGCGGGCAGGTAGGTCACGTAGGCCAGAAGGCTGTCGAGGAACCCGGTGAGGATGGCGAGGGTCGGTCCCACGAACAACACGAACAGCAAGAGCACCACCGCGAGGCCCATGTTGATCTCCGAGAGCACCTTCACCCCGCCCTCGAGACCGCGAAGCACCGAAATCAGCGCGACGCCGGTGATGGCGGTGATCAGCAGCACCAGCAGCGCCCCCGAATTTTCCGTCCCGCTCTCCTCCGTGTTACCGAAGGCCATGCCGAGGAACGTCCGCGTGCCCTCCGCCGCGTCGCCGGATCCGAAGAGATAGGTCAGGCCGTTGGCCGCCTGCGTCGCGCCGAAGCCCAGCGAGGTCGCGAGGCCGAACAGCGTCGCGAAGACCGCGAGGATGTCGATGACGTGTCCGGCCCAGCCCCAGACGCGTTCCCCGAAGAGCGGATAGAAAGCGGAGCGGAGCGTGAGCGGAAGGCCCTTGTTGTAGCTGAACAGCGCCAGCGCCAGCGCCACGACCGCATAGATCGCCCAGGGGTGCAGGCCCCAGTGGAAGATCGTGGCCGCCATGCCGAGGCGCACCGCTTCCACCTCGTTGCCGGTCGCCGCGCCGAGCGGGGCCCAGTCGGATCGGGCGGTCGCCGCGGCGAAATCGGCGCGCGCGTCGCCGAGCCCCGCCTCGTCCAGTCCGGCCTCGACGGCCTCCTGCGAGGGCGCGACGATGCCGAGCGCGTCCCCGAACGGGGTCGGGTCGTCCTCGCCCAGATAGGCCACGCCATAGGACAGGTCGCCGTTCGCCGTGGAGAAATGCGTGAGCGGCTCGGACACGCCGTAGAACATCAGGCCGATGCCCATGCCGGCCGCGAAGAGCATCGCGAACCATGCGACATAGCCGTAATCGGGACGCGCATCCACGCCGCCCAGCCGGATCGACCCCATCGGCGTGATGATCAGCAGCAGGCAGAACAGGACGATGATGTTGGCCGACAGAAGGAAGAACCAGTCGAAGCCCTTGGTCACCGCCCCGAACAGGTAGGTGAAGAGGCTGCTTGCCTGATCGGGAAGGGCGAGCGTGTAGAACGTGAACGCGATGATCACTAGCCCCGACACAACGAAGACCGGGTTGTGAATGTCGAAGCCGAACGGCCCGAGATTTCCGCCGACGTTGTCCTGACCGACGTTGTAGTCCGTGTCGATCGTGTCGGCCTCTCCGTCCGGGGCGGGTATGCCCTGGCTTGTGGTGTCTGTCATCGTCGTCCCCGTCGTCATTGCCGTTACGCCGTCATCGCCGTTACAAGCGGGCAACATCGGTCGCCAAGCGCGCGTTCTGCTGCCGGTCTCGCCCCTAGGTTAACGTCAAAGCCCGCGTTGGCCAGCCCGGACACGGTATTTCGGCAACCTTGTCGCCCGACCGGCACAGCGCCGGAGCCCGTCAGCCGCCGACATCGACCACGACGCGCCCCCGCACGCGCCCCTTGAGAATGTCCGCGCCGAGCTTCGGCAAATCCTCCAGCGTCGCGGGCACGACCATCGACTCGAGCTTCTCCATCGGCAGCAGCCGTGCGAGGCGGTCCCACGCGCGAACGCGGTTCTCGTAGGGCTGCAGGACCGAATCGATCCCGAGGAGGTTCACCGCCCGCAGAAGGAACGGAATGACCTTCGCGGGAAGATCGGCGCCGCCGGCGAGGCCGACGGCGGCGACCGACGCGCCGTATTCCATCTGCCCGAGCACCCGCGCCAGCATCGCGCCGCCCACCGCATCGACGCAGCCGCCCCACGCCTCGCTCTCGAGTGGACGCTTGACCGTCTCGGCCAGATCCTCGCGCGGAACGATCCGGGTTGCGCCGAGGTCCCGGAGGTAGTCCGCCTGCTCCGGCCGTCCGGTCACCGCCGCGACCTCCCGCCCCATCGCGGCGAGAAGCGCGACGGCGACGGAGCCCACCCCGCCCGCCGCGCCGGTCACGAGGATCGGCCCCGCCTTGAGGCCGTGATCCTCCAGGGCCTGAACGGCGAGCATCGCGGTGAAGCCCGCCGTCCCGACCGCCATCGCCTGCCGCGTGGTCAGCCCGCCCGGGAGCGGCACCAGCCAGTCGGCCTTCACCCGCGCCTTTTGCGCGTAGCCGCCCCAATGCGCCTCGCCCACGCGCCAGCCGGTCAGGACGACCTTGTCGCCGGGCTTGTAGCGGTCGTCGTCGGAGGCTTCGACGGTGCCGGCGAAGTCGATGCCGGGCACGTGCGGATAGCTCCGCACCAACCCGCCCCCCGGCCCCATGCAGAGCCCGTCCTTGTAGTTCACCGTCGAATACTCGACCGCGACCGTGACCCCGGCCTCCGGCAGACGGCCCTCGTCGATCTCCTGCACGGACGCCCGCGTCTCGTCCCCGGTCTTCTCGACCAGCAGCGCCTTGAAGCTCATTGCGTCGATCCCCCTTCAGCAACCTGTGCCCATCGGTGTATCCCACACCGCGCAGGTCAACCACCGCTCTCGTCCACCGGGCCGTCCGCCCGGCGGATTGCACCCGGATCCGCGCTGCCGCTGAGGCAACGTGCATCCCTGTGCCGCCCGGCTGGACGTCTCCCGCCACGCGCCCTAACGTCGGCGGCAAAAGTGCCAACCGGGAGACGACCGAATGACCCTACGCGCCCTTCTGCTCGCCGGCGCCGCGACCGCGGCCGCCCTGCCCGCCGCCGCGCAGATGACCGTGTTCGACTATGCGGGATTCGAGGATCCCGAGTTCCACGCGGCCTATATCGAGGAGCACGGCGAAAGCCCGGACTTCGCCTTCTTCGGCGACGAGGAGGAGGCGTTCCAGAAGCTCGCCTCCGGGTTCCGCGCCGACACGACCCATATCTGCGCGGGCTCCGTCACCAAGTTCGAGGAATCCGGCCTGCTCGAGCCGTGGGACCTGTCGCGCATCCCGAACTGGGAGAACCTGAACCGCGACCTGACCGGGCAGGACGTCTCATCGGCCGGGGAGGTCTACTTCGTCCCCACCGATTACGGCTCCACCGCCATCGCCTACGACACGGAGGCGGTGCCCGCCGAGGACGTGGCGTCGCTCGACGTGTTCCTCGACCCGAAGTACCAGGGTCGCATGGCCCTGCCCGACAATGTCGACGACGCCTATGCGCTGGCCTATCTCGCGACCGGCGTCACCGACTGGTCCGAGGTGACCGACGCCGAGTTCGAGGCGGCGAGCGATTGGCTCCGACGGGTTCATCCGAACCTCCGCACTTACTGGACCGATCCCGCGGAGCTGGCGCAGCTGCTGTCCTCGGGCGAGGTTCTGATCGCCTGGGCGTGGAACGAGACGCTGCCTGCCATGGCCGCCGAGGGTTTCCCCATCGGCTTCCAGCGCGAGGCCGAGGAAGGCTCGTCCCTCTGGCTCTGCGGCTATGTCAACATGGTGGAGGCGGACGGCGAGGAGGATCTGGTCTACGACTACCTGAACGCGATGCTCGACCCTTCCGCGACCGAGCCGCTCCTCGCCTCCGGGTTCGGACAATCCAATCAGGTGGCGATGCAGGATCAGGGCGAAGCGGCACTGGAAGCGTCCGGTCTGGGCCAGATCGACGCGCCCGTCCTCGCGCAGCTCCCGATGGACGGCCAGCTCCGCCAGCGGCAGGCGGAAGCCTTCGAGCGGATCAAGGCGGGATTCTGACCTCGCGGAAGGGCCGCCGGAACGACCGGCGGCCCGATCGATATCAGGCCATGGAGGCGCGGATGCTGCGCAGCATCACGAGATGCGTCTCGATGCTGGGTACCGCGATCATCGCCGCGCCCCGCGCCATCGGGTCGCCGCCCGACGCCGAATAGTCGCGCGCGATGGCAAGCCCCTGCTCGTGCGCCTCGATTTGCCCGTCAACATACATCATGTCGAAGGACGCATCGTCCGCGGCGCGCAGCGTCTCGAGCTTTTCGCTCTGCTCCTGCGTCAGGAGTGGCGGCACGTCGGCGGCCCCGAAGGCTTCGGCGATGGCGTTCTGCTCGGCCACCTCCAGCCCAGCGAAGGTCTGGACCGACGTCGCGCCCGACCGTTCCAGCGCGGCCTCGCTCGTCAGTTTGGAGTAGGTTCCGAGCGCGATCATCGGCTGTTTCTCGGGGGCCAGATCCTGCGCGTAGGCGCGGGAAATCATCAGCGGCGCGACCGCGAGGGCGGCCCCGGCACCGAGCATCTGTCGTCTCAACATCGTGTGTTCCCTTGTTTGCAGGCGGGTACGGCCAAACCCGGCCGTTCGACGGGGGTTCCTCCGGCTCATGCGACATTCACGACGACCGGCGGGTTTCCGGGTACGAGGCTCGCGAAACCCCGATGCCGGTCGATCTTCCAACCCGTCGCGAGGGTTGAAACGCCGCACCGCCTCCCCTATCTTCGAGTCGTTCCCCCTTGGGGGGCTATGGCGATAAACGCGCCCGTAATAAGCGGTTCGGACCCGGGGGCGGTACCCGGCGACTCCACCAACCTTCCGTTATTGGCGGAGCATGGGGTCGAAACAGGATCGACGGACGTCTAAAGGGGTTAGCTTTCGCTCGGTGAGATACCACCGTTATCGGTTCACAATGTACAGTTGCCAATAACAACCGTGCTCCGATGGCGATGGCCGCGTAAGCGACCGGAACTATCGAAAACTTAAGTCCTTGCGCTTAGCGGCGTAAGGCGGGGTTCGCAGGCACCTGGCAACAGAAGCCTGCACTTCTCCCTATATCTCCGGATCGTCGAGCTTCGCGAGCCAGCGTTCGACCCGCTTGCGGTTCACGCCCAGATCGCCGTGCCCGAAGCGCGACCGGCTCCAGATGGTGAGCCGGCTGCCCGTGCCCTCCGGCTCGGCCCGGACCGAAATCGCGTCCGGGTAGCCCATCAGGAGCGAGCGCTGGACGTAGGTGGCGAAGCGATCACGCGGCGTTCCCGCGAGGCGGATCGTCCGGGGCTCCGACAGGGCAATCAGGTCGATCCTCGAGATGAGCTCCGCGGGCGGCTCCGGTCGCAGCACCGTCGCGCGGTCGCCGCCTTCGACGACGAGGTATTCGTTCGGCTTGCCCGTCCGCCGGGCGGGATCGGGCGCCACGTGCCAGTCCGACGCCCGCATCGGCGCGAGCCGGACATAGGCCATGCCCGCGAGCAGAACCGTCAGCGCGAAGAGGGCGAGAAGGCGCATCAGCCGACCTTCAGGATCTGCAGGTCCGCCACGTTCGTGCCCGTTCCGCCGGTCATCAGGAGGTCCCCCGCCGCCTTCAACGCGGTGTAGCTGTCGTTCTCGGCCAGCACCGCCTCCAAGTCGAGCCCCGCCGCCGCGATCCGCGCGAGCGTGCCCTCGTCGACAAGCCCGCCCGCCGCGTCGGTCGGCCCGTCGCGCCCGTCCGTGCCGCCCGACAGGAAAACCCAGGGCCGGTCGAGATCGCGCAACGCCAGCGCCACGCGCAGCGCCAGCTCCTGATTGCGGCCACCCCGCCCCGCGCCGCGCAGCCGCACCGTCGTCTCCCCGCCCCAGAGTGTCGTTCCCACGCCGCGCCGGGCCGTCTCCGCGATCCGGGCGGCGGCCGCCTCCACGTCGCCCGTCAGCGCCCTGTCCTCGAGCGCGGCCCCGGGGGCGGCGGCCAGCATCGCCTCCGCCGAAAGCCGGTTCGACCCGACGAGTCGGACAGGCCCCTCCGGCGTCGCGCCGGGCCCCGGCCGCGACAGCGCCGTCCGGCAGCTTTCCGGCATATCGTCCCAGAGCCCTTCTGCCCGAAGCAAGGCACGGGCCGCCGTTGGTCCGCCCGCCGGCGGCACGGTCGGGCCGGAGGCGATCACGGAAAGGTCGTCGCCCACCACGTCGGACAGGATCAGCGTCTCGATCGTCGCCGGAGCGGCCGCGCGGGCAAGCCCGCCGCCCTTCAGCCGGCTCAGGTTCTGCCGCACGAGGTTCATCGCCTTGATATCGAGCCCGGAGGCCAGAAGGAGGCGCGACACGTCCGCCTTGTCGGCCAGCGTCACGCCCTCGACCGGCGCGACGGCCAGCGCGGAGGCTCCGCCCGAGATCAGCGCAAGCGCGCGGTCCTCCGCCCCGAGCTCCGCGACCGCCGCCAGCGCGGCCTCGCCCGCCGCGGCGGAGCCGGTCCCGGGGACCGGATGCTCGCCCACGAGGACGCGCGCGCCGGGCAGGTCGCCCCCGTTCTCCGCGTTGGTGACGACGAGGCAGGGCGTGCCCGGAAACCGGAGGAGCGCCGCGCGGGCCATGGCCAGCGACGCCTTGCCGAGCGCCACGATCACGCGCGGCGGCGCGGCGCCCCCCAGCGCGTCCGCTACGGCCGGGCCCGGATCGGCGCGCCGCAACCCAGCCGCGAAAATGTCGGTCAGCGCCTTGCGCATGGCCCCTCCCTGTCCAGCCGGGAACCGGGGAATGGTGCGGGTGAAGGGACTCGAACCCCCACGCCTCGCGGCGCCAGAACCTAAATCTGGTGCGTCTACCAGTTCCGCCACACCCGCTCCGACGCGCTCCTAGCATTCCGCCGCGACGACAGAAAGCCCTGCCGCGTCCGGCCCCCGCGGGCGGGCGTCACGGCGCGGCCGCGAGAGCGGCGAAGACCTGCGGCAGCGTTTCCGGCAGGTCCTCCGCGATCAGGCCCGGCCCGAAGCGGCGCGCCGCCTCGACATGCAGCCAGGTGGCCGAGCATGCGGCCTCGAACGGTCCCGGCCCTCGCGCCAGCAGCCCCGCGATCATCCCGGCCAGCACGTCGCCCGACCCCGCGGTCGCAAGCCAGGGGACCGCCCGCCCGTAGACCGCCGGGTGGATCGCCGTGCGTCCGTCCGGTGCCGCGATCACCGTGTCCGGGCCCTTCAGCAGTAGCGTGCAACCCGCGACACCGGCCGCATCGCGGACCGCATCGAGCCGGGAATAGGCCGGACCGGCCGCGACCTCGCCCTGCAACCGCTCCGCCAGATCGGGGAACAGCCGCGCGAACTCGCCGGGGTGCGGGGTCAGGATGCAGGCGTCGTGGAGCCCGTCGCGCAGCGCGTCCGAGCCCGCGACCAGCGTCAGCGCGTCGGCGTCGAGCACCGCTTGACGCCCGCTCTCGAGCGCTGCGCCGACAAGCCCCGCCGCCCGCGCATCCGTGCCGAGCCCCGGCCCGAGGCAAAGCGCGTTCAGCCGGTCGTCCTCCAGCAACGACCGCAATGTCGCGGCATCGTCGCAGCGCCGCACCATCAGCGCGGTCACCTGAGCGGCGCATTCCATGATCGCGGCACCGGGCACGGCCAGCGTCACGAGGCCCGCCCCGATCCGCAGGGCCGCCCGCGCCGACATCCGGGCGGCCCCGGTCCGCGCCATTCCGCCGGTCAGGACCAGCACGTGGCCATGATCGTATTTGTGACCCGCCCGCTTGTTCCACCCCGCGGGTTCCGTGACGAGTTGCGTCGCCCCTTCGGGCGGCGTCTCGACAAGTCCGATATCGACGACCCGCAGCCTTCCGCATTGCGCGGGTCCGTCGGCGAGGTAATGGCCGGGCTTCGGCGCGTGGAAGGCGATCGTCAGATCGGCCCGCACGACCGCGCGGCCGATCCGCCGTCCGCTGTCGGCGCAAAGGCCGGACGGTATGTCGAGCGCCACGACACGGGTGGCGGACAACGCGTCGAGCGGCATCTCGACGGGGCGGGAAAGGCCGATCCCGAACAGCGCGTCGACGACGATGCTGCAATCCGCGAAGGCATCCGTCGACCGCAGGTCCGCCACGTCGAGCGGAGGCACCCCCCCGCCCTCCGACCAGCGCAGGCAATTCGCTCGCGCGTCGGGCGGCAAGGCGGCGGGATCGCCCAGAAGGCGCAGCTCCACGTTCCAGCCCCGGTCGCGCAACAGCCGGGCCACGACGAATCCGTCGCCCCCGTTGTTGCCCGGCCCGCAGAGCACCGCCGCGCGCGGGGAGCCGTTCGCCAGATCGGGCCATTCCGCGAGGATCGCCGCGACGGCGCCCTCGCCCGCGCGCTCCATCAGCTGACGTCCCGTCACCGATCCGGCGTCCATCGCGGACGCCTCGGCGGTCCGCATCTGCTGCGACGTCAGGACCGCTGGGCAGTCGACTTCGCCATCTGCCTCTTTTTTGATCACACTGCCCAATCCATGATCTGCCGGCCGGTTTCCCCGCCATTGCCGCATATAGCGGGAGGCTAGGTGATTGTGGTCGCGGGTCCAGCCTGCAATCAGCGTCGGGACGATCGGGAGGTATGCACGCCATGAAGAAGATCGAGGCCATCATCAAACCGTTCAAGCTGGACGAGGTGAAGGAGGCCCTGCAGGACATCGGCATCCAGGGCCTCTCGGTCACCGAGGTGAAGGGCTTCGGACGCCAGAAGGGACATACGGAGCTCTACCGCGGCGCCGAATACGTCGTGGACTTCCTGCCGAAGGTGAAGGTCGAGGTCGTGCTGCCCGACGATCAGGTCGAGCAGGCGGTCGATGCCATCGTCGCGGCGGCCCGGACCGACAAGATCGGCGACGGCAAGATCTTCGTCTCGCCTGTCGATCAGGCGATCCGCATCCGCACCGGTGAAGCCGGCGACGACGCCATCTGACCGAACTTCCAGACAGGAAAAACGAGGGAATGCCATGACCAACAGCGACGTACTGAAGCTGATAAAGGACGAAGAGGTCGAATACGTCGACATCCGCTTCACCGATCCGCGCGGCAAGCTCCAGCACCTGACCATCATCGTCGACGAGATCGACGAGGACTTCCTCGAGGAAGGCTTCATGTTCGACGGCTCGTCCATCGGCGGCTGGAAGTCGATCGAGCAATCCGACATGAAGCTGATGCCCGACCCGGCGTCGGTCTACATCGATCCGTTCTACGCCGAGAAGACGCTTTGCGTGCATTGCTCCGTCTCCGAGCCGGATACCGGCGAGGCCTACGACCGCGACCCGCGGGCGACCGCCGAGAAGGCCGAGGCCTACCTGAAGGCGTCCGGCATCGGCGACAGCGCTTTCTTCGGTCCCGAGGCCGAGTTCTTCCTGTTCGACGACGTGCGGTTCTCCAACAGCATGAACAAGGTTGGCTTCGAGGTCGACGCGGCCGACGCGGCCTGGAACTCGGGCACCGAGTACGAGATGGGCAACATGGGCCACCGGCCCGGCGTCAAGGGCGGCTACTTCCCGGTCAACCCGACCGACGCGGCGCAGGACCTGCGCTCCGAGATGCTTTCCACGATGAAGCGCATCGGCATGAAGGTCGACAAGCACCACCACGAGGTCGCCTCCTGCCAGCACGAGCTCGGCCTGATCTTCGGCTCGCTCACGAAGCAGGCCGACGAGATCCAGAAGTACAAGTACGTGATCCACAACGTGGCGCACGCCTATGGCAAGACCGCGACGTTCATGCCGAAGCCGATCGCGGGCGACAACGGCTCGGGCATGCATGTCAACATGTCGATCTGGAAGGACGGCAAGCCGCTCTTCGCGGGCGATCAATATGCCGACCTGTCCATCGAGGCGCTGTACTTCATCGGCGGCATCCTGAAACACGCCAAGGCGCTCAACGCCTTCACCAACCCGGCGACCAACAGCTACAAGCGCCTGATCCCCGGCTTCGAGGCGCCCGTCCTGCGCGCCTACTCGGCCCGCAACCGCTCGGGCTGCGTCCGCATCCCGTGGACGGAAAGCCCGAAGGCCAAGCGCGTCGAGGCCCGCTTCCCAGACCCCGCGGCGAACCCCTACCTCGCCTTCTCGGCCCTTCTGATGGCCGGCCTCGATGGAATCAGGAACAAGATCCATCCCGGCGAGCCCTACGACAAGAACCTCTACGACCTGCCGCCGGAGGAGCTGGCCTCCATCCCCACCATGTGCGGCTCGCTGCGCGAGGCTCTGGACGAGCTGGAAAAGGACCATGAGTTCCTGCTGGCCGGCGACGTGTTCACGCGCGACCAGATCCTGGGCTACATGGAGCTGAAATGGGGCGAGGTGCACGCCTACGAGCACACGCCGCACCCGATCGAGTACCAGATGTACTACAGCTGCTGAGACGACGTTTCAGCCTGGCAAAGGGCGTCTTCGGGCGCCCTTCGTCGTTTCGGATCACGGCAGCGGCGCCCCCGGCCAGGATATCGGGGAGCAAAGACGCCGCGGCGGGGCTGGCCCGGACCCGGGCCGCGCGCTATCCCCGGATGGGGACCATATCGGGAGGCGCGCATGGCCGGGATCACCATTCTCAACGGTCCGAACCTGAACCTGCTCGGGCAGCGGCAGCCGGAGATCTACGGGCAAGAGACGCTGGCCGATGTCGAGGCGTCCTGCCGGGCGCTCGACCTGGCCGCGATCACGTTCCGGCAATCGAACCACGAGGGGCAACTCGTCGACTGGATACAGGAGGCGCGCGGGGCGGCGGACGGCGTCGTCATCAATCCGGGCGCCTACAGCCACACCTCCGTCGCCATCCTCGACGCGCTCAACGCCTATGACGGCCCGGTGGTGGAGGTGCATATCTCCAACATCCACCGCCGGGAGCCGTTCCGCCACCATTCCTACGTTTCCGCGCGGGCGGATGCGGTGATCGCGGGGCTCGGGACGGAGGGCTACCGCGCCGCGCTGCGCTGGATCGCGGGACGGCTGGAAGCCTCGGGCGTAAGGTAGTCGCGGACGATGGGCTGGTAGGCCGAGCCGAGCGCGCCGGCCATTCGGCCGAGGCTGCCCTCCACGATCTCGGGCGGGGTCAGGCCGCGCGTCTCCATGCCCCGCATCCGACGGGCGACCCGCTCGACGAGGCGGGTGCGGATCGCGGGCGGCAGGCTCCCGTCGAGCACGACCGCCGGCACGGCGAGCACGGCGGTGACGGCGATCGCGGCAGAAGCGAGGTGCCGGGCGGTCCGGTCGAGCCAGTCGTCGAGGATGCCGCCGAAGCCGTCCCATTCCGCCGTCGCGAGGTCGTCGCCGCGTCCGATCCGGCCGGCCTCGACCAGCTGGCGCTCCAGCAGGTAGAGCGAGGCGTGGTCGATGAGCTGATGCCCGCGCCGCCCTTCCCGCTCCACCGGCAATGAGCCGAAGGCGCCGGCATTGCCGTTCGCCCCTTCGAACAGGCGGCCGTCGAGGACGACGCCGCCGCCGACGAAAGCGCCGACGAAGAAATAGGCGAAGTTGCTCAGGTCACGGCCCCGGCCGAAGACCTGCTCGCCGCAGCAGGCGAGCGTGCCATCGTTGCCCACCGTGACGGCGAGGCCGGTGATCGCGGCCATCCGCGCGGCGAGGTCGGTATCGCGCCAGACCTCCATTTCCGCCTTCGGCGCCCCGAGCTGTTCGAGCCAGGTCCACAGCTCGAATGGCGCCGCGATGCCGAGCCCAGCGATGCGCGCGCCGTCCGCGAGCCGGCCGGTCAGGCGTGGGGCGGCGTCCCGGACAAGGGCTTCCACGCGCTGCGGCGTGGGCCAGGCATAGCTCAGGGCTTCGGCGCCGCGGACGCCGCCGGTGAAGTCCATCAGCACGAGATCCGCCCGCCGCCGCCCGATCCGGAGGCCGAGCGAGAACAGGCCGTCCGGCGCGAGCGCGAGCGGGATCGACGGCTTGCCCACACGGCCGCGGACCGGCGCGCCACGCAGAAGGAACCCGTCCGTTTCCAGCGCCCGGCTGAGGACGCTGCCCGCCTGCGCCGACAGGCCCAGAGCGCGCGCGACCTCGCCCGCGGCGATCGGCCCCTGCCGCTGCACGACGGACAGGAATGCCCGCTCGGTCGCACTGCGCGGGCCGGTCGGAATATCGGGCCTGTCGGGATCGTCCGGCATCTGTCCTCTCCGATGCGACGCGCACCGCGCACCGCGCAGGATGCCGGAGCGGCGGGATTAATCAAGCAAGTTTATTTATTGACGGACGGTTTCCCGTCGGGCAATCCTTTCGCCAATCCGTGCCGGGAAGGCGCGGGACAGACGGGAGGAAGATCATGAAGAAACTGTTCGCCGGAACGGCGCTCGCCGCCCTTGCCGCCACGGGCGCGGCCTTCGCGCAATCGGCCGAGGGCGCGACTGCCTGCCTGATCACCAAGACGGACATCAATCCGTTCTTCGTGAAGATGCGGGAGGGTGCGACGCAGGCGGCCGACAGGCTCGGCATGAACCTGCAATCCTATGCGGGCGAGGTCGATGGCGACCACGAGGCGCAGGTGGACGCGGTCGAAACCTGCATCGCCGCCGGCGCCAAGGGTATCCTGATCACCGCCTCGGACACCGCCGCCATCGTCGAGCCGCTGCAGCGCGCGCGCGACCAGGGCATCCTCGTCATCGCGCTCGACACGCCGCTCGAGCCGATCGACGCCGCCGACGCGACCTTCGCCACCGACAATTTCGAGGCCGGCCGCCTGATCGGCGCCTGGGCTGCGGCGGCGGTCGAGGATCCGGAGAACGCGAAGATCGCCATGCTCGACCTGAACGAGAGCCAGCCGACCGTGGGCGTCCTGCGCGACCAGGGCTTCCTCGAGGGCTTCGGCATCGATCTGGGCGATCCGGACCGCTGGGGCGACGAGGACGATCCGCGCATCGTCGGCCACGAGGTGACGCAGGGCAACGAGGAGGGCGGCCGTCGGGCGATGGAGAACCTGCTGCTGCAGGATCCGGAGATCGACGTCGTCTACACGATCAACGAGCCCGCCGCCGCCGGCGCCTACGAGGCGATCCGTGCGCTCGGCCGGGAGGACGACGTGCTGATCGTCTCGGTCGACGGCGGCTGCCCGGGGGTCCAGAACGTGGCCGACGGCGTGATCGGCGCGACGTCGCAGCAATACCCGCTCGACATGGCGTCCCTCGGGATCGAGGCGATCGCGACGTATATCGAGGATGGCACCGTGCCGGAGCCGTCCGAGGGGCTCGATTTCACCGATACGGGGGTGAACCTCGTCACCGATGCCCCGGTCGAGGGCGTCGAGTCGATCTCCGTCGCCGAGGGGCAGGACCGCTGCTGGGGCTGACGGCCCGGCCCTGACGGGCGGCCGGACACCGGTCGCCCCCTTATTCACCGGGATCCGGCGGGTGCCACACGCGCCCCCGGACGCCATTCGAGGGGGACCCATATGGCCGATACCGCCGAAGCCCGCGCCGAGGAAAGCATCGCCGAGATCGAGCATGGCCGGCACGGCCCGCTCGCGCAGTTGCAGCACCTGCTGCACAACGTGCCGACGCTGGTGCCCATCATCATCCTGACGCTGTCGGTCATCGCCTTCGCGATCGCGACCGACGGGCGGCTGCTGAGCGGCCTCGCCATCAAGATCACGCTGGAGCAGACGGCGATCGTCGCCATCCTCGCCTGCGCGCAGACGCTCATCATCCTGACCGCCGGGATCGACCTGTCGGTCGGCGCGGTGATGGTGCTGGGCTATGTCTGCATGGGCCATCTGGGCGTCACCTACGGCGTGCCCGCCCCCCTCGCCGTGCTGGCGGGAATGCTGCTCACGATGACGCTCGGGGCGGTGAACGGACTTCTGGTGACGCGCGTGCGCCTTCCGCCCTTCATCGTGACGCTGGGCATGTGGCAGATCGTGCTGGCGACAGTCTACCTTTATACCGGGTCGCAGTCGATCCGCAGTCAGGACATCGACGCGGACGCACCGCTCCTCAAGGTCTTCGGGGCGCGGGTGGAGGTCGGCGACTGGCCCATCCGGATCATGGGCGCGCCGACGATCTGGGCGGTGATCCTCGTCGTCGCGCTCTTCGCGACCTTCTGGTACGTGTTGAACCGCACCGCTTGGGGCCGGCACGTCTATGCGGTGGGCGACGACCGGGAAGCGGCGGAGCTGGCCGGCGTGCGCGCCGACCAGGTCCTGTTGTCGGTCTACGTCGTCGCCGGCGCGATCGTCGGACTGGCGGCCTGGGCCGCGATCGGCCGGGTCGGGTCGATCTCGCCGTCGAGCTTCGCGGAGGCCAACCTCGATTCCATCGCGGCGGTGGTGATCGGCGGCACCTCGCTCTTCGGCGGACGCGGCACGATCCTCGGCACGCTGTTCGGCGCGCTCACGGTCGGGGTTTTCGCGACCGGGCTGAAGCTCGCGGGGGCGAACCCGCAATGGGTGCTTTTCGCGTCGGGCTGCCTCATCATCCTCGCCGTCGCGCTCGACCAGTGGATCCGGAGGATCTCGGTGTGACCCATCCGACGAATCGCAAGTCGTGTTCGAACTCGACCGGGGCGGCGAAGCAGTCCGCAGATCAGTGGAACCGGAGGATCCCGGCATGACCGAACCCATCCTGCAAGCGCGCGGGCTCATCAAGCGCTACGGCCGCGTCACCGCGCTCGACCGCTGCGACTTCGACCTGATGCCGGGCGAGATCCTCGCGGTGATCGGCGACAACGGCGCGGGTAAATCCTCGCTCATCAAGGCGCTTTCCGGCGCGGTCGTGCCCGATGCGGGCGAGATTCGGCTCGAGGGGCGTCAAGTGCGCTTCACCAACCCGACGCAGGGGCGCGAGGCGGGGATCGAGACGGTCTATCAGACGCTCGCCATGTCGCCGGCGCTGTCGATCGCCGACAACATATTCATGGGCCGCGAGATCCGCCGCAAGGGCGTGCTCGGCTCGGTGTTCCGGATGCTGGACCGGACGGCGATGGAGAGTTTCGCGCGCCGCAAGCTTTCCGATCTGGGGCTGATGACGATCCAGAACATCAATCAGCCGGTCGAGACGCTATCCGGCGGGCAACGGCAGGGCGTGGCCGTGGCGCGGGCCGCGGCGTTCGGCTCCAGGGTGATCATCCTCGACGAGCCGACGGCGGCGCTCGGCGTCAAGGAAAGCCGCAAGGTGCTCGACCTGATCCTCGACGTGAAATCGCGCGGCATTCCGATCATCCTGATCAGCCACAACATGCCGCATGTCTTCGAGGTGGCCGACCGCATCCATGTCCACCGCCTCGGGCGGAGACTCACGGTGATCGATCCGAAAGACTATTCGATGTCGGACGCGGTCGCGTTCATGACCGGTGCGAAGGCGCCCGAAGGTGCGGACGTGATCGTGTGATCGCGGATCCCGGGCCCGATCCGGTCCGCCTCATCCTCGACCTTCCGCACGGGCGCCGGCTGGTCGCCCTTGTCGGTCCGCCGGCCGCAGGCAAGTCCACGCGGGCCGAGGCGCTGGCAAACGCGGTCCGCGCGGGTGGCCGAACCGCGCAGGTCGTTCCGATGGACGGCTTCCACATCGACAACGACACGCTCGAAGCGCGGGGGCTTCGGGCGCGAAAAGGCTCGCCCGCGACCTTCGACGTCGCGGGCCTGCTGTCGCTCGTGCGCGCGGTGCGGACGGGCGGGTCCCAGCCCTTCCCCACCTTCGATCGCACGGCCGACGCAGTCGTCCCCCTTGGCGGGCGGCTCGACGCGGAGGTGGCGATCTTCGAGGGGAACTATCTGCTTCTCGACACGGTGCCCTGGCGCGGGCTGCACCCGTTCTGGGATCTCACCCTTTGGCTCGACGTGCCGGACGCGGTGCTGCGCGAGCGGCTGCTTCGTCGCTGGCGCGACCACGGCTTCGACGCGGCCGAGGCCCGGGTCAAGGCGGAGGGCAACGACCTGCCGAACGCACATCTCGCGGTCGCGCGATCGCGCGCGGCCGATATCGTTCTGCGGGATTGACGCCGCCACCCCGCGCGCGGGATCAGGCGCGCAGCGTCTCGGTGGACGCGAAGAACATCGCCTGGCTGACCGCGGACTGGACCTGATCCTCCTTGTAGGGCTTGGAGATCAGGAAGGCCGGCTCCGGCCGGTTTCCGGTGAGCAGACGCTCCGGGAAGGCGGTGATGAAGATGACCGGCATGTCCGGCATCGCGACAAGGATGTCGTTCACCGCGTCGATGCCCGAGGAATTGTCCGCGAGCTGGATGTCGGCGAGGATCAGGTCCGGCCGCTCGCTCGCGCCGAGCTCGACGGCCTCCTGCCGCGTGCGGGCGACGCCGGTGACGGAATGGCCCAGCTCCTCCACGATGGCGCTCAGGTCGGCGGCGATGATCGGCTCGTCCTCGATCACCATGATCCGGCCGCTGGTCGACGCCTCCATGTCGGAGCGCGCGGTGGCGATCAGGTGGCGCACCTCGTCACGGTCCACCTCCATGATCGTGGCGATCTCCTCGATCGAGAATTCCTCCACCGTCGACAGCAGCAACGCCTCGCGCGTGTTGGGCCCGAGCGTCTTCATGATGGCCTGCGCGCGGCCCATCGAGCCGCCCTCGTCTTCGGGAACCGGCGCCCCTGCGGAACCCCAGATGGCATGAAAGCATTTGTACAGCGCCACACGGGTTCTGGGCTCGGCGTCGAAGACGGACCGGTCCTCCAGAATGGTCTCGAGCGTCGCGACGGCGTAATTGTCTCCGCTCGTCTGGGAGCCGGTCAGGGCCCGGGCGTATCGGCGAAGATAAGGGAGTTCGCTGGCGATGCGGTCGGAGAGGTCGGCTGTCCCGTCGGTCGTCGTCATGTAGTCACGCTTTCGCTTACTTTTTCCGGAACAAAACCGAATAGCGGTCGTTCGGTTCCGAGACACGTGCGATTATCTCGCCCACGACTCAGGATAGCAAGACACCATGACCAAGCCGAAACAGGACGAGCGCGATCGTGTCGCCGCCTTGATCGATCAAAATTTAAGGCTCGTCTATTCGGACCTCGTGAAGGAAGACCTACCTGACCGGTTCAAGGACCTTCTCGCGGTCCTCAAGGCACAGGATACGGAGTCAGGCGGCAAATCATGAACAGACCAAAGAAGGGGAGCGATCCTCGCGACGCGATGCTCGATCACCTGCCGGCGCTGCGTGCCTTTGCGCTCAGCCTCACGCGGAACGGTGCGACGGCGGACGACATGGTGCAGGACACCGTGGTCAAGGCCTGGACGAACATGGACAAGTTCCAGCCGGGAACGAACATGCGGGCTTGGCTCTTCACGATCCTGCGCAATACCTACTATTCCAGCCGCCGGAAGCTGAACCGGGAGGTGGCCGACCCCGAGGGGACGATGGTCGCCGGGCTTTCGGTCAAGCCCGACCACGACGGCCACCTGAACCTCACGGATTTCAAGAAGGTCTTCGAGACGTTGCCCGACGAGCAGCGCGAGGCGCTCATTCTCGTGGGCGCGTCCGGCTTCAGCTACGAGGAGGCCGCGGATATGTGCGGCGTCGCGATCGGCACGATCAAGAGCCGCGCCAACCGGGGACGCGCCCGGCTGACCGAACTTCTCGGCCTCGACGGAAACTCGCCCATCGAGATGACGGACAACGCGACAATGGCCGTCGTCGCGGGCGGCGGGAGCGTTCTGCGCTGACACCGAGCGGCAAGATACCCGATCCCTGGTATCAGAGCCTGAAGGTCCGGCTGGTCGCCATGTTGTCGCTGGCGCTCCTGCCGATCGGGGTGATCGCCGTCCTGCAGGCACAGAACGTCGCGTCCAAGGCACGGGTCAATGTCGAACTCGCGCTCCTCGCCCTGACCGAGCAGGCCGCGATGCAGGAACGTCTCGCGATCAATCAGGCGTTCGGAACGGAAGCGGTGCTGGCACTGCTTTTGCCCGACCTCGCCACGGACACGGCGCGCTGCGTCCGGTTCATGCGTTCGATCACCGATGCCAACCAGCGGTTCGAATATGCGGGCTTCGTAACGGCGGAGGGGCGCCTCGAATGCGCCTCCGACGGTCAGGCCCGCAATCTGTCAGCCAGCGAGGAATTCCAGGAGCTGGTGGTGGAGCCGCGCAGGCTCGTCACGGCGACGCCCTTCGCGCAGATGTCGGGAGGCGCGGTCCTGAGCGTCATCACCCCGGTCTTCACCGATAGCGGAACCGGCGAGATCCGCCTCCTCGGCTTTGTGTTGATCTCCATCCCGCATTCGGGCGCCGGGGACGAGCAGCTGATCGGAACGGAGACGGCGCTCAACGACGCGCTTCTCGACCTGGTGACGTTCAATGCTCGTGGCATGATCCTCAGTTCGAGCAATTCGCCCGAAGCCGTCGAGAACATGCTGCCCGCCGGAACGAGGCTGGCCGACATGACCCGGAACGAGTCCCGCGCCACGAGCGAGAGCGACCGCGACGGCGACGCGCGGATCTATACCGTCGCGCCGATCGAGCGGAACCGGCTCTACGTGATGGGGATATGGGACGGGCAGGCCAGCCTCGCGCGGCAAACGGACGGGACCGCGTTGAGCACCCTGTTCCCGGCCCTCATGTGGGTGGTCAGCCTCGGGGTCGCGCTCTTCGCCGTCCATACCCTCGTCCTGCGTCACCTGACACGGCTCGGGCGCCAGATGGCGCTTTTCGCGGCGGCCCGGCGGCTTCCGGCCGAAACGCCGAGCGAGACGCCGCCGACCGAGATCCAGCGCATCCAGCGGGCCTTTCTGGAGATGACGGACGCGCTGATCCGCGACGAGGCGTCGCTGGAGAACGCCGTCCGCGAGAAGTCGGTGCTGGTCAAGGAAATCCACCACCGGGTGAAGAACAACCTGCAGCTGATCTCCTCCATCATCAGCCTGCAGATCCGTACCGTGGAGGGGAGCGAGGCGAAGCACGCTCTGCGCCAGACGCAGGACCGCGTGCTCAGCATGGCGACGATCCACCGCGACCTCTACCAGACCTCGGAGACCGGCCTCGTCGATGTCACGCATCTCGTCCACGAGGTGGTCACCAAGTCGATCGAAACCGCGCCGGACGGCGAAAGCATCGAGCTCGACCTTCAGACCGACGACATCCGGCTCTTTCCCGACCAGGCGGTTCCGATGTCGCTTCTGGCATCCGAGGCTGTCATCAACGCGATCAAGCATATGCCGCCGCTCGGCACGCCCGGCATACGTCGCCGGATCGAGGTCGAGCTGCGCGAGGACGCGGAGCGAAATTGCCTGTTCCGCCTTTCCAACACCACGCTCGAGGATGACGGCCCCCGGCCGCAGAGCAAGGGGATGGGCCGCAAGCTCATGCGCGCCTTCGCCACGCAGCTCGGCGCCAAGATCGACGCGCAGGAGCACGACGGGGTCTACCGCTTGACGGTGGAGTTCAAGGCCTCCGAGTTCTCGCCCGCGCCCGGAACGTTCTGAAGCCACGATGCACGGAGAACCGCACCGTCGGCGGGTGTGCCGCCGCGCCTTGCCCTGTCGTCCGGTGACGCACGCGACAGAGGAACATCCGGCCCCCCTCGCCTCCGCGGCCCGGTCCGGCTAGAAGGCCGCCGATGTCCTGGACCCTGACTCAGCTGATGCCCGACGGCCCGCCCTTCGACGAGGTGATCGACGTGCGCGCGCCGCAGGAATTCGCCGAGGATCACATGCCGGGCGCGGTCAACCTGCCGGTCCTCTCTGACGCGGAGCGCGCGCGGATCGGCACGATCTATGTGCAGCAGGACCGCTTCCTCGCCCGCAAGATCGGCGCGGCGCTGGTGGCGCGGAACGCGGCGGCGCATCTGGAGGGACCGCTCGCAGACCGGGGCGGTGGCTGGCGTCCGCTCCTTTATTGCTGGCGCGGGGGGCAGCGGTCGAATTCCTTCGCCTCGATCCTCGCGCAGATCGGCTGGCGGGTGGAGGTGCTCGACGGCGGCTACCGCAGCTATCGCCGGCTGGTCTCGCAGAGGCTCTACGAGACGCCGCTCGGCCTGCGTCTCGTTGTCGTCGACGGCGGCACGGGGTCGGGCAAGACCGAGCTTCTTCACCGGATCGCGGCGGAAGGCGGTCAGGTCGTCGACCTCGAGGGGCTCGCGCGGCATCGCGGATCCAATTTCGGGGCGATGCCGGGCGGGCAGCCGGCGCAGAAGATGTTCGAGTCGCGTCTGGTGCGGGAACTCGACTGGCTCGACCCGACGCGGCCCGTCTTCGTGGAGGCGGAAAGCAACGCCATCGGCCACGTGCGCCTGCCACCTTCGCTCTGGACGGCGATGGGGCGTGCGGAGACGATCCGGCTGGACGCGAGCCCGGAGGCCCGCGGCCGGTTTCTGACGACGACCTATCCCGACCTTACCGCCGACGCGGATCTCCTCGCGCGGCGCATCGAGACGTTGCGTCCCTACCACTCGCGCGAACAGATCGCCGCCTGGCACGCGATGGCGCGGGAGGGCCGCCACGCGGAGATGGCGCGGGACCTGATCGAGCGGCATTACGACCGACGCTACCGCGACAATTCGAGCCACAGGACGGATATCGGACGTATCGACCTCGGGGCGCTGTCCGAGGCGGACCTGCGACGCGCGGCGGCGCGGGCGCTCGAGATCGCGGAGCTCGCACCGGTCGCGTGACCCTCGCGGGCCGTCCGGCCGCCCGCCCGCGACCGGCTCAGACGCAGCGCAGAACGAGGTCGTCCGTGACCGTGCCGATCCGCTCGGCCCTGTGCCCGGCCGTCCGCAACCGTTCGAGCAACCCCGCTGCGGCCTCCGGAGCGACCGCGGCGAGCAGGCCGCCCGCCGTCTGCGGGTCGTGCAGGAGCGCGCCGCGCGGTCCTGATGCTCCGGCAACGGGCGCGGCCGCGACGTTCGACGGATGGAGGGTCGAGCGCACGCCCGCGTCCGCCAGTTCGAGCGCGCCGGCATGGACGGGCACCGTTTCGAGCGCGATCTCCGCCCCGACGCCGCTCGCCCGACAGATCGCGGTGAGGTGCCCGGCGAGCCCGAACCCGGTCACGTCGGTCATTGCCCGCGCCCCGGCCAGGATCGCCGCGGCATCGCCCTGCGGAACCGACATTGCCGCCAGAACCGCCATGACGTCGCGCCCCCGCGCGCGGCGCGCCATTTCGCCCGCCAACAGCGTTCCCGTGCCGATGGCGCGCGTGAGGAGGAGCGCGTCGCCCGGCCGCGCGCCGTCGTGGCCGATCGGCGTGCCCCCGTGCAGGCCGGTGATCGCGAAACCCACGGTCAGCTCCGCCCCCATCGTGGTATGCCCCCCGACGAGTTCGGCCCCCGCATCGCGCAGCACCTCGCCCGCAGCCGACAGCATCTCCGCCAGCGTCCGGCGTTGCAGCGTCTCCGACATTCGCGGCAGGACGAGGCTCGCCAACGCCGCCTGCGGCGCCGCGCCCATCGCCCAGACGTCGCCCAGGGCGTGGATCGCGGCGATGCGCGCCATCAGGGCGTGATCCTCGGTGAACGCGCGCAGATGGTCGGTCGTGAAGACCTGCCGCCCTGCCCCCGCCCGCAGCACCGCCGCGTCGTCGCCCGGTCGCGACAGCACGTCGTCGCGCAGGGGTGGTGGCATCGCGGCGAGCGTCGCGGCGAGCGCCCCGGCCCCGACCTTCGATCCGCAGCCGCCGCAGAGCGGCGCGTCGCCAGCCACGTCGCGCACGCCGTCGGCCACCACGGGCGGCAGCGCGGTCCGCGCCATCGCGGGCAGATCGCGGAGCTTCGCCATGAAGCGCCGGTCGATCCGGTCCTTCCAGCGCCAAAGCCAGGGGGCGGCGAGCGCGAGAGCGGCCTTTTCCGCGACGGCCCGTTTCCCGCCAAGCGAGACGAGCTTCAGATAGGTCCGCTGCGGTCGGTAGGCGCGCGCGGGGCCGCCCGTCAGCGCGGCCCGCAGGTTGCGATGGAGAACCGGGGCGGCGCGAACGGCGTAGACCCCGGCCTTGGGGCGCGGCGCATGGGTCAGGTGCGTGCAATCGCCGACCGCGAATAGATCGTCATGCCCTTCGACCGCGAGGGTCGGACCGACGCGGACGAAGCCCTCGTGCACCGGAAGGCCGGATTGCGCGAGCCAGGGATGCGGCCGCGCGCCCGTCGCGCCGGTCACGAAGACGGCGGGGATCGTTTCGCCCCCGGCGAGCGCGACACGATCCGCATGGATCGCGGCGACTTCCACCCCGGTCCTGAGCGTGACGCCGAGCCTCGTCATCGCATCCCGGAGAAGGCGCCGCGCCCGCGCGCCGCAGCCGGTCAGGTCCGGCGCGGCTTCCAGCACCGTGACCCGGGCCGGGATGTCCGCCGTCCGCAGCGCGTGGGCCATCGCCATGGCGAGCTCGACCCCGGCCACTCCGCCGCCGATCACCGCGACGTCGGCGGCCGCGCCCTCGCGCGCCGCGGCGAGATGCGCCCGCCAGCCCCGCGCGAACAGGTCGAGCGGCTTGGCCGGCGTGCCGTGTTCGGCGAAGCCCGGAAGGTCCGGCATGTCGGAATGGATGCCCACGTCGAGCGAGGCCACGTCGTATTCGATCCGCCCGCGCCCGGCGACGATGACGCCGCGCGCCCCCGCGTCGATCCCCGTCACCGCCCCGTCGATCAACCGCGCCCCGGCGAAGCGCGCGAGCCGCACGAGGTCGATGTCGAGCGCGTCGCGGTCGTAATGGCCGGCGACATGGCCGGGCAGCATGCCGGTATAGGGCGCGTCCGCCCCCGGATTGATCACCGTCACGCGCACCCCCGGCAAAGGGTCCATCCCCCAACGGCGCAGCACCAGCGCGTGGGCATGACCGCCGCCGACGAGCAGAAGGTCGCGGGTCAGGGGGATGTCGGCATGCATGTCTGGCCCTCGCGAACGGCGCGGGGCCGGTCCTGACGCCGCGGGCGGGCGGCGTCAATGCGGCGCATCAGGCGGGGACGGCCTCGCGCTTCGGGTTCCTGCCCATGATGATCATCGACAGGATGTCGTCCTCCGTCACGTCCTCGACGCGTTCGGTGCCGATCATCTGACCGTTCTTCATCACCGAGACCCGGTCGCAGAGCTCCATCATCTCGCGCGTGTCGTGGCTGATGAGGAAGATGCCGAGCCCCTGCGCCTTCAGTTCCTGGATCAGGTCGGCGACCATCTTCGTCTCGTGCACGCCGAGCGCGGCGGTCGGCTCGTCCATGATGAGGATCTTCGCGTTGAAGTAGACCGCGCGGGCGATGGCGACCGATTGCCGCTGCCCGCCGGACAGCGCGCTGACCGGCTCGCTGAACTTGCGGAAGTTCGGGTTGAGCCTGGCGAGGATCTTGCGCGTCTCCGCCTCCATCCTGGCGTCGTCGACGAAGCCCAGCGGCGTCGTGAGCTCGCGGCCGAGGAAGAGGTTGGAGGCGGCGTCGAGATTGTCGGCGAGCGCGAGCGTCTGGTAGATCGTCTCGATGTTGTAACGGCGGGCATCGGCGGGGCTGTCGATCTCCGCGCGTTCGCCATTGATCAGGATTTCCCCCGAATCCTTGCGGTAGGCGCCCGAGAGGATCTTGATCAGCGTCGACTTGCCCGCGCCGTTATGACCGAGGAGGCCGACCACCTCGCCCGGATAAAGGTCGAGCGACACGCGATCGACGGCCTGCACGCCGCCGAAGGCGATCGAGATGTCGCGAAGCTCCACCAGGGGCGTGCCGCCCGCTTGGCGCGATGTCTGCGATTGCGTCCGGGTCATCCGTCCGTCCCTCATTTCGATCTGCGGCGGTAAAGGATGTCGAGCCAGACGGCCAGAACGAGCACACCGCCCACGACGACCCGTTGCATGGCGGCGTCGAAGCCCACGAGGACCATGCCCGTCTGCAACGACTGCATCACCAGCGCGCCGAGGATCGCGCCGTAGATCGTGCCGACCCCGCCGGCGAGCGACGTGCCGCCGATCACGGCCGCGGCGATCACGAAGAGTTCGTCGAGTTCGCCCAGGGCGTTCGTCGCGGAGTTGAGGCGGGCCGAGGCGACCACGGCCGAAAGCCCGGCGAGAAAGCCCATGATCGCGAAGATCTTGACGGTCATCATCCGGGAATCGATGCCCGCGAGCTCCGCCGCCTCGGGGTTGCCGCCGATCGCGTAGACGTAGCGGCCGAACCGCGTCATCCGCATCACGACCGACATGACGATGGCGACGGCGAGGAGGATCAGGACCGGGATGGCGAAGCCGTGCGAGATCTCGAGCCCGCCTTCGGGGATCGTGATCCCCTCGGCTTCGGCGTAGCGGTTCACGATGCCGCGGGGCCAGTGATAGGCGTTCACCAGAAGCACCGCGCCGATCACGAGCGCGCAGCCCAGCGCGGCCAGCACCGCCTCCGCCCAGACGGGGCGGAGCGGGAAATGGAAGCGCACGCGCTGGCGGCGGCCGAACGCGATCAGGGCCAGCACCGCGAGGCAGCCGAGGATGCCGACGATCCAGGACCCCGCGGCCCCGATCGAGCCATAGGGTCCGCCGCCGAGGAGTGAGAAGGTCGGATCGACGGGCGAGATCGTCTCGCCGCGGGCGACGAGGAAGGCCGCGCCGCGCCAGACGAGGAGGCCGCCCAGCGTTACGATAAAGGCGGGGATGCCGCCATAGGCGATAAGCGCTCCGTGGAAGGCGCCGATAGCCGTGCCGACGAGGAGGCCGCAGATGATGGCGACGATCCAGATCAGCGGATGACCGAGGCCCAGATATTGCGGCAGGATGTTCACCTGCACCACGCCCATGACGATGGCGCAGAAGCCGAGGATGGAGCCGACGGAAAGGTCGATGTTGCGGGTGATGATGACGAGCACCATGCCGCAGGCCATGATCCCGATCGACGAGGTCTGGACGGTGAGGTTCCAGAGGTTGCGTGGCGTCAGGAACGCGCCGAACCCGTTGGCGAGTTCCCCGTAGACGTGGAACCCGACCCAGATGAGTGCGAGCGCGCCGACCATGCCGAGAAGGCGCGTGTCGAGTTCGGTGGCGCCGATGAAGCGGGCGAAGAGGTTTCCGCGGCGCGGCCCTTGCCCGCCATGCGCCGCGACGTTGTCGCGCGCGGTGTCGCCGGTGTGATCGGTCATGCCCCGTCCCGTCTTTCATGCCCCCGACCGCCCCGGAGGCCGGTCGCGCCCGCCGGGGCCGATGGATCCCGGCGGGCGAGCCCCGGCGCCGCCGGCGCCGGGGCCCTGCGGATCAGCCCTCGCAGGCGGCGATGCCCGCTTCGGCGCCTTCGCAGGCCTGTTCCCGGCTGATGTGACCGGCCTCGATCACCTCGTCGAGGTTGTCCTGCGTGATCGGCGTCGGCTCGAGGAAGATGGCGCTCATCTCGACGCCCTTCTCACCGCCGGACCATTGCTCGGCGCCTTCGACGTCGGCCATGGCCGTCCCCTCGGCGAGGGCGACGGCGATCTCGGCCGCGCGACGTCCCAGCTCGTTGGAGTTCTTCCAGACGGACACGGTCTGCGTGCCGCGCGCGACGCGGTTCAGCGCGGCGAGGTCGCCGTCCTGGCCGCCGACCGGCAGGCCTTCCATGCCCTGGTCGGACAGCGCCGCGATCACGCCGCCCGCCATGCCGTCGTTCTCTGCCAGCACGGCGTCGATGTCGTTGCCGGTCTGGGTCAGGCACTGCTCCATGTTCTGCTGCGCGTTGTCGGGCTTCCAGCCGTCGGTGAAGTACTCGCAGGCGATGTTGATCGTGCCGGCATCGACGTCGTCGCCGATCACCTCCATCATTCCCTCGAGCAGGAACTGCGCGTTCGGATCGCCCGGATCGCCCTTGATGATGGCGAAGTTGCCCTCCGGCTGCGCCTCGGTCACCGTTTCGGCGATGATGCGGCCGACGCCCTTGTTGTCGAAGGTGATGTAGAAGGCGCGCTCGTCCTCGATCAGGCGGTCGTAGCCCACGACCGGGATGCCGTTGTCGTCGGCGGCCTGGATCGCCGGGCCGATCGCGTCCTTGTCCATCGCGAGGATGATGAGCGCGTCCGCGCCCTGGGTGATCAGCGCCTCGACATCGGTGAGCTGCTTGGCGGCGGAGGCCTGCGCGTCGGCGGAAATGTAGGTCGCGCCAGCCTGCTCCAGCGCTTCCTTGATGGCGGCCTCGTCGGTCTTCCAGCGCTCCTCCTGAAAGTTCGACCAGCTGACGCCGATCGTCGGACCGTCCTGCGCCAGAACGGCGCCGGAGGTGGCGAGGGTGGCGATCGCGGTGGCGCTCGCCAGAACGGTTCTTCTCATCATTCGGGTGTCCTCCCAGACTCTGTCGCGGTATGCTTCGACCGCAGCGGCGTTCTTCGCCTCGGCGCAGACCATGCTCAGGAAAGCCGGATGCGTCAATTTGAAACCCCGTGAACGTTCGTAGCGGAAGATGCCGGATTCTCGACAATCGCGCCGCGGCCCGGTGTCATTCATCGCCGCCATCACGATCCTCCTCGCCGGGCCGGCACGCGCCGCGGAGCCGCGCTTCCTCGACCGCGCGGCCGCGCTGCCCGTCGCGCACGAATATCTCGGCGGCTGGGCGCATTTCGTCGGCGGCGGCGTCGCGCTCTTCGACTGCAACGGGGACGGACGCGCGGACCTTTTCGCCGCCGGGGGCGAGGCGCCCGCGACGCTTCTCGTCAACGTCTCCGAACCGGGCGGGGCGATCCGGTTCGAGCCGGGGAACGTCGCCGCGTATCCCGGCGCGACCGGGGCCTATCCGCTCGATTTCGACAACGACGCGATCATGGACCTCATGGTCCTGCGAAACGGTCCGAACGTGGCGTTGCGCGGAAGCGGGGATTGCACGTTCGCCGACGCGACCGCGGAATGGGGCATACCGGCCGGCGCGGAATGGACGACCGCCTTCGCCGCGACCTGGGAGGGGGACGCCGCGCTCCCGACGCTGGCCATCGGGAACTATGTCGACGCGGACGACCCCGAGGGGCCGTTCGGCACCTGCGACATGAACTGGCTCCTTCGCCCCGAGGGGCCACGATATGGCACGCCCGTGCCGCTCGCGCCGGGCTTCTGTCCGTTGTCGATGCTTGTCTCGGACTGGCGGCGAGACGGGCATCCGATGCTGCGCGTGTCCAATGACCGGCAATACTACGTCCGCGACGGCTACGAGCAGATGTGGTCGCTCGACCCGCTGCGCGAGCTCGGGCCGGACGACGGATGGGCGCCGCTGCGGCTTTGGGGCATGGGCATCGCCAGCCGCGACCTGACCGGGGACGGGCTCCCGGAGGTGTTCCTGACCTCGATGGGCGACCAGATGCTGATGCGGAACGACGGCAAACGGTTCGAGACGATGCCCTACGGAACTGGCACCTTCGCGCAGCGGCCCTTCACCGGCGGCGACGGGCGGCCCTCCACCGGCTGGCACGCGGAGTTCGCGGACATGGACAACGACGCGCGTCCCGACCTCTTCATCGCCAAGGGCAACGTGGACCAGATGCCGGGGCTGGCGATGGCCGACCCGAACAACCTCCTGATGCAGCAGGCGGACGGGACCTTCGTGGAGCGGGCCGACGCCGCGGGGATCGCCACGACGGAGCGGGCCCGCGGCGCGGGGATCGCGGATCTGAACGGGGACGGACGCCTCGACCTCGTGGTGGTGAACCGTCGGGCACCGCTGGAGGTGTGGGAGAACGCGACCGAGGGAGCGGGCAACTGGCTGGCGGTCGATCTGCGGCAGGACGGGCCGAACGCCTTCGCCGTCGGCGCGTTCGTCGAGATCCGGACCGATGCGGGCGTGCAGACGCGCGAGGTCACGGTCGGCGGCGGACACGCGAGCGGCAGCCTCGTGCCGCTCCACTTCGGGCTCGGCACCGCGGAGCGGGCGGAGTTGCGCGTGACCTGGCCCGACGGGTCCGCGTCGCCCTGGAGCGAAGTCGCCGCCGGCGCGATCCACCGGGTGGACCGCGCCGCGGAGTGACCGGGATCAGCCGGTCGTGCCGGAGATCGCCGGGTAGAGCGCGCGGTACCGCTGCCATGCGGCGTTGTAGCGCTCGGCCAGGTCGGCGCGCGGCTCGATCGTCTTGCCGATTTCGGGTGGTGTCATGATCGCGGCCGGATCGGCGCCCGTTTCCGCCGCGATGGCGAGCCGCGCCGCGCCGAGCGCGCCCCCGAACTCGCCCCCGCCCGGAATGTCGAGCGGCAGGCCCAGCACGCTGGCCAGCGTCTCGAGCCAGTAGCGGGACCGCGCGCCGCCGCCCATCGCGATGATCCGGTCGAGCTTCGTCCCCGTCCCCTCCAGCGCGGTGAGGCAATCGCGGAGCGCGAAGGACACGCCCTCGACCACCGCCTGTGTCATGTCGGTCGTGTCGTGACCGACGTCGAGCCCGACGAAGGCGCCGCGCATCCGCGCGTCGTTGTGCGGCGTCCGCTCGCCCGAGAGATAGGGCAGGAACGTCATGTCGGAGGGGCCCGAGATCGTGTCCGGCAGCTTGCCCATCAACTCCCCCGCCGCCCTGCCCACGTTGCGGGACAGCCAGTTCAGACAATCGGTCGCGGCGAGGATCACCCCCATCTGATACCAGCGGTCAGGCACCGCATGGCAGAAGGTGTGCACGGCCGAGGCCGGGTCGGGCGCGTAGCTGTTTTTCGCCGCCAGAAGCACCCCCGACGTGCCGAGCGACAGGAACCCCTGCCCCTCGGCGAAGCACCCCGCTCCGCAGGCCGCGGCCGCGTTGTCGCCTGCCCCGCCGGCGACCACCACGCGCCCCGCGATGCCCCAGCGCTGCCGCAGCGTCCCGCGCAGGTCGCCGCTCGCCGCGCTGCCCTCGCACAGATCGGGCATCTGGTCGCGCCGCATGTGCCCCGCCGCGAGCGCTTCGTCCGACCAGACCCGCGCGCCGGTGTCGAGCCAGGACGTGCCGGCGCTGTCGGACATGTCGCCGACATGGCCTCCGGTCAGCCAGAGGCGGAGATAGTCCTTGGGCAGGAGGACCTTGGCGACGCGCCCGAAGATCTCCGGCTCGTGCGCCTCCACCCAGAGGAGCTTCGGCGCGGTGAAGCCGGGGAACACGATGTTGCCGGTGATGTTGCGGATGCCCGGCGCCGCGTCGAGCGCGGCGGCCTCCGCGGCGGACCGGGTGTCGTTCCACAGGATGCAGGGCCGCAGCACCTTGTCATCCGCGTCGAGCAACGTCGCGCCGTGCATCTGCCCGCTGAGCCCGATGCCGCGCAGGGCGGCGAGGGCATCGGGATGCTCCGCCCGCAGCGCGTCGATCGCGGTCTCGCAGGCGGAGATCCAGTCCGCCGGATTCTGCTCCGACCAACCGGGATGCGGATGCGGGTTGGTGTAGTGCTGCTCCACGCCGCCCAGAACGCGGCCGTCCCCGTCGGTCAGGATCGCCTTCAACCCCGACGTGCCCAAGTCCATTCCGAGATACATTGCCGGTCCCTCAATCGTCCGCCTTTCGGCGCATCGTGCGGTTTGCGGCGTCTACCCGCAATGCCACGCGGACCGGAGGACATCAGGTCGCCGCCTCCTCCGGACGCAGCAGCTCGTGGAGCACGCACGGGAAGGAATCGTCGAAGGGCTTGGATAGGTTGCGATGCGTGGCGACGCCGGCGGGAAGGTCCACCGTGTCGGGGCTATGGCCTGTCAGGAAAAGGAACGACACGCCTGGAGATTCAAGCTCCGTCGCGATCTCGACGCGGGTTCGGCCGTCGCCGGAATTCACGTCGAGCAGTGCCGCGCGCGACCACCCCTTTCCAGACAGGACCACTCGGCCTCCTTTTCGGACCCGACCGCTTCCGGCGCCCCTTCCGGCTCACGATTTGCCCTCCGATGCATGAGCGTGTCAGTTTCGCTGTAGACCGAACGAACGGGGTCCTTCATGAACACGCAGGTCCGAAGCACCGCCAGCGGCACGGCCGGCAGCCCCGACATGCCGCGCGGTGCGGGAGGCGGCGCACGAAACGAGCCGCAGGATGTTTCGCGAAGGGGCGAAAACGCGAAGCGGCGCGAGGATATCGGCAAGAGCCGTCGGGCCTTCGCCCGACTCACGGCAGACAGGAGGGACGACACATGCCATCGACCATGAAGGACCTTGTCGCGGAGGCCCGCGCCAACGTCGCGACCGTTTCGCCCGGGGACGCGCGGGACTCGGGCGAGCTCATCCTCGACGTGCGCGAGCCGGCGGAGCTAGGCCAGTCCGGCGCGGTGCCCGGCGCGCTCCTCGTGCCGCGCGGCACACTCGAGATGCGCGCCGACGCCACGGCCGAAACCGCGGAGCCGCGCCTGACCGGGCAAATGGGGAACGGCCGCGTCCACGTGCTCTGCGCCGCGGGCGGCCGGGCGGCGATGGCCGCCGTCACGCTTCGGCGGATGGGCTACGACGCCACGGTGATCGAAGGCGGGATGGCCGGCTGGAAGAAGGCGGGGCTGCCGGTCGAAAGCTGATCTACCAGGCGGTGGCCTCCGTCACGATCTCGTCCAGAAGGTCGTTCATCTCGGCCATCGTCTCCTCGGCGTAGACGCGGTGACCGATCACCGTCTCGCCGTCGATCTCGGCCACGAAGATGCTGAGCGGGCAGTTCCCCAGATTGGTCGGGTCCGCCACGATGGCATCGCGCCCGGCCGTCATCGAGCAGAACATGAAGGTCTTGGCATCCGGACCCACAGGCGAGGGCCCGAGTCCGAACTGCTGGCCGGTCTGCTCCAGCATCTCGCCCACATTGCCGGTGAAGACGATCCTGAGCCCCCGGCCGACGATCGCGTTCTCCACGGCGAACGCCCCGTCGGCGACGCTGCCGTCGTAGGGTTCGGTCACGATCCCCTGCGCCGCGGCGGCGGTCGCGGAAAGGACGAAGGCGGCAAGGGTGGAGCGGAACATGGCGGGTCCTTTCGGTCGGGGGCCGGACCACCCCTAGCCGCCGGCGGGATCGACGGAAACGGGAAAGCGCCCGGTCGCCAGCTTGCCGGTCCGGCCCCGCGCGCCTACCTCGTCGGAATGCCCACTTTGCTCCGCTCCATCATGCTTGTTGTTCTGACCGCGCTGCCCGCGCGCGCGGAGGTCGAGCTCTTGATGGGCGAGGAGGCGGGCTGCATCTGGTGCGCGCGCTGGAACAGCGAGATCGCGCCGATCTATCCGAAGTCGCCCGAAGGCCAAGCCGCGCCGCTGCGCCGGGTCGACATCCATGCGCCGATGCCCGCGGATCTCGACCTCGACGGCGGTCTCGTCGTCACCCCGACCTTCGTGCTGGTGAAGGACGGAACCGAGATCGACCGGATGGAGGGGTATCCCGGCGAGGAGTTCTTCTGGGCCCTGCTCGACCGGATGCTCGACGGAGCGGCGGAAACCACGCCGGCATTCCAAGGTTGGCGCGACCGCTGAAGGGAAAGGCATTCCCCGGGCGGGTCGGGCGATGCGATGCGGCCCGTCCGAGAACAGGCTTGTAATGTCCGATAGGTTTTGTCAGGAATAAGCATCCCAGCCAGCCGGCGATGTCGCAGGCGAGCCCGGATCCAGCCCGTGCGACGGGCCAAGCCAGTTTGGAGGCGAGATGACTTGGACCGGACCGACCGAGACGATCCCGACCCCCGCGCAGGGCACGCCCGGGGCGCGGCGCGCATCATGAGCGAGGCCGCGCAGCCCCCGGCCCCGAGCGCGCCCTGTCCCGTCCATCGGGCCGAAGATCTGCTGAATTGCAGCCGGACCGCACGGATCCTGCTGGGCGAGAAAACCTACCTGCTGCGGCTGACGCGCGCGGGCAAGCTGATCCTGACGAAATGAGCCTGCACGATCCCCTTGCCCCGCCGCCCAATCCCGGTGCCGCGACCGTCGCGGACCTTCAGGCGATGGACGGGGCGCAGGCGCTCTGCGTGATGCTGTTCCGGGACTGGTTCGCCGGGTCCGAAGGCCGCGCGCGCGTCGAGGGCGTCTTCGTCGAGGCGTTCGGCCCGGATGCCGGCACGATGGCCTGCGACGCATGGGCGGAGCTTTCCGCGCTCCTGACCGCACGGACCCGCCGCCCGGTCATGCGTCACGCCATGACCTGCCGCTGCGTTGGGGCGGACGAGGCTGTCGTCGCGCAGGTCCTGTCCCTCGCCGCGCGGGGCGAGCGGGAGGACGCTATGCTCGTCCTGTCGCTTCTCGTGCCGGGCGACCGCCTCCTTTCGGCCGTAGACGTCGCGGAACGCGCCGGCATCGCGCTTCTTCGCCTTGCCGCCTGCTGGCGTCGCGACCATCGTGCCGCAACGGCGCCATCTCCAAGCATACACTGATCCACGGAGCCTACGTGCGCATCCTGACCGCCCCAATCCTGTTCGCCCTGCCGGCAGGCTCCGGCCGCTCGACAAGAGGCTGATCGACGACGTGGCCGCCGAAGGCTCCGCCCCGACGGACGCGACCGATGCCAATCCCGGCGCGGGGCTCAACATCGTCGCGTTCATCCTGTCGGGCCGTGAAATCGACCCGACGGAGATCGTCCCGGCCCTGCTGCGCGACATGCTGCATGAGGCCGACGGCGCCGAGGCCAATATCGCGACCGGGGACCATGCCATCGAATTCCCGCTCCGGGATCAGGATCCGGCATTCGACGGAGGACAGTCATGACGAAGACCCCGAGCCCCTGCATCGACGTATGCAAGTTCCGCCGCCCCGGCCCCGCCGGGGCGCATTGCATTGGCTGCTCGATGACCAAGGGCCAGAAGAAGATCGGCAAGAGCCTGAAGAAGCAAAAGGGCGCGATGGCGGAGTTCGTCGCGCTGGTAGTCGCGCAGCAGCAGGCGATGGGGCGCTACACGCATTGGCGTCCGGCTTACCTGAAGCGTTGCCTGAAAAAGGGCGCCTCCGTTCCCAAGGCCGCCCGCGACGCCGGCTGACGATCGCAAAGGACGGGGTGGGCAGGCGGCGCCTGCTTGGCACAAACCCGAAACGAAGATGCCACCGCCGGAGCCTGGCGGTGGCATACGGTTCAGACCCCTCAGCGCAGATGGGCGCGGAGCATCCAGGCGAACTTGTCGTGGATGCGTCCCCGCTCGATGGCGAGATCCTCGGTGCGGACGTCGCCGTGCTTCGCGGCGAGCTCGGAAAGCCCCGCAAGCGTGGCGCCGATCGTCTCCTGCGCTTCGGCGAGATGCCGGATCATCTCGCGATCCTCGGCATTCGTGTCGCCCTCGGCCACCTTGGAGCGCTCCAGGTGCACGGCGAGCTTGCCCTCGGCCGTCACGCCGATCGCGCGCACCCGCTCGGCGAGGTCGTCCTGTGCTGTGAAGTGATCCTCGTAGATCGTCTGGAACAGCTCATGCAGCGGCCCGAACGACATGCCGGTGACGTTCCAATGAAAGTTCTGCGCCAGCATGGTGGTCACGACGGTCTCCGCCAGCGCCTGGTTCAGGGCAGCGGCAATTTCGACGCTGGCGTCGGCGGAAAGGTCGGATGCGGTCTGTGCCATGTCGGGTCTCCTCGAATGGATGGAAGCTGGCTGGCGGAATGCCGGCTCGCCCGATTCACGATATGGGACTTTTTAGAACGGTTCCAAGTTCCGCGCCAATCCCGACAGCAAAAGCCGCAGGACGGGACCCGCCTCCGGCCGCACGCGACGACCTGCGAGGAACCGCACGCTGTCGGCGTCGCCCCGCGTCAGCGCGGCCGAAAGGGCCATCAACCAGCTTTCGTCGAAGGACAGCCCCTCCGCCCCCGGTCGTCGCAAGACGACCCGCCGGTCCGTCGCTGAGACGAGCGCACGGACCAGAGCGACCGCGAAATCCTCCGCGCCCGCTTCCGGTGCCAGCACCGCACAGGCGTAAAGGTCGGCCCGCGGCGCGGCGCGGCATTCGCACGCCGCCTGACGCAGGAGCGCGATCAGCGGCGGTACGAACTCATGTCCGTCGAGGGCAATGAATCGCGAGACAGGCATAAAGCACCTTTCGCACGGTCGGGCCTGATGCCTGAGCAATATATTCAGAGAGCGGCGATCCCGGAAGTGATTACTCGCTTCGCCCATCCCTTCGTTGCCGGCACCACGACTATCTCCGCCCAATCTATCGCGGAGCCGCATCCGAACATCGTGCCACGCAGCGCGGCAAAGGCCGCGCGGGGAGCGGCAATCGCCACGCCCCCATGACACGTACGACGCGCCCGAACGGTTCGAGACGAACCAGAGCGGCACGGACAGCGTCCGCCGGCGCGGCGATGCGGAGGCGTTCAGCCAGCCGCTGGAATACGTCACCAACCGTCTCGCCGACCGGCCAGGCCTCTTGCCGCCTTTCGCGACCCGGCAGATCTCTCACGAGAACGCCACGTATTTCTGCATCGCCTTCGTCGACGCGATGGCCGGCCTTCCGGCGCTGGCAATCGTCCGGCGGTGGCGCCGTCTCGCGCCTCTTGTCATCCCCATCATCGGCCTCGACGTGATGTTCCTCGCGGCGAAGTCCGGCAAGTTCGCGAGCGGTGGCCGCCTGCCGACGATCCTCGCACTGGCGGCGCGGCCTGCCCGCGCGGCCTAAGCGAGATCGGCTCGCGGCGCGAGATGGGACCGGTCGGCGACGCCCGGCTTGACCGGACTCAATGCGCGCAGAGCGCCGTCATCACGCCGCGCAGTTCGGCCAGGCCCTTCAACCGTCCGATCGCCGGATAGCCCGGCTGCGCGTGTCGGCGCTTGTCGTCGAGGATGTTCTGCCCGTGATCGGGCCGGAACGGGATCGACCAGTCGGCGCGCCCCTCGTCCCGGCGCCGCGCCTCCTCCGCCAGCACCGCGCGGATCACGGCGACCATGTCGGTGTCGCCGCCCAGATGCTCCGCCTCGTGGAAGGAGCCGCGGACGGCGTCGCTCTCGCGGGTGACGTTGCGAAGATGCAGGAAATGGATGCGATCGCCCAGCCGCTCGACCATGCCCGGCAGGTCGTTGTCGGGTCGCGCGCCGAGCGAGCCGGTGCAGAAGGTCACGCCGGAGGCGCGGCTCGGCACGGCGTCGAGCACCTGCCGGTAGTCGCCCTCCGTCGACATGATGCGCGGCAGGCCAAGAAGCGGGAACGGCGGATCGTCGGGGTGACAGCAGAGCCGCATCCCGAGCTCCTCGGCGAGCGGCGTGACGTCCTCGAGAAAGGCGATCAGGTGCCCGCGCAGCGTGTCCGCGCCCATGCCAGCGTAATCGGCGAGCAGCGCACGCACATCGGCGAGCGAGAAATTCTCCGCTGCGCCAGGCAGGCCGAAGACGACGTTCGTGGCGAGCGCCATGCGCCGCTCCTCCGACATCGCGTCGAACCGCGCCTTCGCCTCGTCCTGCAGGACCGCATCGTAATCATCCCCGGCCCCGTCGCGCTCCAGCACGTAGAGGTCGAAGGCCGCGAAATCGACGAGGTCGAAGCGCATGCAGGTCGCGCCGGAGGCGACCTCGTGGGCCAGATCGGTCCGCGTCCAGTCGAGGACGGGCATGAAGTTATAACATATTGTCTCGAGCCCGGCGGCCGCGAGGTTGCGCAGGCTTTCGCGCCAAGCCTCGACGTGAGCGCGCCACTCGCCGGACCGCATCTTGATCGCCTCGCTGACCGGCAGGCTCTCGACCACGTCCCAGGTCAGCCCGGAGGGCCGGCCGTCCGCGCGCGCGGCGATGGCTCGCTTCCGCGCGGCGATCTCGGCCTCGCTCCAGACGGTGCCGGTCGGCACATGGTGGAGCGCGGTCACGATCCCCTCTGCGCCGGCCTCGCGCACGTCGTCGATGCGCACTTGATCCGCCGGTCCGAACCATCTCCATGTCTGACGCATGTGGCCACCCTCTGGTCGTGCCGAATCGCCCCCGGCGCGGCGATTGTTAGTGGTATGCCAGTATGGTAGCAATGTGCCGCGAGGGAGGCTCGGGATGAGGGATGCGATCGCGGCGCGGGACACGGCGATAAACAGGGCCGCTCCCATCGTGCCGCAACTCCACATCATTCTGCGCGAGCGCATCATCCGCAACGACCTGCGCCCGGGGGACCGGCTTTCGGAAGCCGACATCGCCCGGCGCTACGGCATCAGCCGGCAACCCGTGCGGGAGGCGTTCATTCGCCTGGCACTCGAAGGTCTCATTACCATCCGGCCCCAGCGTGGCACGTCGGTGGCCCGGATCGCGCTCGCCTCGGTTCACGACGCACGATTCCTGCGCGAGGCGATCGAGGCAGACATCGTGCGCCTTCTGGCCGAGGATCCGGCCCCCGCGACAGTCGTGGAGCTGCGCCGGCTGATCGACCGGCAGCAGGCCATCGAGGCGAGCGATGCCCCGGGCTTCATCGCCGCTGACGACGCATTCCATCGCGCGCTCGCGGACGGCGCGGGCAAGGCGGGGATCTGGGCGCGCGTGCAGGGCCTGAAGGCGCAGATGGACCGGGTGCGGTTCCTGTCCTTCGCCCAGCTTCCCGCGCCCAAGCTCGTGGCGCAGCACGTCCTCATCGTCGAGGCCATTGCCGCGGGCGATCCGGATAGCGCCGAACGCGCGGCCCGCCTGCATCTGCGCGCCATCCTCCAGGATCTGCCCCGCATCGTGTCCGCCCATCCGCAATCCTTCGACGCGCCCGAGGGTGCGGACACGGTCCGGGCTGTCCGTCTGCGGGATTGACGCCGAGAAAAAATACGGGACGGCCCGGCCGGGGATCTCTGCGACAATCGGCCCCCGCCGATCCGAAGGTCGGCCCTGACGTTACGCAGCCTTTCGGTTGCTAATTGGCGGCCACTCGGTAAGCTGCACCGCAGCGCCGGATCCGGCCGATCACGGAGGGGTCGCCGGGTCGCAAGACGGTGTCGGCACCAAGGGAGGTACATAGATGAAATCCGAGTCGAAATTCAGCCGCCGGTCGTTCCTGCGCAAGACCGCCATCGGCGGCGGGGCTGCCGCCGGCGCCACGCTCGCCGCACCGGCGGTGCTCGCGCAGGCGCCGATGGTTCTCAAGATGCAGACGTCCTGGGGCGCCAACAACATCTGGCAGGAATTCGCGCAGGACTACGCCGACCGCGTGGAGGCGATGTCCGGCGGCCGCCTGAAGATCGACGTGCTGCCCGCGGGCGCGGTCGTGGCCGCCTTCCAGGTCATGGACGCCGTCAACGACGGGGTGATCGACGCGGCGCACTCCGTGTCCGCCTACTGGTACGGCAAGTCCAAGTCGGCCTCGCTCTTCGGCACCGGCCCGGTCCTCGGCGCGTCGTCGCAGGCGATGCTCGGCTGGTTCTACGAGGGCGGCGGAGAGGAGCTCTACCGCGAGCTCACGCAGGACGAGCTGGGCCTCGATGTGGTGGGCCTCCTGGGCTTCCCGATGTTCGCGCAGCCCTTCGGCTGGTTCAAGGGCGAGATCAACTCGGTCGATGACATCCAGGGCTTCAAATACCGCACCGTCGGCCTCGCCGCCGACCTCCTGCAGACGATGGGTATGTCCGTGGCGCAGCTTCCGGGCGGCGAGATCGTCCCGGCGATGGAACGCGGCGTGATCGACGCGTTCGAGTTCAACAACCCCTCTTCGGACCGCGACTTCGGCGCGCAGGACGTGGCCAAGAACTACTACCTGTCCTCCTACCACCAGGCGGCCGAGCAGTTCGAGTTCCTGTTCAACCGGTTCACCTTCGAGGATCTGGAGCCGGACCTGCAGGCGATCCTGCGTCACGGGGTCGAAGCCGCCTCCACCGCCAACACGTCGAAGGCGATGCGGCGCTACTCGGACGACCTCCAGTGGCTGCAGAACGAGGCCGGCGTCACCGTGCACAGGACGCCGCAGGATATCCTGCAGGGGCAGATCGAGGCCTGGTCGGAGATCCTGCCCTCGCTGGAAGAGGATCCGATGTTCAAGAAGATCGTCGACAGCCAGCGCGCCTGGGCCGAGAAGGTCGCCTTCTACGAGCTGATGAACGCCCCGGATTACGGCTTGGCCTACGAGCACTTCTTTCCGGGCAAGCTGTCGCTCTGAGCACGACTTGAAGAACGCGAGGCGGCCCCGGACAAGCTTCCGGGGCCCTTTCGTGACGAGGGGGTGAGATGATCGGCTTCATACGTTTCGCGGACGCGCTGTCGGCGTGGTTCGGCAAGGCCTTCGCCTGGCTGATCGTGCTGATGGCCGTGGGCACGGGCTACGAGGTCTTCGTGCGCTACGTCCTCAACAGCCCGACCGCCTGGGCGCTGGACGTGTCCTTCATCATGTACGGTACGCTCTTCATGATGGGCGGCGCCTACACGCTGTCGCGCGGCGGGCATGTGCGGGGCGACTTCCTCTACCGCCTTTGGCAGCCGCGCAACCAGGCCAAGATCGACTTCGTCCTCTACATCGTCTTCTTCTTCCCCGGCGTCACCGCGCTGATCCTCGCCGGCTGGAAATACGCCGCGCGGTCGTGGGATTACGGCGAGGTTTCGGTCAACTCGCCCGCGGGCGTTCCGATCTACCAGTTCAAGATGGTGATCGTTGCGGCCGGGCTGCTCCTCTTCGTGCAGGGCATCGCCCAGCTCTGCCGCTGCATCATCGCCATGCGCACCAATGTCTGGCTCGAGGCCGACGAGGACGTGTTCGAGACCGAGGACCTGCTGCTGCAAAAGGCCACGCAGGCCGAAAGGGACGCCCATCCATGACCGACCCGCAAGTCGCCCTGCTGATGCTGGGACTGTTCATCCTCATCGTCTTCCTGGGCTTTCCGATCGCCTTCACGCTCATGGCGATGGGGATCGGGTTCGGCTACTACGCCTATTACGACGAGCGCCGGATGTGGCGCGTCTTCGACCGGCTGGACGAGACGGCAGGGTCCTGGGAATCCTGGCAGGCCTGGATACAGGGCTATTTCGACAACCGCATCTTCGACCTCTTCGTGAACCAGACCTTTACGGTCATGTCGAACGAGGTGCTGACCGCGGTGCCGCTGTTCCTCTTCATGGGCTACATCGTGGAGCGGGCGAACATCGTGGACCGGCTGTTCTCCACGCTCAACATCGCCTCCAAGAACGTTCCGGGCTCGATGGGCGTCGCGGCGCTCATCACCTGCGCGCTCTTCGCCACGGCGACCGGCATCGTCGGCGCGGTGGTGACGCTGATGGGGCTCCTCGCGCTGCCGGCCATGTTGAAGGCCCGCTACGACCCGGCCTTCGCGAGCGGGATCATTTGCGCCGGCGGCACGCTCGGCATCCTGATCCCGCCTTCGATCATGCTGATCGTCTACGCCGCAGCCACCAACGTCTCGATTGTGCGCCTCTACGCGGCGGCGCTCCTGCCGGGGCTTTGCCTCGTGGGGCTCTACCTCGTCTACGTCATCGGGCGGTCGATCCTGCAGCCATCCTCCGCGCCGCGGCCCACCGACGACGAGGTGCCGGACGTGCCGGGGGGCAAGCTCCTCGTGATGGTGCTCACCTCCTTCCTGCCGCTCGCCTTTCTGATCCTCGCGGTGCTCGGCTCGATCCTGTTCGGCCTCGCCACTCCGACGGAGGCCGCCTCTATCGGCGCTCTGGGCGGCATCGCGCTCGCCTTCCTCTACCGCGCGATGACGTGGCAGCGGATGCGGGAAAGCGTCTACCTGACGGTGCGGACGACGGCGATGGTCTGCTGGCTCTTCGTCGGCTCCTACACGTTCTCGGCGGTGTTCTCCTATCTCGGCGGCGAGACGGTGATCTCCGAGTTCGTGCAGGCCCTGAACCTGTCGCCGGTGCAGTTCCTGATCCTCGCGCAGCTCATCATCTTCCTGCTCGGATGGCCGCTCGAGTGGTCGGAGATCATCATCATCTTCATCCCGATATTCCTGCCGCTGCTGCAGTTCTTCGAGATCGACCCGCTGTTCTTCGGCATCCTCGTCGCGCTCAACCTGCAGACCAGCTTCCTGACGCCACCGATGGCGATGTCGGCCTATTACCTCAAGGGCATCGCCCCGCCCGAGGTGCGGCTCACGCAGATTTTCGCGGGCGTCATGCCGTTCCTGTTCTGCGTTCTGGTGTCGATGGTGCTGATGTACGTCTTCCCCCAGATCGTCTTCTACCTGCCGGACCTTGTTTATGGGAACTAGGACCCGTCCCGTTCCGGACGCGACCGCGCTCCTTCGCCTCGGCGCGGTGGAGCTGCGCGACCGGCTGGCCTCGGGCGCGCTCTCGGCAGTCGACCTGACCGAGGCCTGCATCGCCCGGATCGAGGCACGCGAGCCTGAGGTGCGGGCCTGGGCCTTCTTCGACGCGGACTTCGCGCGGAAGCAGGCCCGGCGGCTCGACGCCTGGCGCGCCGCCGGCCGGCCGATCGGACCGCTTCACGGACTGCCCGTCGGTCTGAAGGACATCATCGACACAGCCAGGATCCCGACGGGGAACGGCACAGCTCTCGACGACGGCCGGGTGCCGACGCGCGACGCCTGGGTGGTCGAACGCCTCAAGCAGGCCGGCGCGATCGTCATGGGCAAGACGCACACGACCGAGCTTGCCTTCATGGACCCGAGCCCCACCCGAAATCCGCACGACACGTCGCGCACGCCCGGTGGCTCCTCCGCGGGGTCGGCGGCGGCCGTAGCCGATGCGATGGTGCCGCTCGCGATCGGGACGCAGACCGGCGGCTCGATCATCCGTCCGGCCGCCTTTTGCGGCGTAACCGGCTTCAAGCCGACCTTCGGCGCGATCCCCCGCCGCGGCGTGCTCGTCCAATCGCCGAGTCTTGACACGTTGGGCGTGTTCTCCGCCGACGTGACCGGTGCAGCCATGCTCGCCGAGGCGCTGATGGGCTACGACGCGGCCGATGCCCTCAGCGCTCCCGGCCCCGTCCCGCGCCTGCTCGACATCGCGCGGGCGGAAGCACCGGTCGCGCCGACCTTCGCCTTTCTGCGGCCGCCCGGCTGGGACGATGCCGACCCGGAACTCCATGCGGCCTTCGGGGAACTCGTCGAGGCGCTGGGGGAGCGGGTCTTCGAGGTCGATCTGCCCGCCGCCTTCGCCGAGGCCGCGCCTGCCCAGCGGCGCATCAACCTCGCCGAGATGTCGCGGCATTACGAGCGTTACTGGCGTGAGGGGCGCGACACGCTCGGCCCCGGGATCCGTGCCGCCATCGAGGAAGGCCGCGCCGTCACCGCGCACGACTACCTTGCCGCGCGCGACTGGCCCGACGTCCTTTATGCCGCGCTCTCCGAAATCTTTGCGCGCTGCGACGCCGTCCTTTGCCCCGCCGCGCCCGGCCCCGCGCCGGGGCCCGAGACGACGGGCGACCCGGTCTTCAACGGTCTCTGGACGCTCACCGGCACGCCCGCGGTCTCCCTGCCGCTTCTCGCATCCGAAAGCGGGTTACCGATCGGCGTGCAACTGACCGGACCCCGGGGGGGCGACGGACGCCTGCTTCGCACTGCCCGCTGGCTCACGACCTGGGCCGACACGGAAGGATAGGATATGGACCGTTTCCTCGCCCTCGCGGCCTTCGCGACCCTCGCGGGCTTCCTCGCGGTTCTTGCCATCGAGGTTCCGAGCGGCGATCTCATCGCCGTGATCGTCCTGACCGTCGCGCTGGTCGGCTACGATTTCGTCTCCTCGAGCGGCCGCGACCGAAACGACTGATTGCGCGAGGCGCGCTCATGACAAGTCGTGCCGGGCCAAACTGGAGGCCCGGAACCGGCGATGAGAACAGGCCGAGGCTCAGGCAAGGCAAGCGCGGTTCGAAAGACCGCTGCGTCTTACCGCGAACGACTGCGAGTTGTCGGAAGAGAACGGGATGGCCGGCGTGGCATTGCAGCTGATTAAAGCCGGGAGATGCTCAGATCGCCCTCGTTCCCCAGCAGTCGCCCTGAACCGACGGCCGTCGCATCCGATGTCCCGGATAGCTCAGAACCGGGTAATGACCGTGGCGCCGACCGACCGGCACCTGTCCATGTTCATCCCCGTTTCGTCGACCTCCGGTGGACCGATCCGAGCGCCGACAAGCTATACCGGATCGAGCTTTCCGGTGGCGACCATACCCGGCATCGCGCCGTAGCGGTGCGCCTGTATCCCGCGCGAACCGAGCAACTCGATCTTCTGTCCGCCGATCGAGAACCTCCAACTCCTAAGTCAGTCTTTCCATTCGAGACCTTAGGTAGGTTGGCAACCGGTAAATGTGAAATGGCGCGCTGGGGAGGATTCGAACCCCCGACCCCTTGATTCGTAGTCAAGTACTCTATCCAACTGAGCTACCAGCGCGCGACTGCGCCGCAAATAGACGCCGTGGCCGGTAGGTGCAAGGGCCGAAATCCACGACCGAGACCACATTTTCCACGCCAAGCTGAATGCAGCCTCGCAAAGCCCCGACGTCAAGCGTCGTGCCGCCCGGCGGATCGCTCGCGACCCGCATCGCTCGCCCGAGAGCGCCGCGACATATCGTGAACCCCCGTCTCCCTGCGCACGAAGCACATGTCAGAACGGGACAGCGAAGCCGAGGCCGCTTGTGACGTTCGCAAGAACATCTCGAGCGCCGTTCCGGAAATCATGCCGCGACTGGCGAAACCGACCCGGCGCGATGATCGCGAACACGGCAGCGCTCTTCGAACACGCTCTGGCGCAAACGTGCATGGCTATCATCATTGCCGACGCGGCGTTGCACGATCACTATATGGTATATGTCAACGAGGCCTTCAGCAGGCTGACCGGGTACGAGCGACATCTGCACGACCGCCGCCTCCATACTCCCCCCTATCGCGAGGATGGGTCGCGCCGCATCGTCCTGAACGGAAAGATGGTGGAGATGCCGCGCGTCGCTGCAACGCTGCTTGGCCTGTTGCTGCACGAGGTGGCGACGAACGCGCTGAAGTACGGCGCCTTCAGCGCGACCTCCGGCACGGCCAGGATTGCGGGGCGCCGAAAGGGCGACGTCCTCGAACTGCCCGGGTCGAAGATGGTCGGCCCCCGTCGCCGTGCCCGCGAAGACGGGCATGGAATCGCGGATCACCGGGGCGTGCTCGACACGAGCCGCGGCGAGCTGACCTGCGACCGTTCGCGAAACGGGATCGTCGCCGCCGCGACCCTGCCGATCGGGCTGCGCTAGTTCGCCATGCCCTTCGGCAGGTCGATCCGGAACGTCGTCCCCTCCGGCCCCGTCTCCTCCATCGCGAGCGTGCCGCCATGACCACGAACGAGCTCGGCCGCGATGGCGAGTCCGAGACCCGTGCCGCCCTTCCGCACGTTGCCCTGAAACGCCTGGAACAGGTTCTCCTGCGCGCGTGGCGGCAGGCCGGGCCCGGTGTCCGAGACCCGGAGGCGCCAGAGTTCGGCCGTCTCCTCCGCCGCCACGACGATCTCGCCGGGCGCGTGCGTCGTCTGGATCGCCTGTCGGGCATTGCGGATCAGGTTGCCCAGCACGCGGTGCATCTGCTCGGGGTCGAGCCGGATCACCGTGCCCGGTGGAACGTCGTGGCGAATGGCGACCTCGCCCCCCTCGTAGGCCAGTCGCTCGCCCTCGATCACCTCGTCGAGGAGGGGGGCCAGCTCGACGCGCTGGAGGGCGGGCGGCGCCTCCTCCGCGCGTCCGAAGGCGAGCGTGCCCTCCGTCAGGTTCACCGCGCGGGTCAGCGACTTGACGATCTTCGGGGCCACGCGCTTCACGGTCGGGTCGTCCACCCGCTCCATCCGGTCCGCCAGAAGCGTCGCCGTCGTCAGGATGTTGCGCAGGTCGTGGCTGATCCTGGCGACCGCGCCGCCGAGCTGGGCCAGCCGCTCCTTCTGCCGCAACGAGGCTGTCAGTTGCGTTTCGAGGTCGCGCAGCGTCGTCTCCGCCTCGCGCAGTTCGCGGATTCCGGAGCGCGGTTCGATCACCCGGCGCGCATCCTCGGGCGCGGCGGCATAACGCTTCATCTGCGTGACGAGGTCGTCGATCGGCCGGACCATCAGACGGCGCACGGCGAGAAACAGCGCCAGCGACGTGATGACGAGGATCACGAGGCTCAACGCCAGGAGGCTGAGCCCGTAGCGGATCATCTCGCGGTGGAGATCCTCCGTGTCGATCGCTGCTTCGATGAGGTCGCCCCCGCCGCGCGCGGGATCGGCGATGACGCGGATGATCTCGGGGCCGGGCACGACGAACCGGCGCAAGGCGTCGCGCGTGGCCGCGATCCGGTTCACGTCGCGCAGGTCCACCGTCGCCATCACGGGCGCCTTCAGATTGGAGGACAGGACGAGTTGCCGCGACGCGTCGCGCCGCAGCACGACGTTGAGGACGCCGGCGTTCTGCAGAAGCTCCTTCTCCAGATCCCGGTCGAACATGTCGTTCGCCCCGAGAAGCGCGAGCGAGGCGATCTGTGCCCGCTCGAGGCGGTCCGACAGGTAGTCGAGCCGGAACTGGGTGATGGCCGGCACGAAAATCAGCACCTCCGCGAGCATCACGAAGGCGACCGTGAGAACAAGGAAGCGGCCGGAAAGGGATCGCAGCATCGAGGGTCCGGATCGTTGAGGTCGGAACCGACCCTAGCGTCAGCGTCCGACTTTGGCGACAGGCCCCTTCGCTACGGCACCCAACGCTGCACCAGCCGGACCACGCGCTTCACCGCGTCGCTCTCGAACAGGCGCGGGACGTAGTATTGCCCCGCCGCGCGCTTCGAAACCTCCCCCAGCGTCGGGTAGGGCGCGACCATCTGAGCGATTTGACCGACCTTCAGGCCGTTGGCGATGGCCAGCGCCCAGAGCCCGATCAGTTCGCCGGCTTCCGCGCCGGCGATGGAGGCGCCCACGACCTTGCCGCGAACGGCCATGACCTTGATGCGCCCGTCCGGCCGCCCGACGGCGACCGCGCGGTCGTTCTCCTCGTAGGGGAAGCGCAGCACCTCAAGCCGGTCCCCGTGCGCCTCGCGCGCCTGCGCCTCCGTCTGGCCGACCTGCGCGAGCTCCGGATCGGTATAGGTGACCCACGGGATATGGTCGGTGCGGGCCTTCGCCGGCAGACCGAAGAGGATCGGGCGGATCACGGTCGCGCCGTGATACCCCGCCACATGCGTGAACTGGAGCCGGCCGGCGACGTCGCCGATGGCATAGACCCGGCGGTTCGTCGTCCTGAGGTCGTCGCCGACCTTGATCGCATGGTCGTATTCGATACCGGCCCTGTCCAGATCGAGCCGGTCGATATTGGGTTTGCGCCCCGCGGCCACGAGCAGATGCGTCCCCGTCCGCTCCTCCGTTTCCGTCGCCACCGTGATCGCGCCGGCCCGGCCCGAGACCCGCGTGGCTTTCGCGCCCGCGACGATCTCCACCCCTTCGGCCCGAAGCCGGTCGAGGACCAGCGCGGACATCTCCGGGTCGTCCTTGGCCAGCGCGCCGCCGCCCGCGATCACCGTCACACGGCAGCCGAGCCGGACATGCGCCTGCGCCATCTCCATCCCGATCGGGCCGCCGCCGATGATCAGAAGATGCTCCGGCCGCTCCATCAGGTCGAAGATCGTCTCGTTCGTCAGGTATGGCACATCCGCCAGTCCGGGAACGGGCGGCACGAGCGGCGAGGATCCGGTGGCGACGACGATGCGCCGCGCAGTGATCCGGTATCCGCCGCCCTCGACGGTGCGCTCGTCCACGAACCGCCCGTCGGCCCGGATGACGTGCACGCCCAGCTTTTCGAACCGCTCCTGGCTGTCCACGGGCGCGATGGTCTCGATGACGCGCTTCACGTAGCGCTTGGCGGCGGCGTAGTCGATTTCGGGGGCGACCGGGGTGATGCCGAAGGGCCCGCCGGTGGTCATGGCATGGGCATGCTTCGCGGCGGCAAGAAGGGACTTGGACGGGATGCAGCCGTAGTTCAGGCAATCCCCGCCCATCTTGTGCCCTTCCATCAGGGTCACGTCGGCGCCCATCCGGCTCGCCCCGGCGGCAAAGCTGAGGCCCGCGGACCCCGCGCCAAGCACGAGGACGCCCGTCCTTATCTCCTTCATCGCGTCATTCCTTCCGTAGCTTCCTGACCACCACCGGCAGCAACGCGAGCGCGGCGAGGCCGAGGATCGGGCCGAGGATGTGGGGGGCGAAGACAATGCCGAGATCGGGCGCCTCGCCGCGCGCGAAGACCTCGCCTAGCCCGGCGCCGACCCAGGTATAGACGAGGCTGCCCGGCAGGATGCCGAAGAACGTCGTCATCACGTATTTCCGCAGGGACACGTTCATGAAGGCCGGTACGAGATTGGCCACGAAGAACGGCACCACGGGGATCAGCCGCATGATGAAGAGATACGACGTCTCGTCCTGCCGGATGCCGTCGCGCAGCTTGCGCACCGCGCCGCCCGCATCGTCCATCCGCGCCGCGAGCCTGTCGCCGAAGCCGTGCTTCGCGGCGAGAAAGATCCCCGTCGCCCCGATCGTCGCCGAACCGGCATTGTAGAGAACGCCGGGGAACAATCCGAACAGGAACCCGCCGGTCAGCGTCGCGATCGCCGCGCCGGGCAACGAGAAGGCGACGACGACGACATAGGCCAGACAGAACCCCGCCGCGCTCAGGAAATAGTTCGCGTCCCGGAACGCGAGCAAAGCCTCGCGGTTCTGCGCCAGCACGTCGAAGCCGATCCTGTCGCGAAGCAGGACCGCGCCGGCGACGGCCACGACGGCGATGAGCAGGATCGGTCCGTAGCGGGCGAACCCGCGCGGTGCCTTTGCTGTGGTTCGCTCGGTCATGACGCCTCGAGTGATGCGGGGAACGGGAGGAACCTTGCCCCGGGACGTCATGCACGCCCAGAGCGGATCACGTCGACTTGAGCCGTCGTGTCCTCTCACGCAAGCCGCGAAGGGGCGAATGGCGCGGGATTGTTGTGCCCGTGTTTCCGGCCCCCGCCCGTTGACAGCGCCGAACGGCTGACCTAGACGACGGCTCCAAGTTTTTCTGGCGGCCGCACGTTCGATTCCGGCCCAAGTCCTACGGAGTGAAGGCCATGAAACGCACCTTCCAGCCCTCGAACCTCGTTCGCAAGCGCCGCCACGGCTTTCGTGCGCGCATGGCGACAAAGGCCGGTCGCAAGATCCTGAATGCGCGCCGCGCCCGCGGCCGCAAGTCGCTCTCGGCCTGAGCCACGCGACCGACGTGATCGATCCGGCGCCGGAGGGGACCGCCTCTCCGGCGTCCTTGCGCGTTCTGCGGAAGCGGTCCGAGTTCCTCGCGCTGAACCGGGCCGTCCGTGTGCCCGCGGGGTCGTTCCTGCTTCAGGCGCGGGACCGTGGCGACGGCGATCCGGGCGTGGGAGTCGGGTTCACCTGCTCCAAGAAGGTCGGCAACGCCGTCGCACGCAACCGCGCGAAGCGCCGCCTGCGGGAGATCGCGCGTCTCGAGCTTCCCGTGCTGGGACGTCCCGGATGGGATTACGCCCTCATCGGCAGGGTGGACGCGACGGCCGCGCGCGCGTTCGACGCGCTGCGCGACGACTTGCGGCGGGCGCTCGCGACGGCGCATGCCAAGGCACGGAAATGACCCCTCTCGCCCGCATTCTGGCCGGACCGGTCCATCTCTATCGGGCCGTGGCTTCCCCGCATGTGGGCCACAATTGCCGGTTCGTGCCGACCTGCTCCGCCTATGCGCTGGAGGCGCTCGCGAAGCATGGCGGGTTGCGCGGCGGCTGGCTGGCGGCACGCCGCGTCGCGCGCTGCCGCCCGTGGGGCGGGTCCGGCATCGACAACGTGCCCTGATGCTTCCGGAGATCCGCCCATGCTCGACAAGACCGACGATATCCATCCGCTCTTCGCGGGCGCACCCAGGACGACGGAGTTCCGCAAGCTCCGCAAGCGCATCATCCGCGAAACGCGGGAGGCGGTGGACCGCTACGGCATGGTCCGGCGCGGCGACCGCTGGCTCGTCTGCCTGTCGGGCGGCAAGGACAGCTATACCCTTCTCGCCGCGCTGATCGAGCTGCAATGGCGCGGCGTCCTGCCGGTCGACCTCCTTGCCTGCAACCTCGACCAGGGCCAGCCCGGCTTTCCGGCCACCGTCCTGCCCGAGTTCCTTGAACGGATGGGCGTGCCGCACCGGATCGAGTACCGTGACACCTATTCCATCGTCACCGACAAGGTCCCCGCCGGCCGGACCTATTGCGCGCTCTGCTCGCGGCTCCGGCGTGGCAATCTGTACCGCGTCGCGCGGGAGGAAGGATGCTCGGCGGTCGTGCTTGGCCATCACCGCGACGACATCCTGGAGACGTTCTTTCTCAACCTGTTCCACGGCGGCAAGATCGCGACGATGCCGCCGAAGCTACTGAACGACGAGGGCGACCTGACGGTTCTGCGACCTCTCGCCCATGTCGCGGAAGCCGATTGCGCGCGCTTCGCGCAGGCCATGGGCTACCCGATCATTCCCTGCGACCTGTGCGGCTCGCAGGACGGGCTGCAACGTCAGGCGATCAAGGCGATGCTCGATGGCTGGGAGGCACGCAGCCCCGGCCGGCGCGCGAAGATGTTCTCCGCCCTGTCGCAGGTCCGCCCGTCGCACCTGCTCGACCCGGCGCTTTTCGATTTCGCCGCCCTCGCGCCGGGGATACCGCTCGATTCGCCCGCGAACGACGCAAAGGATTGAGAGCCCGTTAAGTCTCTGGTGACAATTTTAGGATTAACCGGTTCGCGTCTGCCAATCGGAGTACCTCATGTCGCACGGGACCGGGATCGAACCGAAACCGTTCGCACGTCTGCGCAAGGCATTGCGCAACGTCGAATGGGTGCTGCTCTATCCGGCGCTCGTCACCGGGGTCTGGCTGCTCGGGCTGGAAGCCCTGACGATGGCCCTCGTCGTCCTCCTGCCCCTCCTCGTCGTGCTGGACCGCAGTCTTTGGCGGCGCCCGAAAGCGCAGCCTGACCCTCCGGTCGTCATGCAGCCGCTCGACCGCCTCGCGCTGCAGCGGGTCGTCGACGAGATCTTGGCCGACTGCACGCGCCGCGACCGGACCACGGCCGTTCTTCACGCACAGATCGGCGACCTTCACGTCGCCGACGGCGAATGGGGAACGGAGATCAGCGAGAAGGTCATGGATCGCATGATCCAGCGCATCTCCACGGCGATGCGGGGCGCCGACACCGTGATGCGCACCGGCCACGACGGCGCACTCGTCGTGCTCGCTCCCACGCGGCGGGCGGATCTCGACGTGGTGATGGGCATCGTCGACCGCATCCAGGCCGCCGTCGCCCAACCGATCTCGATCGAGGGGCGGTCGATCCGGGTCCATGCCTGCATCGGCATCTGCAGCGAGGGGATGGCGCCCGCCCGGTCCGGCGCCGCCATGCTCGCCGCCGCCGGCTTCGCGCTCCGGATGGCCTCCCGGCAGGGCGACGACGCCGTGCGCGCCTTCAACCCCGACCTGCAGGCCCGGGTCGAAACGGATTACCGGCTGGCGCTGCAGATCGAGGACGCACTGGAAAGCGGACAGATCCGCCCCTGGTTCCAGCCGCAGATCGACGCGCGGACCGGTTGCATCGCAGGCTTCGAGGCGCTTGTCCGCTGGCACCATCCCGAACTCGGCGTCCTGTCGCCGGCGCAGTTCCTGCCGACGATCCATTCCGCCGGAAAATCCACGGAGCTGGGCGAGCAGGTGCTGAAGGCCAGCCTCGACGCCATCGCCGCCTGGGACGCGGCCGGGATCGACGTGCCTTGCGTCGGGGTCAACGTCTCGCTCGAGCAGCTTGCCGATCCGCGCATGGCCGAACGCATCGCCTGGCAGCTCGACCGGTACGACATCGCCCCGGCCCGCATCGCCATCGAGATTCTGGAAACCGTGACGCTACGCGACGCCGACGAGACGATCATGCGCAACGTCATGACGCTGCGGAAGGCGGGCTTCCGGCTCGATCTCGACGATTTCGGCACCGGCGCCGCCTCGATCGCGCATATCGCCAAGTTCGGCGTCCACCGCATCAAGATCGATCGCTCCTTCGTGTCCGGCATCGACGGCGACGCCACCAAGCGCGAAATCGTGCGCGCCATCCTCGGGCTGGCCGACAGCCTTTCGATCGGGACGCTGGCCGAAGGGGTGGAGACGCCGCAGGAGAAGGCCACCCTCGTCGAGATGGGCTGCCCGCACCTGCAGGGCTACGGCATTGCCCGGCCCATGCCCTTCGAGAAGGCGACGGCCTGGGCCCTCGCCCTGAAGCCCCACTCGAACGAGGCGTTGCGCAACATGCATCCGCAGGGCAACGCCTGACGATCGCGCGATCGCGGAGGACGGCCCCTGCCGGGATCCGCTTTCGCCTTGACCTCGGCCGGCATGGTCTGTTGAACGGCGCGCAACTCCCGACATTCGCGCGACAGGCCCGTCATGGACGACCAGAACAAGAACCTGATCCTTGCCACGGTGCTCAGCGCGCTGGTGCTTCTGGTGTGGTTTTTCCTCTTTCCGCCGGAGCAACGCTCGCCCGACCTCGTCGAGGGCGACACCTCCGACGGGATCGCGGAGACGACGAACGGGGCCGTCGCGCCGCCTGCGGCCGGGGATGGCGAGATCGCGTCCGTGCCGGGCGCGGTCGTCGCCGCGCCCGAGGAGACGCGGGATGCCGCCGTCGCGGCGACCGCCCGCGTCCCCGTCGACACGCCGCGCCTCACGGGCTCGATCTCGCTTACCGGCGGACGCATCGACGACATCTCGCTCAAGGATTACCGCGAAACGCTGGAGGACGATTCCCCGATCGTCACGCTGCTCTCGCCCGCGGGCGGGCCCGGCGCCTATTACGCGCTGCACGGCTGGGTGCCGGGCGGCGATCTCGATTTCGAGGCGGTGCCCTCGGCCACGACCGAATGGACCGCGCCCGAGGGGGCGGTGCTCACGCCCGAGACGCCGGTGACGCTGAGCTGGGACAACGGCGTAGGACTCGTCTTCCAGCGCACGATCTCCGTCGACGAGGATTACATGTTCGACGTCGAGCAGAGCGTCGAGAACACCACCGACGCACCCGTCCGGCTCGCGCCCTACGGCCTCGTCGCGCGGCACGGGGAGCCCGACACGGTCAACTTCTTCATCCTCCACGAAGGCGTCGTCGCCCGCAGCGACGGCGAGCTGATCGAAGTCGATTACGACGACATGACCGATCTCGACGAGGTGGCCGCCGAGGGCGGGCGCGTGCAGCGCGTCGAGACGGGCGAGGACGGCTGGATCGGGTTCACCGACAAGTACTGGATGACGACGCTGATCCCGCCGGCGGGCGCGCCCTTCGCCGAGGTCGTCAAGTATGTCGACGGCGCCGACATCTACCAGACCGAGACCCGTCTGCCCCCGGTCGAGGTCGCCCCCGGCGCGACCGTCGCCTCCGCGTCGCGGCTCTTCGCGGGCGCGAAGGAATGGGAGACGATCCGGCACTACCAGAACGAGGAAGGCGTGGCGGGCTTCGTCGATTCGATCGACTGGGGCTGGTTCTACTTCCTGACCAAGCCGATCTTCGCCGCCCTGCACTGGCTCAACGGCGTGATCGGCAACATGGGCGTCGCGATCATCCTCCTGACGCTCGGCATCAAGGCGATCCTCTTTCCGCTGGCCTACAAGTCCTACGTCTCCATGGCCCGGATGAAGGAGCTTCAGCCGGAGATGGAGAAGCTGAAGGAGCGTGCCGGCGACGACCGCCAGAAGCTCCAGCAGGGGATGATGGAGCTTTACAAGACGAACAAGGTGAACCCGGCGGCGGGCTGCCTTCCGATCCTGCTGCAGATCCCCATCTTCTTCAGCCTCTACAAGGTGATCTTCGTCACGATCGAACTGCGCCACGCGCCGTTCTTCGGACCGTTCCGCGACCTGTCGGCCCCCGACCCGACCTCGCTCTTCAACCTGTTCGGGGCCCTGCCCTGGGCCGCGCCGGAACCGGGCACGATTCTCGCGCTGGTGTTCATCGGCATCCTGCCGCTCCTGCTCGGCATCTCGATGTGGCTGCAGCAGAAGCTGAACCCGGCGCCGACCGACCCGACGCAGGCGATGATCTTCGCCTGGCTGCCCTGGGTCTTCATGTTCATGCTGGGCGGGTTCGCGAGCGGCCTCGTCGTCTACTGGATCGGCAACAACACGATCACCTTCCTGCAGCAATACGCGATCATGCGGAGCCACGGCGCGAAGCCGGACCTGTTCGGCAACATCAAGTCGAGTTTGAACCGCAAGAAGCCCGCGGCGGCCAACGACGCCAAGGCCCCGGCGAAGAAATGAGGCTCACCGAGATCTGGCGGCACCCGATCAAGGGGCATGGCCGGGAGGCGATCCGGGGCTTCGACATCGCGTCCGGCGGAACCATTCCCGGCGACCGCGTCTGGGCGGTCGCCCACGAAGCGTCCAAGCAACGCGGCAGCGAATGGGTGCCACCGGCGAACTTCCAGCGCGGCGCCAAGCTGCCGGCGCTGATGGCGATCACGGCGGAGAGCGGTTCGGGAACCGTCACGCTCCACCACCCCGGCCGGCCCGACCTCACCTTCGACCCGGACGGGGACAGCCGCGTTTTCCTCGACTGGATCGCCCCGCTCCTCGACCCCGCGCGCGCCGCCCCGACCGGGATCGTCCGGTCGGCGGATCGCGGCTACACCGACACCGACTTCCCCTCGATCTCGCTCAACAACGCCGCGAGCCTCGACGCGCTCGCCGCCGCCATGGGCCGCGACCTGAGCCGGCATCGCTGGCGCGGAAACCTGTGGATCGAGGGGGCGGCGCCCTGGTCCGAGTTCGACTGGATCGGGCGGGAGGCCACGCTCGGCACGGCGCGGTTCCGCGTGGTCCAGCGGATCACCCGCTGCCGCGCCACGATGGCCGACCCGGAGAGCGGGCTGATCGACGGCGACACGCTGGGCGCGCTCGAGGCGGGCTGGGGCCACCGCGACTTCGGCGTCTACCTCGTCTGCGTCGCGCCCGGCCGGGTCGAGATCGACGACACGCTGGTGCTGGCATGAGCGCGAACCTGCCCTTCCCCGAGGCGGACGCCCCCGACGAGGCCGCGGCGGAGCGGGCCCGCAAGCTCTTCGTGTCCGAGCCCGAGTTCCTCAAGGGCGTCGTCGCGATGTCCGGCATGCCGCCCGCCGACCGGACGGAAATCTGCGTCGCGGGCCGTTCCAACGTGGGCAAGTCGACGCTGATCAACGCGCTGACGGGGCGCCGCGCATTGGCCCGTGCCTCCAACACGCCGGGCCGGACCCAGGAGATCAACTTCTTCACCCTCGGGCAGAGCCACTACCTAGTGGACCTGCCCGGCTACGGCTACGCGAACGCGCCCGTGGCCGTCGTCGCGAAGTGGCAGGCCCTCCTGCAGGCCTATCTCGCCGGGCGCGCCTCGCTCCGGCGCGCCTTCGTGCTGATCGACGCGCGGCACGGCGTGAAGGACGTGGACGAGGAGATCATGTCGCTTCTCGATGCCTCGGCCGTGACCTTTCAGGCGGTGTTGACCAAGGCCGACAAGGTGAAGGACGCGGACCGGGCGCGCGCGCTCGACCGCACCCGCGCGGCCCTCGCCCGCCATCCGGCGGCCTATCCGGAATTGATCGTCACGAGCAGCGAAAAGGGCTGGGGCATCGAGACCCTACGTGCCACGATCGCCGGGATCGAGTGACACAAGGTCAGGATACCATGACGACCCGCGACAACGCCGCCATCGCGCGGACCCTGAACGAGGCCCTGCCCTACCTGACGCGCTACGACGACGCCGTCGTGGTCATCAAGCTGGGCGGGCACGCAATGGGCTCGGAGGAAGGCATGGCGAGCTTCGCGCGCGACGTGGTGCTCATGCGGACGGTGGGGATCAATCCGGTCATCATCCACGGCGGCGGGCCGATGATCAACGCGATGCTCGAGCGGCTGGGCGTGACGTCGGAGTTCAGGCGCGGCAAGCGCGTCACCGACGCCGCGACGCTGCAGGTCGTGGAGATGGTGCTTGCGGGTGAGATCAACAAGCGCATCGTGCAGGCGATCAACACCGCGGGCGGACGCGCGGTCGGCCTGTCGGGCAAGGATGCCGACATGATCACCTGCAAGCAGACCGACCCCGAGCTGGGTTTCGTCGGCACGCCGACCGAGGTCGATCCGCGCCTGCTGCACACGCTCTTGCGCGACGAGATGATCCCGGTGATCGCGCCGATCGGCACCGGCGCGCAGGACGAGACCTACAACATCAACGGCGACACCGCGGCGGGCGCGGTGGCGGGCGCGCTCAAGGCCGACCGCCTGCTCCTTCTGACCGACGTGAGCGGGGTGAAGGACGCCTCGGGCGAGGTCGTCACCGCGCTGACGGCAACGCAGGTTCTCGAGATGACGGCGGCGGGCGTGATCGCGGGAGGCATGATCCCGAAGACCGAGACGGCGCTCGAAGCGCTCGACGCGGGCGTGCGGGCGGTCGTCATCCTCGACGGGCGGGTGCCGAACGCCGTCCTGCTGGAACTCTTCACCAGCCACGGCGCGGGCAGCCTGATCCGCAAGGCCTGAGCCTAGTCCGCCATCGCGCGGATCCGGTGGACGACCCACCAGACGGCGACGAGGACGGGCACCACCGCCAGCGCGGCAAGCCACTCCTTCGAGAGCCCGAACCGGGCGCCGAACGGATAGGCCAGATAGGTGACGAGGTTCACCGCGTAATAGCCGATCGCGACCACCGACAAGCCCTCCACCGTCTTTTGCAAGCGTAGCTGCATCGCCGCGCGCTCGTCCATCGAGCGCAGGAGGCGACCGTTCTGCATCTCCCGCTCGACGCTGACGCGGGTGGAGAGCAGGTCGCCGGCGCGTCGCGCACGTTCGGCCAGCGCCTCCATCCGCCGCTCCACCGACCGGCAGGTCCGCATCGCGGGGTCGAAGCGGCGCATCATGAACTCCGCGAAGGTCTGTCGCCCGCCGAACCGCGCCTCGCGCAGCACCTCGATCCGTTGCTCGACGAGGGCGGAATAGGCCTCCGTCGCGCCGAACCGGAAGGTGGCGCGGGCGAGCATGGTCTCGAGATCCGAGCCGATGGCCAGAAGCTGTTCGAGCGTGGCGTCCGACGTCCGCTCGACGGAACGCAGCTCGCCCACCAGCGCCGAAAGCTCGCCGTCGATCCCGGTCAGCCGCGCGCCGAGCGCGCGGGCGCGCGGCAGGGCCAGCATCGACATCGTCTTGTAGGTCTCGATCTCGCAAAGCTGCTGCACGATGCGCCCGATCCGCCGCTCACCGAGGTCCGGCGCGGTGAAGATGGCGAAGCGGGCGTGACCGCGCGCATCGATGCGAAAGTCCCCGGCGATCACCGCGGCACCGTCCACGATCCGGCTCACGGCGAGGCTCTCGCCCTCGAACCAGTCGTGGAGGCGCGCGGGAATGTCCGCGCCCTCGGGCTCGACGCGCAGCAGGATGGAGGACAGCCGGAGCCCAGGCGCGTCGTCGAGCCAGTCGCGCGGGAATGCCTCGAAGATCGCGCCGTCGAAGGGCCGCTCCGACAGGGTGTCGGAGAAGATCGTGTAGGTGACGAACTCGGTATGGCTCTCCCATTTGAGCCGGTGACGGCCGAGCGCGCCGAAGTAATGCGTCGCGTCCGGCTTGGGATGGTCGGCCCCGAACCGGTCGAGCAGCGCGATCAGGTGCGCGCGGTCCGCCGCACGGTCGCGGTTCGCGGCGTCATGCGCGCGCTTGATGGCCAGGAACGCAGCCTCCGAGCGGGTGCGAAGGGCGGGAAAGGGCCGCGCATGCAGCTCGTTCGCCGTCTCGTAACGCTCGGGATGGTCGCGCAGCATCAGGTCCTCCGTGTCAGGCGATCGAAGCGTGAGGACAGGGCGCGGGCAACCGCGACGATCCGGCATGCGCCGGCATGGCGGCTTTCAGGTCACGGCCTTGCGCGTGCGGTATTCCGGCCGGTCCCAGGCGGCGGTCTCGAGGATGTCGGCGACCGCGGCCACGGCGGCGTCGACCTCCGCCTCGCCGATGAAGAGGGGCGTGAAGCCGAAGCGCAGGATGTCGGGCGCCCGGAAGTCGCCGATCACCCCGCGTGCGATCAGCGCCTGCATCACCGCGTAGCCCTCCGGGTGGCGGAAGCTCACCTGGCTGCCGCGCGCCGTGCCCGGCGGCAGGGCGGGCACGAGATCCGGGCAGCGCGCGGCGACGCCCCCGACGAAGCGGTCGCACAGCGCGAGGGAGCGCGCACGCAGGTCCCCCATGTCCACGTCGTCCCAGATGTCGAGCGCGGCCTCCAGCGCGGCGAGCTGGAGCACGGGTGGCGTGCCGACGCGCATCCGCGTGATCCCCGGCCCCGGGCGGTAGGACGGATCGAAGGCGAAGGGCGCGGCGTGACCCAGCCAACCCGACAGCGCCGGCGCGATCGCGTCGTGCAGATCGGGGCGGACATAGACAAAGGCGGGCGCGCCCGGTCCGGCATTGAGGTACTTGTAGGTGCAGCCGACGGCGAAGTCGGCATCCGCCCCCGTCACGTCGATCTCCAGCGCGCCGGCGGAATGGGCGAGGTCCCAGATCGTCAGCGCGCCCGCCGCATGGGCCCGCGCGGTCAGGTCGGCCATGTCGTGCAGCCGGCCCGTGCGGTAATCCACCTGCGTCAGCATCAGCACGGCCGTGTCCCCGTCGATGGCCTCGGCCACCGCCTCGGGCGCGACGACGCGAAGCTCGTGCCCCCGATCCAGCGCGGCGATCAGCCCCTCGGCCATGTAGAGGTCGGTCGGGAAGTTGCCGCTGTCCGACAGGATCACGCGGCGGCCGGGGCGCAGCCGGAGCGCGGCGTCGAGCGCCTGATAGACCTTGATCGACAGCGTGTCGCCCACCACCGTGGCCCCCCCGGACGCGCCGATCAGGCGGCCGATCCGGTCGCCCAGCCGGGCGGGCCACTCCATCCAGCCGGCCTCGTTCCAGCCGCGGATGAGCATCTCGCCCCACTCGTCCTCCACCGTCCGCCGGACCCGTTCCGGCACGGCGCGCGGCAGCGGCCCGAGCGAGTTGCCGTCGAGATAGACGATGCTGTCCGGCAGGTGGAACCGCGCCCGGAGCGCCGCCCAATCCGTTCCGCCCCTCGTACCGTGATCCCGCATCCGCACCTCCGCGCACGAAACAATCTTCCGCGCCGACGCATGTTGCAATCAGGATCGCGAAGACCGCAGAAGGGATGTCAGCATCGCGAACGTCCCGGGGAGAGTATGCAATGAAGATCGGCGCACCGAAAGAGGTCCATGACGGAGAAGCCCGTGTGGCGATCACGCCGGAAAGCGCCGTCCATCTTCAGAAGCTGGGCCACGACGTGCTCGTCGAAAGCGGCGCGGGCGGCAAGGCGGGCTTCACCGACGATGCCTATCGTGCGGCCAATGTCGAGATCGTCACGGATGCCGAGGCGCTCTATGCCGCGGCGGACATCGTGGCCAAGGTTCGCCCGCCGACCGAGGAGGAGGCCGGCCGGCTGCGCGCCGACCAGACGCTGATCTCGTTCTTCTATCCGTCCTCCAACGAGGCGCTGATGGAGACGGTGAAGGCCCGGGGCGCGACCGCCATCGCCATGGACATGGTGCCCCGCATCTCCCGCGCGCAGAAGATGGACGCGCTGTCCTCGATGGCCAATATCGCCGGTTACCGGGCGGTGATCGAGGCGGGCAGCAATTTCGGACGTTTCTTCACCGGCCAGGTCACGGCCGCAGGCAAGGTCCCGCCCGCCAAGGTGCTCGTCGTGGGCGCGGGCGTGGCGGGCCTCGCCGCGATCGGCACCTCCACCTCGCTCGGCGCGATCACCTATGCCTTCGACGTGCGCCCCGAAGTGGCCGAGCAGATCGAGTCGATGGGCGCGGAGTTCGTCTTTCTCGAGTTCGAGGACAGCGAGCTGCCCGACGGCGCCGAGACGGGCGGCTACGCGCCCCCCTCCTCCCCCGAGTTCCAGGCCAAGCAGCTCGAGAAGTTCCGCGAGCTCGCCCCCGACATCGACATCGTGATCACCACCGCGCTGATCCCGAACCGGAAGGCGCCGGTCCTTTGGACACGCGACATGGTCGAGGCGATGAAGCCCGGCTCCGTGATCGTCGACCTCGCCGCCGAGCGGGGCGGCAATTGCGAGCTGACGAAGCCCGACGAGAAGATCGTCACCGAAAACGGCGTGACGATCGTCGGCTACACCGATTTCCCATCGCGCATGGCGACGCAGTCCTCGGTCCTCTACGGCAACAACGTCCGCCACATGATGTCCGACCTGACGCCGGCGAAGGACGGACAGGTCAAGCACGACATGGAGGACGACGTGATCCGCGGGGCGACCATCACCTGCGGGGGCGAGATCACCTGGCCGCCACCCAAACCCAAGGTCGCCGCCATCGCCGCGCAGAAGCCGCGGCCGAAGGCGAAGGAACTCACCCCCGAGGAGCGCCGCGCGGCCGAGCTCGCCGCGTTCCGCGCCCAGACCAAGAGCCATGTCGGACTGCTGGTCGGCGGAGGCATCCTGGTCCTGCTCATCGGGGCCTACGCGCCCGAAAGCTTCATGCAGCACTTCATCGTCTTCGCGCTGGCCTGCTTCGTCGGCTTCCAGGTGATCTGGGGCGTGAGTCACGCGCTCCACACGCCGCTGATGGCGGTGACGAACGCGATCTCGGGGATCATCATCCTCGGCGCGCTGCTGCAGATCGGGGCGGGCAACTGGCTCGTCGTGACCCTGAGCCTCGTCTCGGTGCTGATCGCCTCGATCAACATCGTCGGCGGATTCCTCGTCACCCGGCGCATGCTCGCCATGTTCCAGAAATCGTGAGGGCCGACCGATGATGTTCACCGCCGGGATCACCTCGGCCGCCTACATTGCGGCCTCCATCCTCTTCATCCTGTCGCTCGGCGGCCTGTCGAACCAGGAAAGCGCCAAGCGCGCGATCTGGTACGGCATGGTCGGCATGGGCATCGCCGTGCTGGCGACGGTGTTCGGGCCGGGCGTCCACAACGTCCTGCTCATTCTCGTCGCGATCGCGGCGGGCGGCTTCGCGGGCTACTACGTCGCCGGCCGCGTGCAGATGACCGAGATGCCGCAGCTCGTCGCGGCGCTGCACTCCTTCGTCGGGCTCGCGGCCGTGTTCATCGGCCTCAACGCCGAGATCATGCTGCAATCGGTCCTCGCCATGCGGGAGGCGCACGCCGCCCTGCTCGTGGACGACCCGGCCGTGCTCGACGACATCGCGGCGCTCACGGGCTTCGGTCAGCGCCTCTACATCAAGGACGCGGTGGAGATCGCGATCCTCCGGGTCGAGGTGTTCCTCGGCATCTTCATCGGCGCGGTGACCTTCACCGGCTCCGTGATCGCCTTCGGCAAGCTCGCCGGGCGGGTGGACGGCAAGCCGACGCAGCTGCCGGGCGGGCACCTCCTCAACGCCGCGGCGCTCGTCGTCGCCATCGTGCTCGGGCTTCTCTACTTCAACGGGGCCGGCATCTGGACGATGGTCCTCGTCGCGCTCATCGCGGGCTTCATCGGCTGGCACCTGATCATGGGGATCGGCGGGGCGGACATGCCCGTCGTGGTCTCCATGCTGAACTCCTATTCCGGCTGGGCGGCCGCGGCGATCGGCTTCACGCTGGGCAACGACCTGCTCATCGTGACCGGCGCGCTCGTCGGCTCCTCGGGCGCGATCCTCAGCTACATCATGTGCAAGGCGATGAACCGGAAGTTCGTCAACGTCATCCTGGGCGGGTTCGGCGGCACGTCCGGCCCGGCCATGGATGTCGAGGGCGAGCAGGTGGCGATCGACGCGGACGGGGTGGCCAATTCACTCAACGAGGCCGACAGCATCATCATCGTGCCGGGCTACGGCATGGCGGTGGCGCAGGCGCAGCAGGCGGTGAGCGAGCTTGTCCGCAAGCTGCGCGCCCGCGGAAAGGTGGTGCGCTTCGCCATCCACCCGGTCGCCGGCCGCCTGCCCGGGCACATGAACGTGCTGCTCGCGGAGGCCAAGGTGCCCTATGACATCGTGCTCGAGATGGACGAGATCAACGAGGACTTCGCCTCGACCGACGTGGTGATCGTCATCGGCTCGAACGACATCGTGAACCCCGCCGCGCAGGACGACCCGAACTCCCCCATCGCCGGCATGCCGGTGCTGGAGGTCTGGAACGCCAAGCAGGTCTTCGTCTCCAAGCGCGGCCAGGGCACGGGCTATTCCGGCATCGAGAACCCCCTCTTCTTCAAGGAGAACACGCGGATGTTCTACGGCGACGCCAAGGCTTCGCTGGAGACGCTGATCCCGAAGATCGAGTGATCCGACGACGATTCCGCGACGACCGGGCCGCCCTTCGGGGCGGCCCCTTCTTTTCTCGCCGCCCCCTTGTTGCGAGCCGCTCGCAACAGGCTTGACATCGTCGGCGCGACCCTCATGTTGCGAACTGTTCTCAATTGGAAAGTCCGTTTCATGTTCCGCGTCGTATTGGCATCCCTTCTCCTGGCCACGCCCGCCGCGGCGCAGGATCCTCTGAAGGTCGTCACCACCTTCACCGTCATCGCCGACATGGCGCGCAACGTGGCGGGCGACGCGGCGGAGGTCGTGTCCGTCACGCGGCCGGGGGCGGAAATCCACGGATATTCCCCGACGCCCGGCGACCTGCGCGGGGCCATCGACGCGGACCTCATCCTGTGGAACGGCCTGAACCTCGAACTCTGGTTCGCGCAGTTCCTCGAAAACCTCGGGGACATTCCCGCCGCCACAATCAGCGACGGCGTCGAGCCGATCCCGATCGCCGAGGGCGCCTATGAAGGCCGGGCGAACCCGCATGCCTGGATGGGCGCGGATGCGGCGATGGTCTATGTCGACAACATCCGCGATGCCCTGTCCGAGGTCGATCCGTCCAACGCGGAAACCTATGCCGCCAATGCCGAGGCCTACAAGGCGAAGATCGCCGCCACGCTGGAGCCGATCCGCGCGGAGCTCGCCGCGATCCCCGAGGAACGGCGATGGCTCGTGACCTGCGAGGGCGCGTTCAGCTACCTCGCCCGCGACCTCGGCCTGCGGGAGATGTTTCTCTGGCCCATGAACACCGACGCGGTCGGCACGCCGCAGCAGGTCCGCCGCGTAATCGACGGCGTGCGCGACCACGACATCCCGGTCGTCTTCTGCGAAAGCACCGTCAATACCGATCCGGCCCGACAGGTCGCGCGGGAGACCGGGGCGGCCTACGGGGGTGAGCTCTACGTCGACTCCCTGTCGGAGGCGGACGGGCCGGTGCCGACCTATCTGGACCTTCTGCGCGTCACATCGGAGACGGTCGCGCGCGGCCTGACGGGCGCGCGATGAACGACGCGACGCAGGGCGGCGGGATCGACGCCCGGAACGTGACCGTCAGCTACCGCAACGGACACACCGCGCTCCGCGGCGCGAGCTTCCACGTGCCGCCCGGATCCATCACCGCGCTGGTCGGCGTGAACGGCGCGGGCAAGTCGACATTGTTCAAGGCCATCATGGGCTTCGTTCCCGCCTCCTCCGGCGAGATCCGGCTGATGGGACGGACGGTGCGCGAGGCGTTGCGGTCGAACCTTGTCGCCTACGTGCCCCAGGCGGAAGAGGTCGACTGGACCTTTCCCGTGCTGGTCGAGGACGTGGTGATGATGGGGCGCTACGGCCACATGGGCTTCCTGCGCCGCCCCGGGCCGGCCGACCGGACGGCCGTCGACGACGCCCTGGCCCGCGTCGGCATGTCCGAGTACCGCCACCGGCAGATCGGCGAGCTTTCGGGCGGGCAGCGCAAGCGCGTCTTCCTCGCCCGCGCACTGGCACAGGACGGACGGGTGATCCTTCTCGACGAGCCCTTCACCGGCGTCGACGTCACCACGGAGGAGCAGATTGTCGCGCTGCTGCGCGATCTGCGCGACGAGGGGCGGGTGATGCTCGTCTCCACCCACAATCTCGGCTCCGTCCCGGAATTCTGCGATCACACCGTGCTCGTGAAGGGCACCGTGCTGGCCTACGGGCGGACGGAGGCGGTGTTCACGCGCCAGAACCTCGAGCGCGCCTTCGGCGGCGTGCTGCGGCATTTCAGCCTCGGTGACGCGCAGCTGCAGGGCGGGGGCGGCGATGTCCGCATCATCTCCGACGACGAGCGGCCCTTTGTCAGCTACGGCGTGCCTTTGCCCGTGGAGAACGATGCTTGAACCCTTCGCCTACGGCTACATGGTGAACGCCATGTGGGTCAGCGCGCTGGTCGGGGGCGTCTGCGCGTTCCTGTCGTGCTACCTCATGCTCAAGGGCTGGTCGCTGATCGGCGACGCGCTCAGCCATTCGGTCGTCCCGGGCGTGGCCGGCGCCTACATGCTGGGCCTGCCCTTTGCGTTCGGCGCGTTCCTGTCGGGCGGGCTGGCCGCGCTCGCCATGCTGTTCCTGACGGAGCGGTCGGGGCTCAAGACGGACGTGATCATCGGCATCATCTTCACGTCGTTCTTCGGGCTGGGGCTGTTCATGGTGTCGCTCGACCCGATCGCGGTCTCGGTGCAGCAGATCACGATGGGCAACATCCTCGCCATCACGCCGGAAGACACGCTGCAACTCGCCGTCATCGGCGTGGTCTCCCTCGTCGTGCTGCTGGCGAAGTGGAAGGATCTGATGGTCACGTTCTTCGACGAGAGCCACGCCCGCTCGGTCGGTCTGCGGCCCGGCCTCCTGAAGCTCGTCTTCTTCACGCTCCTTTCCGCGAGCGTCGTGGCGGCCATGCAGACCGTGGGTGCGTTCCTCGTGATCGCGATGGTCGTGACGCCCGGGGCGACGGCCTATCTCCTGTGCGACCGGTTTTCGCGTCTGCTTCTCCTCGCCGTTGCCATCGGCACCGTGACGAGCGCGCTCGGTGCCTACCTTTCCTTCTTCCTCAACGGCGCGACCGGCGGCGTGATCGTGACGTTGCAGACGCTGGTCTTCCTCGCGGCCTTCGTGGCCGCCCCGCGGCACGGGCTGATCGCCACGCGTCGCCGGGTCCGGGCCGCGGCATGATCGAGACGGCCCTCCTGCCCTTCGGGTTTCCGTTCATGACGAACGCGTTCCTGATCGCGCTCCTGGTGGCGCCCCCGGCGGCGCTCCTGTCGTGCTTTCTCGTGCTGAAGGGCTGGGCCCTGATGGGCGACGCGGTGAGCCACGCGATCCTGCCCGGCGTCGTGCTGGCCTACCTGCTCGGCCTGCCCCTCATCGCGGGGGCCTTCGCTGCGGGCATGTCCTGCGCGCTCCTGACCGGCTACCTGTCGGAGAACAGCCGGGTGAAGCGCGACACGGCAATGGGCGTCGTCTTCTCGGGCATGTTCGCGGTCGGGCTGATCCTGTTCGTGGCCTTTCCGTCGGACGCGCATCTCGACCACATCCTCTTCGGCAACATGCTGGGCATCGGCGCGGGCGACCTCTGGACCGCGCTCGCGCTGTCCGGTCCGATCTGCGCCGTCCTGCTCTTGAAGTGGCGGGATTTCCTGCTGCACGCCTTCGACCCGGCACAAGCGCAGGCGTCGGGGCTTCGGACGGGGTGGCTGCATTACGGGCTGCTGACCGTGCTGTCGCTGACGGTCGTGTCGACCCTGTCGGCGGTGGGGCTGATCCTCGCCGTCGCGCTGCTGGTCACGCCAGGGGCGATCGCGTTCCTGATGACGCGCAGCTTCGGACGGATGCTCGCGGTTTCGGTCCTCGCCTGCACCCTGGCGATGGTGGGCGGCGTTTACGCGAGCTTCTGGCTCGACAGCGCGTCGGCGCCGACGATCGTGCTCGTCCTGACGGCGATGTTCCTTCTGGCGTTCGGGCGGCGGCGGCTCGAGATCGCAGCGGCCGCGCGACGCGCCGCCTGACCCGTCCGCGAAAAGACAGACGCCCCGGCCCTTTCGGACCGAGGCGCCGCTCAAACGGTCACTCCCCGCACCGCACAACCACCGGGAAGCGTCCGGAGCCTCTGTGGGTCGAGTCCATGTCGAGCTGACCGTATCGCGGCAGCGTCGAGGCTGGATCGACCAATCTGGGTCGGTTCGGCGCATGGTCCGTAGGGACGTCCGCGCCTGCGGCGGTCGTGTTAAGAACATGGCGACCGCCCCGAATGTTCCCACGAAATCCGTGTTCGTCCGGAATCGCGCCGAGCGGTCGCCATGCCCTGCGGACACGGGAAAACCTTTGCGAAACGCCGTCGAGGCCCTACAGGCGGGGTCATGGAATCCTTTCTGTTTCAGGCCGTGATCTATCTGGGCGCCGCGACGGTCTGCGTCCCGGTCGCCGTGCGCCTGGGGCTGGGTTCCGTGCTGGGCTATCTGGTGGCCGGCATCCTCATCGGTCCGGTCACGGGCCTTGTCGGGTCCGAAACGGAATCGCTGCAGCATTTCGCGGAGTTCGGCGTCGTGATGATGCTGTTCCTGATCGGGCTGGAACTCGAGCCACGCGCGCTGTGGGACATGCGGCAACGGCTCCTCGGCCTCGGGCTCGGGCAGGTCGGGCTGACGGTCGCGCTCTTTGCCGGTGCGGCGATCCTGCTGGGGCAGCCCTGGCCCGTCGCGCTCGCCATCGGCATGATCCTCGCCCCGAGCTCGACCGCCATCGTGATGCAGACGCTCGAGGAGAAGACGCTGACCGGGACGCGGGGCGGCCGCTCGGCCTTCTCGGTGCTGCTCACGCAGGATATCCTCGTGCTGCCGATGCTGGCATTGATGCCGCTTCTGACGGGGGGGATCGTCTCGCGGCCCGCGGCCGGCGCGACCGAGGAGGAACCCGTCATCGGCAACGGCGAGAGCGCGCGCATCGCCGAAGACGTCAGCACCTGGATCGAGCAGCTTCCGAACTGGGGCGCCGCGCTCGCCACGCTCGGGGCGGTCGCGCTTGTCATCCTCGGCGGGCAGTTCCTGACCCGCCCGGTCTTCACCTTCGCCGCGCGGGCGCGGCTCCACGAAATGCGCACCATCGTCTCGCTGCTCTTCGTGATCGGCGTCGCGGTGCTGATGTCGCTTGTCGGCCTGTCGCCCGCGCTCGGCACCTTTCTCGCCGGCGTGGTCCTGGCGGGGTCCGAGTTCCGCCACGAGCTGAAGGCGGATATCGAGCCGTTCAAGGGCATCCTGCTAGGCCTCTTCTTCATCACCGTCGGCGCGGGCATCGATTTCGCCGTGCTCGCCGCCGCGCCGACCATGGTCATCGTGATCGTGAGCGGGCTGATCCTGGCGAAGGGCGCCATCCTCTACATGCTCGCCCTGGTCGCCCGGCTGCACGGCCGGGACCGCATCCTCTTCACGCTGAGCCTCGCGCAGGCGGGGGAATTCGGTTTCGTGCTGATTTCCGTCGCCGCGCAATCCGGCGTCGTGGCGGGCGATCTGCAGGCGCGGCTGCTTCTGTCCATCGCGCTGTCGATGCTGCTGACCCCGCTTCTCTTCATCGCCTACGAGCGCCTGTCGCAACACAGCGGCGCGGCGGACGCGGAACCCGACGACGCCATCGACACGCATGCGGAGGTCATCATCGCCGGGGTCGGACGGTTCGGTCAGGTCGTCCACCGCCTCCTGCAGGGTGCCGGCCTCAACGCGGTGGTGCTCGACCGCGACATCGAGACGATCCGGCTTCTACGCACCTTCGGCATCAAGACCTATCTGGGCGACCCGACACGACCCGAGGTTCTGGAGGCCGCCGGCATCGCGCGGGCCAGGATCGTGGTCGTGGCGCTCGACTCCAAAGGCGACGCGGTGCGGCTCACGCGCCTCGTCAAGCAGACGAACCCGGATGTCCATGTGATCGCCCGTGCCTACGATCGCGTCCACACCTACGAACTCTACCGTGCCGGGGCCGACCAGATCGTGCGGGAGATGTTCGACTCGAGCCTTCGGGCGGGACGCTACGTCCTGGAGCGGATGGGCTGGTCGGAGAGCGAAGCCTACCACGCGCGGGACGCCTTCTTCCGGCACGACCGCGAGGCCATGCTCGAACTGGCAAAGCTGTGGCGGCCGGGCGTTCCGGTCGCGCAGAACGCCGAATACGCCGAACGGGCGCGGGCGCTGAACAAGGAGCTGGAGAACGCGCTCCTGAACCGGTTCGGGGAGGATGCCGAGGCGATCGCCGCCGAACGCGAGAGCGGACAGGCAAAGACGGACGGGCCGCCGGACGGCACGCCGGCCCGGGGCGGCGCGTGAGCGCGCCGCCCCGGGGGCATCGCGTCAGAGGCCCTTGGCCTGGTAGCTCGCCGCGACGCGGCTGATCGAGACGATGTAGGCCGCCGTGCGTAGATCGGGGACGTCGTTGCGCTGGCGCCAGACCTCGCGCATCGCGCCGTAGGCCGTGCGCATCGTGTCGTCGAGGCCGGAGCGGACGAGCTCCAGCTCCCCCGCGCCGCGCAGGTAGCGGTCCTTGAAGTCCTTCGACAGCGTCCAGGCGACCTCCTTGTTGGTCGACAGCCGTTCGAGCTCGTCCACCAGCGTCTGGTGCCGTGCCTCCTCGGCCCGACGCTCCATCCGGCCGAAGCGGATATGCGACAGGTTCTTGACCCATTCGAAGTAGCTGACCGTCACGCCCCCGGCATTGGCATAGAGGTCCGGAATAATGATGACGCCCTTTCCGGAAAGGTAGTCGTTGGCCTCCGAGGTGATCGGCCCGTTCGCCGCCTCGATGATGAGCGGGGCCTTGATCCCCGCCATGTTGCCAGAATGGATCGTTCCTTCGAGCGCGGCGGGAACGAGGATGTCGCACTCCGCCTCCAGAAGCTTCGCGCCCTCGGGCTCGTATTGCGCGCCGGGGAACCCCTTCACGCCACCATTCTGCTGCATGTGGATGTGGAGCTCGTCGATGTCGATGCCCTCGTCGGAATAGACCGCGCCGTCGCGCTCGATCACCGCGGTGATCTTGGCGCCGTCCTCGCGGCTGAGGAAGCTCGCCGCGTGGAAGCCCACGTTGCCGAGGCCCTGAACGATCACGCGCTTGCCCTCGAGCGTGCCGTCGAGCCTCGCATCCTTCACATCGTCGGGATGGCGGAAGAACTCCTGCAGCGCGTATTGCACGCCGCGCCCCGTCGCCTCCGTGCGCCCGGCGATCCCGCCCGCGTTGAGCGGCTTGCCGGTGACGCAGGCGCGGCCGTTGATGTCGGTCGTGTTCATGCGCTGGTACTGGTCGGAGATCCAGGCCATCTCGCGCTCGCCCGTGCCCATGTCCGGCGCGGGCACGTTCTGCGCGGGATTGATGAGGTCGCGCTTGATGAGCTCGTAGGCGAAGCGGCGGGTGATCTGCTCCATCTCGTGCGGCTCCCAGGCGCGCGGGTCGATGCAGAGCCCGCCCTTGGAGCCACCGAACGGCGTTTCCACGAGGGCGCATTTGTAGGTCATCAGCGCGGCCAGCGCCTCGACCTCGTCCTGATGGACCGAGAGCGCGTAGCGGATGCCGCCCTTGACCGGCTCCATGTGTTCGGAATGGACGGAGCGGTAGCCGGTGAAGGTGTGGATGCGGCCGCGCAGGCGGACGCCGAAGCGCACCGTATACGTCGCGTTGCAAACGCGGATCTTCTCGACCAATCCGGGCGACAGTTCCATCAGGGACACCGCTCGGTCGTACATCGCGTTGACCGAGTCCCTGAACCCGCCATGTTGCACACTCATCTCCGTCTCCTCCGGTTTGGATGCCTGCGCGGCACCATCGACCTCGACACTAGCGCCCGGAACGCGGATGCCTACCCGTCACGGCACGGCTGCCCCCCGCCGGCTTAACCCTGTCACCGAACCACCATGCCGGTGTCCGAAGAAAGCCGCGCTCGGGGGGCAACGTGGCGGCGCGGTTCCGGGTAGCTGGGCCGCGTCGACTGTCCAAGCCTGTATGAACGAGTTGCCGTCTTGCTCCGCCCCCCGAACCCGTCCGCGCCCTGTTCCGGGCCGGCGCGGCGTTCGGGCGGCGCGCGGAGGGAAGCCTCAAACTCTTCGGCTTGGCGATATTCTGCATCATGCCGCGTTCCGCCGGCGTGGCGCTCGACATGATGCGCTCCGGAGCGGACCGGACCGAACCGCGATACAGGATCGACCGCGCCGTGTTGGCCGCGGACGCGGATACCAGCGCGAAATCGGAGACCGATGGCGGCGGTCTGGGGAATTGATCGCGTCGGTTCCGCCGAAGGCCCCTCGACTCTGCGCATGCGGCACCCGATATTTCCCCGATGCGCCTGTCCGACAGCTTTCTCGACGATCTCCGCAACCGGCTGAGCCTGTCCCAGGTCGTCGGACGCAAGGTGAGCTGGGACATGCGCAAGACGAATCAGGCAAAGGGCGACTGGTGGGCCCCCTGCCCGTTCCACCAGGAGAAGTCGGCAAGCTTCCACGTCGACGACCGCAAGGGGTTCTATTACTGCTTCGGGTGCCAGGCGAAGGGCAACCTCTTCGGCTTCGTGCAGGAGACCGAGAACGTGGGCTTCCTCGAGGCGGTGGAGATCCTCGCCGCCGAGGCCGGGATGGAGATGCCCGCGCGCGACCCGAAGGCCGCCGAGCGGTCCGACCTGCGCACCCGGCTTGCCGAGGTGACGGAGGAGGCCGTCCGCTGGTTCCGGCTACAGCTCCAGACCGGTCCGGCGGCCGAGGCGCGCGCCTATCTCGAACGGCGCGGGCTCACGCGCGAGACGCTGGAACGCTTCGAGATCGGCTTCGCGCCCGACGCCTCCGACGCGCTGCTGCGCGCGTTCGAGGGCAAGGGGATCAAGCTCGACCTGCTCGACGGCGCCGGCCTCGCCGTGCCGCCCGAGGACGGACGGCCCGCCCGCGACCGCTTCATCCACCGCATCGTCTTTCCGATCCGGGATCCGCGCGGGCGCTGCATCGGGTTCGGCGGCCGGGCGATGAATCCGAACGCCAAGGCCAAGTATCTCAATTCGCCGGAAACGCCGCTCTTCGACAAGGGCGCCAACCTCTACAATCTCGGCCCCGCCCGGACCGCCGCCGGCAAGGGACAGCCGCTGATCGTGGCCGAGGGCTACATGGACGTGATCGCGCTCCATCAGGCGGGGTTCGAGGCCGCGGTCGCCCCGCTAGGGACGGCTGTGACCGAACGGCAGCTCCAGATGCTCTGGCGCGTGGCGCCGGAGCCGCTCGTCGCGCTCGACGGCGATGCGGCGGGGCAGCGCGCGGGCCTGCGCGTGATCGACCTCGCGCTGCCGATGATGGAGGCGGGACAGGCGCTGCGCTTCGCGATCCTGCCCGACGGCCGCGACCCGGACGATCTGATCCGCGCAAAGGGACGCGCGGGCATGCAGGCGATGCTCGACGCGGCGAAACCGGCCATCGCCCTCTTGTGGCAGCGGGAGACCGAGGGCCGTGCCTTCGACAGTCCCGAGCGCCGCGCCGCGCTGGACCGCGACCTGCGCGGCATCCTGCAACGGATCGCGGACCGTTCGCTCCGCCGCCATTACGGCGAGGAATTCGCTCGCCTGCGGGGGGAACTCTTCGGAACGGCGCCTGAGCCCGTCCGTCGCGCCCCGGACGCGACGCGCGCACGGTCCGGCCCGCGCCGTGCGGGCAAGTGGCCGCCGCCTGCGCAGCCCTCCCCCTCCGTCCGGGCTTCCGCTCTGGTCTCCGGGGCGCTCAGGCCCGATGCGATCCTCGAGCAGGTGATCCTGGCCGGGCTGATCCGGCATCCGGGCCTGATCGCCACATTCGGCGACCGGTTGGAGGCGGCGGAATGGTCGGCCGAGGTCAACGCCGCGCTCGGCGCGACGCTTCTGTCGCAGGACCCGCGCGACCCGACAGAGATCGTGCAAGCCGCGGTCGCGGAGAAACTGGGCACGGAGGTTCTTGAAACACTGATGTCGCGTGGCCATGTCCGCAACTCACCGGCAGGCCGCGGCGATGCCGAGGATACGCGTGCCTGCATATCCGAAGCGCTCGGGCGTCTGGAGGCGCGGCACGGCGCGGAGCGGGAATACCGCGAAGCGATGGAGGATTTCGAGACGAATGCGGACGAGGCGATGACCTGGCGGCTGGCCCAAGCCGGACGTCGCCGCGACGACTCGTACCGGGTCGGCGATCTGCAATCGAATGCCCGCCATGCGGAACGGTCCCATGCGGACTACTACGACAGCCTGCTGACCACGGACGGCGGCAAAACACACGAGCGGAAGTGATTCGGGGTGCGGGCTGCGACGAATCACGTTACTGATTCGTCGGATCGACGACGACGGATCCCTCCCTTCCTAGACGGAGCGCGATGATGGCCAAGGACACCGAAGACGACAAGCAGCGCGATCAGGAGGCCGACCACACGCTCGACATGAGTCAGGCCGCCGTCAAACGGATGATCGCCGAGGCCCGTACCCGCGGCTACATCACCTACGATCAGCTCAACCAGGTCCTGCCGCCGGAGCAGGTTTCCTCCGAGCAGATCGAGGACGTGATGTCGATGCTGTCCGAGATGGGCATCAACATCGTCGAGGCCGAGGAAGCCGAGGAGGAGGACGAGGAGAAGCCCGCGGGCTCCACCGCCGTCGTCGACGCGTCCAGGAAGGGCGGCGAGGTCGCCACCTCGGAGGGCGGCAACGAGAAGCTCGACCGCACCGACGATCCGGTGCGGATGTATCTGCGCGAGATGGGCTCGGTCGAGCTGCTGAGCCGCGAGGGCGAGATCGCTATCGCCAAGCGGATTGAGGCCGGCCGCAACACCATGATTCTGGGCCTGTGCGAGAGCCCGCTGACCTTCCAGGCGATCACGATCTGGCGGGACGAATTGCTGTCCGAGGACATCCTCCTGCGCGACGTGATCGACCTCGAGACGACCTTCGGCGACCAGATGGACGAGGAGGGCGACACCGCCCTGGTCGGCGCCGGCACGGCCGCGCCCGCCAACGACAACGACGGCGAGCCCGCGAAGGGAAGCGAGCTCGACGCGGACGGCAACCCCATCGCCACCGACGACGACGAGGAGGACGACGAAGGCGCCAACATGTCGCTCGCCGCGATGGAGGCCGCGCTGAAGCCGCGCGTGCTCGAGACGCTCGACCGGATCGCCGACGACTACACCCGACTTGCCGAGATGCAGGATCTGCGGATTTCGGCCACGCTGAACGAGGACGACACCTTCTCCGACAGGTCCGAAGCGGCCTACCAGCAGCTCCGCTCCGAGATCGTCGAGCTGGTGAACGGCCTGCATCTGCACAACAACCGGATCGAGGCGCTGATCGATCAGCTCTACGGCATCAACCGCCGGATCATGTCGATCGACTCGGGAATGGTGAAGCTGGCCGACCAGGCGCGGATCAACCGCCGCGAGTTCGTCGAGGAATACCGCGGGCACGAGCTCGATCCGGGCTGGGTCGACCGCATGTCCGAGAAGACCGGCCGCGGCTGGCAGGCGCTGTTTGAGCGCTCCCGCGACAAGGTCGAGGAGCTGCGTGCCGACATGGCGCAGGTCGGCCAGTATGTCGGCGTCGACATCAACGAGTTCCGCCGCATCGTGAACCAGGTTCAGAAGGGCGAGAAGGAAGCCCGTCAGGCCAAGAAGGAGATGGTGGAGGCGAATCTCCGGCTCGTCATCTCGATCGCCAAGAAGTACACGAACCGTGGATTGCAGTTCCTCGACCTCATTCAGGAAGGCAACATCGGCCTGATGAAGGCGGTGGACAAGTTCGAGTACCGCCGCGGCTACAAGTTCTCGACCTACGCGACGTGGTGGATCCGGCAGGCGATCACCCGCTCCATCGCCGATCAGGCCCGCACGATCCGCATCCCGGTTCACATGATCGAGACGATCAACAAGCTGGTGCGGACCGGCCGCCAGATGCTGCACGAGATCGGCCGGGAGCCGACGCCGGAGGAGCTTGCCGCCAAGCTCCAGATGCCGCTCGAGAAGGTCCGCAAGGTGATGAAGATCGCCAAGGAGCCGATCTCCCTCGAGACGCCCATCGGCGACGAGGAGGACAGCCAGCTCGGCGACTTCATCGAGGACAAGAACGCGGTGCTGCCGCTCGACTCGGCCATTCAGGAGAACCTGAAGGAGACGACGACCCGTGTTCTGGCTTCCCTCACGCCGCGCGAGGAGCGGGTGCTGCGCATGCGCTTCGGCATCGGCATGAACACCGACCACACGCTGGAGGAAGTGGGCCAGCAATTCTCGGTCACCCGGGAGCGGATCCGTCAGATCGAAGCCAAGGCCCTGCGGAAGCTCAAGCATCCGAGCCGGAGCCGGAAGCTGCGCAGCTTCCTCGACCAATAAGTCCGAAACGCGTTATCGGTTACGGCGGCCCCGGCAAAAACCGGGGCCTTCCGCGTTTTAGTCGTCGTCGGACTCCGTCTCACCGCGCGGCGGGAACCGGTCCTCCGGCTCCATATCCGTATCGGTCGTCACCGAGTTCGGGTCGTGCGTGGTGCCCCGCGCGACGGACTCCGGCACGTCCGCTCTGGTCTTGTGCTTCGCGTCACGGTCCGTCGTGGGGGTGCCACCGGGTTTGTCGCGTTCGGTCATGCTCATCGCTCCGTTCTTCACGCCCGAGGGGCTTTCCGGGAGGAAACGCCGCGAAGCCGGGGGCCGGTTCCCGTACGGGCCTGCGGCATGTTTTCCATCCCTGCGCGATCGACTAACCCGGACGCGGCACCAAGGAGGGGCGCGCGATGCATACGACGTTCACCATCCGGACGGAGGGGCCGGGCCTTGTCGAGTTCACCGACAAGGTCGCGTCCTGGCTACCCGAGCGAACGGGCTTGTTGACCCTGATGGTCCGCCACACCTCCGCCAGCCTCCTGATCCAGGAAAACGCCGATCCGGAGGTGCAGACGGACCTGCGCGCCTTCCTTGCCCGCCTCGCCCCGCCCACGACCGACCCGGCGATGTCCTATCTGACGCATACCTACGAGGGGCCGGACGACATGCCGGGGCACATCAAGGCGATGCTCCTGCCCACCTCGCTCTCGATCCCCGTGGTCGACGGACGCCTGGCGCTCGGCACGTGGCAGGGCGTCTACCTCGTCGAGCATCGCGACCGCCCCCACCGGAGGGAGGTGGCGGCAATGCTGATCCCGGTCGAATGACGGCCTGCTCTTGTCACACCACCCGTTGCCCGGCACAGTGGCGCGGCATCTAGGATTGGACCCGTCGACAAGATATGGCGATCCCCTACCCTACGGAGATTGCCAATGCGCTGCCCCTTCTGCGGAAACGTCGACACGCAGGTAAAGGATTCCCGGCCCGCCGAGGATCACGTCGCGATCCGCCGGCGCCGGTTCTGCCCCTCCTGCGGGGGTCGGTTCACAACCTACGAGCGGGTGCAGCTTCGTGATCTCGTCGTCATCAAGACCTCCGGCAAACGGGAGGAGTTCGACCGCGGCAAGCTCGAGCGCTCCATCCGCATCTCCATGCAGAAGCGCCCGATCGAGCCGGAACGGATCGATCAGATGATCTCCGGCATCGTGCGCCGGCTCGAGAGCATGGGCGAGACCGACATCAAGTCGACCACGATCGGCGAGATCGCGATGGAAAGCCTCGCCCGGATCGACACCGTGGCCTATGTGCGCTTCGCGAGCGTCTACAAGAACTTCCAGGCGCCCGACGATTTCGAGGATTTCGTGGACAAGCTGCGGCCCCCCGCCCCCGATCCGTGATCGACCCCCGGTTCATGGACCACGCGCTCGCGCTGGCCGCGCGAGGGCTGGGCCGGGTCTGGCCGAACCCCGCCGTCGGTTGCGTGATCGAGCGGGACGGCCGCGTCCTTGGTCGGGCGCGCACCGCCGATGGCGGCCGACCCCATGCGGAGCCGCTCGCTCTGGCGCAGGCCGGCCCGGCCGCGCGGGGCGCGACGGCCTATGTCACGCTGGAGCCTTGCGCCCATCACGGCCGGACCCCGCCCTGCGCCAACGCGTTTGTCGCCGCCGGCGTGGCGCGCGTCGTGGTGGCGCTGCGCGACCCCGATCCGAGGGTCGACGGCGGCGGCATCGAACGGATGCGGCGGGCCGGGATCGAGGTGGTGGAGGGCATCCGCGAGGGCGAGGCCCGGACATTGCAGGCGGGCTTCGTCAGCCGCATCACGCAGGGGCGGCCGATGGTGACGCTGAAGCTCGCCATTACGCTCGACGGCCGGATCGCCACCGCGAGCGGGGAAAGCCGGTGGATCACCGGCCCCGAGGCGCGCGCCCATGTCCACGCCGAACGCGCACGCCACGACGCGATCATCGTCGGCGCCGGCACTGCCCGGGCCGACGATCCGCGCCTGACCGTCCGGGGCCTCGGCGCGGCGCAGGCCGCCGGGCCGCAGCCGGTGCGGATCGTCCTGTCGCGCCGCCTCGACGTGCCGGCGGCATCCGCGCTGACGCGGGGCGGTCCGCCGGTCTGGATGCTCCACGGGCCCGGCGTCCCGGCCCCGACGCGGGCCGCGTTCTCGGACAAGGGCGTGACGCTCATCCCCTGCGCGACCGGGGCGGAGGGACAGATCGACCTCGAGGACGCGCTATCGGCGCTCGGCGGTCGCGGGCTGACCCGGCTTTATTGCGAGGGGGGCGGGACGCTGGCGGCCGCGCTGCTTTCGGCGGGTCTGGTGGACCGGCTCGACTGCTACAGCGCCGGGTCCCTGATCGGGGCGGAGGGCATTCCGGCGCTCGGCGCGATGGGCCTCGACACGCTTGCCGACGCCCCGCGCCTGCGATTCGCCGGCGCCGAGCGGCTTGGCCCCGACCTGCTCCATCGCTGGCGGCGCGACTGACCCATCGGACGGACGAGGGCGGCACATGCGCGCCGCCGCGACGGGCGATCCCCGGCCGGATGGCCGGGCGAACGCTTCAGGCGCTGTGTCTCGCGATCGCGACGGTCTCTAGAGTCGCGACGTGATCGCTTCGGCCAGATCGGTCCGCTCCCACGAGAAGCCCCCGTCCGCGTCCGGCGCACGGCCGAAATGGCCGTAGGCCGCCGTGCGCTGATAGATCGGTTTGTTGAGGCCCAGATGCGTGCGGATGCCCCGCGGCGTGAGGTCCATTGCCCCCGCTACCGCCCGCTCGATCGCGGCGTTGTCAGTCTCTCCGGTCCCGTGCGTATCCACGTAGATTGAAAGCGGCTTCGCCACTCCGATCGCGTAGGAGAGCTGCAGCGTCGCCCGCTCGGCCAGTCCCGCCGCGACGATGTTCTTCGCAAGGTAGCGCGCGGCATAGGCGGCGGAGCGGTCCACCTTGGTCGGATCCTTGCCCGAAAAGGCCCCGCCCCCGTGCGGCGCCGCGCCGCCATAGGTGTCGACGATGATCTTGCGCCCGGTCAGGCCGGCATCCCCGTCGGGCCCGCCGATCACGAACTTGCCCGTCGGGTTGACCCACCATTCCGTCGAGGCGTCGAGCCAGCCCTCGGGCAGCACCTCGCGGATATAGGGCTCGACGATGGCGCGCACGTCGGCGGAGGTCAGCCCCTCGTCGATATGCTGCGTCGACAGGACGAGCGACGACACGCCCACGGGGCGGCCGTCCCGGTAGCGCACCGTCAGCTGCGATTTGGCGTCCGGGCCGAGCATCGGCTCACGGCCCGATTTCCGCGCCTCGGCCAGCTTGCGCAGGATCGCATGGGCGTAGTGGATCGGAGCGGGCATCAGTTCCGGCGTCTCCGAACAGGCATAGCCGAACATGATCCCCTGATCGCCGGCGCCCTCCTCCTTCTCGTTCGTGCCCACCACACCAGCCGCGATATGCGCCGACTGCTCGTGGAGGAGGTTCGTCACCTCCACCGTCTCGTGGTGGAACTTCTCCTGCGCGTAGCCGATGTCGCGGATGCAGTCCCGCGCGATGCCCTCGATCCGGCCCATCATGTCCGCGAGTCGCGACGGGTCCGACAGGCCGATCTCGCCACCGATCACCACGCGGTCGGTGGTCGCGAAGGTCTCGGCGGCCACCCGCGCCTCCGGTTCCTCCGCGATCAGGGCGTCGAGGACGGCGTCGGAAATGCGATCGCAGACCTTGTCCGGATGCCCTTCGGAGACGGATTCCGAAGTGAAGGAGTAATTCTTGCGGCTGCTCATGGGGTGCTCCGATTGATGGTCCCGCCCCGTCAGGAAGCCGTTGGGGCAGCAGCTTCCGACTAGGGACGAACCGGCAGACGCACAACTCCGATTCGTCGGGAGACGAGGAGACAGCATGCCGCAAGCAAGGAAAGCAGGAGCAGCGCCGCCCAATCCCCGGTCGCGAGATAGGGCGTGGGCGGAAGCGCCAGCGGGACGGCCGCGTCCAGATGCCCCGAAACCTGCAGCGGCAGGCTCGCCCGAACCGTCCCGCGCGCGTCGATCGACGCGGAGATGCCCGTGTTCGCGGCCCGCAGCACCGGCAGGCCGGATTCCGCGGCGCGCAGCCGTGCGAGGGCCAGATGCTGCTGCGGCCCGAACCGCCGTCCGAACCACGCGTCGTTGGTCAGGTGCAGGATCGCGCGCGGACGGGCGACGCGGGCGATGTCCTGCGGAAAGATCGCCTCGTAACAGATGAGCGGGAGAACGGGCCCGACCCCCGGCACGTCGAGGAGCGCCGGCCCGTCCCCCGGCGCGAACGTCCCGGCGAGGCGGGTGGCGAGCGGACCGATCCCTGCGAGGTCGAAGAGGCCCTGCGCCGGGAGGAACTCGCCGAAGGGCACGAGCCGGTGCTTGTCGTGGACCGCCGCGATCTCGCCCGAGGCGCTCTCGAGGAGCGCGACGGAGTTACGCGGATGCCCCTGCGGCCCGTAGCGCTGCACACCGATCAGGAACGGCACGCCCCCCGCCGCGTCCGCGAGGATCGGACGAAGGTCGTCGGCGTAGTCGAGCACCTCCGGCAGCGCCGTCTCCGGCCAGACCACCGCCACCGGCGGCGCCCCCTCGGGCGCGGCGGCCGTCTCCTCCAATCCGCGCCGGAAGAAGACGCCCCGCCAGTCCGGATCCCATTTGAGATGTTGCGGCGCGTTCGGCTGCACGAGGCGCAGGACGGGGCCCGCGCCCTCGGGCGCCGGCGGCAGCGACGCGCCGACCGCGAAGGGCAGAGCCCAGAGCGCCGCCCCGGCGCCCACGCCCGCGATCCGCCCCGTCGCGATGAGCCCCGCCCCGAGCAGCACCGCGATCCCGAGCCCGTGCGCGCCCACGAGCGAGGCCGCCGGCAGCGCGCCCGTGTCGATCAGCACGTGCCCCGGCAGGGCCCAGGGAAACCCGGACAGGACGTAGGAACGCAGGAGTTCTACGAGGCCCAGCGCGACCGCCACCCCGACGGCCCCGTCGAGCCAACGCACGCCGACCCATCCCGCCACCGCCCAGAACAGGCCGAACCCGACCGAAACGCCGACCAGGGCGACGGGCGCGAGCCAGGCCGTTGCTTCCGGGTCGATCAGGAAGGGCTCGACGATCCAGACCAGCGCCAGCGCGAAATGCGCCATTCCGAAAAGGAGACCCGCCCGGAACGGGTGGCCGCTGCGCGCGATGTAGCCGATGCCGACGAGGTAGCCCGCGAAGGCGAGCCACCACAGACCCCAGGGCGCCTGTCCCGACGCGGCGGCGAGCCCCGCCAGGACGGGCCACAGGGCAGCAAGGACGGGCAAGTCAGGCGGCCTGCGGCATCCGAAGGCGCAGGCGCTTGATCCGCCGCGGGTCGGCATCCACGACCTCGATCTCCGCGCCCGAGGGATGCGGGATCACCTCGCCCCGCGCGGGCACCCGGCCGGCGAGCATGAAGACCAGACCGCCCAGCGTGTCGATCTCCTCCTCGTCCTCCTCCTCGACGAGACGCATGCCGATCTCGTCCTGGAAGTCGTCGATCGGCGTGCGGGCCAGGGCGAGGTAGCAGCCGGATTTTTCCTGCCGCCAGAACTTGCCCTCCTCCTGGTCGTGCTCGTCCTCGATCTCGCCGATGACCTGCTCGATCAGATCCTCCAGCGTCACGAGCCCGTCCACGCCGCCGTATTCGTCGATCACGAGCGCCATGTGAATGCGCTGCGTCTGCATCTTGGTGAGCAGCACGCCGATGGGCATGGAGGGGGGCGCGTAGATCAGCTGCCGCAGAAGCGGCCTGATCTCGAACGGCTTCTCGCGGTCGCCGTTGAAGCCGTGATTGAGCGCCAGATCCTTCAGGTGGATCATCCCCAGCGGCACGTCGAGCGTTCCCTCGAAGACCGGAAGGCGCGTCATTCCGCTTTCGCGGAACTTCGCGACCAGATCGGGCAACGAAATGTCCACCGGCAGCGCCACCACCTCCGCGCGGGGGATCAGCACGTCGTCCAGCCGTTTCAGCCGCAGATTCAGGAGCCCCGGCGTGGTGCGCGGGGCCGGTCCATCCTCGGATGCGGTCTGGGTGGCGGGAGTTTCGGTGCCGAATCCCGCCAACATGCGCGAGATGAAACCGGGGCGCGATCCCGCGGGATCGGCGTTCGCGTTGTCGACGATCGTACTGTCCACACTCGTACTGTCGTCGTTGGTCTTGTCTTCGTCCTGCGCGCCGTGCGCGGCGCTAGACGATCCGTCCTTGTCCATCGGACCTTGGGGCCTCCGTTCCTGAACCGGCTCGGTTGCCGGCGCCTGCGTCCATATCAGATGCGTAGGGGTCGGCATATCCCAAACCGCCCAGAATACGAACCTCCTCGGCCTCCATCCGTTTCGCGTCCGATGCCGTACCGTGATCGTGCCCGAGGAGGTGCAGCGTGGCGTGGACGAGAAGGTGGATCACATGCGCCTCGAACGACTTGTCCTGCTCGGCGGCCTCCCGCGCACAGGTCTCGTAGGCGATGGCGATGTCGCCCAGTTCCGGCTCCAGCGGAGCGACGTCCGGGCGACGGGTCTCGGACGGCCAGCTCAGCACGTTGGTCGGGCGCGCCTTGCCGCGGAAGCTCCCGTTGAGCTCCGCGATCCGCGCATCGTCGCAGCCCATCACAGCCACCTCGCAATCCTCCAGCCCGGCGAGCGCGGCGGGCACGGCGATCCCCGCCAGCCGCTCCAGCGCCTCCTGCCAGCGGTCGTCCTCCACGATGACGTCGACGACGTGGCTCATACCCCCATGAACCCCCAGCCCGTGGGTCGGAACCCGTGGCGCAGGGCGGCTTCGGTCGTGCGGCGCTCCTCGGCGTGGATCGTCCCGGGCGACAGCGGCATCTCCGCGCTCTGCGCCTCGATCGTCTCGGGTTCGTCGTCCTCGGCGGGGTAATGCTCGACGTCGAAACCCTCGTCCTCGAGCCAGCCCATGAACTCGGTCGCGTCCGAACCCTCCCCGCCCTCGAAATGCAGGTCGAGCAAGCCCGTCGCCGGCAGGTCGTGTTCCGCCGCCATTTCCGCCCAGAGCCGTTCGGTCTCGGCGCGCTGCGCGTCGAAATCGAAGCTCATCGCCGCTCCAGCCGTGCCGCCTCCCGCCGCACGTCGTCCTTCTCGTAGGCGGTGATGATCTTGGCGACGAGAGGGTGGCGAACGACGTCGGTGGCGGTGAAGTAGTTGAAGCTGATCCCCTCCACCCCGCGCAGGATCTCCTCCGCGTCGCGCAGGCCGGATTGCACCCCGCGCGGAAGGTCCACCTGGGAGCGGTCGCCGGTGATCGCCATCCGGCTCCCCTGCCCCAGACGGGTCAGGAACATCTTCATCTGCATGGTGGTCGCGTTCTGCGCCTCGTCGAGGATGACAAAGGCGTTCGACAGCGTGCGCCCCCGCATGAACGCGAGCGGCGCGATCTCCACCCGCTTTTCCTCGCGCAGCTTCTGGAGCTGCTTGCCCGGCAGAAAGTCGTTCAGCGCGTCGTAGAGCGGCTGCATGTAGGGATCGACCTTCTCGTCCTGCGTGCCGGGCAGGAAGCCCAGCTTTTCGCCGGCCTCCACGGCGGGGCGCGTGAGGATGATCCGGTCCACCTCGCCCGTGATGAACTTCGAGACGGCGACCGCGACCGCGATATAGGTCTTGCCGGTGCCCGCCGGGCCAATCCCGAAGGTCAGCTCGTGCTCGAGCAGCGCCTGCGTATAGGCTTTCTGCGCCTCGGTCCGCGGCTCCATCGTCTTCTTGCGCGTGCGGATTTCCAGCGCGGGGCCGGGGAACATCTCTTCCTGGTCGCCCTGCTGCGCGCCGTCCGACGCCTCGTCGAAGCGCAGGCGGATAAGGCCGTCGATCGCGCCCATGTCGACCTGCTTGCCCGCTTCGAGCCGGGCATAGAGCGCGTTCAGCACCCGCTCGGCCTCCGCCGCGGCCTCGCCGTGAATCGTGAGCGCGTTGCCCCGATGGACGATCTGCACGCCGACGAGCTGCTCCACCTGCGCGAGATGGGCGCCGTGCGGACCGACAAGGTCGATCATCAGGCGGTTGTCGGGAAACTCCAGCTGGAGCGCGATGCTGTCGTCGGGTGCGAGGATCGAGGCCAATCACGGCTCCTTCAGGGCGAAATCTGCTGTAGCGTGCCCCGCCTCGGGCAGGACGCGCAAGACAGGTAGGATCGAACCGGAGAAATTTCACGGGCGCGTCGCAGATGCCGCGGCTCGGACGGACGTCCGTGGCCATCCGGCAACCTTCCGTTAACCATTCGCGGTAAAGAAGGCGTTGACGTTAAGGATGGAGTCACAACTTGCGAAATTCGGTAATATTCGCCGCCTGCCTCGCCGCGACCGGTGCCCATGCGCAGGAGCCGGCACAGATCCGCGTCGGCTGCCACCGCTACATCTCCAGCGAGATCATCTGGGACAAGCCGCGCGACAACTTCGTCACGGATCTGCGCGCCATCGGCTACAACCCGGTGGACGCGCTCGCCGTAGCGACGACGCTTTGCCGCGATCCGCGCTATCTCGGAGGGGGCGACGAGATGATTTCCGGTCTGCGCGAGCTGCTGCGGAGCAATCCGCCCCGCTAGGCCCGGCCATCAGACCAGTTCCGCGGCCAGCGAGTTCGCCTTGGCCGCCACCACGCGCACGCGCGCGACCCGGCCCACAAGGGCCTCGGGCGCGTCGGCATGGACGGCCTGCAGGTAATCCGACTTGCCCACGAGCTGTCCCGGCAGCCGCCCCGCCTTCTCGAACAGCACGTTCGTCTCCCGCCCGACCATCGCCGCCTGCGCCGCCTGCTGCTGCTCCGTCAGGAGCGCCTGCAGCCGGTGCAGACGTTCGACCGCGACCTCCTGGGGCACCTCCGCCCGTTCCGCCGCGGGCGTGCCGGGCCGGGGCGAGTAGCGGAACGAATAGGCCGCGGCGTAGCGCACCCGCCGCACCAGATCGAGCGTCGCCTCGAAATCCGCCTCCGTTTCGCCCGGAAAGCCGACGATGAAATCGCCCGACAGCGCGAGATCGGGCCGCGCAATCCGCAACCTGTCGATCAATTCGACGTAGTCCGCCGCCCCGTGCTTGCGGTTCATCGCCCTCAGGATGCGGTCGCTGCCCGACTGCACGGGCAGGTGCAGATACGGCATCAGCTTGGCGCACGCCCCGTGCGCCGCGATCAGGTCGTCCGACATGTCGTTCGGGTGCGACGTCGTGAACCGGATGCGCTCCAGCCCCTCGATCCCGTCGAGCGCCCAGATCAGATCCGCGAGCGACCATGTCCGTCCGTCCGGGCCCGCGCCATGATAGGCGTTCACGTTCTGCCCGAGCAGCGTGATCTCCCGCACGCCCCGGTCCACCAGTGCCTGCGCCTCGGAGATGAGACGCGCGGCCGGCCGACTGACCTCGGCGCCGCGGGTATAGGGGACGACGCAGAAGGCGCAGAACTTGTCGCACCCCTCCTGCACCGTCAGAAAGGCGGAAGGCTTCGCGGCGGGCGTGCGAAGTTTCGGAAGGTGGTCGAACTTGTCCTCCTCCGGCATCTCGGTGTCCAGCGCCTTCTCGCCCGCCGCGACGCGGGCCAGCATGGCGGGCAAACGATGATAGGTCTGCGGCCCCACCACGAGGTCGACCAGCGGCTGACGCGCCATGATCTCGCCGCCCTCGGCCTGCGCGACGCAGCCCGCGACGCCGATCCGGAGATCGGGCTTCGCATCCTTCAGCGGACGGAGGCGGCCCAGGTCGGAATAGACCTTTTCCGCCGCCTTTTCCCGAATGTGGCAGGTGTTGAGGAGGATCAGGTCCGCCTCGCCCGCATCCGCCGTCGTCTCGTAGCCCTCGGCCGCCATCGCCTCGGCCATGCGTTCGCTGTCGTAGACGTTCATCTGGCACCCGTAGGTCTTGATGTGCAGCTTTTTCGTCGCGGTCATGGCATGCGCCCCTGTCTCGTCGCGTTGCGCCAATACCGCAGGCCCGCCCCTGCCGCAACGCGGCCCCGTTGCGACCGGGGCGACGTTGCGGAAGGGTGCGCCGGACGCGACCGGGACGGATTTCCATGCACTTCACCTCGCCGGAGGATCTGACCGCCCGCGCCGCACGCCTCGGGGCGGGTCCCGCGCTGATGGTGATCTGCGAGGACGAATGCGAGATCCGCGGCACGATCCGCCACCATCTCGACGCGGGGTTCGGCGCGATCCTCCTCGCCGTGCCGCCGGGCGTGCGCGTGCCCGACCCCTTGCCCGAACGTGTGCATCGCCTTTCGCTCGGGACGCGACCGGAGGATGTGACGCTCGCCTGCGTCAACGCGCTCATTGCGGGCCGCCCGGCCGGGTCATGGACGGGCTACCTCTACAACGCCGAATACCTGTTCCACCCGTTCGCGGAGAGCCGGCGCATCGGCGAGGCGCTCGCCTTCTGCACCGAGGAGCGGCGCGACAGCGTGGTCGCCTTTGTCGCCGATCTTTATCCCGGCACGCTCGACCGGAGCGCCAACGGCGTGGATCCGGACGATGCCTGGCTCGACGCGACGGGCTACTTCGCGCTGGCGCGGATGGACGGGCAGGTGCCGAAGGACCGGCAGCTCGACTTCCACGGCGGCCTGCGCTGGCGGTTCGAGGAACACGTGCCGCCCTCGCGCCGCCGGATGGACCGCGTCGCACTGTTTCGCGCCAAGCGGGATTTGCGACTGCTGCCCGGACACCTCCTCAACGACGAGGAGATGAACACCTATGCCTGTCCGTGGCACCATTCGCTGACGGCGTCGATCGCGTCGTTCCGGGCGGCGAAGGCGCTCGCCACCAATCCCGGCTCGCGCGCGGCGATCCGCGGCTTTCGCTGGGGCGGGTCGGTGCGCTTCGAATGGCGCGCGCAGCAACTGCTCGATCTGGGGCTGATGGAGCCCGGGCAATGGTTCTGAGACGGCAACATTCCCGCAGGACGGAGCAAAGGTCCGGGTCGGTCGGCCATGCACCCGCCGGGCGATACTGCGTCCGTGAAACGAAAGACGCGCCCCCCTTTCGGGGCGCGCGCCGCTCCTTCAACCGAAGGCACAGTCCTGGGGTTCAGCTCATGCCTCGACGGTCTCGGAGGTCCCTTCCAGCGCCGGGGCGCTCGCGCCCTTCGCGATCTCGATGCGACGGGGCTTCAGCGCCTCGGGCACCTGACGCTCGAGCTCGATGTGGAGCATGCCGTCGGCGTGGCGGGCACCGGTCACCTGCACATGGTCGGCCAGCTGGAAGCTCTTCTCGAAGGCACGCGTCGCGATGCCGCGGTGCAGGTAGGTCCGCCTCTCGTCGGTCTCTTCCTTGCGGGCCGTGACGACGACGGCGTTCTCGCGGGATTCGATCGACAGCTCATCGTCGGTGAACCCGGCCACGGCGATCGAAATGCGGTACTCGTTCTCGCCGAGCTTTTCGATGTTGTAGGGCGGGTACGTCGTCGCCGTATCGGCGGTCATCGCACGGTCGAGCAGGCTCGCCATCCGGTCGAAGCCAACGGAGGCACGGTAGAGCGGGGTGAAGTCGTAAGTGCGCATGTCTGCATCCTTTGCATGAAGCGATACATCGTCGGACCTTCTCCACGCGGGACGAAGGCCTCTGGTCTGTCGCCGGACCCTGCTTCGGCATCCGACACGCATGGATTTGGGGAGCGCTGTCAGGGGCTTCAAGGACCCGCACGCAAAAAAAACCGGCGCCCGGAGGCGCCGATCCGTCAGGTCGCCGATACGGGTACGGTCAAGCGCCGCGGCCGGTCTTCTCCTGCAGGGCGTCGATCCGCTTAGAGGCGTCGGCCTTGCTCATCTCGGCGTCGAACTCCTCCCCCGCTTCCTCGCTGAGCGTCTTCAGATAGCTCGCCTGCGCTCCGGTCATCGGCTCGGCGCCGGTGGTCCAGTTGTCGGGATCCTTCGCGGCGTTGCCGGGGGCGTCCTGCTTCGGGGTGTCGGTCATGTCGGCCATCGAAGCCTCCTATGGGTTGTGTTCCATCAATGTTCCATAGGGGGATCGGGTTCCCGGCTGCGGCGCCGCGCCTCAGCCCCGCGCGCCGGCGAACCGCGCGGCCCAATCCGCGCGCCGCTCGTCGGTGATCTTCGCGAACATCACCTCGGGCACCTCGAAGCCATGGCCAGCCGGCAGGGCCCCGAGCGCTTCCGCGACGTCCGTAGGCCAGTCCGCCCCCTCGACCCGCATCGATCGCAGCATCGTCGCGGCGGCGTCCGGCACGAAGGGCGCGGAGAGCACGGCGTAGAGGCGGACAAGGTTCAGGCCCAGCCGTATCTGCATCGCGGCTTTGTCCGGGTCGGTCTTGAAGGTGGCCCAGGGCGCGGCCTCCTGCAGGTATTCGTTGCCCGCGACCCAGATCGCGCGGAGCTCGGCCGCCGACTTACGGATCTCGATGGCGTCCATGTGCCGCTCGTAGGCCGCGAGCCGTGCCGCGAGCGTCTTCGCCAGCGCCTCCTCGCCAAGCCCCCATTCGCCGCCCGCCGGCACCGCCTCCCCGAACTTCGAACGGCAGAACTTGGTCACACGGCTCACGAAGTTGCCCAGCACATCGGCCAGGTCCTTGTTCACGTCGGTCTGGAACGCCTCCCAGGTGAATTCCGTGTCCGAACTCTCGGGGACGTGCGACAGGAGCCACCAGCGCCAGTAATCGGAGGGCAGGACCTCGAGCGCCTGATCCATGAACACGCCCCGCCCCTGGGAGGTGGAGAACTGGCCGCCGTCGTAGTTCAGATAATTGAACGACTTGAGGTAATCCACCGTCTTCCACGGCTCGCCCGAGCCGAGGATGGTCGCCGGGAAGCTCAGCGTGTGGAACGGCACGTTATCCTTGCCCATGAACTGCACGTAGCGCACGTCGTCGGCGCCCCTGTCGGTGCGCCACCACCGCTCCCAGTCGCCCCCGTTCGCGTCGGCCCATTCGTTCGTCGCCGCGATGTACTCGATCGGGGCGTCGAACCAGACGTAGAAGACCTTGCCCTCCATCCCGGGCCAGGGCGCGTCGCCCTTCTGCACCGGCACGCCCCAGTCGAGGTCGCGGGTGATGCCCCGGTCCTGCAACCCGTCACCGTCGTGGAGCCACTTCTTCGCGATGGAGGTCGTCAGCACCGGCCAGCCACGCTGCGCGTCGATCCACGCGTCGAGCTCGTCGCGGAGCCGCGACTGGAGCAGGAACAGATGCTTGGTCTCGCGCACCTCCAGATCGGTGGAGCCGGAGATGGCCGAGCGCGGCGCGATCAGGTCGGTCGGGTCGAGTTGCTTGGTGCAGTTCTCGCACTGGTCCCCCCGGGCCCGCTCGTAACCGCAATTCGGGCAGGTCCCCTCGACGTAGCGGTCGGGCAGGAAGCGGCCGTCCGCGTTGGAATAGACCTGCCGCGAGGCGCGCTCCTCGACGAGCCCCGCCGTGTCGAGCCGCCCGGCGAAATGCTGCGTCAGGCGGCGGTTCTGCGGCGAGGAGGAGCGGCCGAAATGGTCGAAGGACAGGCGGAACCCGTCGGCAAGGTCCTTCTGCACCTGCCACATGGCGGCGCAATATTCGGCGACCGGCTGCCCGGCCTTCTTGGCGGCGATCTCGGCCGGGGTGCCGTGCTCGTCGGTGGCACAGATGAACATGACCTCGTGGCCCCGCGCCCGGAGGTAGCGCGCGTAAAGGTCGGCCGGCAGCTGCGAGCCGACCATGTTCCCGAGATGCTTGATCCCGTTGATGTAGGGCAGGGCCGAGGTGATGAGCGTGCGGGGCATGTGCGGTCTCCGGGTGTCGCGCGCTTCTATCCCCGCCCCGCCCCGCCCCGCAACCGGGGCCCCGAAGGCCCGGCGCGTCTTCTTCATGGCGTGAAGACTCGACCGTTCGGCAGCCGCGGGCGGGGTCCGTCAGGTGAACTGCTCCCTGAGCAGCCGCTCCTCGAGCCCGTGGCCCGGATCGAACAGAAGGCGGTGGCAGACCGACGGCTCGCTCGCCACCTCGACGGAAACGACGTCGCGCACCGACTGGCCGTCGGCCTCCGCCATCATCGGCCGTTTCCCGGGGTCGAGCACGTCGAAGCGGACCTTCGCGACCTTGGGCAGAAGCGCGCCGCGCCAGCGCCGGGGCCGGAACGCCGCCATCGCCGTGAGCGCCAGCACCTCCGAGCCGATGGGCAGGATCGGACCGTGCGCGGAATAGTTGTAGGCCGTCGATCCCGCCGGCGTGCAGACGAGCGCCCCGTCGCAGACGAGCTCCTCCATCCTGACCCGCCCGTCGACCGAGATGCTGAGCCGCGAGGCCTGCGGGCCGGCCCGCAGGAGCGAGACCTCGTTGATCGCCAACGCCTCCACGATCTCGCCGCTCTGGCGCGTCGCTACCATGCGGAGCGGGTTGATCCGCGCCTCCTCCGCCTCCGCGAGCCGGCCCGTGAGCCCCGTCTCCCGGTAGGTATTCATCAGGAACCCGACCGTGCCGCGGTTCATCCCGTAGACCGGCGCATCGACATGCATCGTGCCGTGCAGCGTCTCCAGCATGAAGCCGTCGCCGCCCAGCGCCACGATGATCGCCGCCGACTCCACCGGCGCCTGCCCGTAGCGCGCGACCAGCCGCTCCCGTGCGGACTGCGCCTCGGGGGTGGTCGAGGCGAGAAAGGCGATGTTCTTGACGCGCGGCATGTCCGGTCCCGGTCGAGGTCCGGAAGGGTTGTCGCCTGCCCCCCCGAAAGGCAAGCGCGGGTCGTTCGCATGCTGCGATGCGACGCTTGCCCGCTTTAATCCGGGGCCGGCAGCGCGTATGAGACCGCCAACATCCGTCAGGAGTCTGTGCCATGAACGCCCCGCATCGCGACCCGAACTTCTTTTCCGCCGCCCTTGCCGAGAGCGACCCCGAGATCGCCGAGGCGATGCGCCGGGAACTCGGCCGCCAGCGCGACGAAATCGAGCTGATCGCGTCGGAGAACATCGTCAGCCGCGCCGTGATGGAGGCGCAGGGCGGCGTGATGACGAACAAGTACGCGGAAGGCTATCCGGGCAAGCGCTATTACGGCGGCTGCCAGTTCGTCGACGTGGCCGAGGATCTGGCGATGGCCCGCGCGAAGCAGCTTTTCGGCTGCGCCTACGCGAACGTGCAGCCGAACTCGGGCAGCCAGGCGAACCAGGGCGTGTTCACCGCGCTGATCCAGCCCGGCGACACGATCCTCGGCATGTCGCTCGACGCGGGCGGCCACCTGACCCACGGCGCGCGGCCGAACCAGTCGGGCAAGTGGTTCAACGCGATCCATTACGGCGTCCGCCGGCAGGACATGGAGCTCGACTACGATCAGGTCCGAAAGCTCGCGCTCGAGCACAAACCCAAGCTCGTTATCGCCGGCGGCTCGGCCATTCCGCGGATCATCGACTTCGCGAAGATGCGCGCGGTCGCCGACGAGGTGGGCGCCTATCTTCTCGTGGACATGGCGCATATCGCGGGGCTCGTGGCGTCCGGCCATTACCCCTCCCCCTTCCCCCACGCGCATGTCGCCACGACCACGACGCACAAGACGCTCCGCGGCCCGCGCGGCGGCATGATCCTGACCGACGACGAAGCGATCGCTAAGAAGGTGAACTCGGCCATCTTCCCGGGCATCCAGGGCGGGCCGCTGATGCACGTGATCGCCGGCAAGGCGGTGGCCTTCGGCGAGGCGCTGCGGCCCGGGTTCCGGGACTATCAGGCGCAGGTGATCGCCAACGCGAAGGCCATGGCCGACCAGCTCATGCGCGGCGGGCTCGACATCGTCACCGGCGGCACCGACACGCACCTGATGCTGGTCGATCTGCGGCCGAAGGGCGTGAAGGGCAACGAGACCGAGAAGGCGCTCGGCCGGGCGCACATCACGTGCAACAAGAACGGCATTCCCTTTGATGATGAAAAGCCCACGGTGACGAGCGGCATCCGCCTCGGCACCCCCGCCGGCACGACGCGCGGCTTCGGCGAGGCGGAGTTCCGGCAGGTCGGCGACCTGATCGTCGAAGTGGTGGACGGGCTCGCCAGGAACGGGCCCGACGGCAACGGCGAGATCGAGGCCGGCGTAAAGGCGAAGGTGCAGGCGCTCTGCGACCGCTTCCCCGTCTATCCGGAGCTTTGAGGGGATGGCGACCGGCTTCTTCCACGACGAACGCTGCCTCTGGCACGGCGGCGGCAACTACGCGCACATGGCCCCGGTCGGCGGGCTGGTGCAGCCCATCGCCGGCGGGGGCGGCCTGCCCGAGGATCCCGAGACGAAGCGGCGGCTGGTGAACCTGATGCGGGTCACGGGCCTCATGGACGCGCTCGACGTGCGGACGGCCGCGCCGCTCGACCGGGAAGACCTGCTGCGCGTGCACCCGGCACATTACCTCGACGCCTTTGCGGATGCCTCGGCGGCGGGCGGCGGCGAGATCGGCCTGCGCGCGCCGTTCGGGCCGGGCGGCTACGACATCGCGCGGCTTTCCGCCGGGCTTGTGACGGAGGCTCTGGACGCGGTGCTTGCCGGGGAGCTCGACAACGCCTACGCGCTCAGCCGGCCGCCGGGACACCATTGCCTGCCGGACTGGGCGAACGGCTTCTGCCTTCTGGCCAACGTCGCGCTCGCGATCCGACGGTCGCAGGCGCGCGGCCAATGCCGCCGGATCGCCGTACTCGACTGGGACGTACATCACGGCAACGGGACGGAGGCGATCTTCGGGGACAATCCGGACGTGCTGACGATCTCGATCCACCAGGAGCGGAACTATCCGCTCGACACCGGCGGGTTCGACACCGATGCGACCGCCAACCTGAACGTCCCGCTGCCCGCCGGCGCCGGCCACGCGACCTATCTCGAGGCGATGGAACGACTGATCCTCCCCGCGATCCGCGCGCACGAACCCGAGGCGATCGTCGTCGCCTGCGGCTTCGACGCCGCCGCGCTCGACCCGCTCAGCCGGATGCTCGCTACGGCGGAGACCTTCGACGCGATGACGGCGCAGATCATGGCGCTCGCGGACGACATCTGCGGCGGACGCGTGGTCATGGCGCATGAGGGCGGCTACTCGGAGGTCTACGTGCCGTTCTGCGGCCACGCCGTGCTCGCGCGCCTTGCCGGCAGCGAGATCGTCGCGCCCGACCCCTTCGCCGCGACCTTCGCCGCCCGCCAGCCCGGCCCCGCTTTCAAGGCCTTCGCCAGCGGCCTGATCGACGGGATGGCCGAGGCGCGGCCCGATCGAAAGCCGGTAGCCCCTTCGAGAGGCGCACCTGGACAAACATGAGGAACGCGCCAAGGGGCGATATCTTGAGTCGACAACAGAGACGTCTGACAGATTGCCGTTAGATGCGATGTCGACCGTAGCGGTCAGGACCGGATCTCCGTGGCCAGACCGACTGCGCGCAGATGAGCGTCAAGCTCGTTTTCGTTCACGACGCGCAGCGTGCCGGACTTGCCGCCGGTACGCCTCATCCGCGCTTTGACAGGTTGTGTCGGCAACCTCAGAACGTCACAGAGCCGGTCGATAAGTGCTTGGTGGCGATCCGGATCCTGAAGATCCTTCTCGTATTGGACGACGTGATGCGGCACGCCCGACATCAGCATGTCTTCGTAGTCCAACATCGCAGCGCTGCGACGGATTTGAGCCTCGAAGGCAACCGGATCGACCTGTAATTCACGCGGAGCACCTGCCGAGAGCGTTCCGTCCTGATCAAAATAGATTCCTGAAACACGCGCTTTGCAGAGCGACAAGGCTTGCGGGTAGGTCTCCCGGCGCAGGTGCACGATTTCGTATCCGAGGTCGACCAAGCGCTCGAAAAACTGGAGCGGATCGCGGATCGCTTGTACCTCGAGCAACTGGTAGGTCAGAAGCTTTGCTATGAAGGCCCGAGCGCCGCAGGTACGGGCAGACTTTTCGAGAATACCGATGGGCGAGAAAACGCCGTTATGGAGTCGCTCGCCAGCATCATGTACGCCGTCGATCTGACCCAGCAGCGAGCCCAGCACGGTCGTACCCGACCTTGGTCGACCGTAGACGATCATTCTCGCAGGATTGCCACCATTTCGAAAGGCACGCACGAACTTGATCGCTTCGGTGCGATATCCGGCCAGTGCAAAGCGGTCCCGATGCCAGCGGTCGAACATGAAGGCTCCCGGCACGCGCGGCAGATCGTGGATCGGGTGCGCGGCCAGGCGGCTTCGCAAATCGGCGTTTGGCAGAAAGTCGGTCATGAGCAAGCGTTAGCGACAATTCAGACTGGCGTCAGGCCTAGACCGTTCCTGCTGGCCGATGTTTGCCATTTGACACCCAATGACAATATCGCCTTACTCGATCGCGTTCGGGACGCTGGGGATACGCATGAAGAAGATCTACGACGACGCGGCCTCCGCACTGGACGGTCTGCTGCATGACGGGATGTTCATCGCGGCGGGGGGGTTCGGGCTGTGCGGCATTCCGGAACTGCTGCTCGAGGCGATCCGGCGGGCGGGGACGAAGGACCTGACCTTCGCGTCCAACAATGCGGGCGTCGACGATTTCGGCATCGGCATCCTGCTGCAGACGCGGCAGGTCAGGAAGATGATTTCCTCCTATGTCGGGGAGAACAAGGAGTTCATGCGCCAGTATCTCGGCGGCGAGCTCGATCTGGAGTTCAACCCTCAGGGCACGCTGGCCGAGCGGATGCGCGCGGGCGGCTGCGGCATCCCGGGCTTCTACACCAAGACCGGCGTCGGCACGATCGTGGCCGAAGGCAAGGAGCACAAGGATTTCGACGGCGAAACCTACATCCTCGAGCGGGCCCTCGTCGCGGACCTCTCGATCGTGAAGGCCTGGCGTGCCGACGACACCGGCAACCTCGTGTTCCGCAAGACGGCGCGGAACTTCAATCCACCCGCGGCGATGTGCGGCAAGGTCTGCGTGGCCGAGGTGGAAGAGATCGTGCCACGTGGCTCGCTCGATCCCGACGCGATCCACCTGCCCGGCATCTACGTGCACCGTCTGATCCAGGGCGCGCACGAGAAGCGCATCGAACAGCGGACCGTCCGCCAGAAGGAGGCTGTGTGATGCCCTGGACCCGCGATCAGATGGCCGCCCGCGCCGCGCAGGAGCTCGAGGACGGCATGTATGTCAATCTGGGTATCGGCATTCCGACCATGGTGTCGAATCATGTGCCCGAGGGGATCGAGGTGACGCTGCAATCCGAGAACGGGATGCTGGGCATGGGCCCCTTCCCCATCGAGGGCGAGGAGGACGCGGACCTCATCAATGCCGGCAAGCAGACCATCACCGAACTTCCCAAGACTGCCTATTTCGACAGCGCGACGAGCTTCGGCATGATCCGGGGCGGCAAGATCGCGATGGCGATCCTGGGCGCGATGGAGGTGGCCGAGAACGGCGACCTCGCGAACTGGATGATCCCCGGCAAGCTGGTGAAGGGAATGGGCGGCGCGATGGACCTCGTCGCGGGGGTGGGCCGCGTCGTGGTGGTAATGGACCACGCCAACAAGGCCGGCGAGTCGAAGGTGCTGCGCGCGTGCACCCTGCCGCTGACGGGCGCGGGCGTGGTGGACCGCATCATCACCAATCTCGGCGTGCTCGACGTGGTCGACGGCGGCCTGCGCATCGTCGAACTCGCCCCCGGCGTCTCCGAACAGGAGCTCCGCGACCTCACCGAGGCGACGCTGGTCGCCTAGCTGTCGGCCCGCGACAGGTCGAAGTCGCAGCCGCCGCCCGGCATCTCGGGCGGCGGGCAGCACGAAAGCCTGGCCACGTTCCATGCGGCAAGCACCGTCGATACGTAGAACCGCGTTTCCGAACAGGGCGACGCGCCCATGCCGCTGCACCGTACCCCCCGGCATTGTAGCTTGGGCACGCGGGGATCGGGTCGCCGCCGAAAGCGCCCACGAGCCAGTCGAGACAGGCCACGCCGTCCCGGATGTTCTGAACGGGATCGCGTGCATCGGCGACGCCGAACCGGGCGGCGATGGGAACGAGCTGCATGAGCCCGGGCTTGAGACGGCGCCGGTGCGGCTTGCAGAGCCCATGGCGATAAGCGTGATGAGGAGAGCGCAGCCACGCCGCTCGCCGCCGCCGGCCTTCCGGCGAACGCAGACACCATCTGGAAGCGCCCGAGAAGCGGCGTCGAGGCGGGCGAGACAGCGGACAAGAACCGGTCTCCGGTCTCCGCCAAGCGCGGCGGCGCCGATTCGATCCGGAAGGGAGATATTCGATGCCCCGCATCTTCCGCCTCTCGGGGTCAGCCACCGCTTGGGACGCGGGCGCTTCCCTGTGACATGTTCGCCATGCCGCCGCCAAACCGCGCATCCGGAACGCAGGCGCCGCGGTTGGAGGCCGGATAAAACCTCCGACAATTGAATGCCTTGTACGGCACCGCAAATTTATGCCGAATTGGACACGATCCTGCCGCATTTACCGCCCAGACATGAAGGCATCCCGGGCACGGGACGATGGCAGACCGCCCCGAGGCCGAGGATCAACAAGCACCGGATCATCCGGGCATCACATGTGGCAATCGAGCAGTTCACGCGGCGCCAGCTGGCGAAGCGGACCGAACGGGAAACGTAACCGCATCCACGGTCCATGGACCGAGGGACAGGGGGCCGCGCTGGCAGGCGCGGTCCCTACTCCGTTCCGGCCCGGAACCGCCCGGTGACAGGCGTCGATCCCGACAATTCGCGATGAACAGCCGGCACGGGCCATCCGGCCGTCCGGCCCCCATCCAGATTGCGCCGCATTCCCCTGTCAGACCGGTCGCATCGAGCGGGCTATTGCCCGACGGACAATGAACCGAGGACCATTTGACATGCCGAATTCGATCAAGACCTTCCTGCACGCCGAGGACGGGGCCGTGTCCATCGACTGGGTCGTCCTGACCGCCGCCCTTGTCGGGCTCGGACTCGCCGTGATGGGCGTCGTTTCGACCGACGTCGGAAATCTGACCATTGAGCTGAAGACAGAGCTGGAAACGGATCGGGTTGCCGCAGGCGACAAGGACTTCACCAAGGGTCCCGGCAACTGAACTGAAGAAATGGGCGTCATCGGAGTCGGCGCTTCAGCCCCTCGAAGCCTCAGCCACTGGGCGTTTCCGCGTCCGGTTGTGGCCATCCTGCCGCAGGCGCTTCGCATTCGCCTAAACTTGACGCATTCCTGCCGCCTTTCCCCGCCAAGCTTTTCGGAGCCGTTCGCGACTCGCGCCGGCGCGCCAGCTTCAGCAGGGGAACCGAGCCATGACCAACGCCATCCGTGCCTTTCTGACCGCCGAGCGCGGCGCCGTGACGATCGACTGGGTGATCCTCTCGGCCGCCCTCGTGGGCCTGGGTCTTGCGGTGACGGGCGTGATCTCGAAGGGGCTCGACGAGAACTTCAAGGCCCGCATGGAGGCGCGTCCAAGTCAGGAACGCGTCGTCGCGACCGAGACCGGACCGGCGGTTCCGCGTCCTCTCACTCCGTAACGCGCCACGACACTCCCGTCGAAATCGAGGCAGTCGGCACGTCACACCCCGAACCATCCTCCCGCCACATTCAGGCACGAGGACCGGACCGCGCCGCATTCGCGCGGCACGGTCACGACAGGGATCGGATACGCGCATCGTCGGCGGACATCTCATTCCGTGCGATCACGGGCGCGCGGGTTTCGCCGTCACGGCCGAAAAGGGCCGCTTCGAGCCATGTTGCCATGCGCTCGAACGCTCCCCGGATCGCCGACATCGCGACTCTGTCGGCACGCATCGTCTCCGTACCGGGCAAGCAGCCCGGGCGGACGACGGTGACGCGGCCCGGCCTCGATGGGCGGCCGATCGCGAATGTCGAGGTGCAGGTCACCCCGGACCTCGCCGAGCTCAAGGAGCGTCTGCGCGAACTGCGGCCCGACGAGCCGATCGTTCGAGCTCGTTCTTCTGCCGGAGGCGCGCTTTGCCGGTGATAGGCTCGTACGGGTCGTCTACGATTTGCGGCAGGAAGACGCCGTCAGCCTCTCGCTGCGGCGCGAAGGAACCTATGTTCCGTTCCTGCCCGGCGGAGCTCGCACGAAACGAAGGGAGCCGGGTGGAAAGGACGCGACCATACGTTGCCGTGTCATGCCGATCCTCCTCAAAGGCGCGCTCGCGCTTGCTGTCTGCGGCCGACCGGGGGAGCCCGGCATGTCCCACGCCGTGGCGAGCGCGCAGGCCGCGGAGGCCGAGCACCTTTCCACCAACGCGATCAACCACGACCCGTCGCTTTTCACCACGAACGACGACCTCATCCCCGCCCGTGCCGTTCGCCGCGGCTTCGCGCTCTGCGTGGTCTCGATGAGGCAGGAAGCGCGGGCGCAGCCACTCCACACCGCCGCGCTGACCGCGACCCGACAAGGCGACTTCGATGCCGGGTGTGTTCTCCGCGCCGATGCGATCGGCACGCATCCGCGCCAGTTCGAGGCGACCGCCCGCGCGCTTCGGGCGCTGGACGTCTGACACCGTGGACCCGCTCGTCGCGACCCTCGAGACCACGCCGCTGCAGGGCGCGGTGTTCGGCCTTCTGTCGATGCCGATCTGCCTCTGGGTCGCCTATACCGACCTGAGCGCGATGAAGATCCGCAACGAGGCGGTGCTGGCGCTGCTCGCTGTCTTCGTGGTGGCGGGGCTCTTTCTGCTGCCCGTGGGCGAATACTTCTGGCGCTGCGCGCATTTCGTCGTCGTCCTCATTACCGGGTTCCTGCTTTCGACCCTGCGCGCCTTCGGGGCCGGCGACGCGAAGTTCGCGGCGGCGATGGCCCCCTTCGTCGCGTGGCCCGATCTGGGGGAGGTTCTTATCCTCTTCGCCGCGCTCCTTCCGGTCACCTGGCTCCTGCATCGCCTCGTTCGCCGCGTCCCGGCGATCCGCGACCGCGTTCCGCACTGGAAGAGCTGGTCGGAGCCAAAGGACTTCCCGATGGGGATCGCGCTCGCCGCGACGCAGCTCGTCTATCTGGGCCTCGCGGCGACCGGCTGAGACCTCAGGGAATCTGAACGCCCCGGCGGCTACCGAGGGGGGGAGTCGTCCGGAGCGCCGCCGGATGATCCTGCGTCTCGCTCCCGCCGACGTCGGCCTGTCCGCCCCCGCACCGCCGCGCAGCCTCGAAGCGCTGACCCTCGCGCGCCTTGCCGACGTCCTCCGCGCCGAACGGACCCGTCGCCGAGGCCTTCCCCCACCCGGCGGCGGCGCTAGGCTAGACCCGATGGACGCTCCCGCCCCCCCGGACCTGCCTGCCCCGCTCGCCGATTTCTTCGCGCGCCGCCATTGGGTGCTGCACCCCCACCAGCGGGAGATGCTGGCGCGCGCCGACGCGCCCTCGCTCCTGCTCATCGCGCCCACGGGCGGCGGCAAGACGCTGGCCGGGTTCCTGCCGACCCTGACGGAGCTCGCCGAGAGCGGACACGAGGGCCTGCACACGCTTTATGTCAGCCCGCTCAAGGCACTCGCCAACGACATCAAACGCAACCTCCGCACCCCAATCGAGGAGGCGAACCTGCCCATCCGGGTCGAGGACCGGACCGGCGACACCTCGCAGACCGTCCGCAAGCGGCAACGCGCCGACCCGCCGCACATCCTGCTGACGACGCCGGAATCGCTGGCGCTGATGATCAGCTATCCGGACGCGCACCGCACCTTCGCCGGGTTGAAGCGCATCGTCGTGGACGAGATCCACGCGCTCGCCGAGAACAAGCGCGGCGACCAGCTGATGCTCGCGCTGTCGCGCCTCCAGACGATCGCGCCCGGCCTGCGGCGCGTGGGCCTCTCGGCCACGGTGGACGACCCGGGCGTGATCGCGCATTACCTTGCGCGTCATCCCGATCCCTGCCCGATCCTGCATGCCGATCCGGGCCCCGCCCCCGACATCGACATTCTGCCCACGACGGAGGCGCCGCCCTGGGCCGGATCCGGGGGCCGCTACGCCATCCCGGACGTGCTCCGCGAGATCGCGCGCCACACCACCACGCTCGTCTTCCACAATACCCGCGCGCAGGCGGAAATCTTCTTTCACAACCTTTGGCTCGCCAACGAGGACGACCTGCCCATCGGCATCCATCACGGGGCGCTTTCCAAGGAGGCGCGGCAGCGGGTGGAGGCGGCGATGGTCCGGGGCGAGCTGAAGGCCATCGTCGCGACCGGCAGCCTCGACCTGGGGATCGACTGGGGCGACGTCGACCTCGTGATTCAGATCGGTGCGCCGAAGAAGGTCAAGAACCTCGTTCAGCGGATCGGCCGCGCCAACCACCGTTACAACGCGCCATCCAAGGCCCGCCTCGTCCCCGCCAACCGCTTCGAGGTGGTGGAATGCGTGGCCGCGCTCCAGGCGGTGCGCGAGGGCGACCTCGACGGCGACCTGCGGCTCGACGGGCCGCGCGACGTGCTCTGCCAGCACATCGCCATCGTCGCCTGCGCCGGAGATTTCGAGGCCGACACGCTTTTCGCGGAGGTGCGGTCCGTCGGGCCTTTCGCCGCGCTGTCCCGCGCGGCCTTCGAAGAATGCCTCGATTTCGTCGCCACGGGCGGCTACGCGCTGCGCGCCTACGACCGTTACCAGCGGCTGAAGGAACGCGCGCCCGGCCTGTGGGGCCTGCGCGACCCGCGCGCGGCGCGCCAGATCCGCATGAACATCGGCACGATCATCGACACCGACAACCTGAAGGTCCGCATGAAGGGCCGGGGCGGCATGCCCCTGGGCGAGATCGAGGAGGGGTTCGCGAACACGCTCTCCGCCGGCGACACGTTCCTGATGGGCGGCCAGGTCGTACGCTTCGAGACCATGCGCGAGATGATCGTCGAGGTCTCCCCCCGGCCCGAGAAGGAGCCGCGGATCGCCACCTATATCGGCTACAAGTGGACGACCTCGGTGCAGCTGGCCGAGCGCATTCAACGCATCCTGCACGAGGGCGACTATTCCGCCTTTCCCGCCCATACCCGCGACTGGCTCGACCTGCAGCGCCGCGACTCGCGCATGCCCGAGCCCGGCCGCCTTTTGATCGAGACCTTCCCGCGCGACGGCCGCCACCATGTCTGCCTCTACGGCTTCGCGGGGCGAAACGCGCACCAGACGCTCGCATTGCTCATCACCAAGGGAATGGAGGAGGCGGGGCTGGAGCCGCTCTCCTTCGTCTGCTCGGACTACGCCGCCCTGATCTCCGGGTTGCGGCCGGTTCCCGACGTGGCCCGCTTCATGCATCACGAGGGGGTGCGGGACGCGCTCGAATCCTGGCTCCGGGGCAACGCGGTGATGAAGCGCACCTTCCGCAACGCCGCCATCGTCGCCGGGCTGATCGACCGGAACTTCCCGGGCAAGCGATCCTCGGGCAAGCAGGCGACCTTCTCCTCGGACATCCTTTACGACACGCTCCACCGCTACGACCCGGAGCATCTGATGCTGAAGATCACCGAGGAGGAGGCGATGCGCGGCCACATCGACTTCGGGCGGGTGGAGCTTCTGCTCGAGACGGTGGGCGACCGCATCGACCAGATCGACCTCGACCGCGTCACCCCCCTCGCCGCGCCGCTCTTCCTCGAGCGCGGCATCGTCCCGATCAAGGGCCGCGCCGAGTCCCGCCTGATCGAGGAGGAGGCCGCCAGGTTGCTCGCGGAGGCGGGGCTCGCGCCGGACTGAGCGTCCGGCCTCTTGCGCCCGACCGGCCCTCGTGATCCACCCCGAACACATGGGGAACGGCCATACCTTCACCTTCGCCGGCGAACGGCTGATCGCACGCCCCTCCGGCGCGCTGCACTGGCCGGCCGCGCGTCTTCTGGTGGTGAGCGACCTGCATCTGGGCAAGTCCGAGCGGATCGCGCGCCACGGTGGCGCGCTCCTGCCGCCCTACGAGGTGGTGGATACGCTGACCCGGCTCGAGGCGGACATCCACGAAACCGACCCCGCCGCCGTGATCTCGCTCGGCGACAGCTTCGACGACATGGCCGCGGCCGATGGGCTGGCCCCCGCCTTCCGCGACTGGCTCGACCGCCTCGTCGCCGGGCGCGACTGGACCTGGGTCACGGGCAACCATGACCCGGGACCTACGGGGCTGGGCGGCCATGCGGCGGAGGGGGTGGCTTGCGGGCCGATGACCTTCCGGCACATCGCGACCGACGACGGCACTTTCGAGGTCTCGGGCCACTATCACCCGAAGGCGTCGCTCCGCATCCGCGGCCGGGCGATCTCGCGGCCCTGCTTCCTGCGCGACGACCGGCGGCTGATCCTGCCCGCCTACGGCACCTATACCGGCGGGCTGCGCTCGCGCGACCGCGCGCTGGCCGCTCTGATGGACAAGGGCGCCCGCGCCATCCTTGCCGGTCTGCCGATGGTCGAGATCCCGATGCCGCGCTGAGCATGCGCGCCCTCGTTCTTCTGGTCGCGCTGACCGCCTGCACCCCGTCAACGCCGGTGCAGACGTTCCGCGATCCCGCCGTCACCATCGCTTCCAAAGCGGATTTCGACGCTGCCCGCTTCGCCGGACGCTGGCACGAGATCGCGCGGCTCGAAGGCGCCGTCGCCTGCCCCCTGCTGGACGCGGGCATGGCCGGCCATCGCCTCCGTCTCGCCGAAACCTGCGTCGACGGTCGCCGGCGCCGGGTCGCGCGGCTTGTCGGGCCGGGCCGCCTCGCTTTGTCGGACGGAACGGAACTCTGGGTGCTTTGGATCGACGCCGACGGCCGCACCGCGATCCTGGCGAGCCCCGACGGCGGAATCGCGCGCATTCTCGACCGACAACCTTACGTTGCGGAAGACCGTTGGCGGGCCGCGCTCGCCGTCCTCGAATTCAACGGGTTCCGGACCGACGCGCTCGCCGTCACGTCCGCGGCAGCCGGTCGCATCGGGGATTACCCGAAGTAACGACGAATCACTATTTGACGCATGAATCGGCGATGGGCTATCAAATCTCAACGGTCGGGCAGTGACCGGAAATACGAAATAATAACAGACGGTAACCCAGAGGCAGGGGTGCCTTCGGCATGCGGGTCATGGCGTCGTTGCATCATCTATCTACAGGCCCGGGCGGACGGCTTCGACCTGTCCGCCCGTCGGCCCGCGTTGCATCCTGCTGTCCGGTTGACAGCATCCGATCCGCCGCATAATGGGCGGCTTCCATTGGTGTTGGTGGCCCCCGCGAGGGGATGCCTGTCGGACATGTTCGCATGTCAGAGGACAACGCCCTTCCCGCCCCGCGAGGGGTTCCGACGAAGGAGATCAGACGGTGACCAAACGCACCTCTGCCAAGTACAAGCTCGACCGCCGCATGGGCGAAAATATCTGGGGCCGCGCGAAGAGCCCGGTCAACCGCCGCGAATACGGCCCCGGCCAGCACGGCCAGCGCCGCAAGGGCAAGATGTCCGACTTCGGCCTTCAACTTCGCGCCAAGCAGAAGCTGAAGGGCCATTACGGCGACCTGACCGAAAAGCAGTTCCGCCGCATCTTCGCCGAGGCCGAGCGTCAGCGCGGCGATACGGGCGAGCAGCTCATCGGCCTGCTGGAGCGGCGCCTCGATGCGGTGGTCTATCGCGCCAAGTTCGTGGCGACCATCTTCGCCGCCCGCCAGTTCGTGAACCACGGCCACGTCACCGTGAACGGTCAGCGCGTGAACATTCCCTCCTACAGCGTCAAGGAGGGCGACGTGATCGCCGTCCGCGACAAGTCCAAGCAGCTCGCGGTCGTGCTCGAATCCGTTGGCCTGGCGGAGCGCGACGTGCCGGACTACCTTGAGGCGGACCATTCCAAGATGACCGCCACCTTCGTGCGGACGCCCGGTCTTTCGGACGTGCCCTATGCGGTGGTGATGGAGCCGAACCTCGTCATCGAATATTACGCGCAGAACTGATCCGCGCGATCTCGTGACAGCGGAGGGCCGTCCCGCCGGGGCGGCCCTTCTTGCATGCGGCGCCTATTGCAGGCGGTCGCGCAGTATCCGGGAGATCCGGTCGACGAGCTCGGGCAGTTGCGGCGCCCGGCCCGACGGCTGCGCGGTGCGGCGTCCGCCGCGCGTCCCCCGCCCCTCCATCCAGATCTCGACGATTCGGTCCTGCGGAGTCGGCCGGTAGCTCGTGAAGTCCCGCGCCCGAATGTCGAGAAGTCCGGCGATCGCCTGCGCCGCGGCGCGATCCTCTTCGTGATAGAAGCGAAGATGAGTCTCGCTGATCGTGAGGTTCACCGTGATCGGATCGGCGACCGGAAGGTCCGCGGATTGCAGCGCATCCGAGACGGCGTTCCGGCCCTCGGTCCCGACGCTGGGCGGGGCGTGCACGACCAGCCTCAGGCCCGACCGCGCCGCCTCCTCCAAGGCGTCGATTCCGGCGTCCATCGCGGCGACATCCGCCCCGGGCGCAACCTCCTCCGCAACGATCGTCGCGGTCCCGTCCGTCGCCCTCTGCGCTTCCGGCCCGGCCTCCGGCTCGACGACGATCTCGATGCCCGCTGCGTCCTCGTCCGCCGAATCCGGAGACGGTGCGGTCGCGTCCTCGACCACGTCCGCCTGCAACTCGGACGACGCCGCCGGATCGGCGTCCGCCGGTTCGGGCGCGGAGGCCACCCCCTCCTCCGGTTCGGGCTCGGCGGGCCGGGCAAGAGCCGCCTCGGCCAACGGGTCCGCGACGCTCGGCGACGGGGGCTCGACCGAAGCTGCGGCGACGGGATCGGCAGAGGGTACAGGCCCCGTCTCCACCGTGATCGTCCGAGTCGCAGGCGCCTCCGCCACCGGTTCGAGCCGGCCCGCCATGATCGCGCCGATGGCGATGCCGATGCAAAGAAGCGCGAGCCCGAGGCAACCGAAGGCGATGACCTTCCAGCGCCGCTCGGTCGCGCGCACCGGACGCTCGGCCGGATCGACGACGGGCGGCGGCGGTGCCGGCACCGGCCGCGTCCCCGTCGGCGCACGCAGGACGCGCGCGACGGGATCGGGCCGTTCGGCTTCGGGCGCGGGTTCGCCCGGGGCGGGCGCTTCCTCGTCTCCCGCCTCCTTCCGGCGGCGACGAAGCACCTCGGCGCGTTCGGCCCGCGCCTTCTCGAGACGCTGCTCCCAATGCCCCGGATCGTAGGGCAGATCGGAGGAGGTCGAGGGCACGCCGCCGCCTCCCCGAATCCGATCTCCGACCGCCTTGCCCATCCGTCTCCCCCGACCCTCGACACCGCCGCGATTGTTCACGGAGCCCGCGATGCCCTAAGGGTGGCTGCGCGCGCCGCGCCGTCAATCCCCCCGCAGAGCGGCCGACCCGGACAAACACCCGGCGATTGCGGCGGGCCCCGCCCGTTCCGGTCGGAACGATACTGGAGACACGACGCCCACGCCACTACAAGGCGCCGAAACGAAAGGACTTGCCGATGACCCACCCCATCCACGCCCGGATCGACGGCGCCATCGTCATGATCGGGTTCGGCTCGATCGGCCGTGGCACGTTGCCGCTCATCGAGCGGCATTTCCACTACGACCCGGCGCAACTCACCGTGATCGACCCCTCCGACCGCGCTTCCGCCCATCTCGACGACCGCGGCATCGCCCACCGGCAGGTCGCGCTGACGCCCGACAATTACCGCGAGGTTCTGGGCGAGCTTCTGACCCCCGGACGGGGCTTCTGCGTCAACCTCTCGGTCGACACGTCCTCGCTCGACCTGATGCGGTACTGCCGCGAACTCCGCGTGCCTTATATCGACACCGTGATCGAACCCTGGGCGGGGTTCTATTTCGACACCGACGACAACGCCGCCCGCACGAACTACGCGCTGCGTCAGGCCGTGCGCGACGAGAAGGCCTGGAACCCGGGCGGCACCACCGCCGTCTCCTGCTGCGGTGCCAATCCCGGCATGGTGTCGTGGTTCGTGAAGGCCGCGCTTCTGCGGCTGGCGGAGGATACCGGCGCCGACGCGACCGCGCCCGCCTCCCGCGAGGGCTGGGCCCGGCTCATGCAGTCGCTCGACGTCAAGGGCGTCCACATCGCCGAGCGCGACACGCAGGCGCGCCGCCTTCCGCGTCCCCGCGACGTCTTCGTCAACACCTGGTCGGTCGAGGGCTTCATCGCCGAGGGGTTCCAGCCCGCCGAGCTCGGCTGGGGCACGCACGAGACCTGGTTCCCGGAGAACGCCCGCCGCCACGGCTCCGGCTGCCAGTCGGCGATCTGGCTGAACCGGCCCGGCGCGATCACCCGCGTCCATAGCTGGTGTCCGACGCCGGGGCCGCAATTCGGCTATCTCGTGACCCACAACGAGGCGATCTCCATCGCCGATTACTACACGGTCGGGGAAGGTCCGGGACCGGAGTTCCGCCCGACCTGCCACTACGCCTACCACCCCTGCGACGATGCCGTCCTGTCGCTGCACGAGATGTTCGGCGCCGGCGTGACGCAGGCCGACCACCACATCCTGACCGAGGACGAGATCGTGGAGGGCGTGGACGAGCTGGGCGTGCTTCTCTTCGGTCACGCGAAGAACGCCCTCTGGTACGGCTCGCGCCTGTCGAACGAGGAAACGAAGCGCCTTGCCCCCGACCAGAACGCGACCGGGCTTCAGGTCACCTCCGCCGTGCTGGCGGGCATGGTCTGGGCGCTCGAGAACCCGGAGGCGGGCATCGTCGAGACCGACGAAATGAACCACGCGCGCTGCCTCGAAATCCAGACCCCCTATCTCGGGCCCGTCGAGGCGCATTACACCGACTGGACCCCGCTCCAGGACCGCTGGCAGCACTTCCCCGAGGATATCGACGAAAGCGATCCCTGGCAGTTCCGCAACGTGCTGGCGAGTTGAGCCGTCCGGGCGGGCGACCCGGCGCAATCGAAGCCGCCCGGCCCCGCACGGGCCGTCCCGTGCCCCCTGTAAGACGCGCCGCCGGAACCTATATTCAGGGCCGACAAGGAGAGAGCCGATGTTCAACCTGCTGCGCAAGAAATCCGAGATGGTCGCCCGCGACGACGCCCTGCCCGGCCGCGACGCCCCGCTCCCGACCGCAAAGACCCACCATGTCTACGGCACGCCGCTTTCGAACGACGTGCCGGACGGTATGGCCGAGGCGATGTTCGGCATGGGCTGCTTCTGGGGCGTGGAGCGCATGTTCTGGAAGCTGCCCGGCGTGCATATGACTCTCGTGGGCTATGCCGGCGGCTACACGCCGAACGCCACCTACGACGAGGTCTGCTCAGGCCGGACCGGCCACAACGAGGTCGTGCGCGTGATCTACGATCCCGAGCGGATCAGCTACGAGGATCTGCTGCGCACCTTCTGGGAAGGCCACGACCCGACGCAGGGCATGCGCCAGGGCAACGACATGGGCACGCAGTACCGCTCCGGCATCTATACCTACACAGCCGGGCAGAAGACCGCCGCGGAAGCCAGCCGCGACGCGTTCCAGACGCGCCTGAAGGGGGCTGGCTACGGCGAGATCACCACCGAGATCGTCGACGCCCCGGCCTTCTACCACGCCGAGGACTACCACCAGCAATACCTGTCGAAGAATCCGGCGGGCTATTGCGGGGTCGGCGGTACCGGCGTCACCTGCCCGATCGGCGTCGGCGCCTGAACGGATGCGGGCCGGCGATCCGCCGGCCCGCACCGCCTAGTGGTCGGAGCGGCCGCCGGCGCCGCCCCGCGGCTCGACCTCGAAGACGATCTCCACGGGCCCGGCTCCCTCGAAGACCAGGGTGGCGGGGATCTCCGTTCCCGCCCTGAGCCCGACTTCGAGTTGCGTGAACATGACGTGCATCCCCCCGGGCGCCAGCGTCACCGTTTCGCCGGCCGGAATCGGTATGCCGCCCTCCAGCGGACCCATCCGCATCACGCCGTCCTCCATCGCCATCTCGTGCAGTTGCGCGTCGCCGGCCACGTCCGGCGCGACGATGACCGCGAGCAGCCGGTCGTCGCGCGGGCCGGTATTCCTGATCGTCATGTACCCGCCGCCGACGGGCGCGTTGCCCACAGTCTCGATGGCGAAGGGATGCGCTATGGCAACGGAACTGGTCGCGTCGTCCTGCGCATACGCGGGTGCGCCCAGAAGGGCGGCAAGGAATAGGATGCGTTTCATGGTCTTGTCCTGATCTGTCGTGAAAGCGGCCCGGGCTTCGCCCGGCGGGGATCAGACGGGGCGGGGCGGCCCCCGCTTCGGCGGCGGGCCGTGCCAGCGGGCGGCGCGCGGCGTGGCGCCCGCCCGCATGGCCGGGCGTTCGGCCGGAACGAGGCGATGCCAGACAGGCGCGACGGCCGCCCTGCCGCGCACGAGGTCGGGCACGGCGCAGGGTCCGTGATCGGAAAGCTCCGTTTCCACGGGCACGCCGTCCGACCCGACATGAAGGATCGCGATGCTGTCGCCCCGGCAGATCACGGCCGCACGGAACCCCGCCGCATCCGCGAGGGCGGCGCCCATGCGCGGCAGGAGAAGCCCCGCCACCACGCAGAGCACGAGGAGCCGCGCGGCGAAGCGGGCCGTATCGGATCGCGGTCTCATGCCGTCCTCCTGTCGCGACGTGCCCCGCCGCGCAACGGCGATCGCCCCGGACCCGGCGGCTATTCCCACCCCGCCCGGATCAGCGCCGCCGCCTCGGGCGCGAAATAGGTCAGCACCCCGTCGCAGCCCGCCCGGCGGAACGCCATCAGGCTTTCCATCATCGCCCGCTCGCCGTCGATCCAGCCATTGCCGGCCGCCGCGCGGATCATCGCGTATTCGCCGGACACCTGATAGGCATAGGTCGGCACGGCGAAAGCGTCCTTCACCCGGCGGCAAAGGTCGAGATACGGCATCCCGGGCTTGACCATCACCATGTCCGCCCCCTCCCCGAGGTCGCGCGCGACGCAGCGCAGCCCCTCGTCGGAATTCGCGAAGTCGAGCTGGTAGGTCTTCTTGTCGCCCCGGAGCGCGCCGGACGCGCCGACCGCGTCGCGGAACGGCCCGTAGAAGGCCGAGGCGTATTTGGCGGCGTAGGACATGATCGTCACGTCGGTCCGCCCCGCCGCCTCCAGCGCGCCGCGGATCGCGGCGATGCGTCCGTCCATCATGTCCGACGGCCCGAGGATGTCTGCCCCCGCCTCGGCCTGCGCCATCGCCATGCGGACCAGCGCCTCGACGCTCTCGTCGTTGACGATCGCGCCGTCGCGCACGATCCCGTCGTGACCCAGCGCGTTGTAGGGGTCGAGCGCGATGTCGGTCATCACCGCGATCTCCGGCACCGCCCGCTTGATCGCCCGCGTCGCGCGGTTCGACAGGTTCTCGGGGTTCCACGCCTCCGCGCAATCGTCGGTCTTCAGCGACGGATCGGTATAGGGGAACAGGCAGATCGCCCGGATCCCCATGCCATGCGCCTCGGCGGCCGCCTCCGCCGTCAGGTCGACCGAGCGGCGGATCACGCCCGGCATCGACGGCACCTCCTGGCGGACGCCCTCCCCGTCGCAGACGAAGACCGGCCAGATCAGGTCGTCGGTCGAAAGGCGATGCTCGCGCGTCAGGGCGCGCAGCGCGGGCGTTCGGCGCAGGCGGCGCGGACGATAGGCGGGAAAGGCGGCGGACATGATGCACGTTTGCGACAGATGCCCGCCCCCCGCAAGCGGCGCATGCTTGCCAATCCGCCTTCGCGCGGGCGACATGCACGGAGCAATCGGGAGGGGCGGAGGGCGTTGGATTTCCGATTTCTGGAACTGGCCTTCGAGGCCATCGACCTGCGGTCCTTCTCGAACCTGTGGTTCTGGATCGCGCTGGCGGTGCTGTGGTCGACCGCCTCGCACTGGATCGTGGGCGTTCCCTTCGACCTCGTACGCCGCGCCGCGTCCGGCGACACGGAAGCGCTCGCCGACATGAAGACGCTTGCCCGCGTCCATGCCCGCCGCCTCGCCTTCATCGCCGACAGTGCCGGCATCGTCATCGTGGCGCTCCTGTGCTTCGCGATAACCTCGCTGGCGCTGGCGGGGTTTCTTTACGGGCTGGAATTCGCGCAGGCCGTGCTTCTCCTCCTGATCCCAATGACGCTGGTGGGCGGGATCACGCTGCGCGCGGCGCGGCGCGTGCCCGGTCTGGACGTGAACGATCTGGGCAACCTTCTGTGGCGCACGCGGCGCACGATCCAGCTGATCGGCATCCTGTCGATCTTCGTGACCTCCATGTGGGGGATGTGGGTGAACCTGAACGTGAGCGTCCTCGGATACTGAGGGCCGCGACCCGCGCCATTGACACCGCGACCTTGGTCGTTACCTGCATCCCCCATGCTGGACGCCACTTCCCCCTTGCCGCAGGGCCACATCCGCGTCGGCGGCGCGCCCGAGGGCTACGACGCGCATGTCGTCCTGAAGGAACTCGAAAAGGGCCAGCCGGTCGTCCATGTCGCGCGCGACGACAAGCGGGCGGAGGCGATGGCCGCCGCGCTTCGCGCGCACCAGGCCGGCGTCACCGTGCTGCGCGTGCCCGCCTGGGACTGCCTGCCCTACGACCGTCTTTCGCCCGCGCCCGAGATCGCCGCGACCCGGATGGCGACGCTGACCGCGCTGGCCCACGGGCTCGACGGCGCCTTCGTGATCCTGACGACGCTCGCCTCCGTCACGCAGCGCATCCCCTCGCGCGCCACGCTCAGGGGCACGGGCTTCGCCGCCCGGCTGAATCAGCGCATCGACGAGGAGGCGCTTCGCGACTTCCTCGTCCGCATGGGCTTCACCCAGACGCCCACCGTGACGGAGCCCGGCGACTGGTCGCCCCGCGGCGGCATCATCGACATCTGGCCGCCGGGCCAGCCGCAGCCGATCCGCCTCGACCTTTTCGGCGACACGCTCGACGGCCTGCGGCGGTTCGATCCCGCCACGCAGCGGACGACGGATCATCTCAAGCTGATCGAGCTTGCCCCCGTCTCCGAGGTCATCCTCGACGGCCCGGCCATCACACGCTTCCGGCAGACCTACCGCATCGAGTTCGGCGCGGCGGGCACCGACGACCCGCTCTACGAGGCGGTCTCGGCCGGCCGGAAGGCGCAGGGCATGGAGCACTGGCTGCCCTTCTTCCACGAGACGCTGGAAACGCTGCCCGATTACCTGCCCCGCGCCTCTTTCCTCTTCGACGAGGCCTCGCTCGCGCATTACGCCGAGCGGTGGACGCAGATCACCGACATGTACGACAACCGGCGCGAGGCGATGGTGGCCAAGGGTCGCGTCGACAGCGTCTACAAGCCCGCCCGCCCTGAAACGCTCTACCTCGACCCGCCGTCGTTCGAGACCGCGCTCGCGGGGCGCCGCGTCCTGCACCTGTCGCCCCTGCCCACCGCCCCCGGCCCGGGCGTCATCGATGCCGGCGGGCGGATCGGCCGCAGCTTCGCGCCCGAGCGGCAGCTCGAGGACGTCAACCTGTTCGAGACGCTGGCCGCCCATATCGCCGACAAGCGCGGCGACGGCGGCGTGGTGATCGCCAGCTATTCCGGCGGCGCGCGCGAGCGGCTCGAGGGCCTGCTCGAGGATCAGGGCGTCACCGGCCTGAAGGCCGTCCGCCGCCTCGACGAGATCGCGAAGGGCGAGGTCGGGCTCGCCGTCTGGGCGCTGGACCGCGGCTGGGAGGGGCCGGTCGGCAAGACACGGCTCACCGTCATCTCCGAGCAGGACGTGCTGGGCGAGCGGCTGATCCGCGGCAAGAAGAAGAAGCGCCGCGCCGAAAACTTCCTGACCGAGGCGCAGGCGCTGTCGGTGGGCGACCTCGTGGTTCATGTCGATCACGGCGTCGGCCGCTTCACCGGGTTCGAGACGGTCACGGCCGCCGGCGCGCCGCACGAATGCCTGGCGCTCGAATATGCCGGCGGCGACCGGCTGTTCCTGCCGGTCGAGAACGTCGAGCTGCTGTCGCGCTACGGGCAGGAGGAGGGACTGCTCGACAAGCTCGGCGGCGGCGCGTGGCAGGCCCGCAAGGCCCGCCTGAAGGAGCGCATCCGCCAGGTCGCCGAGCGCCTGATGCGGATCGCGGCCGAGCGCGCGCTGCGCCGCGCCCCCATCCTCGAGCCGCCCCGCGACATGTGGGAGACCTTCGCCGCCCGCTTCCCCTACGAGGAGACGGACGATCAGATGCAGGCGATCGAGGACGTCGCGACCGACCTCGCCTCCGGCAATCCGATGGATCGGCTGGTCGTCGGCGACGTCGGCTTCGGCAAGACCGAGGTGGCGATGCGCGCCGCCTTCATCGCCGCCACGTCGGGCAAGCAGGTGGCGGTCGTCGCGCCCACCACCCTTCTTGCCCGCCAGCACGCCAAGTCCTTCGCCGACCGGTTCCGCGGCCTGCCCATCGTGGTCCGTCAGTTGTCGCGCTTCGTGCCCGCCAAGCAGGCCGCCGAGACCCGCGCGGGCATCGCCGACGGCACCGTGGACATCGCCATCGGCACCCACGCCCTTCTCGCCAAGGGCGTGCGCTTCGCCGAGCTCGGCCTGCTGGTCATCGACGAGGAGCAGCATTTCGGCGTGAGCCACAAGGAGCGCCTGAAGGAGATGCGCTCCGACGTGCACGTCCTGACGCTCTCGGCGACGCCGATCCCCCGCACGTTGCAGATGTCGCTCACCGGCGTGCGCGACCTGTCGATCATCGGCACCCCGCCCGTCGACCGCCTGGCGATCCGCACCTACGTCTCCGAGTTCGACACCGTGCAGGTGCGCGAGGCGCTGCTCCGCGAGCATTACCGGGGCGGGCAGTCCTTCGTCGTGGTGCCCCGCATCACCGACCTGCCCGACATGGAGGCCTTCCTGCGCGAGCAGCTGCCGGAGCTTTCCTACGTCATCGCCCACGGGCAGCTCGCCGCCGGCGATCTGGATAGCCGGATGAACGCCTTCTACGACGGCAAGTACGACGTGCTCCTGTCCACGACGATCATCGAGTCTGGGATCGACATCCCGACCGCGAACACGATGGTCATCTGGCGCGCCGACATGTTCGGCCTGAGCCAGCTCTACCAGATCCGAGGCCGCGTCGGCCGCTCCAAGACACGCGCCTACGCGTTCCTGACGACAAAGCCCCGCACCAAGCTGACCACCAGCGCCGAGCGGCGGTTGAAGGCGCTCGGGTCCATCGACGCGCTCGGGGCGGGGTTCAACATCGCCAGCCAGGATCTCGACCTGCGCGGCGGCGGCAACATCATCGGCGAGGAGCAATCCGGCCAGATGCGCGAGGTCGGGCCGGAACTCTACCAGTCGATGCTGGAGGAGACGATCGGCAAGCTGAAGGCCGGCACGGCAGACCTGCCCGACGCGCTCGGCGACGACTGGTCGCCGCAGATCAACCTCGGCGTACCGGTCCTGATCCCCGAGGATTACGTCACCGACCTCGACCTCCGGCTCGGCCTCTACCGCCGCCTGGCGGGGCTCGAGAAGAAGGTGGAACTCGAGGGCTTCGCCGCCGAGCTCATCGACCGCTTCGGCCCCCTCCCCCGCGAGGTCAATGTCCTGCTGCGGATCGTCCGCATCAAGGCGATGTGCAAGGCCGCGGGCATCGAGCGGCTGAACGTGGGCGAGAAGGGCGCGACGGTGGAGTTCCACGGCAACCGCTTCGCCAGGCCCGAGGGGCTGGTGGATTTCATCAAGTCCGAGCGCGGCGCGGCCTCCATCAAGGGCGACAAGCTTGTCCTGAAGCGCGATTTCCCGGCCGAGGCCGACCGCATCAAGGGTGCCTTCTCGCTCGCCCGCGATCTCGCCGTCCATGCCGGCGCGGCCAAGCGCGGGGGCGGCGAGAACTGACGGGCGGTCTCGCGCGACGCGCCGCGCGGAGGTGCCGGGTTCGGCAAACACCCGAGACCATCGAAGGCCACGACGTCGTCCGCATCGTCATCGCGCTCGCCCCGTTCGGCCTATCATTGCAGCCCGCGCTGCAGCGACACCGCGTCTTCAACCTTCCGTTCTTCTACGTTCGAGCCGGCGCGCTTCCGGCCGGGCTTGGGATGCGGATCGTCCACCCGCTCACCGGAGGCTTGCCGGCGGCTGTCAGGCGGACGTGATCGAGCACGCCTCCGAGCTCATCGTCCTCACCTCCCACGCCGTGGCTGGCCGCGCCCTTGTCACGAGAGCCGGCTGGCGGAACTGGACCCCGGCCTGACGGCCGCGCGCCATCTGGAGGCCGGTCACGCTGATCGCGGTGGACCCCATGCCATCCCAACCAGGAGGGCTACGGGAAATACGTCCACCACGACGCCGGGTCGCCTGAGGGGATCCTGCTCGCCATCCTGCTTCTCCGGCTCGGCACCTTCATCGACGCCGGCACAGGCGAGCAGGTAACGTGTTGCAACGTCGGCTTCGCGCTTGTCCCGTTTACGTCCTGCGACCGCCGGTCTGGGCTGCCCGGCCTAACGGCGATCCAGGCGGAAATGGCGCTGCCTCGCGTGTGCAGACCGTGACGGCTCCGGACCCGGATGCGTTCGTCACGCAGACCTCAGTGCGGGGCCCGGCCCTCGGAGGGCGAATCCATCGGCTCCTCCTGCAACCGGCGGGAGAGCAGGAGCGCCAGCGCGATGCAGATCACCGCCCCGGTCGCGAGCGGGACCGGCGTGCCGTCGAAGGACAGCCCGATCGCGGCGGCGACCACGACAGCGAGCACCGTGCTCACCGCGGCGATCACCGAGGACGCCATGCCCGCGATATGGCCCATCGGCTGCATCGCGACGGCATTCAGGTTGCCGATCGTCAGACCCGCCATGGCGAAGGTGCCGATCTGCCAGAGCAGGAAGACCGCGAACAGTGCATCCGCCGGCAGGACGTCCAGCATCCAGACCGCCAGCAGCCCGACCGACAGGACCAGATGCACCGTCAACGCGCGCCGCAGGAGCCACAACATCCCGAGCCGCATCACCAGACGCGCGTTCACGAAGGACGCGGCCCCGGAGATCAGCGCGACGATGCAGAACCACACCGGAAAGCTTTCCGCGCGGTGGAAGGAGATGTCGTAGACCTGCTGCACCGAGGTGATCGTCCCGAAAAGGACGCCGAAGATCAGCGTCTGCATCAGGATCGAGCGCCGCACGTTCGGATGCGCCAGCACCTCGCGGCAGGACAGGCGCAGCGGCGTCAGCCGCATCGGGCGGCGCATCGCGCGGGGCAGCGTCTCCGGCTGGCGCAGCGCGAGCCAGGCCGAGGTCACAGCCGAAAACAGCACGAACGCCGCGAAAAGTCCGCGCCAGCCGGCCACGTCGATGACGAGCGACCCGATCAGGGGCGCGAAGGCCGGGACGAGCGTGAAGGTCATCATCACGAAGCTCGAGATCCGCGCCATCCCGCGCCCGGCATAAAGGTCGCGGATCATCGCCTGCGCGGCCACTCGCGGTCCGCTGGCGCCAAGCCCCTGCACGACGCGGGCGAGCAGCAGCGTCTCGAGGCTCGGCGCGACGGAGGCGGCGAGCGCGCCCACGCAGTAGAGGATCGCCCCGCCCAGCATCACGTTCTTGCGCCCGAGCGCGTCGGACATCGGCCCCACGAACAGCGTACCGAGCCCCATGCCGAACACAAAGGCCACGATCACGAGCTGCGCCGCATTGGCGCTTCCGGGCGACAATTGCCGCCCGATCTCCGGCAGGGCGGGCAGCATGGAATCGATGGAAAAGGCGATGGTCGCCACCAGCATCGCCATCAGGGCGATGAACTCGACCTCCGAGAGCGCGCGCGCCCGCTCCGGCGCCACCGCCCGCACGGGCGCGTCGGGGGGCGCGCTCATCGCCCCTCCCCTCCGGAGGCCGCCAGCAGCTCGTCGATCACCTGCGCCCACAGCTCCGGCGGCTGCGCGCCGGGCACGACATGCTGCTCCCCGATCACGAAGGTCGGCACGCCGGTCACGCCCCGCTCGCGCGCATGGGTGTCCCGCGTCCGGATATCCTCCCGGTCCGCGTCGGAGGCAAACAGGCGGGCCGTCATGTCCGCGTCCAGCCCGCACCCGGCGCCGATCCCGGTAAGAACCGCCGTGTCGCCGATGTCGCGACCCTGCTCGAAATACGCCTCGAACAGGGCCTGCACGACCGGCGTCTGCTTGTTCTCAAGCCCCGCCCAATGGATCAGGCGATGGGCGTCGAGCGTGTTCGGCACCCGCTCGATGGCTGCGAAGTCGATGGAGAGCCCCGCCGCCTCCGCCGCTTCCAGTACCGGCGCGTAGGCCCTGGCGGCCCCCTCGCGCCCGCCGAACTTCGCCTCCAGATAGGCGCGGCGGTCCATGCCGCCCTTCGGCATGTCGAAGTTCAGCTGGTAGGGATGCCATTCGAGCGCGAACGGATGGTCCGGCCGCCGCGCGAGCGTTTTGAACAGGTGCGCCTTGCCGATATAGCACCAGGGGCAGATCGGGTCGGACAGGATATCGAGCTTTATCATCGGAGGTCCCGCATTGCCGGGATCCCCTACGCCTCACCGACGGCAGGGGAAAGGCCGCGCCCTGCGACGGGCCTGCGCGGACGCGCACCGTCCGGGCGCGACCGCCGCGCGTCAGGAGAACAGGTCCGGCGCCCGCGGCGGCGCCGCCAGCCCCAGATGCGTCCAGCCCTTGTGGCCGAGCGCGCGGCCCCGGGGCGTGCGCGCGATCAAGCCCTGCTGCAGCAGGAAGGGCTCGATCACCTCCTCCACCGCGTCGCGGCTTTCCGACAGGGCGGCGGAGATGGTCTCGACCCCGACCGGCCCGCCGCCGTAATTTTCCGCGATGAGCCGCAGGTAGCGCCGGTCCGCCCCGTCGAGGCCCAGACGGTCCACGCCGAGCCGGGTGAGCGAGCTGTCCGCGATCTCCCGCGTGACGGTCCCGTCCCCCTCGACCACCGCGAAATCTACCACCCGGCGCAGGAGGCGCCCGGCGATCCGCGGCGTACCCCGCGCGCGCTCTGCGATCTCCTGCGCGCCGTCCTCCGTGGCGGGCGCGCCGAGCAGGCGGGCGCCCCGCGTGACGATCTGATGCAGCTCCGGCACCGTGTAGAACTCGAGCCGGGTGGGAATGCCGAACCGGTCGCGCAACGGCGTCGTGAGCAGCCCGAGCCGCGTGGTCGCCCCCACCAGCGTGAACGGCTGCAGGTCGATCCGCACCGTTCGCGCCGACGGCCCCTCCCCGATCACGAGGTCAAGCGCGAAATCCTCGAGCGCGGGATAGAGCACTTCCTCCACCACGGGGTTCAGGCGGTGAATCTCGTCGATGAAGAGCACGTCGCGCGGCTCGAGATTGGTCAGGATCGCGGCGAGGTCGCCGGCCTTCGCGAGCACCGGCCCGGAGGTCATGCGGAACCCCACGCCCAGCTCGCGCGCCATGATTTGCGCCAGCGTCGTCTTGCCCAGTCCGGGGGGCCCGTGGAACAGGACGTGATCCATCGCCTCGCCCCGCCGCCGCGCGCTCTCGATGAACACCCCCAGATTCGCACGCGCCTCCGCCTGCCCGATGAACTCGTCGAGCCGCTGCGGCCGCAGCGCCCGGTCGTCGGAGATCTCGTCGGGCGCGTCGGCATCGAGCATCGGATCGCGGTCCATCATGAGTTCAATCCATGCGTGCGCGTATGGAGGCGCTGCATCCAGCCGTGCTCCAGCTTCGTGATCGCTTCCACCGGCATGTCGGGCGAAACACGTTCGAGGATCGAGAACTCGAAGGTCGCGGGATCGCGCGCCGCCAGCTTCGCCGTCACGCCCACATTCCGCGCGACATGCGCCCGCCACCGTCCGAGGAGGTTCGCTTCCCCGTAGGCCGAGCCGACATAGCGTGCGCCGTCGTCACGGCAGGTGATCAGGTAGATGCCGCGCCATTCCCGAAGCCTCGAAGCCCAGCCGGGCGGAATGGCGCGCAGTTGCGCCGTGGGCAGAACCCATTCGCGCCAGTGCGGCGGATCGGCATCGAAGACCGAGCTTTCGTGAATGGCACGGATCGCCGCTTCCAGGTTCTCCGCCCGACGCACGTCGTTCGGCGTCAAACGTACCGACACGACGAGGCGTCCCCGAAGCTCAGCCAACCTGTCGTCCAGAGGCAGGTCGAACCAGACGCGCTTCTGAAGCTCGGCGGAGGTCTCGAGCTCATTCAGGTAGCCGAACGTTTCTCGCAGAAAGACGATCTCGGGATCCGCGAGGATCTCTTCCTTCGGACGATGCCGGAAGCCCTGAGTCCGGTAGGCGCCGACGGAAAGCATCCGACTGTGGGACGAAGGGATGTCCTGCCCGATCTTGACGAAGGACAGGACCCATGGCCTTCCGCGTTTCAGAGCGGATTCCGCACCCAGGCTGTGCAGGGACTGAAAGACCTCCATGGCCCGGCGCCGCGTCTTCACGAGGGACGGCAGAACCTGCTCGAGATTGCCGTGGTTCGGCGAATGCAGCATGACATTCGCATCCATTTGCGCGATCCCGACCCGGTCGAGCACGTCATGTAGCGTGAACATCGCCCTACTCCTTCGGGGCCAGAAGCTTCAGCGCGGCGCGGATGACGCCGGCCGTGTCGGTCGCGCTGTCGGCGGCCTGCGCCACGGCGCGGGCGGCGTCGACGGGCGCGTAGCCAAGATTCGTCAGGGCCGACATGGCCTCCGCCTGCGCGCCGGATTGCCCCGGGGGGGCGAGCTCGCCCGACGACGCGGGGGCGGGCACCTCGACCAGCGGGTCGGCGCCCGCCTCCTTGAGCATCATCGCCGGCGCCTTGCCGCGCAGCTCGTTGACCACGCGGAGCGCGATCTTCGGACCGACCCCGGGCGCGGCCTTGACCGCGTTGGCGTCGCCCAGCGCGATCGCCCGCGCCACGCCCTCCGCCCCCAGCACACCGAGAATCGCGAGCGAGCCCTTGGCGCCGATCCCCTGCACCGAGGTGAGGAGGCGGTGCCATTCCCGCTCCCCCTGGGTCAGGAACCCGAAGAGCTGCAGCAGATCCTCACGCACCAGAAGCTCGGTCCAGAGCGCGACCGGCGACTTCACCGGCGGCAGGGCGGCGATGGTGCGGTCCGAGCAATGGACGACATAGCCCACGCCATTCACATCCAGAAGGACGTGGTCCTCCCCCTTGTGGTCCAGCCGTCCGGTCAGGCGTCCGATCACCCGCTCAGGCCCGCATCGCGGCCGCAAGGCGGCCGGAGGATTGCAGGTGGAATGCGTGGCACATCGCAATGGCGAGCGCGTCGGTCGCGTCGGCCGAATCCGGGTCGCAATCGGGGAGCTGCAGGCGAACCATGTGCAGGACCTGCGCCTTGTCGGCATGGCCCACGCCGACGACCGCCTTCTTGACGGCATTGGGCGCGTATTCCCCGACGCGGAGCCCGGCCTGAGCGGGGACGAGCATCGCGACACCCCGGGCCTGGCCGAGCTTCAGCGTGCCCTGTCCGTTCTTGTTCACGAAGGTCTGCTCGATCGCCGCGGCCTCCGGCGCCTGCGCCACGAGGACTGCGCGCAGAAGCGTGTAGAGCGACAGGAGCCGGTCGCCCAGCGCCACGCCCTCGGGCCGGCAGGTGCCGCTCGCCACATGGCGGATACGCGCGCCCTCGGTCTCGATGACGCCCCAGCCACAGGCGCGAAGCCCCGGATCAATCCCCATCACACGCATTCGACTTGCCCGATGTTCTTGATTTGATCATGGCGTAGCATAGCCGCCTCCGACAGGCCACCCGCCGGACGGAGGCGCGGTCGGCGGCCATCCCGCGATGTCTTTACGTTTCGCTTACCGGTCATGCGACGGACGCATATCGGCCATGCCTGCATGATATTTGTGCGGTTTGCTGACCCGCCCTAGATGCACAGCAGAGGCGGTCGGCAGGACCGCCACTTTCCGTTCCGTACAATCTGACAGGATTACCGCCGTGGCCACCTTCGATACCTTCCGCACCGCCCGTTCCGCGCCGGCGACCAACGTTCTCTCCGCCGTGCTCGGCCGCATCATCGCGTGGAACGACCGCCGCGTGACGGTGAACATGCTCGAGCGCCTGACCGATCGCGAGCTCTACGACATCGGACTCGAGCGCGGCGACATTGCACACTGGTCGCGCGGGGCCTGAACCCGTCCGGACGTCACCTACGAACCCGATCGCGAAGGGCTGTTCCCCGGGGCAGCGCCTGACGGCGAATGTTGAAGACCCGCCGCTGACACGGCGGGTCTTTCGATGCGTATCCTGACGACGTTACAATACATCTCGCTCATGGATCCGCCCGTGAGCCGGTCCGATCCGCATTGCGGGCGTTTCCTCGAACATGACCCGCCCGCGCGGCCGGAGCGCTGCTGGCGAACGGCTGTTCGGCACCGCGCCGGTCGGACGCGGGAAGCCGCGGACCGCCATTGCCGGGCTCGCCCCGGCTCGGTCGCCCGGCACCGTCGCGATCCCCGACAACCTCTCCACCCGCGAGGGCTCGAAAGCGGCCGGGATCCGGGACGGACAGGGAGGCCGGAGGCCAGTCCGGCCCGCTCGCGCGCCAGACCCGACCCCGGTCGAAACGGCCTTGTTCAGGCCGAAGGCTCGCCTCCGCCGCATCAGCGCACGCGCCTGCGATCCCCTTCTCCGGGCCCTCGGCGACATCCGCGGCCTGTTCGATCCCGGGGAGGGCCGGACCGCCTTCAGCGCTGCGGGATACGCGCCCGATTGAACGCGAACCACTTTGGCGTCAGGGGCTGGTCCGCGGGGCGGCCTTTTCGCGTCAACTCCGCCGGAGCGTCAGCGTCGTCCAGTCGCCGAGCGTCAGCCTGTCGGCAAGCGCGAAGCCGGCGGCCGTGTAGGCGGCGATGACGTCCTCGGCCTGCGGGTTGAGGATGCCCGACAGGATCGCGTGCCCGCCCGGCGCGGCATGCGCGGCGAGGTCGGGGGCGAGGTCGATCAACGGTCCCTTCAGGATGTTGGCGAAGATCAGCGCGAAAGGCGCCGCCTCGGTCAGGACGGGATGACCGAACCCTGCCGCCTCGACGCATTCGATCCGCCCCGCAAGACCGTTCTCGGCCACGTTGGCCGCCGCCACCTCGACCGCCACGGCGTCGATGTCGGAGGCGATGACCGGCACGTCCTCCCAGACCATCGCCGCGGCCATGGCCAGCACCGCCGTCCCCGCACCTATATCGGCGACGGGTCCCGGCATGCGCTCCGCTTGCAGCAGCGCCTCGAAGGCTTGCAGGCACCCCTGCGTGGTGCCGTGATGGCCGGTCCCGAAGGCCATCGCCGCCTCGATCAGCAGCGCCACGCGGTCTGCGGGAACGCTTTCGGCATCGTGGCTGCCGTAGACGAAGAAACGACCGGCCTCGACGGGGCGCAGCTCGCGCCGGACATGCGCGACCCAATCCGTCGGCGGGACCTCGGAGATCGTGAAGGGCCGCGCGCCGTAGGCGGCGGCGAGGAGGGCCAGCGCGGTCTCGTCGGGAGCCTCGGCGAAATAGACCCCGACCTCCCACAGGCCCGAGCCGTCCTCCATCTCGAAGACGCCGACCCCGTCGGGCTCGAGCTGCAGCTCGAGCGCGTCGCCCAGCCCCTCCGCCCCCGCGCGGTCCTCGAGCGTGGTCAGCGCGGTCCAGCTTGCGGGGGTGATCTCGGACATGGGCGCCTCCATTCGACAGGCCTTGCCCTAAGCAACCGCGTTCCTGCCGTCCAGACGGGTGGATCCCCGCGGACGGACATGGCACCCCTGCCGCATGAACGCGATCGATCCCGAAGACGTCGAAGCCCTGTTCACCCGCGCGGACGGCACGTTCCTCTTCGCGCGTTGGGGCCGGCCGGTCGTGCCGGTGGTGTTCGGCGTGACGGAGGAGACGATCTCGGTCCTCAAGGGCGCGATCGAGGCGCTTTGTGTCCTCACCGACCACCGGATGGCCGAAACGGACCCGGAACTCGGGGCGAACCTGATGGTGTTCTTCGTCTCCGGGTGGTCGGACCTCGCGGGCGTGCCCGATCTCGACCGGCTGGTGCCCGACCTCGCGCCGCTGCTGGGTCGGCTCGAAGCGGCGGAGGCGAACCAGTACCGGCTGTTCCGGTTCGATGCGGACGGCGCGATCCGGGCCTGCTTCGCCTTCGTTCGAATGGACGCGCACCTGTCCGACGTGCCGGCGGAGACGCTGGCGCTCAACCAGATGGTGCAGGCGATGCTGCTCTGGTCCGACCGGGCCTTCGCCGAGACTTCGCCGCTCGCCCTCCACGAGGGACGGACGGTCCTGCGACCGGAGATCGCCGAGGTGCTGCGCGCGGCCTACGACCCGGTCCTGCCCGCGATGTCGCAGCATGCGAGCCACGCGCTCCGCCTCGCCGCGCGGACAGGACAGCGGCAGTGACCGGCCGGGTCAACCCGTGGGTAATCGTTTGCGAGGGATGAGCAAAATCGCACAGCGTACGGTCACGCGATGACGCATCTCTGGCCGGTCCGGGTCTATTACGAGGATGTCGATCTCGCCGGGATCGTCTATTACGCCAACTACCTGCGGTACATCGAACGGGCGCGGTCCGAGATGATCCGCGCCGCCGGGATCGACCAGTCCGCGTTGCGCGCCGCGGGGCTGGTCTTCGCCGTCGCGCGGCTGGAGGCGGATTACCTGCGGCCCGCCCGCTACGACGACATGCTGGAGATCGAGACGCGGAGCGCGGATCGGTCGCGGGCGCGCTTCGCGCTGGATCAGGCGGTGCGACGCGAGGGAGTCGAGCTGTTCCGCGCACGGGTGACGATTGTCTGCATGGACACGGAGGGCCGGCCGCGGCGGCTGCCCGAGGGGATGGCCGGACTCTAACTCGCCCCCATCAAGTTGGATACCGGTGCATCCATCAGCACGACGGAACGGCCCGACCGACCGACGGGGACCGGCGAACCGGATCGCCCTCCGCGCTGGGCGCCTTAACGAAGCTCACATTTGCGTAGAACGAGCGGCGCGTCTCGCCAAGGCCACCGGCATCTGCTAGCGTGCAACCTCGAAACAAGGGACCGAGCAACGGTCCGACGACAAGGGACGGGCAGTCCGATGGAAACCGAAGTACTGGCGCGAGCCGGCGAGATCGACTTCTCGATCTGGGCGCTGTTCCTGCGCGCGACGTTCATCGTCAAGATCGTGATGATCCTGCTGTTCGCGGCCTCGATCTGGGTCTGGGCGATCCTGATCCAGAAGGTGATGCAGTTCCGCCGGGCGCGCTCCCGCGCCGCGGCCTTCGACCGGGCGTTCTGGTCGGGCGACCCGCTCGACGAGCTCTACGACAAGATCGGCGACCGGCCGAAATCGGCCTCCGAGCGCATCTTCGCCGCCGCGATGCAGGAATGGTCGCGCAGTCATCGCGACGATGGCGGCCTGATCGCGGGCACGCAGTCGCGGATCGACCGGACCATGGACGTGGCCATCGCCAAGGAGCGCGACCGGCTGAGCTCCGGGCTGACCTTTCTTGCGACCGTCGGCTCCACCGGGCCGTTCGTCGGCCTTTTCGGGACGGTCTGGGGCATCAAGCACGCCTTCGAGCAGATCGCGATCAGCCAGAACACCAACCTCGCCGTGGTGGCGCCGGGCATCGCCGAAGCGTTGCTGGCGACCGGGCTGGGCCTGCTGGCGGCCATCCCGGCGGTCGTGTTCTACAACAAGCTGTCCCGCGACGCCGACCGGATCACCGGCAATTACGAAGCCTTCGCCGACGAGTTCGCCACCATCCTGTCGCGTCAGCTGGACGCCGCCTGAATGGCGGCCGGCACGATCCAGCCGGGCGGCGGGGGTAATACCGGCCGCCGACGGCGGCGCGGCGCGAGCGGTGCCCGGCCGATGTCGGAGATCAACGTCACGCCTTTCGTGGACGTGATGCTGGTGTTGCTCATCATCTTCATGGTGGCCGCCCCCCTCCTGACCGCGGGCGTGCCGATCGAGCTGCCGGAGACGGCCGCCGCGCCGCTTCCGCAGGAGCAGGAGGAGCCGCTGGCGCTGACCGTCGCAGCCGATGGGAGGGTTCTCATCGGCTCCCAGGAGGTGCCGCGGGACGAGCTTCTGCCGCGACTGCGCGCCATCGCGGGCGAGCGGCAGGGCGACAAGGTGTTCCTGCGCGCCGACGGGACGGTGCCCTATTCCGACGTGATGGTCGTGATGGGAGCGCTCAACGCCGGCGGCTTCCGCAATATCGGCCTCGTCACCGATGCCGGGGGTCCGACGCTCGACGGCACGGCGGAGGAGTAGCGTGGAGATCCGCAGGGCAGTGGCGCTTTCGGCCACGGCGCATGGCGGGGTGCTGCTCTGGGCGCTGTTCGCGGGGTTGTTCCCCGCGGCGCCCGACGCGGACAGCCTGAGCGTGGCGGCAGTGTCGGTCGTGTCCTCGGCGGAGTTCGACGCGCTGGTCTCCGACGCGCCCGCCGTCGCGGAGGTGCCCGCTCCCGCGGCCCCGGTCGAACCCGGAGGCGACGCGGCCCCGTCCCCCGCCGCGCCCGCGGCGGAGACGCCGCCTCCGGTCGCGCCGCCGCCCGAGGCGCCCGCGGAAGCTGCCCGCGACGCGGTCCCGGACACGAGCCAGCTCGCGCCGATCCCCGAGGCGGAGGTCGCGCCGGACGTGCCCGATGCCCCGGCCTCGCCCGCCGACGCGCCGGACGCGGCGATTTCCGACTCCCCCGCGCCGCGCGAGGCCGACATCGTGACGGCCGTGCCCACGCCCGCGCCGCCGCCGCTGACGGAGACCGCGCCGGTCGCGGAAGCGCCCGCCACGCCCGCGCCGGCCGAGCCCGAGACCCCGCCGGAGGCGGCCCCGACGCCCGCCGCGCCCGAGGCGACCGCGCCGGTGATCGTGACCGAGGACATGACGCCCGCCCGCGCGCCCGACCGCTCGCTGCGCCCGAACCGCAGGCCCGCGCGGCCCGTGCCGGTTGTGGCAGAGACCGAGCCGTCGAAGCCGGAGCCCGCGCCTGAGCCGACACCCGAACCCGGGCCGGAGCCCGAGCCCGAGCCCGAGCCCGAGGTCGCGGAAGCCGAGCCGGAGCCGGCCGAGCCCGAAACCGACCCGCTGGCCGACGCCATCGCCGGCGCGCTGGCCGAGGCGGCGGACGCGCCCGCGTCGGCCCCGCCCGCGCCCTCCGGGCCGCCGCTGACGCAGGGCGAGCGCGACGGGCTCCGCGTGGCCGTCAGCCGATGCTGGAACCTCGGCAGCCTGTCCACGGAGGCGATGGGAACGACGGTGACGATCTCGATGGCGATGACCCGGGACGGGCTGCCACAGACCGACAGCCTCCGCCTTGCCGGATTCTCGGGGGGCTCCGAGGCCGCCGCGCAGCAGGCCTACGAGGCGGGGCGGCGGGCGATCCTGCAATGCGGACGCATGGGCTTCGACCTGCCGGCGGAGAAGTACGAGCAGTGGCGCGAGATCGAGATGACCTTCAACCCCGAACAGATGCGGATGCGATGATCCCGCACACGGCCCATTGAGAAAGCCCGCCGCTTTGGCGATACGGGACAGCGATACCGAAAGGGAGACCATGACGCCTCGGTTGACGACATTCCTCCGGGCCCTCGCCGCCCTGCTGGCCCTCGCCGGCCCGGCCGTGGCGCAGGACAGCCCCGGCCCGCTGCGGATCGAGATCACCGACGGCGTGATCGAGCCCCTGCCCTTCGCCGTGCCCACCTTCGTGGCGAGGAACGAGGGGGCCGGCGGACTGGCGCAGGACATCACCCGCGTCATCGCCGCCGACCTCGCCAATACCGGCCTGTTCCGCGAGATCCCGCAGGACGCCCATATCGCCCGGATCGGCAGCTTCGACGCGCCGATCCAGTTCTCGGACTGGAAGGCGATCGGCGCGCAGGCGCTGATCACCGGCTCCGTCCTCGCCGAGGGCGACGGGCGGATCGTGGTGCAGTTCCGCCTTTACGACGTGTTCAGCGAGGCGCCGCTGGGCGACGGGCTGCAATTCGCGGGCACGGCGGAAGGCTGGCGGCGGATGGCGCACAAGGTGGCCGATGCCGCCTATTCGCGCATCACCGGCGAGGATCCCTATTTCGACAGCCGCGTCACCTTCGTCTCCGAGCAGGGTCCGAAGGACGCGCGGCAGAAGCGCATCGGGGTGATGGATTACGACGGCGCCAATGTCACCTACCTCACCTCGTCGGACGCGATCGTGCTGGCGCCGCGCTTCTCGCCCGACGGCAGCCGGATCATCTACACGGGCTACGAATCGGGCTTCCCGCGCGTGACCGTGATCGACGTGGCCACGCTCCAGAAGACGACCGTGGGCGGCGTGGACCAGAACATGAGCTTCGCGCCGCGATTCTCGCCCGACGGCTCCCGCGTGGTCTATTCGGCGGAGGTGTCGGGCAATACCGACCTCTACGCGCTCGACCTGAACGCCGGCGGAACGACGCGGCTCACCACCGCCCCCTCGATCGAGACCGCGCCGAGCTTCTCGCCCGACGGAAGCCGCGTCGTCTTCGAAAGCGACCGCTCCGGCGCGCCGCAGCTCTACATCATGCCGGCCGGAGGCGGCGACGCGCAGCGGGTCAGCTTCGGCGAGGGCCGCTACGGCACGCCGGTCTGGTCGCCCAAGGGCGACTACATCGCCTTCACCAAGCAGAACGCGGGCCGCTTCCATATCGGCGTGATGCGCACCGACGGGACGGAGGAGCGGCTTCTGACCGGGGCCTTCCTCGACGAGGGGCCGACCTGGGCGCCCAACGGCCGCGTCGTCATGTTCACCCGCGAGACGGCCGGCGCGACCGGCGCGCCCGCGCTCTACACGGTCGACATCACCGGCCGGAACCTGCAACGCGCCGCGACGCCCGCGGCGGCCTCGGACCCGTCCTGGGGTCCGCTACTGCGATAGAGGATTTCACATGAAGACGACGGCGATCATCTTGATGGCGGCGCTCGCGCTCGGCGGCTGCGGCAACCGGCTCGGCGGCGGTGCCGGCGGCGCGGGGGCGGGCGGCTACGACCCCTACGGCACCGGCGCGGGCTACGTGCCGGGGGGGCCGAGCGACCCGACCTCGGTCGCGTACTTTCAACAGAGCATCGGCGACCGCGTGCTTTTCGCCGTGGACCAGTCCACCGTTTCGCCCGAGGCGCGGGATGTTCTTGCCGGACAGGCGCAGTGGCTCAACGCCAATCCGGGCTATACCGCGCTGATCGAGGGTCATGCCGACGAACAGGGCACGCGGGAATACAACCTCGCCCTCGGCGGGCGGCGGGCCAACGCGGCGCGCGACTACCTGATCAGCCAGGGCGTCGCGGCCACCCGTCTGCGCACGATCAGCTACGGCAAGGAACGACCGCTGCAGATCTGCTCCACCGAGGCTTGCTACAGCCAGAACCGCCGTGCGGTGACGGTGCTCGCGGCCGGGGCGGGCGTGTGATGCTGCGCGCCGCCCTCCTCGCCTCCGTGCTCGCGCTGCCGGCCGCGGCGCAGCAGGAGGAGACGCTCGCCGACATCCGCCAGCAGCTCGCCGTGCTCCGGGTCGAGATGCAGGGGCTGATGCGCGAGCTGAACACGACCGGCGGGCCCGACGTCTCGGTCGGCGGCTCCACGGTGCTCGACCGGGTGAACGCGATGGAATCGGAGCTGCAGCGGCTGACGCAGGCGACCGAGCGAATGTCGTTCCGCATCGAGCGTGTCGCGCAGGACGGCAGCACCCGGATCGAGGATCTGCGCTTCCAGCTCTGCGAGCTGACGACGGAATGCGACATCGCCAGCCTGCCGAATCCCGGACCGCTGGGCGGCGCGACGGAGCGCGCGGACGCCGGGACCGGCGCTCCCCCTGCCCCGGCCGACGACGCGCCGGCGGGCGGGGCGTCGCTGGCCACGGGCGAGCAGGCGGAGTTCGACGCCGCGAAGGCCGCCTTCGACGCGGGCGACGATGCGAAAGCGGCGACGGCGTTCGAGACCTTCCTCGCCGCCTACCCCACCGGACCGCTGTCGGAGGACGCCCGCTTCTACCGGGCGCAGGCTTACGCCAATGCCGGACAGGACGCGGAGGCCGCGCGCGCGTATCTCGAGACGTTCTCGGCCACGCCGGAAGGTCCGCGCGCGCCCGAGGCGCTGGTCGGCCTCGGCACCGCGCTGGGCGCGCTCGGGCAGACGGACGAGGCCTGCCTCACCCTGTCGGAGGTCGCGGTCCGGTTCCCCGATTCGCCACAGGTCGCACAGGCGCAATCCGCGCGGGCGGGCCTCGGCTGCGCGTGAGCGCGGCGGTCGCGGGCCGGCTGCGAGCGGCCCTCGACGACTTCTTCGCGGACGGCCCGCCCGGCCCGGCCGCCGTGGCCGTCTCGGGCGGCGGCGATTCGACGGCCCTGCTGCTCGCGGCGCTCGACTGGGGGCGCCTGCGGGGCGTGGCCGTCCGCGCCGTGACGGTCGATCACGGATTGCGCACCGGATCGACGGAGGAGGCTCGGCGGGTCGCGACGCTCTGCGCTTCGCTCGGCTGCCTGCACGAAACACTGACCCTGTCCGATCTCGAACCCGGCCCGGACCTTCAGGCGCGGGCGCGGGGGGCGCGCTACGACGCGCTGGGCGTCTGGGGGCATCGGCACGGAGTGGACACCATCCTGCTCGGGCACACGGCCGACGACGTGGCGGAAACGCTGCTGATGCGGCTGCGCCGCGGCGCGGGGATCGACGGGCTCGCGCGGATGGCCGCCCGCTTCGGCGCGGCGCCGGTCTTCGGGCGTCCCTTTCTCCACCTCACGCGGGACATGCTGCGCCGGCACCTTGCGGAGTGCGGGGTCACGCCGATCGAGGATCCGGCCAACGCGGACACGGCCTTCGAGCGCGTCCGGGTGCGTCAGGCAATCGCCGCGCTCGAGCTCGACGCGGACACGCTCGCCCGGACGGCCGGTTTTCTCGACGACGCGCGCCGAAGCCTCGCCCGACGCACGGCTGACCTGGCCGGCGGGATCGTCGCGGAGGATCGCGGGGATCTGCTTTTCGACCGCCCCGCCCTGCTCGGCCTGATCGCGGAGGAGCGGGAGCAGGCCCGGCGCCTCCTCCTCGCCGCGCTGCGCTGGATCGGCGGGAGCGGGTACCCGCCGCGCACGGGGGAGATCGATCGCCTTCTCGACGGGCTGGGCAAGGGCGGGACGCGGACGCTCGCCGGATGCGTGATCGGGGCGGAGGCGGAGGATCGCCTGCGCGTCGCCCGGGAGGCCGCCGCCGCCGGGCCGCCCGTGACGGTCGGAGAGGTCTGGGACGGTCGCTGGCGCCTCGACGGGCCGGCCGGGCGCGGATCGACAATCGGAGCGCTCGGGGACGAGGTGGCGGCGACGCCCTGGCGCACGAGCGGCCTTCCGCGCCGGTCCCTCCTGGCCTCGCCCGCGATCCGCGACGCGGACGGCGCGCTCGTGGCCGCGCCGCTGACCGGCTTGACGGAGGGCTGGACCGCGACGCCGCGTCGCCCCTTTGCCGCGACCCTGATCAGCCGTTGAACGTGACCGCGAAGTGACTATCTTGCCCAAAGACCCAAACGCGGGCCCGACCCGTGCCGTTCGGAGGATTTTTCTTGGGAAATGCGCGTAACATCGCCTTCTGGGTGGTCCTCTTCGTTCTGGTGATGGCGCTGTTCCAGCTCTTCTCCGGTGGCGGTTCCTCTCTGTCGGCGCGCGAGGTGCCCTATTCCGACTTCGTCAGCCGGGTGGAGAACGGGTCGGTCTCGAACGTGACCCTCGACGGGGAACGGATCGTGTTCCGCGGCTCGGGCGGCGGCGAGAACTTCACGATCAAGCCCTCCGACGTGGACGTGACCGAGACGCTGCTCGCCAATGACGTGAGCATCGTAGCCGAGAGTCAGGAGCAGTCGGGCTTCCTCAGCGCGCTGTCGCTATGGCTGCCGTTCCTCGTGCTGATCGGCATCTGGATCTTCTTCATGAACCGGATGCAGGGCGGCGGAAAGGGCGGCGCGATGGGCTTCGGCAAGTCCAAGGCCAAGATGCTGACCGAGAAGCATGGCCGCGTGACCTTCGACGATGTGGCCGGTATCGACGAGGCGAAGGACGACCTCGAGGAGATCGTCGAGTTCCTGCGCAATCCGCAGAAGTTCTCCCGTCTCGGCGGCAAGATCCCGAAAGGCGCGCTGCTCGTGGGCCCCCCGGGCACGGGCAAGACGCTTCTGGCCCGTGCCGTGGCGGGCGAGGCCGGCGTGCCGTTCTTCACCATCTCCGGCTCCGACTTCGTGGAGATGTTCGTGGGCGTCGGCGCGTCCCGCGTGCGCGACATGTTCGAGCAGGCCAAGAAGAACGCGCCCTGCATCGTCTTCATCGACGAGATCGACGCGGTCGGCCGGTCGCGTGGCGTGGGCTACGGCGGCGGCAACGACGAGCGCGAGCAGACGCTGAACCAGCTGCTGGTCGAGATGGACGGCTTCGAGGCGAACGAGGGAATCATCATCGTGGCGGCGACGAACCGTCCCGACGTGCTCGACCCCGCGCTGCTTCGTCCGGGCCGTTTCGACCGGCAGGTTCAGGTGCCGAACCCCGACATCAAGGGCCGCGAGAAGATCCTCGGCGTCCATGCCCGCAAGGTGCCGCTCGGGGCGGATGTCGACCTGCGCATCATCGCGCGTGGCACGCCGGGCTTTTCGGGCGCGGATCTCGCCAACCTCGTCAACGAGGCGGCCCTGATGGCCGCGCGGATCGGCCGACGGGTCGTTACGATGGACGATTTCGAGAGCGCGAAAGACAAGGTGATGATGGGGGCGGAGCGCCGGTCCATGGTCATGACCGAGGACGAGAAGCGCCTGACCGCCTATCACGAGGCGGGCCACGCGATCGTCGGGCTGAACGTTCCGCAGCACGACCCGATCCACAAGGCGACGATCATCCCGCGCGGTCGCGCCCTGGGCCTCGTCCTGTCCCTGCCTGAACGGGACCAGCTCTCGGTGAGCTACCAGAAATACACGTCCAAGATCGCCATGGCGATGGGTGGGCGCGTGGCCGAGGAACTGATCTTCGGCAAGGAGAACGTCACCTCCGGCGCGGCCTCCGACATCCAGCAGGTGACCAAGATCGCCCGGGCGATGGTCACGCAGTTCGGCTATGCCGAGGAGCTCGGTTTCGTCGACTACGCCAACGAACAGCAAAGCTACCTTGGCGGCTACGGCGGCGGGACCAATCATTCGGCGGCGACGCAGAAGGTGATCGACGACAAGGTCCGCGCGCTGGTGGACGAGGGTTACGAGACGGCGAAGCGCATCCTGACCGAAAAGGCCGACGACCTCGAGCGGTTGGCGCAGGGCTTGCTGGAATACGAGACGCTGACCGGCCCCGAGATCATGAAGGTCATCAATGGCGAGCCGCTCGGCCGCGACGATGACGACGGTCCGGCAAGCACCAGCGGGCCGTCCCTGACGGCGATCCCGAAGACCAAGCCGAAGCCGAAGGGTCCGGGCATCGCTCCGAAGCCCGAACCGTCGACCTGATCGCGGCAACAATCACGGCATATCACGGCCGGTCCCTCGGGGCCGGCCGTTTGCCGTAGGCCCGGCAAGCCGGAACCGAAGCGAACGGACATCGTCGGCCTGACGTGAGGCTTGGCATCGTGCCCCCCCGTGCGGCGGTCTTTGTATCGAGAGCGGCGGATGCGCCGTAGCTCAACGTCGCAGGCCCTAAGGACACGAATCACGGCAGGCCGAACCGGCCGTTCCGCAGCTGGCTGCTCGCGGCCTATCCGCGTGGACCGAAGGTGCGGACGTGACAGGCCGCCTTGGTCTTCGTCGAGAAGTCCACCGGGATTGCCGGACCCGAACCGGCGCGACGGCTTCGGCGGGATTCGCGAACTCAGCCCTGTCCCGCCATCGACCGGTCGAAACCCGGTCGTCGTCCGCGAGACGTAGGAAATCTGGAAGCGTCAAACGCGCGGCTCGGCGCCGACACATTGGTTCGAGCGGGACAACAACTTGCGGCTCGACGAGGGCGGGTCGCATCACGTCTACGACCGGCGAACCAGACGCATCCGGGCGGTGCCGTTCCGTCAGGCCAGAGCCAGCCCCACCGCGAGGGCGAGCGCGGCGCCGGTGGCGAAGCCGGCATGGATCAGGAGGCTGGCGGTGTTCATGGTCGATCCAATCCGTAACTCGACGTGCATGCGCCGATCGTTCCAGTAAATGTCGCGGGCCAACCCTCGGTTCGCCGCAGGAGTTCCGCGACCTTCGGGCGCATCCACCGCTCCCCGGACACGACGCCACGCGACGCGGGCGGCAGGCGGAATGTCGGTTTCCGCCTTGATCGCGGGACGGCCCCCGATACGAGTGCGGTAGGAACGCGCGCAGCCCATCGGAGGAGATCGCCATGGCCCCCAGGACCGACATCGAGATCGCGCGCGCGGCGCGGAAGCGGCCGATCCAGGAGATCGGCGCGGCAATCGGGATCGGGAGCGACGACCTCCTGCCCTACGGCCACGACAAGGCGAAGGTCGGCCAACGCTTCATCGATAGCGTGCAGGACCGCCCCAACGGCAAGCTGATCCTCGTCACGGCGATCAATCCTACGCCTGCGGGCGAGGGCAAGACGACCACGACCGTCGGCCTGGGCGACGGGCTGAACGCGATCGGCAAGCGCGCGATGATCTGCATCCGCGAGGCCTCGCTCGGGCCGAACTTCGGCATGAAGGGCGGCGCGGCGGGGGGCGGCTACGCGCAGATCGTGCCGATGGAGGAAATGAACCTCCACTTCACCGGCGACTTCCATGCGATCACCAGCGCGCATTCCCTGCTCGCCGCGATGATCGACAACCACATCTACTGGGGCAACGAACTCGAGATCGACACACGCCGCGTCGTCTGGCGCCGCGTGGTCGACATGAACGACCGGGCGCTGCGTCAGGTCACGGCCTCGCTCGGCGGCGTGTCGAACGGCTTCCCGCGCGAGACCGGCTTCGACATCACCGTGGCCTCCGAGGTGATGGCCTGCCTGTGTCTCGCCACCGATCTGGGCGACCTCCAGACGCGGCTGGGCAACATGATCGTGGCCTATCGACGCGACCGCAGCCCGGTCCATTGCCGCGACATCAAGGCCGACGGCGCGATGACGGTGCTCCTGAAGGACGCGATGCAGCCGAACCTCGTGCAGACGCTGGAGAACAACCCGGCCTTCGTGCATGGCGGGCCCTTCGCCAACATCGCGCATGGCTGCAACTCGGTGATCGCCACGACCACGGCCCTGAAGCTCGCCGATTTCGTGGTGACCGAGGCGGGCTTCGGCGCGGATCTGGGCGCCGAGAAGTTCATGAACATCAAGTGCCGCAAGGCCGGCCTTGCCCCCGACTGCGTCGTGCTCGTGGCGACGGTGCGGGCGATGAAGATGAACGGCGGCGTCGCCAAGGGCGATCTCGGGCAGGAGAACGTGGAGGCGGTGGAGGCCGGCTGCGCCAATCTCGGCCGCCACATCGGCAACGTAAAAAGTTTCGGCGTGCCCGTCGTCGTCTGCATCAACCACTTCACCGGCGACTCGGAGGCCGAGATCGACGCGGTGCGGAACTACGTCGCGAGCCAGGGGTCGGAGGCAATCGTTTCGAAGCACTGGGCCGACGGCTCCAAGGGGTCCGAGGCGCTGGCACGGCGGGTGGCGAAGATCGCGGAGGCCGGCACGGCGAACTTCGCGCCGCTCTATCCTGACAAGATGCCGCTTTTCCAGAAGATCGAGACCATCGCCAAACGCATCTACCACGCCGACGAGGTGCTGGCCGACAAGAAGCTGCGCGATCAGCTCCACGCATGGGAGGAGCAGGGCTACGGCCACCTGCCGATCTGCATGGCGAAGACGCAGTATTCCTTTTCGACCGATCCGAATCTGCGGGGCGCGCCGACAGGCCATTCGGTTCCGGTGCGGGAGGTGCGGTTGTCCGCCGGGGCGGGCTTTGTGGTGGTCATCTGCGGCGAGATCATGACGATGCCGGGCCTGCCGCGCGTGCCGAGCGCGGAGAACATCCGGCTGAACGCGGAGGGCGAGGTCGAGGGGCTGTTCTGATCGCCGCGTCGGTGGCGTCCCGGACAGGGCTTCGTATAGAAGACCGCGACATTGCCGCGAAGGAGAGCCCATGACCGCCACGATCATCGACGGGAAGGCTTTCGCCGCGCGCCTGCGCGGACGGATCGCGGAAGAGGTCGCGCGGGTGAAGGCGGCCGGCGTGACGCCGGGGCTCGCCGTCGTGCTGGTGGGCGACGACCCGGCCAGCGCGGTCTACGTGCGCAACAAGGGCCGTCAGACCGCGGAAGTCGGGATGGAGAGCTTCGAGCACCGCCTGCCCGACGACACGGCGGAGGCGGATCTCCTTGAATTGATCGCCCGGCTCAACACCGATCCGAAGGTGCATGGCATCCTCTGCCAGCTGCCGCTGCCCGCGCATATCCAGACGGACAGGGTGCTGGCCGCGATCGACGTGGCCAAGGACGTGGACGGGTTCCACGTCTCGAATGTCGGCCTGCTCTCGACCGGGCAGAAGGCGCTCGTCCCCTGCACGCCGCTCGGCTGCCTGATGATGCTGCGCGCGCAGCTGGGCTCGCTCGCGGGGCTGGAGGCGGTGGTGATCGGACGGTCCAACATCGTCGGCAAGCCGATGGCGCAGCTTCTGCTAGGCGATTCTGCGACGGTGACGGTCGCGCATTCGCGCACCCGGGATCTGGGCGAAGTCGTGCGGCGCGCCGACATCGTCGTGGCCGCGGTCGGCCGGCCGCGGATGGTGCCGGGCGACTGGATCAAGCCGGGGGCGACGGTGATCGACGTGGGCATCAACCGCGCCGCGGGCGAGGCCGGCGCGACGCGGCTCGTCGGCGATTGCGACTTCGAGAGCTGCGCGGCGGTCGCGGGCGCGATCACGCCGGTTCCGGGCGGCGTCGGCCCCATGACCATCGCCTGTCTCCTCGCCAACACGCTGACCGCATGTTGCCGCGCGCACGGGCTGGCCGAACCGGACGGGCTGGCGGCCTGAGGCGGCCGGAGCCGGTCCCGGCGGCCGCCCGGACCCGGTCAGGCGTCGAGATACGCCTCCACCGTGGCCTCGAACTCGCGCGGCTTCTCGGCGTGGAGCCAGTGTCCCGCATCGGGGATCTTCGCGAATCGGGCGGCGGGGAACAGGGCCTTGATCCGGTCGCGATGCGCGGGGCGGACATAATCGCTCGCCCCGCCCGAAAGAAAGAGCGCGGCACCCTCGAACCGGCCCTCGATCTCGGGAAAGCCCACGATCTTCGGCATTTCCCGTTCCAGCACGTCGAGGTTGAGCGTCCAGCGCCGCGCCTTCACGTCGAGCGATTGCAGCAGGAACGCGCGGGTGCTGGTGTCGGACACGTCGTCCAGCTGCGCCGCGGCGTCGGAGCGGCGGGTCACGGCGGAAAGATCGACATCCCGCATGGCCGCGATCAGATGCGCCTGCGTGTGGCCGTAGGCCACCGGGGCGATATCGGCGACGATCAGACGGCGCAGGTGCGCGGGTTCCGTCAAAGCGAGGACCATCGCCGCCTTGCCGCCCATCGAATGGCCGAGCACGTCGTGCGGCACGTCGCCGATCACCTCCGCCAGATCGGCGGCCATGTCGGCGTAGCCGTTGCTGTCGAACCATGGACTCGACCCGTGGTTGCGCATGTCGACGGCCACGACCTGGCGCGATGCCGCGAGATGGCGCGCGATGACGTTCCAGTTCCGGGCCGAGCCGAAAAGCCCGTGCACGATCAGCAGCGGAGGCTTCTTGGTGGGCGCGCCGTGTCGGATCGAATGCAACATCAGCGCTGCGTAGCCCCGCGCCATCGCGATTGCCAGCGGGGGGGGCGCAAGTTTACGTCGGGGCATGAATCAGCCGATCCAACGCCTCCGCGCGTCCCTTCCCCGCCGTGCGACCAGCCTCGCCATCCATCTCGCGCTCGGCGGGATGCTGGTGTGGATCGCCGTGACGTCCGCGACGATGCCCTTCGCGTGGCGGGCGATCCTGCTCGGCTTCGGAACGGGGCTCGTCATCCTTGCCCGCGAGGGCTGGTGCGAATCCGCGCAGGCGCTGATTCTGACCACGGAGGGCCTGCATCAGGAGAACGGCGAGGTCATCGCGCCCTTCGATCTGATCGCTTCCGTGGATCGCGGGGTCTTCGCGTTCAAGCCGTCGAACGGTTTCGTGCTTCGCCTGACGCGCCCCGTCGGCTTCGCCTGGACGCCCGGGATGTGGTGGCGTGTGGGGCGTCGCGTCGGCGTGGGGGGTGTGACGAGCGGTGCCGGGGCGAAGTCGATGGCCGACACGCTGGCAATGATGATCGTGGAACGGGACAAGCAGCGTCCAGCCGGATAAGCCCGACGACAGCCGTCCACGGACGGTCGCCCTGCCCCGCGTCAGCCGGCGGACACCGCGGCCTCCGCGAAGGTGGCCATGCCGGAATGGCAGGCGAGAGCGCCGCGCAGGATCTGGATCGCCAGCGCCGCGCCCGACCCCTCCCCCAGACGCAGTCCGAGATCGAGGAGCGGGACGAGGCCCAACGCCTCGAGCATCCGCGCATGGGAACCCTCGGCCGACAGATGACCCGCGAGGCAGTGGTCGAGCGCGCCCGGCACCTCCGTCCACAGACACAGCGCCGCCGCCGAGCAGATGAACCCGTCGAGGATCACCGGCACGCGGTGCGCCCGGGCGCCGGCGATGGCCCCGGCCATCGCCGCGATCTCCCGCCCGCCGAGCGCGGCGAGCACCTCGAAGCCGCTTCGGGCGGGATTGGCGGCAAGACCTGCGGCGATCGCCGCCTCCTTCCGCATCAGGCCCGCATCGTCCACCCCTGTCCCCCGTCCGGCCCAGCCCGTTCCGCCAAGAAGCGCCGAAGCGATGGCCGCCGCCGAGGTCGTGTTGCCGATGCCCATCTCGCCGGTGACGAGGACGTCCGCCGACGGATCCACCGCGCGCCAGCCGGTCGCGAAAGCGTCGCACATCTCCGCCTCCGACATGGCCGGGCCGCGGGTGAAATCCGCGGTCGGGCGGTCGAGGGCGAGGGCATGCACCTCCATCCGGGCCCCGGCGAGATCCGAGAGGCGGTTGATCGCCGCGCCCCCCGCCCGGAAGTTGCCGACCATCTGCGCCGTCACCTCGGCCGGGAAGGCGCTGACGCCTTGCGCCGCGACGCCGTGGTTGCCGGCGAAGACCAGCACCTGCGGCGCGTCGAGCGCGGGGCGCGGATCGCCGGCCCAGCCTGCGCACCAGATCGCCAGGTTTTCGAGCCGCCCGAGGGCGCCGGGAGGCTTGGTGAGCTGCCCGTTGCGCTCTGCGGCGGCCTGTCTCGCAGCGAGGTCGGGGCCGGGCATGTCGTCCAGGGCGGCGCGCAGGTCGGCGAAGGTGGCGAAATCGGTCATGGGCGCTCCGTCAATCGTGGTCCGTCGCCGTCTTTACCGGCAGCGGTGGCAGCGATATGCGACGGGACGTCCCTTCACCAGCCGGGTGCGACATGAGCCTGAGATCCGACCTCGACGCCGCCGCGATGCTCCTGACCCGCCTGCCCGTCCGGGGCACGCCGAGCGCGCGCGCCGCCGACGCCGCCTGGGCCTGGCCCGTCATCGGCCTGCTCGTCGGCTTCGTCGCTGCCGCCTGCGGCTGGCTCGTGTGGGGGTTCGGTGCGACGCAGGCCGTGGCGGCGGCGGTGACGGTGGCGGTCTCCGTCCTGCTTTCCGGTGCGCTGCACGAGGACGGACTCGCGGACACGGCCGACGGGCTTTGGGGCGGCGGGGACCGTGCGCGACGACTTGAGATCATGCGCGACAGCCGGATCGGCACCTACGGCACGATCGCGCTCGTCCTGTCGCTGATGCTGCGCTGGTCGCTAGTGGCGACGGCACTGATGCAGGGGCAGTTCTTCGCGGTCGTCGTGACCGCCGCGCTGGTCAGCCGCGCGCCGATGGCGGTGGCGATGCGGTGGCTTCCGGCGGCCCGCGCGGACGGGCTGTCGCGCGGGACCGGACGCCCCCCGGCCCGGGCGACCTACATGGCGGCTGGACTGGCGATCGGGGCGCTCGCCCTGCACGGGGCGCACGGCCTGCTCGCGGGCGCGCTCGTCGTGGCCGCGCTTTGGGGGCTCGGCCACCTCGCCCGTACCCGGATCGGCGGACAGACGGGCGACGTGCTGGGCGCGGTGCAGCAATTCTCCGAGATCGCCGTTCTCGTCGCCCTGACGAGCGGCTAGGAGACACGCCATGACCCTCTGGGCCCGCATCCTCGCCGCGCTCGCGAGCCTTGCCCCGGGCGAGGCGTTGTCGAACCTGTTCGACCGCCTGCGCGCCCCGCCCGAGCGTTCGGTCGCCTTCACCATCGCGGTGATCGCCCTCGGCGCGAAGATGGCCAAGGCCGACGGCCATGTGAGCCGGGCCGAGGTCGCCGCGTTCCGCGAGGTCTTCACCATCCCGCCCGAGGAGGAGGACAACGCCGCACGCGTTTTCGACCTCGCCCGCACGGATGTCGCCGGTTTCGAGGACTACGCGCGCCGCATCCGCCGGATGTTCGAGAGCGACCGCGAGACGCTGTGCGACCTCATGGACGGGTTGTTCCACATCGCCATGGCCGACGGCACCTACCACGAGGGCGAGGACGCTTTCCTTGCCCGCGTCGCCGCGATCTTCGGTCTGAGCGACCGGGAGTTCCGCTCCCTCCGGGCCCGATTCGGCGCGGGCGAGCCCGATTGCTACGACGTGCTGGGCGTGGCGCCGGGCACGCCGATGCCCGAGATCCGCGCCGCCTGGCGCCAGGCGGTGCGGGAAACGCATCCCGACCGGATGATGGCGCGGGGCCTGCCCGAGGAGGCGGTGAAACTTGCGGAGAAGCGGCTCGTCGCCATCAACCGCGCCTGGGAGCGGATACAGGCCGGCAACGTCTGAGCGTCGCGACCCCGGCCGGTCTTGACCCGCCCGGCCCCCGATCCATCTCCCACGGCATGAGGTACTTCGCGTTCGCCCTCCTCCTCGCCCTGCCCGCCCACGCGCAGGACACGCCGCCCGACGAAGGCTCCTCGATGGAGCGGGGCCTGCGCCTGTTCATGGACGGCCTGCGCGAAGAGGTGGAACCGGCCCTGCGCGGTTTCCGGGGACTGGCCGAGGAGGCGCGTCCCTATCTGGAAGAGTTGCAGCGCAACCTGGGCGACGTGGTCGAGGATGTCGACGCCTACGAGGCGCCGGAAATCCTCGAGAACGGCGACATCCTGATCCGCCGGAAGGATCCGCTGACCGTCGATCCGGAGCCCGAGGCGACCCCGGACGGATCGGTCGACCTCTAGCTTCGTTTCTCGGTCACCTGCTGCACCAGACCGGCGCAGAGCAGGTAGAGGCTGCAAACTGCGAAGGTCCATCCCAGTACTTCGCCCAGCCCGAACTCGCCCCAGGCCGCGATCAGCGCCAGCACCATCCACGCCGTGGTGATCGCCAGCGTAAGCGCCCGCCAGCGCGTCGTTCGCACCGGATGGACGAACCGCCAGGGCATGAACATCGCGACCGAGAGGACGATCGACACGCCGAGCGTCAGCCACGGGTTCGGCTCCAGCACGAAGACCACGAGCGCCACCATGTTCCAGCAGCCGGGGAACCCCTCGAAGCTCGCATCCGGGGTCTTCATCCGCGTGTCGCAGAAATACAGCGCGCTGGCGAACGGTACCACGATCAGGATGCCCCAGCCCGGCCAGCCCGGCACGAGGCCGCTCGCATAAAGCGCGTAGACCGGGATGAAGACGTAGGTCAGGTAGTCGATGATGAGGTCGAGCAGCACCCCGTCGAACCGCGCCGCGTGCAGCGTCACGTCCCAGCGGCGGGCAAGCGGGCCGTCCACGCCGTCGACGATCAACGCCATCAGAAGCCACAGGAACATGCCCGACCAGGCCCCGTCCACCGCCGCCAGAAGCGACAGCATCGCGAAGACCGCACCGGTGGCGGTCAGGAGATGGACGGAGAGAGCGCGGGTACGGGGCCACATGCTGTTAACCCTTGCCCGTTCGGTCGGGCGATGTCGAGGGACGGTCGATCGATTGCGGGCCGGGCGCGTTCGGGACGCGCCCTCCGAATTGACAGATACCGGTAATTCCGCCACGCCGGACGCCTGAACCCGCAACCCCAGAGGCCCGGCCATGATCCCCGCCATCCTTCCCACCTACAACCGCGCCCCCCTGAGCTTCGTCTCGGGCGAAGGGTCCTGGCTGGTGGAAGCGGACGGGCGACGCTTCCTCGATCTCGGCGCGGGGATCGCGGTCAACGTGCTGGGCCACGCCCATCCCGTCCTGACCCGTGCGCTGACCGAGCAGGCGCAGGCGCTCTGGCACACGTCGAACCTTTATCACATCCCCCAGCAGGAAGCCCTGGCCGAACGGCTGGTGGCGTCGACCTTCGCGGATACCTGCTTCTTCACCAATTCGGGCACGGAAGCCTGCGAGCTCGCGGTGAAGATGGCCCGGAAATACTGGTTCGAGAAGGGTCAGCCCGAGCGCAACGTGATCCTCGCCTTCACCGGCAGCTTCCACGGCCGTTCCGCCGCCGGCATCGCCGCGGCCGGCTCCGAGAAGATGACGCGCGGCTTCGGCCCCCTCCTGCCCGGCTTCCGCCACCTGCCCTTCGGCGATCACGATCTGCTCCGGGCGGCGCTGGAGGCCGACGACGTGGCCGCCATCATTCTCGAGCCGGTGCAGGGCGAAGGCGGGATCATACCGGTCCCCGACCAGTGCCTGCGCGGCCTGCGCGAGCTTTGCGATGCGACCGGCACGCTGCTGATCCTCGACGAGGTGCAATGCGGCATGGGCCGGACCGGCAAGCTCTTCGCGCATGAATGGGCGGGCATCGCGCCCGACATCATGATGGTGGCGAAGGGCATCGGCGGCGGCTTCCCCCTTGGCGCCGTCCTCGCGTCCGAGGCGGCCGCGATCGGGCTTACGGCGGGCACGCACGGCTCCACCTACGGGGGCAACCCGCTCGCCTGCGCCGTGGGCAACGCGGTGATGGAAATCGTCGCCACGGAAGACTTCCTGTCGGAGGTGCGCCGCAAGGCGGGCGCGTTCCGCCAGGGTCTCGAAGGGCTCGTCGCCTCGCATCCCGACGTGTTCGAGGCGGTGCGCGGATCGGGTCTGATGCTGGGCCTGAAATGCCGGGTTCCGAACACGGATGTGATCGAGGGCGCCTACCGCGAGCAGGTCTGCCTCGTCCCGGCCGCAGACGGCGTCGTGCGGGTCCTTCCCGCGCTCAACATCGCGGACGCGGATCTGCGCGAGGCGTTGGCGCGACTCGACCGGGTCGCCGCCGCCATCGCCGAGCCGGCGAACGCCTGACCGTCTTTGCTTCCGAAATATCCTCGGGGGCCCGGGGGCAGACAGCCCCCGGCGCTCTCCGACCGGAGATCCAGATGACGCATTTCCTCGACATCCACCGCACCGACCCGGCCGCGCTGCGCGAGATCCTCGGCCGCGCCGGTGCCATGAAGGCGGCGCGGGGCGGCCGGCCGAAGGGCACGCCCGACGACGAGTTGCCGCTTGCCGGGCGGATGGTCGCGCTGATCTTCGAGAAGCCCTCCACCCGCACCCGCGTCAGCTTCGACGTGGGCGTCCGCCAGATGGGGGGTACGAGCATGGTCCTCTCGGGCGCGGAGATGCAGCTCGGCCACGGCGAGACCATCGCCGACACCGCGCGCGTCCTGTCGCGCTACGTCGATTTGATCATGATCCGCACCTTCGGAGAGGACATCCTCTTCGAGATGGCCGAGCATGCCTCCGTGCCTGTCATAAACGGGCTGACCGACCGATCGCATCCCTGCCAGATCATGGCCGACGTGATGACCTTCGAGGAGCATCGCGGCCCGATCGCCGGCAAGCGGGTCGCCTGGATGGGCGACGGCAACAACGTCGCGCAGAGCTTCCTCCACGCGGCGGCGAGCTTCGGCTTCGATTTCACCTTTGCCGGGCCCGAGCAGCTCGACCCCGATGCCGGGCTCGTCGGCGCGGCGCGGGAGGCCGGTTGCGAGGTCCGCATCGAGCGCGACCCGGATGCGGCGGTGCGGGACGCGGATCTCGTGGTGACCGATACCTGGGTGTCGATGGGCGACGCCGAATCCTCGCGCCAGCGACGTCACAATCTCCTGCGCCCCTATCAGGTGAACGCCCGGCTGATGGCGGCGGCACCGGAGCATGCGCTGGTGATGCATTGCCTGCCCGCCCATCGCGGCGAGGAGATCACCGACGAGGTGCTCGACGGACCGCGATCCGTCGTCTTCGACGAGGCCGAGAACCGGCTTCACGCCCAGAAGGCGATCATGCGCTGGTGCCTCGGCCTTTAGGGCCGTCCAAAGGCTCAGGACTTCAGGCGATAGCCCGTCCGGAACATCCACCAGCCGAGCGTCGCGACGGCGAGGGTGGCGCCGGTCACCACGAAGAAGCCCAGCACCGGCGAGCTGTCCGACACGCCGAGCACGGCGGAACGCAGGCCGTCGATCAGGTAGAAGACCGGATTGACGTGACTCAGCGCGCGCATGACCGGCGGCAGACCGTCGATCGAGTAGAACGTTCCCGACAGAAAGCTCAGCGGCGTGATGATGAAGTTCGTGATCGCCGCCATCTGATCGAACTTGTTGGCGAACACCCCGGCGACGAGCCCGAGCGCGCCCAGGAACGCGCCGCCGAGCGCCACCCAGACCACCGCCATCAACGGGTTGTGAATGCCGAGGCCGAGGAACGGGAACATCAGCACCGCGATGGCCACCGCGACGACGAGGCCCCGCGCTATCCCGCCGGCGAGGTAGCCCACCACCAGCTCGCCCCCCGACAGCGGCGGCATCAGCGTGTCGACGATGTTGCCCTGCACCTTGGAGATCACGATGGAGGAGGAGACGTTGGCGAAGCTGTTCTGGATCACCGTCATCATCAGGATGCCGGGCGCGAGGAAATGCACGAAGGGCAGCCCCATCACCTCGCCGCGCCGCGTGCCCACCGCGAGAGAGAAGACCAGAAGAAAGAGCGCCGCGGTGGCGAGCGGGGCGAGCAGCGTCTGGGTCCAGACCGTGGTGAAGCGCCGCACCTCGCGCAGGATCAGCGTCTGCAGCCCGAGCCAGTTGACCCGGCCGAACCGGCGCACGCCGTGACGGGCGGCCTGCGCGTCGTGTTGCATCGCTGTCGTGTCGGTCATCTGCTGCCTCTCGAACTCGGACGGGCCGCCTTGTCGCGCTGCCGCGGGATGCTTACAATAGCGTTTCGTCCGGGATCGCCACCCCTTGTGCGTGCTGGCGGCCGGAGCGGACAGACAAGGAGACATCGATGGCCTGGACCGACGAGCGTGTCGAAACGCTGAAGCGCATGTGGACCGAGGGCGCCTCCGCGTCGCAGATCGCCAAGGAGCTGGGCGGCGTGACGCGCAACGCCGTGATCGGCAAGGTCCACCGTCTGGGCCTTTCGAACCGCGGCGTCGATGGCGAAAAACCCGTCACGGATGCGGCGCCGGTCGCCGAGGCCGACCTGGGATCCGAGCCGGTGGCGGAGCCCGAGATCGAACCCGAGGCGGTTCCGGACGCGCCGGATGCGGAGCCCGAACCCGAGGAGGACGACGAGCCGCGCACCATGGCCGCCGTGCCGCACGGCGCGTCGGTCACGCCGCTCCGCAAGCCGCTGATGGCCGGTCAGCCGCTGCCGCCGCAGCCCTCGGCCAACGAGATTTCGCCCGAGGCGCTCGCCAAGGTGAACGCGGTCGAAAGGACGGCGAAGAAAATCTCGCTCATGGAGCTGACCGAACGGACCTGCAAATGGCCCATCGGCGACCCGGCCACCGAGAAATTCTGGTTCTGCGGTCTGCAGGTCCAGGCGGGCAAGCCCTATTGCGAGGCGCATGTCTCCGTCGCGTTCCAGCCGATGTCCTCGCGCCGGGACCGCCGCCGCTGATCCCGTCCGGTCAGCCTGCCCGGCGGCGGCGCCGCTGGGCGACCGCTCCCTGCAGGAGCATGCAGAGATAGGCCACCGACATCAGGACGTGGAACAGCCAGAGCCGCGTCAGCATGAAGCCGATCGCCACCGTCGCGCCGATCAGGACATAGACGGCGTTTTCCCGGCTGATCCGCACCGTCTTGAGCGAGATGGTCGTGAACCGCGCGACCATCAGCCCGCCCACGAGGATCATCCAGATCGCGATCAGGATCGGCGCGTCGCGCAGGTCGAGGAACCCCGCGAGGTGCAGCGAGACGGGGAAGATGCCGAGCATTGCGCCCGCCGGTGCCGGTACGCCGGTGAAGGAGCCCTTGGAGTTCGTCTCCGCCTTCGCGTTCACGTTGAACCGCGCCAGCCGGAGGCAGCAGCAGATCGCGAAGGTCAGCGCCGCGATCCAGCCCATTCCGGCCAGTCCGTCCAGTCCGAAATTATAGACGAGCAGCGCGGGCGACACGCCGAAGCACACGAAGTCCGACAGCGAGTCGAGTTCCGCCCCGAAGGGCGAGGAGGCGTTCAGGCGCCGCGCCAGCAGCCCGTCCATTCCGTCCACGAGCGCCGCAAGCACGAGAAAGCCCGCGGCCCAGCTGTACTGGTCTGCGAAGGTGAAGCGGATCGAGGTCAGTCCGAAGCAGAGCCCGAGGATCGTCACGAGGTTCGGCAGAAGCAGGACGACGGGGAACGGCGTCTCCCGCGGCTCGCGCGGAGCGGTCATTCCGTCCTCGCGGTGGCGGTGTCGTCGCGGCCGATCACGGCGAGCACTGATTCCCCGGAGGTCATCACCTGCCCGACCGAGACGCGCGGCGCCGTGCCTTCCGGCAGATAGACGTCGAGCCGCGAGCCGAAGCGGATCAGGCCGAACCGGTCGCCGCGCTCGAGCTGCGCGCCGGTATCCACCTCGCACAGGATCCGCCGGGCCACGAGGCCCGCGATCTGCACGACGCCGAGCCGGGTGCCGTCGGCCATGGTGAGGACGAGGCCGTTGCGCTCGTTCTCCTCCGAGGCCTTGTCGAGCTCAGCGGACAGGAACTTGCCCGGCCGGTAGGCCACCTCCGTCACCTCGCCGGCGACGGGCGCGCGGTTCACATGGCAATCGAAGACCGACATGAAGACCGAGACGCGCATCAACGGCTGGGGCCCGAGGTCGAGCTCCGCCGGCGGAATGGCCGGCCCGATCAGCGACACGATTCCGTCGGCGGGCGAGACGATCAGCCCCTCGTCCATCGGCACGGTCCGGTCGGGATCGCGGAAGAAGTAGTAGCACCACACCGTCAGCACGAGGCCCAAAAGCCCCAACGGCTCCCACAGGAGCCACAGGATGGCCGTCACGACCGCGAAGGCGGCGATGAACTTCGGGCCCTCACGGTGGACGGGTTTGACGAAAGTGGCGAGGAGGCTGACGCTCATGGACTTCCCTTCTGGGTTGCACGCGCAGATAGCGCGGCGGCGGGGTCGGGTCCAGCGGCGGACGTCAGCGATCGCCCAGAAGGCCGCGGAGCCGGTCGCCCACCCGCTCGCGGATCGCGTCCTCGATGGCTTCGCGGCTGTCGAGCCGCTCCGGCGCGAGGTCGAGCTCCTCGGCCAGTTTCTCGCGCACGCGGTCCTCGGCTCGATCGCCCACCGCTTCGATCCGCTGCCGCGCGACGTATTCCAGATCGGGGCGCACGCGCGGGTCGTGCCATGGCCCGTCGATCAGGAGGGGCACGGAAAGCCCTTCGCCGTCGTCCTCCGCGCGCAGGGTCGGGATGAGCCGGTAGTCGAGGCTTTGCCGTCCGAGGTCGATGGCCCCTGCACCCGTGGCGGAAAGATAGGGCGCGTCGAGCGTGAGGTCGTCACCGCGCGCGACGCCCTGCGCCACGTCGAAGGAGGCCGACAGAGCGTCGAACACCGTCCGCTGCCCTTCGCCCCGATAGCCGAGGTCGCGCGTACGGACCATGCCGGCGATGTCGAGCCCGGCGAAGGTGCCGGGGCCGAGTCGGACGGATGTCTCCCCCTCGAGCCCGGCCATCAGCGCAAGCACGCTTTCGCCCGAGCTCGAGAGGTCGATCGACGCGTCCGCCGTGGCGCTGAGCCGGTCCTGCCCGGCAAGGTCGGTGAGGAGCGGCTGCAGCTGCAATCCGGCGATGTCGAGCACGGCCCGGCCCGACAGCTCGCCGCGCCCGTTCAGGACCACCCGGCCCGTCACCGCCCCGCCATAGGCGCGGAGCGGGTCGAGACGGAGCACGGCGCGGCCGTTCTCGAGCGCGAGCGCCGCCGAAAGGGCGTCGATGCGGACGTCCCCGTAGGCGACGGTCCCGGTCTCGACAGTCAGTTCGGCGTCGAGCGCGAAGAGACCCGAGGCGTCGATGGGCTCCGCCGACCGGCCCTCGTCGTCCTCGCCGCTGTCCGCGCCGCCCGCCTTCGCACCCGGAAAGGCCAGCGCATCGGCGGCCAGCGCGCCGGCGAGTCGCGGGCGTTCGCCGGCGGGGTCGAGGTCCAGCCTGCCGGTGATGCGATTGCCGTCGAGTTCTGCCACGATGTCGCGCAGGTGGATCGTGCCCTCCGGGGCCAGCGTGACGGCGGCGGCGACGTCCACCCTCGCCGCGCCCAGACCCGGCGGAAGCGCCGGCGGCGTCACGCCCAGCGATCCGAACAGGGCAAAGCCGTCGGAGGAGGCGATCTCGGCCGCGCCGGCGAGCGACAGAGGATCGAGGCCGAGCCGTCCCTCGAAGCTGAGCGACGTCGCGTCGCCTTCGAGGACGGCGGAGAGACCGGTGGGCCCCCCGTCGAGAAGCGGTGCGAGGGCGTCGACGCGCGCGTCGAACCGGACGGGCCGTTCGCCGATCCGGGCGGTGCCAGCAAGCTCCACGGGCATGTCGGGCCCGGCGAAGCCGGTTTCGAGGTTCACATCCCGCAGCTCGATCCGCCGGGCGGTGGCGTGGTCGATCAAGACGATCTCCGTATCCGCCAGTGTTGCCGCGCCGACCGCCAGGCCTTTCATCGCGCTGCCCGGTTCGGTCCCGCCGCCGGAGGTGTCGCCCGCGTCCGCGACGTCGAACGTCCAGTTCCCGGTCCCGTCGGTCCGCCGCTCCAGCACGAGCCGTGCGCCCTCCACCGCAAGGCTGTCGATCCGGAGGTCGCCCCCGAGCAGGATGGCGGGCGACAGGCCGACCTCGAACGCCGCCGCCGCCAGCATCGGCCCGGCCTCCGACCACGCGGCATTGGCGAGCGCGATCCCCTCCGCCCGGACGCCGAGCCGGGGCCAGAGCGTCGCGGAGACCGGTCCCCCGATCGTGACCGCGCGGCCGGTCGCGGCCTCGATCCGGTCGGCGGCGATGCGGGCGATCCGCTCCTTCGGGATCGTCCAGGCGAGCCCGATCAACACCACCACCGCGAGAAGGAGCGCGACGGCGCCCCGAACGATCCATTTCATGCCCGACCTCGTTTTCGCCGACGATGAAACGCACCCCGCGAAGCCGCAAGGGCTTCCGCCCGGGGTCCGGTGCGCCTATGTGCCGGCCCATGTCGCAGAACCCGCCCGATCTCCGCCCCGACCTGGCGCCGCGCGCCGTCCTGCCCGGCGACGCCCGGCCCGGCCAGCCGAAGATCGGCATGGTCAGCCTCGGCTGTCCGAAGGCGCTGGTGGACAGCGAACGTATCCTGACCCGTTTGCGCGCCGAGGGCTACGCGATCAGCCCGGACTATGCGGACGCCGAGGCGGTGATCGTGAACACCTGCGGCTTTCTCGACAGCGCCAAGGCAGAAAGCCTCGACGCGATCGGCGAGGCGCTGCGCGAGAACGGGCGGGTGATCGTCACCGGCTGTCTCGGCGCGGAGCCGGACTACATCACCGGCGCGCATCCGAAGGTGCTCGCCGTCACCGGCCCGCAGCAATACGAGCAGGTTCTGGACGCCGTCCACGCCACCGTGCCGCCCGCGCCGGACCCGTTCGTGGACCTCCTGCCCGCATCCGGCGTGAGCCTCACGCTGCGGCATTTCAGCTATCTGAAGATTTCCGAGGGCTGCAATCACAAGTGCCGGTTCTGCATCATCCCCGACATGCGGGGCCGGCTCGCCTCGCGCCCGCATCGGGCGGTGATGCGCGAGGCGGAGAAGCTGGTGGAGGCCGGGGTGCGGGAGCTGCTGGTGATCAGCCAGGACACCTCCGCCTACGGCACCGACTGGAAGGACCGTGCGGGGGCGGGCGCGCATATCGTGAACCTTGCCCGGGATCTGGGCTCGCTCGGCGCATGGGTGCGGCTCCATTACGTCTATCCTTACCCCTTCGTGCGCGACCTCGTGCCGTTGATGGCGGAGGGGGCGGTGCTGCCCTATCTCGACGTGCCGTTCCAGCACGCGCATCCCGACACGTTGCGCCGCATGGCGCGACCGGCCGCGGCGGAGCGGACGCTCGACCGGATCGCCGAGTGGCGCGCGATCTGCCCCGACATCACGCTGCGCTCCACCTTCATCGTCGGCTATCCGGGCGAGACCGAGGCCGAGTTCGAGACGCTGCTCGACTGGCTCGACGCGGCGCAGCTCGACCGCGTCGGCGCCTTTCGCTACGAGAACGTGGCCGGTGCGCGGTCGAACGCCCTGCCCGACCACGTTCCCGAAGACGTGAAGGAGGAGCGGTTCGCCCGCTTCATGGAGCGCGCGCAAGCGATCTCGGCCGCGAAGCTCGCGGCGAAGGTCGGCACCCGGCAGGAGGTGATCGTGGACGCCGTCGACGCGGAGGGCGCGACCTGCCGGACAAAGGCGGACGCGCCGGAGATCGACGGCAACCTCTTCATCGACGAAGGGTTCGAGACGCTGGCCTCCGGCGACATGCTCACCGTCGAGGTGGACGAGGCCAGCGAATATGACCTCTGGGGCCGCCCGGTCTGAGCGGTCAGGCCGTGGCCGGCGCGAAATCAAGCGCCGCGCCGTTGAGGCAATGGCGCTTGCCCGTGGGCTCCGGGCCGTCGTCGAAGATGTGGCCGAGATGCCCGCCGCAATTCGAGCAATGCACCTCCGTCCGGACCATCATCAGCGACCGGTCCGGCTTCGTGCCCACGGCGCCATCGATGGCCTGCGTGAAGGAAGGCCAGCCGGTGCCGCTCTTGAACTTCGTCTCCGAGCGATAGAGTTCCTGCGCGCAGCCCCCGCAGCTGAAGACGCCATCCCGCGCCTCGTCGTTGAGCGGGCTGGAGAAGGGCCGCTCCGTCGCGCCCTCGCGAAGCACGGCGAACGCCTCGTCCGTCAGGCGCTCGCGCCATTCCGCGTCCGACAACTCGATCGGGAACGTCCCCTGCGCGACCGTGTCGTTGCGCAGCCAAAGCCCCGCGCCCGCCGCCAGCGCCGCGACGGCACCCCCTCCGAACAGCAATTTGCGCCTGTCGATCATCACGGTCCTCCTCTCGTTCAGCCGAAGACCTAGGATCGGATCGGGGCTCGTGTGCCCCGGAGTCACGATTTTATGATCGGGCGGTCAGAGGCCGGCCGCGGTCCGCCGAACGATGTCGATGCGGTCCGCGTTGGGCGGATGGGTGCCGAGGAAGCGGTCGCCGGGATCGGGGATGCGGGTGAAGAATTGCGCCCCCCGGATCGGATCGTAGCCCGCCCGCGTGACGATGATCGTGCCCAGCGCGTCGGCTTCGAGCTCATGCTCCTTGGAGAAGCGCCGCGCGCCGACCCCGGCGCCGAGCCGGCTGATCTCGTTGACGGTGCGCCCGTCCGCGCCCGCGACGGAGGCGATCAACCCGCCGACGAGCGCGCCCGTAGCCGCGGATTGCTGCTGCCGGGCGATGTGCTGCTCGATATGGTGCGCGCTCTCGTGGCCGACGACGAAGGCGATCTCGTCGATGTTGCGGGCATCCGCGATCAGGCTCCGGGTGAAGGTGATGACCGGCCGGCCGTTCTTGTCGAGGGACTGGAACGCGTTGGGCGGCGCGCTCGGGTTCGGGTCGATCCGGATCAGGAAGTCGCAGTTCACGTCCTGCAGGCGCTGCCGGCACAGCCCTTCGGCCGCGGGCTCCACCCGGTCGACCGCGGTCCGGAAGTTCGTCGTCGCCGTGGCGCTCGACACCCGGTCGGGCACCGGCCCCCCCGCGGGGGCAGGGGCCTCGGGGGCGGACGACTCGACCGCGACACAGGCCGAAAGAAGGCACGACGCCAGCGCGGCGAGGAAAGGAAGGCGCATGGATTTCTCCCCGGATGTCGGTACGTTCCCACCGTCTACAAGATCGTCGCGACCGATGTCAGCGCAAAGTCGAGCCACGGTTACGGGATAACGAACGGAGAACGGATGTTTTCGATCGAACATGGATTCGACGCCACGGTGGTCACGCTGGTGGACGAGGGTGAGCCGGGCACGCCGCCCGGGGAGGACGTCGTCGTTTCCGCCTTCGAGGAATGCGTGACACTGACGCAACTCGACCCCCGGAGCGGCGAGCCCGTCCGGGTCACGCTGACCAACGGGCAGTTGCGCGATCTCGTCACCGCGCTGAACCTGCCCGAAGGCGTGTACCGGCGGCCCTGACGGACCGGCGCCGGGGGATCAGGCGGCGAGCCCCTTGGAGCCCATGCCGAGATACTTGGCGCGCCGCTGCCTGCGCAGGGCCTCGGCGTCCTGCCCGTCGAACTCCGCGAGCATCGCCGTGAGCGCCGTGCCGACGGAGGCGATGGTGGCATGGCGATCCCGGTGCGCGCCGCCCAGCGGCTCGGCTACGATCCGGTCGATCACGTCGAGCTTCAGGAGGTCCTGCGCGGTGAGGCGCAACGCCTCCGCCGCCTCGCGCATTTTCTCGGCGTTCTTCCAGAGGATCGAGGCGCAGCCCTCGGGCGAGATGACCGAATAGATCGAGTGCTCGAGCATCGCCACGCGGTTGGCCGTCGCGAAGGCCACGGCGCCACCGGAGCCGCCCTCTCCGATTACCACGCTGACGAGCGGCACGCCGAGGCGCAGGCATTCCTGCGTCGACCGCGCGATGGCCTCGGACTGGCCCCGCTCCTCCGCGCCCTTGCCGGGATAGGCGCCGGGCGTGTCGATCAGCGTGACGACCGGCAGGCCGAACCGGTCGGCCATCTGCATCAGGCGGATCGCCTTGCGGTAGCCCTCGGGCCGGGCCATGCCGAAGTTCCGCTCGATCCGGGTACGGGTGTCGTGCCCCTTCTCATGGCCGATCACCATCACCGACCGCCCGTCGAGCCGGGCGAGCCCGCCCATGACCGCGTGGTCGTCTGCGAAATTGCGGTCGCCGGCAAGCGGCGTCCATTCGGTGAAGAGCCGCTCGATGTAGTCCTTGCAATGCGGGCGCTCGGCATGGCGCGCGACCTGCGCCTTCTGCCAGGGAGACAGGTTGCGGTAAAGGTTGGCCAGCATGTCGCTCGCCTTCTGGTCGAGCTGCGAGGCCTCCTTCTCGACATCGACCTTGGAGTCGGACTGCGCCATCGCGCGCAGCTCCTCGGCCTTGCCCTCGACCTCCGACAAGGGTTTCTCGAAATCGAGATATTGCGTCATGTCCGCTGCGTCCCGTCCGTTCGAACCATGCGGCCCGGTATGACGGCGCGGGCGGGCCTATGCAATATCGGGCCGGTCAGGCCGATCCGAAGCGCAGGGCATGGAGGCGGTCGAACGTCTCGAAGAGCATGTCGGGGCCCGCGACCGTGCCCGGACCGCGCCGCAACCGGTCGGCCGCGACCGGATCGGCCGGCTTCCGCGCGGCCACGGGCAGACGCGGCTCGGGCGCCGTCAGGTCGTCGACCACGTCGGCGAGCGGCGGGAGCGGCGCGTAGCGTCGGGTCGACACCTCCATGATCAGACGGAAGGACGCCATGCCCGCGACATTCACCGGCTCCTCGGCGATTTCCCGACGGATCCGGGCGAGAAGCGCATCCAGTCTCTGTTCCGGCAGGCCGGGCAACGCCAGCAGGACGAGGTCTTCTCTCACGGCGCCGGCCACGGCGCCTTTGGGCATGATCCCGTCGAGGCGGACGCGCATCGCCCGCATCGCCAGCTCCTCGGCCTCCGGGCCCCAGAGCTGCCGCGTCAGGTTGCGCTGTCGGAGGTGCAGGGCGATCACCACGACCTCGCCGCGCAGTGTGCCCGAGGTGGCCGCCTGCGTGAGCGTCCACTCGAAGGCCTGTCGTGGCATGAAGCGATCGCCCGGTCCCGCGATGGCCTCGGCCCGGAGCCGCGATTCCTCTAGGATACGGCGTCCCTCGCGCTCCATCAGCAGGCCGACCGCGGGAATCGCCACAAAATAGAGCAGGACGAGGGTCGGCGCCGCCTCGCGAAGGAACCAGACGGCGACATCGTAGGGAAGGAGCGAGACGGCGATCAGATGGCAGCTCGTGATAGCCGCAAGACCCAGCATCGCTTTCAGGCCCCGCTCGCCGCCCGCCGTCGCGCAGTTCCACAGCAATCCGCCCGCCGCCGCCAGAATGATGGCGCCGACGCCGGACATGGCCCCGAGACCGCCCGTATGGAATCGCATGGCGACGGCGATGCCCGCGCATACGACACAGCCACGGAAGCCGAGAAACGCCCCCGCCAGGGCGACGGGCATGCAGCGCAGATCGATGATGAGGCCCTCGGCGGGGCTGAACGCGTATTGCATCTGCAACACCGAGACCAGACCGAAGAGCGCGCCCTTCACCACCCCCGCGAGCAACTGCCCCGGAAGCCGGGAGCGCAGCGCCCCGTAAACCACCACCAGCATGCCGAGGATCGCCAGCGATCCGACGAAGTCCATCATGACGTCGAGGTTCATCATCGGCACCGCTCCTGTTCTCATGCAGCGAGGCATCGCCCGAAAGCATTACCGGGGAATTAGCCAGGGTCCTGCGAATGCCGCGAGTTTGACTCGAGCGTGTCGGATTTCCGAACGATCGACCCGGGCCGTCGGATCGAGGCCGCGACCGCGAGCCGGTCCCCCATGGACCACCGCGCCCGACGTCCAGGCCGTTTTCCCCACCAATGATTCCAAAGCCGAACCATGTCGGCCGCTCCCCCGCCGTTCCGACCGCCGTGATCAAGGCAACGACGGCGCGGACGTCCCGGGCGGCGCCGGGCTTCGCGACGACGACCGGGCGGGCGCCGGGGGTGGCGATGCGCCGGGGCAGGACCTATAGCGCGAAGGCAGATCACAACGGGAGGCGCCGCATGTCCGGGCCGTCGGAGAAGAAGTCGAACAAGATGTGGGGCGGCCGATTCGCGGAAGGCCCCGATGCGATCATGGAGGCGATCAACGCCTCGATCGGCTTCGACCGCCGCATGGCCCGGCAGGACATCGAGGGCAGCCGCGCCCATGCCGCGATGCTTGCCGCGCAGGGCATCGTCTCCGAGGCCGACGCGGAGGCGATCCGGGCGGGACTGCTCGACGTGCTGGCGGAGATCGAAGAGGGCCGGTTCGAGTATTCCACCGCGCTCGAGGACATCCACATGAACGTGGAGGCTCGTCTGACGGAGATCGTCGGCCCCGCCGCCGGACGGCTTCACACCGCGCGCTCCCGCAACGATCAGGTCGCGCTCGACTTCCGCATGTGGGTCCGCGACCAGACCGATGCCGCCATCGATACCCTGCCCCGCCTGATCGGCGCGCTGGTGCGCCAAGCCGACGCCGGAGCGGACTGGGTCATGCCGGGCTTCACCCATCTGCAGACGGCGCAGCCCGTCACCTGGGGCCACCACATGCTGGCCTACGCGGAGATGTTCGGTCGCGATCTGTCGCGCTTCGAGGATGCCCGGCGGCGGATGAACGAATGCCCGCTCGGCACCGCGGCACTGGCCGGCACGTCCTTTCCCATCGACCGGGACATGACGGCGGCGGCGCTCGGCTTCGACCGGCCCTGCGCCAACTCCCTCGACGGCGTCTCCGACCGGGACTTCGCGCTGGAGTTCCTGTCGGCCGCGACGATCTGCGCGATGCATCTGAGCCGTCTGGCGGAGGAGCTGGTGATCTGGTCCTCCGCGCAGTTCCGCTTCGTGCGCCTGTCGGACCGTTGGACCACCGGCTCCTCCATCATGCCGCAGAAGAAGAACCCGGACGCGGCGGAGCTGCTGCGCGCCAAGATCGGGCGCATCTTCGGCGCGCAGACCGCGCTGCTGATGGTGATGAAGGGCCTGCCGCTGACCTATTCCAAGGACATGCAGGAGGACAAGGAACAGGTCTTCGACGCCGCCGACAGCCTGATGCTGGCGCTCGCCGCGATGACGGGGATGGTGGGCGACATGAACGCCAACCGCGAGGCGCTGGAGGCCGCCGCGTCCTCCGGCTTCTCCACCGCGACCGACCTCGCCGACTGGCTCGTGCGCGAGCTCGACCTGCCCTTCCGGGAGGCGCATCACGTCACCGGCGCGCTCGTGAAGCTGGCCGAGGCGGCGGGCATCGACCTGCCCGAGCTCAGCATCGAGCAGATGCACGCGGTCGAGCCGCGGATCACCGAGGGCGTGTTCGACGTGCTGGGCGTGCGCAACTCGGTCGCCTCGCGCACCTCCTACGGCGGGACGGCGCCCGCGAATGTCCGCGCGCAGGTCGACCGCTGGACGGCGCGGCTCGCATGATCCGCCTCCTGCCGCTCGTCCTCCTCCTCGCGGGTTGCGGCATCGACGGCCGGCCCGTCCCTCCCTCGGAGGTCGGGTCCGAGCCGCGCAACCCCGAGCCCTCCGTTACCATCTCCGGCTCCGCCACGGCCGGCATCGTGCGGACCTTCTGACGCGCGTGTTGCGCCCGTGCTGGCCGCTGATACAGTCGGAGCGACGCAAGGAACGGGGGCCGTCGGGTCCCTGGAGGAGAAGTCCGTGGACAAAGTACCGATGACGCCGCGCGGCATGACCGCGCTTCAGTCCGAACTGAAGAAGCTCAAGTCCGAGGAACGGCCCGCGATCATCCGCGCCATCTCCGAGGCGCGCGAGCATGGCGACCTGTCGGAGAACGCCGAGTATCATTCCGCCCGCGAGCGGCAATCCTTCGTGGAAGGGCGCATCAAGGAACTGGAGGGCCTGATCTCCCGCGCCGAGGTGATCGACCCCGCGAAGCTCAGCGGCCCGATCAAGTTCGGCGCCACGGTCACCCTCGTGGACGAGGACACGGAGGAGGAAAAGACCTACCAGATCGTGGGCGAGCAGGAGGCCGACATCGAGAACGGGCTCCTCAATATCCGCTCGCCGCTGGCCCGCGCCCTGATCGGCAAGGAGGAAGGCGACAGCGTCGAAGTCCGCACGCCGGGCGGCACCAAGGATTACGAGGTCGGCGCCGTCGCCTACAAGTAGGCCCGCGCCGCTGTTCGGGACCGCGCAGGGCCTGCGCGTCCCGTTCCCTTCTCAACGGGTCGCCACCCTTTAGGTGTCAGGCGTGAAACAGGGGAGGGAACCATGGGCAAGCTCGTCGACGGAAAGTGGCAGGATGTCTGGTACGACACGAAGGAGAGTGGCGGCTCGTTCGTCCGCTCCGAAACCGGGTTCCGCAATTGGGTCACGCCCGACGGCGCGCCGGGACCGAGCGGCGGCGGCGGCTTCGCGGCAGAGGCCGGACGCTACCATCTTTATGTCTCGCTGGCCTGCCCCTGGGCGCACCGTACGCTGATCCTTCGCGCCCTGAAGGGACTGGAGGACATCGTACCCGTCTCCGTCGTTCACGCGCACATGCTGTCGGAAGGCTGGACCTTCCGCGACGACATGGAGGGCGCGACCGGCGACCGGCTGTTCGGCCTGCCGTTCCTGCGGGACATCTACACGAAGGCCGAGCCCGGCGTTTCCGGCCGGGTGACCGTACCGGTCCTTTGGGACACCAAGACCGACGCGATCGTCTCCAACGAGAGCGCGGAGATCATCCGCATGTTCAATTCGGCCTTTGACGGCTTGACGGGCAACGACGCCGACTATTGTCCCGGAGAGCTGCGCGGGGAGATCGACCGGATCAACGCGCGTGTCTACGACGACGTCAACAACGGGGTCTACAAGGCCGGCTTCGCCACCACGCAGGAAGCCTACGAGGCGCCGGTTCATGCGCTTTTCGAGGCGCTCGACTGGATCGAAGGCATCCTGGCCGAGACACGCTACCTGACCGGGGACCGGCTGACGGAGGCGGACTGGCGCCTTTTCACCACGATCATCCGCTTCGATCAGGTCTATCACGGCCATTTCAAGTGCAACCGCCGGCGGATCGTCGACTACCCCAACCTTTGGGGCTGGGCCCGCGAACTCTATCAGGTGCCGGGCGTGGCAGGGACGGTGAACATGGAGCACATCCGGCAGCACTACCATTACAGCCACGATACGATAAATCCGCACCGGATCGTTCCGATCGGGCCCGAGATCGACTGGGACGCGCCACACGGCCGGGGCTAATCCCCCGCGCGGGTCAGTGCAGCGCGAAGGCGGAACCCTCGTCGCGCACGCCGCCCCGCCGGGCCGTGGCATGGAATGACAGCAGGGCGGAAAGGTCGTTCTCCGTCGCGTGATCGGCGACGAGCGCGTGCACGTTGTCGATGAGCGAGAAGATCGATCCGTCGCTGAACAGCTGTCCGTTGCCCCGCAGGACGACGCGGGCCTCCGGCCGGCGGTAGCTGCAGAAGTTCGCGACCGCCAACGGGCTGCCGTCCTCCAGCGAAAGGTCGATCAGGACAACCGAAGGCTCGTTCTCGCAGAGCCAGATCGCGGCCTCGTGCTGGCTCGTCGCGAAATGCATCTCCACGCCTTCCTGCGCGAGATTCGCGACCGCCTGCTGCTGTTTCTTGCCGTCCTCGTAGCCCGGTCCGACCACGAGTGCCCGGTGCATCCGTTCTGTCATGCGTCCAACCCCAAGCTGCTGCCCAAACCGAAACCCGTTCGATCGACGCAATGTCGTGCAGGCATGGAAATGAAGGGTTAACTCCGTGCGTCAGCCGCTGTATCGGCAAATTCATGCTCATTGCATGAACCGGAACGGACGGTCTATCCCCGCCCGGGGCCTCAGGAGGCGGAATGACCACGACGATCACCATCTGCGATACCTGCAAGCGCGAGGATTGGGACAGCGCCGCGGGCCACACCGACGGAGAGGCGCTGGCCGAGCTGGTCGAAGCCTTGACGGCCGAGGTGCCGGACGTCCGGATGCGACGCCATTCCTGCCTCATGGGCTGCAGCCGCGCGTGCAACGTCACGCTGCAATCGCCGCGGAAGATGGCCTACACGCTCGGCGGATTCTCTCCTTCCGCCGAGACGGCCGCCGGTCTCGTCGACTATGCCGTGCGGCACGCCGCGAGCGCGACCGGGGTGGTGCCGTATCGGGACTGGCCGGCGGCAATCAAAGGTCATTTCATCACGCGGCATCCGCCCCTTCCCGAGTGAGCGCGCCCCGCGATCACGGCGGCGGCCTCGACGCGGCGCGCGAACGCTTCGGCGGAACGGCGGCGGAATGGATCGACCTGTCGACGGGCATCAATCCCGAGCCCTACCCGATTCCGTCCCTTTGCCCGCGCGCCTGGACGGCACTGCCCGATCGGATGGCGCAGGATGCCCTGCTCGATGCCGCGCGGCAGTTCTGGGCCGTGCCGCCGGCGGCGGACCTGATCGCGGCCTCCGGCGCCTCGTCCCTGATCGCCCGCCTGCCGATGCTCGCGACGCCGGGTCGGGTCGCGATTCCCGGCCCGACCTACAACGAGCACGAGGCGGCCTTCCGGGCGGCTGGCTGGTCAGTGACGGACGAAGGGGGCAAGGCGAAGGTGCTCGTCCACCCCAACAACCCCGACGGTCGCCATTATTCCGACGCGGAGGCCGACGCCGCGCTCACGGTGATCGACGAGAGCTTCTGCGACGTCGCCCCCGAGGCGTCCCTCGTCCGCCTCGCCACGCGGCCCGGAACGGTCGTGCTCAAGAGTTTCGGAAAGTTCTGGGGGCTCGCCGGCCTCCGCCTCGGCTTCGCCATCGCCCGGCCGGAGACGATCGCGCGACTCGCGGAGGCGCTCGGCCCCTGGCCCGTTTCCGGCCCCGCGCTCGCGATCGGAACGGCGGCCCTCCGCGACGGGACATGGGCCGAACAGACCCGCGCGCGGCTGACGCGGGACGCGCGGCGGCTCGACACGTTGATGGCCCCGTGGGGCACATGCATCGGCGGCACGCCACTGTTCCGCCTTTACGCCCTGCCCGACGCATCGGCGTTTCAGGCGCGTCTGGCCGGGTACCGCATCTGGTCGCGCACCTTCGCCTATTCGGACACGTGGCTCCGCCTCGGCCTTCCGCCCACCGAGGGATGGCCACGACTGGAGGCCGCGCTCGCGTGATCCTGACGCTCGCCATGCTGCTCGACGCTTGGCTGGGCGAGCCCGACTGGCTGTGGCGCCGGTTCCCGCATCCCGCGGTGACGATGGGGCGGGCCGTCGACGCCCTCGACGCCCGGCTGAACCGCGGGGCGGGACGGCGGGCCAAGGGCGTGGCGGCGATCCTGCTGCTGGTCGCGGGCGCCGTGCTCGCCGGGCGGACCATCGCCGCGATCCCCGATGCGGGCCTGTGCGAGATCGTCTTCGCCGCGATCCTCCTTGCCCAGCGCTCGCTGGTCGATCACGTCCGGGCCGTGGCGCGCGCCCTGCGCCTCTCGCCCGAGGCCGGGCGGGAGGCGGTGGCACGGATCGTCGGGCGCGATACGCGCGACATGGACGCGGCGCAGATCGCCCGCGCGGCCATCGAAAGCGCGGCGGAGAACCTGTCCGACGGCGTGGTTGCCCCTGTCTTCTGGTTCGCCGTCGCCGGCCTGCCGGGAATGATGGCCTACAAGGTCGTCAACACGGCCGACAGCATGATCGGCTACCGCACGCCCCGCCATGCGACCTTCGGCTGGGCCGCCGCGCGGCTCGACGACGTGATGAACTGGATCCCCGCGCGCCTGACCGCGCTCGCGCTTCTCGCCGGGCACGGGGCGCTTCACCACCTGTCGGGCGTTCCCGCCGACGCGCGTCGCCACCGCTCCCCCAGTGCCGGCTGGCCCGAGGCGGCGCTGGCGCCGATCCTCGACCTCGCGCTCGCAGGGCCGCGCAGCTACGACGGCCGGATGCAGGATTTCCCTTGGGTCAACGAAGGCGGGCGCCGGACCGCGAACTCGACCGATATCGACGCGGCCTGCGCCGCGCTGTGGCGCGTCTGGGCGCTGGTCCTGATCGTGGTGACCGTGTTCGGCGCGCTGCGGCATCTCGCCTGACGGATGTCAGGCCTTCCGCACCGTCACCTGCTGGCGGACCATGGTCGCGATCCCGAAGGATTGCAGGAACGAAATGTCCGCCGCGTCGCGCCCGACGCCGATCATCGCGATCTCCGACGGCTTGGCCATGCCGGTCGCGTCGACGAGGTGCCAGGCATCCTCGAGCCAGACCTCGGCCACCGCATGGAAGTCCGGCGGATCCACATGCGGCGCGTAGACCGAGGCGATGCGTGCGGGGATGCCCGCGGCGCGCGCGAAGGCGATCATGACATGCGCGTAGTCCCGGCACACGCCCTGCCGCTGTACGAACGTCTCCCGCGCCGTCGTCGCGACGTTGCTCGACCCCGAGACGTAGCTGAAGTTCCGGTCGATCCAGTCCCGCATCGCGGCGATGAGCGGCCCGCCCGTGAGATTGCCGAACTCGGCGGCCGTGAAGGCCTGGAACTCGTCGGAGGGGCAATAGCGGGAGGGCATCAGGTACGAGGTCGCCTCGGCCGTCATGCTGCGCGGCGGGCTGGCCTGCAGTTGCGAGAAGTCGCTGTCGGGCCGGTCGACGACGACCTGCGCCTTGTAGGTAATGTCGAGCCGCCCCTCGGCCCGCATCCAGGCGCGCTGCCCGAAGGCCTGCTCGCCCGGAATACGCCTGAAATCCGTCACGGGCGTCGTGAACAGCGCCTCCTCGCGGACGGTCTGGCCCGCGACATGCGCGAGCTCGACCTGCAGCAGGACGTCGCTCGGCATGTCGAAATCGTAGCTGAGTTCTGCGTTGATGATGAGATCCATTCGGTCCTCTACGATCGCCAGCGACGGATTGCGCCTTCCGCGGTTAACCTTCTGCGGCGCGGCGATCAAGCGACGAGCGTCTCGGCCTTCCGCAGATCGACGCTGACCAGCTGGCTCACCCCGGGCTCGACCATGGTGACGCCGAACAGGCGGTCCATCCGCGCCATCGTCACCGCATGGTGCGTGATGATGAGGAAGCGCGTGGAGGTGCGGCGCGTCATCTCGTCGAGCATGTCGCAGAACCGCGTCACGTTGGCGTCGTCGAGCGGGGCATCGACCTCGTCCAGCACGCAGATCGGCGCGGGGTTGGCGAGGAAGACAGCGAAGATCAGCGCGAGTGCCGTCAGCGTCTGTTCGCCCCCCGACAGCAAACTCAGCGTGGAGAGCTTCTTGCCGGGCGGCTGGCAAAGGATCTCGAGCCCGGCCTCGAGCGGATCGTCGCTCTCCACCAGTTCCAGCCGCGCCTCGCCCCCTTGGAACAGATGCCGGAAGAGCGTGGCGAAGTTGTCGTTCACCGTCCCGAACGCGTCGAGCAGACGCTGCCGCCCCTCCCGGTTCAGCGCGGCGATCCCGGCGCGGAGCTGGCCCACGGCCTGGTCCAGGTCCGTCCGCTCCGTCGAAAGGTGATCGTGCTCCTCGCGCACTTCGCGGGCATCCTCCTCCGCGCGCAGGTTCACCGCGCCGAGTCCGTCGCGCTGCCGCCGAAGCGCGGCAACCCTGCCCTCGACCGTCTCGACCGAGGGCATGGCCTCCGGATCGGTGCCGAGGGCGGCGAGAAGCTCCGCCGGCGTGCAGTCGAGCGCCTCGGCGATCTGCGTCTCGGCCAGGGCGCGCGTTTCCTCCGTCGCATCCCGCCGCGTTTCCGCCCGCGCCCGCGCCTCCCGTGCCTGGCCCGCCGCGCGTTCGGCCTCCCGCGCCGCCCCCTTGGCGGCCCGCGCCCGCGCCTCGCCGTCCGACAGGACGTCCCGCGCCGAGGCCCGCCGCGCATCCGCCCGCTCGATCTCATGCCCGAGTTCGTCGCACTCGTTCCGCAGCGTGTCCGGAACGGCACGCGCCGCCGCGAGTTCTCCCTCGGCCTTTCCGCGGCGCGCATGGAGGTCGCCCAGCCGCGTACGGGCGGAACCGAGCCGGGCACGCCATTTCCGCAGATCCCCGTCGATCGTGTGACGCCGCGCGGCCCGCGCCGCCGCGTCGCGCTTCAGCGTCTCGGCCTCGGCCCGGCGGCCCATCATCGCCATCCGCGCGCCCTCGACGCTGGTGCGCAACGTCTCCAGGGTCGCGCGCGTCCTGTCGAGCGGAGGCAGCTCTGCCCGGGCCGCCCGCGCCGCCCGCAATGCGTCCTGCGCGCCCTGCGCCTCGTCGTCGAACCGGGACAGAGCGATCCGCGCCGTCTCCAGCCGCGTTTCCGCCGTCCCGCGCGCGGTCTCCGCACGGGTCAGCGCGCGCCCCGCCTCGGTCAGGGCGCGATCCGCGTCGCGGCGGGCGTCACGCGCCGCGGCTTCGACCGCCCGGCACTTCGACAGCTTGCGTGCCCGCTCCTCGTGCGCGTCCCGCGCGGCCCCAGCCCGCACTTCCGCTTCGGTGAGATCTGTTCGCAGCCGCGCGAGCCGGTTGGCCTGCTGCAGGCGCAGCGCGGCCGCCGACGGGGTGGCGCCGGAAGGGGCGCGATACCCGTCCCATCGCCAAAGGTCGCCCGCGGTGGAAACCAGTGCCTGCCCCGGCCGCAGATGTGGTTCCAGGCGGGCGGCCGCTCCGGGCTCCGCGAGCCCGATCTGCGACAGCGCCCGGGTCAGCGCGGCGGGCACCGTCACGTGTCCGGCCAGCGGCGCGGCCCCCTCCGGCAGGGAGGGCGGCGGCTCGAAGGGCGGCAGCGTCGTCCAGCCCGCCCCGTCCCCCGCCGCCCCGCCGATCTCGGGGGATCGCAACGCCTCGCCGAGCGCCGCGCCGAGCGCCGCCTCGAACCCGGTCTCGACTTCGAGCCGGTCTAGGATCGCATCCCGCGCGTCGTCGTTCCGGGCGCGGAGCTTTTCCAGCGCGGCGACCTCCGCCCCGAGCGTGCGCGCCGCGCCTTCGGCCCCGGCACGCTCGGACCGTGCGCGGCCCTCGACATCCTGCGCCGCCTCGCGGGCCGCGTCCGCTTCACTCAGCGTGGCCTCCGCCGCCCTGGCGCCGTCCTGCAGCGCGGCCTGCCTTTCCGTGGCGTCACGCGCGGCATCCGCCGCCGCGTCGAGCGCCGCTTCGGCCGCCTCGACCGCCGTGCGCGAACGCGCCGTTTCCGTCTCGATCCGGGCCGCGCGGGCCTCGGCCTCCGCGGCTGCACGCGTGACCGTTTGATGCCGGGCCGACAGTCCCGCCAGCTCCTCGGTCAGACCCGCAAGCTCCGCCTCCCGGTCGCGCAGCACCGTCGCCGCCTCCGCCGCCGCCGTTTCCGCCCCGGCCAGTGCGTCGCCCTCCCCTTCGCCGGCGGCGCCCAGCTCCGCGGCCTCCGCCTCGAGCCGCGCGATGGTCTCGCCCGCGTCACGGTTCAGCGTGCCTTCGCGGTCGATATCCGCGTCGAGCTGCTCGATCCGCGCGCTCAGCCGGGCGATCTCCGCCGCGGCCTGCCGCTCCCGCTCGAGCAGCGTGTCGCGCGCGATCTCCAGACGCTGTCGAACCGCGACGGCGATCGTCTCCTCCTCGCGCAGGGCCGGAAGATCCCCTTCAGCCCGGGCCTGCGTCGCGTCCGCCGCGCGGGCCTGCCGCTCCGCCGCCGCAGCCTCACCCAGCCGCGCGCGCAACGCGTCCTCCGCCTTGCTCCGCGCGTCCTGCGCCGACCGCCAGCGCAAATAGAGCAGCGTCCCTTCCGCCTGCCGCAGGGCCGCGCCGATCTCGCGGTAGCGCGCGGCCTGCCGGGCCTGCCGCGACAGCGTGGCGAGCCGGGCCGCAAGCTGCTCCAGCAGGTCGTCGATCCGGGCGAGGTTCGTCTCCGTCGCGTTCAGCTTCAGCTCGGCCTCATGCCGCCGCTGATACAGCCCCGAGATCCCCGCCGCCTCCTCCAGCACGCGCCGACGGCGCTGCGGCCGCGCGTTGATGAGCTCGCTGATCTGCCCTTGCCGGACGAGCGACGGGGAATGCGCCCCGGTCGAGGCGTCGGCGAACAGCATCTGCACGTCGCGGGCCCGTACGTCGCGGCCGTTCACCTTGTAGGCGGAGCCGACGTCACGCGTGATCCGCCGGACCACGTCGAGCGTCTCGGCGGCGTTGAACGCGGCGGGCGCCGTCCGCTCGGAATTGTCGAGCGCGAGCGCCACCTCCGCGAAGTTCCGCGCCGGGCGGGATCGCGCGCCCGCGAAGATCACGTCCTCCATCCCGCCGCCGCGCATCGCCGTGGGACGGTTCTCCCCCATCACCCATCGCAGCGCCTCGAGCAGGTTCGACTTGCCGCAGCCGTTCGGGCCGACCACGCCCGACAACCCGTCCGCGATCACGAGATCGGTCGGGTCCACGAAGGACTTGAAGCCATTGAGGCGCAGACGCGTGAACCGCATGGCCCGTGATCCCGCAACCCGGCCCCCGGCGTCAAGCCACACGGCCGATATGGCCCCGTTCGCACAATGCGCCACAAGATATCGGGACGGGACTCGCGTCGAAAGCCCCGCGCGTCGCCGCTGTGCCCCGCCGGGTCGTTAACGTGCTTGACCCCGGCGCGCGGCACGGCGCATCACGGACGGGCAAGGTTCCCCCGGCCCAAGGCCATCGGGGGATGAAATGGGAATGCGGTGAGGGGGACCCAATCAGGGACCCGAAGCCGCAGCCGCCCCCGCGACTGTAAGCGGTGAGCGCGGCGTCACGATGCCACTGGGATGCCTGCGCGTCCCGGGAAGGCGGCGCCAAGCTTCGACCCGCGAGCCAGGAGACCAGCCCTGCCGCAACGCAACACGGGCCCGTCGGGTGTGACGGGCAGATCGGAGAAACGAAGATGCATATTGAACCCGGAATCGTCCACGGCGCCAAGATGGCGCTGGCGTCCGCGACCGCGGCCGGCGCGGCCGGTTATTCGGCGAAGCTCGTCTGGGCGGACCTCAAGGCGCATGGCGCCGCCCCCCTCGCGCTTCGCAGCGCGATCGCCACGGTCGGAACCCTCGTCTTCTTCGAGGTGCTGCCGCATTTCGCTGCCGGCGTCTCGGAAGTGCACTTCATCCTCGGCACGACGCTGCTTCTGCTTCTCGGGACCGCGCCGGCGGCGATCGGCCTCATGGCGGGCCTCCTGATCCAGGGGCTGCTCTTCGCACCGACCGACCTGCCGATGTATCTGGTCAACGTGACGACCCTGCTCGTTCCGCTCCTCGCGATCGCCGCGCTGGCGCGGAAGGTCGTTCCCGCGGGAACCGCCTATGTCGACCTCACCTACAAGCAGGCGCTGAAGCTCTCGACCGCTTATCAGGGCGGCGTCGTCGCCTGGGTCGCGTTCTGGGTCCTCTACGGCCAGGGCGCCGGGGCCGAGACGCTCGCCTCGCTCCTCGCCTTCGGCACGGCCTACATGGTGGTCGTCGTGATCGAGCCAGTCGCGGACCTCGCCGTGCTGGCGCTCGCCAAGCGCTGCCGCGGCGGCCTGCAGGGCCCGCTGGTCCAGCCGCGCGTGTTCCACGCCGCCTGACCGCCCGACCCTAACGACATCGCGCGGCCTCCCTCCGGCGGAGGCCGCGTTCCCGCGTCCGCCAGGAGCCGATCCATGCCCAAGATTCCCGCCACCATCGTCACCGGCTTCCTCGGCGCCGGAAAGACGACGCTGATCCGCCACCTGCTGCAGAATGCCGACGGCCGCCGGATCGCGCTCATCATCAACGAGTTCGGCGATCTGGGCGTGGACGGCGACATCCTCAAGGGCTGCGGGATCGAGGGCTGTGCGGAGGACGACGTGGTGGAGCTGTCGAACGGCTGCATCTGCTGCACCGTGGCCGACGACTTCATCCCGACCATGGAGGCGCTGCTCGCCCGCGAAACGCCGCCCGACCATATCGTGATCGAGACCTCCGGCCTCGCCCTGCCGCAGCCGCTCGTCCGCGCCTTCAACTGGCCGGGCCTGAAGACCCGCGTCACCGTGGACGGCGTCGTCACCGTGCTCGACGGGCCGGCGGTGGCGGCCGGCACCTTCGCCGCCGACGTCGCCCGCGTCGATGCGCAGCGCGCCGCCGATGACGGGCTCGACCACGAGACGCCCCTTTCGGAGCTCTACGCCGATCAGGTCGCCTGCGCCGACATGATCGTGGTGGGCAAGGCCGACCTCCTTGGCGCGGAGACCGAGGCGCTCGCCGCCCGCATCCGGTCCGAGGCGCGCCCCGGCGTGCAGGTCGTCCCCGCCACGATGGGCGCGCTGCCGGTCGAAGTGGTGCTGGGCCGGGGCCAGGGCGCCGAGGACGACCTCGCCGCGCGCCACGAGCTGCATCACCATCACGGCCACGACGATGATGACGATGACGATGACGATGACGACGATCACCACGATCACGCGCACGAGCACGGCCACGACGCCTTTGAGAGCTTCACCGTCGAGGCGCCCGAAATCGACGACCCCGCCGCCTTCGCCGCGCGCGTCTCCGCGATCATCCGCGATCACGGCATCCTGCGCCTGAAGGGCTTCGCCTCCGTCGCCGGCCGGCCGATGCGCCTGACGATCCAGGCCGTCGGGCCACGGGTGGACCATTACTTCGACCGCCCGCTCGGGCAGGATGCGCGCGGGGCGCGGCTCGTGGTGATCGGACAGGCCGGGCTCGACCGCGCGGCGATCTCGCGGGCGCTGCAGCGGACGGCCGACGCACCGACCTACGCCTGACGCGCGATGCACCTTCTCGCCGCGCAGCCGGGCACGATCGACGAGGGCGAGCCCGTCGATCCGGGCCAGACCCCGGCCGCGCTCGTCGTCGTCTCCGCCGCCGATACGGAGCTCGCCGCATTGTCGGAGGCGCGCGCCGCGATGGCGGACGCACCGGAGACGCGGCTGATCAGCCTTCTGCACCTGCGCCACCCGATGTCGGTGGACCTGCATCTCGACCAATGCGCGACCCGCTCGAAGCTCGTCGTCGCGCGCATCCTCGGCGGACGCGGCTACTGGACCTACGGGCTCGAGCAATACGCAGCCCGGCTGCACGAGGCGGGCGTGCCCTTCGCGGCCCTGCCCGGCGACGACAAGCCGGACGCGGAGCTGCGCGAGCTCTCGACGGTTTCCGGCGAGGATTACGACGCGCTCTGGTCCTGCCTCGTCGAGGGCGGGCCGCAGAACGCGACGACCTTTCTCGCCCATGCCCGCGCGATGATCCGCGACACCCCGCGCCCCGCGCCGGCCCGCCCGCTCCTGCGCGCGGGACTCTACTGGCCCGGGATGGCCGAGGCCGACCTTGCCGCGATCCGCGCGAACTGGCGGGACGCCGCGCCGGTGGTCCCCCTCGTCTTCTACCGCGCGCTCCTGCAGGGGGCGGGGCTCAATCCGGTGAACCGGATGGTGAAGGCCCTGCTCCGGGCCGGGCTGAACCCCATGCCGGTCTTCGTCGCCTCCCTGAAGGAGGCGGTGAGCCGTGCCACGCTCGAGGCGCTCCTGTCCGAGGCGCCCCCGGACGCGATCGTGAACCTGACGAGTTTCGCGGTGGGCGACGCGGAGGCGAACCCGCTCGCCGCCGATTTCGCGAACGGCGCGCCGGTCTTTCAGGCCGTCCTGTCGGGCGGGACGGAGCAGACGTGGGAGGCGGGCACGACCGGCCTGTCGGCGCGCGACATCGCGATGAACGTGGCCCTGCCCGAGCTCGACGGGCGGATCCTGACCCGCGCGATCGGTTTCAAGGGCGAGGCGTTCTTCGACGCGGCGACGGAGTGCCCGATCGCCACCTGGAAGGCGCAGGGCGACCGGATCGCCTTCGTGGTCGACCTTGTCGCGGGATGGTGCCGACTGCGCCGGATGCAGGCGGGCGAGCGCCGCGTCGCGCTCGTTCTGGCGAACTATCCGAACCGCGACGGCCGGCTGGCCAACGGGGTCGGCCTCGACACGCCCGCCGCCACGGTACACTCGCTGGCCCTCCTGCGCGACGCGGGCTACGACACCGCGCCGCCCCCGGACAGTGCCGCGCTGATGGCGCAGATCCTCGCCGGTCCGACGAACTGGCTCACCGACCGGGCCGCGCGCGAAGGCGGGGAGCGCCTGAGCCTCGCGGAATACCGCGCCTTCCACGCGACGCTCCCGCTTTCCGCCCGGCAGCGCGTGGAAGACCGATGGGGCGCGCCCGAGGACGACCCCTTCTTCATCGCGGGGATACCTGAACCCGACGCCACACCGGGCGGACACTTCGCGTTGTCCATCCACCGCTTCGGCAAGGCCGTCGTCGCGCTTCAGCCCGCGCGCGGCTACAACGTCGATCCGACCGCCAGCTACCACAGCCCCGACCTTGTCCCGCCGCACAACTACCTGGCCTTCTACGCATGGCTCCGGCGCGAGGCGGACGCGATCGTGCACATGGGCAAGCACGGCAACCTCGAATGGCTGCCGGGCCGGGCGGTGGCGCTCGGCGAGGACGACTGGCCGGAAATCGCGCTCGGGCCGATGCCGCATGTCTATCCCTTCATCGTCAACGACCCCGGCGAGGGCACGCAGGCCAAGCGCCGGACGCAGGCGGTGATCGTCGATCACCTGACCCCGCCGCTCACGCGCGCGGAAAGCTACGGGCCGATGCGCGACCTGGAAGCCCTGGTGGACGAGTATTACGAGGCCGCGGGCGTCGACCCGCGTCGGATCGACCATCTGCGGCGGGAAATCCTGAGCCTCGCCCGCGTGACCGGGCTCGACGTCGATGCGGGAATGGAGGGGGCGGACGACCTCGCCCGTCTCGACGCCTATCTGTGCGAGCTGAAGGAAGCGCAGATCCGCGACGGGCTCCACGTCTTCGGGCAATCGCCCGAGGGCCGTCTGCAGGACGATCTGCTACAGGCGCTGGTCCGCCTGCCGCGGGGCGAGTCCGAAAGTTTGCCCCGCGCCATCGCCGCGGATCTCGGCCTCGGTTTCGACCCCCTCGATTGCGACATGGCCACGCCCTGGGACGGGCCGCGACCGGACGCGCTCGCGGCTGAGGGCGTCTGGCGCAGCGCCGGCGACGCCGTGGAACGGATCGAGGGCCTCTCCGCGCGGCTGCTCCGGGGCGAGGCCCCGCCCCCCGGTCCCCGCACGCGGGCCGTGCTCGAGGATGCGGGACGCCTGCGCGAGACGATCCGCGCCTGCGGTCCGGCGGAAGGCGCGGGGCTCCTTACCGCCCTCGCGGGGCGCTTCGTCGCCCCGGCGCCGTCCGGCGCCCCGACCCGCGGGCGGCCCGACGTACTGCCGACGGGGCGGAACTTCTATTCCGTGGACAGCCGCGCGGTGCCGACCCCCACCGCCTGGACGCTCGGCTGGAAGTCCGCGTCCCTTCTCGTGGAGCGGCACCTGCAGGACCATGGCGACTGGCCCCGGGCGATGCTGGTGACGGCCTGGGGCACGGCCAACATGCGTACCGGCGGCGACGACATCGCACAGGCGTTGGCGCTGATGGGCGTGAAGCCGCGATGGGATGCCGCGAACCGGCGCGTGACCGGGTTCGAGATCATTCCCGCCACCGCGCTCGGACGTCCGCGGGTGGACGTGACGCTGCGCGTGTCAGGCTTCTTCCGCGATGCCTTTCCGCAGCAGATGGCGCTCGTCGACGCCGCCGCGCGCGCGGTGCAGGCGCTCGACGAGCCGGAGGCCGACAACCCCGCCGCCGCCCGCGCCCGTGCCGGCGAGGGACAGGCGCGGGTCTTCGGCTCGAAGCCCGGCGCCTACGGGGCGGGATTGCAGGCGATGATCGACGAACGGCTCTGGTCCGACACCGCCGATCTGGGCCGGGCCTATCTGGAATGGGGCGGCTACGCCTATGGCACAGGAGAGGGCACGGCGGACCAAGCCGGTCTGCGCGAGCGTCTGGGGCAGGTGGAGGCGATCGTCCAGAACCAGGACAACCGCGAGCACGACCTGCTCGATAGCGACGATTACTACCAGTTCGAGGGCGGCGCCGCCGCGGCGGTCGAGATGCTGCAGGGGACGCGGCGGCCGGTCTATCACAACGACCATTCCCGTCCCGAGCGTCCGGTGATCCGCACGCTGGAGGACGAGATCGGCCGGGTCGTACGGTCCCGCGTGGTGAACCCGAAATGGATCGCGGGCGTGAAGCGGCACGGCTACAAGGGCGCTTTCGAGATTGCGGCGACCGTTGACTACCTCTTCGCCTTCGCGGCCACGACCGGCGCGGTGCGCGACCACCATTTCGACCTCGTCCACGCCGCCGTGCTGGAAGACGAGGCGACCCGGGATTTCATCGCGGAGGCCAACGCCCCCGCACTTGCCGATATCGCGGACCGGCTCCGCGAGGCCATCGATCGCGGGCTCTGGCGACCCCGGTCGAACTCCGCCCGCGCCCTGATCGACCGCGTCGCACGGGCCTCGCAGGCGGGACCGGCATGACCGGACGACCGCCGGCGGCCGAGGTCGTCGTGGCGGATGTCCGCGCGGCGCTCGCGGCGAAGATCGGGCTGGACCGCGATGGCGTGGGTGGACGCGCCCCGCGTCGACACGCTGGTGCGCGACGCGTCCGAAGGGCAGCGGACGGCGTCTCTTCGGCAGGCCGGAGAATGGCTTGCCCGCCTCCACGCCGCCGGGCCGTGCCGTCGGATGGACCGCGATTTCCGCAACCTTTGCGGGCGGCTGCGCACGCGGTTCGCGTTCTCCGTGCGCGGCGTGGAGGCCGAGGCGCTCCTCAAGGCGTTGGACCGACGCGCGCGCGAGATCGGGCGGGTCGCACGGACCGGCGTGCCGCTGCATTGGGATTTCAAGCCACGCAACCTCTTCGCGACTCCGTCGGGCATCGTCGGCTTCGACCTCGGACTGACCAAGCCCGGACTGGCGCTGCACGACGCGGCCAGCTTCCTGACGGCAATAGAGCTCGACCGCTACGAGACGGAAGTCTTTTCCGCGCGGCAATCGGGCACGATCGAGGGGGACCGGCGGGCGTTCTTCGCGGGCTACGGCGCGCTCGAGGCCTGCGACGTGCCTTTGCTCGACATGATCGAGGATCAGCTACTCGTCGCGCGCTGGCTGCGCCATCGCGCCATCGCTATGCCGCCGGCCGAACGGGTCGCGGCGACGGCGCGGGTCCTGGCGATCCGGGGCCTCTCGGGGAACGCGGTAATGACACGGCCCGGCCGGCCGGTGCGGCGGCGATTCCTGCCGGCGCGCTGGTCGGACGGCGCCTGCCCCTAGGCGTTCGGCCCCGGCTTGACCTCCCGGACCGCAGAACGGAAGGTCGGCGGATTCCCGGAGGACCGCCCCCATGACCGACGACGACAGCGCCCGCCACAACGCGAAGATGGCCAAGAAGAAGGCCGCCCGCGACAAGATCATGGCCACCAAGACCGACGAGAAGGGTCTGGTGATCGTCCATACCGGCAAGGGCAAGGGCAAGTCCTCGGCCGCGTTCGGCATGATCTTCCGCTGCATCGCGCACGAGATGCCCTGTGCCGTGGTGCAGTTCATCAAGGGCGGCATGTCGACGGGCGAGCGCGACCTGATCCTCGGCCGGTTCGGCGACATCTGCCAGTTCCACACGATGGGCGAGGGCTTCACCTGGGAGACGCAGGACAAGTCCCGCGACATCGAGATGGCGCAGGCGGCCTGGGCCAAAGCGAAGGAGCTGATCCGCGACGAGCGGAACCGGATGGTCCTGCTCGATGAGATCAATATCGCGCTGCGCTACGACTATGTGGACGTGGCCGAAATCGTGGCCTTTCTGCGCGCCGAGAAGCCGCCGATGACGCATGTCGTCCTGACGGGGCGGAATGCGAAGGAGGAGTTGATCGAGCTGGCCGATCTGGTGACGGAGATGGAACTGGTGAAGCATCCGTTCCGCTCCGGCATCAAGGCGCAGGTGGGCGTGGAGTACTAGGGGGCCCTCAGCCCGGGGCGCGGCCCGCGTGCCGTGACCGCGTTGACGGCCCGTCCGCCCTGCCTCGCCACGTCGTCCGGCAGGCCGGCGGCCACGCGACGGACCGTCGGCATCGGGTCGCGCCAAGCCCCGCTCTTCGGCCGGAGCGCGCGGGCGACCTCCGACGGGCAGATCGTTCCCGGCGCCCGGATCCGCGTCGGGCGACGGACCTCTTCCAAGATACGTCGCTCCTCCATAAACGTCCTATCCGTCACGGGGGGCCCGGCCATGCGTGCTACGATCCCCCGAACCTCTTATCGGAGCAAGCTCGACATGTGCGGTCCCGCCCAGTGCCACAACCCGATCCATTGCATCGTCCCGCCGCACATGCTGCGCGTCATGGCGCTGCGCGGCGACGCCTCCGTGCAGCAAATGGCGCGCGCCCTCCTGCACCAGAACGAAGAGGTGCGCGACGAGCGGGCCGAGCGGATGACCGGCGGCCTGGTGCCCGAGGACGGGCGATCGGGCCTCTTCGTGTCGAGCGCGCTGGCGCGGAGCGTACCGGACCGTCATGTCTGCGACCGCCGCATCCACGACGGCGAGGGGAAGGCCGCCCTGCCCGGCCGGCTGGTGCGCGGCGAGGGCGACGCCCCGACCGGCGATCCTGAGGTGGACCGCGCCTATGACGGGGCGGGAACGGTCTTCGAGCTATATTCCGAGGCCTTCGGGCGGAATTCCCTCGACGGGGCGGGCGTGCCGCTGACCGCGACGGTGCACCACCGGCGGAACTACAACAACGCGTTCTGGAACGGCACGCAGATGGCCTATGGCGACGGAGACCAGAAGATCTTTCGCACCTTCACCGAGCTTTCGGTGATCGGCCACGAGATGTCGCACGGCGTCGTGCAATATTCCGGCGGCCTGCTCTACCAAGGACAGTCCGGCGCGCTGAACGAGAGCGTGGCCGATGTGTTCGGCACGATGACGGTGCAGCGCAAGCTGGACCAGGACGTCTACGCGGCGGACTGGCTCGTGGGGGCCGGCATCCTTGGCCCCGACATCAATGGACGCGCCCTGCGCAGCATGAAGGCGCCGGGGACGGCCTATCACGACGCGCTGCTGGGTCAGGACCCGCAACCCTACCACATGGACCTCTACGTCGACACGACCGACGACAATGGCGGGGTGCACATCAATTCCGGGATCCCGAACCACGCTTTCTACCTGTACTGCATGTATCTCGGCGGAAACGCGTGGGAGCGACCGGGACAGGTCTGGTACCGGGCGCTGCAACAAATCAACAACCCGATGGCCACGTTCCACGACTGGGCAGCGGAAACGATGGATGCGGCGATTGCGCTGTTCGGCGCGGGCAGTTGCGAGCAGGTCATGCTGCGCCGGGCATGGCGCCTTGTCGGGATCGCGTGCTGAGCCTATCTTTTCGGCATGACATGCGGGATGCTGGCGTCGGGATGTGCGGTTATGATGATCGAGGTGGCTTCGAGCGGCGGGTTCGGCGGTATCGCCGCGGGCGGCATGAGCAAGCAGCTCGACGTGACCGATCCGAGCAGCCAACAGCCCTATTGCGAGACCTTCGACCCCGACGCGCTGTCGCGACTGGCCGACAAGGCGGGGCATCCCTCCGCGGCGGACCTGCAGACCTACACGATCGCGGTGACCGATGACGACAACCGCCGCCACGTGTTCCGGCTGCGCGAGGACGCCCTGCCGCCGGAGATGCTCGACCTGATCGACGCAATGTAGCGGAGACGCGGCCGGGCTCCGGCCGCGCCGTTCCGTTCAGGGTGCGTCCATCTGCGCCGGCTCCTCCGACAGCGCGGCGTCGCAGCGGGCGCAGACGCCGTCATGTCCGTGCAACCCGACATCCGGCAGGATCTTCCAGCAACGCTGGCACTTGCCGCCTTCGGCCTCCCGGAACACGACCGCCACCCCGGCGAGCTCCTCGCTCCGATAGGCGTCTGCCGGGGCCGCCGCGTCGGTGACGGTGACGCCGCTGACGATGCAGATGTCGTCGAAGTTCACCTCCGAAAGCAGCGTCGCCGTTTCGGCATCGACATGCACCACGGGCGCGGCCTCGAGCGACGAACCGATCACCTTGTCCTGCCGCGCCGTCTCCAACGCGCCGGTCACCGCGCGGCGCACCGCCCGGATGCGCGTCCAGCGCGCGGCGAGCGCGTCGTCGCGCCAGCCGGGCCGCGGCGCGGGGAAGTCCTGCAGGTGGACCGAGGAATCCTCGCCCGGATGCGCCTCGAGCCAGACCTCCTCCATCGTGAAGGGCAGGATCGGCGCGAGCCATGTCGTCAGCCGCTCGTGCAGCAGCCGCAGCACCGTCCGCGCCGCCCGGCGGCGGGGCGTGTCCCCGTCGCAATAGAGCGCGTCCTTGCGGATGTCGAGATAGAAGGCCGACAGGTCGATCGTGGCGAACTGGAAGATCGCCTGCCAGACGGCGGCGAAGTCGAAGGCGGCATAGTGCCTGCGTACGCTCTCGTCGAGCTCGGACAGGCGGTGCAGCACCCAGCGTTCGAGCTCCGGCATCTCCAGCGGATCGACGGGGGTGTCGTCCGTCATGGAGCCCAGCATGAAGCGCATCGTGTTGCGCAGACGCCGGTAGCCGTCGGTCACGCCCTTCAGGATCTCGGGCCCGATCCGGTGGTCGGCGGTGTAGTCCACCTGCGCCACCCAAAGGCGCAGGATATCGGCGCCGTACTGGTCCACCACCTCCTGCGGGGCGATGATGTTGCCGAGGGACTTCGACATCTTCACGCCCTTCGCGTCGAGCGTGAAGCCATGCGTGACGACGGCGCGATAGGGCGCGCGCCCCTTTGTGCCGCAGCCTTGCAGCATGGAGGAATGGAACCAGCCGCGATGCTGATCCGTGCCCTCGAGATAGACGTCGGCGATGCCGTCGGCCGTCCCGTCCGGCCGGTCGCGCAGGACGAAAGCGTGGGTGGAGCCGGAATCGAACCAGACGTCGAGAATGTCGAAAACTTGTTCCCATTCGCCGGGATCGTGATCCTCGCCGAGGAAGCGCGCCTTCGCACCCGGCACGTACCAGGCGTCGGCGCCCTCCGCCTCGAAGGCCTCGACGATGCGGGCGTTGACGGCCGGGTCGCGGAGCAGGAAGTCCGGGTCGTCCGCCTTCGCCCCCACCTTGGTGAAGCAGGTCAGCGGCACGCCCCAGGCACGCTGCCGCGAGAGCACCCAGTCAGGCCGATTCTCGATCATCGAATAAAGCCGGTTGCGGCCGGTTTTCGGCGTCCAGGTCACGAGCTCGTCGATCGAGGTCAGCGCGCGGGCCCGTACCGTCTCGCCGTATTCGTCCTGCCCGTCGCCCACGGCACGGTCGATCGCGGCGAACCATTGCGGGCGGTTCAGGCGGATAACGGGCGCCTTGGACCGCCAGCTATGCGCGTCGGAGATGGTGATGCGCGCGCGGGCCAGAAGCGCGCCCGTCGCGACCAGCTTGTCGATCACAGCCTTGTTCGCGCCACCGGGCTTGCCGTTCGGCCGGATGATCGCCTCGCCGCCGAAGAACGGCAGGCCCGCGCGCAGCGTCCCGTCCGCCTCCACGTTGTAGGTCATCGGCAGGCCGTGCTTCAGGCCGATCTGGTAGTCGTCGTCGCCGTGGCTCGGCGCGGTGTGCACGAAGCCCGTACCCGCGTCGTCGGTCACGTGGTCACCGGGGAAGAGCGGTACGTCGTAGTCCCATTCGCCCCCCGCCCCGTCCGCACCGCGCAACGGATGGGCGCAGCGGAGCGCCGCCAGCTCCTCGGTCTGCACGGCGCGCAGCCGGCGCCACATCGACGGTTCGAGACGCCCGGCGGAAAGCGTCGCCTCGGCCAGCGCGTCGGCGACGAGGTAGGTCTGCCCGACTTCGGCCCAGCATTCCTCGGGCGTGCCCGTCACCTCGTAGAGCCCGTAGGCCACGTCAGGGGAAAAGCAGATCGCGCGGTTCTGCGGGATGGTCCAGGGCGTCGTCGTCCAGATCAGGACGCGGGCCGCCAGAAGCTGCCGCTCGCGGTTCTCGGCCGCTGCGACGATGTCGGCGCGGGCCTCCTGCGTTTCCTCCTCGAAGGTGTAGGAGGTCTCGTGCTCGTAGAGGTCGGAATGGGCGTGAATCACCGGGAAGGCGACCCAGATCGCGTCGGTCTGGCGGTCGTGATATTCCACCTCCGCCTCGGCGAGCGCGGTCTTCTCGACCGGCGACCACATCACGGGCTTGGAGCCCTGATAGACGAGCCCGGCCATCAGGAACTTCTGGAACTCGCCCGCGATCGCCGCCTCGGCGTGGAAATCCATCGTCAGGTAGGGATCGGCCCAGTTGCCGGTGATGCCCAGCCGTTCGAACTCGGCGCGCTGCACGTCGACCCAGCCCGCGGCGAAGTCGCGGCATTCGCGGCGGAACTCGACCACGTCGACCGCGTCCTTGTCGCGGCCGCGGGCGCGGTAGGCCTCCTCGATCTTCCATTCGATGGGCAGGCCGTGGCAATCCCAACCAGGCACGTAGCGCGCGTCGAAGCCCATCATCTGATGGCTGCGCACCACCATGTCCTTCAGCGTCTTGTTGAGCGCGTGGCCAATATGCAGGTGCCCGTTCGCGTAGGGCGGCCCATCGTGCAGCGTGAACGGTTTTCGCCCTTCCTGATCTTCACCAGTCCCGGCGAGGGCCGCTTTCTCCCGCAGCTGGTCGTAGACGCCGATCCGCGCCCAGCGGGCCAGCCAGTCCGGCTCCCGCTTGGGCAGGCCCGCACGCATCGGGAAATCGGTCCGGGGCAGGTTCAACGTGGCTTTGTAGTCGGGCGCATCGACGCTCATGGGGTGAGGTCCTTCGGGTCAGCAGAGGAATTGAGTTCGGTGCGGACCAGCCGGCACCTTTGCCCGGCCGCCCCGAATTTCAGGGCGCCGGGGCGGTAATTCGGATGGCTCTCCGCGCGCGCTGCGTCATCGGGCGCGTTATAGGCACCCGAAACCCTGGACGGCAAGTCGCGGTGCGCCGGGCATCATCCTTAACAGAACCTTCACACAACGCAGGCAGAGTCGGGGCCAAGGAGGATGTCCCATGTCGCTTTCGCTCGTCGTCGCCTTTCTCGGCACGTCCGCCCTCGTGTTGGTCCCGCTGTGCCTTCCGCTCCGAAGGGGTCCGAAATCCCGCTGAGCCGTCGGCGCTAGCGTGCATCGGACCCGGCTTCGCCCGGTCCGAAAAGGCCGGTCAGCGAACGCTGGACGATGCCGGTCACGCGTGGCGGCCGTTCGTGGGCGAAGGGCAGCGGCCGGCAGACCTCCATCGCCGCGACGCCGACGCGCGCCGTCAGCGCCCCGTTCACCATCCCCTCGCCGAACCGTCGGGACAGCTTCGCCAGAACGCCCCCGCCCGCGACCGAATGGATGAGGTCGTCGCCGACGGCCACCGCCCCCGTCGCGGCCAGATGCGTCAACACGGTCTTCGCAAGCCGCCAGGAGCCGAGCGTGCCGCCGCGTCCCCCGTAGATCAGCGCGATCCGCCGGATCATGCGGAGGTTGCTCGTCATCGCGGCGGCGACATCCGCCAGTGCCAGCGGCACGACGGCCGTCACCATCGCGACCTGCCGCGCCGCCGCCTCCACCTCGCGCGTCGCCGCGGCGTCGAGCGGCGCGAGCAGCGTCCGCTCGGTCAGGGCGACCATGCCGTCGGCGTCGAACACGTCGTCCCGACGCGTGGCGAGCTCCTCCCGTCCCCATCGTGTGTCGGCCCGCCCGGCGTAGAAGGCGGCCACCCGATCTGCCAGCGCGCGGGCGGCCTTGAGATCGGTCGCCTGCCGCGCCAAGTCGCGCAGCTCGTCGATGCGGCCGAGCCGCGACAGCGCCACGATCTCGCGCAGCGCCACCGCGAGCGCGACGAGAAGGAAGGCTCCCACCAACGCCGCCGCGACCAGACCGAGGACGGGGCGGGTCGCGAGAAGGGTCGTCACGAAGTCCCAGGCGGCGACCGAGATCGCGAAGGCCAGCACGGCCGCGAGCGTGCCCCAGAACCATCGCGCGAGCCCGGTCTCGCGGCGCGCCGCCAGCAGCGCCAGCGTCTGCATCGCGCGGCCCGAGGCCTGCGGCACCGCCTCGACGTCGGGCACCGGCGGGGCGGAAGCCGGGTCGAGCGGACCGTCGGGTACGGCAATCACGCGGCCCTCGCGCCGCTCGGGCGCGGGGCCTTCGTCCACGTCGAAGAGGATCGCGCGGCGCCGCCGCGTGCCGCCGGTCTCGTCGTTCATGCCGTCCTCCCCGCTCACAGCCGGTCCGCCAGAAGGAACTCGGCCGCGCGGTCGAGGCGGATATGCGGCGGCCCCTCCCCCGGGCGAAGCGTCAGCGGCGCCGGCGCGAACTCCATCAGGTCGTAATCGCCGTCGAGCCAGGCCTCGGCCCCCTTCCGCGCCGGCACCAGAAGGTGCGCCGGATCGGAGGGCAGCTCGCCCGGATAAAGCGCGGCCTCCCGCCCCGGCGTGCCGTCCCCGGTCATCAGGCGGCCGCGCACCACGGGCAGCGACTCGCCGTCGTGCTCGCGCGTTTCCTCCACCGTCGCGCGCAGGGCGGCCATCGAGATCGCCTTCGTGTCGGCGCCCGCGAAATCGGCCCGCGCCCGCGCCTCCTTCACCATCGCCTCCAGGAGCGCGGTCAGCCGCGCGTGCTGCGTGTGGTGGAGGTGGTCGGCCTTGGTCGCGGCGAAGAGAAGCCGGTCCACGCGGCGACCGCCGAGCAGCGACATGAGCCAGCCGATCGCGCCGGGACGGAACGCCATCAGGATGTCGGCCATCGCGGCCCGCATCTCCTCCACCGCGCGCGGGCCGCGCCGGATCGCCCCCAATACGTCGAGAAGCACCACCTGCCGGTCGAGCCGGGCGAAGTGGTCGCGGAAGAAGGGCCGGACGACGTGGCTCTTGTAGGCCTCGAACCGCCGCGCCATCTCTCGGCGCAGGCTGCCACGCGGCGCCTCCCCGGGCGGCAGCGGCGCGAAGGTCAGCGCGGGCGAGCCTTCGAGCTCTCCGGGCAGCAGGAACCGCCCGGGGGTCAGGTCGTAGGCCCCGGCCTTGCGCGCGGAGTGAAGCGCCGCGGTGTAGGTGCGGGCGAGCGATTGCGCGACCGGCTCCTCCAGCTTCGCGGCCGGATCGACCGCCGCCATCGCCGCCGCGTAATCCGTCGCGCCCCAGGATCCGAGCCGCGCCAGCGCACGCGCCGACCATTCGTCGTAATCCTTCTCCATCAGCCCGAGGTCGAGCAGCCACTCGCCGGGATAATCCACGATGTCGAGATGCACGGTGCGCGGCCCGCGCAGCCCCGCGAGCATCCCTGCCGGCCGCACCCGGAGCGACAGGCGCAGCTCGGAGACGGCGCGCGTCCCCTCCGGCCAGTGCGGTGCCCGTGCGGTGAGCGAGCCGAGATGCCCCTCGTAGTCGAAACGCGGCACCGTGTCGTCGGGCTGCGGCTGGAGGAACGCCGTCTCGATCCGGGATCCGGCGGTGAAGCCGGGCATGCGGCCACGATCAATGAGGTTGGCGACGAGCGAAGTGATGAACACGCTCTTGCCCGCCCGGCTGAGCCCCGTCACGCCGAGACGCAGGGTCGGGTCGAACGCCTCCGTCACGCCATGGGCGAGGTCGCCCACCCCGCGCGTCACCGCATCCGCCAGCCGTCCGATCACCATGCGCGCCCCCTTCGGTCCGACACTAGATAAGGGCGCTGCGCCGGGAGGAAAAGCGATGCGCCGCGGCTTGCCTGTTCCGGCCGGCCCGACCTATCTGGCACCCATGCCGCGCTACGCCTTCCGCATCGAATACGACGGCCGCCCCTTCGCCGGTTGGCAGCGGCAGGACGGCCCCGCCTCCGTGCAGCAGACGCTGGAGGAGGCGCTGCGCCGGCTGGAGCCGGACATGCCCTCCGTCGCCGCCGCGGGCCGCACCGATGCCGGGGTCCATGCCACGGGGCAGGTCGCGCATGCCGACCTTTCGCGCGACTGGACGCCGTTCCGCCTGTCGGAGGCGGTGAACTGGCACCTGAAGCCCGCGCCGGTCGCGATCACCGCCTGCGTCCGGGTACCGGCGGACTGGCACGCGCGCTTCTCCGCCGTCGAGCGGCGCTACACCTTACGCATCGTCGCCCGCCGCGCGCCGCTGACGCTGGAGGCCGGGCAGGCCTGGCGCGTGATCGGCCCGCTCGATCCGGAGGCGATGCGCGCGGGGGCCGCGCTCCTGACGGGGCGGCACGACTTCACCACCTTCCGCGCCTCGATCTGCCAGGCGAAGTCGCCGGTGAAGACGCTGGACGAAATCACGGTGGAGACACGGCCCTATCCCGGCGGACAGGACATCCGCCTGCACCTGCGGGCGCGGTCGTTTCTCCACAACCAGGTCCGCTCCATCGCCGGGACGCTCGAACGCGTCGGCGCCGGAGCCTGGGTGCCGGAGCGCGTGGCCCGCGCGCTCGAGGCGCGCGACCGCGCCGCCTGCGGGCCGGTCGCGCCGCCCGACGGCCTCGTCCTGACCGGGGTCGGCTATCCCGCCGATCCCTTCGCGTCCGACGGTCGCGTGGACAGCCCCGCATCGAAGGATTAGCAAGCTTCAGCGCTTTGGGAGGCCGCCATGCCCGTCATCACCACCGTCGACGACCTGCACGAGATCTACCGTCGACGCGTGCCGAAGATGTTCTACGATTATTGCCAGTCCGGCAGCTGGACCGAGCAGACCTTCCGCGAGAACGAGACCGATTTCGACCTGATCCGCCTGCGCCAGCGCGTCGCCGTGGACATGGAGGGACGGTCGCTGAAGACGAAGATGATCGGCCGCGACGTGTCGATGCCGGTGGCGCTCGCCCCGGTCGGGCTGACGGGGATGCAGCACGCGGACGGGGAGATCCTCGCGGCGCGGGCGGCCGAGAAGTTCGGCGTGCCGTTCACGCTCTCGACCATGTCGATCTGCTCCATCGAGGACGTGGCGCGCGAGACGCAGGCGCCGTTCTGGTTCCAGCTCTACGCGATGCGGGACGAGGATTTCATCGACCGCCTGATCGAGCGGGCGCGGGCGGCGGGCTGCGACGCGCTCGTCCTGACGCTGGACCTCCAGATCCTCGGGCAACGGCACAAGGATTTGAAGAACGGCCTGTCCGCCCCGCCGAAGCTGACCGCGAGATCCATCGCCGACATGATGACCCGCGTGCAGTGGGGCCTGGGCATGCTCAGGACCAAGCGGCGGTTCTTCGGCAACATCGTGGGCCACGCCAAGGGCGTCGCCGACGCCTCCTCGCTGTCGTCCTGGACGGCGGAGCAGTTCGACCCGCGGCTCGACTGGGACAAGATCCGGCGGATCAAGGAGAAATGGGGCGGCAAGCTGATCCTGAAGGGCATTCTCGACGCGGAGGACGCACGGATGGCGTTGCAGGTCGGCGCCGACGCGATCGTGGTCTCGAACCACGGCGGCCGCCAGCTCGACGGGGCGCTTTCCTCGATCCGCATCCTGCCGGAAATCGTCGACGCGGTGGGCTCCGAGGTGGAGGTCCACATGGACGGCGGCATCCGCTCCGGTCAGGACGTGCTGAAGGCGATCGCGCTCGGCGCGAAGGGCACCTATATCGGGCGCGCCTTCGTCTACGGGCTGGGCGCGATGGGCGAGCGGGGCGTGACCCATACGCTCGAGGTGATCCGCAAGGAGCTCGACACGACGATGGCGCTTTGCGGCGAAAAGGACATCCACGATGTCGGACCGCAGAACCTGCTCATCCCGAAGGGCTTCCGCGAGGCGTGGGAGCCCTGCCGGCGGAACGGCTGAGCCGGGGGGCCGCGCCGCGACCGGCTTTCCGGGGCGCGGCGGACGGCCTCAGCCGTGCTCCTTCAGAAGCCGCGACTTCTGGCGTTGCCAGTCGCGCTTGGCCGCGGCCTCGCGCTTGTCGTGGACCTTCTTGCCCTTGCCGACGCCGACCTTGAGCTTCACCATCCCGCGGTGGTTGAAATACATCACCAGCGGGACGATCGTGTAGCCCTCCCGCGCGCTCGCGTTCCAAAGCCGCGACAATTCCCGCTTCGACGCCAGGAGCTTGCGCCGCCGCCGCTCCTCGTGGCCGAAGGTCTTGGCCTGCGCGTAGGGGGCGATGTAGCCGTTCACCAGCCACAACTCGCCGTCCTTCACCTCGGCGTAGCTTTCGGCGATGTTGCTGCCGCCCTGCCGGAGGGACTTCACCTCGGACCCTTCGAGCATGATCCCGCATTCGAGATCGTCCTCGATGGCGTAATCGTACCGTGCTCGCCGGTTCTCGGCGATCACCTTGTAGTTCTTGTCCTTGGTATCCTTGGCCATGGGGAGCAGTTAGGCATCCGGGCCGGCGCTGTCCACCGGCCGCGGTTCAACTCAGGAGGTCGGCGTGGCGCATCGCCGCCTCGATCAGGGCGCGCGTGCCGTCGGTGATCGGCGCGATCGGAAGGCGCACCTCGTCCGAGCAGCGGTCCAGCATGGAGAGGGCGGCCTTCGCGCCGACCACGCCCGGCTCCGCGAAGATCGACTGATGCAGCGGCATGAGCCGGTCCTGGATCTCGAGCGCCCGGGCATAGTTGCCGTCGAGGCAGGCCTGCTGAAGCTCCGCGCAGAGGCGCGGCGCGACGTTGGCCGTGACCGAGATGCAGCCGACCCCGCCCTGCGCGTTGAAGCCGTGCGCCGTCGCGTCCTCGCCCGAAAGCTGCACGAAGTCGGGCCCGCAGGTGATGCGCTGCGCGCTGACCCGCGCGAGATCGCCGGTCGCGTCCTTCACGCCCACGATGTTGGGCAGCTTCGCGAGCTCGCCCATGGTGACGGGGTTCATGTCGACCGCGGACCGGCCGGGGATGTTGTAGATGACGATCGGCAGCCCGACCTCCGCCAGCGCGGCGAAATGCCTGACGAGGCCGGCCTGCGTCGGCTTGTTGTAATAGGGCGTCACGACCAGCGCCGCGTCCGCCCCGACCTTGCGGGCGTACTCGACGAAGCGCTGCGCCTCGACGGTGTTGTTCGACCCGGCGCCGGCGATCACCGGGATCCGGCCCGCGGCGCGCTTGACCACGGCGGCGATGACGGCCTCGTGCTCCGCATGGGTGAGGGTCGGGCTTTCGCCGGTCGTGCCGACGGGGACAAGCCCGTGCGACCCCTCGGCGATCTGCCAGTCGACCAGCGCGTCGAGCGTCGCGAAATCCACCTCGCCGGCCTTGAACGGCGTCACCAGGGCAGGCATCGAGCCTTTGAACATCGCGTCGTCCTCCTGCGGGGAAATCGTCGCGCCGTTCCTATCCGTGGCCTGCCGGCGCGGCAAGGCGAAGCATTCTTGCGAAATTCCTCCTGTGGTCGGTCGCGCGGCGGCGAAAATCGCGCTATGCGGATACTCGACATGATCAGATTTTTTCTCGCCCCCCTCGCCGCCCTTCTGCTGTCCCTGCCGGCCGCTGCCGATCCCGCGCTCGGTCGCGGCTTGTCCGCGTTGCGCGACGGCCAGCTGGACGAGGCCCGCGCCACCCTGTCCGAGATCGTCGATCCGGTCGCGCGCGACGTCCTGCACTGGCACCTGCTGCGCCTGCGGCGGGGCGGCTTCGCCGAGGGCGAGGCGTTCCTCGCCCGAAACGGCGACTGGCCCGGGCTGGATCTCCTGCGCGCGCGGGTGGAACTCGACATTCCCGTGACCACGGAGCCGGACCGCATCGCCGCCTTCTTCGCCGCCGACCCCCCGCAGACCGGCAAGGGCGCGCTGCTCCTCGCCGTGGCGCTTCGCGCGCTGGACCTGCCGGCGGAGGCCGAGGTGGTCGCGGTCGAGGCCTGGCTCGGCCTGCCGATGACCGCATCCACGGAGGCGGGCTTTCTCGAGCTTTTCGGCGAGCTGCTCCGCCCCTTCGACGCGGCGCGGCTCGACGCGCTTCTCTGGGCGGGGGAGACCGACGCGGCGGAGCGGACGTTGCGGCGCGTTTCGGGGCCCGAAGCGGCGCTGGCCCGCGCGCGGATCGCGCTTCGGATCGGCGCGGGAAACGTCGACACACTGATCGCCGCCGTGCCCGACGGATACCGCGACCATCCCGGTCTGGCCTACGAGCGGTTCCGCTGGCGGCTGGACAAGGGGCGCACCGAAGATGCGCTGGAGCTGCTCTTCGCCTACGACGAGAGCGCGGACACGCTCGGAAACCCCGCTGCGTGGGGGGACCACCGGGAGCGGCTCGCCCGCGGCCAGATGCAGGACGGCCACCACGCGGACGCCTACCGCATCGCCGCGCGGAACCACCTGCGGGAGGGCGGGGAGGAGGTTGCCGGCAACGAATGGCTGGCCGGCTACATCGCGCTGCGCTTTCTGGACCGGCCCGAGGTCGCGGCCGCGCATTTCCGGACCTTCGATGCGAGCGTCGCCTCGCCGATCTCGAAGGGACGGGCCGGCTACTGGCTTGGCCGCGCGCTGGAGGCATCCGGCGATCTTGCGGGTGCCGGGACCGCCTATGCCGCCGGCGCGCGATACCAGACCAGCTTCTACGGGCAGCTCGCCGCCGCACGGGGCAACCTTCCAGCCGATCCGCGGCTTGCCGGGACAGAAACCTTTCCGCCGCTCGACGAGACCTCCTTCGCCGACAGCTCCGTTCTCGCCGCCGCCCGCCTTCTCGGCGGGATGGGGGAACAGAACCTCGCGGAGCGGTTCCTGACCCATCTGGCCGAAGGCCTGCAGCGCGAGGAGATCGGCACCCTGATCGACGTCGCGCTCGACGAGCTGGAGGACCCGCATGTCGCGCTCCTGATCGCCAAGCGCGCGGCGCAGGCCGGGCACGAGCTGCATCGCGGCTACTTCCCCGTCACCGAACTCGCCGCGATGGACAGCCCCGTCGCGCCCGAGCTCGCGCTTTCCATCGCGCGCCGGGAAAGCGAGTTCGACCCGGTCGTCGTGTCCCATGCCGGCGCGGCCGGGCTGATGCAGCTCATGCCCGGCACGGCGCGGGAGATGGCGGGGCTCGTCGGCCTGCCCTACCGGCCGGCCGCCCTGACGCGGGAGCCGGACTACAACGCGCGCCTCGGCACGGCCTATCTCGGCGAGCTGGAGGTCGAGTTCGGGCATTCGCCGATCCTCGTGCCGGCCGCCTACAATGCCGGGCCGTCGCGCGCGCGGCTCTGGTCGCTCGAGATGGGCCATCCGGGGCTGCCCAGCGTCGATGTCGTCGACTGGATCGAGGACGTGCCGTTCTCGGAGACCCGGAACTACATCATGCGCGTCTCCGAAAGCCTGCTGCCCTACCACGCGCGCATGACCGGGGAGGTCGATCGCGTCCCGCTTCCGGACTGGCTCAAGGGAGGCTACGGGGATCTGGCGCGGCACGGCGTCCGGTCGAGCCGCAACGAGTGAGCCGTCAGGTGGGCAGGACGCCCCGCGTCATGTGGCGCTTGCGCCCGGAGCCCGCGCAGCGCTCCACCGCGAATCCGGCCCGGGCGAGCGACGCGCGGACATGCCCCGCCGCCGTATAGGTCGCGAAGGTGCCGCCCGGCGCGGTATGGCGAGCGACCTCCGCCATCAACGCCGTCTCCCACATTTCGGGGTTCCGCGCGGGCGAGAAGCCGTCGAGGAACCAGGCGTCGGCGCGGCCGTCCCATCCGGCGAGCGTCTGCCGCGCGTCCCCCTCGACGATCTCCACGTCCATGCCGGAAAGCGCGATGCGGCGCGCCGGCCACTGATCGAGCAGCGCGGTCGCGTCGAGCCCGGGGAACGCTGCGAGCGCCCGGGCCATGTCGTCCCGCGCCATCGGCCAAGCCTCGAAAGAGGTGAAGCGCAGCCGTCCAGGTCCGGTCCAGTCCCGCGACAGGACGAGCGCGTTGAGGCCCGTCCCGAAGCCGAGCTCCGCGATGTGGAACCCGTCGTGGAGGCGCGCCGGCAGTCCGTTGCCCGCGAGAAAGACGTGCTGCGTCTCCGCGACCCCGTCGGCCAGAGAAAAATACGGATCGTCGAAGCGCCGGGCGACCGGCGTGCCGTCGCGCCAGTCGATCTCCGGCGATGGGTTTCCGTCGCGCATTCCCTGCCCTATCCCGCATGCGATCGAACCGACGGCATGACGCGAAGGACCGGCTTTGGCAATCGACGCGACGATCCTCGGGGCCGGCATCTTCGGCCTGTCCTGCGCCTGGGCGATGGTCAGACGGGGCGCGCGAGTGCGGGTGATCGACCCGAACGGCATCGCCGCCGGCGCGTCCGGTGGCATCGTCGGCGCTCTCGCGCCCCATGTGCCCGAGCAGTGGAACGCGAAAAAGGCGTTCCAGCTCGACAGCCTCCTCATGGCCGAAACCTGGTGGGCCGATGTCGCGGCGGCGGGCGGCGGCGATCCGGGCTACGCGCGCGCCGGACGGCTCCAGCCGATCCCCGACGCGGCGGCGGAGGCGCTCGCGGCGGAGCGGGCCGAGGGCGCACGCGCCCTTTGGCGCGGGGCCGCCACGTGGCGGATCGAACCCGCGCCGGACAGCTGGTCCCCCGGCACGCTCCGGGTGATCCGCGACACGCTCTCCGCCCGCATCCATCCCGCCCGCGCCTGCGACGCGCTTGCCCGGGCGCTGCGCGAACGAGGCGCGGAGATCGCCCGCGAAGGTGCGGCGGGCGGCACGGTGCTGCATGCGACCGGGTGGCGGGGCCTCGCGGCGCTTTCCGACTCGCAGGGTCGGTCCGGCGGGGTTGGCGTGAAGGGACAGGCCGCCCTCCTCGACCTCGATCGCCGGGATCGGCCGCAGCTCTTCGTGGACGGGCTCCACGTCGTCCCCCATGCCGACGGAACTACGGCGATCGGCTCCACCACCGAGCGCGACTTCGACGGCACCGATACGGACGATCAGCTCGACGCCCTCCTTGCCCGCGCCCGCGCGGCGGTGCCGGAACTCGCGGACGCGCCTGTCCTGCGACGCTGGGCCGGCATCCGTCCACGTGCCCGGTCGCGCGCGCCGCTCCTCGGAGCCTGGCCCGGGCGGCCGGGGCACTTCGTTGCCAACGGTGGTTTCAAGATCGGCTTCGGGATGGCGCCGAAAATCGCGGAGGCGATGGCCAACCTGATCCTCGACGGGCACGACGCGATTCCAGAGGCGTTCTCGACCGCCGGGCTTGCGCGCCGGTCCGGGGCGGACTAATAGGCGGGTCGCCCTGCGGGGCCATGTCTCCGACCACCATGTCAAAACGGGTATCCGGAATGTCTCTCCTCCCCGCCATCGCCGCGATGGCCCTTATCGTCGTCGCTTCCAATATCGGCGTGCAGTTCCTGATCGCCGACGGGTGGCTCACCTGGGGGGCGTTCAGCTATCCGCTGGCCTTTCTCGTCACCGATCTGACCAACCGCCTCCAGGGGCCAGCGGCGGCGCGGAAAGTGGTGCTCGCGGGTTTTGCGACCGGCCTCCTTTGCTCGCTGGTCGGCACGCAGATCGTGGGCGAGTTCGGCCCGCTCGTGACCCTGCGCATCGCGCTCGCCTCGGCGACGGCGTTCCTCGCGGCGCAGTTCATCGACCTCGGCGTGTTCTCGCGCCTCCGCGACCGGCCCTGGTTCGTGGCGCCGCTCGCTTCCTCGCTCATCGGCTCCATGGTGGATACGGCGCTGTTCTTCTCGATCGCCTTCGCCGGCTTCCTGGCCTTCCCCGCAAGCTGGGGCGACGTGGCATGGGCGCAGGAAGGAACGGCGTTCGGCCCGCTCTGGGTGGCGCTGGCGCTGGCGGACTGGACGGTGAAGCTCGCGGTGGCGCTGGTGGCGCTGGTGCCGTTCCGTGTGGTCACGATGACGTTTCGGCGACGGGTGGTATGAGGGGGGTTGACCGGTACGAGATCTATGGCAAGGTCCGGCCTATCGGCAACCCAGCGAAAGGAGGTGATCCAGTGTCTAGAAAGATGGTGGAGAATGCGGTCGGGACAACTTCGGAGGGCCGTGTCTAGGGCAGCCCCTCGGCACTTTTTTCCGTGGCGGGTCAATGACCTAACCGACCCCGCCTCCTGAACTTTCGGAAGGCCGCTCCCGTGTCGAGGAGCGGCCTTCTTTCGTTTTCGGCCCCCCCCGATCCGCGCCCCGACGGGCGCCTGCCGGACCCCCGACCCCCCCCTTTTTCCCCCGTGTTCGGGGCGTGTTACGGCTGTGTTACGGCTGTGTTATGGCTGTGCCACACGCCCCCGCCCCTGCCCCCCGTCCGAGGACTTCGCCCCGCCCGTGCCGCTTCACGTGACCCCGCAGATCGAGATCCAGGACTGGGAGATGACGGAGCAGTTCGTGCGCGCCTCCGGGCCGGGCGGGCAGAACGTCAACAAGGTGTCCTCGGCGGTGGAGCTGCGCTTCGAGGCGGAGCGGTCCCCGGCCCTGCCCGGCCCGGTCAAGGCGCGGCTGCGGCGGCTGGCCGGGCGGCGCTGGACCAAGGACGGGGCGGTGGTGATCCAGGTCTCCGAGGAACGCTCCCAGACCCGCAACCGCGAGATCGCCCGCGACCGGCTCGCGGCGCTCCTGCGGGCGGCGAGCGTGGCGCCGAAGCGGCGGGTGAAGACGCGCGTTTCGGCCAACCAGAAGCGCAAGCGGGTGGAGGCGAAGAAGCGGCGGGGCGAGGTGAAGGCGCTCCGGGGCGAGGTGGAGGAATGATGCGGATCGAAGTGCGGAGCGCCATCGCGGCGCGGATGGGCGCGGCGCTGGTCGCGCATGTGGCCGAGGTTCAGGACGGGCGGCGGCGGGAGGCGCTGCTGACCTATGGCGAACTCCGGCGGCGATTGGTGGCCGATGGCGGGTCGGACGTGATCGAGCGCGGGATGGGGCGATACCTGACGTGGCTTCTCGACGGGCTCGCGGCGGCCGGGGCCCCGGCTGCGTTGCCGTCGCTGGTGGTGACGCAGAAGGGCGGGCTGAACCTTGAGGCTTACGTGCCCTATCGCATCACGGAGGAGACGCTGGAAGCGGAGCGGCTGCGGGCGTTGCGGCACGATTGGCGGGGGACGGAGCTCGTCGTCGCTAGGCGAGACAAAAGCGCCAAAAGGACCGAGGGAACTGTGGGGTAGGTGATGCCCAGCATAATCGAGCGATTCGAAGAATGATCACAGCGGAAATTTTAACCCGCCCTACGTTTGCTGCGATGGACCCTCGTTGAGCGACACGTGGTGTTCATCCGAAACGAAGCGGCGCGAATGATGGTGGTGATCCGCGTGCTACGTGAGTGGATGGACGTGTGGCATGTGTTGAAGGGATGGTAGGTTCAACACCCCGACTTCTGACGATAGTGTCAGCAGCGATCCCAGACGTCCTACCCGCGCTATAGATCTATAATCTCTATACTACTAATTAGACCATTTACAGATCCAAAGTCTTTGATGACGAGTTCCTCGCCATCTCCGAAACGAAATACGAAATCATCATTCCGCTCGTCTCCAAACCTACGCACAACTTGACGAGCGTTCAGATCGCCGCGCCATAGATCCGAGTGAAACGCCAAGGTGTCGACTGGCCTAAAATCGCGGACATCATCCCTACCGAAGGAGTCGAGGAAGAAAAATTCGTCTTGACCACTTCCACCCCAGAGAATGTCGCGGTCGGTCCCGCCCGAAACGAAATCATCGCCCGAACCGCCCTTCAGGACGTTACGTCCGGCTTGATCAGTGATAACGTCATCGCCCTTTCCGCCGATAAGTTTGTCATTCCCCCGCCAGCCAATAAGATCGTCGTTTCCACTCTGACCCAAGAGAATGTCGTCCCCTTTTCCACCGTCGAGGCTGTCGTTCCCCGCATTGCCTTTCAGCCGATCTCGGCCGCCATTGCCCTGGAGTTCATCGTTGCCTTTCCGCCCCGAGATCTGATCGTTCCCCTGAAGCCCTCGGATTTGGTCGGCACCTCTTCCGCCAACGAGTTCATCGTTTCCGCGTGTCGGTCTCAGCCCTCCTGATCCACCGCCGCTGCCGCCATCATCGTCTGAGATGTAGACCTCTGTAAAAACCATGTTTTCGCTATTGCTAGTCAAACCGTCGGGCAGCCCAATCGAGACGAAGAATTTCTCCGTCGACTCGTCCCGCTGATCTCCGATGATTTCAAACGGGATCGCCAGGTCGGTTTGCCCAGGAAGAAACGTAATAAATCCCGATTCTTGGATAGTTATGTCGTTACGTGATGCCGTATCGTACGTTACGTTGTATTCGACGACGACCTCTTCGGTCTGTGGGTATGACAGGCTTACGTTTATCTCGCCCCCAAAATCCCGATCCTTTTCCCTGTAATCGGAAACGAAAACGGCAATACTATCGGAATTGTAATAACGGTAGGATTCGGTAATCCAATGAACTTGCCGCAGAACTTCGACACCCGTTGGAAGCCTTACACCTTCCGGATTCGAATAGCTGATGATGACGGGGGCATCTTCACCTTCGTAACCCCGTATCGAAATCTCGGCCCGATTCTGACCCGGGGCGAAAGTGACGACCTCGACCCCGTCATATAAATCGCCTCCTGTAACTTCCTCCGGAAAGGCACGAGCCGTAATTGAAGCGGAATTCGATGACGTCCCGTCAAGCTCCAAAACCACCGACCCGAATAGGTTCCGGGTTGTTGACGAACGCTGCACAATCAAATCCGACACAAGAAAATCTCCAAACAAAAAATTTTGAACAATCGTCAAAATTTATAAAACTTATATCTCGACACTAAGAAAACGACTTTCTATGTCAATCCCTAAACCACCACCTCCAAAGCCTCCTGCGCCCCCACCCCGAACACCCGCTTGTAGCGCGCCACCTCCCGCTCCGGCCCCATCGCCTTGCGGGGATTGTCCGACAGCTTCACCGTCGGCCGACCCTCCGCCGCCACCGCCTTGCAGACCAGCGAGAACGGGGCCAGCCCGTCCTCCGGCGCCAGTCCTCGGAAGTCGTTGGTGAGGAGCGTGCCCCAGCCGAAGCTCAGGCGGACGCGGCCGCGGAAGCGGGTGTGGAGGGTCTCGATGAGTTCCACGTCGAGGCCGTCGGAGAAGATGATGAGCTTGGTCGCGGGGTCCTCGCCCCGGCTCTCCCACCAGGCGATGGCGGCCTCCGCCCCCTCGGCCGGGTCGCCGGAATCGATGCGGATGCCGGTCCAGCCCGCCAGCCAGTCGGGCGCGCGGGCGAGGAAGCCGGGCGTGCCGTAGGTGTCGGGCAGGATGATGCGCAGGTTGCCCTCGTGTTCCTCGTGCCAGTCGGCCAGCACGTCGTAGGGCGCGCGGGCGAGCGCGGCGTCGCCGTCGGCCAGCGCGGAATAGACCATCGGCAGCTCGTGCGCGTTGGTGCCGATCGCCTCCAGATCGCGGTTCTTGGCGATGAGGCAGTTGGAGGTGCCGGCGAAGTTCTTCCCCAGCCCCTCCCGCAGGGCCTGCACGCACCAGTCCTGCCAGAGGAAGGAATGGCGCCGGCGGGTGCCGAAATCGGCGAGGCGGAGGTCGGGGAGGTTGCGCAGCCGCTCCACCTTCTCCCAGACGCGGGTCATGGCGCGGGCGTAGAGGACCTGCAGCTCGAACCGGCCCATATCGGCGAGCGTGGCGCGGGAGCGGAGCTCCATGAGGATGGCGAGGGCCGGGATCTCCCACAGCATGACCTCGGGCCAGGCGCCCTCGAAGGTGAGCGTGTACTGGTCGCCCACGCGCCGCAGGTCGTAGGGCGGGAGCGCCAGGTTCTCGAACCATTCCATGAAGTCGGGGCGGAACATCTGGCGCTTGCCGTAGAAGGTGTTGCCGCGCAGCCAGGTGGATTCGCCCCGCGCCAGCGACAGGGAGCGGACGTGGTCGAGCTGCTCCCGCAGCTCCCCCTCGTCGATGAGGCGCGCGAGGGGGACGTGATCGGAGCGGTTGATGAGCGAGAAGGTGACCTGCGTGTCCGGGTGGTTGCGGAACACGGACTGGCACATCAGCAGCTTGTAGAAGTCGGTGTCGATCAGCGAGCGGACGATCGGGTCGATCTTCCATTTGTGGTTCCAGACGCGCGTGGCGATGTCCTGCATGTGATCCTCCGGCCCCTGCGTCCCGGCTTAAAGCAAGGCGGGGGCGCAAGGGGAAGCGCGTTCCGCCCCGGCGGGGTCAGGCGAGCGTGACGCCCGCCGCCCGCATGCCGGCCCGCGCGGCCTCGCGGGAGCCGTCGAGGTCGATGGCGCGGGTCAGATCCTCGCGCACGGTGACGGCGTAGCCCAGCCGCGCGGCGTCGACGGCGGAGAAGTTGACGCAGAAGTCGTGGGCGAGACCGACCAGCGTCAGGTCGGTGACGCCGAGGCTGCGGAGCAGGCCGTCGAGCCCGGTCGGCGTCTCCCGGTCGTTCTCGAAGAAGGCGGAATAGCTGTCGATGGCGGGGTTCATGCCCTTGCGGACGATGGCGCGGGCGCGGGCGGCGTCGAGATCCGGGTGGAAGGCGGCGTCCGCGCTGCCCTGGATGCAATGGTCGGGCCAGAGGACCTGCGGGCCGTAGGGCATGTCGATCACGTCGTAGGGCGCACGGCCCTCGTGCGAGGCGGCGAAGGAGGAATGGCCGGCGGGGTGCCAGTCCTGCGTCAGGATCACATGCGGGACGTCCGGCATCAGCGCGTTGATCCCCGGCACCACCGCGTCGCCGTCCGGCACGGCGAGGTTGCCGCCCGGGCAGAAGCCGAGCTGGACGTCGATCACGATGAGGGCATGGGTCATGGCGGACCTCCTTGGCCGCGAGCCTATCGGTTGAGGCGCGGGGGGCAATCGCCTATTCGCCGGGCATGTTCACCGTCGCCGCCTTGTACCGCTTCACGCCGGTCGCCGAGCCGGCCGCGCTGCGCGGTCCGCTCGCGGAGGTCTGCGCGGCCGTAGGCGTGACGGGGACGCTGCTGCTGGCGCCGGAGGGCCTCAACGGGACGATCGCCGGATCCGCCGGGGGGGTGGCGGCCGTGCTGTCGCATCTGCGCGCCCTGCCCGGCTGCGCCGACCTCGCCCCGCGGTTCAGCGAGACCGCGACGCCGCCCTTCGGAAAGATGCGCGTCCGGCTCAAGCGGGAGATCGTGACGATGGGGCAGCCCGGCCTCGACCCCGCGACGGTGGGCCGAAAGGTCGCCCCCGGGGACTGGAACGCGGTGATCGCCGATCCGGACACGGTCGTGATCGACACGCGGAACGCCTACGAGGTCGCCATCGGCAGCTTCCGGGGCGCCGTCGATCCCGGGACGGAGACGTTCGGCGCGTTCCCCGGATGGTGGGCGGCCAATCGCGACGCCCATGCCGGCAAACGCGTCGCGATGTTCTGCACCGGCGGCATCCGCTGCGAGAAGGCCACCGCGTTCCTGCGGGCGGACGGGGTGGCGGACGTGGTGCATCTGGACGGCGGCATCCTGAACTACCTCGACACGGTGCCGGAGGCGGAGAGCCTTTGGCGCGGTGGCTGCTTCGTCTTCGACGACCGGGTCAGCGTCGGGCACGGGCTGCGAACGGGGGAGCATGTCCTCTGCCATGCCTGCCGGCGCCCCCTGTCGCCCGCGGAAACGGAGCATCCCGACTACGAGGCCGGGGTGTCCTGCCAGCGTTGCGTCGATACATTCGATGCCGGGGACAAGGCCCGTTTCCGCGAACGGATGCGGCAGGTCGCGCTGGCCCGCGCGCGGGGCGGGCGGCACCTCGGCGGCTAGCGCGGCTGCGCCTCGTCCGACGGCTCCTCCTCGGCGGGACGGAACGTCAGGAACTTCACGGCGACGAACAGGGCGAAGCCGAGGGCGGAGAGGAGGAAGAATTCGGTCATGCGCCAGCCCTCACACGGCAACCTCGGGATCAGAATAGCACGGTGCGGGGGCGCGCCAAGTGCCCTCGTTCCGGGCGGCGCCCGCCCGCCGGCGCGGCCGCGTCACGGCTTCGACGGGATGACCTTGCCGGGGTTCATCCGGTGTTCCGGGTCGAGCGCCGCCTTGATCGCCCGCATCACGTCGAGCGCGACCGGATTCTTGCGGCGCGAAAGGGTGGCGAGCTTCGACAGGCCGATCCCGTGCTCGGCGCTGATCGAGCCGCGCATCTCAACGGTCACGTCCTCCACCATCTCCCGGATCGCGTCGAGATGGCCCGGCTCGTCCCGCGTCGGATAGATCGTCAGGTGAACGTTCCCGTCGCCCAGATGGGCGACGATCAGGTGATCGGCCCCGTCGTCGAGCCGCGCGAGCCGCGCCTCCATCTCGGGGATAAAACGCGCCACCGCGTCGAGCGGCAGGGCCACGTCGCTGTCGACGATCGGCAGGCGCGTGAAGGTGATCTCGGCCGCCGCTTCGCGCATCGCCCAGACATGCGCGCGCTGCGCCTCGTTCTGCGCGATCATCGCGTCGAGGACGTGCCCCGCCTCGACCGCCTCGGTCAGCGCGTCCTCCAGCGCCTCGTCCAGAGGCCGCGACAGACCGCCGAGGTCGATCATCACGGTGTGGTCGTGGATCGCGAAGGGCTGCCGCAGATCGGGCCGATGCTCGGACAGGGCGGCCATGTAGGCGCGGGGCATGTATTCGAACGCTTCCACCGCGCCGTCGGTGGCGGCCTGCAGGCGGCGAAGAAGCGCCAGCGCGGCCGGCAGGTCGCGCACGGCGACCAGCGCGGCGGCGTGATGGCGGGGTCGCGGCGCGAGGCGCAGCACCGCCGCGGTGATGATGCCCAGCGTGCCTTCCGCGCCGATAAAGAGGTCGCGCAGGTCGTAGCCGGTATTGTCCTTGCGGAGATGGCTCATCAGGTCGAGCACGCGCCCGTCCGCCAGCACGACCTCCAGCCCCAGCACGAGGCCGCGCGTCGCGCCGTAGCGCACGACGTTGGAGCCGCCGGCATTGGTCGCCAGGAAGCCGCCCACCCGCGCGGAGCCGCGCGCCCCGAAGGTCAGCGGAAAGATGAGATCGTGGTGGGCGGCGCGGTCGTGGATGTCCGACAGGACGACGCCGGCCCCGACCTGCATGGTCGCGGTGTCCGGGTTGACGGCGATTTCCGTCAGACGTTCGAGCGAGACCATCAGCGCCCCCTCGTTCGAGGTGCCGCCGACCAGTCCGGTATTCCCGCCGACCGGCACGATGGCGAGGTCGTGGCGCGCGGCGATGCGGACGACGCGCACGACCTCGTCGGTGTCGGCGGGGCGCACGACCGCGACCGGCGCCGCGTGCCACTTGCCCGTCCAGTCCCGCCCGAAGCGCTCGACCTCCCCGCCGGTCAGGACATGCCGTTCGCCCAGTTCCTCCCGCAGCTCGTCGAGCGCGGTCTGTCGTTCGTCTTTCATGCGAAGCCTCCCGTGCCCCGGATGTGTCACGCGGGGGCGGGGTTGAAAAGCCGTGCCGTCGGCTCTTGACGCCCCCCGCCGCGAACCGTATCCCGCGCGCCAGTGGCGGTGTAGCTCAGTTGGTTAGAGCAGCGGAATCATAATCCGCGTGTCCGGGGTTCAAGTCCCTGCACCGCCACCATCCTTTTCCCGGGACCGAAGCGGCGGATCGGTTGCCGCGATCCGGAATGGATCGTCCGGCATGCCCCGGAAAAAAAACGCGGCATCCGGGGGTTCGGCCCGACGGCGCTCCGGCTTGGCCGCGCGCCTGCCGGGATCAGGGCGCGACGACCTGCACGACGTCGCTCGCATCCGCCGAAACCGTGCCCGTGCGCGCGACGTAGCGCTCCACCACGTCCCAGATCGGCGGCCCCTCCACCCCTTCGTTCACGCTGGCCCAGCCGGCCACGTTGTAGGTCGCGGACGGCGCGATCGCCGCGCCCGTCGACAGGAGCGTCATCTCGCTGATCCGGCGACCCGGGGCGGCGGCGATGTCGATGCGGTAGCCCATGCCGCCGACCCGCACCATGTCGCCCCCCTGCTGGTAGTAGGGGTCGGGGTGGAACAGGTTGTCGGCCACGTCCTCGAGGATCGCATGGAGCTGCTGGCCCGTCATCTGCGTGCGATACGCTTCGGGATAGGTCATCGCGGTGACGTTGAAGATGTCCTCGCGGGTGATGTCCTCGTCCGGCAGGAGGCTCGCGCCCCAGCGGAAGCCGGGGGACAGGGCGATATCGGCCTCGCGTTCCTCCAGAAGCGCCCGGCAGATCAGGTCGTCCCAGGTGCCGTTGAAGTTGCCGCGCCGGTAGAGGAGCGACCCGGTGCGGCCGATCACCTCCCCGAGCTCCTCCGCGAAGGGCGCCCGCTCCGCCGCGACGAGGGCGGCCATGTCCGGATCGGGCGCGATCACGTCGGAGAAGACGGGGATCAGCTTGTGCGCGACGGCCCGCACCTCCCCGTCACGCACATCGAGGTCGACGCGGCTCACGAACTTGCCGTGGCTGCCGGACGCGATCACATGCGTGCGCCCGACCACGACCGGCTCCGGCAGCGCGTCGTGGGTGTGCCCGCTCAGGATCACGTCGATGCCCGGCACGTTCGCCGCCATCTTGCGGTCCACGTCGAAGCCATTGTGGCTGAGCAGGATCACCGCCTGCGCGCCGGCCGCCCGGGCCTGCCGCACCACCTCGGCCATGCGTTCCTCGCGCACGCCGAAGCTCAGCCCCGGGAACAGCCAGTCCGGGTTGGCGATCGGCGTGTAGGGGAAGGCCTGCCCGATCACGGCGACCGGCACGCCGCCGCGCTCGAACATCGTGTAGGGCTCGTAGGCGGGCTCGTCCCATTCGGCGTCGAAGATGTTGGCGCCGAGGAAGGGGTGGTCGAGCTCGCCCCCGATGATCTCGTTCACCCGGTCGAGGCCGAGCGTGAACTCCCAGTGGCCGGTCATCGCGTCGGTGCCGAGCGCGTTGAACACACGCACCATGTCCGCCCCGCCGGTCCGCAGCGCGGTGAGGCTCCCCTGCCACGTGTCGCCGCCGTCGAGGAGGAGCGCGTCGGGCCGTTCGGCGCGGATCGCCTTGACCACCGTGGCGATCCGGTCGGCGCCTCCCATCTGCCCGTAGGCGCGTGCGAGCGCGACGAAATCCTCCGATGTCAGGGCGTATTGGGCGGGCGAGTTCGGCTCGATGCCGTAGTATCGCGAAAAGGCGTCGCCCGTCAGGTGTGGGGGCTTTCGCGCGGCGGCGCCCACGCCGATATTGACCCCCGGCTCCCGGAACCAGACGGGCATGAGTTGCGCATGGATGTCGGTGACGTGAATCAGCGTGACGTTGCCCGTGGTCCCGAAGGCCAGAAGGTCGTCCTGCGTCATCCTCTGCTGCGCGGCGAGCCGCGACCAGTTCGCCCCGCCGCCCCAGATGGCGGAGGCCGCCATCGCCGCCTGCAGGAAGTCGCGCCGTGCGATCATCGTGCGTCTCCCCGCCGCGAAGGGCTCAGTTTCGGACGCTCGGCCCTTCGACCGACAGGCCGTTGCCGCGCGAGGCCACGTAGAGCTCCAGCGCAACAAGTTCGGGCGAGCCCGGCTCGAACGTCTCCGCCATGGTGTCGCGGATGCAGCCCTTGAAGCGCGACTGCACCGCGTTCAGCTTGGCGTTCTTCAGCCGGTAGGTCGGAAAGCCGTTGATCTGCCCCTGGCTCAGGTGGTCGGCGCGGATCATGCTGCCGTTGTTGTCCTCGTGGCAATTCGCGCAGGCCAGCTCCAGCCGCCCGTAGCGGGTATAGTAGATGTCGCGGCCCGCCTCCCACGTGGATTGCGCGGGTCCGTCGATCGCCACGTCCACCGGCATCCCGCGCGACACCGAGGAAATCAGCGCGACCATGTCGGTCATCTCGTCGCCGGCGTATTTCCAGGGCTCCGCGCCCATGCGGGAGGTGCGGCAATCGTTGACCTGCATCGCCAGCGTGCGGACCTCGCCCGCATCCTCGTTCCACTTCGGATAGACGGGGCGCACGCCGGCCATCTCCTCCGGCTCGCCGTGGCAGGAGGCGCAGCTTTCCTCCCCGGTGCCCGCCACCTCGAACCAGTCGTCGCGCGCGGCCTCGACGCCCAGCATGCCGGGATTCTCGAAATCGTCGGCCTCGATCGCCTGCGTCTCGTCGTTGCGGTAGTGCCAGCCGGAAATGATCGTGTCGAACACGTCCTCGAGATGCGCGGGGGCCGGCGCCTTGGTGACGATCTCGATCTCGCCGTTGATGACGAGGGTGTCGTCGTCCGGGTCGGCCAGGGCCGGGCCCGCGAGCAGCAGGCCCGCCAGCGAAAGCATGCGCGTCTTCATCTCGGTCCTCCCCACGATCCCGCGGCGCTCAGGCGACGGTGACCGTCTTTTCCTCGGTATAGACGTCGCCGTCGTCGTCGTACCACGTGAAGACGAAGCTGCCCGACGACGGGACCGTCGCCTCGAACTCGAAATACGGGTTCGACGAGATCGCCGGCTCCATCGCGACGTCGATCACGCTCTCGCCCTCGAACTCCACCGTGAAGCGGTTGATGATCGAGCGCGGGATCAGGTTGCCGTCGTCGTCCCGGCGCTGCCCGGATTCCATCGGGTGGCTGATCAGGGTCTTGATCTGGATGACCTCGCCGGCTTTCGCCTCGTCGGGGACGCGGACGCGGGGTTTCACGCCGTCTGCCATGTCTCTCTCCTCTGGGTTCAGCCGCCGCAGCCGCCGATGGTGACCTTCACCTCCTGCGAGGTACGCGCGAAGCTGCCGTCCCCGAGCTTGGCGATGGCGATGACGTCCTGCGTCTGGGCGAGCCGGATGCGGGTGGAGGCGTACTGGCTCGCCGCGAGCGGGCCGAAGGCGAAGCGCCCGACCTCGGGGTTCGGGTTGCCGGCGGCGAGCACGAGGATCTCGCTCGCGCCCGGCGCCTCCACCTTGATCGGCACCGTGTTGCCGTTCTCCGCGATCTCGGGCGCGGTGAGCGTCACGCCCCCCTCCTTCAGTTCGGCATCGCCGGTGAAGTCGAGAACCGCCGCCTCGATGTTCGCATCGGCCGTCTGCGCGCGCAGGGGCAGCGCCGCGAGGGCGGCCGCGCCGAGCCCGAGCGCCAGGCTGTCGCGTCGTGTCACATGCATCGTCTCGATCCTCCGCATCAGCGTTCGCTCCTCAGCTTTCGTGGAGCGTCATGAGATAGGCCACCAGATCCTCGACCTCCTGCGCCGTGAGCAGCGGGGCGAGCTCGCCCTCGGCGGCTTCGCCCGTGAACCCGTCGCCGGGCCGGACATAGCCGCCGGTCTTGTAGAAGGACGGCATCATCGTCTCGGGAAAGATGCGTTTCGCATCCGCCACGATCCCGCGCAGGTCGGCCTCCGTCCAGCGGTCGGCGGCGCCGTCGAGCACCGGACCGATCGTGCCGAGAAAGCCCAGCTCCTCCAGTTCGGAAACGCGGTGGCAGGCGACGCAGTTCCCCGCGCCCTTGTTCATCAGCGCGCGGCCGTTCTCCGGATCGCCGGGCGTGCCGGAAAGCGAGGTCTCGACCGAGCCGTATTCGTCGAACGGAACATCCGCGGGCGGCACGATCTCGGCCGCGGGGGCCACCCCGCCGAGGACGAGCGACAGGACGATGCCGGTCAGGATTCGTTTCATCGCGGGCCTCTCCATTCCCTTCCCCGGGGATGGTAGTGTGCGGACCCCCCGCTTGCAACGGGGCCGGCGGGATCGCGACCCGACGCGGGCCTCACTCGCCGGCGCGCAGGCGGCGGGAATGGTATTCCTGGAAGCTCTCCTCGCCCTCGTAGCCATGCGCGAGGACCCAGCTCAGCATGTGCCGCATCGTGTCCGCCTCGAATGCCCCGGGCACGGTGGCGACCGCGGCCGTTTCGGCGGTCGCGCCCTCGGGCACCGCCTCGGGCAGGAACAGCATGGTCGGCGTGAAGTTCAGGCCCCATTTGCGCGCCGCCGCCTTCTCGGACAGCACCTCGCCGTCGAAATCGGTTACCTCCACCCCGCCGTAGAGGTCGAGCCGCACGACGTAGTAATCCTCCGTGAGCGACGCCTCGATGTCGGGCACGACGAAGACCTCCTCGTGCATCCGTTCGCAATAGATGCAGCCGCGCTGCTCCACGATCACCATCAGCCGCTGCCCGGCCGCGTTCGCGTCGGCCAAGTCCTCGCGCAGATCCTTGAACGTTTCCTCGATCCAGGGCGCCGCATGAAGCCCGTCCGAGTTCAGCTCCACCGCGCCGGCCCCGCCCGCGAAGGCCAGGCAAGTCACGGCCACGGCCGCTCCGATCCATCCCCGCATCACGTCCTCCCCTCAGCCGATATTCGGCCAGTATTGCAGCATCCAGTTGCCGATCGCGTTCATCGATCGCGTCGCGATCAGCACGGCGAAGACCACGAGCGCCGCACCCATGGCCCGCTCCACCTTCGGCAGGTGACGCCGGAACCCCCGCATCCAGCGCATGAACGGCCCGACAAAGGCCGCCGCCAGCACGAAGGGGGCCGTCATGCCCACCGCATAGGTCAGAAGCAGCACCATGCCGCGCGGCACGCTTTCCTGCGCGCCCGCCATGAACAGGATGGCCGCGAGAACCGGTCCGACGCAAGGGGTCCAGCCGAAGGCGAAGGCGAGGCCGATCACGTAGCCCGCGACGACCCCGCCGGATCCGGGGCCGCCCGTCCGCTGCCCGAAGGAGCGATAAAGGAGGCCGATCCGGACGAGGCCCAGAAAGTGCAGCCCCATCGCGAGGATGATGGCGACCGCGATCCAGCGCAGCACGTCCAGCCAGTCCCGCACGACCTGCCCGAACGCCGTGGCCGTCGCGCCGAGCCCCACGAAGATCGTCGCGACGCCCGCGGCGAAGGCCAGCGCCCCGATCACGGCGCGGCGCCGCGCGCCCGCCGGCGCCGCGCCCCCCTCGATCGCCTCCACGCTGCCGCCGGCGAGGTAGGACAGATAGAACGGCACCATCGGCAGGATGCAGGGCGACAGGAAAGACAGAAGCCCGGCGGCGAGCGCGCCGGCGATGGTCACGTCGAACATAGGCCATCCTCCCTCAGCGACCCCAGCCTCCGCGCAGGACGCCCGCATTGCAACCGCGCATCCGCGCGGCACGGCGCGCGACGGTCTCGGGAACGTGATCGGCGCGACCGCGTTGATGTCGCACCACGGGATCGCGGACCGGTCCCGTCCGCACAAGGAGCAAACCGCAATGAACTCTATCTTCTACATCATCGGCGTCGTGGTCGTGGTCGTTGCCATCGTCAGCTTCGTCCTCTGATCCGGGCCCGACTGCAGACGGAACGGGCGGCCCCGCCGGGGCCGCCCGTTCGCGTATCGAGGCGTGGCCGGGCGGCGGGGTTCCCGACCCCGCACCGACGCACGCGCCGTCCGACACGGCATTGCGAGGGGGAAACAGAATGGATGCAACAGCACGGATCGGCCTGATCGGCCTCGGCACGATGGGCGCGGCGCTCGCCTCCAACATCGCCGAAAAGGGCTTCGACATCGCGGTGTTCAACCGCACGACGGAGGTGACGCGCGACTTCGCGGCCGAGGCGGGCGACCTCGCGCCCCGATTCACACCCGCCGAAAGCCTCGAGGCGTTCGTGGCCGCCATCGCGACGCCCCGCGCGATCATCCTGATGGTGCCCGCGGGCGATCCGGTGGATCAGCAGATCGCCGCGCTGCGCCCGCTTCTGGACGCGGACGACCTCATCATCGATTGCGGCAACGCGAACTTCCACGACACCAACCGGCGCAGCCGCGCGGGCGACGGGCCGTTCCTCGGCGTGGGCGTCTCCGGCGGGGAGGAGGGCGCGCGGCACGGCCCGTCGATCATGGGCGGCGGCGATCCCGAGTGCTGGGCGCGGGTCGAGGACATCATGACCGCCATCGCCGCAAAGCACGACGGCGAGCCCTGTGCCGGCCTGCTCGGGCCGGAAGGGGCCGGTCATTTCGTCAAGATGGTCCATAACGGCATCGAATACGCGGACATGCAGATGATCGCCGAGATCTACGGCATCCTGCGCGACGGACAGGGCATGGGCCCCGAGGAGATCGCCAGCGTCTTCGAGGAATGGAACGAGGGGACGCTCGCCTCCTACCTCGTCGAGATCACGGGAAAGGTGGCCCGCGCGAAGGACGTGGCCACCGGCGAGCCGCTCCTGTCGGTGATCGTCGACGCGGCGGGGCAGAAGGGCACCGGGCGCTGGACCGCCATCGAGAGCCAGCACCTCCTGACCCCCATCCCCGCCATCGAGGCCGCCGTGGTCGCGCGCAACATTTCCGCCCGGCTCGAGGAGCGGACGGAGGGCGAGAAGATCTTCGGCGCCGCGCCCCGGGCCTTCGACACGCTCGACCAGGACGCGCTGGAAGGCGCGCTGATCGCGGGTAAGATCCTATGCTACGCGCAGGGCTTCACGATGATCGCCGCGACGTGCGAGGCGCATGGCTGGGACGTCGATCTGCCGAAGGTCGCCCGCCTCTGGCGCGAGGGCTGCATCATCCGCTCGGCCATGCTCGACGACATGGCCGCCGCGCTCGCGGAGGCTCCGAACCGGAACCTGATGTGGACGCCGCGTTTCGCGGACCTGCTGCGGCAGAACGAGGGCGCGCTCCGCCGGGTCGTGGCGGACGCGGCGCTGCACGGCCATCCGACGCCGGCGCTGTCCTCCGGGCTGGCCTATTTCGACGCGATGCGGACCGCGCGCGGCACCGCGAACATGATCCAGGGCCAGCGGGACTTCTTCGGCCTCCATGGCTTCGAGCATCGAAACGGCAAGACCGGGCAGCACGGGCCCTGGGCGAAGCAGACCGCATCGCCGAAGAACTAGGGCTCAGCCCCGCCAGTCGAAGAAGCCCACCGGCGCGCGATCCAGCAGGTCGCGCGCCAACGCGCGGCCGAGCGCCTCGCCGTCCTCGACCGGCGCCTCGCCGGCGCAGGTCAGCACCTCGGAGCCGTCGGGCCGCAGGATTTCGCCCCGGAACGCCATGGTGCCGCCGACGAGGTCCGACAGACCGGCGATCGGCGTCTCGCAGGAGCCGTCGAGCGTCGCGAGGAACGCCCGCTCGCAGGCGAGCCGCAGCCCGGTCGCATGGTCATGGATCGCCGCCAGCATCTCCGCCATGCGGCTGTCGTCCGTCCGCCGCTCCACCCCGATCGCGCCCTGCGCCACGGCGGGCAGCATCGCCCCGGTGTCCATCGGCGCCCGCGGCACCTCCGCCATGCCGAGCCGGTTCAGACCCGCCATGGCGAGGAAGGTCGCGTCGGCCACCCCGTCGCGCAGCTTGCCCATCCGCGTCTGCACGTTGCCCCGGAACTCCACGAGGTTCAGGTCCGGCCGCCGGTGGGCGAGCTGCGCCCGCCGCCGGAGCGAGGACGAGCCGACCGTCGCGCCCTCGGGGAGATCCGCGATCGCCCGGCCGTCGAGGGTGACGAACGCGTCGCGCGGATCCTCCCGCGGCAGGTAGGTGTCGATCACCAGCCCCTCGGGCTGAAGCGTCGGCATGTCCTTCATGGAATGCACGGCAAGGTCGATCTCGCCGGCGAGCAGCGCCGCCTCGATCTCGCGGGTGAAGAGGCCCTTGCCGCCGATCTCCCGCAACGCGCGGTCCTGCACCCTGTCGCCGGTGGTGCGGATCGCCACGATCTCGAACGCGGCTTCCGGCAGATCCCACGCGGCGGCGAGCCGGTCGCGCGTCTCGTGCGCCTGCGCGAGCGCCAGCGGGGAGCCACGGGTTCCGATGCGGCAGGGCGTGTCCGGGTCGGGTTTCATCGGATCTCCTTCGCGTTGACACGACCTGCCCCGCTGGGCAGGTGCTGTCCAGACCCGGAGGATCCCGATGACGAAACCCCTGCTCCGCGCGCTCGCTGGCGAGACGCTTCCCGTGCCCCCGGTCTGGATGATGCGGCAGGCGGGGCGCTACCTGCCGGAATACCGCGCCACGCGGGAGCGCGCGGGCGACTTCCTGTCGCTGTGCTACAATCCCGAACTCGCGACCGAGGTGACGCTGCAACCGATCCGACGCTTCGGCTTCGACGCGGCGATCCTGTTCGCCGACATCCTCCTCGTGCCGCAGGCCCTCGGCGCCGATCTTTGGTTCGTCACCGGCGAGGGGCCGCGCCTCTCGACCGTGACCGGGGCGGCCGACTTCGCCCGGCTGAAGCCTGCCGCGGAGGTGCACGAGACGCTGGCGCCGATCTACCGGACGGTGCGCAACCTCGCTGGCGCCCTTCCCCCGGAGGTCGCGCTGATCGGTTTCGCTGGCGCGCCCTGGACGGTGGCGACCTACATGATCGCCGGACGCGGCACGCCGGATCAGGGCCCGGCGCACCGCCTGATCGCGGAGGACCGGGCGACGTTCGAGGCCCTGATCGACGTGCTGACGGCGGCGACGATCGAATACCTGTCGGCGCAGGTCGGGGCCGGGGCGGAGGTGGTGAAGATCTTCGACAGCTGGGCCGGCTCGCTCCGGGGCGAGGACTTCGCACGCTACGCCGTGGCGCCCGCGCGGACGATCACCGCCGCGCTCAAGGCCCGCCATCCCGGCCTGCCCGTCATCGCCTTCCCGCGTCAGGCGGAGCAGGGCTATGTCGGCTTCCACGCGGCCACGGGCGCCGATTGCGTCGCCGTCGACGATTCCGTGGACGCCGAATGGGTGGCCCGGAACGTGCAACCCGATGGCTGCGTGCAGGGCAACCTCGCCTCGCGCCACATGGTCTCGGGCGGCCCGGCGCTCGACGCGGAAGTGCGACGCATCCGCGACGCGCTTTCGGGCGGGCCGCATGTCTTCAACCTGGGTCACGGAATCACGCCCGACGCCGACCCGGACAACGTGGCCCGGATGATCGCGACGCTGCGCGAGAACGGGTGACGAAGGCGGAACGCTTCGACGTCGCGGCGACCGGTGGCACGAGGGGCGCCGGTCGCCACGGGGCGGGATCGCGGGCGACGGTCAGCCACGACGTTCGGCGCGGTCCGGGCCTGAGCTACGGCCACCGCGCCTCGGGCGGCAGCGACATCAGCACCGCGTTCGCGTCGTGCCCGGATTCCAGCCCGAACTTCGTGCCCCGGTCGTAGACGAGGTTGTATTCCGCGTAGAGCCCGCGATGGACGAGCTGCGCCTGCTTGTCCGCGTCGGTCCAGCCCTGCGCGCGCCTCCGCTCCACCAGCGGCACGAAGGCCGGCAGGAAGGCGCGGCCGACATCCTGCGTGAAGGCGAAATCGTCCTCCCAGTCGCCGGTGTTCAGGTCGTCGTAGAAGATGCCGCCCACGCCCCGCGCCCGACCCCGGTGCGGGATGAAGAAGTAGCGGTCGGCCCAGGCCTTGAGCCTCGCGTAGCGGTCCTCCCCGTCGAGCGGCGGATGCCCGTCGCAGGCCGCCCGCAGGACGGCGTGGAACGCGGCCGTGTCCTCGTCGTATTCGAGACAGGGATTCAGGTCCGCGCCGCCGCCGAACCACCAGGCATGCGGCGTCCAGAACATCCGCGTGTTCATGTGCACGGCCGGAACGTGCGGGTTCTGCATATGCGCGACGAGGCTGATCCCGCTGGCCCAGAAGCGCGGATCGTCCGCCATGCCGGGCACGCCCCGCGCGGCCATCGCCGCCTGCGCCCGGGCGCCGAGCGCGCCGTGCACCTCGGACCAGTTCACGCCGACCTTCTCGAAGACCCGGCCACCGCGCATCACCGACATCAGCCCGCCGCCCGCATCCGACCCGTCCTCGGCGCTGCGCTTCGTCGGCGTCACCTCGAATCGGCCGGCGGGATTTCCGGCGAAGGGCCCGGGCGCCCCGGCCTCCTCGAGCGCTTCGAAAGCCGCGACGATGGCGTCGCGAAGGTCGCGGAACCACCCGGAAGCGGCATCGCGCGCATGGGAAGGGGCATCGGACATCGCAGAATCACTCCATTCCATCGGTCGAGCCGGGCAGCGCAGGCCCGCCGATCGGGCTTCGGCTCAGCGACCAGTCTTGTATGAAACCCCGCGGCACCTCGCCAGACGTTCAGGGCCTGCGCGGCGAAGTAAGGAATTTTCAAGGCAACCTCTGTCCGTTATGGATCTTTTAACCTTTTCTGGTTACGCTTTGTTAAGGAACTCATGGCGTCACCGGCGAAAGATCGGGTCGCACAGGCAGACGAGCAGACCAGTGATCAGACATCTTGCGAACCGGGTCCTCGCGGGCCTGATGCCCTTCTTTGTCGTCCTTTTTCTCGCGCTTCCGGGACGGGCCGCGCCTTACGCGGAACTCGTGATGGATGCCCGGACGGGCGAGGTTCTGAAATCCTCGAACGCCGACACGCGGCTTCATCCGGCGTCGCTCACGAAAATGATGACGCTCTACATCGCGTTCGAGGCGGTGCGTAAGGGCGAGATCACCCTCGACACGGAGGTCCGCATCTCGCGCAACGCGGCCAACGAACCGCCGAGCAAGCTGGGCCTCCGCGCGGGCCAGACGATCGCGCTGCGCTATCTGATCCGCGCGGCGGCGGTGAAGTCCGCCAACGACGCCGCGACCGCGATCGGCGAGGCCATCGCCGGCTCCGAGGACGCCTTCGCGGAACGAATGAACCGCACGGCCGAGGCGCTCGGCATGACCGCTTCCACCTTCAGGAACGCCCACGGCCTGACGCGGTCGGGCCACCTGAGCACCGCGCGGGACATGAGCGTGATGGGGCGGCGGATGTTCTACGACTACCCGCAATACTACAACCTGTTCTCCCGGCGCTCCACCGATGCCAGCATCACGCAGGTCCGCAACACCAACCGCCGGTTCCTGAACGCCTATCGCGGCGCCGACGGGATCAAGACCGGGTTCACCAACGCGGCCGGCTTCAACCTCGTCTCCTCCGCGGAGCGGGGCGGCGTGCGGATCATCGCGACCGTGTTCGGCGGCCGGTCGACGGCCACACGCAACGCGCGGATCATGGAGCTTCTCGATTACGGCTTCGCCCACGCCCCCGCCCGCGTGACGGAGCGCAAGCCGGAGCTTCCGACCTACAACAGCGCGACGCGGCCCGGCGTCACCGCGCCGGCCCGCTCCATGCGGCCGGTGATGCGCAGCTATCTTCTCGCGTTGCAGGTTTCAGCCGTGCGGGGCGAGACGCGGGTGGTCACGAACGCGTCCACGGCCGGACGGGACTACGGCATACAGCTCGACCCCCAGGGCACGCGCTCGGCGGCCGACAAGCTGCTGCTGCGCACCGCCCTGCAGGAGCTCGACACGCTCGACGACGCGCTGCGCCGGATCGAACGGGTGCAGGGCGGCTTCAAGCCGAGCTTCGTGGGCCTGTCCGAACGCGAGGCGCAGCGTGCCTGCACGCGATTGCGGGCAAACTCGGTCGCCTGTTCGGTCACCTTCGGGAGCTGATCGGGCTCAGCCCCCGACGACCTCGCTCTCGGCGACGAGGTCGAAGGCCGCGGCCATCAGGGCACGTGTATAGGGATCCTGCGGCGCGTTGAAAACCTGCGCCGCGTCGCCCGCCTCCACCACATCGCCGCGCTTCATCACGATCACCTTGTGCGACAGCGCGCGCACCACCTTCAGGTCGTGGCTGATGAACAGGTAGGCGAGCCCGTGCCGGCGCTGCAGGTCGCGCAAAAGCTCCACGATTTGCACCTGCACCGTCTGGTCAAGCGCCGAGGTCGGCTCGTCGAGGACGACGAGCTTCGGGCGCAGGATCATCGCCCGGGCGATCGCGATCCGCTGCCGCTGGCCGCCGGAGAACTCGTGCGGGTAGCGGTCCATCGAGGCCGGGTCGATCCCGGTCTCCCTCAGGATCTCGGCCACCTGCTCGCGCGGGGGGCGGTCGTCGCCGGTGTCGTGCAGGCGCAGCCCCTCGGCCACGATCTCCGCCACCGTCATCCGCGGCGAGAGCGAACCGTAGGGGTCCTGGAACACGATCTGCATGTCCTGCCGGAGCGGCCGCAGCTCCTTCGTCGGAAGCCCGTCGATGCGCCGGCCGAGAAGCGTGATCGGTCCCTCCGACTGGATCAGCCGCATGATCGCCAGCGCCAGCGTCGTCTTGCCCGACCCGCTCTCGCCCACGATGCCGACCGTCTCGCCCGCGCGGACCGACAGCGTCGCGTCGTTGACCGCCTTCACATGGCCCGTCGTGCGCTTCAGAAGGCCCGTCTGGATCGGGAACCAGACCCTGAGATTTTCGGCGGCGGCGATTCCGGGCGCGTCCGACGACACCGGGTCCGGCGCACCCTGCGGCTCCGCGGCGAGGAGCATCTGCGTGTAGGGGTGCCGGGGCGCGTCGAAGATCTCCGCGACCGGTCCCGCCTCGACGATCTCACCGGACTTCATCACGCAGACCCGGTCGGCGAAGCGCCGCACGATGCCGAGGTCGTGGGTGATGAAGAGCATCGACATGCCCTCGTCGCGCTGAAGTTGCGCCAGCAATTCCAGGATCTGGGCCTGGATCGTCACGTCGAGCGCCGTTGTCGGCTCGTCCGCGATGAGCAGGTCCGGGCCGTTGGCGAGCGCCATCGCGATCATCACCCGCTGCCGCTGCCCGCCGGAAAGCTGGTGTGGATAAGCGCCGAGGCGGCGCTCCGCGTCCTGGATGCCGACCTTCTCCATCAGGTCGAGGATGCGCGCCCGCGCCGCATCGCCTTTCAGCCCCTGATGCAGGGACAGGCTTTCGGCGAGCTGCTTCTCGATCGTGTGGAGCGGGTTGAGCGAGGTCATCGGCTCCTGGAAGATGAAGCTGATGTCGTTGCCCCGGACCCGCCGCAGCTCCCGCTCGGGGGCGCCGATCATCGACGCGCCCTCGTATTCCACCGTCCCCTCGACCCGCGCGCTGTCGGGCAGGAGCGCGACGGTGGAGAGCGCGGTGACGGACTTGCCCGAGCCGCTCTCGCCCACCAGCGCGACGGTCTCGCCCCGGTCGACATGGAAGGAGACGCCGCGCACGGCCGGGATGTCCTGTCCGTCCTGCCGGAAGGACACGCGCAGGTCGCGCACGTCGAGGACGCGGTCGGGACGGGTCATGCGAAGGTCTTTCTCGGGTCGAACGCGTCGCGGATGCCCTCGAAGATGAAGACGAGCAGCGAGAGCATGATGGCGAAGGTGAAGAACGCGGTGAAGCCGAGCCACGGCGCCTGCAGGTTCTGCTTGGCCTGCAACGTGAGCTCGCCCAGCGACGGCGCCGAGGACGGCAGACCGAAGCCGAGGAAGTCGAGCGTGGCGAGCCCGCCGATCGCGCCGGTCACGAGGAACGGCAGAAAGGTCAGCGTCGCCACCATCGCGTTGGGCAGGACGTGGCGGAACATGATCGTCCCGTCGCCCACGCCGAGTGCCCGGGCCGCGCGCACGTATTCGAAGTTCCGCGCGCGCAGGAACTCCGCCCGCACCACGCCGACAAGGCCGATCCAGCCGAACAGCACGGTGAGCGCCACGAGGAGCCAGAAACTCACCGGGATGATCGCGACGACGATGATGATGACGTAGAGCGACGGGGTGGAGCCCCAGATCTCCACGAACCGCTGCAGGAGCAGGTCGGTCCAGCCGCCGAAATAGCCCTGCACCGCGCCGGCCGCGATGCCGAGCGCGGAGGCGAAGAACGTGGTGATGAGCGCGAAGGCGACCGAAAGGCGGAACCCGTAGATCACGCGGGCCAGCACGTCGCGCGCCGTGTCGTCGGTGCCGAGCCAATGCTCCGCGTCCGGCGCCGACGGGGCCGCGCCGTCGATGTTGTTCACCGTGTCGTAGCTGTAGGGAATCGGCGGCCAGAGGAGCCAGCCCCGTTCCACCGGCTCGCCCGCGAAGGCGCCCGTCTCCTCGACCTTGGCGATCACGCCCTCGGGGTCGTCGAAGCAATCCACGAGTCCGCCGGAGATGATGAGGCAGCGCACCTCGACCTCGCGGTAGGCGGCCTCCGTGCGAAAGTCGCCGCCGAAATCGGTCTCGGAATAGAAGGTCAGGATCGGCAGCCGAAGCTCGCCCCGGTAGCTCACCAGAAGCGGCTTGTCGTTGGCCAGAAGCTCCGCGAAGAGCGACAGGCCGAACAGGAGCGCGAACAGCCAGAGCGACCAGAAGGCGCGGCCGTTCTTCTTGAAGTTCGACCAGCGGCGGGCGTTGAGGGGGGAAAGCGCCACGGGCTACCTCCGCTCGAAGTCGATCCGCGGATCGATCCAGACATAGGTGAGGTCGGTGATGAGGCCCATCACCAGCCCGATCAGCGAGAAGGCGAAGAGCGTGCCGAACACGACCGGGTAGTCCCGCGTCACCACCGCCTCCAGCCCGAGACGCCCCAGCCCGTCCAGCGAGAAGATCGTCTCGATGATGAGCGAGCCGCCGAAGAAGACCGACACGAACAGCGCGGGGAAGCCCGAGATCACGATCAGCATCGCGTTGCGAAAGACATGACCGTAGAGTACACGGCTTTCCGTCAGGCCCTTGGCGCGCGCCGTGGTCACGTATTGCTTGCGGATCTCGTCGAGGAACGAGTTCTTCGTCAGCAGCGTCAGTCCCGCGAAGGCGGCGAGCGTGGAGGCCAGCACCGGCAGCGTGATGTGCCACAGGTAATCCCCGATCTGCTGCAGCGTCCCCATGTCCTCCCATCCGGGCGAGGTCAGGCCGCGGAGCGGGAACCACTTGAAGTACGACCCGCCCGCGAAGAGCACGAGGAGCAGGATCGCGAACAGGAAGCCCGGGATCGCGTAGGCCACGATCACGATGCCAGAGGTCCAGGTGTCGAACTTCGAGCCGTCCCGCATCGCCTTGCGGATGCCGAGGGGGATGGAGATGAGGTAGGCCAGCAGCGTCGACCAGAGGCCGAGCGTGATCGAGACGGGCATCTTCTCCAGCACCAGATCGACGACGGAGATCGAGCGGAAGTAGCTCTCTCCGAAATCGAAGCGCATGTAGTCCCACATCATGTTGAGGAACCGCTCGAGCGGGGGCTTGTCGAAGCCGAACTGCCGCTCCAGCTCCTCGATGAATTCCGGCGGCAGGCCGCGCGCGCCGAGATAACCGCTGTCGCCACCGGCCTGCTGCGCCCCGCCGCCCGCGGCGTCGCCACCGCCGGCGATGTTGGAGAAGGCGTCGCCCTCCCCTTCGAGCTGCGCCAGAACCTGCTCGATGGGACCGCCGGGCACGAACTGGATCAGCGCGAAGTTGATGACCATGATTCCCAGCAGCGTAGGGATCATGAGCAGGACGCGTCGGAGGATGTAGGCGCCCAAGGTGCTACAGCGCCCCGCTGGCCTGCAGATCCTCGTAGGCCTCCTCGTCCGCCCACCAGAAGCTCAGCTCGCCCAGCGCGTAGGGCGGCAGCGGCTCGGGGTAGCGGAGATAGTCGTAATAGGCGACCGTGTGCACCGGCTTGAACCATTGCGGCACCCAGAAGCGTCGGGCCCGGAGCACCCGGTCGAGCGCGGCGATCCCGACCTCGAGTCCCTCCTGCGTGGTCGCGTTCTCGAGGTTCTCGATCAGCGCGTCGACCGCCTCGTCCTGCAGGCCCATGAGGTTGAACACGTCGTTCGCGCTTTCGGAGCCGAAATACTGGCGCGGGGAGGAGCCGGGGACGTAGCCCATCGGCATCTGGTGCGTGATGACGTCGAAATCGTAGCTGCGCTCGCGCGAGGTCATCTGCGCGTTGTCGACCCGCACCATGCCGGCATCGACGCCGAGCCTGCGGAGGTTCTCCACGTAGGGGTTGATGACGCGGTCGAAGGTCTGGCTGTCGTTGAGGAACTGGACCGACAGCGTTTCCCCGTCCTTGCGGCGCATCCCGTCGTCGCCGACGATCCAGCCCGCCTCCTCCAGAAGCGCGCTCGCCGCCCGGAGGTTGCCGCGGTCGAGTTGCCGGCTGCCCGAGACGGGGGGCAGGACCGCGTCCTCGGTCAGGATCGCCTCGTCCAGAAGCCCCTGCTCCACCAGCGGCTCGAGGATCGCGCGCTCGGCCTCCGAGGGCGGGCCTTCCGCCTTCAGGTCGCTGTTCTCCCAGAAGGAGGTCATGCGGTCGTAGATGCCGTAGAACAGCGTCTCGTCCGACCATTCGAAGTTGAACATGAGCCCGATCGCCTCGCGCACGCGGGGATCCTGGAACTTCGGCTTGCGGAGGTTGAAGATGAAGCTCTGCGCGGTCGAGATCGTGCCGTCCGGCAGCTCCGCCTTGACGACGGCGCCGTTCTCGACGGCGGGAAAGTCGTAGCTCGTCGCCCATTCCTTCGACGACGCCTCGTTGCGGAAGGTGTAGTTGCCACCCTTGAAGCCCTCAAAGGCCGCGGCGTAGTCGCCGTAATACTCGATGCGGATCGTGTCGAAGTTGTTCTGCCCGACATTGAGCGGGTGATCCTCGCCCCAATAATCAACGCGGCGCCGGTAGGTCACCGACCGGCCGGTATCGAGTTCGTCCATGACGTAGGGGCCGGAACCGATCATCGGGGTCAGCGTGCTATCCTCGAAATCGACGTCGCGCGCCTCGAAATCGGCCTTCCGGAAGATCGGCAGGCTGCCGACGCGGACGGGCAGATCGCGGGTCGGCACGCCCTCCTTGAAGACGTAGCGCACCGTCCGCTCGTCCAGCGCCTCGACACTTTCCACGTCACGGGCGAGAACGGCGCGAAAGCTCGGCAGGCCCTTGTCGCGCAGCACCTCGTAGGAGAATATCACGTCCTCGGCGGTGAGCGGCGTGCCATCGGAGAAGGTCACGTCGTCGCGCAGGGTGAACGTCACCTCGCCGCGGTCCTCGGGGTAGTCCACCGACGCGCAGATCAGGCAATAGGCCGATCCGATCTCGTCCGCCGTGCCCGACAGAAGCGACTCGTAGGGCACGGAGGACAGCGCGACCGCCCGGCCCTTCGGCGTGTAGGGATTGACGCTGTCGAAGGAGCCGAAGGCCCATTCGCTGATCTCGCCGCCCTTGGGCGCGTCGGGGTTCACGTAGTCGAGATGGGCGAAGTCGGGCCCGTATTTCAGCGCGCCGCCCGGAAAGGTCGAAATGCCGTGATCCGGCGTCGTGTCCGTCTCCTGCGCGATGGCGGGCGCGGCGACGAGAATGGCTGCGATCGCGAACCGTCTGATCATGAACCCATGCTCTCCCCTGAGAAGTTCGGCGACAGCTAGCGATCCGGGGCCTTCGGACGCAAGGCCCCCTCACCGATGGTTGAGGCGCCGGGAGGCGGCGCCCGGCCGATCAGCTCTGGGATTCGAGATAGGCGATCAGGTTGGCGCGATCCTCGACATCGTCCATTCCGCGATAGGACATCTTGGTGCCCGGCGCGTATTCCTTCGGATTCTCGATGAAACGCGAGATTTCCTCGGGCGTCCAAGGCCCCTCGATTGAGGCGATCGCGTCGGAATAGGCGTAGCCCTCTACGGAGCCGTGCTCGCGGCCGACCACGCCGTTGAGATATGGCCCGGTCTTGTTCGTGCCGTCGACCGCGTGGCACGAGGCGCATTGCCGCCAGAGACCTTCGCCCGCCTCGGCGGAGGCTGTGGCGTAAACCTCCTCGAACGGCACGTCCGGCTCGCCGGAGCCGCCGGCATCCTCGGCCGAGGCGACCTCGATCGCGTAGCCCTCGGCATGCTCCTCGTCGCCATGCGACTCGACGCCGACATGGTAGATCGCCTCGCCCGCCCAGGCGCCCAGAAGGAACACGAGCAGCGCGCCGCAGCCTGCGCCCACGATCTTGGTCATCGTCATCGTGTCCATCTTCGGCACCCTTTCGAAGTCCTGTTCCGAGGTCGCGCGTCATCTATGTGGTTTCGCCCACCTCTGGCAAGGGATAGAGGATGCGGCGGAACGAAACATCCACGGATCGCGCCATGCCCGCCATCGCCTTCCAGGGGGAGCTCGGCGCCTATTCGCACGAAGCCTGCGTCGCGGCCCATCCCGACCACGACCCCCTGCCCTGCCGGACCTTCGAGGACGCCATCGCCGCGGTCCAGTCCGGCCGGGCCGACCTCGCGATGCTGCCGGTCGACAACTCGACCTACGGGCGCGTCGCCGACATTCACCGGCTGCTGCCGGAATCGGGCCTCAAGATCGTGGGCGAGGCGTTCGTCCGCGTCCGCATCGCGCTTCTGGGACGGCGCGGCACGACGCTCGACCGCATCCGCCACGTGCGCGCCCATCTGGTGCTGCTGCCGCAATGCCGGGACTTCCTCGCCGCGCACGACATCACGGCGGAAACGGCCGCCGACAGCGCCGGGGCCGCCGCCGAGCTGGCCCGGAACGGCGCGGAAACCGACGGCGCCCTCGCGTCCGAACTGGCCGCGGAGATCTACGGCCTCGACGTTCTCGCCCGCGACATCGAGGATCACGGCCACAACACCACGCGCTTCGTGGTCATGTCCCGCGATGCGTGGCATTCCGCCGCCGGCGCCGGTCCGACCAAGACGACCTTCGTCTTCCGCGTCCGAAACATCCCCGCCGCGCTCTACAAGGCAATGGGCGGATTCGCGACGAACGGCGTCAACATGACGAAGCTCGAATCCTACATGGTTGACGGGCAATTCCTGGCGACGCAGTTCTACGCCGACATCGAGGGCCACCCCGGGGATCCGCCTGTCGCCCGCGCGCTGGAGGAGCTCGACTACTTCACCTCGTCGCTCGACATCCTCGGCGTCTATCCCGCCGATCCCGATCATTTCCACGGCGGTCTGCGCTAGGCCCGGCGGCTGCCCTTCTCGATCCGCCGCGCGAAGTTCGCGACGTAGCCCCGGTAGCGCTGCAGCAGCGTCTTCTTCGCGAGCTTCAGCGGTTGCAGGACGAGCCGCGCGCCGAGACTGTTGCCCTCGGCCGCGGTCGTCACGGTCAGGCGCGTCCGCCGCGGCCCCAGCACCTCGAGTTGCGCGTTCGCCAACAGGTTGAGGCCGTCGGACTTGCCGGTCATCGCGATCACATGGGGCGCCTTGAGTTCCGACAGCCGCATCTCGACGTCGCGCGACGTGCCCATCACCTCCGCCTGCCCGTCCCAGACGGTCCCGAGCGAGGCAGGCCCCGGCGGCCGCCGCTCGAGACTCACGCGTTGCGACGCACGCGCCTCGAAGGCGTCGAAATCGGTCACGGCGGCCCAGACGTCTTCGACGGGGGCGGCAATCTCTTCGGTCGCGACGAACTTCATTTAGACATCCTCATCTACGGGTCCGCAGGTCGATAGCCGCCCCCCGCCGGTCCGGTCAATCGGGCTTCAGTCCAGCCGATCCGCGAGCCAATTCTCGAGCAGGAAGCGTGCGATCGCCCCGTTGCGGGCCGCCTGGACGCGCGGGTGATGCCCCTCGAACACCTCCATCATCTCTTCCCGCGTAAGCCACAGCGCCTCGGCGATCTCGTCGGGATCGACGACGATCGCCTCGCTCTCGGCATGGCCCCAGGCCCCCAGCATCAGGGATCCCGGAAACGGCCAGGGCTGGCTCGCTAGATAGTCCACCCGGCCCACGCGCACCCCCGTCTCCTCCCGGACCTCGCGGCGCACGGCCGCCTCCAGCGTCTCGCCCAGCTCCATAAACCCGGCAAGGCAGGAGAAGAATCCCTCGGGCCAGGACGGAGCCCGGCCGAGCAGGACCGAATTGCCCCGCGTCACCAGCATGATCACGACCGGATCGGTGCGCGGGAAATGCGAACGCGCACAGTTCGGACAGACCCGAATCCAGCCGGCCTTGCCGATCTGCGTCGCCGTTCCGCAATTGGCGCAGAAGCCGTGGCTCCGATGCCATTCGAGCATGCCCTTCGCCGTGGCCGCCAGTTCAGCATCGAGCGGCGTCAGCCGCGTCATCACGCGCCGCAGCTCGCCGAAGGCCGTGCCGGCCGGCAGGTCGGGATGGGTCTGCTCGGAGGCATCGACGAAGCCGCCCACTCCTTCCGTGCCGCCGGCGACGTCCAGTGCGGACACGTCGCGCGCAAAGAGGGCCATGCCGTCCGCCCGCCCGAGCAGCACCGTCGCCCCCTCCTCCGCGAAGACGTCGGGGGCGACCCAGTCCAGCGCCGCCCGGCCCGCGTCGAGGAGCGGCTTGCCCCGCCAGAGCGGCAACACCCGCGCCGGCAGCGCGGCGAGCGCGTCCGGATCCCGCCGCAGGTCCTCCGCCCGATCCAGCGCCCCGCCGCCGAACGTGACCGATTCCGCAAGCCGCATGACATTCCTCCTGGCAATGGGGCGTTTCCCTGCCTCGGGCATCCGGCCATCCGGGGCAAGGCCCGTCCCCCTTGCATCCAGGCCCGTCCCGTCCTATTTGCGGCATCGAGAGGTTGGCGCGGGCAAGCGCCTCGCCAACCTGGTCAGGACCGGAAGGTAGCAGCCACAACGAGCCCCGCTTGGGTCGTCGTCCAGCCTCTCACCCACCCGCATTTCCGTACGCGCCGCGCAGGGGTCTCCGCGCCGTCCATCACGGCATGCGCGGCGCTAACCATTATCAACGCCCCGCGCATTTCCCTGCCGCTGCGCGCGCGCTACTGTCGGCGGATGCCGCAGGATCAACCGAACGACGCTGACACCAAGACCGACTGGGCGGAGCGACGCACCGACTGGGCGGAGGACCGCACCATTCTCGCCAACGAGCGCACGTTCGCGGGCTGGATGCGGACCGGCATGACGTCCATCGCCATCGCCGTCGGGCTCCGCGCGATCTTCCGGGAGGCCGACCCGACCTGGCTGCCGAAGCTCGTCGCGACGATCTTCATCGGGGTGGCCATCATCATCTTCTGGACGGCGCGCCGCAATGCCAGCAAGGCGCAGGGCCGCCTCAAAGCGCACCGCGCGGAGATGCAGCCCACCCGCATCTTCACGATCATGGCGATCCTCTTCACCCTCGCCTCTCTCGCCACGGGCTGGGTTCTCTGGGCGCTCTGAGGGTTCGCGGACCACTGGCCACCCGGCGCCGCGCCGCCTAGGATGCCCGCCGATCCGGAGGGCCGCATGACAGCGACAGAATACCAGGTGCTCGCCCGCAAGTACCGCCCCGCCACCTTCGCCGACCTGATCGGGCAGGACCCGATGGTGCGCACGCTGCGCAACGCCTTCGCGGCGGACCGGATCGCGCAGGCCTTCATCCTCACCGGCATCCGCGGCACCGGCAAGACGACGACGGCGCGGATCATCGCCAAGGGGCTGAACTGCGTGGGCCCCGACGGGAACGGCGGCCCGACGACCGATCCCTGCGGCGTGTGCGAGCCCTGCCGGGCCATCGCCGAGGGGCGCCATGTCGATGTGCTGGAGATGGACGCGGCATCGAACACGGGGGTCGGTGACGTGCGCGAGATCATCGACTCGGTGCATTACCGGGCGGCCTCGGCCCGCTACAAGATCTACATCATCGACGAGGTCCACATGCTCTCGACGAGCGCGTTCAACGCGCTTCTCAAGACGCTGGAGGAGCCGCCGGCGCATGTGAAGTTCATCTTCGCCACGACCGAGATCCGCAAGGTTCCGGTCACCGTGCTCTCCCGCTGCCAGCGCTTCGACCTGCGCCGGATCGAGCCCGAAACGATGATCGAACACCTGCGCGGGGTCGCCGCGAAGGAGGACGCGGGGATCGAGGACGGCGCGCTCGCCCTGATCGCGCGGGCGGCGGAGGGCTCGGTGCGCGACGCGATGTCCCTGCTCGACCAGGCGATCAGCCACGGCGCGGGCGGCGCGGCGACGAGTGCCGCCGAGGTGCGCGCCATGCTGGGGCTCGCCGATCGCGGCCGGATGCTCGACCTCTTCGACCTCGTCATGAAGGGCGAGGCCGCCGCCGCGCTCGAGGAGCTCGGCGCCCAGTATTCCGAGGGAGCGGACCCGCTCGCCATCCTGCGCGACCTCGCGGAGATCACCCATTGGGTCAGCGTCGTGCAGATCACCCCCGACGCGGCCGAGGACCCCACGATCGGCCCCGACGAGCGTGCCCGCGGGCAGGCCTTCGCCGCCGGCCTGCCGATGCGGGCACTGACGCGGATGTGGCAGATGCTGTTGAAGGCGCTGGAGGAGGTCGCGGCCGCGCCCAACGCGATGATGGCGGCCGAGATGGCGATCATCCGGCTGACGCACGTGGCCGACCTCCCTTCCCCCGACGAGCTCATTCGCAAGCTGCGCGACACGCCCCCGTCCTCCGCCCGGGCGCCGGCCCCGCGGCCCGCTCCGGAGGCCGGCGGCAGCCCCGCGATGCGGCGGACGGCGCAGGGCGCGGCGCGGCCGGTCTCCTCACCCTCGGCGGAGGCGCAGGTCACGGAGGCGCTGGCACGGTTCGAGAGCTTCGATCAGGTGGTCGACCTGATCCGCGCCAACCGTGACGTGAAGCTCCTCGTGGAGGTCGAGACCGGATTGCGGCTCGCGAACTATTCCCCCGGCCGGATCGAATTCGAGCCGGCCCCCGGCGCCGCGCCCGATCTCGCCCATCGGCTGGCGGGCCGACTGCAGGGCTGGACGGGTGTGCGCTGGATCACCTCCGTCGTGGCGGAGGGCGGCCTGCCGACCATCGCGGAGACGCGCGACAACGACCTCAGGCGCGCGGAGGCCGAGGCCCTGGCGCATCCGCTGACGCAGGCGATCCTCGAGGCCTTTCCCGGCGCCGAGCTCCTGGAGGTCCGCACGCGGGAGGCGCTGACCCGGGATGCCGCGGAGGAGGCGCTGGCCGAAGTGGACGAGGAATGGGATCCGTTCGACGAAAGCTGATCGCCTCCGGCGTGCCCGCGGACGGCGCCCGGCCGCGTCATGAAACCGAATGGGCCCGGCCGCCGTTCATCCCGCGACACGGACAGCACAGCAAGGAGAGCCCCATGCCCGAGAGTTTCGTCGAAGGCCTCGAGAAACAGACGCAGTCGCAGATGATCGACCTCCTGAACGCGCGGCTGGCCGACTCGATCGACCTGCAACTCGCGGTGAAGCAGGCGCACTGGAATATCCGCGGCCGCGGCTATATCGGCGTGCACGAACTTCTGGACGAGGTCGCGGACCGCGTGCGGGAGCAGACGGATACGATGGCCGAACGCGTGGCCATCATGGGTGGCTTCGCCAAGGGAACCACGCAGGAGGCGTCGAAGAACACGACGTTGAAGCCCTACCCGGTCGAGATGACCGAGGTGCAGGAGCACATCGCCGCGCTCGTCGAGCGCTTCAAGGATCACGGAGCGAAGCTGCGCGAAGCCATCGACGCGGCCGGCGAGGCCGGGGACGAGGACGCCGCCGACCTCTTCACCGAGGTGAGCCGCGAGATCGACAAGGACGCCTGGTTCATCGGCGCCAACGCCGCCCAGAACTGAACCGGGATGGAATCACGCCAGGCCGGGCCGCCCCTTCGGGCGGCCCTTTGCATGTGCGATGCTTGCGGGCGCACCCCCTCGACGCTACCTGCGGAGGGACGCGACGCAAACGAAAAGGGGATCGGGATGTTCAAGGGTATGGGCGGCCTCGGCGACATGGCCGGCATGATGAAGAAGGCGCAGGAGATGCAGGCCAAGGTGGGCGAGATGCAGGAAAGCCTGTCCTCGATCACCGTGGCAGGCGAATCCGGCGCGGGCCTCGTGAAGGCGACCGCCACGGCCAAGGGCGAGCTGATCGGCCTCGACATCGACCCCTCGATCTTCCGGCCCGAGGAGAAGGAGATGGTGGAGGACCTGATCCTCGCCGCCATCAAGGACGCCCAGACGCGCGCATCCGAGCGGGCGCAGGCGGAGATGGGCAAGATCACCGAAGGGCTCGGCCTGCCGCCGGGCATGAAGCTGCCTTTCTGAACTTTGGAGACGCATCGCGACATCGAGGCGCTGATCGGCATGATGGCCCGCCTGCCGGGCTTCGGCCCGCGATCGGCGCGGCGCGCGGTGCTCCACCTCGTGAAGCGGCGCGACACGCAGCTTCTGCCGCTGGCGGAGCTGATGCGGGAGGTCGGTCGCGCCGTGCGGACCTGCCTCAATTGCGGAAACCTCGCCACGAGCGACATATGCGGCATCTGCGCGGCGGATAAACGCGCCAACGGCCAAATCTGCGTGGTCGAGGACGTGGCCGATCTCTGGGCGATGGAGCGCGCGCAGGTCTTCGACGGGCGCTACCACGTTCTGGGCGGCACGCTGTCGCCCCTCGACGATGTCGGGCCGGAGGATCTGTCCATCCCGAAGCTGCGCGATCGCATCGCCGCCGAAGGGGTCGAGGAAGTCATCCTGGCCCTGAACGCGACGGTCGAAGGCCAGACCACCGCCCATTACGTCTCCCGCGAGCTGGAACCGACCGGTGTGCGAATCAGCGGTCTCGCACAGGGCGTGCCGGTGGGCGGCGAGCTCGATTATCTTGATGACGGAACCCTTCGCGCGGCCCTATCGTCACGAAAACCGTTCTGATTTGCGAGTTTCCCCTTTTCGCACGGGTGCAGTTCACCCCACAGTTGCGTAAGAGATCGGTTGCGGAAACCATTCGGCGGGTGTCGTCGACGCGGAGGTCGTGTTGTTGGAACTGGGGATTCTCGTCGTCGTGGCGACAGCTGTGGCGATTGCGGCGTGCTACTGGCCGCGACCGCCGGCGGGCGCGTCGGACCGCGAGGATGCACCGTCTCCGGCCGATGTCGCCGGCGCCGCGGGCGCGCTCGCCCTGTTCGACGTCGACAAGCTGCGCGACGTCAACGTCACGCGCTGCTACGACACGGGCGACCGTCTGCTCGACGCGATCTCGGAGGTTATCCGGCGTGCGATGCCGGCCGGGGCGACCTTCGACCGGCTGAGCGGCGGACGGTTCGTTCTCTGGCTGCCCTACACGACCCTGCGCGACGCCGCCGGTATAGTGGAGCGCATCCGCGCGCTGGCCTCGACCGCCCTCGCCGACAGCGAGCGCGGGATCGTCTCGCGCAGCCTGTCGGCCGGACTGGTGGCGGCCTATCCGGAGGAAAGCCGCGAGCGGGCGGTGCTGCGCGCGGATGCCGCCCTCGCCCGCGCCAAGGGTTTCGGCGGCGACCGGACCGAGATCACCCGCGCGCTTCCGGTCCCGGCGCTGATCCCGGCCCAGGCGGAGATCGAGAACGCCATCGTCGAACGCGCGCTGGAATACCATGTGCAGCCGATCGTCGATCTGCGCGACCGGCGTGCCGTGGGCGTGGAGGCGCTGTTGCGCTGGAACCGCCCCGGCGGTCAGGTCGTCGGCCCGATGAACTTTGTCGACACGCTGCGGCGCTTGCCGCAGACCGAGACGGAGCTTTTTCCGGACATCGCGATCGAGGCGGCCCGGCCGCTCATCACGGGCGACAAGTCTTTCTACACGACCTTCAACGTCGACGGTCCGATGCTGGAGGGCAAGGACGGGCCGGCCACGCGCTGGCTGTCGGTCCTGCTGGAGCGCCTGCCGCCGGAGCAGCTCGTGCTCGAGATCGTCGAGACCGCTGTGATCGTGCAGCCCGAAAGCGCGCTCGGCTTTCTCGAGCGGCTCCGGGCTCGCGGCATCCGCATCGCCCTGGACGATTTCGGGACCGGCCTGTCGAGCCTCAACCGCCTCCGGCAGTTTCCCGTCGACATCCTGAAGATCGACCGGGTCTTCATCAATGGGCTCGGCGAAACGGGACGCGAGGAGGCAATCGTCGAGGGCCTGGTCACGCTGCGCGACAGGCTCGGCCTCGACCTCATCGCCGAGGGGATCGAGACGGAGGCGCAGGCGCGCATCCTGACGGAGCTCGGCGTGCAGTACGGGCAGGGCTACCATCTCGGACGGCCCGCCCCCGCGACGGAATGGGCGCGCAGGCTCTGCAACCGGGTCTCCGCCTGACGCTCACCGCATCGGAGACAGGAGCGCGTCGTCGAGCGCGCAATCGCGGCTCGCGTCCGCTCCGCAAGCGCGCGGCACCAGTTCCGTCGTCAGGCAAATCCGCACCTCCTGTATCCGTCCCGCCCGGCAGGTCACCGTGACGCCGTCCGGCGACAGGTCCGGGTTCGCGTCAAGGAACGCCGCCTCCACCACCTCCGCCGGCAGCGTAACCTCGCGCCCCAGATCCCGGATCGCCGGCGGCCGCATGATCGACGCATAGGCCGCGCGGGACGTCGCGAAGTAGGCCGCGGGACCGAGCCCCGAACAGGTTCCGTGCTTCTTCCATTCGTGAAAGGCGAGCCCCGCGGAGCCCATGATGTCGGCCATCCCGTCCGTCTGAGCGTGGGAGGGCGGACGCGCGGCCGTCGCGCAATATTCCGGCCAGCCCCGTTCGTGTTGCGGCCAGAGCCCGTGAAGCGTGAAGCCGTGGCCCCGGTCCGCGTCGCATTGCGGCGAGCCCCGCGCGTCGCCCTCGAGCGCGCACCAGGTCGGCGTCCAGCTCAACGACAGGACGTAGTAATCGAAATCGCCCCGCAGCTGCGCGGGGGCGGGCGTGGCGGCAAGGAGCGTCAGGAGGGCGGCGGCGAGGCGGATCATTCGGGTCTTTCGTATTGGTCGGGCGATAGGTATACAACGCGCCAGGTTCCCCGAAAGCGAGAACACGCGGCAGAGCCGCAGCCCCTGATCCGGGCGACGCGATAGTCATGTCTGAAGGATGCGATCCGATGAACAAACCCATCATGGCCAAGGCCACCGCCGTCTGGCTCGTCGACAATACCACGCTCAGCTTCCAGCAGATCGGCGATTTCTGCGATCTCCACGAGCTCGAGGTGCAGGGCATCGCCGATGGCGACGTGGCCGTCGGCGTGAAGGGCTTCGACCCGGTCGCCAACAACCAGCTCACCGCCGAGGAGATCGCGACCGCCGAGAAGAATCCGGGCCACAAGCTGCGTCTGAAGTTCAACGCCGCCGCGCAGGGCGAGGAGAAGCGCCGCGGGCCGCGCTACACGCCGCTGTCGAAGCGGCAGGACCGGCCCGCCTCGATCTTGTGGCTCGTGAAGTTCCACCCGGAGCTGACCGACGCGCAGATCTCCAAGCTCATCGGCACGACGAAGCCGACGATCCAGTCGATCCGCGAGCGCACGCACTGGAACATCCAGAACATCCAGCCGATCGACCCGGTCGCGCTCGGCCTGTGCAAGCAGAGCGAGCTCGACACCGTGGTCCAGAAGGCCGCGCAGAAGAGACTGGCCGAGGGCGAGGTGATGTCCGACGACGAGCGCCGCAAGCTCGTCTCCACCGCGCAAAGCCTCGGCGCGGAGGCCGACGACGAGCCGCGCATCCCCTCCAACATCTCCGGGCTGGAGACCTTCAGCCTCTCGGACGACGAGGAGGAAACCGACAAGCGCGACATCCGCGACGCCGACAGCTTCTTCAACATCCCCGAGGGGGAGCAGGACGAGGACAAGGATTGACGCCAGACGGGCGGAACATCGCGGTGTCGGGCACGCCGGCATGATGTCCCCCGCCCGACTCGCCACGGGAAGCCTATTCGTGGGCGTCCTCGTCCTGATCCTCAAGACCGTCGCCTGGCGGATGACGGGCTCGGTCGCGCTGTTCTCCGACGCGCTCGAGAGCATCGTGAACCTCGTCACCGCGGGCGCGGCCTTCGCCGCGATCCGCGTCGCGGCCCGCCCGGCCGACCGCAGCCATCCCTGGGGCCACCAGAAGGCGGAATACCTCGCCGCCGTGCTCGAAGGCGCCTTGATCGTCTTCGCCGCCCTCCTGATCCTGCGGGAGGCGGGGGGCGTTCTGATCTCGGGTACGGAGCGCGCACTCGAAGCGCCCTGGCCCGGCCTCGCGGTCAACGGGGCGGCCACGCTCATCAACCTTGTCTGGGCCCGCATCCTCCTGTTCGGCGGGCGGGCGGCGAACTCGGCGGCGCTCGTCGCGGACGGCCAGCACCTGATGGCCGACGTCCTCACCTCCTTCGGCGTCGCGCTCGGCATCGTCCTGGCCGGCCTTTCCGGTGTCTGGTTGCTCGATCCCCTCCTTGCCGTCGCCGTGGCGATCAACGTGCTCTGGTCCGGCTGGATCGTGATCCGCGCGACGCTGCCCGGCCTGCTCGACGCGGCCCTGCCGCCCGAGGATCAGGCGGCCATCCGCGCGAAGATCGCCGAGGTCGGCGGCGGCGCGGTGCAGGCGCACGACCTGCGCACCCGCAGCGACGGACGCGTCACCTTCATCGATTTCCACCTGATCGTGCCGGGCGACATGCGCGTCGACGCGGCGCACGCGATCTGCGACCGGATCGAGACGAGGCTGCACCAGTCGCGCCCGAATGCCAGCGTCACCATCCATGTCGAGCCGGAGCACAAGGCGAAGGACGCGGATCAGCGCGACGTGGTCCTGATCGGGCCGACGCCCCAAGGCGATTAGGCATGCGTCGTTCCCGCCGACGGGCCCTGCCGGGCGGCGTGGCGGCATCGCGTGAGGTTTGATTTCGCGGCGCATCCGCCCTTGGCCATAGGCGTCCGGCCCCGCCGCGACCGGCGCTGGCTGGCAGCATGTTCGTAACCCGTTGCCCGGGTTCTCCGAACGCCCGGCCTTTCGACCGCCATCGGCCCCGAGACCCTGTCGAGGATCGACGGCCTCGTGCCGGCGGGACAATACGCGGATCGCGGGGACGCGATCCGGACCTTTCTGCGCGCGGCTCTTGACCGCGATTGCGACGCCGCGCCGGCAAGCCGGCGCGAGACCGCAAGATGGTATGTCACGAGCTTCTCGCGGCTGCCGCGTTCCTCTCCGGCGGCATCTCCATCGCGATCCGGAGCGCGCTCGCTCCCTGCCTGAATGCCCTGCTTCCCGGCGGGAATATCACGACGTTCGAACCGCTCTAGGCTGCCTCCTCGAAGGCAGAGACCGCGAATTACGTGAACGTCGCGGAAGATCGATCCGCTGGGCCCGCGCGGCCGGGCGAGGGCAGGCGCCGCGGGCGGATGGCGGGAGGTCACGCTCGACGGCCCGCCCTGCGCGGGCCTCACCCTCACGATGCCCGCCCGGCTGATCCTCGACCCGGACCGACGACGCCGGCGTTCGGCGGCGCGATCTAGCCGCGCAGCTGCGATGCCTCCCGGCGCGCCTCGCGCAGGCCTTCCATCGCCGCGCGCAGCTCCGCCTCGGTGCTGGACAGCTTGCGCAGCAATTCCTGTTCGCGCAGATGCAGGTAGGCGATCGCCTCGTCGCGCTGCTCCTCGGCGTCGTGCAGCGCCTTCGCCATCCCCTCCAGCTCGGCCACATCGGACACCGTCACCCGGCTGAACCGGTGAACGAGCCAGGAGGCGAACCAGCCCAGGACGAAGGCGACGAAAAGGACGAGCGCGATCGCGACGACGAACTCGGTGCGATTCATTCCGTCCGCCCTTCGGTCCCGTCCTCCGGCTGCGTCGCCGCGTCGGCGGCCGCCTCGGGCGTGGCGGGCGTCGCCGCCTCGACCGCCGCGTCGTCGAGGCGTTCGCCCGCCTGCGGTGCCGTGATCCGCGGGCTGGCGGCCCAGTCTTCCTGCTCGCGACGCCCGAGCAGGGTGAACGTGATGCGCCGGTTCGCCTCGCGCCCCGCCTCGGTGCCGTTGTCGGCGATGGGCTGCGTCTCGCCGTAGCCTTCGGCCACAAGCTGCCGGGGCGACACGCCCCGGGAGACGAGGGCGTTGCGCACCGCTTCCGCCCGCGCCTGGCTCAGCTCGAGGTTCATGACCTCGCGGCCCTGACTGTCGGTATGGCCACCGATCTCGAAATAGGCACGCTTGCAGGTGTCGAGCTGGTCGGCCAGCCGCCCGATCTGCCCCTCGCCGGCCGCCTCGATCACCGGCTCGCCCGGGGCGAAGGTCAGCTTCTGCTCGGTCAGGATCGCATTCAGCCGGGTCTCGCATTCCTCGGGCGTCGGAATGTTGAGGAGCGGATCGAGCTCCTCGTCGTAGGTGACCTCGATCCGGTAATCGGCCTCCGCGCCCAGCTTGTCGGACAACAGGCCCGCGATCTCCGCCTCGGCTTCGGCATTGCCGGTGACGCCGCGCAGCACGACCAGATCGGGCTGCACCACCGCCGTCCCGCTGGCAAGACGGGAGAGCCCCTCCATTCCGGCCAGGACACGGGCGGGCCAGCCCTCCGGCAGATCGCTGTCCGCGCGCGTGGCGACGTAGGTGTTCGCCACGCCGAAAAGGCCGCGCCCATAGCTTACCACCGCGGCCTTCTGCGCCTCGTCGTAGAGCCGCCCGCGAAGTTCCACCTGCCCTTCCGGCGCGAGCGTGGCGACGAATTCGGGGGCGGGTTCGGCGTCATCCGTGCCATCCGCATCCGCCGGCTCGGGCCGGACGGCGGAAAGCACGAAGAGCTCCGGCAGCGCCGTTTCGAGCTCGGAGGCGACCGTGTCGAAGAGATCGGGGGCGACCCCCTCCTCCGTCACCAGGGAGACATCCGCGTCCGACAGCGTGAGCGAGCCGCCGCCCAGACGGTCCAGCGCCTCGATCCCGAGGGCCGCGGCTTCCCCCCAGTTCGCCGAGGGCACGCCCAGCCCCATGACGCAATCCGTCTTGCCCTCGAACCCGGTCGCGCGCAGCGCCGCGACGATGCGCGCTTCCGCCTCGGCGCTGTCGACGGCGCAGGCGGTCAGACGGCGCAGGCCCGTCGCCGGCATGACGTAGCGCAGCGTGAACGGCGCGATAACCGGGCGCGGCGCGGCGATGTCGAGGGTCAGCGCGACCCCCTCGGGGGTCGTGGCCTCCAGCTTCCCCTCCAGCGCCCGCTTCGCCGCGTCGCTGTCGGCCACCGCCGTCACGGTGACGCGGCCCGGTTCGACCGAAATCTTGGCGCGCGGCATCTCCTCGATCGCGGCCATCGCGAAGCGCAGCGTCGCGGTCCAGTCGTCGGGGACGGGATGATCGGCCGTCTCCACCATGTTGGTGACCTCGAGCGCGTCGCCGCCGACCTCCGCGAGCAGATCGTCGATCGCCTCCGGCCCACCCTCCGCCGGGACGAGACCGATAAGCGACACGCCGGTGTCGTTGCGCAGGATCTCCAGCGAGAAGCGTGGCGGCGTGACCGGACGCGCCGGCGCGACCTGCATCTGGTCGATCACGCGCGACGCATCGACCACGGCACCGGCCGCGGTGATCGCGCGGAAGCGGGCCGGCTCGTCGGGCGCGGTGCCGCGGAGCACGAGCTGCAGCCCGTCCGTCTCCACCTCGACCCAGTCGAGCCCTTCGGCTCCGAGCGCGGCGGCGGCGGCCGCGCGTGAGCTGTCCTCCAGGTAATCCGCCGCGACCAGCGCGCCGCCTGCGGAAGCCGCGACGGCGAAGGTGAAGGCGACGAACGTGACGATCGTGCGTTTACGGATCATGGGACCCCGGCATGTCTGGTACGGCGGCGCCTGATTAACCAGACGCCGGCCCGGGAGCAATCAGACGAGGGCGGCGGCAGCGAAAAACGGCAGGAGGAGGAGGCCCGCCGCGCGGTTCGACCGGAACACCCGCAGGCAGTTCGCCGAATCCGCGATGTCGAGCCGCCGCGCCTGCCGCGCCAGATGCGCGCCCATCAGGGCGACCCCCGGCAGCGCGATGGCCGCGCCCGCCGCAGGCAGCGCGGCGAGCACGGCCGCCGCGAGAAGCAGAACCGTCGCCACCGCGAAGGCCGCGAGCCAGGGGCCGGGCCTGTCGCCGAAGCGCCGCGCCGTCGACTTCACCCCGATCAGCGCGTCGTCCTCGACGTCCTGATAGGCGTAGATCGTGTCGTAGAAGAGCGTCCACGCGATCCCGCCCAGATAAAGAAGGACCGGCGGCCAGCCGAGCGCGCCCGCATGCGCCGCCCAGACCAGAAGCGCGCCCCAATTGAACGCGATCCCGAGAAAGACCTGCGGCCACCAGGTGAAGCGCTTGGCGAACGGATAGATCGCGACCGGCAGGAGCGACAGGACGCCCAGCGCGATGGCCGCCGGGTCGAAGGTGAGAAGGATCGCGAGGGCCGCCAGCGATTGCGCCGCGAGCCACAGGAGCGCCCGGCGGAGCGGGACCTGCCCCGAGGGGATCGGTCGCGACCGTGTCCGCGCCACGCGCGCGTCGATGTCGCGGTCGGTGACGTCGTTCCAGGTGCAGCCTGCGCCGCGCATCAGGAACGCCCCCAGCGCGCAGCCCCCGGCGATCCAGAGGTCGAACCAGCGGAACCCCGTCGCCGCCACCGCCAGCGTGAGCCCCCACCAGCACGGGATGAGCAGGAGCCACGTCCCGATCGGCCGGTCCGCGCGCGACAGCCTGAGATAGGGTCGCCAGGCCGCGGGCGCCCGCCGGTCGACCCAGTTGCCCTTGACGGCATCGGCCACCTGCCCTTGATCGGGGGACGTCTGCATCGGGGGGCCTCATGGACGGCAGGGACAGTCGCGTGCGGTTGCACATAGCCGGTCCGCTCGCGCCGGGACAACCGGCCGGGCTGACGCGGGACCAGGCGCATTACCTTTCGGGCGTGATGCGGCTGTCGCCGGGCGACACGCTGACGGTGTTCGACGGCACCTCCGGCGCGTGGCGCGCGCGGATCGAGGCGGCCTCGAAGCGCGGCGGCACGCTCACGGTCGAGGCGCAGGTCGCGCCGCAACGGAACCCGCCCGATCTCTGGCTCCTGTTCGCGCCGATCAAGAAGGCGCGGACCGATTTCATCGTGGAGAAGGCGTGCGAGCTCGGCGCCGCGCGCATCCTGCCGGTCGCGACCGATCACACCAATTCCGAGCGCATCCGTCGCGACCGGCTTCAGGCCCATGCGGTCGAGGCGGCGGAGCAATGCGGCGGGACCTACGTGCCGGAGGTCGCCGAGATCGCGCCGCTCGCCCGCCTCCTCGACGATTGGCCCGGGGACCGCGCGCTCGTCTTCTGCGACGAGGCGCTGTCGGAGGACCCCGTCTGGGCGGGCGACACGCAACAGGGCGGTGCGCTGCCCCCGGCCCCCGCCGCGATCCTGATCGGGCCGGAGGGCGGGTTCTCGCCGGACGAACGCGCCCGCCTCCGCGCCCATCCGCGAGCCACCGCCATCGCGCTCGGCCCCCGCATCCTGCGCGCCGACACCGCCGCCGTGGCGGCGCTGACGCTGTGGCAGGCGGCGCGGGGGGACTGGACGTGATCCCGCTCGGCGCGGCGGACAGGCCGGCGATCGAGGCGCTGCTGCGGACCCGCCCCACGGCGGCGATGTTCGCGCTTTCCAATCTGCGCGATCACCCGGACGGAAGCGCGCATCCGAACGCCACCGCCTTCTGGGGCGACGCCGCGCCGCCCCGGCGCGCGGTGCTCGGCCTGACGAATCGCGGCATGGTCCTTCCCTTCGACACCGACCCGGAGGCCGCCGCCACGGTGCTGCGCGGCCGGTCGATCACCGGCTTCGCCGGCCCGAGCGGCGTGGTCCGGCCGCTGATGCGCGCGCTGGGCCTCGAGGGACCGGCAGCCGGGCACGATGCCGACGAGCCGCAATTCCAACTCGACCTCGCCGCGCTGCGCATCCCGGACGGGGACGGCACGCTCGCGCCCCTGTCGCGCGACCGGGACCGCGCCATCGCATGGCGGCAGGATTACAACCAGGAGCTGGGGCTCGGTCCGGACGCGGAGGCGCGGGCGGCGGCGGATGTCGACGGCTGGCTCCGTGCCGACAGCCATCGGTTCCTGCTGATGGCGGGCGTTCCGGTGGCGATGACCGGGTTCAACGCCCGCCTGCCGGACATCGTGCAGGTCGGCGGCGTCTATGTCCCGCCGGAGCGGCGCCGGCGCGGTCTGGCCCGCCGCGCGGTCGCGCTGCATCTCGCGGAGGCCCGGGCGGCGGGCGTGGGACAGGCGACGCTCTTCGCGGCGTCGGAGGCGGCAGCAGCCTGCTACCGCGGGCTCGGCTTCGCGCGGATCGGCGATTACGCGCTCGTCCTCCGACCGCCCTCGGCGGCGCCGTGATCCGCCCCGAGGCCGCCGCCGCGTTCGCCCGCTGGCGCGAGACGCTGGCGGGTGCGGCGGCGCTCGCGCTCGGCCTCTGGCTGTGGCTGACCAATTTCGGCCTCCTCGCACTGTTCGGCGGCGTCCTCGTCGCGGTCGGCGCCATTCTCGTGCTTTCCGGCATCCGCCGTGCCCGGTTTTGGTCGGCGGGCGCGGCACCGGGGCTCGTGGAGGTGGACGAAGGGCGGATCACCTATCTCGGCCCGATGCTCGGCGGGTCGGTCGACCTCGATGCGCTGTCCGCGGTGACATTCCGACGCACGGCGACGGGGGAGGCGTTCTGGCGGCTCGAGCAGGAGGACGGCCCGACGCTGGTGATCCCGGAGGGCGCGGCGAACGCCGAGGTCCTGCTCGATGCGCTCGCTCCGCTGCCCGGCTTCGATACCGGCGCGATGATCCGGGCCGTGCGCGGCCGGGGCGCGAATACGACCAAGGTCTGGCAGCGGAACGCGCCCCGCGCCTTGACTTGGACCGGGCCGGGCAGCAGGTGACGGTCGCGGAACGAACCGGAGGCCTGCGATGTCCATTCCACAGACCGGCGGCGGGCCGATCGAGTCCCATGACGACCTGACGGCCTATCTGGCGTCGGGCTGCAAGCCCCGCGACCAGTGGCGGATCGGCACCGAGCACGAGAAGTTCGGCTATGCCGAGGACACCCATGCGCCGCTTCCCTATGACGGCCCCCGCTCCATCCACGCCATGCTCGCGGGCCTGCGCGACCGGTTCGGCTGGTCGCCCGTCGAGGAGAATGGCCACCTCATCGGGCTGGAGAAGGACGGGGCCAACGTCTCGCTCGAACCCGGCGGGCAGCTCGAACTGTCCGGCGCGCCGCTCGAGACGATCCACCAGACCTGCGACGAGGTGAACGATCACCTCAGCGAGGTGCAGGCCGTCGCCGACACGATCGGCGCGCGGTTCATCGGGCTCGGCGCGGCGCCGGAATGGACGCACGAGGACATGCCCCTGATGCCCAAGGGCCGCTACAAGCTCATGGACGATTATATGGGCCGCGTGGGCACGATGGGGCGGGTGATGATGCGCCGGACCTGCACCGTGCAGGTCAATATCGACTTCGGCTCCGAGGCCGATATGGTCAAGAAGCTGCGCGTGGCGATGGCGCTGCAATCGGTGGCGACGGCGCTGTTCGCGAACTCGCCGTTCTTCGAGGGTCGCCCCAACGGCCACAAGTCCTGGCGCGCCCGGGTCTGGCGCGACCTCGACCCCGACCGGACCGGCATCCCCGCCTTCGTCTTCGAGGACGGGTTCGGCTTCGAGCGCTGGACGGACTACGCGCTCGATACGCCGATGTACTTCGTCTACCGCGACGGCACCTATATCGACGCGCTCGGCCAGTCCTTCCGGGACTTCATGCGCGGCGAGTTGCCGGCCCTGCCCGGCGAGAAGCCGACCATGGCGGATTGGGCGGACCACCTCACGACGCTGTTCCCCGAGGCGCGGATCAAGAAATACATGGAGATGCGCGGCGCCGACGGGGGTCCGTGGCGTCGGCTCTGCGCCCTGCCGGCCTTCTGGGTCGGGCTTCTCTACGACGACGCCTCGCTCGACGCGGCCTGGGAACTGGCGAAGGGCTGGGACCAGGAGACACGCCTTGCCCTGCGCGTCGCGGCGAGTGTCGACGGGCTGCAGGCGGAGGCGGGCGGCGTGCGGATGCACGATCTCGCCCGTGAGCTGGTGGCCATCTCCGAGGCGGGGCTGAAAGCCCGCGCGCGGCCCGGCGCCGGCGGTCTCGTCCCCGACGAGACGCATTTCCTCAACGCTCTGAAGGAATCGGTCGAGACCGGCAAGGCGCCGGCGGACGAGCTGCTCGACGACTATCACGGCCCCTGGGCGGGAGACCTGTCGCGGATCTACGCGGAGCGCAGCTACTGAGCGGGCGGCCGGATGCCTGAAACGCGCCGCGCATCTCGTTCGGCTTCGAGGCGGGCCTCTGCTATGTCCAACGCAGAATCGGACATTGCAAAGGAGGTCATCCCATGATCCGTACGTTTCTCATCGCGCTGCCGCTTGCCGCGGCGCTTGCCGGTTGCCAGCAGCCGAACCAGGGCGCGCTGACCGGCGCGGCCCTCGGCGCGGCAACCGGCGTCGCGGTGTCGGGCGACGACGACCGCGCGACCGGCGCACTGGTCGGCGGCGCCATCGGCGCGGCGGCGGGCAACTATGTCGGGCGCGACCGCAACCAGCCCGGCTCCTGCCTTTACGAGCGCCCCGACGGCTCGCGCTTCTACGCCACCTGCCGCTGAGACGGAGCGGACCGGCCCGCCCCCTCAGGGGGCGGGCACGAGGTTCAGCAAGAAGGCGACGACCTTGGCGGCCGACATCTCGCAGGGGCGCAGGCGCGGCCCCGCGTCGAGCCGGTAGAGGTTGAGGCTCACGTAGTCCGACCCGTCGAGGGCGTGGGCCACCAGCTTTTCCGACGCGCCGCCGGCATGGAGCGTGCGGCTGACGAGCCAGTCCTTGCCGCCGGAGCGCCCCCGGAACGTGCCGAGCGGCAGCGCCTCCAGCGCGGCCGCCGCCTCCGCCGCCTGCGTCACGTCCGCTTCGAGGCGCCGATCCGCGGCTCTTCCCCCGCCCGGATGCGCCGGATGTTGTGGCGGTGGAAGACGACGATCAGCGCCGCGAAGAACGCCATCAGCGCCACCGCCTCCGGGTGGAGCCACCACGCCCAGAGCGGCGCCGACAGGGCCGCGACGATCGCCCCCATGGAGGAGATACGGGTCGCGAAGGCCCCGGCGAGCCACGACGCGCAGATCGCGAGGCCGAGCGGGAAGGAGAGCGCCAGCGCCGTGCCGAGGAAGGTCGCCACGGCCTTGCCGCCCCGGAAGCGCAGCCAGACCGGCCAGGCATGGCCAAGGAACGCGGCAAGCCCCGCCACCTGCGCCGCGTCGCCCCCGAGCAGCGCCCCGGCGAGGAGCGCGGCGAAGGCACCCTTCCCGGAATCGCCCAGAAGCGTCAGAAGCGCCGCCAGCTTGTTGCCGGTCCTGAGCACGTTGGTCGCGCCGATATTGCCGGATCCGACCTGCCGCAGGTCGCCCAGCCGGAACAGCCGCGCCATCACGATCCCGAACGGCACCGAGCCGAGGAGATAGGCCAGGAGCGCCACGGCGAGGAGCGCGGGGACCGGCGTCACGAAATCAGGCATGGGCCGCGTCCCGATCCCAGACGCGCACGCCTCCGACCCAGGTGCCGATCACCCGCCCCTCCATCCGCGCGCCGTCGAAGGGCGTGTTCTTGGACTTCGAGGCGAGCGTCCAGCGGTCGAGCACGAAGGGCGCGTCCGGGTCGAAGAGAACGAGGTCCGCCGGGGCGCCCACCTCCAGCGTGCCGCCCTCGAGCCCGAGCCGGCGCGCGGGGTTGCGCGACAACGCCCGCCAGAGGATCGGGAGGTCGATATGGCCGCCATGGACGAGGCGCATCGCGGCGGGCAGCAGCGTTTCGAGCCCGACCGCGCCCGGCGCCGCCTCCTCGAAGGGCAGGCGCTTCGATTCCTCGTCCTGCGGCGTGTGCATGGAGGAGATCACGTCGATCGTGCCGTCGGCCAGCGCCTCGACCGTGGCGAGGCGGTCGTCCTCCTCCCGGAGCGGCGGCACCACCTTGAAGAAGGTCCGGTAGTCGGCGACGTCGAGCACGTTGAGCGTCAGGTGGTGGATCGAGGTGCCCGCCGTCACGTCGAGCCCTTCGGCCTTGGCCCGCCGGAGCGCCGGAAGGCCGGCCGCGCAGGTCACCTGATCGAGATGGTAGGCGACCCCGGTGGCGCCGGCCAGCGCGAGATCGCGCTCCACCCCCATGCGCTCGGCCAAGGGCGAGACGCCGGGCAGACCCCGAAGGCTCGCGAACTTGCCGCTGGTGATGACGGCCCCGGCGGAAAGGCCCGGATCCTGCGGATGGCCGATCACGAGCGCGCCGAGCGAGCGGGCATAGGTGAGGCAGCGGCTCAGGATGCGGGTATCGCGCACGACATGGGTGCCGTCGGAAAAGGCCACCGCGCCCGCGTCGCGCAGAAAGCCGATCTCGACCATCTCGCGCCCGGCGCGGCCCCGGGTCAGCGTGGCCATGTGCCGGACGCGGACGGGGGATTCGGCGGCGCGGCCCCGGGCCTGCTCCAGAAGCTCGGGCGCGTCGATCACCGGGATCGTGTCGGGACGGACGACCATGGTCGTCACCCCGCCCCGCGCCGCCGCGGCGCCCGCCGTGCGGAAGCTTTCCTTGTGGCGCTCGCCCGGCTCGCCCACCTTGACGCCGATATCGACGAGGCCCGGCGCGAGGCAGCGACCGCGGCAATCGATCCGCTCCGCCGCCGGCCCGGGCCCGGCGATGCGCCCGCCCGCGACCCGCAGGTCGCCCCGCCGCTCCGTGCCGGAAACGGGATCGATCAGGCGGGCATCGGCGAAGAGCGTGGCGTCCATGCCCCCCGCGATAGCGTCGGCCCGGCCCCGGCGCAATCGAGCGCGACTCAGAGAAGGGCGAAGAGCAGCCCTGCGAGCACGAGCGCCGCCACCACGATCCAGAGGATGCGGGTCCGGTCGAGCGGCTTGCCCGCGACCGTCTCCTCGGGCGCCGCCGCGGGCCGCGGTTCCGCGGCCGGCGGCAGGTCGCGCGGGGTCGTGTCGGCCTCCGCGGGGGCGTAACTGCCGATATGGGTGAGCTCGGGGCGCGGCTCGAGCGCCGCGAGGCCGTCCAGCGCGCGCGGCGCGACGACGAGAACATCGCCCGAAAGCGCGTCGAGACGCCCCGCATCCCCTTCCATCGCGGCGGGCGGAACGTCGTGCGCCTGCGCGAGATAGGAGCGCAGGCCCATCGGGGCGACGTCGCGGACGGCGAAGACCTCGACATGGTCGGCCCCGACGGGAGCGCCGAGCGCGTCGGACACGGACGCGGTGCCGGGGGCCTCTTCGACAGGCGAGAGGTAGGTCCGGTGCGCGAGCCGCAGGCTCCCGTCGCTGATCGAGAAGACGTGGATCCGCGGATCGCGGGGCTCGAGGGGGAAGGTCATGAGGCGGCTCCGCTCTGGCTGTTCCGGAACCAACGCGGTGGACGCATGCGGGTTCGACCCTAGGCGCCGGCCCGCAGGTTCCGTGCCAGGATGTCCATCGCCGCCATGCGGACCGCCACGCCCATCTCGACCTGCTCCTGAATGACGGAGCGGTTGATGTCGTCGGCGAGCGTGCCGTCGATCTCCACCCCGCGGTTCATCGGGCCGGGATGCATCACGATGGCGTCGGGCCTGGCGTGGCGCAGCTTCCCGGCGTCGAGGCCGAAACGGTGGAAGTATTCCCGCTCCGACGGGATGAACGCGCCGTCCATCCGCTCCCGCTGGAGGCGCAGCATCATCACCACGTCGGCGTCGCGCAGCCCCTCGGCCATGTCGTCGGTGACCTCCACGCCGAGCGCCTCCACCCCGGCCGGCATCAGCGTGGGCGGGCCGACGAGGCGGACGCGGTTCTCCATCTTGCCGAGCAGGATCAGGTTCGACCGCGCCACCCGGCTGTGGGCGATGTCGCCGCAGATCGCGACGGTCAGCCGGTGCAGCCGCCCCTTCGCGCGGCGGATCGTCAATGCGTCGAGAAGCGCCTGCGTCGGATGCTCGTGCCGCCCGTCGCCCGCGTTCAGCACGGCGCAGTTCACCTTTTCGGCCAGAAGGTTCGCCGCCCCCGAATGCGGATGCCGCACGACAAGGAGGTCGGGACGCATGGCGTTCAGCGTCAGCGCCGTGTCGATCAGCGTCTCGCCCTTGTTCAGGCTCGAGGCCTGCATCGCCATGTTCATCACGTCCGCGCCGAGCCGCTTGCCCGCGATCTCGAAGCTCGCCTGCGTGCGGGTCGAGTTCTCGAAAAACATGTTGACCTGCGTAAGCCCCGCCAGCGCGGTCCCGTGCGTGTCGCCCCTGCGCGTGGCCTCCGCGTAGTGCTGCGCGAGGTCGAGAAGCTCCGTGATCTCCGCCGGGCGGAGCGGCTCGATCCCGAGAAGGTGGCGGTGCCGGAAGGACATGCCGTCTCCATGCGGCGCGGGCGGGCGGCGATCAAGCCCTTCCGGTCGCGGGGCCGGCGGGCTAGGCAGGGGCATGCCCGAGATCGACCCCTTCACCGCGCAGGCGACGCTGGAATGGCTGATCGAGATGGGCTGCGACGAGGCGATCTGCGAGCATCCCGTGAACCGCTTCGCGCTGCCCGAGCGGCAGCCCGCGCCCGCGCCGCCGGCCGCGCCGGCCGAAGCGGACACGCCGGCGACGCCGGACACGGCCCCGGGCACCGATGCCGTCGCGGAGGCGGCGCGACGGGCGGCCGCGGCGGCCACGCTGGCCGAGCTGCACGACGCGATCCTCGGCTATCCCTATTGCGACCTGCGCCTCGGCGCGGCGAACACGGTCTTCGCGTCGGGCGACCCGTCGGCGCGGGTGATGATCCTGGGCGACGCGCCGGGCCGGGACGAGGACCGCGCGGGGCATCCCTTCGCGGGCACGGGCGGCGAGCTGCTGGACCGGATGCTCGCGGCGATCGGGCTGTCGCGGACCGCGCAAGGCGCCGCGAGCGCCTACCTCGCCTGCGTGCTGCCGTGGCGGCTACCCTCGGATCGGGCGCCGGAGGCAGAGGAGATGGCGATGATGCTGCCGTTCCTGCGCCGCCATGTGGAGTTGGCGAACCCCGAGATCCTCGTCCTCATGGGCAACCAGCCCTGCGGCGCGGTGCTGGGCCAGCGCGGCCTGACGCGCCTGCGCGGCACCTGGACCGAGGGGTTCGGCCGCCCGGCCCTGCCGATGCTGCCCCCCGCCTTCCTGATGCGGAACCCCACGGCGAAGCGCGACGCCTGGGCCGACCTGCTGGAGCTTGCCGCCCGGCTCGACCCGTGAACCCCGCCTGTGCGCGGACGCAGGGTTGCGGGCGCGGGCGGAGCGCTATGTGCTTCGCCGACACCGACCCTGGAGACCTGCGATGAGCTACACACCCCCCGACGTCTGGATCTGGGACGCCGAGAACGGCGGCCAGTTCGCCAGCACCAACCGCCCCGTCGCCGGCCCGACCCACGACAAGGCGCTGCCTCGGGGCGAACATCCCTACCAGCTCCACAGCCTCGCGACGCCGAACGGGCAGAAGGTCACGATCCTGTTCGAGGAACTGATCGAGGCCGGGCACGACGCGGAATACGACGCCTGGCCGATCGATATCGGCGAGGGCGACCAGTTCGGCGCCGGCTTCGTGGAGATCAATCCGAACTCCAAGATCCCGGCGCTCCTCGACCTGACCGGTCCCGAACCCGTTCGCATCTTCGAAAGCGGGGCGATCCTGCTGCATCTCGCGGAGCGCTACGGCGCGTTTCTGGGCGACGACCGGCCGGAGATGCTGTCCTGGCTGTTCTGGCAGATGGGCAGCGCGCCGTTCCTCGGCGGCGGGTTCGGGCATTTCTTCGCCTATGCACCGGAAAAGATGGAATACCCGATCAACCGCTACGCGATGGAAGCCAAGCGGCAGCTCGACGTGCTGAACCGTGAGCTGGCCCACAAGGAGTGGATCGCGGGGGACGATTACACCATCGCCGACATGGCGATCTGGCCGTGGTACGGGCAGCTTTGCCTTGGCGGGCGGCTCTACGACGGGTCGGACCGGTTCCTTGCCGTGCACGAATACGAGAACGTCGTCGAATGGGCGAAGCGGATCGACGCGCGGCCGGCCGTGCGGCGCGGGCAGCGGGTCAACCGGCTCAAGGGCGAGAATCCGGCCCCGCTGCCGGAGCGGCATTCGCCGGCCGATTTCGACTGACGCCCCGGGCGGAGGGGCGCCGCCCCGGCCTTCGGCCCCCCGGGATATTTGGAAAGCAAAGAGGGAGGCGCCCGTGGCGCGCGATTTCCTGCCCTGCCGCATCGCCGTCCTGACGGTCAGCGACACCCGAACGCCGGAGGACGACCGTTCCGGCGACGCGCTCGTCGAGCGCTTGACGGCGGCGGGGCATGCCCTCGCCGCCCGCGCGATCCTGCGGGACGACCGCGCGGCGATCGCGGCGCAGCTCGAAGCATGGTGCGGGAGCGCGGAGATCGACGTGATCCTTTCGACGGGCGGGACCGGGCTCACCGGGCGCGACGTGACGGTGGAGGCGCATCGCGACGTCTACGAAAAGGAGATCGACGCCTTCGGCACGGTCTTCACGATGATCTCGATGGAAAAGATCGGCACCTCGGCGGTGCAGTCCCGTGCCTGCGCGGGCGTCGCGAAGGGAACCTACCTGTTCGCGCTGCCCGGCTCTCCCTCGGCCTGCAGGGACGCGTGGGACGGCATCCTCGCCGCGCAGCTCGACTACCGCCACACGCCCTGCAACTTCGTCGAGATCATGCCGCGACTCGACGAGCATCTGCGACGGAAGTGACCGGCGTTCATTTTCGCGCGACGGAAACGCGTGCGACGAAGGTGAGGATTGGCAAGGGCCGGGATATCCCTATGTTTCCGACCACATCCCGGCCGGAGATCCGATGCGCTTCCTTGGACGTAGCCTGACGGCGCTCTTTCTGCTCGCCCTCACGGCGGGGCTCCTCGCCTGGGCGGCGCAGATCACCTTTTCCGCGCTGGAGGAGCGGCGGGCCCGCGACGGGCAGGCCCTGCCCGCGCGCGAGCGCATCCTCGCCGCCAACGTGGTCGAGGCGGTGCCGGAGACGATCGCGCCGGTCCTGACGGCATTCGGCGAAATCCGCGCGAGGCGGGTCCTGGAGCTTCGCGTGCCGACAGGCGGTCGCATCGTCGAGCTCGCCCCCGAAATGGAGGATGGCGGGACAGTCGCGGCCGGGCAGGTGCTGATGCGGATCGACCCCGCCGGGGCGGAGGCGGCGCTGTCGGTCGCCCGCGCCGATCTGACCGAGGCCGAGGCCGAGCTGCGCGACGCCGAGCGCGGGCTCGATCTGTCGGAGGCGGAGCTCGCGGGGGCCGAGACGCAGCGCGACCTGCAGGCGCAGGCGGTGCAACGGCAGCGCGACCTGAGCGACCGCGGCGTCGGCGCGACCGCGGCGGTGGAGGCCGCGGAGCTGTCTCTGTCGGCCGCCGAGCAGGCGATCCTGGCTGCGCGCGGGGCCGTCGCCGCCGAGGCGGCGCGGATCGACTCGGCCCGCCTTGCCATCGACCGCGCCCGCATCGCCGTGGAGAACGCCGCCCGCGATCTCGGGGACCGCACCGTGGAGGCGTCCTTCGCCGGTCAGCTCGCCGATGTCTCGATCCTGCCCGGCGGACTCGTCTCCGCGAACGAGATGGTCGCCACACTGATCGACCCGTCCGAGCTCGAGGTCGTGTTCCGCGTCTCCGCCGCGCAGCACGCGCGCCTGCTCGATGCGGAAGGTGCGCTGATCGGCGTGCCGGTCCGCGCCGTCCTCGACGTGCAGGGGCTGGAACTTGCCGCCGAGGGCACCGTCACCCGCGAGGCCGCCGCCGTCGGCGAGGGCCGGGCCGGACGCACCGTCTTTGCCCGCCTCCACGACGCCCGCGGCTTCCGGCCCGGCGACTTCGTGCGCGTGGAGGTGGAGGAACCCGCGATCGCGGACGCGATCCGCCTGCCCGCCACCGCCCTGTCGCCGCAAAGCGACGTGCTGGTTCTGGGCGAGGGGAAGCGGCTCGAGGCACGCGCGGTCACGCTCCTGCGCCGTCAGGGCGACGACGTGCTCGTCGCGGGCGACATCGCGGGTCTCGAGGTGGTGGCCGAGCGGACCGCGGCGCTCGGCGTGGGCATCCGCGTCCGCCCCCTGCGCCCCGGCGTGGCGGCGGAGGACGCGGCCGGCACCGTCACGCTCGACCCCGAGCGGCGCGCGCGGATCGTGGCCTACCTGAACGCCAATACCCGCATCCCCACCGACGAAAAGGCGCGGATGCTGAGCCAGCTCGAATCCGGGGATGTGCCGGCCGACATGGTCGCCCGCATCGAATCGCGAATGGGCGGCTGAGATGGGGCTGCTCGGCTACTTCACGCGCCACCGCACCGCCGCGAACCTCCTTCTCGTCCTGATGCTGGCCGGGGGTCTCTTCGCGCTGCCGAACATGCGGGCACAGTTCTTTCCGGACGTGATCGTCGACGACATCGAGGTGCTGGTCGGCTGGGACGGCGCGGGGGCCGAGGATGTGGACCGCGGCATCGTGCAGGTGCTGGAGCCGGCGCTGCGCAGCGTGGAAGGCGTCAACGACACCAACGCCGTGTCGCGCGAGAACAATGCCTGGATCGAGCTCGAGTTCGAGCCGGGTCACGACGTGCTCTCCGCCGCCAACGAGGTGCAGACGGCGATCGACGGCGTGACCGGCCTGCCCGACGGGCTCGACGATCCGAGGGTCCGGCTCGGCCGCTGGCGCGACCGGGTGACCGATGTCATCGTGACCGGTCCGCTCGGCGTCGATCAGCTCGCGCGGATCGCCGACCAGTTCGTCACCCGCCTGTTCGCCGCCGGCGTCACCCGCACCACGATCAACGGCGTCGCCGCGCCCGAGGTGGTGGTGGAGGTGCCGACGGCGAACCTGCTGCGGCACGACCTCACCATGGCCGAGATCGCCGCGGCGATCGGCCGGGAGGCGCAGGCCGACCCGGCGGGCGACGTCTCCGGCGCCAATGCCCGCGTCCGCACCGGCGAGGCACGGCGCGAACCCGACGAGATCGAGGAGATCGTCCTGCGGCGCGAGGCCGCCGGTTCGGCACTGACCGTGGGCGACGTGGCCCGCGTCCTGTCGGAGGGCGTCGACCGCGAGCGGGCCTATTTCGTCGGCCCGGACCCGGCCATCGCGGTGCGCGTCGACCGGTCCGCCGACGGCGACGCGATCGGCCTGCAGCGGCAGGTGGAGGCGGTGGCCGCCGAACTTCTCCTCGACGCCCCCGAGGGGACGAACATCGAGCTCATCCGCACGCGGACGGAGGCGATCACCGGCCGCATCTCGCTGCTCGTCGACAACGCGATCCTGGGCCTCGTCCTCGTTGTCGCCCTGCTGTTCCTCTTCCTCAACGCCCGCACCGCCTTCTGGGTCGCGGCCGGCATCCCCGTGGCGATGCTGTCGGCCATCGCGCTGATGTGGGCGGCGGGCATCTCGCTCAACATGATCTCGCTCTTCGCGCTGATCATCACGCTCGGCATCGTCGTGGACGATGCCATCGTCGTGGGCGAGCATGCCGATTTCCGCGCCCGTCACCTGGGCGAGCCGGCGACGCAAGCGGCGGAACGGGCGGCACATCGGATGTTCTCGCCGGTCTTCTCGGCCACGCTGACAACAATCATCGCCTTCTTCGGCCTGGTGGCGATCGGCGGCCGATTCGGCGAACTGATCCTCGACATTCCCTTCACCGTGATCGTCGTCCTGATCGCCTCGCTCGTGGAGTGCTTCCTGATCCTGCCGCATCACATGGCGGGCGCGCTCGGGCATTCGGCGCGCGCGCATTGGTACGACCTGCCCTCGCGCCTGGTGAATCGCGGCCTCGACCGGTTCCGCGAACGGCTGTTCCGCCCGCTCGTCCGTCTCCTGCTGCTGGCGCGCTACCCCGTCGCGGCGGCGGCCGTGCTGCTGCTGGCGACGCAGCTCGCGCTGTTTCTGCGGGGCGACGTGCAGTGGCGGTTCTTCGACTCGCCGGAGCAGGGCTCGATCAGCGGCAATTTCGCGACGGTCGACGGGGCCACCCGTGCCGACACGATCGCACAGATGCGCGAGATGCAGCGTGCGACGGAGGCCCTCGGCGCGGCCTACGAGGCCGAGTACGGCACCAACCCCATCGACTACGTGCTGGCCGAGATCGGCGGCAATTCGGGCCGGGCGCTCGCCTCGGCCGACGACAAGGATCCCGACCAGCTCGGCGCCATCTCGATTGAGCTCAGCGCGGCGGATCTGCGCCCCTATTCCTCCTTCGAGTTCGTCGAGCGGTTGCAGGAAAGCGTCGAACAGCTGCCCCTGACGGAGGAGATCAGCTTTCGCAGCTGGCGATCCGGCCCCGGCGGCGACGCGCTGTCGGTGGAGTTCTCCGGCGCGGATTCGGCGACGCTCAAGGCGGCCTCCGAAGCGCTAAAGATCGCCGTGTCGGAGTTTCCCGAAGTTTCCGCCGTCGAGGACACGCTGCCCTACGACAAGGACGAGCTGATCCTGACGCTGACGCCGCAAGGCGAGGCGCTTGGCTTCGACGTGGGCGCGCTCGGCGCGACGCTGCGCGACCGGCTGGCCGGGATCGAGGCCGCGACCTTCCCTGTCGGCCCGCGCACCGGCGCCATCCGGGTTGAGCTGCCGGAGGACGAACTCCGGGCCGACTTCCTCGACACGGTGCGCCTGCCCTCGCCGCTCGGCGGCGACGTCGCGCTGTCGGACATCGTGACCGTGCGCGTGCAGCGGGGCTTCGCCAGCATCGCGCGCCGCAACGGCGTCCAGGAGGTCACCGTTTCCGGCGATATCACCCAGGACGACGCGGCCCGCGCCAACGAGATCCGCCAGCGCATCGCCGAAAGCATCCTGCCCCAGATCGCCACGAATTACGGCGTCACCTACGCGCTGAGCGGCCTGTCCGAGCAGGAGAGCGAGTTCCTGACCGATGCGACGCTGGGCCTCGCAGGCTGCTTGCTGGGCATTTACCTCGTGCTGGCCTGGATCTTCTCCTCATGGACGCGACCCGGGGTGATCATGGCGGTGATCCCCTTTGGCCTGATCGGCGCGATCTGGGGGCACTGGTTCTGGGACGTGCCGCTGTCGATGTTCTCGGTGGTGGGTCTGATCGGGATGACCGGGATCATCATCAACGATTCCATCGTGCTGGTTACGACCGTGGACGAATACGCCAAGGACCGCGCCCTCGTCCCCGCGATCGTCGACGCCGTTTGCGACCGCCTGCGCCCGATCCTGTTGACGACGCTGACCACGGTGCTGGGCCTCGCGCCGCTTCTATACGAGACCTCGTCGGACGCGCAGTTCCTGCGGCCCACCGTCATCACGCTGAGCTACGGGCTGGGCTTCGGCATGGTGCTGGTGCTCCTGCTCGTACCCGCGATCCTCGTGATGGGTCACGACCTGTCGCGCATGGCCGCGGCGCTGCGACGGCTGCTGCGTCTGCCCGCCCGGGCGCGCGGAGGCGGGGCGGGGCTCGCGGGTCTGGCGCTCGGAACGGCGATCCTCCTGTGGGGCTTCGCGACGCTGGGGATGCAGCTCGTCACCGGCGCGGTGTGGCGCCCGCTCGCCCCGCTCCTGCCCGCGGGCGGCCCCGCGACCGCCTTCGCGGTCTTCCTCGCGGGAACGGCGATCCTGCTTCTCGCGACCTGGCTCGGCGCCGGTATCGCGATGGGCCGCCGCCGTCCGACCTGAGCCCCGTCTTCGTTTCCGCAAATATCCTCGCCCGATGGGCGAGACCTAGAACGCTTCGGGACGCGCCGCGCGGGCCATGTGGTCGAGAACGCCGTTCACGAACCCGGCTTCCTTGCCTTCCGGGAAGAAGGCGCGGGCCACCTCGACGAATTCGTTGATGACCACCTTCGGCGGCGCCGCGCCGATCAGGAACTCCGCCCCGGCAGCCCGGAACAGCGCGCGCAGCGTGGGATCGATCCGGTCGATCGGCCACTTCGCGACCAGCGCGCGATCCGTCGCCTGATCGATCTTCGCCTGGCTCGTCACCGCCCGCTCGATCAGCGAGCGGAACAGGTCCACATCGCCCTCGGCGAATTCGCCCTCCTCGGTGACCATCCCGAAGCGGTGCGTCTCGAACTCGACACGGACCTTGTCCACGCTCTGCCCCATCGCCTCCATCTGGAACAGCGCCTGCACGGCGTAGAGACGCGCGGCGGACTTCATCCGGCGCTTGAGAAGGCGTCTGTCATCGGGGGTCATTTCGGCCATTCGCGCGACCTATGTGGGCTGCCCGGCGGGGTCAAGCGCGTTGGGATCGGGGCGCGCTCGGTCTCGCGGCGCGGTGCGGGGATCAGGCAACCGTCGGCCCCTTCTTCGCGGCGTCGTGCAGGAAGCTGTCCGGCCGGAACCCGATGCTGCGCTCGGGCTTGCCCATGCGCTTCTGCAGCGCGATCAGGTGCAGCGCCGCCTGTGCCGCCGCGCCCGCCGTGTCGAGACGCGCGGCATCGGCCCGCTCCTCGGCCTGTTCCATGTTCTCGACCGTGATGATGCCGTTGCCGATGCAGGCCCCTGCGAGGCCCAGCGTCGCGATCCCGCGCGCGCTTTCGCCCACCACCACGTCGTAATGCGAGGTCCGTCCCCGGATCACGCAGCCGAGCGCGACGTAGCCGTCATATTCCCCCTGCCGGTGCGCGATGCCGATCGCCGTCGGAATTTCCAGCGACCCCGGCATCTCCACGATCTCGTGCGTGGCGCCCGCCCGGTCGAGCACCGCACGCGCCGAGGCGAGCTGCGCCGCCGAGATCGCCCCGTAATAGGGCGCGATCACGATCAGGACGTGCGGCACCTCCTCGAAGGTCGGCAGGGTCAGCTCGTTGTCGGAATGTCCCGCCATGTCGTCACTCCTTCGGAATGGACCGCGTGCCCGTGATCGACAGCCCGTAAGCCTCGAGCCCGACGATCCGGGGTTGGGCGGAATTGGTCAGAAGCGTCATGTCATGGATGTTCAGCGCGGCGAGGATCTGCGCGCCGAGCCCGTATTGCCGCAGCTTCTGCGGGCTGACCCCGCCGGCCTGATCGAGCTTCATGTCGGTGTCGCGCAAGAGCACGACGACGCCGCGCCCCTCCGCCGCGATCACCCGCATCGCGTCGGCCAGATCGCTGTCGCCGATGCCGAGCACATCCTCCAGCGGGTTCATCGCATGCATCCGCACGAGCACCGGCTCGGGCGCGGCGAGGTCGCCCTTGGTCAGAACGACATGCTCCGCCCCCTGCGTCTCGTCGGCGAAGACGCGCATCAGCCACTCGCCGCCGATCCGGCTCGTCACCGGCCGCGACGTCGTCTGGTTGACGAGGTTGTCGTAACGCCGCCGGTAGGAGATGAGATCGCTGATTGTGCCGATCTTGAGCCCGTGACGTTGCGCGAAGGCGACGAGATCGGGCAGGCGCGCCATCGTCCCGTCCTGGTTCATCACCTCGCAGATCACGCCCGACGGGTTCAGCCCCGCGAGGCGGGAAATGTCGGTCGCGGCCTCGGTATGGCCCGCGCGGACCAGCACGCCGCCCTCCTTGGTACGCAAGGGAAAGACATGGCCCGGCGTCGCGATATCGGCCGCCCCCTTGGACGCGTCGATGGCCACCGCCACAGTGCGCGCGCGGTCATGCGCGCTGATCCCCGTCGAGACGCCATCGCGCGCCTCGATCGACACGGTGAACGCGGTCTCGTGGCGCGAGGAGTTCTGCGACGCCATCAGCGGCAGGCCCAGCGCGTCGATCCTCTCGCCCGTCAGCGTCAGGCAGATCAGCCCGCGCCCATGCGTCGCCATGAAGTTGATCGCGTCGGGCGTGGCCATCTGCGCGGGAATGCAGAGGTCGCCCTCGTTCTCCCGGTCCTCGTGGTCGACGAGGATGTACATCCGCCCGTTGCGCGCATCCTCGATGATCTCCTCGATCGAGGAGATGACGTCGCCGAAATCCGACTCCACGGGGCCGGGCATCTCGAAGGGGATCGGGTCGGGCATGTGCACCTCCAGTCGCGGAGCATGTAGCGCCGGGGGGCCGGATGTGCCAGTGCGCCAAGGCAGGGGGAGGCATGCATGAGGTCACAACCGAAGCTGGGCGCGCTGGCGGTCGTGCCGCGGGACGGGCGGGTGCTGCTGGTCGCGCGGGCGAAATCCCCCAATCGCGGGCTTTGGGGCTTTCCGGGCGGCCATGTGGAGCTGGGCGAGACCGGACTCGCCGCGGCGGCGCGCGAGCTTGCGGAGGAAACGGGGGTCGTGGCGGAGCCGGTCCGATACCTCGGCAATATCGACCTGATCGCGCGGACGGGCGACCGGATCGACCACCACTACCTCCTCGCCGCCGTTCTTTGCGACTGGCGGTCCGGCGAGCCGGTCGCCGCCGACGACGCGCTGGACGCCCGCTGGGTCGCGCCCGCCGAGATGGCGTCCCTCGCGCTCACGCCGAATGTCGACCGCGTGCTGGGCTGGCTCTACGGTTAAGCCGCCTCCACGCCGCCCCGGCCAGTCCTGCGCACCCCCGCGTTGGGGTTACGCCTCGCCCTGCCCGCCGCGCGCGCATCCGCACAACCCCTATCGGCCCGTCCCCGGAGTCAGACTCTTTCGCGCCTCGCGCCAGCGCACCGCATGGCGCGCATAGCCATCGACATCCCGTCGCGAATTGTGTCCGGCGTCAGGAATCCGGGTCATGGGGGCGCGCCTCAGGCCGGAATCTCGGCGAGCCGGGCGACGTAGCGGGCGAGCGTGTCGATCTCGAGATTCACGAGGTCCCCGACCTCCGACATTCCCCAGGTCGTCGCGCTCTGCGTGTGCGGGATCATGTTGACCCCGAAGCGGGCGCCCTCGACCTCGTTCACGGTGAGCGACGTACCGTTGAGCGCGACCGAGCCCTTCGGCGCGATGAACCGCGCGAGCGTCGCCGGCGCCTCGAAGACGAAGCGTTTGGATTCGCCCTCCGGCGTGATGGAGACGATCCGTGCCGTGCCGTCGACATGACCCGAGACGATGTGCCCGCCAAGCTCGTCGCCCACGCGCAGCGCGCGCTCAAGGTTGACCCGGCTACCTTCCGCCCAAGCGCCGAGCGCCGTCCTGGACAGGCTTTCCGCGCTGACATCGACGTCGAACCAGCCGCCCGAGCCGTCGTGCCCGCGATCCACCACCGTCAGGCAGCAGCCGTCGCAAGCCACGCTCGCGCCCAGATCGAGGGCATCCGTGTCGTAGGCGGTGCCGAGGCGCACGCGAAGATCGCCCTGCCGGTGGAGCGCGCGGACGGTGCCGATATCGGTGACGATGCCTGTGAACATGGACGGCCCCCCGCGATGGTCGGCTCGTGCTAGACCCGTGGCACATCTGCCGCAAGGGGGCCGCCCGGCGCGCGGTTTCTTCTGGCCTTACGTAGTGTCGCATGGATAGCTGCGACGATGACCCAGCGCCGGTTCCTCTTCCTGCAAGGTCCCCATGGGCCGTTCTTCCAGCATCTGGGCCACCTCCTCCTTGCCGCCGGCTGCGAGGTCCGGCGCGTGGGCTTCAACGCGGGCGACGCGGCGTTCTGGACCGACCGGACGCGCTACCTGCCCTTCGACGCGCCGCTCGACCGCTGGCCCGGCGCATGCACCGCAATTCTCGACGGCGAAGGCATCACCGACATCGTGCTCTATGGCGACACCCGGCCGCTGCACGCCGAGGCGATCCGGCTGGCCCGCGACCGGGGCCTCCGCGTGCATGTCTTCGAGGAGGGCTACCTGCGCCCCCGATGGGTCAGCTACGAGCGCGACGGGGCGAACGCCAATTCGCGGCTGATGCGGATCCCGGTCGGCACGATGCAGGCCGCCATCGCGCCGCTCGACCTCGACCTGCCCGACGCGCCCGCCCGGTGGGGCGACATGCGCCACCACGTCTTCTACGGCATGCTGTACCACGGGGCGATCCTGGCGACGCCGCACCGCTATCGCGCCTATCGGTCGCACCGGCAGATCGGCGTCGGCCGGGAGTTCCGGCTCCATCTGGCGCGGCTCGTGACGATGCCCTGGGCCGCAATCGAGCGGCGCCTCGCGACGCGCGGCGTCACCCGGGGCGGCTTTCCCTATCACCTGGCCCTGCTGCAGCTCGAGCACGACGCGAGCTTCCGCGCGCATTCGCCCTTCGGCTCCATGACGGAGTTCCTGGAGGTCGTGATCGAGGGTTTCGCCCGGGGGGCTCCCGCGCATCACCACCTCGTCCTGAAGGCGCATCCGCTCGAGGACGACCGCGCGCCCGTCCGCGCCACGATCCGCGCCCTCGTCGCACGGCACGGGCTGGAGGGTCGGGTGCATCACCTGCGCGGCGGCAAGCTCGCCCGGCTCCTGAACGAGGCGCGCTCGGCCGTGACCGTCAACTCCACCGCCGCGCAGCAGGCGCTCTGGCGGGGGCTGCCGGTGCTCGCGCTCGGCCGGTCGGTCTACGACAAGCCCGAGTTCCTCAGCCGTCAGGGCGTGGCCGAGTTCTTCGCCGATCCCGACCGCCCCGACAGCCGCGCCTACCGGGCCTATCGCCACTATCTCCTCGAGACGAGCCAGATCGCGGGCGGCTTCTATTCCGCCCGCGGCCGGCGGCAGCTCCTGCGGCAGGTCGTCGACATGATGCTGTCCGAGCTCGACCCCTATGACCGATTGGCAACAGGTCGCCCCGCGCTGCGGCAGAACTTGAAATTGGTGTCCGGTTAGGACAACTTGGCGGCGGCCGACGACCGGAAAACCGGGGGGCCAGCGCCCCGGACGGGCTCGAGCGGACAGCGAGGCAGGCACGTGAGCAGATCGGCATCGAGCGGGGCGAAAGCGGTCGCCCTCCTATTGGTCCTCGGCGGGGTGAGCGCCTGCGACGCCATTCCCCGATCCGGTCCCAGCAAGAGCGAGATCTACGCGGGCTCCGTGCTGCGCGAGGGGGACGCCTTCGTGGTCGGCGTCAATCCCCGCGTGACCGCCGCCACCGCCGTCACGCCCGCCCTGGGCTTCGGCGCCGCCTTCCGGTCGGCCGGCCCGATCGGCACCGACACGATCCGCCCGGGCGACACGCTGGGCCTCGTCATCTACGAGAACGTGCAGGATGGTCTGCTCGGGGGGACCGGCGCCTCGGCCATCAACGAGGTGCAGGTCGACAGCTCGGGCATGATCTTCGTGCCCTATGCCGGCCGCCTGCGCGCCGCCGGCAACACGCCCGAGGCCCTGCGCCGCATCATCACCGCCCGCCTCGACGAGCAGACGCCCGACCCGCAGGTCGTGGTGCAGCGCGTGGCGGGCAACGGCGCCACGATCAGCATCGTCGGCGGCGCGGTCGGCCAGGGCGTCTATCCGATCGAGCGGCCGACACAGACGCTGACCGCGATGATCGCCGCGGCCGGCGGCGTGGAGGTCGACCCCGACATCGCGCGGGTGAGCGTGACGCGCGGCGGGCGGACGGAGACGGCCTATCTCGCCGACCTTTACCGCAACCCGGGCGCCGACATCGCGCTCCGCGACGGCGACACGATCTTCATCGAGGCCGATCCCCGCGCCTACACCGTTCTCGGCGCGACGGGTGGGCAAAGGCGGCTCGAGTTCCAGACCGAGGTGCTCTCGGCGGTGGAGGCGCTGGCGCAGGTCGGCGGACTCGACCCGGTGCGCGCCAACCCGACCGGCGTCTTCGTGCTCCGCAACGAGCCCGAGGCGATCGCCCGCGCCGTGCTCGGCCGCGACGACCTGATCGGTACGCAGCGCATGGTCTACGTCCTCGACCTGACCGAGCCCACGGGCCTGTTCGACGCCCGCGATTTCGTGATCCGCGACGGCGACACGGTCTACGTGACCGAGGCCGGCATCGTCGGGTGGAACCGCTCGGTGGCCGCGATCTTCGGTTCGCTGGGTCAGCTCACCTCTGCGGCGAACACGGTCGGGGCGGTCGGCAACTGAGGTGACGACCGGCGCGGCCGAAGGCCCCGCCCCCGACCGGATCACCGCGCGTTACGTCACGGGCGGTTTCCTGTCGCCCCGCCTGCGCCGCATCGCGGAGCTGTCCGGCATCGACCTGCGCCCCGGTCTGCCCCGTGCCGGCGAGCGGGTCGCGGTCTGGGGGCATGCCGGGGCGTCCCGCCGGGCCGAGGCGGTGGCGGCGAGGATGGAGGCGCCGGTCCTGCGCTTCGAGGACGCGTTCCTCCGCTCGCTGCATCCGGCAGGCATGGGCGGCCGGGCGGACGGGCCCCTCGGCCTCGTCATCGACGGCCGCGCCGCGCATTTCGACGGCAGCCGGCCCTCCGACCTCGAAACGCTTCTCGCGACGCACCCTTTCGACGACGGCGGCCTCATCGCCCGCGCCCGCACCGCGATGGGGGAGATGGTCGCGAGCGGCGTCACCAAATACGCCGCCACGCGCGCCGATCTGGCCCCGCCCGATCCCGGCTACGTCCTCGTCGTCGACCAAAGGCGCGGCGACGCGGCCATCGCCCGCGGCGGCGCCGCGGCCGCGACCTTTCGCGAGATGCTCCTCCTCGCCCGCGAGGAGAACCCGGGCGCACGGCTCGTTCTCAAGACGCATCCCGCCGGGGCCGGGCATTACGGAGAGGGCGACGCCGTCCACGGCGCGGTGCTGGAGCCGCGATCCCTGCCCCCCGCCGCGCTCTTCGCGGGCGCCACGCGCGTCTACACGGTGAGCAGCCAGCTCGGCTTCGAGGCGATGCTGCACGGCCACCGCCCCGTCTGCCTCGGTCAGCCCTTCTGGTCCGGCTGGGGCCTCGACGACGCGCGCCGCCCCGTGGACCGGCGACAGCGGCGACTGACGCGGACGCAGCTCTTCGCCGGCGCGATGTTGCTCTATTCGCGCTGGTATGACCCGCATCGCGACCGGCTCTGCGACGCCATCGACGTGATCCGAATGCTGGAGGCCCGCGCCCGCGCCTGGCGGGAGGATCGCGCGGGCTGGTCGGCGCCGGATCTGCGGCTGTGGAAGCGCGCGCCGATGCGCCGTTTCCTGTCCGGGCGCGTGACGTATCGGGGCGACCCGGCGCGCCGGCGGCTGGTCTGGGGGACGGCGGAGGCACCCGCCGGGGCGACGCGGGCCGAGGACGGGTTCCTGCGCTCCCGGGGTCTCGGCGCGGCGCTCGTTCCGCCGCTTTCCCTCGTGCTCGACGCGCGTGGCCTGTATTACGACCCCTCGCGCCCTTCCGACCTCGAGGCGGCCATCGCGCGGGCGGCGGCGATGCCGCCGGAGGCGCTCGGACGGGCGCGCGACCTGCGACGGCGCATCGTCGCGCTCGGCCTGACGAAGTACAACCTCGAAGGCACGCTCCCCGCGCTTCCCGCCGCGCGGATCGTCCTCGTCGCCGGTCAGGTCGCCGACGACGCGTCCGTCCGCCTCGGCACGTCGGACGTCACGGACAATGCCGGCCTGCTCGCCACGGCGCGACATGCCAATCCCGGCGCGTTCCTCGTCTACAAGCCGCATCCCGACGTGGAGGCCGGCCTGCGCGACGGGGCGATCGACGCCGGCGGGGCCGACCTCGTGGCGCGCCACGCAGACCCGCTCGCCCTTGTCGCCGCGGCGGACGAGGTCTGGACCTTGACCTCGCTCCTCGGCTTCGAGGCGCTCCTGCGCGAGACCCCCGTCGTCACGCTCGGCGCGCCGTTCTACGCCGGCTGGGGCCTGACCCGCGACCTCGGCCGCGTCTCGGCCCGCCGCCGCGCGCGCCCGTCGCTCGACGCCCTTGTCCATGCCGCGCTGATCGAATGTCCGCGCTACCACGATCCGATGACAGGCGCGGCCTGCCCGCCCGAGGTGATACTCGACCGCCTCGCCCATGGTCCGATCCCGCGGCCCGGCCCGGCCAATCGCCTGCTCGCCCGCGCGCAGGGCACGCTCGCCGGACAGGCGCGGCTCTGGCGTTGACGTGCCCGGCTCCTAGCGACCCAGTCGGGCGAGGATCTCGTCGACCAGCGCCGATACCTCCGTCGCGGCGATTTTCGCGCCCGGATATTCGCACACCCCCTGCCCCGTGCCCATCGCCTCGGCATAGGCCACGCGGTTGGCGATGACGCTGTCGGCCGCCTCGGCCTCCAGATCCGACAGGGCCGCGCGGATGGTGGCGGTCAGGTTCGTGCCCGCCCGCGCCCGGTTCAGCACCACGAAGGGCATCTTCCGTTCCCGCGCGGCAAGTTCCAGCACGCCCTCCGTCGCCCAGAGATCCACTTGGCTTGCCGTGACGGGGACCACGATCATGTCCGAGGCCTTCAAGGCCGGCCGGAGGTCGCCGTCGATCTTGGGCGGCGTGTCGATCAGCACGAAGTCGTGGCTGTCGCGATACTTCCCCGCCTCGTAGCCGATCCCCCAGGCCGAGGAGGTGGAGAAGGTCAGGTCGCCCCGCAGACCGTCCTCCCGTTCGTAGCGGGTCATGAACCAGCGCCCGAGCGAGCCCTGCGGATCGCTGTCGAGCAACGCGACGCTTCGCCCCCGCGCCGCCAGTTCGGCGCCGACGTTCGCGGTCAGCGTCGTCTTGCCGGAGCCGCCCTTCTGCTGGGCAAAGGTGATGACGGTGGCCATGGCGTCCTCACGCTGCGATGCGGCACGAGCTTGCGGCACCGGCCCCGCGGCGTCAATCCGCCTCTGGCCATCAGACGGAGGCGGAGATGGCGGAGCCATCGGCAGCGGGTTCGAACGCGAACGCCCTGCGACCCACGAAAACGCATTACCCGGGGCGAGGACATCCGATCGGAAGGTGAGGATGGTGGAGCCGAGGGGAATCGAACCCCTGACCTCGTCATTGCGAACGACGCGCTCTACCAACTGAGCTACGACCCCAACGGCGACCCATATGGCGGGGGTCGGGGGCGGCGTCAACCGCCCCCGGACGCACTATTCGGCCGCTTCGAGATACTCTTCCACCGGCGGGCAGGTGCAGACGAGGTTGCGGTCGCCTGCGACGTTGTCCACGCGGTTCACCGGCGGCCAGTACTTGTCCACCCGGAACGCGCCCGGCGGGAAGCACGCGGCCTCGCGCGAATAGGGCCGGTCCCAGTCGCGGACGAGATCCTCCATTGTGTGCGGCGCGTTCTTGAGCGGGTTGTTCGCCGGGTCGATCTCGCCCCGCTCGATCGCCGCCATCTCCTCGCGAATGGCGAGCATGGCGTCGACGAAGCGGTCGAGTTCTGGCTTGGGCTCGCTCTCGGTGGGCTCCACCATCAGCGTGCCGGCCACTGGCCAGGACATGGTGGGCGCGTGGAAGCCGTTGTCGATGAGGCGCTTGGCCACGTCGTCCACGGTGACCTTCGCCGCGCGGTCGAAGGGTCGCGTGTCGAGGATGCATTCATGCGCCACGCGGCCCCGTCCGCCCTTGTAGAGCACGTCGTAGGCCCCTTCGAGCCGGGCGGCGATGTAGTTCGCCGACAGGATCGCGACCTTGGTCGCCTGCGTCAGCCCCGCGCCGCCCATCATCATCACGTAGGCGTAGCTGATCGGCAGGATCGAGGCGGAGCCGTAGGGCGCGGCGGAGACGGGCATCGTGCCGCCGGTCTCCGGATGGCCCGGCAGGTGCGGCGCGAGATGCGCGCGCACGCCGATCGGTCCCATGCCCGGGCCGCCGCCGCCATGCGGGATGCAGAACGTCTTGTGCAGGTTCAGATGGCTCACGTCGGCGCCGATCTCGCCCGGCTTCGACAGCCCCACCATCGCGTTCAGATTGGCGCCGTCGAGATAGACCTGCCCCCCGTGACGATGCGTGATCTCGCAGACCTCGCGCACGCTGTCCTCGAACACGCCGTGGGTGGAGGGATAGGTGATCATGCAGGCGGCGAGGTCGTCGCCCGCCGCCTCCGCCTTGGCGCGGAAATCGTCCAGGTCGATGTCGCCGTTCTCCGCCGCCTTCACGACCACGACCCTCATCCCCGCCATCTGGGCGGAGGCGGGGTTGGTGCCGTGCGCGGAGGTGGGAATAAGGCAGATCCGCCGGTCCTCGCCCCGCGCCTTGTGATAGGCGGCGATGGTCAGAAGACCGGCATATTCGCCCTGCGCGCCGGAATTGGGCTGCATCGACATCGCGTCGTAGCCGGTGATCGTGCAGAGCCGGTCCGACAGCTCCGCGATCATCTCGGCGTAGCCCGCCGCGTCCCCGGCCGGCGCGAAGGGGTGGATGCGGCCGAATTCGGGGAAGGTCACCGGCATCATCTCGACCGCGGCGTTGAGCTTCATCGTGCAGGATCCGAGCGGGATCATCGCCCGGTCGAGGGCGAGGTCGCGGTCGGCGAGGCGGCGCATGTAGCGCATCATCTCCGCCTCGGCGCGGTTCATGTGGAAGATCGGGTGGGTCAGGTAGTCCGATTGCCGGCGGAGCGCCTCGGGGATGTCGGTGCGCGTGGCCGCGATCTGCGCCTCGATCCCGAAGGCCCGCAGCACGCGGGTCAGCACGTCGCCGTCGGTGAGTTCGTCGCAGGCGATCCGCAGGCAGTCGTCGCCGACGCGGCCGAGCGTGATGCCCTCCGCCCGCGCGGCGTTCCAGATCACGCCCCGCATCGCCCCCGCGTTCACGGTGAGCGTGTCGAAGACCGCCCCCGTGGCCACGTCGAACCCTGCCCCCGTCAGCGCGTCGCGCAGGGCGACGGCGTGGGAATGGACATGCGTGGCGATATGGTGGAGGCCCTTCGGCCCGTGGAACACGGCGTAGAAGCTCGCCATCACCGCCAGAAGCGCCTGCGCGGTGCAGACGTTGGAGGTCGCCTTCTCGCGCCGGATATGCTGCTCCCGCGTTTGCAGCGCGAGACGGTAGGCCTTGTTGCCGTGGCTGTCGACGGAGACGCCGACGATGCGGCCCGGCATGGTGCGCTTGAGCGCTTCGGCGCAGGCGAAGAACGCCGCGTGCGGGCCGCCGTAGCCCAGCGGCACGCCGAAGCGCTGCGCGGAGCCCACGGCGATGTCGGCCCCCATCGCGCCCGGCTCCTTCAGGAGGCAGAGCGCCAGAAGGTCCGTGGCGACGATGCCGATGGCCTTCGCGTCGTGCAGCGCCTGCATCTGGGGCGTCAGGTCGCGCAGGCTGCCCAGCGTGTCGGGATACTGGAAGATCGCGCCGAACACGGACGCCGCGTCGAGATCGTCGATCTCGCCCACGACGAGTTCGATGCCGAGCGGTTCGGCCCGGGTGCGCATGACCTCGATGTTCTGCGGGTGGCAGCGGGCATGGACGAAGAACCGCGTCTCCTTCGACTTCGCCGCGCGCTGCGCCATCACCATCGCCTCGGCGCAGGCGGTGGCCTCGTCAAGAAGCGAGGCGTTGGCCACCGGAAGGCCGGTCAGATCGGAGACCATCGTCTGGAAGTTCAGAAGCGCCTCGAGCCGACCCTGCGCGATCTCCGGCTGGTAGGGCGTGTAGGCCGTGTACCAGGCGGGATTCTCGAGGATGTTGCGCTGGATCGCGGGCGGCGTGACCGTGTCGGAATAGCCCTGCCCGATCATGGCGGTGGTGACCCGGTTCCGCGCCGCGAGGTCGCGCATCCGCGCGAGGATCGCGTGCTCCGTCATCTGCGGCCAGGGCAGCGGCTCCGCCTGCCGGATGGCGGCGGGCACCGTCTCCTCGATCAGCGCGTCGAGGCTGTCGCAGCCGATCACCTCCAGCATCTCCGCCATCTCGTCCGGGGAGGGGCCGATATGGCGGCGGTTGGCGAAATCGTAGGTGTCGTAATCGGTCAGGGGCATGAGACGGTCCTCGGTCTGCGGCGCGGTCGGGGATCGGCAGGCCCGCCCCGGTCGGGACGAGCGTGACGGCCGCGCCGCGACCGTCACGCTGCCGAAGATGTCACGCGGACGCGGGCGTCAGTCCGCCACGAACTCGGCGTAGGCGTCCTCGTCCATCATGTCGCCCATCTCCTCGGGGGTGGTGGTCGTCATGCGAAAGAACCAGGCGGCTTCGGCGTCCTCGTTCACGAGGCCGGGATTGTCGGAAAGGGCCTCGTTCACCTCGACGATCTCGCCGTCGAGCGGGGCCAGGATGTCGGAGGCGGCCTTGACGCTTTCGATCACGACGATCTCCTCGCCCTTGGTGACCGTGCGGCCCACATCGGGCAGCTCCACGAACACGACGTCGCCCAGCTGCGTCGCGGCGTGTCCGGTGATGCCGACGGTGACGACACCGTCCGTGTCCTCGAGCCATTCATGATCTTCGGTGTACTTCATCTCGATCCTCTTCAGCGCCGGTAGCGCGGCTGGTGGAAGGGCAGGTCGGCGACCGTCACGGGCAACCGCTTGCCGCGCACGTCTCCATAAAGAACGGACCCGACCGCCGTGCCAATAGGCACGTAGCCCATCGCGACGGGCGCGCCCACCGAAGGGCCGAACCCGCCCGAGGTCACGGTGCCGCAGGGGGTCGTGGCGTCCGCGCCGGGGTAGAGCGCCACGCCCGTCCGCATCGGCGCCCGGCCCTCGGGGCGCAGGCCGACGCGGATGCGTTTCGGGCCGTCCGCGAGTTCCGCCAGGATACGCTCCGACCCGGTGAACCCGCCCGCGCGGTCGCCGCCCGTGCGCCGGACCTTCTGGATCGCCCAGCCGAGCCCGGCCTCCACCGGCGTGATCTCGGGTGTCAGGTCCTGTCCGTAGAGGGGCATCCCCGCCTCGAGCCGGAGCGAATCGCGCGCGCCGAGGCCGATGGGCATCACGCCGTCGCGGGACAGGAGCGCGCGGGCGAAGGCGTCGACCCGGTCGACCGGCACGCTGATCTCGAACCCGTCCTCGCCGGTATAGCCCGACCGGCTGATCCAGAGCGCCGCGCCCTCCCAGTCGAAGGTGGCGACGTCCATGAACCGCATCCCCGCCACGCCGGGCACCGGCCCGGCCAGCGCGGCCTCCGCCGACGGACCCTGCAGCGCGAGGAGAGCACGGTCCTCCAGCATCTCCACCGAATGGTCGGGCAGGCCCTTCCGCAGGATCTCGAGGTCGAGGTGCTTCATCGCGCCGTTGACGACGAGGAACAGGTGGTCCCCCCGGTTCGCGACCATCAGGTCGTCGGCCAGCCCGCCGTCGGGAAAGGTCAGGAACCCGTAGCGCTGCCGCCCCTCGGCGAGCCCCACGACGTTGACCGGCACCAAGGCTTCGAGCGCGGCGGCCGCGTTCTCGCCGCGGATGACGACCTGACCCATGTGGCTCACGTCGAAAAGGCCGGCCTTCGCGCGGGTGTGCAGGTGTTCGGCCATCACGCCGGCGGGATATTGCACCGGCATCGAATAGCCCGCGAACGGCACCATGCGTCCGCCGAGCTCCGTGTGCAGGCCGTCGAGCGGCAGGGGAATCGGGTCGTCCATTCGGCATCTCCTCGGGTCACGCGCCCGCGTTTCGATGCCCCCTCTGTCCCTTGCGCCTGAGATCGCTATCCCTTCGGCGGGTCCGCGAGGGACCTCTCTCCAGAGTACGTTTCGCGGCCGGTCCGTTCGCCTGAGAGTTTACCGGGGCGGTTGCTCCTTCGGCCCTGCCTGGGGCAGAGTCTCCCGGGCCGCGCGAAACCCTGATAGGTGGCGCGGCGACCATCGCGCAAGAGGAAAAGATGCATCGCTTCTTCGGCTACGGCTCGCTCGTCAATCGCCGCACCCATCTCTATCCGGCCGGCCGGCGGCTGACCGTGCGCGGATGGCGGCGCGCCTGGCGGCACACGGTGTTCCACCACGCGCCGTTCCTGACCGCCGTGCCCGACCCCGAAAGCGAGATCGACGGCCTCGCGGCGGAGGTGCCCGGCGGCGACTGGAAGGCGCTCGACGCGCGGGAAACGGGCTATCTGCGCCGGGCCCTGCCCGAGGGGCCGTCGATCTACCACATCCCTCCGGATCTGCATCCCGCCCCGGAGGCGGAACTGCCGATCCTGCTCAGCTATCTCGACGTGGTAGTGCAGGGCTACCTGCGGGAATACGGCGAGGCGGGCGTGGCGCGCTTCTTCGAGACAACCGACGGCTGGGAGGCGCCGATCCGCAACGACCGCGCCACCCCCGTCTATCCCCGCGCGCAAACCCTGACGGAGCGGGAGGCGGCGCTGGTGGACGACTGGCTCAGCCGGGTGCGCCCGATCGCGGTCCCGCACGGCTGATCGCGTCGAGCACGGCTGCCTCGGTCAGGAGCTCCGGCAGCAGGATGCCATCCGGCGCGCCCGGCCCGTAGACCGCGTCGAACGGGATGCCGAAGCGGTCGTTCGCCCGGAGATAGGCCGCGATCGCGTCGTCGGGACGGGTCCAGTCCGCCTGAAGCGCCACCGTCCCCGCCAGCGCTTTCGCCACGTTGTCGCGGGTCAGCACGAGGCTCTTGTTCGCCTTGCAGGTCAGGCACCAATCGGCGGTGACGTCGACGAAGACGGTGTTGCCCCGCGCCACCTCCTCGGCGATCCGGGCTTCGGCGAAGGGCTCCCACCCGGCATCGACGGCGCGGTCCGCCTCGGCCGGCGGGGTGACCGCCGCGGCGAGGACCAGCGCGGCGAGCCCCGCCCCGCCCGCCAGCCGCGCGCGGCGACCGACGGCGAGCGCAACAAACATCGCCGCCGCCAGTCCGCCCACGACGAGCGCCATACGAAGCCCTGCCGCCCCGGCCAGCACGGAAAGGAGCCACAGCGCCGTCAGAAGGAGCAGCCCGCCCAGCACGACCTGCACCTGCCGCATCCACCGCCCGGGCCGCGGCAGGCGCCGGACGAGCGCGGGCCGCGCGGCGACCGCCAGATAGGGCAGCGCGAGGCCCGTCCCCATGGCGAGGAACACGGCGAGCGTCAGTGCGGGGCCGCCGGTCAGCGCGTAGGTCACGGCCGTTCCTATAAAGGGGGCTGAGCAGGGCGTCGCCATCACGGCGGCGAAGGCCCCGGTGGCAAAGTCCCCGCCCCAGCCACCCCGCGTCTCCGTCCGCGCCATTCCGGTCAGCGCCCCCTGGCCTATCCGGACCTCGAACAGGCCGAGCATGTTGGCCGCGAAGATCGTGATCAGCCCGATCATCAGCGCCAGAAAGGCAGGGTTCTGGAACTGCACGCCCCAGCCCACCGCGTAGCCCGCGCCCCGCAGCCCGATCACCGCGAGCGCCAGTGCGCCGAAGAAGGCGAGAACGCCCCCCGCGGTGGCGAGGAACCCTGCCCGCACGCGCGCCGGGGCGCGGTCCCGGGCCTGCAGGGCCGAGGCGAGCTTGATCGACAGGACGGGCAGGACGCAGGGCATCACGTTCAGAAGGAGACCGCCCAGCATCGCCACGAGGAGCACGCGCCAGAGCGCGCCGGACGCCGCCCCGTCCGCCCGCGCGGGCGGCGTGTCCGACAGCGTCAGCGGAACGGTCGCCGCGCGATCGCCGTCCACCAGCGTCAGCGTCGGCGCCCCCTCCCCCGTGCCGGAAACCGGGATGCGCGCCCAGAGCCGCCGCCCCCCGTCGGAAAGGACGATCTCGGGCTTGCCGAAGGCCGCGTAGGCCCCGCGCTCGGGGAACAGGTCGGGATTGGCGAACGGCTCCGCCGCGCGCGCGGCGACGGTGAGGGCCGTGTCGTCGAGATGGGCGCCCTCGATCTCGATCCCGGCCTCCGCCGCCGATCCGGGCACGCGCGCCGTCCAATCCGCCAGCCGGTCGGCGGAGACGGCGTCGAGCCCGCCCCCCGCCGGCAGGTCGAGCGCGAGGCCGAGCGTTTCGGGCACGCAGATCTCCGCGCAGACGAGCAGGTCCACCCGCAGGTCCAGCCGCGCCGGCGCGCCCGGTTCCGAAAGCGTCACCGTAAGCGGATGCAGCACGTGGTCGGCATAGCCGAAGTTCTGGATGTCGAAGGCCTCGAACCGCTCGGGTGCGGGATAGGCCAGTTCGACCGAAGCAACGTTCTCCGACCCCTCCCAGGAGATCGCGGGCGGCAGGCCCACCTCCCCCGGGGAGCGCCAGTAGCTGTGCCAGCCCGGCTCCAGCGCGAGGTCGAGCCCCGCCTGCACCGTGGCCACCCCCGCGCCCACGCCGTCCTGCGCCGTCAGCAGCCGCGCGGTCACGGCGTTGCCGCGCGCGACCTCGGACTGCGCCGCGAGGAGCGGTGCGGCGAGAAGCGCGAAGATCAGGATGACGAGACAACGGAGCATCGCCCGCGGGTCTACGCCAGAGGGCGGACGCGCGACAGGCCCGGACCCCGCGCTGACAGGAACGTGACCGAAGGCGCTTGCCTTGCGCGAACCCGCGGGCCACGCTGCGCCCGCACGAAAATCAGGATCCGCCATGACCCGCCTTATCGCCGCCCTTGCCGCCACGACGTGCCTCGGCACCCTGCCCGCCCCAGCGCAGGACCTGACGGAGGAGCGGGTCAGGGAGCTTGCCCTCGAGGCCATCCTGGAGAACCCGCAGGTCGTGATGGACGCCGTCGCGATCCTTCAGGAACGCGAGGCGCAGGCGGCGGCGGACCAGGCGCAGACCGCGCTGGGCGAGAACCGCGCCGCGCTGGAGCAGGACCCGAACGCGCCGGTCTTGGGCAATCCCGAGGGCGACGTCACCGTGGTGGAGTTCTTCGACTACAACTGCCCCTATTGCCGCCGTGCCGCCGACGAGGTCGCGGCCCTGATCGAGAACGACGGCGACGTCCGGGTGGTCTACCGGGAATGGCCGATCCTGGGCGAAGGCTCGGTCTTCGCGTCGCGCGCCGCGCTCGCCGCCCGGGCGCAGGACAAGTACGCCGAGCTGCACAAGGCCATGCTCGGCTCCGAGGGGCGGCTCGACGAGAATGCGGTGATGCGGATCGCGGAGGAGGTCGGGCTCGACACCGACAAGCTGCGGGCCGACATGGAGGCGCCGGAGGTGGCCGAGCATATCGACACGTCCATGGCGCTGGCGCAGTCGCTGGGCTTCACCGGCACGCCGAGCTTCGTGATCGGCGAGAACCGCGCGCCCGGCTTGATCGACGCCGAGCAGATGCGGGCCATGATCGAGATGGCGCGCGACGACGGCTGACGCCGCCCCGCGAGCCTCAGGCCACCTCGCTCAGCGTCACCTTCGGCTTGAGCCCGAGCGCGACGCAGACGTCGCGCGTCAGCTCCGGCCGGTTCAGTGTGTAGAAATGCAGCTGCTCGCAACCCTCGCAGACCAGCGTGTCGGCGAGCTCCGCCGCCTGCGCCACGGCGAGCAGGTCCGCCCGGTCGTCGCGCACCGCCACGTCGAAGGCCGCGCGCAGGTCGTCGGGGATGAGCGCCCCGCAGGCATCGGCGAATTTCGAGGCCTTGGCCCAGTTCTCGACCGGCAGGATGCCGGGCACGATCGGCGCATCGATGCCGGCGGCCACGGCGCGGTCGCGAAAGCGCAGGAACGTCTCGGGGTCGAAGAAGAACTGCGTGATCGCCTCCTTCGCGCCGGCGTCGATCTTGCGCTTGAGCCAGGCGATGTCGGCATCCCCGTCCGCCGCCTCCGGGTGCTTGTCGGGATAGCAGCCCACGCGTAATGTGAACCCCTCCTCGGCCAGCGCGGCCACCAGCTCCACCGAGTTGGCGAATCCGTCGGGATGCGCCGTGAACCCGTCCGTGCCCCTGGGCGGGTCGCCGCGAAGCGCCACGATGTCCTCCACGCCCGCCTTGCGGAAGCCGCGCGCGACGTCCAGCGTCTCCTCCCGGCTGGCATCCACGCAGGTCAGATGTCCCGCCACGCGCAGATCGAAGGCCTGACCGATGGTCGCCACCGCCTCGCGCGTCAGCTCCCGCGTCGTCCCGCCGGCCCCGTAGGTGACCGAAACCCATTCGGGCGCCAGCGGTGCGAGCGTCTGCACGGTGTCCCACAGACGGAAGCTGCCCTGCAGCGATTTCGGCGGAAAGAACTCGAAGGAGACGGCGGGCATGGGCATGATATGGCATCCTCTGGCGTTGGAACGCTTGTGACACGACCCGGTTTCGTGAGACAGCCTCATAATGTTCAACACGGACATGAGCCGGGTATGCGATTGAACCTCGAATTCCGTCATCTCCGCACGATCCGCGCGATCCACGATTGCGGCGGGCTCGCCCGCGCGGCGGACCGGCTCCACATCACGCAATCCGCGCTGTCGCACCAGATCAAGAACCTCGAGGCGCAGATCGGGGTGGATCTCTTCGTGCGGCGGTCCAAGCCGATGACGCTTTCGGCGGCGGGCCAGCGGCTCCTGCGGCTGGCCGACCAGGTCCTGCCGCAGGTCGAGGCGGTGGAGCAGGACTTCGCCGGCATGGTGTCGGGGCGGACCGGACGCCTGCATATCGCCATCGAATGCCATGCCTGCTTCGAATGGCTGTTCCCCGTGCTCGAGCAGTTCCGCCGCGCCTGGCCCGAGGTCGACGTGGACATCCGCCCCGGCCTCCAGTTCCAGGCCCTGCCGGCCTTGCAAAAGGGGGAGGTGGATCTCGTCGTCTCGTCCGATCCCGAGAATCTGCCCGGCGTCGAGTTCGCGCCGCTCTTCGACTACGCGCCGGTCTTTCTCGCGGCCGCCGCGCATCCGCTCGCGCAGAAGCCCTTCGTCGAGGCCGCGGACTTCGCCGGCGAGACGCTGATCACTTACCCGGTGGAGCGTGGCCGCCTCGACGTATTCAGCCAGTTGCTGATCCCCGCGGGGATCGAGCCCGCCACCGTCCGGCAGGTGGAGCTGACGGCGGTGATCCTGCTCCTCGTGGCGTCGAACCGCGGCGTCGCCGTGCTGCCCGACTGGGTCGTGCGTGACGTGCGCTGGAACTCCGACTACGTGACGCGTCCGCTGACCGCCACCGGACTGACCCGGCGCCTCTACGCCGCCGTGCGCGGAGAGGATGCGACGAAGCCGTTCGTGGCGCATGTGCTGCGCCTGATGCGGACCGAGCCCCTGAAGCTGCAGCGCGAGGGCGACGCGGCGCGCCGCGCCGGCTGAACGCGCCGGGGGTGGTCCCTTCCGCCCGCCTCCGCTAAACGCACCGCCTGACGCCAAGCGGAGCGAGAGAATGCAGGGCAGCGCGAACCTCAACGTGATGATCAAGGCCGCCCGGAAGGCCGGACGCAGCCTCGTGAAGGATTTCGGCGAGGTCGAGAACCTGCAGGTCTCCGCCAAGGGCCCCGGCGACTTCGTCAGCCGCGCCGATCGCCGCGCCGAGGAGATCATCCGCGAGGATCTGACCGCCGCGCGTCCGAGCTACGGTTGGCTGGGCGAGGAATCCGAGCCGGTGGAGGGCAAGGACCCGACCCGCCGCTGGATCGTCGATCCGCTCGACGGGACAACGAACTTTCTGCACGGCATGCCGCACTGGGCCGTCTCCATCGCGCTCGAGCACAAGGGCGAGATCGTAATCGGCGTGATCTACGACCCGGTGAAGGACGAGCTTTTCTACGCCGAGAAGGGCAACGGCGCCTGGCTCGACAATCGCACACGGCTGCGCGTGTCGGGCCGGACCTCCATGATCGAGACGGTCTACGCGACCGGCCTGCCCTTCGCCGGCGGCAAGTACCTGCCCGCCGCGTTGCAGGATCTCGCCCGCCTCCTGCCCGCCTGCGCGGGCGTGCGCCGCTGGGGCGCGGCGTCGCTCGACCTGGCCTACGTCGCCGCGGGCCGCTACGACGGCTACTGGGAGCGCGGGCTGAAGCCCTGGGACATCGCCGCGGGCATCGTCATCGTGCGCGAGGCGGGCGGCTTCGTGGAGCCTCTGCGCAGCGGCCAGTCGATGCTCGAGGACGGGCAACTCGTCTGCGGGTCCGGCGCGATCTTCGACCGCTTCGCCGCGATCATTCGCGAGCGCGACTAGGCGCGTGCGGTTGTCAACGGATCGTCGCTGTGCAAGCGTTCCGCCGATTTCCCAGCCTGCGGACGACCGAAACCCCGTGACCCATCCGACCGACCTTTCCCGCAACGCGGGCCTGCCCTTCGACCCCGCATTGGTCGAGGCCGTGCGCGTGAACACCCCCGCCACGATCCGGCGTGCCGGCGGAATCGGCGCGCGGCGGTCGCTCAAGAAGGAGTGGCAGACAGCCTGGCTCGCCCGCGCGGTCTCGATGATCGACCTGACGACGCTGGCGGGCGACGACACGCCCGGGCGCGTGCGGCGGCTCTGCGCCAAGGCGTTGGCTCCGGTCCGCGGCGACATCCTCCAGTCGATCGGCCTGCCCGACCTGACCGTCGGCGCGGTCTGCGTCTATCACGAGATGGTGCCGGTCGCGGTCGAGGCCTTGCAGGGACGGCTGCCGGTCGCCGCCGTCTCCACCGGCTTTCCGGCGGGGCTGTCGCCCTTCGGCATCCGCCTGAAGGAGATCGAGGCGAGCGTCGCCGCCGGCGCGACGGAGATCGACATCGTCATCTCCCGCCGGCACGTGCTGAGCGGTGACTGGGCCGCCCTCTACGACGAGACGGCGCAAATGCGCGCGGCCTGCGGGCCGGCGCATATGAAGGCGATCCTTGCGACGGGGGAGCTCCAGACGCTTCGGAACGTCATGAAGGCGAGCTTCGTCACGATGATGGCGGGGGCCGACTTCATCAAGACGTCCACCGGCAAGGAGACCGTGAACGCTACCCTGCCCGTCTCCCTCACCATGATGCGGGCGATCCGGGCCTATGAGGGGATGTCGGGCCACAAGGTCGGCTACAAGCCCGCGGGCGGCGTGTCGAAGGCGAAGGACGCTGTGACCTATCTGTCGCTCCTGAAGGACGAGCTGGGGGACCGCTGGCTGCGCCCCGATCTGTTCCGCTTCGGCGCCTCCTCGCTTCTGGGCGATATCGAGCGGCAGCTGGAGCATGCGGTGACGGGGCGATATTCGGCGGCGTACCGGCATGCGGTGGGCTAGGAACAAGGGGGCGCCGCGCACGTTCGCGCCGCTCACCTCCCGCGTTCCCCGCAATATTTGGAAAGCAAAGACGATATGAGCGTGGCGGAGATTTTCGAAAGCATGGAATGGGGCCCCGCGCCCGAAAGCCGCGCCGAGGCCGATGCCTGGCTCGAGGCGCATGGCCGCAGGTTCGGACACTACATCGACGGGGCGCGCCGCGATCCGGGCGAGACCTTCGCGACGACGAACCCGGCCACGGGCGAGACGCTGGCGGAGGTGACGCAGGGGACGGAGGCCGACATCGCCGAGGCCGTCGCCGCCGCGCGCCGGGCCGGGCGGGGCTGGGCCGCGACGGCCGACCATGACCGGGCGCGCGTGCTCTACGCCATCGCGCGGGGGCTGCAAAAGCACACGCGGCTCCTCGCCGTGCTGGAAACGCTCGACACCGGCAAGCCGATCCGGGAGGCGCGCGACATCGACGTGGCGCTGGCCGCGCGGCATTTCTACCACCATGCGGGTCATGCCGAGCTGCGCGGCGAGACCCTGCCCGGGGCGGAACCCTGGGGCGTCTGCGGGCAGATCGTGCCGTGGAACTTCCCGCTGCTGATGCTGGCCTGGAAGGTCGCGCCAGCGCTCGCGATGGGCAACACGGTCGTCCTGAAGCCCGCCGAATGGACCCCGCTCACCGCGCTGGCCTTCGCGGATATCTGCGAGGGCGCGGGCGTCCCGCCGGGTGTCGTGAACGTCGTGACGGGAGATGGCGCGACCGGCGCGGCGCTGACCGCCGCCGAGATCGACAAGCTGGCCTTCACCGGCTCGACCGAGGTGGGGCGCATCCTGCGGCGGGAGACGGCCGGGCGCGGCATCGGGCTCACCCTCGAGCTCGGCGGCAAGTCGCCCTACGTCGTCTTCGAGGACGCCGATATCGACGGGGCGATCGAGGGACTGGTCGACGCGATCTGGTTCAACGGCGGGCAGGTCTGCTGCGCCGGCGCCCGCTTGCTGGTGCAGGAGGGAATCGCGGCCGATTTCACCGCGCGGCTGAAGGACCGCATGGCGCGCATCCGCGTGGGCGATCCGCTCGACAAGTCGGTGGACATGGGCGCGTTGGTCCATGCCGAGCACAAGGCGCGCATCGAGACGCTGCTCGCGCGGACGTCCGGCAGCGTGCATCGCGGGACGGCGCCCGAAGGCTGCTTCCTGCCGCCGACGCTCGTGACCGACCTGCACGGGGCCGATCCGCTCATGCAGGAGGAGGTGTTCGGCCCCGTCCTCGCGATGACGACCTTCCGCACGCCCGCCGAGGCGGTGCAACTCGCCAACGACACGGCCTACGGCCTTGCCGGCAGCGTCTGGTCGCAGGACATCGATGTTGCGCTCGACACCGCGCCGAAGGTCCGCGCGGGCGTGGTCTGGGTGAACGGCGCGAACATGCTCGACGCCGCCGCGCCCTTCGGCGGCATGAAGGAGAGCGGGTTCGGGCGCGAGGGCGGCATGGCGGGCCTGCAGGCCTATCTGCGTCCCGCCCGCGGCCCGCGGCTGGACCGTCCCGCGAGGTTCGAGGCCGCGGGCCAACCGGCGGATGCGGTGGACCGGACGTCGAAGATGTATGTCGGCGGCAAGCAGGCGCGACCCGATGGCGGCTATACCCGCCCTGTCGCCGGACCGAAGGGCATCGTGGGCGAGGTCGGCATCGCGAACCGCAAGGACCTGCGCAACGCCGTCGAGGCGGCGAACGCCGCGAAGGGCTGGAGCGGATCGCCCGGGCATCTGCGCGCGCAAATCCTTTACTACCTCGCCGAGAATCTCGCCGCGCGCGCGGCCGAGTTCGATGCCCGGCTCGCCGCGCAGACGGGGGGCGGACCGGAGGCGGAGGATGCGGTGCGGCACCTGTTCCGCTGGGCCGCCTGGGCGGACAAGCACGACGGCCGCACGGTCGGCACGCCGCTCGCGGGGCTGACGCTCGCGCTCAACCGGCCGATGGGGACGATCGTGGCCTTCGCGCCCGAGGAAGCCCCGCTCCTCGGCCTCGCGCAGATCGTCGGCGCGGCCTTGTCGGTGGGCAACCGTCTGGTACTGATCGCGCCGGAAACGGCGCCGTTGACGGCCACGGACCTTTATCAGGTACTCGACACGTCGGACGTGCCGGCGGGGGTGGTCAACATCCTGACCGGCGAGCATGCCGAACTTGCGGCGCAGGCGGCGGGGCACATGGACGTGGATGCGGTGTGGAGCTTCTCCTCCGCCGACATCTCCGCCAGCATCGAGCGGGAGGCGGCGGCCAACCTGAAGCGGACCTGGGTCAATCATGGCCACGGACGCGACTGGAACGCCGTTGATGCGCGGCCGTGGCTCGACCACGCGACCGAGGTGCAGACGATCTGGATTCCGTTCGGGACCTGAGCGCCGGACCTAGTTGAAGGTCCAGACCAGCACGGCAAGCAGCGTGATCGGGGCGACGTAGACGCCCAAGATCAGGCGGCGGATCAAACGCGGCTTGCGGTCGTCGAGCCCGTTTTTGACGTAGCGGTGCAGCGGCAGGGGCGGCCGGGTCCGCGCCCACTCCGCTTCCAGCCGGTCGCGCGCGCCGGCGCGGCACCAGAACCACAGGCAGACGGCGATCACCGTGAGGCCGACGACGATCATCAGCACAAGGCGCAGGAGCGCGATCATCGCGTTCCACCCCCGGCGCGTCTCACCAGACCGCCTTCGACCAGTTGCGCGGCAGGTTCGCGAGCGAGAGCACCATGACCGGTGCCCAGATCAGCGCCGAGCGCAGCGCGAGCGTCACGAAATGCCCCGGAGCCGCGTGCCAGACCGTCTCCACCGCCGCCCCGTAAAGCCAGACGAACGCCACCCCGGCGATCGCCGTCAGCACGAGGGCCGCGAGCGCGCCGTTCACCACGAGCCAGCCCGCCCCCTCGGGCAGGCAGCGGCCGATGAGCCACGGCACGAGCCATGCCACGGCGACGAGCGCGATCAGGGGGGCGATCAGGTCCAGCGCATGTCCTCCCGGAAACGATGCCCCGCACAGGATAGCTGCACGGGGCGGAAGGTCCATGCCGATGGGCGGAATGGCATGGCAGCCAACGGCGAAGCCCGCCATCATGGCGGCACGAGCAACGGACGAGGCACGGTGTGGACAAGCTGTTACAAGACATCGAAGCACGCCGCGACGATCTGGTCGCGCTGACGCAGGAGCTTATCCGCGTGCCGACGCTGAACCCGCCGGGGCGGCACTACCACGACATCTGCGCCCTCGTGGGCGAGCGGATGTCGCAACAGGGCTGGCAGGTGGAGATGGTCCGTGCGGCAGGCGCGCTCGGCGACAGCGACCGCTATCCACGCTGGAACGTCGTCTGCCGGCTGGAAGGTCGCGGCCCCGGCGAATGCGTCCACTTCAACAGCCACCACGACGTCGTCGCGGTGGGCGAGGGCTGGACCCGCGATCCGTTCGGGGGCGAGCTCGCGGACGGCCGCGTCTACGGGCGCGGGGCCTGCGACATGAAGGGCGGCCTCGCCACCAGCATCGTTGCCGCCGAGGCCTTCGCGGCCGCCCGCCCCGACTTCCGCGGCGCCATCGAGATCTCCGCCACCGCCGACGAGGAATCGGGCGGCTACGGCGGCGTCGCGTATCTGGCGGAGCACGGCTTCTTCGACCCCGCACGGGTGCAGCACGTCATCATCCCGGAGCCGCTCAACAAGGACCGCATCTGCCTCGGCCATCGCGGCGTGTGGTGGGCGGAGATCGAGACCAAGGGCCGCATCGCCCATGGCTCGATGCCGTTCCTCGGCGATTGCGCCGTCCGCCACATGGGGGCGGTCCTCGACGAGATGGAGGCGACGCTGTTCCCCCTTCTCGCCGGCAAGCGCACCGCGATGCCGGTCGTCCCCGAGGGGGCGAAGCAGTCCACGATCAACATCAACGCGATCCACGGCGGCGAGCCGGTGCAGGAGGCGGAGTATACCGGCCTGCCCTCCGCCTGTGTGCCCGACCGCTGCATCCTCACCATCGACCGGCGGTTCCTGATGGAGGAGGACATCGCCGAGGTGAAGGCGGAGGTGACGGCGATGATGGAACGCGTGCGCGAAAGCCGGCCGGGCTTCCGCTACGAGATTCGCGATCTGTTCGAGGTTCAGCCGACGATGACGCCCGAGGACGCCCCTGTCGTGCGGGTTGTGGGGGACGCGGTGCGGCAGGTACTGGGCAGCGCGGCGGAGTTCGTCGTCTCGCCGGGCACCTACGACCAGAAGCATATCGACCGGATCGGGCGGCTCCGGAACTGCATCGCCTACGGGCCGGGCATCCTCGACCTCGCGCACCAGCCGGACGAATGGATCGGCGTGGACGATATGATCGACAGCGGCCGCGTCATGGCGCTGGCGCTCGACGCGCTGCTCGACTGAGGAGGTGCAGAGGCGACTTGCCGCGCGAACGTCCGCGCGCCTAACGTGGCATCGACGGAACGAGAGGGATGCCCATGCTCACCAGACCCATCGCCACGCTGCTCCTCCTCGCGACGACGGCGACGTCCGCGCTGGCGCAGCAGACCGACATCTCCATCGGCATGGTGCTGGAGCCGCCGAACCTCGACCCGACCGGCGGCGCGGCGGCGGCCATCGACGAGGTGGTCTACGCCAACGTGTTCGAGGGGCTGACCCGGTTCGGGCGCGACGGCCAGATCGAGCCGCTGCTCGCGACGGGATGGGAGGTTTCCGAGGACGGGCTCACGTGGACCTTCGACCTCGTGGAAGGCGTGACCTTCCACGACGGCTCGGCGATGGATGCCGAGGATGTGGTCTTCACGCTGGACCGCGCCCGGGCGGCGGACTCGACCAACGCGCAGAAGGTGCTGTTCGAGGGGATCGAGAGCGTCGAGGCTTTGGATCCCGCGACGGTGCGGATCACGCTGGCGCAGCCCGACGGAAACCTGCCCTTCAACCTTGCCTGGGGCGACGCGGTGATCGTCGCGCCCGAAAGCGCCGAGGACAACGCCACGAACCCGATCGGAACCGGCCCGTTCCGGTTCGGGAACTGGGCGCAGGGCGACAGCGTGACGCTGGCGCGCTACGACGATTACTGGGGCGATCCGCCGGCGCTCGAGAACGCGACCTTTCGCTTCATCGCGGATCCGAACGCCGCCTTCGCCGCGATGATGGCGGGCGACATCGACGCCTTCCCGAACTTCCCCGCGCCCGAGACGCTGGCCAATTTCGAGGCCGATCCGCGCTTTTCCGTGATCGTCGGCTCGACCGAGGGGGAGACGATCCTCGCCATCAACAACCGCAACGTGCCCGATCCCCGCGTGCGCGAGGCCATCGCCCGCGCGATCGACCGGCAGGCGATCGTCGACGGCGCGATGTTCGGCTACGGCACGCCGATCGGCACGCATTTCGCGCCGCACCATCCCGACTACGTCGACCTGACCGAGATGTCGGCCTTCGATCCCGACCGCGCGCGCGCGCTGCTGTCCGAGGCCGGGGCCTCCGACCTTTCCCTGCGCCTCGCCCTGCCGCCGCCGTCCTACGCACGGCGTGGCGGCGAGATCGTGGCAAGCCAGTTTCGCGACGTGGGGATCGAGACGGAGGTGACGAATGTCGAATGGGCCCAATGGCTCGAGCAGGTGTTCAACGGCCACGATTTCGATCTCACCATCGTCAGCCATACCGAGCCGATGGACATCAACGTCTACGCCCGGCCGGACTACTATTTCGGCTACGACGATGCCGGCTTTCAGGACATGATGACCCGGCTGGAGGCGACGTCGATGCCCGCGGAGCGCAGCGAGATCCTGAGGGAGGCGCAGGAGAAGATCGCCGCGGATTACGTGAACGCCTACCTGTTCCAGCTCGCCAAGACCGGCGTGGCGGATGCCAGGATCGAGGGGCTGTGGGCGAACGCGCCGACGCAGGCGAACGACCTGACCGAGGTGCGGTGGACCGAGTGAGGCCCGGTCCTCGCCGCGCCCCCCGCGCGGCCTAGATGCGGAGCATGCGTCTCAAAGCCGTTCTCGTCCTCCTCGCCGCGCTGGCCTTCGCTGTCTCGCCGCTCCTCAATCCGGGCTTCGGAGGCTACGACCCGTCGCAGTTTCCGGCCATCACGTCGGACCCGCCGATCATCCCGGCGGGCTACGCCTTCTCGATATGGGGGGTGATCTATCTTTGGCTGGTCGCGATGGCGGGCTACGGGTTGTGGCGCCGGCCGGAGGATGCGGACTGGGACGCGACGCGATGGCCGCTGGTCGCGAGTCTCGGCATCGGGGCGGTCTGGCTTCCGGTCGCGATGATCTCGCCGCTCTGGGCGACGATCCTGATCTGGGCAATGCTGGGGACCGCGCTCGTCGCGCTTCTGCGGGCGCCATGGCGCGACCGGTGGCTGCTCGGTACGCCGGTCGGCCTTTACGCGGGCTGGCTCAGCGCGGCAGCCTGCGTGTCGCTCGGCGTCTTGCTCACGGGTTTCGCCGTGCCGCCCTTCGACGCGACGGGCTGGGCCATCGCGCTTCTCGGGCTTGCCCTCTGCATCGGCGTCGCGATCCTTCGGGCGCGGCCCTGGGCGACCTTCGGGGTGGCGATCGTCTGGGCGCTTCTTGCCGTGACAATGCGCAACGGGTTCGACCTCGTGGGGCTGTTCGCGATGGCGGCGGCGGTCGTGATCGCCGCCCTGACCGTCGTGCCGGGACGAAAGCGCCGCGTCTGAACCCGCACCGGAAGATGCGGTCGGCCGACCGGCGTGGGACGATCCGATCGACCTGTCGTCCGGCGGCACGCCAAGCAGCCTCCGACCCATTGGCGGAGGCTGCCGGCCTCTAACAAGGTTGCCGCATTCCTCAGATCGTTGCGTTGGTCCCGCCGCCGTCGAGCAGGATGTTCTGCCCCACGATGAAGCCCGCATGCTCCGAGCAGAGGAACGCGCAGGCAGCGCCGAACTCGGCGGGCGTGCCGTAGCGGCGGGCGGGGATCGTCGCCTCGCGCCGCGCGCGCGCCTCGTCGACGGAGATGTCCTGCTGCCGGCTCACCCCCGTGTCGAGACTGACCGCGCGGTCCGTCGCATGGATACCGGGCAGCAGGTTGTTGATCGTCACCCCCGAGGACGCGACCTGTCGCGACGTGCCCGCGACATAGCCCGTCAGTCCTGTCCGGGCCGCGTTGGAAAGCCCGAGCGCGGGAATCGGCGCCTTCACCGATTGCGAGGTGATGTTGACCACCCGGCCCCAGCCCCGTTCCATCATCGACGGCAGCAGCGCCGTCATCAGCGCGATCGGGGTCAGCATGTTGGCGTCGAGCGCGCGGATGAAGTCCTCGCGGCCCCAGTCCGACCAGACGCCCGGCGGCGGGCCGCCGGCATTGGTCACGAGGATGTCGGGCGATCCCGCGACCTCCAGCAGCGCCGCCCGGCCATCTTCGGTTGTCACGTCACCCGCGACCGTCTCGACCGCCACGCCGAACCGCTCACGCAGATCCGACGCCGCGGTCTCCAGCGCTTCGGCGCCGCGTGCATTCATCACAAGGTCGACCCCCGCTTCCGCCAGCGCCGTGGCGCAACCGAGGCCGAGCCCCTTCGACGAGGCGCAGACCAGCGCCCTCTTTCCCTTGATCCCGAGATCCATGTCGTTCCCCTTTTATTCGTTCCAGCGTTCGAGCGCGGCCTCGTCGGCGTCCCGCGCGGCAACCCAATCGGCGCCGTCGTCGGTCTCCTCCTTCTTCCAGAAGGGGGCGCGCGATTTCAGGTAATCCATCAGGAACGAAGCCGCCGCGAAGGCCGCCTCCCTGTGTCGCGAGGCGGTGGCGACCATCATGATGCGGTCGCCCGGCGCAAGGGAACCGTGGCGGTGGTAGATCATCGTGCCGGAGAGCGGCCAGCGGCGAGCGGCCTCCCCGGCGATCTCGGTCAGCGCCCGTTCGGTCATGCCCGGGTAATGCTCGATCACCATTCGCCGCAGGCCGCCGCCGCCGCGGACCCGTCCGGTGAAGGTGACGACCGCGCCGGTCTCCTCGCCCGCTTCCAGACGCGCCGCTTCCGCGCCGAGGTCGAAATCGGCCTCGCTCACGACGACGCGGATCGACGAGGATTCAGCCACCGGTCATCGGCGGAAAGAAGGCCACCTCACGCACACCGTCGAGCGGCGTCTCGACGGGCGCCAGCGCCTGATCCACGGCGCAGCGGATCGCGCCCATGTCGGAGAAGGCCAGATCGTAGCGCTCCTCCCGCGCGCGCAGCTCCGCGACGAGGTCGGCCACGGTGGCGGCCTCGGTCTCCACGACCTCCCGTCCCTGTCCGATCCGCTCGCGGAGCCACGCGAAGTAGAGAACCTGTACCTTCATGCCGTCTTGTCTCGCAGAAAGGGGAGCGCCTTGGCGAAGTAGTCCCAGCCCGTCAGCGCGGTCAGCGCCGCCGCCACCCAGAGCAGCAGGACGCCCGCATAGAATGTCACGTCCTGCATCCACAGCAGCAGGTTGAGGTTCAGCTCGTCCGGCAGCTCGCCCGACAGGATGGCGCCCAGCGTCCCCGGATCCATGCCGAAGATGCGTTCGGCGAAATGATGCTCGAAGATACCGGTGGAAAACAGGACGGCCAGCGAAACCATTTGCGCCGTCGTCTTCCACTTCGCGAGCGGCGTGACCTTCAGCAGCCCCGCCGTGTTCCCGAGAAACTCGCGCAGGCCGCTGACGAAGACTTCCCGGAACAGGATGATCGTCGCCGGCAGCAGGATCCACGGGTTCATGCCCGAGAAGCCGGTGATGACCAGAAGCGCGATCACCACCATCGCCTTGTCCGCGATCGGGTCGAGCATCGCGCCGAACTTGCTTTCCTGATCCCATTCGCGCGCGAGATATCCGTCGAACCAGTCCGTCACCGCCGCCGTCACGAACAGGACGAGCGCGAACCAGTCGGCCCAGGGACGCGCGAAGAACAGGAACATGACGGCCACGCCGGGGGCCGCGAAAAGCCGCAGCACGGTCAGGATATTCGGCACGGTCCAAGTCATTGCACCGCGTTCTAGCGCGGCTGCGCGGGGGCCGCTAGCCGCGTTCGTGGAAGTGATGGTGAATGGCCTCCGCCAGCGCGTCGGAGATACCGTCCACCGCCTTCAGATCGGCGAGCGCGGCGCGGGATACGGCCTTGGCCGAGCCGAAATGCGCGAGCAGCGCGCGCTTGCGGCCCGGACCCACGCCCGTCACCTCGTCGAGCGGATTGGCGGTGAACGCCTTGGCCCGCTTGGCGCGGTGCGTGCCGATGGCGAAGCGGTGCGCCTCGTCGCGCAGGCGCTGGACGAAATAAAGGACCGGGTCGTTCCGTTGCAGCGCGAAGGGCCGCCGTCCGGTGCGGTGGAACTCCTCCTTGCCCTGGTCGCGGTCGATGCCCTTGGCCACGCCCACCATCGGCACGTCCTCCACGCCGAGGTCGCGCATGATCTCGCGTACGGCGGAGACCTGCCCCGCCCCGCCGTCGATCAACAGGAGATCGGGCCACATCCCGCTCCGGCGCTCCGGGTCCTCCTTCAGGAGCCGTTTGAACCGGCGCGACAGCACTTCCTTCATCATCGCGAAGTCGTCGCCGGGGGTCAGCTCCGCATCCTTGATGTTGAACTTGCGGTACTGCGACTTCTCCAGCCCGTCCGGCCCGCTGACGATCATGGCGCCGACCGCGTAGGCGCCCTGGATGTGGCTGTTGTCGTAGACCTCGATCCGCCGGGGGGGCGCGGCGAGGTCGAAGGCGGCGGCCATGCCTTCGAGCAGGCGGGCCTGCGTCGCGCTTTCCGACATCTTCCGGCCGAGGCTTTCGCGCGCGTTGCGGATCGCGCCCTGCACCAGCTCGTGCTTCTCGCCCCGCTGCGGCACGAGGAGCTGCACCTTGCGACCGGCGCGATCCGACAGCGCCTCGGCCATCAGGTCCCCCTCCTCGATCCCGTCGGAGAGAAGGATGAGCCGCGGCGGCTCCTTGCCCTCGTAGAACTGGCCCAGGAAGGCGGCCACCACCTCCGACGGCGTGTTGTCCTCGGAGATGCGGGGGTAGAAGTCGCTGTTGCCCCAATTCTGGTTGGCGCGGATGAAGAAGACCTGGATGCAGGCCTGCCCGCCCTCCATGTGCAGGCCGATCACGTCGGCCTCCGGCACGCCCTGCGGATTGACGCCCTGCACCGACTGCACGTTGGTCAGCGCCTTGATCCGGTCGCGCAACGCGGCCGCGCGCTCGAACTCCATCTCGGCGGAGGCCGCGTTCATCTCGGCGGCGAGCTTTTCCTGGATCGAGGTCGTCTCGCCACGCAGGAACCGCTCCGCATCCCGGACGGAGGACGCGTAGTCGTCCGCGCCGATCAGGCCGACACAGGGCGCGCTGCAGCGCTTGATCTGGTAGTTCAGGCAGGGCCGCGTCCGTGTCTCGAAATCGCTGTCCGAGCAGTTCCGGAGCAGAAACACGCGCTGCAGCTGGTTGAGCACGCGGTTCACCGCGCCAGCGCTCGCGAAGGGGCCGAAGAACTGGCTTTCCTTCGTGCGCCGCCCGCGATGCTTGCGGATCATCGGAAATTCGTGCGCCGTCGTCACCTCGATATTGGGGAACGACTTGTCGTCGCGCAGCAGCACGTTGTAGCGCGGCTTGAGCTGCTTGATGAGGTTCTGCTCCAGCAGCAGCGCCTCGAGCTCGGTATTGGTGGTCAGCACCATCATCGACGCGGTTTCGGAGATCATGCGCCGGATACGCCCCGAATGGCCCTGCAGCCGCGCATAGTTCGCCACCCGGTTCTTCAGGTTCCGTGCCTTGCCGACATAAAGGATGCGGTTCTCCGCATCGAGCATCCGGTAGACGCCGGGCGACCCGTCGAGCGTCCGGAGGAAGCGCTTGATGACCTCGGGGCCCGTATCCTTGACCGTCTCGCTCATGCCGTCGTGATTCTCCGATTTCGCCCTGATGATTGCCCCGAAACGCAAGAGGCCGGGTTGTCCCAAGGGCCCCCTCTCCGCCTGTGGATAGATCTGGGAGCGATTTATATTGGGCCTTACATATCAGGGCCTTTGTCACACATGCTTTACAAACCGTTCATTTACATTGAGACGCTATCATCCTGAATCTGCGTATGAAATTATGCGTCGGGATCCACCGCATCCCGGTTTTGCGCGAGACCGGAGCTTCTTTCGGCCCTGCCCGCGATGCGTGGAGAAATTTCCCAAGCAGGACGCGGATCTAGGCCTTGTCCGGACGCGTTTCCACCCCGATCACGTCCGGCGTCCGCCAGCCGAGATGCTGGCCTCCGTCGACGCAGATAAGCTGCCCGGTCACCGATCTCGAGGTGACGAGGTAGCGCAGCGCGTCGTTGATCTCGTCGGGGTTGGCCCCGCGCGCGAGGGGCACGCCCGCCCGCTGCGCGGCGAAATGCGCCTCGCTCTGGCGCGCGGCGCGCAAGGTCGGGCCAGGGCCGATGGCATTCACCCGGATCGCCGGGGCCAGCGCCTGCGCCGCCGTCTGCGTCAGCGTCCAGAGGCCGGCTTTCGCCAGCGTATAGGTCATGAACTCGGGCGTCAGTTTCCACACCCGCTGGTCCACGATGTTGACGATGCAGGCCCGCGCCACCGCTTCGCCGTCCGCCTCCCCGGCGGCCGGGGCCTGCGCCGCGAAGGCCTGCGTCAGGACGAAGGGCGCGCGGAGGTTCGCGCCCAGATGCCGGTCCCACGTGTTCCGCGTGGCCGAAGCGAGCGTGTCGTGATCGAAGATCGAGGCGTTGTTCACCAGCACGTCGAGCGGCCCGCCGAGCGCTTCCGACGCGAGGCCGACCAGGCCCTCGCAGGCGTCGAGCTCCAGCAGGTCCGCCTGCAGCGCGACGCCCCGACGCCCGGCGCCCTCGACCTCGGCGACGGTCTCCGCCGCGCCGTCCGCGCTGCCCGCGTAGTGCACGGCGATGTCATGCCCCATGCGGGCGAGCTCCACCGCCATCGCGGCGCCGAGCCGCCGGCCGGCCCCCGTGACGAGCGCCCTCACGACAGGGCCACCAAGAGGTAGGCCGCGTAGAGCGTCGTGAGCGCCGCGCCCCCGATCCGCGTGATGTCGCGGCCGAAGAAGACGACCGGCACGAGGAGGAGCGAGGCGCCGAGCATCACCGGCAGGTCCACCGTCAGGAACGTGCCGTTGATCGGAACCGGGCCGAACAGCACGGCGATCCCCATGATCGCAAGAAGGTTGAAGAGGTTCGATCCGATCACGTTGCCGAGCGCCACGTCGGCGTGTCGCCGGATCGCCGCCATCACCGTCGTGGCAAGTTCCGGCAACGACGTGCCGACGGCGACGAGCGTGAGCCCGATCACCGTCTCGCTGACGCCGAAGGTGCGCGCAATCTCCGTCGCGCCGCTGACCAGCAGGTTCGCACCGAGCGGCAGACCGACGAGCCCGAGACCGAGATAGATCGCCAGCCGTGTGCCCGGCAGCCCCGGCTCCACCCCCTCCACCTGCACATCCTCCCCGCGGGAGGAGCGGAACGTCACGACGAGCGTGATGGCGAGCGCGGAAAGCAGGATCACGCCGTGCCACCACCGCAGTGTCCCGGTCAGGCAGAGCGCGATGAAGAGCACGGTCGCGGCCATCATCAGAAGATAGTCCCGCCGCACGTCGCAGCCGCCGGTCCGCATGGCCGCGATCAGGGCGGGAATGCCGAGCACCAGCAGGACGTTCGCCGTGTTCGAGCCGACCACGTTGCCGAGCGCCAGTCCCGGCGCCCCGCCCAGCATGGCCTGCACGCTGACCAGCAACTCCGGCGCGGAGGTGCCGAAGGCCACCACGGTCAGGCTCACGACCAGCGCCGGAATGCCGAGCCTGAGCGCGAGGTTCACGGCGCCCTTCACCAGCGCGTCGCCAGCGAAGATCAGGATCACCAGCCCCGCGGCGACCATCAGGAACTCGAGCCACATCGGTACTACCCCTTTTCGCAGGGGCACGGACCGCGCCCGACCCGCGGCGCGCCGCAGCGCGGACATTTCCCGCCGACCCGCCTGCCGGGTCGCGGAAGGCGGAGCCGGCCGAACATCGCGAGGACGGCCATGACGATGAGGAAGAGCGTGACGGCTTTCACGATCATCAGAGGCCGAACCGGGCCCAGGCGGCCCGATCCTCGATTCCCGCCATCGTCTCGGCCGCGACCGATGGGACGAAGCGTTGCAGGAGCGGTCGCTTCACCGCAATCATGCGAAGCTGCGCGTTCTTGCCGTAAAGCTCGCGCAGCTTGGTGCGCGCATGGCCGATCCCGTCGGCGAGCCCCGCCTCGACGCCCTCCGCGCCTACGAAGATCTCGCCGGTGAAAAGGTCGCGCGTCGTGTCGAGCCGGGCGCCGCGCCGGGTGCGGACCTGCGCCTTGAATGACTCGTGGATGCGCGCCTGGATCGCCTTCAGGCGGGCGATGTCCTCGGCCCGCTCCGGGCGGAACGGATCGAGGATCGACTTGTCCTCGCCCGCCGTATGCACGCGCCGCTCGACCCCGGCCCGCGACAGGAGGTCCGGAAAGCCGAAGCCCGCGGAGATGACGCCGATGCTGCCGGTGATGGAGCTTTCGTCGACCCAGATGTCGTCCGCCGCCGTGGCGAGCCAGTAGCCGCCCGAGGCCGCCACGTCCTCGACAAAGGCATGGACCGGCATCGACAGCTCGTCGCCGAGCCTGCGGACATGCGCGGCGATCAGCGAGGATTGCACGGGCGAGCCCCCCGGCGAATTGATGGCGAGCGCCACCGCCGTCGGCCTGCCCTTGCGGAACGCCTGCTCGACCAGCGGGGCCAGCGCCTCGTGGTTCAGGCTTCCGGGGGAGGCATTGGCCGCGATCACGCCCCGCAGGCGGAGCACGGTGACCCGAGGCGCACGGGAAACGAAGGGAAGGCGGAGAGGTCCGGGCATGACGGGCGATGTATAGGCCGCCCCCTGCCGTCACAAGGCGGGGGCGGCCGATTGCGGGCGCGGGATGCCTCTAGCGGACGACGAATTCCGCATGAAGGGCACCCGCGGCCTTGATGCTCTTGAGGATGTCGATCATGTCCCGCGCCGACACGCCGAGCGCGTTGAGTCCCGCGATCACGTCCGAAAGCGTCGTGCCGCCCTGCACCAGCGCAAGGCCCGGGCCCGCCTCCTCCTGCATGGCCACGCCGGTGCGCGGCACGACGACGGTCTGCCCGTCGGAGAACGGGTTCGGCTGCACCACGAGGGGCGCCTCCTCGATCCGGAGCGTCAGGTTGTTCTGCGACACCGCGACTTCCGAGATCCGAACAGTCGAGCCCATGACGATCGTGCCCGAGGCCTGGTCGACGACGACCCGGGCCTTGTGCTCCGGCGTGATCGTGACGTTCTCGATCGCCGAAAGCGCGTGGGCGGGCGATCGCCGTCCGGTCCGCGCGATGTCGAGCAAGACGGTGCCGGCATCGAGCATCTGCGCCACGTCGCGGCCGATCTCGTCGTTCACGGCCCGCTCGATCCGCGAGGCGGTGGTGAAGTCCGGCTCGCGGAGGGCAAGGCGGATCTGGTTCATAGAGGTGAAGTCGAAATCGACCTCCCGCTCGACGCGTCCGCCCGCCGGCACCACGCCCGCGGTCGGAACCCCCTCGGTCACGGAGGCCGCGTCACCCTTCGCGGTCACGCCGCCCGAGATGATCGTACCCTGCGCGACGGCGTAGATTTCGCCGTCCGCCGCGGTGAGCGGCGTCATCACCAGCGTGCCGCCAAGGAGGCTGTCCGCGTCGCCGATGGCCGAAACGGTGACGTCCACCCGGCTTCCGCTGCGCGCGAAGGGCGGCAACGTGGCGGTGACGATCACGGCCGCGACGTTCTTCGGGCGGAACTGCTCGCCGGTGACATTCACCCCGAGCCGCTCGAGGATGTTCGTCATGATCTCCTCGGTGAACGGCGCGTTCCTGAGGCCGTCGCCCGTCCCGTTCAGCCCGACCACGAGCCCGTAACCCACGAGGTCGTTGCCGCGCACGCCGTCGAACTCCACGAGGTCCTTGATGCGGATCGACTGGGCGGCGACCTGCGACCCGGCAAGGAGCAGCGCTGCGAGCAGCATGGCCCCCCGGATCACGGCGATCATGCGGGCCACGCTCAACGAAGGTAGTCCGTCAGCCGCAGCCGCGACTTGCGGGCCGTGATCGCGTAGAGCGTCTCGAGCCGCGTCATCTCGTTCTGAAGGCGCGTCGCCGTGTCATAGGGATCGGCGCTGATCGTGTCGGACCTGCGGGTCTCGAGTTTCGTCCGCTCCTGATCGAGATCCTTGCGGATGTGATCGACCCGCTCCTCGACCGTGCCGATGACGGCGCGGCTGGTCGCCAGCTTGGTCGAGGCCGCCGCCGCGCGCGCAGGCAGGATCGTGGTCAACTCGGCGAGCTCCATACCGCCGACCGGAAACCCGAGGTCGGGCAGCGCCGCGACAAGCGCCGCTTCCTTCAACGCCTCGCGAACCGACTCGTCGCCGGCCGAGACAGGTATGCCGATCGACTTCCCCTCGCCGATCGGAAACTGCATCGGGTCGGCCGGGAAGGCGCGCAGCGCGTTGGTCTCGAAAGCGCCGCCCTGGGCGAAATAGTCGTCAAACGCTGTCATCAGCGAAGCGATGTCGGTCGCGCCCGCCGCCAGCGCCTGCGTCTCGGCGCGCAGCACATCCACGTCGACGGGCGCCCGGCCGCCCGGATCGCCGTTGGTGAAGATGCCGCGCCCGTCATGCGTACGTCCCAGCGCGGAAACGATGTCGTTCATCGCCCCTTGCGCCACGACCGAAAGGTTGTCGACCGAAAGGTAGCCCGTCGGCGTCAGGGCAGCCACCAGCTTGTCGCGGATCGCCGTGCCCGCCTGCTCGATCCGGTCCATCGATCCCTGCATCACGTCGAGCCAGATCGCGGCGTTGCCCAGCGAGGCGGCTCGGGCATCGGTGGTGCGAAGCGCGTGCGAAATCTGCGACAGAGCGGAGAAATCGCTCGACAGCGCCTGGCCCACATCGGCGACGCGGCCGGTGCCCATCTCCTGCGTCATCGTCTCGATGCGCGACCGCGACGCGCCGGAATGGTCCCGGCCCGTGAGGAGCGGCAGGAGGGAATTGTTCGTCATCATCTCAAAGCTCCATCAGGCGGTCGATCATGGCGCCGGCGGCCTGGATCACGCGGGCATTGGCCGCGTAGGCCTGCTCGATCTCGATGAGACGGCGCATCTCGGCGTCGACATCGACCGCCCCGCCGTCGCGCTGCTCCGCCCGCGAGGTGGCGAGCGTTGAGGCCGTGCCGAGCCGGTTGTCGGCCTGCAGCCGGTCGGCCGAGATGAGCGAACGCAGCGCGCTCGTGTGACCGACCATGTCGGCCGCGACGTCCGGCAAGCCCGCTCCGAGCGGACGGGCATGGTCGGCCAGCGCCGAGCCGTAGGCCAGCAGCAGCCCGGTCTCCGCCCCTGTCCCCTGGATTGCCGCCGTGCCGAGGCCGTCGCGCAGACGCCAATGCTGATCCGTCCGGTCGGGCGCGACGAGCGCGTTCACCTCGATCCGCCCGGCAAGGCCCGCGGAGGTCGTCGGGTTCAGCACGGCGCCGTCGTCGGTGAAAAGGCCGGGCTCGCCCGCGGCGAGGCTCGGATCGACGGCGGCGTCGCCGAAGCGCCCGATCAGCTCGCCGGCCAGGGAGTCCAGCCGCTCGGTCGCGAGCGGGGCGGTTTCGTCGCGGATCGCGAAGAGCGCGTCCAGCCGCCCGCCCTTGAAGAGGTCGCCCCGGACGGGCTCACCGTTCATCTCGAGACCGTAGAGCCCGTTGCCGACCGTCATGTCCGCCGAGATCGGCGCGCGGGCGTCGAACTCCAGCTTGGCCGGCGACGTGTCGAGAAGCAGCATGCCCCCCTCGGAGACCAGCGCGACGGCGCCGCGGTCGCGGGTCAACTCGCGCACGGGAATCTGCTGCGATATGCGGTCGATGAGCAGGGACCGCTGATCGAGAAGGTCGGCCTTGTCCTGCCCGCCGCCGTCGCCCAGCCGCACGATGTCGCGGTTGAGCCGCTGCACGCCTTCCAGATCGGCGTTGAGCTGCTCCACCGTCTTGGCGATATCCGTTTCCGCCTTCTGGCGGGACGATTGCACCACGGTATCGAGCGCGTTCAGCTTCTCGGCGACGCCCGCCGCGGCGCGCGAGACGTTGGCGAGGCCCGCCGCGCTCGACGGGTTCGACGCCGCGGCGACGAAGGCGGCATCGAGCTTGGCCAGACGGTCCTGCAGGCTTCCGGCCGCGTCCGGATCGCCGATCTCCGCGTCGAGGCGCGCCTGAAAGGCTTGCGCGACGGAGGCGCCGGCCTCCTGGGACTGCGCTTCGCGCCGGAGCTGGACAAGGCGGGGGTCGACCTCGCGCAGGATTTGCAGGCTGGCGCCCGGGGCGCCGACGCCCGTGCCCACGACGGCGCTGGCACGCCGCGCATAGCCCGGATGGTCCGCGTTCGCCACGTTGCGGGCGACGTTCTCCGCCCGCTGGGCGGTCGCACCGAGACCGGCCGCGGCGAAGTTCAGGGAAGACGAGATGCTCATGGCCGGCTCCTAGCGTGGCGGGATCAGCGCTTGATGTTGGTGGTTTCCTGCAACATCTCGTCGACGGTCTGGATGACCTTCGCGTTGGAGCTGTAGGATCGCTGGGTCTTGATGAGGTTGGTGAGCTCCCCGGCCACGTCGGTCGTGCTTTCCTCCCGCGAATAGCCCATGATCTCGCCCACGGGCCCGGTCCCCGCGTCCCACAGGTAGAGCGGGCCGCTTTCGCTGGAGAGCGTGTAGGTCTGGTTGGGGAGGGCCTTGAGACCGTCCGGGTTCGTGACATCGACCACGGGAAGCTTGTAGAGCGTTCGGGACAGACCGCTGTCGTAGAGGCCGACCACGCGGCCGTTCGGATCGACCTCCACCGACGTTAATTTGCCCACGGGGGAGCCGTTCTTGCTGACCGCCACCGGCGCATAGGTGTCGCCGAGCTGCGACAGGCCCTTGGTGTCGTTGTACTTGCCGATCTCGATCTCGATCGGACCGCTTATGACGTTGAGGCTTATGAGGCCCGTGGTGTCGTCGTAAAGGCCGGCGGGCGTCGATTTGACGTCGGCGAGGGTGCCGCCCGTTCCGGACCCGTCGGCGAAAGTCAACGTGAAGGTGCTTGGCGTCGCGGCCGGATCGAACTTGTCGACGATGGTCATTGTCCACTCGTTCGTGGGCAGGTCGCCCGGCGCCGGAAGGACCGGCGTGAACTTGATATCGAGAGCCTGCGACTCGCCCAGGTTGCCGAAGTACTCCATCTGCAGCGGATAGGAGTCGCCGCTTTCACCATCCGCCGTCGCGCTCGCGGGCAGGTTCACGCCAAGCGACATCTTGGTCGTGGGATCGCCTTCGAACTCGGTCAATTCCACGCGGACGGGGACCAGGCTGCTCGGGGTGTCCCGCATGACATTGGGGATCGACCCGTCCTTGGCCGCCGGCCAGCCCAGAAGCGCCAGACCGCTGTCGGTCCGCAGGACGCCGTTCTTGTCCGGGCGGAACGATCCGGTGGTTGTCATCTGGAACGGCAGGTCCGCCCTGCCATTCTCCACCGCGGAGATCGGCGTCACGGCCAGCATCCCGCGGCCGGTGACGGCGAGATCGGTGGCGTTGTTCGTCGTGACGAGGGAGCCGTTCTGCGAGACGTCGCGCCCCGTGGTCGCCCGGACGCCGCCGGCCGAATACGTGCCCCGGTTGTCGCCCGACACGAGCGAGTGAAAGTCCGACGTGGCCCGCTTGTAGCCATAGGTCGAGGAGTTCGCGATGTTGTCGGAGATCGTCGCGAGCCGGCTCGCATTGACGTTCAACCCCGACACACCGGCGTTGAGGGAGGAGGAGATCGTCATGAGAGGTCCTTTCTGGGTCTCGTGATGTCGTCGGAGCGAGTCGTGCCGCCGGTCGGGGCGACCATTGACGGCCCGGAGTTAAGGTCTGGCTAACGGGGTTATTCCCGATCGGGCCCGGCATAGCGGCGGGGCGCGACGCGATCCCGCAGCACCACGATCTCGACCCGGTTGTTGCGGACGGCGGTCGGCTCGGCGACGGCCGGCCGGCGGTCGGCATGGCCGGTGACGCGGACGATGCGCGCGTCGCTGACCCCGGCGGCCGGCAGCGCCCGACGCAGCGCATGTGCGCGCTCCGAAGATACCTCCCAGGCGCGCGGCTTGCGCGTGACCAGCGGTTCGGCGGCCGTGTAGGCCTCGATCGAGATAGCCTTGGGCGTCTGCCGGATTTCGCCGGCCACGGCGGCCAGAAGGGCCCGCAGAAGCGGGGTCGGCGTCGTCCCCTCGAAGAGCGGCGAGCCGGGCAGGTCGAAGAATTCGAGGACCAGCCCCTCGTCCGTCAGGCGTATGGCGACGTGCCGCAGGATCGCCTCGTCGAGCAGGCTGTCACCGCCCTTGCCCATCACGGAGGCGGCGATCGCCTCGAGTTCGGCGTCCTCCTGCTCGGTCGTCCCGTGCTTCTCGGAGGAGGTGATCCCGCCCCGGCCGATCTGGACCATGGTCGAGTCCGCGTGAGCCGACCGGCCGCCCATCGCGCCGTCGCCGCCGCCGGAGGTCGTGCTGAGCGCGACGGTCGGGCTGAAGTAGTCGGCCAGCCCCTTGCGCTGCTGCTCGCTCGTTGCGTTGAGGAGCCACATCAGCATGAAGAACGCCATCATCGCGGTCACGAAATCGGCATAGGCGACCTTCCAGGCGCCGCCGTGATGACCGCCGCCCACGACCTTCTTCTTCTTGATGATGATCGGGCGCTTGCTGTTGTCCATGTCCGACACCTCCCAGGGCGGGGCATAGGCAGCGGGCGTGAAGGAACCGTTATCGGGTCAAGGCGCGACCCACCGGGCCGCCCCGGCCTCGAAGATCGCGCGTCGATGCGGATCGTGCGCGAGCGACAGGGCGTCGATCCGACAAACGCTCCCGACGAGGGCGACGTGACGTGCGGGGTCGGACGTCCGGGTCACGGCTTCGGGGGTATGGACCGGCGTGCCGGGGGCGGGATCGGTGCCGTAGTTGAGGCGGGCCGCGTCCGGCAGGGCGCGCCAGCGTTCCGGGTCCGACGCGACGAGCCGCATCTCGATCGAAAGCCGGATTTGCACCTGCGCCTCCGGATCCCAGAACAGGAGCGCGGCGCGCGGATCCCTCTCGGTCGCGCGGACCTTGGCCGTGCGGATGTCGGACTGCACCTCGACCTCTGCCGTCCCGCGCTCCGCGCGGCGGAACCCGACCATCCGCGCCTCCGGACCTTCCGCACCCGAGGTCGCGAGCATCGCGACGTGGAACGGATCGCCGGCCTCTGCCGCGCCCTGCGCCAGACGGTCCCAGACATGTGCATGCAACGCGCCGAGGTCGTGGAACGGATCACTCATAACCCGTCATCTCCAGATAGCCGCGCCCCGGGTGGCTTCCTTCCGCGCGGACCGGTCCCTCCCAATAGGGGAACAGCGTGTCCTGCCAGCTCTGCGCGTTCACCGCGTCCACCGTCACGTTCAGCTCGCGCGCAGGCAGGCGCAGGCGCCACCGGACCGGAACCTCCCGTCCCTCCACCTCCGCGACCTCCAGAGGCTCGGCGGACAATGCGTCGCCGTAATAGGGCGTCGTCGTGCCGTCCGGCGCGATCCAGGAGGCGTAGTGGAACGGCTCCGGGCCACGGAGCACGAAGGCCATCAGCCGCGCGCCGCTCTCGAAATGCAGCGAAAACCAGTCCCAGCCCGCCTGATCCTCCTCGAGGAATTGCGACGACCATTCCCGGTCGAGCCAGCCCCGCCCCGTCACCTCCACCGGGCCGGACGGAAGGTGGAGCGTGCCGGTCACGGCGTAAAAGGGCTGCGAATAGTATCGGCTGGCCTGACCCGAGGCGGATTTGACCGAATACCCGTTCTCGCCGTGCAGCACGATCGGCCCCTCGGCACGGAGTGCGAGGTCGTAACCCGCCTCCGCCGTTCCGGCGGCAAGGCGGAGGTCGGCGATGCCACCGTCCTCCGACCAGAGGCGCCAATCGTCGAGCCAAGCCTCGAAGGGCGCGACGCGCACGCCCGCCTGCCCCGTCCCGTCATGGGCAAGTTGTTCGCCGGAAACATGGGCCTCTGGCGTGGTCACGCCCAGATGCGCCATCCAGACCTGCGGTCCGCCCGGCGCGAGCGAGGAGCGGAACAGCGTCCATTGCACGCCGTATTCGCGCCCGTCCGCCCCGGAGAGCGCGGCCGTGACGTACCACCATTCGGTGCGGAAATCGGGATGCGCCCCGTGATCGGCCGGAAAGCGCAGATCCCGCCCCGGATCCGGCATCGTGAAGCCGCCCGCCCCCTGCCCAAGCCCGGCGAAACCCTGCGCCAGCGCCGACACGGGGAGGAACAGGACGAGCAGAAGAACCCTAGCGTTCATGCACGAAGACCTGCACCAGTTGCGCGGGCGGCATCCGCCAGAGCCGCCAGACCGGCAGCGCCGCCGCCAGCGCCGCCGCGACGATCGCCCAGAGCGACAGCACCGCCCAGCCGCCGGGATCGGCCAGAAGCGGCAGGCGCCAGCCGAAGGCCTGCACGTTGACCACGGCCAGCAGGACCCAGGCCAGCGCCACCCCGGTCGGGATCGCCAGCACGGCGGTGAACGCCGCGAGGATCAGGGCGCGCGCGAGATCCGCGAGCGCCAGTCCCCGCCGCGTCAGCCCCAGCGCCCAGACCGGTGCCACCTGCGGCAGGCGCATCGTGCCGAGCGTGGTGAGCGACGCCCAGAGCGCGAAACCCGCGACCACGAGCGTCAGGACGTTGAGCGCGGCGGTCACCGCGAAGGTCCGCTCAAAGACGTCGAGCGAGAAGCCCTTGAGCGCGGCCTGATCCACCAGCCCGTCCTCGGGCAGATCGAACCGGGCCGCGATCGCGTCGGCAAGCGCCGGCACCTCCGCCGGAGGAACCCGCAGCGCGAAGCGCGTCTCCGGCATGTCCGGCACCGCCACGCGGAACGCGTCGAGCGTCAGGATCGCCTGACCGCGCGGGTTGCCGTAATCCGAGTAAACGCCCAGCACCTCGCGTCGTCCGCCCGCACCGAGGTCGACCTCCGCGCCGGACCAGAAACCCGTTCGGCGCGCGAGCTGCTCGTTGACGAGCGCGCCCTCGCCGGCGGCGAGGCGGTCCCAGACCTCCGGCCCTGCATCCAGAAGCGGCCAGTTCCGCCGAAAGGTCGGATCGTCGGGCTGCCCGTAGAGATCCCCCGGCATGCCCTCGAACGAGGTCTCCGTGCCGACGATGGGCAGGATCGCATCCACCCGGCCCTCCAGGAATGCACGCAGTTCCGTCGCCTGCGCCTCGTCCACGGTGCGCACATAGAGCTCCGCCGCGAGACGCTGGTCGAGCCAGCCGGTGAAGGTGTCGCGGAAACTGCCCACCATCGTTCCAACCCCGATATTCGCGGCGAGCGCGAGGAGGAGCGCCATCAGCGCGAGGCTCAAACCCGGCAGTTGCTGCTGCGTGTCGGCCCAGAGCCACTGCGCGAGTGCGCCCTTCGCGCGCCGCGCCCCGAAGGACAGCACGGCCGACAGGACCGGCGGCAGCAGGAGCGCGGCCCCGAGAAGAAGCGCGCCGAGGCAGACGAAACCCGCGACGAGCCCGGTTCCGAAGATCGCGACAAGCGCCGCGGCGAGGAGGAGGACGAGCCCGCCGGCGCCCTGACGGCGCAGCGTCGAGAGCCGCGCCCGCGCCCAGGCCCGGGGCATGGCCGGCGCCAGCACGGGCAGGCGCGCGAGCTGCCAAAGGCTTTGGCTGCCCGCGACCGCGAGCCCGATCCCCGCCATCGCGAAACCCGAGAGCCACCAGGCCGGCGCGAGCGTCAGCCCGCCCTCGACGCTTGCCCCGTAGAGGCCCGATAGCGTCGCGGCGACGCCGGGCAGCAGAAAGGCCGCCATCCCGTAGCCCAGCACGATCCCGAGCGCGCCGCCCAACAGCGTGAAAGCCACGAGTTCGGCCGCGAGCAGCAGCGTCAGCCGCGCCGCCGGCAGGCCCAGGGCACGCAACGTGCGGAAAAGCGGCCGGCGCTGCTCGAAGGCGAGGCCGATCGCGGCGTGGACGATGAAGAGGCCGACCGCGAAAGCCAGCAGGCCGAACGCCGTGAGGTTGAGGTGGAAGCTGTCGGTCAGTCGCCCGATCTCGCTCCCTGCAAGCGCCTCCACCCGCTCCGCATCGGGCAGAAGCTCCGCGAGCGGCGGTAGATCGCCTCGCGCCTCCGGCAGAATCAGCATGTGGTCGATCCGTCCGGTTCCGAGGATCGCCTGCGCCGCGAGGATGTCGGCCACGACGAGGCCGGGGGCGAGGTTCGCGATCCGCCGCACCTCCGGCAGGCTTTCGGGCACCTCCGTCCCCTCCGCCGCGAAGACGAGGCGGCCGTCGAGGAACGCCGTCAGGTCCGCCGTGTCGGTCAGGTCCGGCGTCGCGCCGTTCTGCGGCGCGGTGAAGGGGTCGATGCCGAGCACGCGGAGACGGGGGCCGGGCGGCGTGCCGTCGATCACCGGCGTCACCGGCCAGCCGGCGCGGCGAAGTGTGGCGAAGTCGTCGAGCGAGAGGTCGCCCTCGATCCGGGGCAGGTCGTCCTGCCCGAGCGTGGCGGCCGCCTCCGCGTAGTCGAGCCGCGCCTGCGCGTTGATCGCCTGCACCCCGGTCCAGAGCCCGGTGGCAAGCGCGAGCCCCACGACGAGCGTCAGCAGTTGCAACGGTTGCCGCCGCCAATGCGCGAGAAGGGCGCCGAGCGCGGCGCGGTTCATGCGGGCAGGTCCTCCGCCAGACGACCGGCGCGCAGATGCAGCCGACGGTCGAGCTGCGCCGCGAGCCGGGTCGAATGCGTCACCATCAGGAGCGCCGCCCCCATCTGCGTCACCGATTCTCGCATCAGCGCGATCATCGCGTCGCCCGTCGCTTCGTCGAGGTTGCCGGTCGGCTCGTCGGCCAGAACGAGGCGCGGCGCGGCGAGGAGCGTGCGGCCGATGGCGACCCGCTGCTGCTGCCCGCCCGAAAGCTGCTCGGGATAGCGGCGAAGATGGTCCGAAAGGCCGAGTCGTTCGGCGAGCGCGGCCACGTCGCCCGGATCGCGCCCGGCCAGACGCGCATGGAACGACAGGTTGTCGCGAACGTCGAGCGAGGGGATAAGGTTGAACTGCTGAAAGATCAGCCCGACCGTGCCCCGCCGGAGCCGCGCCCGCCCGGCATCGTCCTGCGCGGCGATGTCGGTGCCCTCGATCTCGATCGTGCCGCGATCCGGCGTGTCGAGCCCGGCGAGCAGGTGCATCAGCGTCGATTTTCCCGAACCGCTCTCCCCCGTCAACGCCAGCGTCTCGCCCGCCCCGAGGTCGAAGGACACGTCGGACAGGACCGGCTGACGCCCGCCCGCGGTCTCGTAGCTCTTGTCGACATCGCGGGTTCGGAGAAGCATGCGCTTCAGGGTAGTCGCCGCCCGGGGGGCTTCAAGGCGCGCCGTCAGCGGCAGAGCGTCACGTCCTGCAGGCTGTCGAACGCGTTGCGGAGCGCGTCGGACCACCCGTCGCAGATCGCCCGCCAATCCGGGTCGGTGTCGAGGATGCGGCGCGAATAGCCGAGCTCGAAGCTGTCGTTGCGGTAGATCTGGAGGTCGAGCGGCGCGTCCACCGACAGGTTGGCCCGGATCGTCGAGTCGAAGCTCACCATCAGAAGCTTGACCGCCCGTTCGAACGTCATCTCGCGGTCATAGGCGCGAACGAGGATGGGGCGGCCGTACTTGGTCTCGCCGATCTGGAAGAACGGGGTGTCGGCCTGCGCTTCGATGAAGTTGCCCTCGGGATAGATCAGGTAGAGGCGCGGCGGGCTGCCCTTGACCTGACCGCCGAAGATCATCGTCGCGTTGAAGGTGGAGGCAGGCTTGCCGCCGCTGCCGGCCTGCTCGGTGATCACGTCGCGAAGCGTCTCGCCGATCAGCCGCGCGGCCTGGAACATCGACGGCGCGGTCAGCAGCGTCGAGGTCCGCTCGGCGGCAGCGAGGTTGCGCTCGTCCAGAAGGCTCACCACCGCTTGCGTCGTAGCGAGGTTGCCCGCCGTCATCAGAACCAGCGTCCGCTCGCCAGGCACCTCCCAGGTGTGCATCTTGCGATAGGTGGAGATGTTGTCGACGCCCGCGTTCGTGCGGGTGTCGGACAGGAAGACGAGGCCGCGATCGAGTTGCAGGCCGACGCAATAGGTCATGGAGTGGGTTCCGTTTCGATGGTGCGGCACGTTCGCGGCGCCGCGGGCCGCCTGGCTGGCATACCGGTTGGGCCGCGGTTCGGGCCGGGGCGGACGGGCCTATTGCTGCGACTGGGATACCGTCAACTCGACGGATAGCGATTCCGTTCCGGCGCCGCGGCGGATGCCCGAGATCGGCGCGGCGTCGCTGTAATCGAGTCCGGTCGCCACGCGGACGTAGCGTTCGTCGGGCGAAATCCCGTTGGAGATGTCGAACCCGACCCAGCCGATGCCGTCGACATAGGCCTCCGCCCAGGCATGGGTCGCGTCCTGACGCTCCACGCCGTCCATCTTGAGATAGCCCGAGACGTAGCGCGCCGGCCGGTCCAGCAGGCGCGCGGCGGTGACGAAGATATGGGCGTGATCCTGACAGACCCCGGTGCCGTTCTGCACCGCCTCCTCCGCGGTCATCGTGACCTCGGTCGTCCCGGTGGCGTACTTGATCTTCTCGCGGATCGTGGCCGACAGACGATGGAGCTGCTCGAGCTGACCGGTCGTGTCGCGGACTTCCCGGGCAAAGGCCAGCGTGCCGGGGCCGCGGCGGGTCCGGTCGGTCGGCCGCAGGAACATCCACAGCGGCATGTAGCCGCCCTGCTGACCGATGATCCCGTTCTCGTCCTCGATCTCGACCCGGCCCTCGGCCACGATCGTGACCTCCTGGCGCCCCGGCTCGACGGAGACGAGCTGCGTGCGATTGGCGTGAGCGTCGTCGAACTCCACCTCGACCTTGCCGCCGTCGATCCAGGTGGACCATTCGCGGACCTTCTGACCGGAGCGGTTCTTGGGCGTCAGGCGGAGCTGCTGGAGCGCGTAGGAGATCGGGCTGTCCCATCGATAGGTCGTCGCGTGCCGGATCTGCAGGGAAGTGGTCATTGGGTGAACCTGTAATCTTGCTCGATCTTCGCGGCCAGACTGGCGTTGCGGCGCAGGAAGTCCTGCAGGAACTCGTGCAGCCCGGTCTCTATGATGCTGTGGATCGTGGCCCGGTCGAGATCCTGGCAGATCGCCTCGCTCATGTTGTGGCACGGCATCCGCACGCCGTAGTCGCGTTCGAGATATTCCAGATTGGCGCCGATCTTCTCGTAGCAGAAGGACAGGCTGCGCGGCTGTCGCTTGTCGAGCATCAGGAACCGCGCGATGTCGGAGGCCATCCGCACGCGGCCATGCACCATCCGGTAGGCCCCCTCGGCGGAGACGGCGCGCAGGATCACCTCCCATTGCGCGTTGTCGAGCGAGGAGCCGACGCCCGCCGCGGAGGGCAGCAGCACGTAGTACTTCACGTCGAGAAGCCGCGCCGTGGCGTCGGCCCGCTCGATGAACGTGCCGAGCCGGGCGAAGTCGTAGATATCGTTCCGGAGCATGGTGCCGTGCAGCGCGCCGCGCACGAAGGCCGAACGCTGCCGGATCACGCCGAGGACACGCTGCAGGTCGCGCATGGAGACCCGGCTTGACAGCTCCCTGCCGAGCGTCATCCAGGCCTCGTTCACGGATTCCCAGACCTCGCGGGTGATCGCCGTGCGCACGAGACGGGCGTTCATCCGTGCCTGCGCGATGCAGTTGATCACCGAAGCCGGGTTGTCTCGCGCCCGCAGGAGCCAGTCGATCACCGCCTCCCCCGTCACCTCGTCGTGGTGCATGTCGTAGGCCTCGCGGGAGGAGGCGGTCTGGAGCAGGCTCGACCATTCGCTGTCGGCGCGGTCGGGTCGGGTCAACGCGATGCGCTGCCCGGTCTCCACAAGGCGGGCGAGATTCTCGCACCGCTCCATGTAGCGGAACATCCAGAGGAGGCCGCCGGCGGTCTTGCCTAGCATCGGCTGGCCCTCCCCCTGGAAGCGGGACGTCGTGTCGCGATGCCGGTCATCAATCGTCCTCCAGCACCCAGGTGTCCTTCGTGCCCCCGCCCTGCGAGGAGTTCACGACGAGCGAGCCTTTCTTGAGCGCCACGCGGGTCAGCCCGCCCGGCGTGATCTCGATCCCGTTCGGGGAGACGAGCACGAAGGGCCGCAGGTCCAGGTGCCGGGGCGACAGGCCCGCGCGGGTGAAGATCGGCGCGGTGGACAGGGCCAGCGTCGGCTGCGCGATGTAGTTGCCCGGCCGCGCCTCGAGCTTGCGGCGGAACTCCCGCAGCTCCTTCTTCGAGGCGGTCGGCCCGATCAGCATCCCGTAGCCGCCCGAGCCGTGCACCTCCTTGACGACCAGCTCCGACAGGTTGTCGAGCACGTAGGCGAGGCTGTCGGGGGCCGAGCATCGCCAGGTCGGCACGTTCTCCAGAAGCGGCTTCTCGCCGGTGTAGAACTCCACGATCTCGGGCATGTAGCTGTAGATCGCCTTGTCGTCGGCCACCCCGGTTCCGGGCGCGTTGGCGATGGTGATGCCGCCCGCGCGGTAGACGTCGAAGATGCCGGGCACGCCGAGATAGCTGTCGGTGCGGAAGTTCATCGGATCGAGGAAGTCGTCGTCGACGCGCCGGTAGAGCACGTCGATCGCCTTGTAGCCTTGCGTCGTCCGCATCGCGACCCGGCCGTTGACCACGCGCAGGTCGTGCCCCTCGACCAGCTCCACGCCCATCTGGTCGGCGAGGAAGCTGTGCTCGTAATAGGCCGAGTTGTGGATGCCGGGCGTCAGGACCGCCACGACCGGATCGCCCTCGCAGGCCGGCGGCGCGCAGGCCGACAGGCTCGCATGGAGCCGTTCGGGATAGCGGCTCACGCGTTGCACCCGGTTCTTGGCGAAGATCTCGGGGAACATGTGCAGCATCGTCTCGCGGTTCTCGAGCATGTAGCTCACGCCCGAGGGCGTCCGCGCGTTGTCCTCGAGCACGTAGAACTGGTCCGCCCCGGTCCGCACGAGGTCGATGCCGACGATGTGGGTGTAGATGCCGCCCGGCGGATCGACCCCGATCATCTGGCTCAGATAGGCGTCGTTCTTGGCGATCATCTCCCGCGGGAGCCGACCCGAACGGACGATCTCCTGACGATGGTGGATGTCGTGGAGGAACGCATTGAGCGCGCTCACCCGCTGCTCGATCCCGCGCGACAGCTTCGCCCATTCGCGGGCAGCGATGATGCGCGGCACGATGTCGAACGGGATCAGCCGCTCGGCGGCCTCGGCCTGCCCGTAGACGTTGAAGGTGATCCCGGTGAGGCGGAAGAACGCCTCCGCCTCGCGCGCCTTGGCGCGCAGATGCGCGGGTTCCTCGGAGGAAAACCACGCCTCGAATGCCTTGTAGGCATCCCGGATCGTCCCGTCCAGGCGGGTCATCTCGTCGAAAGGTGTCTTCTCGCTCATGAGACAAGTCATGCGGGGGGTTTGCCGGAAGTGCAACACCGAGCGGCATGATGAAGCGTGCGCCGCCGGGCACCGGTGGTCGCGCCTCGATGCGCGGTTTGGGTCCGGTGCGTCGGCGGCGGCGCGGCATCAACGCCGTTTCGCGGACCGGGTTCCGACGCCGGAGGGTCACAGATCCGCGTGTCCGGGCTTTGCCCGCTTTTGTCGTGTCGGGACGCCTGTTAAGCAAACCCGACGGCCCCGGCCGCGCGATCCGGGGCCGATCGGCACGCCGCCGGCCTACATAGATGGGAGCCGCCTTGAAACACGTCCTCGCCACGGGCCTGGCCCTCCTGATCTCGACCGCGGCGACGAACGCCGCGAACCTCACCTTCCGCATCGCCGGCGACGCGGAGACGTTCTCCGATCTGGGAGAACAGCTTCAGGCCGCCTCGCTCACCGCCTCCGCCATCGGCGAAGAGGACACCACGCGGCGCGAGATCGTCGCCGCCGCGCAGGCCGATTACGCCCGGCTTCTCGCCGTGCTGTTCGAGGCCGGGTATTTCGGATCCGAAATCTCCATCCGCATCGACGGGACCGAGGCCGCCGAACTTCCCACGATCGGCGCGGGCAACCCGGTGGGAGAGGTGGCGATCGAGGTGCGGCCGAACGCGCGGTTCATGTTTGGCCGCGCCACGATCGCGCCGGTCCCCCCCGAGACCGAGATCCCCGACGGCTTCGCGCCGGGCGAGCCGGCGGGCACCGAGATCATCCGCGACACCGTGGAGGCCGGCGTCGACGCCTGGCGCGGCGAGGGCCACGCGAAGGCCGAGCTCGCAGAACAGAGGATCACCGCCAACCACGCGACCGACCGGCTCGACGCCGAACTGCGCCTCGCGCCCGGACCGCGGCTCCGCTACGGGCCGATCGCCGTCGAGGGGGCGGAGGACGTGCGCGCCCGTCACATCGCGCGGATCGCCGACCTGCGGGAGGGACGCGTTTTCGACCCCGACGAGGTGCAGACCTCGGCCAGCCGCCTACAACGGACGGGCACCTTCGACTCGGTCTCGATCAGGGAGGCCGAGGGGATCGGCCCGAACAACACCCTGCCGATGACGATCACCGTGGCCGAGCGTCTGCCCCGCCGCTTCGGCTTCGGCGCGGAGCTTTCCTCCGACGAGGGCATCTCGACCTCGGCCTACTGGCTGCACCGCAACCTTACCGGATACGCCGACAGCCTGCGGCTCGAGGCGTCGGTCGACGGGATCGGCGGCACCGTGTCCGGCGGCACCGATTACGGGCTCACCTTCGGCTATCTGCGCCCGTCGACCTTCAACGCGGAAACCGATCTCTACGTGAACGGCGGGGTGGAAAGCCTCGACGAGCCGAACTTCAGCTCGGACCGCGTCTTCATCGATGCCGGGGCGCGACGCATCGTCTCGGACGCGTTCGAATATTCCTACGGTCTCGGCTACGAGTACAGCGAGACGGACGACGCGCTCGGCACCCGCTCCTTCTCGATCTTCTCCCTGCCGCTGGCGGCGCAATACGACCGCCGCGACGTGGCGCTCGACCCGGTCGACGGCTACTACGCGGAGCTGGGGCTGCGTCCCTTCTACGGCGCGAACCGCGCCGGCCCGGGCGCCGTCTTCACGGGCGACCTGCGCGGCTACAAGGGCTTCGGCGGCGAGGAGCGGCAGACCGTCCTCGCGGGCCGCCTGCAACTGGGCAGCGTGATCGGCCCCGACCTCGAGGACGTGCCGGCGAGCACGCTGTTCTTTTCCGGCGGCGGGGGCACCGTGCGCGGTCAGGACTACCAGTCCCTGGGTGTCGAGCTCGATGACGGCGACACGGTCGGCGGCCTGTCCTTCGTCGGCCTGTCCGCCGAGATCCGGCAGGACGTGACCGAGAACATCGGCATCGTCGGCTTCGCGGATTTCGGCCTCGTCTCGCCGGACGCGGATTTCACCGGCGGGGACAGCCACTCTGGCGCGGGTCTGGGCGTGCGCTACAACACGGGGATCGGACCGCTCCGCGTCGATCTCGGGTTCCCCGTCTCGGGCCCCGAGGATGACGGCGGCGTCGGAATCTATATCGGTATCGGGCAGGCCTTCTGATGTTGCGCTATCTCCTTCCCCTCGTCCTCGTGGCCTCGCCGATCCTCGCGCAGGACGCCGAGGAGGAGCGCGACCGCGGCTTCCTGACCGGCCTCATCGAGGACAACCTCTCCGCGCCGGGCCTGTCGGTCCGCATCGACGGCTTCGAGGGCGCGCTCTCCTCCGCGGCCACGCTCGACGTGCTGCAGGTCTCCGACGACGAGGGGCCGTGGCTCCGGCTCGAGGACGTGGTGCTCGACTGGAACCGCTCCGCCCTGCTGCGTGGCCGGCTCGAGGTCGAGGAGCTTTCCGCCGCGCTCATCCGCGTCGAGCGCGCACCATTGCCACCCGAGGGGGTGGAGGCGCTGCCGGATGCCGGGGCCTCGGGCTTCGGGCTGCCGGATCTGCCGGTCTCCGTGAACGTCGAGAGCCTGCGGGCGGAGCGGATCGAGCTCGGCGCGGCGTTGCTGGGACAGGAGCTGGCCCTGACGCTTCAGGCCAGCGCCCGGCTCGCCGACGGGTCGGGTGCGATTCATCTCGACGGGCAACGGCTCGACGGCGTGGAAGGCACCTTTCTGATCGACGCGAGTTACGCGGCCGAGACGCAGACGCTCGACATCGCCCTCGACGTGGCGGAAGCGGAGGGCGGCATCGCCGCGACGCTGCTGCAGCTGCCCGGCGCGCCGGCGATCGAGCTGACGGTGAACGGCGAAGGACCGCTCGACGATTTCGCGGCCGACATCGCCGTCGCCTCGAACGGCGAGGAGCGGATCGGCGGGCGGGTGACGCTCGACGGCACCGAGGAAGGACGCCGCTTCGACGTCGATCTCGGCGGCGACGTCACCGCCTTGCTCGCCCCGCGCTACCGGGGCTTCTTCGGCGACGACGTCGCGCTCGTCGCGCAAGGCCTGCAACGCGACGACGGCAGCCTCGACCTCGACACGTTCCGGCTCGACACGCAGGCGCTGCAACTTGCCGGCGCGGTGCGGCTCGGCACCGACGGCTGGCCCACCTTCGTCGACGTGACGGGACGGCTCGCCGCCCCGGACGGCGCGCCGATCCTGTTGCCCACCGCGACCGAAAGCCAGCTTCTCGGCGCGGAACTCGACGTGGCCTACGACGCGGCCCGGTCGGAGACGTGGACGCTCGATCTGTCCGCGCGGGACTACACGGGTCCGACCCTCGAACTCGGCGCCGCCGCCCTGAACGCCGAAGGCGTGATCGAACGCAGCGATGGCGCCGTCCGGGCCGCGTCCGCGGAGATCGCCGCCGCATTGCAGGCGCTCGATTTCACCGATCCGGCGCTGCAGCAGGCCGTGGGCGACGCGGTCGACCTCGCCGCGAACGTGGACTGGCAGGCGGGCGCGCCGGTCCGGCTCACCGACCTTTCGCTCGACGGGGCGGGCTACGACCTCACCGGGACCGTCACCGCCGACGGCACCGACCCGGAGCAGCCGCTGACGCTGGAGCTCGACCTCGCCTCGACCTTCGAGGACCTCTCCCGTCTCGCCGGTCTGTCCGGTCAGGATCTCGACGGCGCGGCGGAGGCGACCGTGACCGGCACCTACGCGCCGGTCGCCGCGACCTTCGATCTGTCCCTCGGCGCGGTGACGCAGGATCTCGCGCTCGGCATCCCGCAGGCCGACGCGATCCTCGAAGGCGAGACCACGCTTTCCATCGACACGCGCCGCACCGCGAGCGGCACCTTCGTCGACGCGCTGACGCTCGCGAACGACCACCTTTCCGCGGAGGGCAGCGCCGCGCTCCTCGACGAGGAGGCGCCGGAGCGGGCGGAGGGCGAGGCCAGCCGCGCCACCTTCTCCGCGACGATTCAAGACGGCACCCGCATCGACCCGCGCCTCGACGGGCCGATCGAAGCCGCCGCGGACGTGACCGAGGATGCCGAGGGCAACTGGTCCGGCACGCTCGACGCAGCAGCGCCCGAGGGCGTCACGATCTCGGCCGAAGGTGTCCTGACCGGACCGGCGCCGGACGTGACCTTCTCCGCCGCCATCCCCGACATCTCCGCCTTCGCCGAGGGCGTGCCGGGCGCGCTGGAGCTTTCGGGGCAGGCCTCGGCGACGGACGGCGTCTGGTCGATCGACGCGGCGGCGTCCGGTCCGTGGGACCTGACGGCGCAGGTTGCTGGCACCGTCACGGGCAACGCGCCCGAGATTGCCTTCTCGGCCACCCTGCCCGACCTCACCGGCCCCGTTCCCGCGCTGGAAAGCCAGCCCGCGTTGCAGGGTCCGGTCGACCTCGAAGGCACGTTGCGCCAGATCGGCGGCCAGTGGGAGATCGACACCTCGGTTGCCGCGCCCTCCGACATCACGCTGCGCGCTTCCGGCCCGGTGACGGGCGACGCCCTTTCGGTCGATTTCGCCGGCACCATCCCCGAGCTCGGGGATTTCGCGCCGGGCGTCGAGGGGCGCCTCGACATCGACGGCAACGTCGCGCGCAGCGGCGAGGACATCGCCGCCGAGATCACCGCGCGCGGCCCCTACGCCTCGGTCGTGACGGCCGAGAGCGTCGTGACCGCGGCGCCGCTCACCGTGGAGTTCACGACCGACGTGCCCGACCTGAGTGAACTCGCGCCCGTGCCCGGCGGCCTGTCGGTCGCCGGTCAGGCCGTGCAGACGGAGACGGGCTTCGCCATCGAGCTCGCCGGGACCGGCCCCTACGACGCCACGCTCGACGCGAACGTGGATCTGGTGGACGGCGTGCCTGCGATCACGGCCACGGGGCAGATCCCCGACTCCTCCGCGCTCGCGCCGCAGCTCCAGGGCCCGCTGAACTACGATGTCGAGGCGGAGCAGGTCGACGGCCAGTTCCGGGTCGACGTGAACGTGGACGGCGCGCAGGCGCTCTCGGCCAGCGTTTCGGGCATCGCGACGGGGCCCGAGGCCGACCTGGACTTTCAGTTCGACGCCGGCGACGTGTCGCCCTTCGTGCCGGGCCTGTCGGGCGCGCTCGACGCGTCCGGCCGCCTGTTCCAGCAGGACGGTCAATGGAACGCGGACGTGGAGGCCAGCGGCCCGCTCGGCGCCACGCTGACGGCGGACGGCGTGCTGACCGGGGATGCGCCGCGCGCCGCCTTCGATCTGTCGGTGCCCGATATCGGCCCGCTCGTCCCCGAGATCGCCGGCCCGCTGAACGTCGTGGGCACCGCCGAGCGGCAGGGCGAGGCCTGGGCCGTCGATGTCGATCTCGACGGCCCTTCGGGCACCGATGCCGCCGTCGCGGGCTCGGTGCAGCCCGACGGCAATCTCGACCTGTCGGTGACGGGTTCGGCGCCGCTCGGTCTGGCCAATGTGGCGATCGCCCCGCAGCAGCTCGCCGGCACCGCGCAGTTCGACCTGAACGTGAACGGCCCGCCGGGACTCGACGCGGTCTCGGGGACGATTACCGCGAACGACGCCGCACTCGTCCTGCCCTCGCTCCGGAACGGGCTCGACGACATCGACGCGCGGATCGACCTCGGCAACGGCCAGGCGCGGATCGCGCTCAGCGCCTCGCCGCAATCGGGCGGGAACATATCGCTCGACGGCCCGGTGGGCCTGTCGGCGCCGTTCAACGCCGATCTCGTGACCGAGTTCGACGTCACGCTCGAGGATCCGCAGCTCTACACCGCCGAGGTGGACGGCCGCGTCACGATCAACGGGGCGCTGACCGGCGGCGCGGTGATCGGCGGCAACATCCGCATCGACGGCGCGGAGATCGCCGTCCCCTCCTCCGGCCTGACCGCCCTCGGCGACCTGCCGGAGATCCGCCACCTCAACACGCCCCGCCCCGTGCAGCGGACGCTCGCGCTCGCTCGGCAGGACGGCTCGGACGGGGCCACCTCCGCGTCCGGGGGCGGCGGCGGACCCGTCTACGGGCTGAACCTGACCATCGACGCGCCGGGCCGCATCTTCATCCGAGGCCGCGGCCTCGACGCGGAACTCGGCGGGACGCTGGGCCTTGCCGGCACCACCGCAAACCCGGTGACGACCGGCGGCTTCGAACTGGTCCGCGGACGCCTCGACATCCTGCAGCAGCGCTTCAACCTCGACGAGGGCACGATCACCTTTCAGGGCGGACTGACCCCCTATATCCGCCTCGTTGCCGTGACCGAGACCGATTCCGTCACCGCCTCGATCATCATCGAGGGACCGGCAGACGCGATCGAGGTCCGCTTCGAATCCCAGCCCGAGATCCCGCAGGAGGAGATCGTCGCGCAGATCTTCTTCGGCCGCGACCTGAGCGAGCTGTCGCCTTTGCAGGCCCTGCAGCTCGCGAACTCCGTCGCGGTGCTTGCGGGCCGCTCCCAGGGGGGGCTGCTCGACAACTTGCGCGGCAGCGCCGGGCTCGACGACCTCGACGTGACCACCGACGACGAGGGCAACGTCGCGCTCCGGGCCGGCAAGTACGTTTCCGACAACGTCTACACCGACGTGCAGATCGACCAGACCGGGGAGGCCGATCTGTCGCTCAACCTCGACGTCACCCGCGACCTGACGGTCCGCGGATCGGTCGGCGCGACGGGAAACACCTCGCTCGGGCTGTTCTACGAGAAGGATTACTGATGACCCCGTCCGACGACCTGGTCTGCTGCCCGGTCTGCGACACCCTGCACGAGATCCATGGCGTGGAGGAGGGCAAGCGGCTGCGCTGCGTGCGCTGCAACACGGTGATCGCGGTCGACCGGCCCGAAGCGATCGTCCGCATCGTCGTGCTGGCCACGACCTCGCTCGTGCTCATGTTCATCGTGATCTTCTTTCCGTTCCTCGAACTCCGCAACGGCGTCTTCGACAGCCGCGCCTCGGTCTTCGAGACCGCGATGACGTTCAACCGGGGGGTGATGGCGCCCCTCGCCATCGCCGTGACCCTGTTCGTCATCGTCCTGCCGGTGACGCGCCTCGTCTCTTTCGTCTGGGCGCTCGGACCCCTGTCCTTCGACCGCCCGCCCCTCCCCGGGGCGGCCTTCGCGCTGCGCCTCGCCGAAACGCTTCGTCCCTGGGCCATGGCCGAGATCTTCATGATCGGCGTGGCGGTCGCGCTGGTGAAGCTGGGCGACCTCGCCACGCTCGCCATGGGACCGGCCTTCTGGTCCTTTGCCGCCATCGTCTTCATAACGGCGCTTCAGGACACACAACTGAGCAAGTATTCAATATGGACGGCACTGGACACCGCATCGCAGCGCTGACGGCGCGCGAGGCCGGGCTGGTCGGCTGCAGGCATTGCACGCGCGTCTCGCCCATCGGCACGCAAACCTGCCCGCGTTGCGGCGGTTCGCTCGAAAGCCGCGACCGCACCTCCATGCAACGGGTCTGGGCGTGGTGGATCGTCGGGCTCATGGCCTACATCCCCGCGAACCTCTACCCGATGCTGCTGACGCGGACGGTCGGACAGGTGACGGACGCGACCATCGTGGGCGGGGTGATCGAGCTTGCCCATCACGGCGCCTACGGGGTGGCGGCTATCGTCTTCTTCGCAAGCGTCATCATCCCGGTGGGCAAGTTCATCGCCATCGCCTACCTTGCCGTGATCGTGCGCCGCCCGCACGGCCACAAGCCCAGCCAGTTGCTGCACCTCTACGAGGTCGTGGAGTGGATCGGGCGCTGGTCGATGATCGACGTCTTCGTGGTCGCCATCCTCGCCGCCCTCGTCCAGTTCAATCTGCTTGCGACGATCAATCCCGGTGTCGCCGCCGTCTGCTTCGCGCTATCGGTCGTGTTCACCATGCTCGCCGCCATTAGCTTCGACAGCCGCCGCATCTGGGATCAGATCCGTCGGACCTCCGACGAAAGTCCCGCATGACCGACGATCCGAACCGTCCCGCCGTTCCCCTGTCCCAGACCCGTCGCAGCCGTCGCGGCATCGTCTCCGCCGTCTGGCTCGTGCCCGTCGTGGCCGTGCTCATCGCGCTGGCGATCGCCTACCAGTCCTGGTCGGATCGCGGCGTCCTGATCTCGATCTCCTTCCCCGACGCGTCCGGCGTGACGGTCGGCCAGACGACGCTGCGCTACCGGGAGGTGACGGTCGGCGTCGTCGAGGATGTAGGCTTCACCTCCGACCTGAACGAGGTGAACGTCTACGTCCGCGTCAACAACGACATCGCGCCGTTTCTCGACGAAAGCGCCAGCTTCTGGATCGTTCAGCCGGAGGTGACCGCGCGCGGCGTGCAGGGCCTGAACACCATCCTTTCGGGCACCTACATCCAGGGGACCTGGGACAATCAGGCCGGCGATTCGCAAACGGCCTTTGTCGGCAACCAGCGCGCGCCCATCATCCCGCCGGGCGTGGAGGGGACGGCGATCGTGCTGCGCGCGAAGGACAGCTCCCGCCTCGGTCCCGGCGCGCCGATCCTCTACCGCGGCATCGAGGTGGGCGAGGTCTCCGAGCCGACCCTGTCCCCCGACGGCACCGAAGTGCGCGTCGATGCCTTCATCCTCTCGCCTTACGACCGGCAGCTCTCGACGGCCACGCGGTTCTGGGACGCTTCGGGCGTCTCGGCCTCGCTCGGCGCGGGCGGCGTCGACATCCGGATCGGCTCCGTCGCCTCGATCCTCGAGGGCGGCGTGAACTTCGACACGCTGATCTCCGGCGGCACGCCCATCGAGCCAGGCTACGTCTACAACATCTTCGAAACCGAGGACGCCGCCCGCACCTCCAGCTTCGAGGCGCCCGCCGAACAGAGCGTGACGATCTCCGCCCTGTTCCCCGCGGCCGCGGGCGGTTTGTCCGAGGGGGCCATCGTCCGCTACCGCGGGGTGCGCGTCGGGCTTGTGACCGGAATCACGGGCTTCATCCGCCCCGACGATCCGACCGACGTGCAGCTTCTTGCCGTGATGTCGCTGCAACCGCAGCGGATGGGCTTCGCGGAAGGCGGCAACGAACTCGACGGAATCGACTTCATCGACGAACTCGTGGCGCAGGGCCTGCGCGCGCAGCTCGTCTCGACCTCGATCTTCGGCGGCAGCCTCGCCATCGAACTGGTCGACCTTCCCGACGCGGCGCCGTCGCGGCTCGAGATCGGCGTCGCGGCGAACCCGCTGATCCCGACCATCCCGGCCGAGATCGACGACATCACCGCCAGCGCGCAATCCGTTCTGGCACGGATCAACGACCTGCCGGTGGAGGAGTTGCTGGGCTCCGCCACGGATCTTCTGAACAACGTCAACCGCATCGCCGCCGACGAATCGACGCGCGCCATTCCGGCCGAGGTGCTCGCCCTCCTCACCGACGGACGCGGGCTGGTCGAGGACGGGCAGGCCATCCTGTCGGGCCCCGAGATCGCCGCCACGCTGCGCGACATCCAGGCGATCTCCGGAAACCTCCGCCAGGTCTCCGCCGACATCGCCGAGCGCGACATCGCGGCCACGCTTTCCGAGGCGCTCGTCTCCGCGCAGGCGGCGGCCAGCAACATCGCCGCCGGAACCGGGAATCTCGATGCCGTGGTCGGTGCGGCACGAACGACGCTCGACGGCGTGAACGGGATCCTCGACGACGAGGGGACGCAGGCCATCCCGGGCCTGGCCGCCGACACGCTGCGGAACGCGCGCGACCTGATCGCGGCCCCCGAGCTCGACGCCATCCTTTCCGATCTCGCCGCCGCGAGCGCCGACATCCGGGAGGTGGTCGCGCCCTTCGACGGGACCGCGATCGCGGCGACCGTGGATCGCGCGCTGGCCGCGATCGACACAACGGCCGCGAACGTCGCCGCCGGGACCGCCGATCTCACCGCGCTCCGGTCGCAGGTCGACGGGATCGTGGCCGCCGCCGACGCGCTTCTCGCCTCGGCCGATACGCAGGCCCTGCCGGGCGCCGCACGCGGGCTTCTGGAGGACGGGCGCGCCCTCGTGGCCGGCCCCGAGGTGCAGGCGATCGTCTCCGAGCTGGCCTCCACCAGCGCCGACATCCGCATCCTCGTCCAGAACCTTCGCGAGCAGGACGCGGCGACGCGCCTCGCCACGGCGCTCGACGCCGCCGCCGAGGCGGCGCAGTCGGTCGCGATCGGCACGGAGAACCTGCCCGAGCTCTCGGCTTCGGCCGAACGCGTCCTCAACGAAGCGGAGGTGCTGGGCCAGAACCTCAACACGCTTTCGGCGAAGGCCAACGCCCTCGCGCTCGACGCGCTCGTGGACGCGACGACCGATCTGATGACCACCGCCGACGCGTTCCTTTCCTCGGACGAAGCGGACGACGTGCCGGTCGTCCTGTCCGATACGCTCGAAGAGCTGCGGTTGACCATCGAGACGATCCGGACCGGGGGCACGCTCGACAACCTCAACGCGACGCTCGATTCCTCGTCGGCGGCTGCCGACAGCATCCGCGACGCCGCGCAGGACTTGCCCGACCTCGTGGACCGCCTCGCGACGCTGTCCGACGACGCGAGCGGCGTCCTTGCCGGTTACGGTGCGGACAGCCGCGTCAATGCGGAGCTCTACCGCGCCTTGCGCGCGGCGACGCGGGCGGCCGAGGACGTCTCCTCCCTGTCGCGCACGATCGAACGCAACCCGAACTCCCTTCTGCTAGGACGTTGACCATGAGAGCCTCCCTCGCCGCCCTCCTGCTGATCCTGACCGCTTGCGGCGAAACGCAGTATTTCGCGCCGCCGCCCGCCACGACGGAGGTCCGCGTGAACGTCGCCGCGGAGTCGATCCAGGTGAACGAGGTGTCCATGCCGGAATACGCGATCAACCAGGAGATTCCGATCGAGCAGCCGGACGGCAGCCTCGTCACCAATACCGACCGGCTCTGGGCGGACCTGCCCGACCGCGCGTTGCAGGGCGCGTTGGCGCGGCACCTGAACATGATCACGGATGCCCGTGTGGCGGTCGAGCCCTGGCCGCTCTCGGGCTTCCCGGAGGCCGAGGTTTCCGTTTTCGTGGAGGACATGATCGTGCAATCCACGGGCATTCTGCGCTTCGCCGGAACCTACGCCGTCCGGTCCGAAACGGGACGCGACCGGGTCGGGAACTTCTCGATCGCCACGCCGGTCGCCGATACCGAAAACTACACTGCGATCATCGCCGCCCACGAGGCAGCCTGGCTGCAGCTGGCGATCGATCTCGCGCGCGATCTCTGACGAGGCCCCGGGCGGGCGCAAAGTCGGCGGCGACGCTCGTTTCGAGGGACCGGCGAGCTTCGATGTGCAGGTTCCGCAAGACAGCGCGGAAAGGCCGCGGGATGGTCCTTATCGGCAATGTTCAGGATCGGGAACCGGCCCCGCCCCTTTCCCGCGCCAGATGATGACAAGCCCCGACAGGACGATGAAGGCGGAGCCCACGAGCGTGATGACGCCCGGTCGTTCGCCGAACAGGGCGATGCCGAGTCCGATGCCGAACATGAGCCGCGTGTAGCGGAACGGCGTGACGGCGGACACGTCGCCGGTCCGCATCGCCCGCATCAAGAGAGCATAGGCCGCCACGCCCACCGGCACGGAGGCCGCGAGCCACAGCGATGCCTTGTGGTCCGGAACCACGAAGTGCGCGCCCTGCCAGACCGAGAACAGCACACCGGCAATGAGAACGGCGAGAAAGCCGTAGAGCCCCAGGATCGGCGTGGCGAGCGACCGCGGCGCCGCGCGGCTCGCGAGGTCCCGCCCCGCAAAACCGATCATGCCCAGGATCGCCAGGACGGAGAGCGAGGAGAACTCGTCCGTTCCGGGCCGCACGATCACCAGCACACCGATCATCCCGAGCAAGATCGCCCCCCATCTGCGCCACCCCACCCGTTCGCCGAAGATCGCCGCCGCGCCGGCCACGACGAGGAGCGGGGTCGCCTGCAGGATCACCGTCGCGGTCGACAAGGGAATCAGGGCAAGGGCGAGAGCGTAGAACAGCCGGCCCGCGATCTCGAACACGATTCGCGCCCGCATCGGGCCCGAGACGACGCCAGGGCTGAACAGGGGCTGCGCACGGAGCCGCGCCAGTCCGGCGAAGAGAAGGGCGCCGCCGAGGCCGAACAGGATCAGGATCTGTCCGATCGGCACCGTGTCGGCGGTCGCCTTGATCAGGGCGTCCTCAATGGCGAAGGCGGCCATGGCGCCGATCATGTATGCCCCGCCGAGGAGATTGTCCCGATACTCCGCGGCGATGGGGGTCACGAACGATCCTTTCGAGCGATCCGGGGGCTTCACCGTTACGGGTGCGGCAAGGATGCTGGGGGTCAGAGCTTCGACGATCCGTCACGTAACTCGCGGTGATGCGGGTCGTTTGCCTCTACCGCGAGGGATCTCGTGCCGCAATCACCTCGACACCCTCAAGGCTCGTGTCAAAAATCTTCCATGTCCGCCATCGAATCGGTCAGCCGGCACGTTCGGCGTAGCGGTGCCATCCGCCCGTTCCGTATTCCCGCCGGAGCGGATCCGTGCGGTGGAATACTCGGCTCGGGATGACACCCGCCTCCGAGACGGTCGGAACCAGATGAACGCGACATTCAAGATGAGCATTTCCGTCGAGGAAGAGGTCACACCAACCTCGACGCTTTTCGCCTTCGACAGGCAGGTCACCGAAAGACCGGCCCATCGTGGCGCGTTCGGGTCAACTGGTGCCGCTGAAGGGACTCGAACCCCCGACCCCATCATTACGAATGACGTGCTCTACCAGCTGAGCTACAGCGGCACCGTGGCGGCGTCCTAGCAGGGGTCCGAGGCCGTTTCCAGCCCCGAATTCACTACATGCGCGAGGTTCCCGAGGTCGTCGGCGCCTCGTCCCGCGGTGCCGACGGCGAAGACCCGGCCGATAATGTCTCGACCGGCTCCGCATCGTGCCGGGGCGCTGTCGCATCGACTGGGGCGTCCGCGTCGCGCGTTCCGTGCTGGCCGACCCGAGCCTCGGACGCCGCCTCCCCCGACGGCCCGATCAGCAACGGCAGCATCTCCGAGGAGAGCGTCGCCGTGCCGGACACGCCGGTCCCGACCTCGCGCCATTCGAGGCTGTCGAACGCCTCGCAATGCGTGCAGACCGGCAGCCAGTCCGCATGCACCGTGCCGCAATTGTCGCAGACCCATTGCGGCCCTCGCGACGCGGTCAACGCCTTGGCGAGCCAGCCGCGAACCACCGCCTCGGAGGCCCCTTCGCCCCGTTCGATCGCCGCCATCAGCGACAGGGAGCGTGTCGTCGGATGCGTTTCCCACGTTTGGCCCAGAGCCCGCCGCGCCCCGGGAAAATCCTCGGCCGCGAGGTGGAGCTCGGCGTCGAGCATCCGCGTCTCGGGCGCGTCGGGCGCCACCTTCAGGAACGGCTGGAACCGCTTGATGCGCGCAGTCGGCGTTTCGCCCGGCTCGATATCGGCAAAGGCCGCGGCCAGATCGGGATGCGGTGTCTTCGCTCGGGCGATCCGGAGGACCTTGGCCGCCCGGCGGCGCTCGCCCGCCTCGGTATGCGCGCGCGCGGCGAGCACCGCGGCGGGGACCAGCTCGGGCGACAGGCGGTTCGCTTCGAGGATCTCCGCACGCGCCTTGGCGACGTCGCCGTGGGCGAGCTGGTCGCGCGCGTCGGCAAGGCTCAACACCGCCTCGCGTCGCTTATAGACGTCCTTCGGAAGCGCGCCGGCCTTGAGCTTGGCGGTCAGCACGCGTCGCGCACCGTCCCAGTTCTCGTCGCGCGCCTGAAGGCGCAGGAGCGTGTCCTGCGTTTCGACATGGCGCGGCTTCAGCGCGAAGGCCTTCTCGGCGAGCTTCATCGCCGTGTCCGTGTCGCCCTCTTCGAGCTTCTGCAGCATCAGGCCCCGGATGCCCACGAACCGTGTGCGGTCATGCGTGACGAGCTCCTTCCAGGCCTCGCGCGCCCGGTCCCGCTCGCCCGCCGCCTCCGAGGCCTGCGCCACGAGCAGCGTCGTCACTTCGGGTCGCTGGAGATAGCGCTCCGCCTTCTGTGCCTTGGCTGCCGCCTCGCGCGCCTCGCCGGAGGCCAGCGCGATCAGGCTGTCGGACAGCGCGTCGTAGCCCTTACGCTCCCGGTTGCGGTCGAAATACGAGCCGAGCGCGGTGTCGTCGCCATTGACGAAGCGGAGTGTCGCGATCAGCAATCCCGCCAGCTTGAACAGCACCCAGAGCGCCAGCATCAGCGCCAGCGCGCAGACGACCACCATCAGGGGCGGAAGCACGTATTCCTGGTTGTTGAAGGTGACGAGCACCTCGCCCGAAACCGACAGGAGCCATTGTACGCCGAAGGCCAGCGCCACGATGAGCGCCACGAAGAGCAGGATCTTGAACAGCGACCAGAGCATCGAGAATCCTCACCCGTCCTTCAGAAATTCGTCCGCCGCCGCGACGGCCTCGGCGCGCGTCCGTGCGCGCCGGGTCCATTCCGACAGCACGGCTCGTGCATCCTCGGGCAGCGCGGCGATCTCGTCCAGTGCCGCCTCGAGGTCTCCCGCCCGGACCGCCGCTTCCGCACGGCTCAGCACGGCGTCGGGGTCGTCGCCCTCGCGCGGCTCGAGCGAGCGGGCGTTGAACGCGTTGCGGAACAGCGACGCGACACCGGGTTCCGTCTCCGCGGCACGCGCGACGCGCAGCGCCTCGCGGGCCAGGGCCGGGAAATCCGATCGGAGCTCGTCCAGCGTCGCCACGCCGTTGTCGGCCGCGTCGAACAGCGCCCAGGGCGCGGGCCCGAGCACGGCAAGCGGCTCGGCATACGCCGCGCCGGATTCCAGCGCGATCGCGATCTGGTTGCGCGCCGCCTCGCGGGCCTGCGCTTCGGCATCCGCCTCCACGTCGTCGGCCCGCGCCGACACCTCCGACAGCCGGCTCTCCACGCTGTCAAGCCGGGGACCGAGATCGCCGCGAAGCGTCTCGAACTCCCCCGACAGGGATTCGAACTCGCCCGAAAGGGACTCGAAGTTGCCCGACAGGGTATCGACATCGCCCGAAAGGGTGTCGATCCGGTCGGCAAGGTCCGCGCGGAAGGATTCCACATCGGAGCCCAACGTCTCGACCTGTGCCCGCAACGCCTCCATCGCCTCCGCCGTCAGCGGCTGCGCCTCGAGATCCTCGATCCGCGCATCGAACGCGCCCAGACGGTCGGTCAGATCGTTCTGCGCGCTTCGGATCGCTTCAAGATCGGACTCGTCGATCACGGCCGTCGAAGCCGGCCGGGCGGAAAGCTCGGCGATCTCGGCCTCCACCGCGGCGATGCGGCTGTCGTCGACGACCGGGGGGACGACCTCGCTCGGCGGCTCGTCCTGCAACAGAAAGGTCGGCACCGCGTAGCCAATCGCCCCCGCGACGAGACCGCCCAGAACGAGGGGCAGGAAGCCCGGTCCGCGCTTCTCGGCGATCTGCGGCTGCGGCGTGGGGGCAGCGGCGGTCGCGCCGTCCGCTGGCCGTGCCTCCTCCCGCCCGGAGGCGGCTTCGCCCGACGGCGCGGCAGTCCCGGGAGCGCGCGGATCGGCGTCAGCCTCAGACCCGGACGCCGCCCCCGCGACCTCGTCGGGCGCCGCCCGCGAGGTCGCCGGGGCCGACGACGGGTCGATCGCGTCCACCGCCGCTTCGTCGGCCGGCGCTTCGGCTTCGGTCGCGGCGGGCGCGCCGTTCGACGTCGTCGCGTCGTCCGGCGTGGGTTCGCCCGTGGTCGTGCCGTCGGCCGGCGACAAACCTGCGTCCCCCGCCGTCGTCTCACCCGGCGCGATGACCTCGTCGTCCGACGGCGCGATCGCCTGGTCCGCCGGAGACGCCTCGTCCGATGCCTTTTTCCGGCCGGTCTCGGGAACGCCGGTGTCGGTCGTCGCGGGCACGTCGGCCTTGCCGGTCGTCTCGCCGTCGTCCTTCGCAGCAGAGGCGTCGGTTTCCGGACCCATGGTGAAATCGGTCCGGGCCGGCGTGTCGAGAGCGTGATCGGTACCCGTCTTCGCAGGCGGTTTCTTCGTGCTTCGCGCCAAGACGTCCCCTCCGGCAATGGCCGGGAGGTTCCCGGTCGATTGGCTATACCTAGACCGAGCGTCCGCGCCCCTCAACAGGCGAAGCCCCCAAATTCGCGAGGATCGTGCGAAGCATGGCCGACCCGTCCGGCGTTTCCGCGATCCCGCAGGGCGGGACGGGGGATTCCGCCGCGACCGCGTCGCTCAGGGCGACGACGCGCAGATGCGCGCGAAGTTCCCCCGGGCATTCCGCGCGAAGAATGGCGGCCGTGCGGGGGGAGTACAGAGGGACCAGCGCAGGCCCCTCCGCCAGCAACGACCGGGCTTCCGGCGACAGGGGCAGCGCGTCCTGCCGGTAGATCACCGCATCGCCCGCCGCGAGGCCGCGTGCGCGAAGCGTGCCGGCGAGATCGCCCCGCTGCACCGCGCCGCGCAGGTGGACGAGCGGCGGCGCGTCGCGCGGCACGCGATCCGTCAGCGCCGCCGCGTCCGGCACCACGCCCCGGACGTCGAAGCCGGCCGCCCGCGCCGCCGCCGCCGTGCCCGGCCCGACGACCCAGGCGGGCAGGCCCCGCCGCCCGCCGAGTGCCACCCACGCCCGCACCGCGTTCCCCGAAGTCAATAGCGCGCCGCCCGCCACGTCCGGCAGGCTGTCGCCCGGGACGATCGCGATCAGGGGCGCGATCACGATGCGTCCGGCCCCCGCCGCGCGGAGCGTCTCCGCCAACGCCTCGGACTGGTCCCGGGGCCGGATCAGAAGGATCGGCATCGCCTGCATTGTTCCCTCCATCGGGCCGCGCTAGGGGACGGGGCGCGACACTGGACGCGGGCGGAACATGACACAAGAGGTGACGGTTCTGGGGCTCGAAAGCTCCTGCGACGACACCGCCGCGGCCGTGGTCCGGCGCGGCGCCGACGGGCGCGGCACGATTCTGTCCAACGTCGTGCTGGGCCAGGACGAACTCCATGCAGGCTTCGGCGGCGTTGTCCCCGAGCTCGCCGCCCGCGCTCATGCCGAGAAGATCGACCTCGCCGTCGAGCGGGCGCTGGCGGCGGCGGGCCTCCACCTCGGTAGCTGCGACGCCGTCGCGGTCACGGCCGGTCCGGGCCTGATCGGCGGGGTGCTCGCGGGGGTGATGTGCGCGAAGGGCCTGTCCGCGGCGACCGGCCTGCCGCTCCTCGGCGTGAACCACCTTGCCGGGCACGCGCTGACGCCACGATTGACGGACGGGCTCGCCTTCCCCTACCTCATGCTGCTGGTTTCCGGCGGCCATTGCCAGTTCCTCCGGGTGGAGGGGCCGGACGACTTTGCACGGCTCGGCGGCACGATCGACGACGCGCCGGGAGAGGCGTTCGACAAGGTTGCGCGCCTGCTCGCCCTGCCGCAACCCGGCGGTCCCTCGGTGGAAGCCTGCGCCGCCGGGGGCCGGGCGACGGTTCCGCTGCCGCGACCGCTGCTCGACCGGGCAGGCAGCGACCTGTCCTTCTCCGGGCTCAAGACGGCCGTGCTGCGCGCGCGGGACGCGGCGGTGGCGGCGCATGGCGGGCTCCCACGGGAAGCGCGTGCCGATCTCTGCGCCAGCTTCCAAACGGCGGTGGCCGAGGTGCTGGCCGAAAAATCCCGCCGGGCGCTCGCCCTCTCGGACGTCACCGCCTTCGCCGTCGCCGGCGGGGTCGCGGCGAACCGGACCCTGCGCGCGGCGCTCGAAGACGTGGCGGGGGCGGCGGGCGTGCCCTTCGTCGCGCCGCCGCTCGCGCTCTGCACCGACAATGCGGCGATGATCGCCTGGGCCGGAACGGAGCGGTTCGATTCCGGCGCCTTCGACGACCTGTCCCTCGCCGCCCGTCCGCGCTGGCCGCTGGACCGGGCGGCGGCGCCGATGCTGGGCTCGGGCAAGCGCGGAGCGAAGGCGTGATCGGCGTCGCGGGGGCCGGGGCCTTCGGCACCGCGCTGGCCGTGACGCTGGCGCGCTCCGACCGGGAGGTGCGCCTCTGGGGTCGCGATGCCGCCACGATGGCGGAGGCCGCGCGGACACGCCGTCTGTCCCGCCTGCCGGACGTGACGCTGCCCGAGGCGGTGCGCCCGACCGGCGCGGCGGACGACCTCGCCGCCTGCGACACGCTGATCCTCGCGATCCCGATGCAGCGGTTGGCCGAGGCGCTCGACGGTCTGCCCCGCGCCCCGCGCCATGCCGTCGCCGCCTGCAAGGGCGTGGATCTGGTGCGTTTGCATGGGCCGACCGCGATCCTGCGGGCGGCATGGCCCGAAACCCGTACGGCCATCCTTTCGGGGCCGAGCTTCGCCGCCGACATCGCCCGCGGCCTGCCGACCGCGCTGTCGCTGGGCTGCGAGGATCCGGAGGCGGGCCTCGCGCTGCAGGCCGCGCTTTCGACCCCGACGCTGCGACTTTACCGCACGACGGACGTCGCCGGGGTGGAGCTGGGCGGGGCGCTCAAGAACGTGGTGGCCATCGCCTGCGGCGCGGCGATCGGGGCGGGCCTCGGCGAATCGGCGCGCGCGGCGCTGATGACGCGGGGCATGGCGGAGATCATGCGGCTCGCCGAAGCGATGGGCGCGCGGCGGGACACGTTGATGGGCCTGTCGGGGTTGGGCGACCTCGCCCTGACCTGCGCCTCGCCGGCTTCGCGGAACTTCGCGTTGGGCCTCGCCCTCGGACGCGGCACGGCACCGCCCGAAGCGACCACGGAGGGCGCGGCGACAGCGACCGCCGCCCTGCATCTCGCCCGCCCGCGGGGCATCGACCTGCCGGTGACGCGGGCGGTGGACGACCTTGTGGCCGGACGGGCAAATGTCGAGGATGCGATGCGGTCCTTGCTGGATCGCGAGCTGAAGGACGAATGACCATGCTCCATGCCCTCATCTGCACCGACAAGCCCGGCCATCTGGAGGTTCGCAAGGCGAACCGCGACGCGCATCTGGCCTATCTGAAGGCCGATCCCCATGTCACGCAGGCCGGGCCCTTCGTGAACGGGGCGGGCGAGATGTCGGGTTCGCTCATCCTTTTCGACACGGAGGACCGCGCCCATGTCGAGCGCTTCGCGGAAGGCGACCCCTACGCGCGGGCCGGCCTGTTCGAGGATGTCCGGATCGAAACGTGGAACCGCGTCATCGGCGGATGAAGTACTGGCTCTTCAAGTCGGAACCCTCCGTCTGGTCCTGGGACGACCAGGTCGCGCGCGGCGCGGCCGGCGAGGAATGGGACGGCGTGCGCAACTACCAGGCGCGCAACTTCATGCGGGAGATGGCCATGGGCGACCGCGGCTTCTTCTACCACAGCCAGTCCGCGCGCGCCGTGGTGGGCGTGGTCGAGATCAGCGCCGCCGCGCATCCCGACAGCACGACGCAGGACGAGAGGTGGGACTGCGTCGACATCCGCGCGGTGACGCCGCTCGCCGCGCCGGTCACCCTCGCCAAAATCAAGACGGAACCCTCGCTGGCGGAGATGGCGCTCGTGCGGAACAGCCGGCTTTCGGTGCAGCCCGTCACGCCGGAGGAATGGCGGCGGATCTGCGCGATGGGCGGGATCGACCCGGAGATCTGAGAGCGGACGCTCTGGACAGGAGCAGCCCCCTCCCCTACCCCGCCCGAACGCAGCGGAGGCGCCGATGACCGACCCGACCGAGACTCCTGCCGACGACCGTCTGATCGTCGCGCTCGACGTGCCGAACGCGCTGGCGGGGCTGGAGCTGGCCAGGCGACTCGGCGACGCGGTATCGTTCTACAAGATCGGGCTCGGCATGCTGACCGGCGGCGGGCTGGCGCTCGCGAGCGAACTCAAGGCAGAGCACGGCAAGCGTATCTTCCTCGACATGAAGCTCTTCGACATCGGCGCGACGGTGGAGGCGGCGGTGCGGGGACTCGCGCAATTCGAACTCGACTTTCTGACCGTCCACGGAGACCCGCATGTCGTCGCGGCCGCCGCGCAGGCGAAGGGGACGACGAAGATCCTCGCCGTGACCATCCTGACCTCGCTCGACCGCGACGACCTCGACGCCGCGCTGATCGCGCCGGGCGAGGTGGCCGACCTCGTGGCGGAGCGTGCCGGGCGTGCCTTCGCCGCCGGAGCGGACGGCGTGATCGCCTCCCCGCAGGAGGCCGCGACGATCCGCGCGCTGCCCGAAGCGGCGGGCAAGCTGATCGTCACACCGGGTGTGCGGCCCATGGGGGCGGCCTTCGGCGACCAGAAGCGCGTCGCGACGCCGGCGGACGCCATGCGCGCCGGGGCCGATCACGTCGTCGTGGGTCGGCCGGTCTGGCAGGCGGCCGATCCGGCGGCGGCGGCGCGAGCGATCCTGAGCGAACTGCGTTCCCCGCGGGCGAGGCGGCCGGACGTCCGAAGCACGCCCGGTGAACCGTAAGTTCGAACCCGCTCCCCCACCGAGGCAATCAGTCTCCGAACAGGCAGGCGCGATCGAACGATATCAGTCGCTCACCGGCGCGACCGGATCGCCGTTCGCGTCCAGCCCGTCGGGCGACGGCGTGACGATGCCATCCGCGCTCTCGGTCGCCGGGCCCTCGTCGGTCTCGTAATAAAGGTTCGGCAGGACGAAAAGCACCAAGGCGCCGCCGACGATGATCGCGATGATCAGGCCGATGTAATAGTTTTTCTTCGACTTTTCCGGCACTGGCGCGTCGTCGGGTTCCCTGACCATATTCATCTCCCGTATATGTCCGAAGCAAAACGGCTCGCGGCACCCGCCTGTTCCATCGGATCGCGCCGTGCGGAATGCACCGGTGCCCGTGACGGACCCCGGTGCGATGCGCGGATCAGTTCCCGGTGCCCTCGACGGTGCCGCCCTCGGTGACCGGGGCGTCCACAACGGGTGCGCCCCCATCCACGGCGGGCTCTTCTACCGTGTCTGCGCCCGCGAAGACGAAGAAGTACAGCAGCACCAGGATGACGACGGCCCCGATGATCAGCCAGAGCGTGTTGTTGCTCGACCGCTTCGTCGGCGTGGTCGTGTTCGTCCGGGTCGTGGTGTCGGTACGGTTCGGGTCGGCCATTCTCATCTCCCTCGAGATCATGGGTGAACACTACAACAAGGTGAGGTTCCGACCCGCCGGGCAAGCGCGACGCGTCGCAGCGCCGTATCTCGGCTCCTAATTGCCGAGCGTCCCCTCGGCGTCGTTGCTGTCGATCACCGTTGCATCGGCGCCCTCGGGCGAAAGCACCGGCGCCTCCGAGGCGAAAAGCAGCGCCCACAGCACGACCACTACGATGATGGTCGCGAGGACCACCAGCAGGATGGTGCCGCGGCTCCGGCCCGAGCCCTTGATACGGGTAGGATCGTCGCTCATGCCGAGGCCACGCCGGGATCGGCGCCCATCGACAGCAGCAACACGACAAGGAGGATGCCCACCACCGCCGCCAGCGCGATCCAGAGCCAGTTGCGGCTCTTGCGGTCGGTCGGCGTTTCCACGGCGGAATGGGAGGAACCGGCGGGGGGCGCGGTCGTTCCGGCGGGACGGGTCCCGGTCGCCGGATCGTCCGGGCGCGGCGTCGTCTTCGGATCGGTGGCGGCCATCTGCCCTCTCCCAAGTCGCAGGAACGTGATCGTTGTTCTCGAACAACCCGGCCCGCGCGAATCCGGTTCCCCCGCCCGGCCCACACCCTGTAGACAGCGCCCATGCCCGCGATGTGCCGCCAATGCCTGACCACCTTCGAGGCGGGGACGCGCTGCCCGTCCTGCCGGTCGCCGCGCGTCACCTCGCATCCGGAGCTTTTCGAGCTTTCCATCGCGCATATGGATTGCGACGCCTTCTACGCGAGCGTGGAGAAGCGTGACCGGCCGGAGCTCGCGGACAAGCCGGTCGTCATCGGCGGGGGGCGGCGCGGCGTGGTCTCCACCTGCTGCTACGTGGCGCGCATCCGCGGGGTGCGCTCGGCCATGCCGATGTTCGAGGCGCTCAAGCTCTGCCCCGACGCCGTCATCATCAAGGGCCGCATGGACCTCTACGTGGAGGTGTCGCGCCAGGTCCGCGCGATGATGGAGGAGCTGACCCCCGCCATCGAGCCGCTGTCGCTCGACGAGGCGTTCCTCGACCTTACCGGGACCGCCCGCCTGCACGGCGCCCCGCCCGCGTTGATTCTGGCGCGGCTGACCAAGCGGATGCGCGACGAGATCGGCATCACCGGTTCCATCGGGCTCAGCCACAACAAGTTCCTCGCCAAGATCGCCTCCGACCTCGACAAGCCGCGCGGCTTCTCGGTGATCGGACGGGCAGAGACCGAGGCGTTCCTTCTGCCGAGGAAGGTCGGCATCATCCACGGCATCGGCCTCGTGGGCGAGGAAACGTTGCGCCGCGCCGGAATCGAAACCATCGCCGACCTGCGCCGCTGGGACCGGCGCGATCTCGCCCGCCGTTTCGGGTCGATGGGCGATCGGCTCTGGCATCTCGCCCGGGGGGAGGACCATCGGAGCGTCCGCGCGAACCGGCCGGTAAAATCGATCTCCAAGGAGACGACCTTCCACGACGACACGGCCGACCGCGACATCCTCGACGGCCATATCTGGCGCCTGTCGGAACAGGTTTCCGCGCGCGCCAAGGCCAAGGGGCGCGCGGGGCGGACGGTCGTGCTGAAGCTAAAGCAAGCAGACTTCGCGACGGTCACCCGCCGCCGCGTCCTCTTCGAGCCCACGCAAATGGCCGACCGCATCTACCGGGAGGCCCGCGCGCTCTTCGACGCGCTCGGGCCGACGGGTCCGGCCCGTCTCATCGGCGTGGGACTCTCGGATATCGTGCCGGCGGATCAGGCGGACCGGGCAGGCGACCTGCTCGACCCGGACGCCGCCCGCCGCGCGGGGGCCGAACGCGCCGCCGACGCGATCCGCGCGCGGTTCGGAACCGCGGCGATCGTGAAGGGACGCGCGCTGCGCTGATCTATTCGGCGGCCATGTCGCGCAACCCGGCGAGTTCCGCACAGATCCGCGCCAGCGCTTCAGTAAGAAGCCGCTGCATCTCATCGAAGGATCGGGAGGGCCGGATGCGAACCTCGTCGAGATAGAGCGCCCGGTCGATCTCGATCTGGATCGCATGCCGGCCCTCGCTTGGGCGTCCGTAGGTCTGCGCGATATAGGCGCCGGCGAAGGGCGTGTTGCGGGCCACCCGGAAGCCGAGCTCGGCGAACACGGCTTCGACCCGGTCCATCAGATCGGCGGCGGCGGAGGCCCCGAACCGGTCGCCCAGGACGACCTGAGGCGTCGCGCCTTGCGGCCCCGCGCCCTCGATCGCCTCGTGGGGCATGGAATGGACATCGAGCAGGACCGCCTGCCCGAACCGGCGGTGCGCGGCGTCCATCAGCTGCTCGAGCTGCGCGTGGTAGGGCCGCCAGACCCGGTCGATCCGCTGTCGCGCCTCCCGGTGGCTGATCTTCCCCTCGTAGATCGCGCGGCCCTGCGCCACCACCCGGGGAATCACGCCGAGCCCGGAGCTGATGCGCGGATTGGTCTGCCCGCGGGGCAGATCGCGGATCACCGCGGGATCGAGCTCCTCCGGCGCGCGGTTGAGGTCGAGGAAGGCACGCGGCATCTCCGCCGTCAGGAGCGGCACGCCGAGCGCCGGCACCCGCTCGAGCAGCACGTCGACATAGGCGTCTTCCGAGGATCGGATACGCTCGCCGTCCAGCACGCTCGCGGTCAGGAAATCCCAGTCGTATTCGCGTCCCGAATGCGGACTCGACACGACGAGGGGGGCGGTCGCGACGGCCGGCTCCGTCAGGCGGAAGGTCTTGCGCAGCATGGGAACCGGGCCTCCTTGTTCCGCCCTGATAAGGCAGTCGCGAAACACGAGAAAGCCCCCTTGCACGACAAGGTGAAAGACTCTATCCACCGCGCACCTGATCGACGGGGGGCCGGACTTCCATCCGAATCCCTCGACGTAACGGGGGGCGATTAGCTCAGCGGTAGAGCACTTCGTTGACATCGAAGGGGTCACTGGTTCGATCCCAGTATCGCCCACCACGCCATCCTCCGGGACGGCACGAATTCATCGTCCCGCCGTGCGGGGCACGAGAGAAACCCGAGGCGTCCTAGCGCGCCGAGACGAAGGAGAGCCGACCCATGAAGGTTCGCAATTCCCTCCGGTCGCTGAAGAACCGCCACCGCGATTGCCGCGTGGTGCGCCGCAAGGGCCGGGTCTACGTGATCAACAAGACACAGCGGAAGTTCAAGGCGCGCCAGGGCTGACGCCGCGACCGGACGTTTTTGGGGGCCGCCCTTCGGGAGCGGCCCCTTTTTCGTTGGTTCCTGCCGCGATCTCCCCGGACGACCCTGTCCGAATACGTGCGGTTCAAACCGGGCCACCGAATTTCGGACGGCAGGAACGCAACGGCACGTCGTGCCGTTCCTGCTCCGGAAGGACGAAGCCATGGCACCGATCTACAAACTCCCCGCTGCCGGCTTCGCCGCGACGGCGATGACCTACGGGCCGGCCCGGATGGGGTTCGGCCTGTTCCTGTCGGATTTTCGCGAAACGTTCTCGATCTCGACCCAGGTCGCGGGTCTGATCGCCGGCCTCGGCTTCTTCGGCTTCCTGCTGGGGCTGCTGCTCGCGACCTTCCTCACGCGGCGCTTCGGGCCGAAATTCGCCGTGGTCGCGGGGCTCGCCGCCGCGGCGGGGGGCATGGCCCTGATCGCGGGCGCGCCGGGCCTGCCGGTCTTCGTCGCCGGAGTGTTCCTCGCCATGTCGAGCGCGGGCTTCACTTGGGCACCGTTCAACGACGCCGTCCACGACGAGATCCCCGACGGATCGCGGGCGCCGACGCTCTCCGTGATCAGCACGGGGACCAGTCTCGGGATCGCGGCCGCGGGGCTGACGGCGCTTGGCCTGAACGCGGCGGGCCTGTCCTGGCGCATGGGATGGACCGGCTTCGCGGCCGCGTGCGCGCTCGTCCTGCTGGTGAACTGGCTCGCATTGCCGCGGGGGGCGGGGACCGAAGCCCCGGTGACGAAGCGGCAATGGCGCGATCTACGGGAACGCTCGGCGATCCCCCTCTATATTATCGCGCTGTCCTTCGGGACGACCTCCGCCATCTATATCTCCTTCGCGGCCGAGCGCGTCGCGGCGTCGGGCGGCCTGCCCGGAATGCCGGGCGCCGCCTCGGCCGCGATCGTCTTCGTCCTCTACGGCTTGGTCGGCCTAGCCGGGCTCGGCACCGGGCGGCTGGAACCGTTGCTCGGGCTCGCGAACCTGCTGCGGCTGCTGATGGCGGCCTCGACCGCATCGCTCCTGCTTGTGGCGCTGACGCCGACCTCGTGGATCGGCATCGGCGTGTCGGCCGGGCTGCAGGGCGTCTTCGTGATGATGATGAGCGCGGTGCTGGCCTTCTGGTCGGAACGTCTGTTCCCCGCGCTGCCGGCCTTCAGCTTCGCCGCGGTGCTCCTGTTCGTGGCCACCGGCAGCGTGCTCGGGCCCATCGCCGCGGGCTTCGTTTCCGGCGTCTTCGGGCCGACCGCGATGTTTGCGGCAGCGGCCGTCGTCCCGGGGGCGACGGCCCTCATGCTGCGACCCGGCGCGATCCAGGCACGCGCCGTGGCGGCCTGAGCGCCGCCCGGACGCGATCACCGGGCGGCGGACGGATCAGACGGGGTCCTTGGTCATCCGCAGATACGGGAAGTGCGTCGTGAACTCGCCGAACTTCGCCTTGGCGTCCTCGTCGGAAACCGTGGCGGGAATCACCACGTCGCGTCCCGTCTCCCAGTTCGCGGGCGTCGCTACGCCGTGCTTGGAGGCCTTCTGCAACGCGTCCACCGCGCGCAGGATCTCTGCGAAGTTGCGGCCCACGTTCATCGGGTAGGTCATCGACAGCTTCAGCGTCTTGTCCGGCCCGATGATGTAGACCGCCCGCACCGTGGCGGTGTCGTTGGGCGTGCGCTCGTCCGGAAGGTAGGCGTCGGCCGGCAGCATGTCGTAGAGTTTCGAGACCTCGAGCGACTCGTCTGCGATAAGCGGGAAGCCCACCGACGCGCCGCCATAGGTTTCGATGTCGCTCCTCCACGCCCGGTGGCTCTCCGCGTCGTCCACCGAGACGCCGATCACCTTGACCCCGCGCTTTTTCCACTCCGCGTCGAGCTGCGCGACGGCGCCGAACTCGGTGGTGCAGACGGGCGTGAAGTCCTTCGGGTGGCTGAACAGGATCGCCCAGTCGTCACCGATCCAGTCGTGGAACCGGATCGGCCCCTCCGTGGTCTCGGCCTCGAAATCGGGGACGGTCTGGTTGATGCGCAGGCTCATGACGGCCTCCTCCGGCGTTGACGTTTCGAATACCACATAATGCGCCGAACGAGATCGAAAAAGAACCGTTCAGAACGGACAGGGCGCTTCGAGCCGCAGAACCTTGCCGGTGACGGGATGCTCGAACTTCAGGCCCTCGGCATGAAGCATCATCCGGGGGAAGTCCCGCGCGGCCCCCTCGGCGTAGAACGGGTCGCCCAGGATCGGGTGGCCGAGCTCGCGCATGTGGACGCGGAGCTGGTGGCTGCGCCCGGTCCGGGGCATCAGCCGCATCCGGGTCGTGCCGCTCTCGACGGCGCCGCGCTGCCAGTCGGTCACCGCCGGCTTGCCGCGCTCGTGGTTCACGTGCTGCAGCGGCCGGTTCGGCCAGTCCACGATCAGGGGCAGGTCGATGGTGCCCGACGCCTCCGCCACCTCGCCCCAGACGCGCGCGACATAGCGTTTGCGGACGCGCTTCACCTCGAACATCCGCCCCATCTTGCGCTGCGCCAGCTTGGTCAACGCGAAGACCATGATACCCGACGTGTCCCGGTCGAGTCGGTGGCAGAGCAGCACCTCCGGGTCGCGCTCGGCCAGCCGCCCGATCAGGCAGTCCGCCAGATGCGCCCCGCGACCCGGCACGGAGAGAAGCCCGTGCGGCTTGTCCACGACGAGCAGGTGCGCGTCGCGGTAGATTTCGGGGATCGGCCCGTCGGGCGGATCGTAGGGGGTGGAAACGTCCGTCATGGCGTGCCGGCCCTACCCTGCCCCGCGGCGAAGAGCCAGCACGACGCCGATCCAAGCCGCCTCCGTCGCCTCGGCGTCGCGACGCCGGCGCGCCGCTGTGAACGCCGTGGTTCACGTTCGGCCGAATCTGCCTCTCGTAGCGCTTGCCGTTCTCCACCAGCGCCTTCTGGCGGGCCGCTCAGCCCTGGTTGATGCGGCCCGGCACGGGTTTCGGCCTCGCGAGGGAACGAAGCGTCACGACCCCGCGTTTTTCCGCATGACACACACACCGCTTTTCGCCGCCCTCGCCACCAGTCTCGCCCTCGCCGCGCCGGCCTCCGCCGAACAGGTCGGCGAAGTCGGCGTCGATTGGGTCGGCAACGACATCATCATCGACGCGATCCAGGACCCGAAGGTCGAAGGCGTCACCTGTCACATCGCCTATTTCGAGCGTTCGCTGATCGACCGGCTGAGCCAGGGCAACTGGTTCGAGGACCCGTCGAACGCCTCGATCGCCTGTCGGCAGACGGGGCCGATCCGGCTGGGCGACATCGACCGCTCGGAGGATGGCGAGCAGGTGTTCCGCGAAAGCCGCTCGATCGTGCTGAAGTCACTCCGCATCAAGCGCATCTTCGACGAGGCGAACCAGACGCTTGTCTACCTCGCCCACGCGCAGGAGCTGAGCCAGGGCTCGGCGAAGATGTCGATCTCGACGGTGCCGCTCTACGACGCCGCAATGGCGGAATGAGCCGGGCCGCGACCGCGGCGACGGACAAACCGGCGCAGCCGGTCGCGGATGCGCAGCCGCCGGTCGGAGTCTCTCCGGATTAAACGGATTTGCGAGCCACCACCACTTTGACGGGAACCCGCCCTCCCCCGTCGCGCATTAACTCAACGTAGGTTTATTAACAAAGTTTAGCCGTTAATCGCATGACCGTCGGCGCTTCAGAACGTGCCGGCTCCGAGGTTCGTCGATGCCCTTTCTGATCATTCTGCTTATGGGCATCGCGATTGCCGGTCTCGGCTTCTGGGGGATCCGCCGCATCGCGAGCTTCAAGGCGCAGCGATCCGAGGATTACCGTGAGAGCGAGCCCCGCCTCGACCTCAGACGCCACGTGACGGGGCAGATGAATTGCCGTGGCATCATCTTCGGGCCGACCGGTCGTGTCACCTCGCAGTTCCGCGCCGTGATGGAGACACGCTGGAGCGGGCCGACCGGCGTGATGGACGAGCTTTTCGTCTACGATGACGGCAGCCGGCAGTCCCGCCAGTGGCGCTTGACGATCGGTGGCGACGGGTCGCTCCGGGCGGAGGCCGACGACGTGATCCGGGCGGGGCATGGTCAGGTGGCGGGAAACACGCTGCGCCTCGAATACGTGATCCGCCTTCCGCGGGAGAATGGCGGTCATGTGCTCGACGCCGTGGACTGGATGTACCTGCAGGCCGACGGAACGATCCTGAACCGCAGCCAGTTCCGCAAATGGGGCGTCAAGGTCGCCGAGCTGTTCTGCGTGATGACCCCGGAGGAGCACAGCGACGCCTGACCCGGGCCGCGACGAAAGTCGGCGTCGGAGACAGGCGGTACCCGGTCGCGGGCGGATTTTCATTCTCGGCCGATGGGCCTAACCTGTCGGGCGGAGGTGCTGCCCATGTCCGACGCCATCACGTTCACCCTCGACGGCGAGACCGTCACCGCCGCGCCCGGCACGACGATCTGGGAGGTCGCGAACGGCCGCGGAGTGGTCATCCCGCATCTTTGCCACAAGCCGGCGCCGGGCTACCGTCCCGACGGCAATTGCCGCGTCTGCATGGTGGAGATCGAGGGAGAGCGCGCGCTCGCCGCCTCCTGCATCCGCGAACCGTCCGAGGGCATGGTCGTCACCACGTCGAGCGCGCGCGCGAAGCATGCCCGCAAGATGGTGATGGAGATGCTGGTCGCCGACCAGCCGGAGCGTCCGGTCGCGCACGACCGTTCCAGCCATCTGTGGGACATGGCCGAGGCGACCGGCGTGACGGAAAGCCGCCTGCCCACGATCGAGGCCGAGCGTATCCCGCTCCTCGACGACAGCCATGTGGCCATGCGCGTCAATCTCGACGCCTGCATCCAGTGCGGGCTCTGCGTCCGCGCCTGCCGCGAGGTTCAGGTCAACGACGTGATCGGCATGGGCGGCCGTGGCCACGACGCCTACCCGATCTTCGACTTCGACGACCCGATGGGCGCCTCAACCTGCGTCGCCTGCGGCGAATGCGTGCAGGCTTGCCCGACCGGCGCGCTCATGCCCGCGACGATGGTGGATGCCGAACAGGTCGGCGACGGCGCGGCCTATGACAGCGAGACGCGCTCGATCTGCCCGTTCTGCGGCGTCGGCTGCCAGGTGTCGCTCAAGGTGAGGGATGGCCGCGTGGTCAAGGTGGACGGCATCGACGGCCCGGCGAACGAGGGCCGCCTTTGCGTCAAGGGCCGGTTCGGCTTCGACTACATCCATCACGCGCACCGCCTGACGAAACCACTCATCCGTCGCGAGGATGCGCCGGCGAAGGGCCTGAACGTCGATCCGGGCGATTACAGCGCCGTGTTCCGCGAGGCGACATGGGAGGAGGCGCTCGACGCGGCTGCGACCGGGCTCCGCGGCCGCGGGCGCGAGGTGGCGGGCTTCGGCTCCGCCAAATGCTCGAACGAGGAAGCCTATCTCTTCCAGAAGTTCATCCGGCAGGGCTTCGGGCACAACAACCTCGACCATTGCACCCGGCTTTGCCACGCCTCGTCGGTCGCAGCGCTGATCGAGAACGTGGGCTCCGGCGCCGTCACCGCGACCTTCAACGAGATCGAGAATTCCGATGTGGCCATCGTCATTGGCGCCAACCCGATCGAGAACCACCCGGTCGCGGCGACCTACTTCAAGCAATTCGCGAAGCGCGGCGGCAAGCTCATCGTCATGGACCCGCGCGGGCAGGCGCTGAAGCGGCATGCGAGCCATATGCTCCAGTTCCGCCCCGGCGCCGACGTCGCGCTGCTCAACGCGATCATGCACGTCATCTCCGAGGAGGGGCTGACCGATCGGCAATACATCGAGGCGATGACGGAGAACTGGGAGGCCGAGCGCGAGCACCTGAAGGGTTTCGCGCCGGAGAAGATGGAGAGCCTGACCGGTATCGACGCTGCCACGCTGCGCGAGGTCGCCCGCACCTTCGCCGGGGCGCGCGCCGCGATGATCTTCTGGGGCATGGGGATCAGCCAGCACGTTCACGGCACCGACAATTCCCGCTGCCTCATCTCGCTCGCGCTGATGACCGGGCAGGTGGGCCGCCCCGGCGCCGGGCTGCATCCGCTCAGGGGCCAGAACAACGTGCAGGGGGCGTCCGATGCGGGCCTGATCCCGATGTTCCTGCCCGACTACGCCAGTGTCCTCGACGACGGCGTGCGGCAGTTTTACGCGGGCCTCTGGGGCGACGCGCCGGATGCCGAGAAGGGCCTGACGGTCACCGAGATCCTCGACGCGGTCCATGCGGGCGGCATCCGGGCGATGTACATTCTGGGCGAGAACCCGGCCATGTCGGACCCGGACGTGGACCATGCCCGCGCGGCGCTGGCCTCGCTCGACCATCTGGTGGTGCAGGACATCTTCCTGACGGAGACGGCGAATTACGCCGACGTGATCCTGCCCGCCTCGGCCTTCGCGGAAAAGACCGGGACGGTCACCAACACCAACCGTCAGGTGCAGATGGGCCGCCCCGCCCTGCCCCCGCCGGGCGAGGCGCGGGAGGATTGGTGGATCGTCACGGAGCTGGCCCGCCGCTGCGGCCTCGACTGGCGCTACGGCCATCCACGCGACGTGTTCGCCGAGATGACGCAGGTCATGCCGTCGCTCGACAACATCACCTGGGACCGCCTCGAAGGCGAGAACGCGGTGACCTATCCGTCGCTCTCGCCCACCGATCCGGGGCAGCCCATCGTCTTCGGCGACGGCTTCCCCCGCGCCGACGGCCGCGCCCGGTTCACTCCGGCGAGCGTCGTGCCCCCGGACGAGACGCCGGACGCGGAATATCCGATGGTCCTGACGACCGGACGACAGCTCGAGCACTGGCATACCGGCTCCATGACCCGGCGGGCGAGCGTACTCGACGCGGTGGAGCCGGAAGCGAACTGCTCGCTGCACCCGTCCACGCTGCGCAAGCTCGGCGTCGCGCCGGGCGGCATGGTACGGCTTTCCACCCGCCGCGGGTCCGTCGAGCTGATGGCACGGGCGGACCGGGCCGTGGCGCCGGACATGGTGTTCCTGCCCTTCGCCTATGTGGAGGCGGCCGCGAACCTTTTGACCAACCCCGCGCTCGACCCGGTGGGCAAGATTCCGGAGTTCAAGTACGCTGCGGTCAAGGTGGAGGCGGGCGCCCCGATGGCGGCGGAATAGGCCCGGAACGGGATGCGCGCGGCGACCGGTCAGGCGGGCCCGGCCCCATTCCCGCGGGATCGTGTCAAAACGGGATCGCGAGGGACAGGTTCAGGACGCTGTCCACATCGTCGCTCATATAAGGCAGGACATTGAGGCGGACCTCCACGCGGTCGGTGCGGTAGGTACCGCTGACGAAGCCCATCGGAATGAAGCCTCCGACATTCGGGATGCCGTGACGATCCTCCAGGATCTCCGATAGTTCCTTGTAATAAGCGAGACCGACGCTGCCGCCGATCCGAACCGCTCCGGGCCCAAGCCTCGCCACCTGCCGGGACAAACCCACGACCGCGATGGGGGACACCTCTTCGTAACTGTTGTAGAAGACGCCCGCCTCGGCATGCGCTTCGGTAAGGCCCCGCTCCAGCGGCCAGCGACTCCCGAGGGTCAAGCCGGGATTGATGTCGTTGTAGGCATCGCTGCCGAAATGCTCGGAACCGAGGATGATGCCGAGGTAACGCTCCCCCGCCGATGCCGGGACGGGAAGCGCCAGGAGGGCGAGGGCGAGGCGAATCACGAGCGCGGCTCCGGTGGTTTTCGCCCTGATGGGGCCGGACGCGTTGCGCATCCGTTAACCGCCGGAGCCGTCTGGCTTTAATCCGCCGTCAGGCGCGTGATCAGGACCGAGACCTCGGGGCGCTTGCCGACTTCGTCCTGCGCGACCTTGCGGATCCCGCGCACGATCAGGTTCTCGAGCTTCTCGTCGTCGTCCGCCGTCCGCGTGTCTACGCGGGCGAGGATCCCGGCAAGGTGATCCTCCATCGTTTCGGCCAGCGGTGCGGCGCCGTTGCCCTGTCCAGGCAGGCCGCGCAGATCGACCCACGTGTCCTCGAGCACCTCGCCGTCGTCGTCGACCATGACGGCCACGACGACGTGACCGTTCAATGCCATTCGGATCCGGTCGCGGATCACCCCGTCGAACTGTCCCACAAGTGCCGCGCCGTCGAGATAGGTGCGGCCCGTCTCGACATGATCGACGACCTTCGGCGCGTTGCCCGACAGGTCCAGCATGGTCCCGTTCGGCGCGACGATTCCGGTCCGTCCGAGAGCCTTGGCGAGCTTCGCATGCTCTCGCAGGTGCCGGTGCTCGCCGTGCATGGGGATCACCACCTGCGGATCGACCAGTTGATGGACCGTTTCCAGGTCCGGCCGGTTCGCATGGCCGGAGACGTGGTAGAAACCGTCATCGTCGGTCACCACGTCCACGCCGAGCTCGGAGAGGTTGTTCATGATGATGCCGACGTCGCGCTCGTTGCCGGGGATCGTCTTCGACGAGAAAAGGAACGTGTCCCCCTCGCTGAGCTCGATGCCGAAATACTTGCCGCGCGACAGCTGCGCCGAGGCGGCCCGCCGCTCGCCCTGACTGCCGGTCACGATCAGCATCAGGTTCTCGCGCGGGATGTTCACCGCGTCCTCAGGCGAGACGGTCTTCGGGAAGTCCGTGAGCAGACCCTCCTCCGTCGCGGCCTCCGTCATGCGGCGCATGGCCCGGCCCATCAGGCAGACGGACCGTCCGGCCGCCGCCCCCGCCTCCGCGAGCGACTTCAGCCGCGCCACGTTGGAGGCGAAGGTCGTGGCGACGAACATGCCCGATGCCGCCTTGACCAGCGGCTTCAGGTTCGGCGCGACCTCGGATTCGGAACGCCCGGGATGCTTCGAGAACACGTTGGTGGAATCGCAGACCAGGGCACGCACGCCAGGCCTCGCGGCCTCCGCCCAGAGGTCGGGGTCGAACGCCTCGCCCACGACGGGGGACCGATCGATCTTGAAGTCGCCGGTATGGATGATGCGGCCGGCCGGCGTGTCGACGACGAGGCCCGCGCTTTCGGGGATCGAGTGCGACACCGGCAGGAAGCCCACGCGGAAGGGGCCCGCCTCGATCATGGCCGGGAAGGTTTCCGCGGTCTTCACTACGTTCGGGTCCAGCCCCTTCTCCACCATCTTGCGTCGGGCGAGGTTGGCGGTGAAGCGGCGGGCATGGACCGGGACGCGGAGTTCGGGCCACAGATGGCCGATGCCGCCGACATGGTCCTCGTGCCCGTGGGTGATGAAGATCGCCTCCAGCCGGTCGAGGTTCTCGCGCAGCCAGGCGATGTCGGGCAGGATGACGTCGACGCCAGGGGTGGTATCCATGTCGGGGAAGGCGATGCCGAGATCGACGAGGATCAGCCGTTCCTGCCCTTCAGGTCCGTAGCCGTAGACATAGGCGTTCATTCCGATTTCACCGGCCCCGCCGAGGGGGAGATATATAAGCCGCTCGCGCTTGGCGCTCATGCGTTTTCCTTGTTGTATCTGTGGATCACGGTCAGACCGTGCATCGTGAGGTCATCCTCGAAGGCATCGAAGAGCACTTCGGCCTGCTGGAAGAGCGGCGCAAGCCCTCCAGTGGCGATTACCTTCATCGGGCGATCACGTTCCGCGCGGATGCGCGCCGCGATCTCCTTGATGAGGCCGACATAGCCCCAGAACACCCCCGACTGCATGCAGGCGACGGTATTCGTGCCGACGACGCGCTGCGGCTGGGTGATGTCGACGTGCGGAAGTGCCGCGGCCGCCATGTGCAGCGCCTCGAGCGAGAGGTTGGCGCCCGGCGCGATGACGCCGCCGACATAGGCGCCGTCGGTTTCAACCACGTCGAACGTCGTCGCGGTCCCGAAATCGACCACGATCAGATCGCCGCCGTGACGGTCGTAGCCCCCCACCGTGTTGACCAGCCGGTCGGGACCGACCTGCGTGCCGGCATCCACGCGGACATCGACGGGCAGCTTCGTTTCCGGCTTGCCCACGACGAGGGGTCGGGTGCCGAAATACCGGTCGCACAGGACGCGCAGGTTGAACACGACGCGCGGAACAGTGGACGACACTATGACGTCGGTGATCGACATCTCGATCCCGTTCAGCGCCATAAGCGTGCGGAGCCAGGTGTAGTACTCGTCGGCCGTGCGCTGGTGCTGCGTGGCGCAGCGCCAGGAGGCGAGGAACCGCGCGCCGTCCCAGATGGCGAAGACGGTGTTGGTGTTGCCGCAATCGACGGTCAGGAGCATGGCGCCTCGGCGAAGAAGATGTCGGCGGCGGCGATGCGGTGACGCGTCGGCCTCTGGGCGAGGATCAGGTGGCCCTCCACATCCACGTCCTCGAAGATGCCGGTTCGCGTCCGTGACATGGTGCGGGCGGTAACGGTCTGCCCCAGCCGGGCCGCGCGGGCGAGCCAGCCTGCGCGGATCGGCGCGAAGCCTTCCACGCGCAGTTCGGTCTCCCGGGCGGCATAGGCCGGTGCCAATGCGTCGAGCAGCTGTTCCGGTTCGATGGCATGGCCTGCGGGGGCCAGGGCGGCCGGCGGCACGGCCCCCGGCTCAATCGCGCCCATGTCCGGCGCGGCGGCGAGATTCAGGCCGATGCCGACGATCAGGCGGCCGGGCTCGGGACATTCGAGGAGGATGCCGGCGAGCTTCCCATCCCGAAAAAGCACGTCGTTCGGCCATTTGAGCGTGAGGTCGTCGACGCCGAGGACCGCGAGCGCATCGTGAAGCGCAAGCGCCGCGACGAAGCTTCGCAAGGCGATGCGGGCCGGCTCGTCGGCGAGCGTGTAGCCCAGCGAAGCGGCAAAGTTGCCCGGCGGCATCGCCCAGGCACGACCCCTTCGGCCGCGCGCGGCGGTCTGATGCCAAGCGAACAGCCATGTCGGTCGCGCGGGCCGACGCCGCGCGAGCTCCGCGGAGGTGCTGTCGGTTTCAGGCAGGACGACGCGGTCCACCCCCTCGGGCCAGGGGGCGGCCATTTACCGGACCAGCGCGGCGGCGGCGTTCGCGGCGGCCGGTTCCAGCCCCAGCAGGTTCGGGAACAGCGCCAGCATCAGTACACCCGACGCGGCGAGCGCGACCATCTGGAAGACCGGCACCTCGTTGTCGAGCGGCGTCCCGCTCTCGCCGAAATACATGTAGTAGACGATACGCAGGTAGTAGAACGCGCCGATGACGGAGGCGATCATGCCGAGCACGGCGAGCCAGACGAGTCCCGCATCCACCGCCGCCTGCAGCACCGCGAACTTGGCGAAGAAGCCGAGCGTCGGGGGAATGCCGGCCAGGCTGAACATCAGCAGAAGCAGCGCAAGCGCCGCGCCGGGACGCGCCTTCGACAGTTGGTTCAGCGACGTGATGTCCGTGGTCTCGAGTCCGTCGCGCGTCATCGACAGGATGAAGGCGAAGGTGCCGATGTTCATCACGACGTAGATCGCCATGTAGAGGAGCATCGCCTCCACCCCGCCCGCGGTGCCGGCCGCGAGGCCCATCAACGCATACCCCATATGGGCGATCGAGGAATAGGCCATCAGCCGCTTGATGTCGCGCTGACCGATGGCGGCGATGGAGCCCACGAACATCGACAGGAGCGACAGGAGCGCGATGATCTGCTGCCAATCGCTGACGACGTTGCCAAAGGCGTCGTGCGTGACACGGGCGAACATGCAGATCGCGGCGACCTTGGGAGCCGTCGCCATGAAGGCGGTGACCGGCGTCGGCGCGCCCTCGTAAACGTCGGGCGTCCACATGTGGAACGGTGCGGCGGAGACCTTGAACGCGAGGCCCGCCAGCATGAAGACGAGCCCGAAGAGAAGGCCGAGCGGAACGCTGCCGGACGCAGCGAGGATCACGGCGGAGAACTCGGTGGAGCCGGCATAGCCGTAGGTCAGCGAGATGCCGTAGAGCAGCAGCCCCGAGGACAGTGCGCCAAGGACGAAATACTTGAGCCCGGCCTCCGTCGATTTCACGTTGTCCCGCCGCAGGGAAGCCACGACGTACATCGACAGCGATTGCAGTTCCAGCCCCATGTAGAGCGTCAGCAGGTTGCCCGCCGAGACCATGACCATCATGCCGATGACGGCGAGCGTGATCAGCAGCGGATACTCGAACTTCTCGAGCCCGAACCGGGCCATGTGGTCCTGCCCCATGATGAGCACGACGGCGGCGGACAGGAGGATCGTCACCTGCGCGAAGCGGCTGAACCCGTCCTTCACGATCATGGCGGAGAAACCGGTCCCGATCTCGGAGGAGACGCCGATCCAGAACGCGACCACGATGAAGACCGCAGCGGTCAGCCAGATAAGCAGCCGCGTCAGCGCGTCCTTGCCGGTATAGACGGCGGCGAGCAACGCGCCGAGCGCGTACACGGCAAGGACGATCTCGGGCAGGATGATGGTCAGATCAGCGCTCATCGGCGGCCTCTCTCAATGTCCGGCATCCGCGACCGCGCGATCCAGAACCAGATCGGCGGTGGCGATGTCGTAAGTCTCGACAAGGTTGGCGACCGAGGGGCCGATGATGTCGGTGATCAGGCTCGGATACACGCCCAGCAGGATCGTGGCCACAACCAACGGCGCGAAGATCGCCCGCTCCCGCCCCGTCATGTCGGTGATCGAACGCAGGCTCTCCTTGATGAGGTCGCCGAAGACGACCCGGCGATAGAGCCAAAGCGCGTAGCAGGCCGAGAAGATCACCCCGGTCGTGGCGACGAGGGCGACCCAGGTATTGACCTGGAAGACCCCCATCAGCGTCAGGAACTCGCCCACGAAACCCGATGTGCCCGGGAGGCCTACATTGGCGAGCGTGAAGAGCATGAAGACGAGCGCATAGGCCGGCATTCGGTTGACGAGGCCCCCATAGGCCGCGATCTCCCGCGTGTGCATCCGGTCGTAGATCACACCGACGCAGAGAAAGAGCGCGCCCGAGACGAAGCCGTGGCTGATCATCTGAAAGATGGCGCCGTCGATCCCCTGCTGATTGGCGGCGAAGATGCCCATCGTCACGAAGCCCATATGCGCCACGGAGGAATAGGCGATCAGCTTCTTCATGTCCTCCTGCATCATCGCGACGAGGGAGGTGTAGACGATGGCGATGGCCGAAAGCCACAGGACGAGCGACCCCATCACTTCGGAGCCGACGGGAAACATCGGCAACGAGAAACGAAGGAACCCGTAACCGCCCATCTTGAGGAGGATCGCGGCCAGCACGACCGAGCCCGCCGTCGGCGCCTGGACGTGCGCGTCGGGCAGCCAGGTATGGACCGGCCACATCGGCATCTTGACCGCGAAGGACGCGAAGAAAGCCAGCCACAAGAGCGTCTGCGCGCCGCCCACGACCTCGAGCCCGAGCACGTTCAGCGGCGCGTAGCTGAACTGGTGCGCGAGCAGCGTGGGGATGTCGGTCGTGCCCGCGTCGAGATACATCGCGATCATGGCGACAAGCATCAGAACGGAGCCGAGCAGCGTGTAGAGGAAGAACTTGAAGGATGCGTAGATCCGGTTCGCCCCGCCCCAGATGCCGATGATGAGGAACATCGGAATGAGGCCGGCCTCGAAGAACAGGTAGAACAGGATCAGGTCGAGGGCGCAGAACACGCCGATCATCAGCGATTCCAGCACGAGGAGGGCTACCATGTAGTCCTTCACCCGTGTCGTCACATCCCAGCAGGAGGCGATGACGAGCGGCATCAGGAACGTCGTGAGCATCACGAACAGCACCGAGATTCCGTCCACGCCCAGCTTGTATCGCAGTCCGAGGACCCAGTCCCGCTCCTCGACGAGCTGGAAGTCCGTGTTCGAGGCGTCGAAGCCCGACAGCACGAAGAGCGAGACGATGAAGGTGAAGGTCGTTGCGCCGAGCGCCAGCCACTTGGCGTTGCGCTGCGCGGCAGCGTCGTCACCGCGCAGGAACAAGGCGAGGATCGCGGCGGCGATCATCGGCGTGAAGGTGACGATGGAGAGAAGGTTGTCCATGACGTTCGGCCCTCAGTTTCCGGCGGCGATCGTCGTCCAGGTGATCAGGACGACGATCCCGATCACCATCGCGAAGGCATAGGTGAAGATGTAGCCGGATTGCGCCCGGTTGAGCGCGCGGGTGACGAACGGCACGATCCCCATGGCGAGGCCGTTGATCGAGCCGTCGATCACGGTACCATCGCCGCGCTTCCACAGGAACGAGCCGATCCGCTTGGCCGGGCGCACGAAGATCGCATCGTAGATCTCGTCGAAGTACCATTTGTGGAACAGGAAGCGATGCAGCGGCGAAAGCGTCGCGGCCCATTGCGCGGGCATGCCCGGCTTCCGGATGTAGCCCAACCAGGCCACACCGAAACCGACGAGCATCGCGAGGAAGGGTGAGATCTTGACCCAGACCGGAACGTGGTGCGCATCGTCGATGATGGTGTTCCCGGCACCCATGTAGATGGCGCCCTCGCCCGGGACCGACATCGCGACGGGCTCGGATGTCTCCGCCTCGCCGAGCTCGGTGATGTCCGCGCCCGAGGCGTGCCCGCCGGTGCCGGCAGGCGCGGCAGCGTGGACCTCTCCACCCGATATGCCGAAGAACTCCTCGATGGCGTGGTGGTCGCCGAAGAAGCTGTTGTACCAGATCATGCCTGCGAAGACCGAGCCGAGCGCCAGCACGCCGAGCGGAACCGTCATCACGGACGGACTCTCGTGGGCGTGCTCGTGCGTATGCTTGTCCCCCCGCGGGGCGCCATAGAAGGTCAAGAACATCAGCCGCCAGGAATAGAAGCTGGTGAACATAGCCGCGACCACAAGCGCCCAGAACGCGCCGGGCGCGCCGGCATAGGCAACCTCGATCACCGCGTCCTTCGACAGAAAGCCCGCGAAGCCGATATGGGTGAGCGGGATGCCGACGCCGGTGATGGCGAGCGTGCCGATCATCATCGCCCAGAACGTATAGGGGATCTTCTTCCGCAGACCGCCGTAGTTCCGCATGTCCTGCTCGTGATGCATCGCGTGGATGACGGAACCGGCGCCGAGAAACAGCATCGCCTTGAAGAAGGCATGGGTGAAGAGGTGGAACATCGCCACCGAATAGGCACCGAGCCCGGCGGCCACGAACATGTAACCCAGCTGCGACATGGTAGAGTAGGCGATCACGCGCTTGATGTCGAATTGCACGAGCCCGATCGTCGCGGCCACGAAGGCGGTCGCCGCGCCGATCCCCACGACGAAAGTCATCGCCTCGGGCGCGAACTCCATCAGGGGCGACATGCGGCAGACGAGGAACACGCCGGCCGTCACCATCGTCGCGGCGTGGATCAGCGCCGAAACCGGGGTCGGGCCTTCCATCGCGTCGGGCAGCCAGGTGTGCAGGCCGAGTTGGGCCGACTTACCCATCGCGCCGACGAAAAGGAGGAAGGCCAGCAGGTTCGCCGCGTTCCAGTCGCGCCACAGGAAGTGGATCTGCGTTTCCGCGATCTCGGGCGTCATCGCGAAGATGTCGGAGAAATTGATCGAGTCGGTCAGGTAGAACAGCCCGAAGATGCCGAGCGCGAAGCCGAAATCGCCGACCCGGTTGACGATGAACGCCTTCATCGCGGCGCCCGAGGCCGACGGCTTGCGCCAGTAGAACCCGATCAGGAGATAGGAGGCGACGCCCACGCCTTCCCAGCCGAAGAACATCTGTAGCAGGTTGTCGGACGTCACCAGCGCCAGCATCGCGAAAGTGAAGAACGACAGGTAGGCGAAGAAGCGCGGCTTGTAGGTCTCGCCCTTCCGCCATTGCGGATCGTGATCCATGTAGCCGAAGCTGTAGAGGTGGACGAGCGACGACACCGTCGTCACCACGATCAGCATGATCGCCGTCAGCCGGTCGAGCCGGATCGACCAGTCGGTCAGGAGCGATCCGCTCTCGATCCAGCGCATGAGCGGGATGATGTGCGTCGCGCCGTCATGGGCGAAGAACACGATCCACGACAGGAACGCCGACAGGAACAAAAGCGCGGTCGCCGTGACCATCGCGGCCTTCTCGCCGAGGACGCGCCAGCCGAAACCACACAGGAGGCTGCCTAGAAGAGGCGCGAGGAGGATGATTGTGGTCATGTCGCTCAGCCCTTCATCACGTTGACGTCTTCGACGTCGATGGTGCCGCGATTGCGGAAGAAGCAGACGAGGATGGCAAGCCCGATCGCCGCTTCCGCGGCGGCGACGGTCAGGACGAACAGGGTGAAGACCTGTCCCGTCAGATCGCCGAGGAAGCCCGAGAAGGCGACGAAGTTGATGTTCACCGCGAGCAGCATGAGCTCGATCGACATCAGGATGATGATCACGTTCTTCCGGTTCAGGAAGATGCCGAAGATGCCGATCACGAAAAGCGCGGCGGCCACGGTCAGGTAGTGTTCAAGTCCGATCATCGTGTTCCTCCGGGGCGCGCGCGTCCGGCCGCCCCCTCGTGTTCGTGGTTCCGCGCCCGGAGGCTCAGAGGAAGCTGTAGCCGCCGATCAGAAGGACGATCAGGACGATAACGATGATGATGGTCGTCTGGGACATTCCGGGGTCTTCCTTACAGGCCTTGGCCGGGTTTCACGTCGTGCGTCGTCATCGCCGTCGCCGGGTCGCGCCACATCTGATGCATCACGTTCTGGCGCTTGACGTCCTTGCGGTGGCGAAGCGTCAGCGCGATGGCGCCGATCATCGCGACGAGGAGAATCAGACCGGCGAGCTGGAACATCAGGAAGTAGCGGTCGTAGAGCACCAGGCCGAGCGCGGCGGTGTTGATCCCCTGCGGAACGGGAATCGCATGAAGCCCTTCGGCCACCACAACGCCCTCGGCCGCCTCCCATACGCCATAGGCGATGGCGAGCTGCATCAGGAGCACGATGCCGATCAGGCCGGCGAGCGGGATATAGCGCGCCATCTCCGCCTTCAGCTCGGCGAAGTCGATGTCGAGCATCATCACCACGAACAGGAACAAAACAGCGACCGCGCCCACGTAGACGATGACCAGAAGCATGGCGACGAACTCCGCACCGAGCAGCACGAAGAGGCCCGCCGTCGACAGGAAGCAGGCGATGAGCCAGAGCACCGAATGGACCGGATTGCGCGAGACGACCGTGAAGAGGCCGGAGCCCACGGTGACGATCGCGAACAGGTAGAAGGCGAAGTCGAGAACGCTCATCCCTGGTCCTCCTCGAGCGCTTCGGTTGCGAGCGTCATCGCCTTGTTCATCGCCGGCAGCCCGCCGAACAGGCCCATCAGGCCGATCGTCTCGGCGATCTCCTGCTTGGTCGCGCCCTGCGCCTTGGCCTGACGGACGGTCAGACGCACCTGCGCCTCCGCCTGCGCGCCGAGGACGGTGAGGCCCGCGAGCGTGAGCAGCATCTTGGTCTTGGCGTCGAGCCCTTCGGGGTTCATTCCTTTTCCGGCGAACTGCTCCATCATGTCGCGCGGCATGGTCGGCCAGAGCTTCTCGAAGCCCTGCGGCGTGAAATGCTCGAGCGCGGGGTTCATCGTCCGCGCCATGTCCTGCATGTGCGTCATCCAGGTGGCGAAGGGGTTCTGCGGCTCGCTCATCGGTAGGGCGCGTCCAGCTCGAGGTTCTTGGCCAGGATCGGCTCCCATCGTTCGCCGTTGTCGAGAAGCTTCTGCTTGTCGTAAATCAGCTCTTCCCGCGTCTCGGTGGAGAATTCCAGGTTCGGCCCCTCGACGATGGCGTCGACCGGGCAGGCCTCCTGACAGAAACCGCAATAGATGCATTTCGTCATGTCGATGTCGTAGCGCGTCGTGCGGCGCGACCCGTCCTCGCGCGGCTCCGCGTCGATTGTGATGGCCTGCGCCGGGCAGATCGCCTCGCAGAGCTTGCAGGCGATGCAGCGTTCCTCGCCGTTCGGATAGCGGCGCAGCGCGTGCTCGCCGCGGAACCGCGGCGATTGCGGACCCCGCTCGTGCGGGTAGTTCAGCGTGGCCTTCGGCGCGAAGAAATATCGCAGCCCGATCTTCAGGCCCGACCACATGTCGGCCAGCAGGAAGTATTTGACCGAGCGGGTCCAGTCGATCTGCGTCATGTCAGCCTCCGATGGCCCAGCGGGCCCAGAAGCCCCCGAGCACTTCGTAGCGTGCGAGGAATGCAACCACCACGACCCAGGCGAGCGAGAGCGGCAGGAACACCTTCCAGCCGATCCGCATGAGCTGGTCGTAGCGGAAGCGCGGGACGACGGCCTTCACCATCGCGAAGAGGAAGAAGAAGAACGCCATCTTCAGCACCATCCAGAACGCCCCGTCCGGAAGGAACGGCACCGGCGAGAGCCAGCCGCCGAAGAACAGCAGCGAGTTGACGGCGCAGAGGAGGAAGATGGCGATGTACTCGCCGGCCATGAAGAGCAGGAACGGCGTCGAGGAATACTCGACCTGATAGCCCGCGACGAGCTCCGATTCCGCCTCGGGCAGGTCGAACGGGGCGCGGTTCGTTTCGGCGAGGCACGAGATGAAGAACAGGAACACCATCGGGAAGTGCGGCAGCCAGTACCAGCCGAAGAAGCCCCAGCCGGTATCCTGCGCCCGCACGATGTCGCCGAAATTGAGCGAGCCCGTCGACAGGATGACGCCGATGATGATGAGGCCGATCGAGACTTCGTAGGAGATCATCTGCGCCGCGGATCGCAGGGATCCCAGGAACGGGTATTTCGAGTTCGAGGCCCAGCCGCCCATGATCACGCCGTAGACCTCCAGCGAGGAGACGGCGAAGACGTAGAGGACGGCGACGTTGATATCCGCGAGAACCCAGCCGTCGGAGAACGGAATCACGGCCCAGGCCACCATCGCCAGCACGAAGGACAGAAGCGGCGCGAGCATGAACACGAAGCGGTCGGCGCCCGCCGGGATCACGATCTCCTTCAGGACGTATTTCAGCGCATCCGCGACCGACTGCAGCAGGCCCCAGGGGCCCACGACGTTCGGCCCGCGACGCATCTGCACCGCCGCCCAGACCTTGCGGTCGCCGTAGACGAGGAACAGCAGCGAGATCATCACGAAGGCCACGACGGCCATGCATTGCGCGAGGATCAGGAGCGTGATCCCGAAAGGTGAGGCCAGAAATTCCGCCATTGTCACGTCCTCATACGGTCGGGATGCCCCGGATGTGGCCTGCGTCGAAGGCCACCGCGGCATCCATCGTCCTGTGCCCGCCCGGAAGCGATGGCGAGACGGTGTAAACCGCATCCGGGCGCCGAACGCCACCCTCCCGGTTCAGCTTTGTTCGCACATCCGGCACGAGTCCATCCCCCGCGGCCGACAGGGCCGCCACCGGCGCGACCGCCCGGGGGGCAAGCGTCACCGGGACGGCCATGCGCGCGCTCACTCCGCGGCGATCGGTTGCGGCTCGCGGCCCTGCGCAAGCTGCGACAGTTCCGCCATCAGCACGCTGGCACGCGCGATCGGGTTGGTCAGGTAGAAGTCACGCACGGCAAGGCCGAACGCCCCGTCTCCCAGATCGGGCAGTGGGTCCGCCGGCGCGAAGCCGTTGACCGGCACGGCGTCGAGCTCCGTCAGCTGCGGCGCTTCCTCCACGAGCGCCCGGCGCAGCTCGGCCAGGCTGTCGAAGGGCAGCTGAAAACCGATCTCGGCGGACAGCGCGCGCAGGATCGCCCAGTTCTCCTTGGCCTCGCCCGGTGCGAAGCCCGAGCGCAGCGCGAGCTGCGGGCGGCCTTCGGTGTTGACGAACAATCCCTGTTCCTCGGTCCAGGCGGCGCCGGGCAGGATCACGTCGGCGCGGTGCGCGCCACGGTCGCCGTGGCTGCCTTGGTAGACCACGAACGGCCCCGGCGGAACGTCGATTTCGTCGACGCCGAGGTTGTAGACCACGTCGGCGCCGAGCGCGGCGTCGATCCCGCCTTCGTTGTGGCAGCCGGCATCCATCGCGCCGACGCGCGCGGCGGCCGAATGCAGGACCAGCAAGCCGCCCCCCGAGGCCTCCGCCATCGCGCGGGCATGGGCGAGCACGGCGGCCCCGTCCGCCCCGGTCATCGCGGCGTTGCCGAGGATCACGAGCGTCGCCACGTCACTCTCCCCCTCGTCGCGCATGCGACGGAACAATTTGGAGAGCGCGGCCCGGTCGGTGCCGAGATGATCGTAATCGTAGGTCATATCGGCGGCCTCGCCGATCACCGAGACATCGGCTCCGCGCAGCCAGGCCTTGCGGATGCGGGCGTTCAGCACCGGCGCCTCGCGGGCCGGGTCGGTCCCGATCAGGACGATGCGCTTCGCCGTATCGATGTCCTCGATCGCCGCGGTGCCCGCATAGCCCGCACGCTCCGTCGGCAGGGCCGCGCCGTCGGTCCGGCATTCGATGACGCCGCCCATCGTGTCCATCAGACGGCGCAGCGCGAAGGCCGCTTCGGTGGAGACAAGATCGCCGACGATGCCCGCGACCTTGCGGTCCTTCACCGCCTCGGCCACCGCCGCGAAGGCCTCGGGCCAGGTGGCGGGACGCAGCTTGCCGTCGCGTCGGATATAGGGCCGGTCCAGTCGCTGCCGGCGCAAACCGTCCCAGACGAAGCGGGTCTTGTCGGAGATCCATTCCTCGTTCGTGCCGTCGTTGTTGCGCGGCAGGATGCGCATGACCTCGCGCCCCTTGGTGTCCACGCGGATCGCGCTGCCGAGCGCGTCCATCACGTCCACCGTCTCGGTCTTGGTCAGCTCCCAGGGCCGCGCGGTGAAGGCGTAGGGCTTGGATACCAAGGCGCCCACGGGGCAAAGGTCGATGATGTTGCCCTGCAGGTTCGATTTCAGCGTCTCGCCCAGATAGGACGTGATCTCCGAATCCTCGCCACGCCCCGTCTGTCCCATCTGGGTGACGCCCGCGACCTCGGTCGTGAAACGCACGCAGCGGGTGCAGGAGATGCAGCGCGTCATATGCGTCTCGACGAGGGGCCCGAGATCGAGGTCGATGGCGGCGCGCTTCGGCTCGCGGTAGCGGGAGAAATCGACGCCGTAGGCCATCGCCTGATCCTGCAGGTCGCATTCCCCGCCCTGATCGCAGATCGGGCAGTCGAGCGGATGGTTGATGAGCAGGAACTCCATCACCCCCTCGCGGGCCTTCTTGACCATCGGGGAGTTCGTCTTCACCGTCGGCGGCTCACCGTCCTTGCCGGGCCGCAGGTCGCGCACCTGCATGGCGCAGGAGGCGGCGGGCTTGGGCGGACCGCCCACGACCTCGACGAGACACATCCGGCAATTGCCGGCGATGGACAGACGCTCATGGTAGCAGAAGCGGGGGATCTCGACGCCGGCCTGCTCGCAAGCCTGGATCAGCGTCATCTCGCCCGGGACCTCGAGCTCCTTGCCGTCGATCACGACCTTCCTGAGATCACTCATAGCGTCAGCCTCCGATGGCGATGGATGCCAGGGGCATCCTGTCTCCCGCCCCGCTTACCCGTCGGGCCGGGTCCTGCGCAAGGCGCCCGGGCCAGCGACGCATCAACGCGGAGCGAGCAGGCGTCCGACCTGTGTGTCGCGGTCGACCTCCGACCGGCCGACCGCACAATGCGCCGCGACGTCGCCCCGGGCCGCGCCGAGTCCGGCCAGGCGGTCGCGCGCGATCGCCTCGAGCCGGTCCTTCTCGGCGTCGTCGTCGATGAACGCCTCGATCTCCGCGCGCGAATAGCCGAGGTCGGACGCCGCCCCGCGCAAGGCCAGAAGATAGCGCAGCCCTCGGACGCGGCGCGCGCCGATCGTGGGGCAGACCTCGGAGATCTCGTAGGCGATGCCGACGTTGATCAGCCCTTCCGTGATCCCGCGCTCCTCGCCCAGCCCGGCGGCGGCGGGCGCGGCGAAGACGAGCGCGACACAGAGGAGAAGCGGACGAAGGACGGACATGGGGCACTCCGGAAGGACGGACACGCCCGAAATCGTCGCGGATCGCCGGATATTCAATATCCGTCCGGCCGGGTCAGCGTGTGATGCAGACACCCCGAAGGACGAGCGCGCCCCGGTCGTCGCGCAAGGGGCGCACCGGCACGCTGTCCGGCCCGACGCTCCAGACGATATCGGAGCCCCCGAAGCGGCGCAGGCAATACTCGACCGCCCGCACGCGGCCGGCTTCGGCGGCGTCCGTCGCGGCGCCCGGCCCGGTCGTGGCCGTCGCGAAGGACCGCCGGTCCTCGGTCCCGACCGTCATGCGCGTCCGGTAGCGCACCCCGCCGAACTCCGTCGGCGCGCCGCGCAGACCGCCCGCGCCGTTCCTGTCGAACAGGCCCGAGGCGCCGGAGCTCAACCCCTCGAGCCGCCCGCAAGAGGCGAGGAGGCTCAGCCCGACGAGCAAGGCGGCCACGCGCGCCACAGGCCCTCGGATCGACCTCATTTCGGATGGACTCCGGCGAACGGCGTCCGACGCCGAGAATCGCGGAGGAACGGGGAGGCGATCATGCGGCGCGACCGGTCATTCGGCGGCGACGGCGCTGACGCGGCCCGCCCGCTTGTGCTTGATGCGGTCCTCGATCTCGTCGCGGAAATGCCGGATCAGGCCCTGGATCGGCCAGGCCGCAGCGTCGCCCAGGGCGCAGATCGTGTGTCCCTCCACCTGCTTGGTGACGTCGAGCAGCATGTCGATCTCCTCGACCTCCGCGTCGCCCTTCACCAGACGGTCCATGACCCGCATCATCCAGCCCGTCCCCTCCCGGCAGGGCGTGCACTGCCCGCAGCTCTCGTGCTTGTAGAACGCGCTCAGCCGCCAGATAGCCTTGATGACGTCGGTCGAGTTGTCCATCACGATCACGGCGGCGGTGCCGAGGCCGGATTTCTGCTCCTTCAGATAGTCGAAATCCATGATCGCGTCGCGCATCTGCCCGCCGGGGATCAGGGGCACGGAGGAGCCGCCGGGGATCACCGCCTTGAGGTTGTCCCAGCCGCCGCGGATGCCGCCGCAATGCGTCTCGATCAGTTCCTCGAAGGAGATCGACATCGCTTCCTCGACGACGCAAGGCCGGTTCACGTGGCCCGAGATCGCGAAGAGCTTGGTGCCGGCGTTGTTCGGCCGGCCGAAGCCCGCGAACCATTCCGCGCCCCGGCGCAGGATGGTCGGGACGACGGCGATGGATTCGACGTTGTTGACCGTCGTCGGACAGCCGTAGAGCCCGGCCCCTGCCGGAAAGGGCGGCTTCATGCGCGGCATGCCCTTCTTGCCCTCGAGGCTCTCGATCAGCGCCGTTTCCTCGCCACAGATATAGGCGCCGGCGCCGTGGTGGAGGTAAAGGTCGAAGTCCCAGCCCGAGCCGCAGGCGTCGGACCCCAGCAGGCCCGCCTCGTAGGCCTCGTCGATGGCGTTCTGCAACGCCTCCTTCTCGCGGATGTATTCGCCACGGATGTAGATGTAGCAGGCATGCGCGCCCATCGCGAAGCTCGCGATCAGCGCGCCCTCGATCAGCGTATGCGGATCGTGGCGCATGATCTCCCGGTCCTTGCAGGTACCGGGCTCCGACTCGTCGGCATTGATGACGAGATAGGCCGGGCGGCCGTCGCTTTCCTTGGGCATGAAGGACCACTTGAGCCCCGTGGGGAAGCCCGCCCCGCCCCGGCCGCGCAGGCCGGAGGCCTTCATGATCTCCACGATCTTGTCGCGCCCAAGCCCGATCAGGTCGGCGGTGCCGTCCCAGTGGCCGCGCGCCTGCGCGCCCTTCAGGCTACGGTCGTCCATCCCGTAGATGTTGGTGAAGATCCGGTCCTGATCCTTCAGCATTCTCTTCACTCCTTGTCGCGGCGCGCACGCCAGAGGCCTGCGGCCACGATCATCGCCCAGACCATCGCGGCCAGCGCGGCAAGGTCGATCAGGACCATCCAGCGCACCGGCACGCCCAGCCGGGCCCCCGCGAACTGCGCCGCCATCCAGATCAGCGCCGTTATGACGATCACCGCGCCCACCTGACGGGAGCGCGCGGCGATCGTATTGCTATGATCCGGTGCGGCAGGCATGTCGCGCCCCCTTCAACAGCGCGGGCGGCAGCGCGTCAAGCCGGCGCCGCGCCCCCGCGACCTCCCGTCCCTAGGACGGCGACGTTCCCCCGGATCGTCCGCCGTCCAAGGCCCGGGCCTGCGCCACCCAATCGTCGCGGCGGACGCGGCCCTTGAAGCCCTCGAGATGCTGATCGACCCAGGCGACCTCCTCGTCCGTCCAGCCCGCGATCTGGTCGAAATGCCAGATACCCAGCCGGTTGCAGAGGGCTTCGAGCTTCGGCCCGACGCCCTTGATCCGCTTCAGGTCGTCGGCCCCGCCCGTGCGCGGCGCGTCGAGCGTTTCGGGCTTGCGCCCCTCGCCCGCCGCATCGGCCACGGCCTCGGCGGCCGGATCCTCGCCGGACGGATCGCCGTCGGGGCTGAGGGTTCGATCCTCGGGCTCGTCCTCCGGCATCGGCTCCGCGGGGGGCATGGCGACCGGGTCGGAAGATGGCGCCGGCTCGGGCGTCGGCGTGGCTTCGGCATCCGGCGCCACGCTGCCGCCCGCCGCGTCGGCCGCCTGCTTGGACGCGGGCGAGGTCGGGACGACGGGCGGCGTCTCGTGGGTCGGGTCCGACATCTCGGCGTTCGCCGCGGCGATCTCGTCTTCCCGGCGCCTTTCGGCCGTCCCGGCGCCCTCCCCGGCAGGCGTGCCCGTCACCGCGTCGGAGGTCGCGCCGGTCGCGGCGCCTCCCGCACCGGCCCCGCCGCCGGCCGGGCCTGGCGGCACCGTGCTGCCGCCGGCCATGCCCGTTCGATCGTCCGTGCTCGATACCGGAGGCGCGGTCGCGGTGAAGCTCGATCCCTGCGCCTCCGGCTCGTCGGTGCCGATCATGCCGATGACGACCAGCAGAAGCACGAAGACGACGACCCCGAGGATCAGCGCGCCGAGAAAGCCCCAGCCGATGGACAGCCAGAAGAGCACGAAGGCGATCGCGCCCCCGATGCCCGCAATCGTCCAGCGATGGCGGTAGACCGTGGTGGTTGTGTCGTCCATGAAATCACTCCCCGTGTCATGCGGAGCGCGAAATCGGTCCCCGCTTCCTTACTTGGCGCGGGACGAGCCGCTGGTCCCACCCCGCTCGAGTAGAACCTTAGCCTGTTTGACCCATTCGTCACGCCTGACGCGGTCCTTGAAGGCTCCGAGGTGCTGATCGACCCAGGCGACTTCTGCCTCGGACCAGCCCGCGATCTGATCGAAATGCCAGAATCCGAGCGAATGCAGCAGGTCTTCGAGCTTGGGGCCGACACCGCGGAGCCGCGTCAGGTCGTCTCCCCGCCCGTCGCGCGGGGCGTCGAGCGTCTGCGGTTTCACGCCGATCCCGGCGCCGTCGGCGGTCGGGTCCGAAGGACTTTCCGACGTGTCCTTGGCGGGCGTGGCGAGCGATTCCGTCGCCGTCTGCGACCCCCGGGGCTCGCCGTCGGTGTCGACCGGCTCGTCGGCAGGCTGCGCGTTGCGGTCGCCCCCGGGCTTGTAGGCACCGTCGATGTCGACATCGCGCTCCGGCTCGGGCGCGACCGTACCCTCATCCGGCCGGCCCGTGGCTTCGGCCTCCGTGCCTTCGACGTTCGAGACCTTGTCGCTCGCATCGCCACGCGTGCGATCGGGCTCCGCCTCGCCCGGAACCGTGCCGCCCTGCCGCCCCGTCGGCCCGGCCGGCCCGAGCTTGGGGTCGCGGGCGGCGGTTTCGGGATCGGGGTCGGCCTGCTCGGCGCGGTGCCACGGGGTCCGCAGCGGCACCTCCGTTCCGTCGATCCGCTTCACCGTATCGCCGACTGTCGTGGCAAGCGTCACGCTGGCGTTGCGGTCGTGGTCGCGGTTCTCCGCATGCGCGCCGAGCGCGGTCACGCCGTTGAGGGGTTCGGACGCGTAGCGGCCGTTCTGCGGGCCGGGAACCGGCACCTCGCCCGCGCGGAACGCGTCGAGCATCTCGTCCAGCCGTTCGGGGGTCAGGTCCTCGTAGTAATCCTTGCCGATCTGCGCCATCGGCGCGTTCGCACAGGCGCCGAGGCACTCGACCTCCTCCCAGGACAGCTGCCCGTCGGCGCTGATCTCGTGCGGGCGCGGCGCGATCTTCTCGCGACAGACGGCGATCAAATCCTCGGAGCCGCAGATCATGCACGACGTCGTGCCGCAGATCTGGATATGCGCGGCCTTGCCCACCGGCTGAAGCTGGAACATGAAGTAGAAGGTCGCGACTTCCAGCGCACGGATATAGGCCAATCCCAGCATCTCGGCCACATGTTCGATCGCGGGGCGGGAAAGCCAGCCCTCCTGCTCCTGCGCACGCCAAAGCAGCGGAATGATCGCGGAGGCCTGCCTGCCCTCGGGGTATTTCGTGATCTGCGCTTCGGCCCAGGCCTGGTTGGCCGGCGTGAAGGCGAAGGACTCGGGCTGTTCGGCGGAAAGGCGGCGGAGCATCTGGGGTCCCTTCGTCGTGTCGTGGCCTCTTTAGGCGCGGGCCGCAGGGCGCTGCAAGGGCAGCCGGTCAGCCGCCGCAGCCCACGAGGTGGAGCACCTCGCCCTCGGACGCGACCAGACCGCGCCCTTCGAGCCGGACGACCGCTTCGCGAAGCGCCCGCCGGTGCGGCGAACGCCGGTCGGTGATCTGGACCGAGGTCAGCCCGAGTTTCGGCGCCACCTGACGGGCAAACCGCATTTCGGCCCCATCGGCAGAATTGTCGTAACGGCACTCGCCGTAGCGCAGCGTGTCGAGCACGGCCTGCTCGTATTCGAGTGTGGTCTGGGCCGATGCCGTCAGGGCGATCAGCGTCGTACCCGTCAGGAACGCCGCGAGCCAACCGACCGCCCGCCTCGCGGTCTCGGCCGGTTTCTCGTCGAATTGCGATGCGGCAGGATGATTCATAATATGACTCACGACGGCTATGCTTCGAGGTACGACTGACATCCGTCGTCCCGTCGGGCAACCGCTTCCCGATCAGGCCTGTCAGGGCGCACAGGCTCCGAAGTTCGATACGACGCGTTCCGTGCCGTCCTCCGACCGGACCCGCCTCAGGTGGCCGTCCTCGACGAGCTTGCGGGTTTTCACCTTAGCCCAGACCTGTCCGTCTCCGGGGTTCGCTCGACGCCGGGGTTGAGCGCATAGCTGTTTCTGAACGAAACGATGGGCGGATCGTCCGCTTCGAAGCTGCACCCCCTCGCTTCGACCGCCGACAGAAAGCGCCCCTCGTCGGATTGAGGCGCGACACCGTTGGAGACGCAGCCCGTCAGGCCGAAAAGACCCGCGAGACCCAGAGCGGCAGCGATGATTCTCACCTATCGATCTCACCAAACACGACGTCGAGCGTGCCGATGATCGCCGCCACGTCGGCGAGCTGGTGGCCCCGGGTGATATGGTCCATCGCCTGAAGGTGCAGGTAGCCCGGCGCGCGCAGCTTCGCGCGGTAGGGTTTGTTCGATCCGTCGGAAACCATGTAGACGCCGAACTCCCCCTTTGGCGCCTCCACCGCGGCATAGACCTCGCCCGCGGGCACGTGGAACCCTTCGGTATAGAGCTTGAAGTGATGGATCAGGCTTTCCATCGAGGTCTTCATGTCGCCGCGCGAGGGCGGGGTCATCTTGCCGCGCGCGAGGATATCGCCTTTCCCCGACGGCTCGCGCAGCTTGGCGATGGCCTGCTTCATGATCGCGTTGGACTGGCGCATCTCCTCCATGCGAACGAGATAGCGGTCGAAGCAATCGCCGTTCTTGCCGGTCGGGATCAGGAAGTCGAACTCGTCGTAGCATTCATAGGGCTGCGCCCGGCGCAGGTCCCAGGCGAGGTTGGAGCCGCGCGCCATCACGCCGGAGAAGCCCCAGTCCATCACCTCCTGCTCGGAAACGATGGCGATGTCGACGTTGCGCTGCTTGAAGATCCGGTTCTCGGTCAGGAGCGTGTCGATGTCGTCGAGCACGGCCGGGAAGGCGTCGCACCAGGCGTCGATGTCGTCGAGAAGGTCGGGCGTTACGTCCTGATGCACGCCGCCGGGCCGGAAATAAGCGGCGTGAAGGCGGGCGCCGGACGCCCGCTCGTAGAACACCATCAGCTTCTCGCGCTCCTCGAAGCCCCAGAGCGGCGGGGTCAGCGCGCCGATATCCATCGCCTGCGTGGTCACGTTCAGCAGATGCGACAGGATACGCCCGATTTCGCAGTAGAGCACGCGGATAAGCTGCGCGCGCCGCGGCACGGGCGTCCCGGTCAGACGCTCGATCGCGAGGCACCAGGCATGCTCCTGGTTCATCGGGGCGACGTAGTCGAGCCGGTCGAGATAGGGCAGGTTCTGAAGGTAGGTCCGGCTTTCCATCAGCTTCTCGGTCCCGCGATGGAGCAGGCCGATATGCGGATCGCACCGCTCCACGATCTCGCCGTCGAGCTCCAGCACAAGGCGCAGCACGCCATGCGCCGCGGGATGCTGCGGACCGAAGTTGATGTTGAAGTTGCGGATCCGCTGCTCGCCGGTCAGGGCGTCCTCGAAGCCGCGAGGGTTGGTCAGGTCGCCGTCCATCATCGCACCCGTTTATTTATGATCTGGCCATCGCTTGAACGCGGCGTACCAAAGCAAGCCAAAGAAAAGCACCGGAAACAGTCCGAACAGCGCAAGCCAGCCCGGTGATCCGCTTCGTGCCAGCAATTTCCAGAGCGCCCAGATATTCACGATCCAGACAACGATAAACAACAATCCCGGCAGGCCCATGTGATTAAGCACCGATCGGTCCGCCCCGATCATAAAACGGCGGCATAAAGGCTGATCGCATCGTCCTCACTAGTTGCCCCGCGCCTTGTCCACCTGCGCCCGACCCTTCTCGTCCCCGGGCAGGACGTAGTCCGCGCCCTCCCAGGGAGATGCGAAGTCGAACTGCCGGTATTCCTGGGTCAGATTTACCGGTTCGTAGACAACGCGCTTCTGCACCTCGTCGTAGCGCACTTCGGTATAGCCCGTCGTCGGAAAGTCCTTGCGGAGCGGATGACCACGGAAGCCGTAATCGGTGAGGATGCGCCGCAGATCCGGGTGGCCGGAAAAGAGAATGCCGAACATGTCGAACACCTCCCGTTCGAACCAGTTGGCGGCGGGATAGATGCCGGTGATGGACGGCAAGATCTCGTCCTCGCGGGCATAGGCCTTCAGACGGATGCGCTGGTTCCGGTACATCGACAGAAAGTGGTAGACGAGGCAGAACCGCCGGTCGTCGCCGGGATAGTCGATCGCGGTGATATCCACGAGCGAGGCGAACCGGCACTGCTCATCGGTCTTGAGGAACTCGACGAGCACGGGAATGTCGGAGGGCGTCGTTTCCACCGTCAGCTCGTCGCGTTCGATCGTGTGCGACGCGATACGGTCGCCCTCGCGGGTCTCGATATGCGCGATCAGTTCCTGCAACGTCTCTCTCATCGCACCAATGTCCCCGTCCGCCGTATCTTGCGCTGCAACTGCAGCAGCCCGTAGAGCAGCGCCTCCGCCGTCGGCGGGCAGCCGGGCACGTAGAGGTCGACCGGGATGATCCGGTCGCAGCCGCGCACGACGGAATAGCTGTAGTGGTAATAACCGCCCCCGTTGGCGCAGGATCCCATCGAGACCACGTAACGCGGCTCGGGCATCTGGTCGTAGACCTTGCGGATCGCCGGCGCCATCTTGTTCGTAAGCGTGCCGGCCACGATCATCAGGTCGGATTGCCGCGGGGAGGCGCGCGGCGCCATCCCGAAGCGCTCGGCATCGTAGCGCGGCATCGCGGTATGCATCATCTCGACCGCGCAGCAGGCCAGGCCGAAGGTCATCCAGTGGAGCGATCCGGTGCGGGCCCAGTTTATGATGTCCTCGGTGGAGGTCAGCAGGAAGCCCTTGTCCTGCAATTCGCGGTTCAGAAGCTGCGTCCCGTGCTCCTTGTCGCCGCCCGCAGTGTTCAGTCCGGTCTGCACGCCCATGTCGCCGCTCCTTGAGAGTGTCGCGAGGCGCTGGCCCCGTCCGGTCGGGAAGCTGTGTAGCCCGCGCCCCCGGAGGGGTCAACGCGCGCCCTTCCCTTCGATATGGGAGAAACGAACACGAATTGCAGGGGGATCGACCGCGACATCCCGTCCCGCGCGCCCCGATCGCGAGGCCTTCGGCAAGAGTATTTCCGCTAGGTAGTAAGGCGCGGTCACCCCGGCTGTCCGAGACGCCGCACACAAGGCCCGCCGGGCGGAAGCACGTCGGCTTTTCCTCGAGCGGTCATCGGCTCTCCAGCCTGACCCACCGGCCATTAAAGAAAGGCTCAACGAGCATTCTTCTTGGCGGACACGCTCGAACCCGACGCGGCGTTGCGCGGCAGTCGCGGATCGGACCCGATCACTCCCAGTCCAGTGCGCCCTTCTTCCACTCGTAAGCGAAACCGACGGTGAGGACCGTCAGAAAGACCATCATCGACCAGAACGCCGCGTCCGTCAGGCCGGCGAAGCTGACCGCCCAGGGGAACAGGAACGCGATCTCGAGATCGAAGATGATGAACAGGATCGCGACGAGGTAGAAGCGGACGTCGAACTTCATCCGCGCGTCGTCGAAGGCGTTGAAGCCGCATTCGTAGGCGGAGACCTTCTCGGGGTCGGGCGCGCGCACCGCGACGACGGCGGCGGCAAGGATCAGCACCACGCCCAGACCCACGGCGACGCCGAGAAACATCAGGATCGGCAGGTATTCCAGCAGCATGATTTCCATCGTGGGCCTCCGGTCGCGTGCGGTCCCGGCATCTCTAGGCCGTCAGAGCATCGCCAGCAAGGCCGGCGACGGATCGCCGGTGGCCGGCAGGCCCCGGCTCGCCTGAAATGCGGCAATGGCGGCGCGGCTGTTCGGGCCGATCACGCCGTCGGTTCCGCCCGTATCGAAACCCGACGCGGTGAGGCGCCGCTGGAGGTCCTGCCGCTGGTCGATGGTCAGGCCGTAGCGGTCCGGCCCGAAGCCCTGCCGCAGCGGTCCGCCCCCTGCGATCCGGTCGGCAAGATACCCGACGCCGAGCGCGTAGCTGTCGGAATTGTTGTAGCGCTTGATGACGCGAAAGTTCGGCCCGGTCCGGAAGCTCGGACCGCCCGCATCGGGCGTCAGGTTGCCCGCCGGGTCCTCGACCGCCCAGGATCCGCCCCTCTGCCACCCCGCGCCAGCGAGGTACGAGGCCGCGGAAGCCAGCGCGTCGGTCGGATCCTCGCCCCAGATGTCGCGCCGCCCGTCGCCGGTGAAATCCACGGCCGATTGCAGGTAGGAGGTCGGGATGAACTGCGTATGCCCCATCGCCCCGGCCCAGGAGCCGACCATCCGGCCCGCCGTCACGTCCCCCGCCTGGAGGATGCGCATCGCCGCGAGAAGCTGGCTTTCGAAGAACGCGCCGCGCCGGCCGTCATAGGCCAGCGTCGAGAGCGCGGAGATCGTCGGGATGTCGCCGCGCCGTGCGCCATAATTGCTCTCCACGCCCCAGATCGCGCAGACGATCTCCGCCGGCACGCCGTAGCGCGCCTCGATCGCCGCGAGCGTGCCGCGTTGCCGCGCGAAGGCGGCTCGGCCGGCCTGCACCTTCGCTTCGGGGGCGACGATGGCGAGGTAGTCCTCGAAGCTGCGCCGGAACTCGGTCTGGTTGCGATCCCGCTCGACCACGCCCGGAAGGAAGCCCGCGCCGCGAAACGCGCCGTCGATCACGTCGGCTGGAATGCCCGCCGCCGCGGCGCGCGGCCGGAACGCGGCGACCCAGGCGTCCCAGCCGGGATCGGCCTGCGGGCGCAGGCCCGGATCCGCGGGGATCACGCCGGAGACGGTCGGCTCGCCCGTGCAGCCGGACGCGACCATGGCCAAGGCGGCGGACAGAAAGGTGCGGCGCGTCATCATGTCCCGAAGGTCCTCAATGGGGGCGTTCGGCGTCACCCTAGCCAAGGGCGACGTAACGGCAAGGAACTTCGGACAGGTCTCTGTCAGACCTCGTCCAGGGCCGCGCTGAGCGTCCGCGCGTCGCGATCGGAGAAGGCGACGAGCGTGACCGTCTGACCGTCTTGCACTTCCGCGTGCAACGTCCGCACCGCGATCCGTGCGGCGCGGTCGGGCGGAAAGCCGTAGATGCCGGTCGAGATGGCCGGAAAAGCGACGGTCCGCGCGCCGAGCTCGCGCGCCCGTGCCATCGCGTTGCGGTAGCAGGCGGTCAGCGCGTCGTCCTCCCCCGCGTCGCCGCCCTTCCAGACTGGCCCGACCGCATGGATGACGTGGCGGGCGGGCAGATCGTAGCCCCTGGTCGCCTTCGCCCCGCCCGTCTCGCAGCCGCCGAGGGTGCGGCATTCCGCGAGCAGCCCCGGTCCGGCTGCCCGATGGATCGCCCCGTCCACCCCGCCGCCGCCGAGCAGCGACGCGTTTGCCGCATTCACGATGGCGTCCACGTCGAGCGTCGTGATGTCGGCCTGCCTGACCTCGATCATCGTTCCGTCCCGGCGCGGATCATTGGGTTTGCCGCTCGGACAGATCCTGCTCCAATGCCAGAGCCTGCCGCGCGGTTTGCCGCAGAAGGCAGGCCGCGCCGGCCGGCCCCTGCCCCGAGCCGCCGCCCCACTTGCTGCGCTCGTAGGCACAGGCGGCGTCGCGGAACGGAATCCAGGCGCGCTGCATCGCCTGTAGCGCCTCTGACTGCGACGGACCCGCATGTCCGTAATCGGCGGATTCCGCGTCGATGACCCGGGTGCGCACGCGGAGGGCATCGTAGGCGGCGTTCAGCCTGTCGTCCCAATAGGCGACCTCCCCCGCGAGGCAGGTGCCCATGCCCACCGTCGTGTCGCCGCCCTCGGTGGCGCGCATGCAGGCATCGGCGGCCAGACCGACGCAGCTTTCCGCGGGCGCGTCCGTCGCAAGACAGGATTCCGTCGCGAAGGCGTCGAAGACCACGTCCTGCGCTGCGGCGGGCCAGGCCAGGAACATCAGGGGGATGGCACGCATCATTTGTTCAGATCCTCCTTCACGGCACGAAGCTCCCGCTCGAGAAAATACGCGATCGTCGAGCGGATGGCGACAAGAACGGCGAGAAAGACCAGATCGCCCATGCGCAGGCTCAACGCGGTGTGGATGATGTCGGACACGATCAGCATCATCAGCCCCGCAAGGATCGAGCGGCCGAAATGCAGGCGGTTGTCGTTGACGATCTGCATGCGCTCGTCATGCCCGTTTGCGCGGATCTCGGAACGGACGAACCCGACGATGAAGCGCGCCGCTCCCAGAAGCAGAATGATGCAGCCGAAAAGCTTGGTGACCGTCGCGCCCCAATCGAGGACGACGAAGAGCAGGTGCAACTGCTCGTGCAATGCCGGAGGATCGGCCACGTAATCGAGAAAGCTCGACCGGTTCTGATCGCCTTCGGCGGCCTGCACTTCTTCGGGATCCATCGATCCTCCTTTCGCATGCCGGGACGACATCCCGGCCATTCCGCGCCGCCCCCCGTCGGGGCGGCGCGTGGCAGCGGACGAGGCGGACCGCTTGCGGGCCCGTCATCACCGACCTTACTCTGCGCACGTTTCTCCGCCGCGTCCACCACGGGACGGAGGTCGGGAATACCCGACTTGACCTTACGGCATCCGATCGGCAGCCTCGTCGCGGGCACGAGACGGGGGGCGGATACAGGACGGGAGTGGGCGAAATGGCGCGATGCTACGTTGCGTTCTACCGCGGCAGGGGGGACTGGGCCGACAGGATCGTCCGCTTCGCCACACGTTCCGCATATTCGCATTGCGAGCTGATCCGGAGCGAGAGGCGTCCCAAGCTCGGCACGGGCGTCGAGTGCCTGAGCGCGTCGCGGCGCGACGGCGGCGTGCGGCTCAAGCGGATCGAGCTCGATGCGGCGAAATGGTGCATCTACGACGTCGCCTGGGCGCCGGACGGGACGTGGGACCGGGCGATGGAGAAGCTCGGCGCGCCCTACGAGCTCTGGTCGCTCGTCACGACGCATCTGCTCAACTTCCGGCGCGGGAACCGGGAGAGGTGGTTCTGCTCGGAGCTCATCGCCTATGCCCTGCGCCTCGACATGCCGCATGCCTATTCGCCGGGCGACCTCCTGCGCGCGATCCGGGACCATACGGACACATATCATGCCGCAAGGCGGGCGGCGCGCGCGGACCTCCGAAGCGGCGCCCGCGGCCCGGACGCCTGAGACGACCGGCCGGATCGGCGATAAAACGGCGTAACGCTCCCCGGTACGGAAAAGATTTTGCCTGAAAGGTGGCTTGGGTTACAGCTGCCGTGGGCAACGCGGTCATGGGGGGTGGTGTCGTCCGCATTACGTCTCGCATGCGGAGTGCGGCATGAAAGAAACCAGGATCGACCTTCCGCCACGTCTCGATGTGGAGGAGGGCGAGATCATCGCCCAGCAGGTCTTCGCGATTTCGCGGCTGACGCCCGTGATGATGACGGCGAACGTCGTGAACGTCCTCGCCACGCTCTTTGCCCTGTCGCAGGACGGTCCGCTCGAGGACCGGGTCATCGTCTGGGGCATCGTCGGCGTCGTCTTCGCGGTGTTGCTCAAGGCGCGGTGGTTCTGGCGGCTCAGGCGCCCCTTTCCGAAATCCTTGTCGCGACGGACCCGGAACAAGGTCGTTCTGTTCGCCGGCGTTCTGGGCGCGATCTGGGCCTATCCGGGCCTTTTCGTACTGCCCGAGGCCGGTATCCTGACGCAGGGCTTCCTTGTCGCCCTCGCGGCCGGAATGGTATCAGGCGGAGCTATCGCGCTTTACCCCGTCCCGTCCGCTGCGTTCCTTTATTCCGGCGTGATCGCGGCCGGCTACCTCGTCGGGTTCGCGCTGACGGGGCAACCGATATTCCTCAGCTTCATCGCCGTCGCCTGCGCGTTCTTTTACGCCGTCGCGCGCAGTGTGCTGCGGCACGAGCAGATCTTCGTCTCGGAGTTCCGCACCCGCAGGGAGCTCGACGAGAGGAACGCCCTTATCGCGCAACTCCTCGACGAGACGCGGTCCGAAGCCGACGTCCAGCAACGCGAATCCGAGGCGCGGCTGGCGCAGGTCCAGAAGCTCGACGCCGTGGGGCGGCTGACCGCGGGCGTCGCGCACGACTTCAACAACCTCCTCGCCGTGATCATGGGCAATCTGGAACTCATGCAGATCGTCCGGAAGGACGAGGAGCGGACGGAGTTGATCGAGGCGGCGCTGGCATCGACGAAGCGGGGGGCGGACTTGACGAAGCAACTTCTCGCCTTCGGGCGGAAGGCGCCGCTCGCGCCCGAAACCATCAACCCCGCCACCGTCATCTCCGAGATGTATTCGCTTTTGCGACGCACGCTGCCGACGAGCATCCGGATCGGTACCGACCTGCCGCCGGATGCCTGCCACGTTCGCGTCGATCGGTCACAGCTCGAGAACGCGATCCTCAACCTGTGCATCAACGCGCGGGACGCGATGCCGGAGGGCGGGGCGATCACCCTTTCCGTCCGGTGCGTGGACGGGAGCGTGATCGAGGCGAAGCCCGAGGATGGCGATGCCCATGCGGGCGCCCACGTGATGGTCGGCGTTCGCGACACCGGAACGGGCATTCCGCCCGACCATCTCGACCGGGTGTTCGAGCCGTTCTACACCACGAAGCCGGTCGGCGAGGGATCGGGGCTTGGTCTCGCCATGGTCTACGGCTTCGCCAAGCAGTCGGGCGGCCACGCCGAGGTCGAAAGCGAGCCGGGGCGCGGCACGCAAATCCGTCTCTACTTCCCGGCCTTCGACGATGCGCAGGGCACGTCCGAGACGGAACCGGAGCTTCCGGTGGCCAAGGCGACCGAAAGTGCCCGGATCCTCGTCGTGGACGACAGCGCGGACGTACGCTCGGTCATTGCCCACCAGCTGCGCACCCTCGGCTACACCGTGCTGGAGGCGGAGGACGGGGCGACCGCGCTCGAGACGTTGCGGACCCGCGTCCGTATCGACCTTCTGCTGACCGACGTGGTCATGCCGGGGGCGATACAGGGGGCCGACCTGATGCTGGCCTGCCGCAAGGAACGGCCGGACACCAGAGTCATCCTCATGTCGGGCTATCCCAAGGACGCGCTCGACGGGCACAGGGATGCGATCCGCAACGTCACGACGATCATAAAGCCGATCCCGCTGGTCGAACTCGAACGGCTGGTACGGACGGAACTCGAACCGAAGGACAACGAGCGGGACGCCACCGGGGATCGGAACGCGGGCGCGAAACGCTGACCCGGACGGAAGCGGCGCAGCTCTCCCCCGGCGGTCCGGACGGGGGGCGCGCCTAGCCGAGAACGCGGTCGAGCACCCGGTCGAGATCCCCGTAATCGTCGAGCACCGCGTCCGGGTCGAGATCCGCGACGGAGGCTCCGGCGGGCGCGAAGCTCACGAGGATGCAGGGCACGCCCGCCGCCAAGGCCGTGCGTCGGTCGGTGATCGTGTCGCCGATCAGAACGGCCCGCGCCATGTCGCCCCCGGCCTCCCGCACGCTTTCCGCGAGGTGCTCCGGCCGCGGCTTGCGGACGGCGAGGCGGTCCGCGCCGACAAGGCTGTCGAACAGGTCGCGCGCGCCGAGCGCCGCCATCAACTGCTCGGCCAGCCCCTCCGGCTTGTTGGTGCAGATGCCGACCGCGTCGCCGCGGTCGCGCAGACGGCGAACCGCCTCGACGGCGCCGGGATAGAACGACGTGTGCCGGCAGATGTCGCGCTCGTAGGCGTCGAGGAGCGGCCGGTAGCCCGCATCCACCTCCGACTCGTCCACCTCTCCCGCCCGCGAGAAGCCGAGACGCAGCATGGCCCGCCCGCCGCGCAGCGCAGTCGCCCGGTCTTCGGAACCCGCGGGATCGAGGCGGATCGCGTGCCCGCGCATCGCAAAGGCCGCGTTGGCCGCCGCGATCAGGTCGCCCGACGTGTCGCAGAGCGTGCCGTCGAGATCGAAGATCACGCAACGTTTCATCGGGGCCATCCTTTGCGATGCCGGGTTGCGGCAGGTCGCGCCGGGGGTAGAACGGGAGGCGACCGAGGGAAAGGGCTCCCGATGCCGATTGCTTTGATCGTTCTCGCCGCCGGACAGGGCAGCCGGATGCAATCCGACCTGCCGAAGGTCCTCCACCGGGTGGCACATGCCCCCCTTCTCGCCCATGCGCTGCGCGCGGGCGGCGTTCTGCAACCCGATCGCGTCGTGGTGGTCGCGGGGCACGGTGGCGAGGCCGTCGAGGCCGCCACCCGCGCACTCGACCCGGAGGCCGTCGTCGTCCGGCAGGCGGAGCAGCGGGGCACGGCGCATGCCGTCGCGCAGGCCAGCGCGGCGCTGGAGGATTTCTCGGGCGATGCGATCATTCTCTACGGCGACACGCCGTTCATCCGACCCGAAACGCTCGACGCGATGCTTGCCGCCCGCGCGGAGGGCGCCGATGTGGTCGTTCTCGGCTTCGAGGCGGCCGATCCGGGCCGCTACGGCCGGCTGATCGTTCAGGACGACCGTCTGGAGCGCATCGTGGAGGCGAAGGACGCGACCCCGGAGGAGCTGGCCATCCGCCTTTGCAATTCGGGCGTGATCGCGGCCGACAAGCATCTGCTCTTCGAATTGATCGAGCAGGTCGGGGCCGACAACGCGGCGGGCGAGCACTACCTCACGGACATCGTGGCGCTGGCCCGCGCGGCGCGGCGCGCCGCCCGCGTCGTCATCTGCCCCGAGGCCGAGACGCTTGGCGTGAATACCCGAGCCGACCTCGCGCGGGCCGAAGCGGCGTTCCAGGATCGCGCGCGGCTCGATGCGATGGCCACCGGCGCGACCCTGACCGCGCCGGAGACGGTGTTCTTCGCGCATGACACCGTGATCGGCCGCGACGTGGCAATCGAGCCGAACGTCGTCTTCGGTCCCGGAGTGACCGTCGAGACCGGCGCGACGATCCGCGCCTTCTCCCACCTGGAAGGCTGCCACGTTTCCGCGGATTGCGTCGTCGGCCCCTATGCCCGGCTGCGCCCCGGCGCGGAACTCGACCGAGGGGTGAAGATCGGCAACTTCGTCGAGGTGAAGGCCGCGCAGATCCACGAAGGCGCGAAGATCAACCACCTCACCTATATCGGCGACGCGGAGATCGGGGCGCGCGTGAATGTCGGGGCCGGAACGGTGACGTGCAACTACGACGGCGTGGCCAAGCACCGCACGACCATCGGGGCGGACGCGTTCATCGGGTCGGACACGATGCTGGTCGCGCCGGTGACGATCGGCGCGGGCGCGATGACGGGGTCCGGCAGCGTGGTGACGGACGACGTGCCCGACGGCGCGCTGGCGATGGGACGGGCGCGGCAGGAGACGAAGCCGGGCTACGCCGAGCGGTTGCAGCAGGCCTTCCGCGCACGGAAGGAGACACGCTGATGTGCGGGATCATCGGCATCCTCGGCTCCCACCAGGCCGCTCCAATCATGCTCGACGCGCTGAAGCGACTGGAATATCGCGGCTACGATTCTGCCGGCATCGCCACCGTCGAGGGCGCGCGGCTGGACCGCCGGCGGGCGGTGGGCAAGCTCGTCAACCTGTCTGACCTGCTCGTGCACGAGCCGCTGGCCGGGCGGGCGGGGATCGGCCATACACGTTGGGCCACGCACGGCGCCCCCAGCGTCGCCAACGCGCATCCGCACCGCGCCGCGCGCGTGGCCGTCGTGCATAACGGCATCATTGAGAACTTCCAGGCGCTCAAGGCCGAACTCGACGGCCCCTGGGAATCGGAGACGGACACCGAGGTCGTCGTGCGGTTGTGCGAGCGTTTCCTCGACGAGGGGCTGCCCCCGCGGGAGGCCGCCTTCGCCACGATCGACCGGCTCGAAGGGGCCTACGCGCTCTGCTTCCTGTTCGAAGGCGAGCCGGACCTGCTCGTCGTCGCGCGGGCCGGCTCCCCGCTCGCGATCGGACACGGGGACGGCGAGATGTATGTGGGTTCCGACGCGATTGCGCTCGGTCCGCTCACGGACCGGCTGACCTATCTCGAGGAGGGCGACCGGGCCGTGGTCACGCGGACGGGCGCGCAGATCTTCGACGCCGCGGGGCACCAGACCCACCGCGAGATACGCCGCATCCGGATGGAGGCGACGCGGATCGAGAAGGCCGGACACCGGCACTTCATGGCCAAGGAGATCCACGAGCAGCCGCGGACGCTCGCCCGCGTCGTCGACGCCTATCTCGACGGGGACAGGGTCGCGGATCCCGGTTTCGACTTCGCCTCGGTCGCGCGGCTCCAGATGGTCGCCTGCGGCACCGGCTTCCTCGCCTGCTCGGTGGCGAAGTACTGGTTCGAGCGGATCGCGCGGATGCCGGTCGAGGTCGATGTGGCCTCCGAATACCGCTACCGAGAGGGTCCGGTCGGCCCGGACACCGCCTCGCTCTTCCTCAGCCAGTCGGGGGAGACGGCGGACACCTTGGCCGCGCTGCGCTACGCGAAAGGGCGGGCCGGGGCGATCCTGTCGATGGTCAACGTGGACCAGTCCTCCATCGCGCGGGAGGGGGACGTGATGTTCCCGATCCACGCCGGCGTGGAGGTCTCCGTCGCCTCGACCAAGGCTTTCACCAACCAGCTCGCCATCCTGCTGATGCTGGCGATCCTCGCGGCACGGCAGCGGGGGGTGATCGACGCGGCGGAGGAGGCGAAGCTCGTCGCCGAGATCCGGCGCCTGCCCGGCCTCGTGAGTCAGGCCCTTGCCATCGAGGAGCGCTGCGCCGACCTCGCGGGCTGGCTCGCCGAGGCGTCCGACATCCTCTTCCTCGGGCGCGGGCCGATGTACCCGCTGGCGCATGAGGGCGCGCTGAAGCTGAAGGAGATCAGCTACATCCACGCGGAGGCCTACGCTTCGGGCGAACTCAAACACGGGCCGATCGCGCTGGTCGACAAGGCGCTGCCGGTGGTCGTCTTCGCGCCCACCGACGCGCTTTTCGACAAGACGGTCAGCAACATGCAGGAGGTCATGGCGCGCGAGGGGCAGGTGCTGCTGGTGACCGATCCCGAGGGAGCGGAGCGCGGCGGCAGGGGGGTGCGCGAGGTGCTGGTCCTGCCGCGGGTCGACCCGATGCTGGCGCCGATCCTCTATGCGATCCCGGCGCAGCTGCTGGCCTACCACACGGCGGTCCACAAGGGGACGGACGTGGACCAGCCCCGCAACCTCGCGAAGTCCGTCACCGTCGAGTAGGCCCGCGAAGCGCCCCACGGGGTGTGTCACGGCCGTGTTATGGCTGTGTTACGGCTGTGGCACAGCTGTGGGACGGCGTAACGACATCGGCTTCGGACGGGACGCGCGCCGGTCGGCGCCGGGGCATCCGCGCCGGGGCTGTCACGCGCCCGTCCGGCCGATCCCGGTCCCGTGAGACGCGACGATCCGCAGGCCGACAGCGCTGTTGCAGCGGCGACCGTTCCGAAGAGGTGTCGGAAGAAAAACTTCGAGGCATCGGATTCGCCGCCGGGCGACACCACGTCCCCGGTGAGCTTCCGACGACAGGGAAATCGAGCCCTGTCGGGGCTTCACGATCGAGCCACCCGACATCGCCGCGCCGCCGAGGGCCGGTGTCGGCCGTGCAAGGCCGCAAATGGCGCGACCCGGAATGGAGGGGTTTCGATCACGGTATCGCGAAGGGGGCTCCTCGCCCTCCGGGGCGGTCCGCACCATCCACGGATTGCGACAAAAAAAAAGGGGCGCGGCTTGCACCGCGCCCCTTTCGAAATCCGGTCCGGCCGGCTCAGAAGCCGACGACGAGGGAAACGCCCAGCGTGTTGTCGGTGGACTTGAAGCCCGGCTCCGGGTCGGTGGTGTAATCCGTCCGGTAGCTGATGCGGGTCGAGAGCGTCTCGTTCACCCGGAAGTTCACGCCGAAATCGTTGACCACCGCCGTGTCGGCATCCGAGGACAGGATGTCGGTGTCGTTGGTCAGCGCGACGGTGTCCGTCAGGCCGTAGTACAGGCGCGAGGACGCGATGCCGGCGGCTTCGGTCTCGGAATCCCCGTTCTGCTCGCGGACGTAGCGGACGCCCGGTCCGGCCTGGACCCGCCAGGCGACTTCCGACGTGTTGACGACGCGGTAGCCCAGACCGCCGCCGACGAAGGCGTCCTGACGGTTCGAACCGAAGCTGTCGTACTCGAACCGGCCGGTGCCGAAGGCGTAGAACTGGGGCGTGAAGTAGCGGCTGCCCTCGTAGATGACGAAGACTTCCTCGTCGTCGGTTTCTCCGTCCGACTCACCGTATTCGCCCGCGAAGCCGAAAAGGTGGTTCCAGCTGCCGGCGCCGTAGGTGATGCGGCCGGCGAAGCTCAGGTCGGAGGTCTCGGTGTTGCCGTCGGTGCCCGAGAAGGTCAGCGCGGCCGAACCGCGGAAGCCCTGGACGACGTCGTTCTCGCCGAAGCGCTCGGCATCCTCGCCACGGCTGAGGCCGCGCTGCGCGTCGCGTTCGATGTCGTCGATGCGGTCATCGAGGTCGCGGATGCCGGTAATGGTGGTCTGCGCGAAAGCCGGAAGTGCGGTCGTCATCGCGAGGACGACGGCAAGGCTTGCAATCTTGTTCATTCCCAATCCTTTCAGGAAGTTCGTACGACTGACGTACGGGCAGATCGTCTGCTGATCCGGCATCTAATCCCCCCACGCCCCCAAACAATTCCTGGACCGTTAACGGTATTCGACTGTTGCCGAAGCGCCACGAATCCATACGCCGCGATCCGCTCGCGTCTGCAACATTCGACGTGAAGCCCGGCACATTCCGTGTGGGGGCTGGCCGCCCGCATGCCGGCCGACTAGATCTCCCGGAGATCATTACGGAGAAGCGAGCATGCGGATTCTGTTCACGGGCGGGAGCGGCAAGGCGGGACGGCACGTCGTGCCCTATCTGCTGGCGCAGGGGCACCGGGTCACGAACCTCGACCTCGTGCCGCTCGACGTCGAGGGGGTGGAGAACCTGACGGCCGACCTTACCGATCCCGGTCAGGTCTGGGGCGCGCTGACGCAGCCGTCGGATTTCCGCGACCTGGAGCCGCCGCGGGGCGTGCCGCCCTACGACGCGGTGGTGCATTTCGCGGCCATCCCCCGGATCATGATCCGGACCGACAACGAGACCTACCGCATCAACACCATGAGCACCTACAACGTGATCGAGGCGGCGCTGGGCGTCGGCATCCGCAAGGTGATCTTCGCCTCCTCGGAGACGACCTACGGGATCTGCTTCGCCGATGGCGAGCGCAAGCCCGAATACATCCCCGTGGACGAGGAGCATCCGACCCTGCCGGGCGACAGCTACGCGATGTCGAAGGTCTGCAATGAGGCGACGGCGCGCTGCTTCCAGCAGCGGTCGGGCGCGGATATCTACGGGCTGCGGATCAACAACGTGTTCGAGCCGCACGAATACGCCGCGAAGTTCCCCGATTTCGTCGCCGACCCGAGCCTGCGCCGGCGCAACATCTTCGCCTATATCGACGCGCGCGACCTCGGGCGGATGGTGCAGTGCTGCCTCGACACGGACGGGCTGGGCTACGAGGTGTTCAACGTGGCGAACCGGAATTCCTCGGTCGCGATCTCCACCGATGAGGTCGTCGCGCGCTTCTACGAGGGCGTGCCGCAGCGGCGGGAGATGGCGCCGGACGAGACGTTCTATTCCATCGACAAGGCCCGCAGGCTGCTCGGGTTCGAGCCGCAGGTGGATTGGCGCGACGAGGTCGGCACGGCCGTCTGAGGGTCCCGAAACGACGAAACGCGGCCCGGAGGCCGCGTTTCGCTCTTCTCACTGATCGGATGGATCAGGCGAGTTGCAGGTTCGACGCGGAGCTGCGGCCGTCGCGGCCGGATTCGATGTCGAAGGTGACCTTCTGGTTGTCGGCGAGGTCGGAGAGACCCGCGCGCTCAACAGCCGAGATGTGCACGAAGACGTCGTTTCCGCCGCCATCGGGGGCGATGAAGCCGAAGCCTTTAGTTGCGTTGAACCATTTTACGGTGCCGGTGGCCATATCCGTATCTCCTGTTCGGTGCTGCCCGCGGGATGCGGCAGCGCGGCGTGGTCGGTCTGGATCGATTAGACTGAGCGCCGTGAAAGGAGACAGTGTCGAAATAGAATAACGTTCGCCCGTCGCCTTTACCGCAGGTCGGCCGCGATGCCAAGAGCGAAGGCCCCCGACATCACGAAAATGGCATCCGGCGTCCGCCGCTCAGCCTCCGACGAGGCCGAGGTTCAGTGCGCCGGTATCGGCGTTGGTGAATTCCGGCGCCGGACGATCGGAGGCCGCGTCGCCCTCGTAGGTGATCCGGTAGATCACCCCGCCGGTGTCGTCGGACAGGTAGAGGCTTCCGTCCGGCCCCTGTGCCAGCCCGCTCAGGCGGCCCATGTTGCCCCAACCCGTGGGGCTTTCGGCGTCCTCCATCAGGAAGCCGGTCAGGAACGGCTCCATCGCGACGGGCCGGCCGTCCTCGAAATCGACGCGCATCACTTCGTAGCCGGAGGGCGGCTGACGGTTCCAGGAGCCGCGGAACGCGACAAAGGCGTCGCCCCGGTATTCCTCGGGGAAGGCGTCGCCGGTGTAGAACGCCATCTGCATGGGCGCGGCATGCGGGGTATGGAGGCCGATCGGCTCCTCGCTGCCGGCGGCGTAGTCGGAGAAGGACGCGTTCGGCGGCGTGTCCTGCGGATTGAAGCGCGACATCGCGTAGACATAGGGCCAGCCGTAGCGGTCGCCTTCCGTGATGCGGTTGAACTCCTCGTGCTGCTCGTTGTCGCCGAGCCAGTCGATGCCGTGGTCGAAACCGTAGAGCTGCCCGGTCTCCGGCTCGAACCCGTAACCGATCGTGTTGCGGAGGCCGGATGCGTGGATCGTGCGCGCCGTGCCGTCGGGGTTCAGGGAGACGATGGTGGCGTTCTCCTCGTCGGTCTCGCCGCACGCGTTGCAGGTCGAGCCGACGGACACGTAGAGCTTGTCGTCCGGGCCCTTCACGACCATGCGGTTCGGGTGCTGCCCGCCCTCCGGGAAGTCGTCGGCGACGGTCTCCAGCGTGCCGAAGGTGCCGTCCTCCTGCAGCGTGGTGTGGAAGAGCTCGTTCACGGTCATCAGCCAGACGTCGCGGCCGTCGATCTCGATCCCGTGCATCTGCTCCTTCCGGGCGACGACCTCCCTCTCGTCGGCGGTGCCGTCGCCGTCGGTGTCGCGCAGCATCATCACGTCGCCCGGCTGCCGGCGGGTGACGTAGAGCGTGCCGTCCTCGGCCACGCGCATCATGCGGGGGTTCTCCACATCGCGCGCGAAGACAGAGATCTCGAAGCCCTCGGGCAGGGCGAGGCGGGCCATCCGCTCCTCGCTCCAGTCGAGCGGAACGGGTTTCAGGACGTGGCCCACGATCTCCACGCCCTGCCGGCCGCGGTCTTCGGCGGCGGAGGGCTCACTGCTGCCGGCGCCGGCCTGGGCCAGCGCCGCCTGCGGGGCGATCAGGGTGGAAGCCAGAAGAAGGACGATGCGACGCATGGCGGGCGCTCCTGCGGGGGATTTCCGCTTCAACGCGGACGACATGCCCCCCGGTTCCGCAGACCAAGCGCCGGATCGGGACCGGGGGCGGGCGTCGCCGCCCCCGGTCGCGGGTCGCCTCAGGCCGCGACGTTGGAGACGTCGGAGACGTCGAGAGCGGGATAATCCGTATAGCCCTCCGCCCCGCCGCCGTAGAAGGTCGACGTGTCCGCCTCGTTGTAGGGACCGCCGGACGCGATCCGCACGGGCAGGTCCGGGTTCGCGATGAACATCCGCCCGAACGCCACGGCGTCCGCGCGCCCGTCCGCGACCCATTCGGCCGCCTCCGAGGGCGAGAAGTTGCCGTTGACGACGAACGGGCCGTCGAAGGCCGCGCGCAGGGCCGCCACGATCCGGTCGCCCCGCATCCGGTCGGCCCCGGCACTGAGGAAGTCGTTCGGCCGCACGACGTGCAGATAGGCGAGGCCCCGGCCCGCGAGGGCTTTCGTCGCGGCGGAATAGGTCGTCAACGGATCGTCGTCGAAGCTCTTGCCCGCCCCGCCCTCGGGGGACAGGCGCACGCCGATCTTCTCCGCCGGCATCACCTCGCACAGCGCCTCCAGCGCCTCGGTCAGGAAGCGCAGCCGGTTGTCGAGCGTGCCGCCGTAGGCATCGTCCCGCCGGTTGGAGGAGCTGCGGATGAACTGGTCGATGAGGTAGCCGTTCGCCGCGTGGAGCTCGACCCCGTCGAAGCCGGCCCGCAGGGCGCAGGCCCCGGCATGGCGGTAATCGTCCATGATCCGCGCGATCCCGTCCACGTCGAGCGCGCGCGCCCCGGGATGCGGCACGGTCGGGCCGTCGGGATGCAGGTCGCCGACGAAGGCCTCGCCCTCCGGCGTCCATTCGCTCGCGGAGACCGGGGCGCCGCCGTCCGGCTGGAACACGTTGTGGCTGATCGCGCCCACGTGCCAGAGCTGGCAGAAGATGCGCCCGCCGGCAGCATGGACGGCGTCGGTCACCTTCTTCCAGCTCTCGACCTGGGCATCGGTGAAGATGCCGGGCGTCCAGGCGTAGCCCTGCCCCTCCGGCGAAATCTGCGTGGCCTCGGACACGATGAGGCCGGCGCCCGCGCGCTGCGCGTAGTATTCGGCATGCATGTCGGTCTGCGTGTTCTCGGGCGCGACGGATCGCGACCGCGTGAGCGGCGCCATCACGATGCGGTTCCGCGCCGCGGTCGCGCCGAACGCGATCGGCGCGAAGAGGGGGGCGTTGGCGGTCGGGGTCGGGGTGTCGGTCATGGGATGCTCCTTCGATGGCCCGGAAGGGGCCGGGCGCGTTCTGCGGTGCAGCTAGGTCCGGCGCGCCGCGCCGCAACGGGCGGCGGCCCTGCACGGGCGCGGAGGTCGGTCTCTCACGATGCGCGAGCCGACCGGCGGGGCGGCGCCCGTCTTGCCCTCGCGCGCCCCCTCCCCTAACAGGCCACGACGGTGGACAGAGGCCCGCATGCCGCGACTCGTGATGAAATTCGGCGGAACCTCCGTCGCCAATCTCGACCGGATCCGACGGGTGGCGAAACGCGTCGGCGTCGAGGTCGCCAAGGGCTACGACGTGATCGTCGTCGTTTCCGCCATGTCGGGCAAGACCAACGAGCTCGTGGGCTGGGTGGGCGAGACCGGCGCCTTCTTCGACGCGCGCGAATACGACGCCGTGGTTTCCTCGGCCGAGAACGTGACCGCGGGCCTCCTCGCGCTGACGCTGCAGGAGAACGGGATCGACGCGCGGTCCTGGCAGGGCTGGCAGGTGCCGGTGCAGACGAACTCCGCGCATTCCTCCGCCCGGATCGGCGCCATCCCCAGCGACAACCTCGACGCGAAATTCCGTCAGGGCATGCGCGTGGCCGTGGTGGCGGGCTTTCAGGGGATCAGCCCCGAGGGCCGGATCACCACGCTGGGCCGCGGCGGTTCGGACACGACGGCGGTGGCCTTCGCGGCGGCCTTCGACGCGGAGCGCTGCGACATCTATACCGACGTGGACGGCGTCTACACGACCGACCCCCGGATCACGTCCAAGGCCCGCAAGCTCGACCGGATCGCCTTCGAGGAGATGCTGGAGCTCGCCTCGCTCGGCGCCAAGGTGCTGCAGACGCGGTCGGTGGAACTGGCGATGCGCTACAAGGTGAAGCTCCGCGTGCTGTCGAGCTTCGAGGAAATGAGCGACGATGCGGGCACGCTGGTCTGCGACGAGGAGGACATCATGGAATCGAACGTGGTCGCCGGGGTCGCCTTCAGCCGCGACGAGGCGAAGATGACGCTGGTCTCGGTCGCCGACCGCCCCGGCGTGTCCGCGGCGATCTTCGGGCCGCTCGCCGAGGCGGGCGTCAACGTCGACATGATCGTGCAGAACATCGCCGAGGACGGGCGCACGGACATGACCTTCTCCCTGCCGGTCGATCAGGTCGCCCACGCCGAGAAGGCGGTGCGCGACGCGATGGCGCGGGAGGAGATCAACTTCCACGACCTGATCGCCGACGAGGGGGTGAGCAAGGTCTCCGTCGTGGGCATCGGCATGCGCTCCCATGCGGGCGTCGCGGCGCGGATGTTCAAGGCGCTCTCGGCCGAGGGGATCAACATCAAGGTCATCACCACGTCCGAGATCAAGATCAGCGTGCTGATCGACCGGAAATACATGGAGCTCGCCGTGCAGGCGCTGCACGACACGTTCGAGCTCGAGAAGATCTGAGCGGCCGGCGTCTCGACGAGATCGGACGGATGGCTGCCCGGCCCCGGGGATGGGCGATGGCGGCCCGCAAGCGGATCCTGTCGGTTGCCTTAGCGGAACGTTAAGCCATCGGGCATAAATGTGGCGGCCATGCCGTCCCTCGATCGCCTTTCGCTGTTCTGGTGCCTGCTCTGCGTCGGCGTGCTGCTGCTTCTGCCCGCGCTGACCGGCGACGCGACCGCGCTGATCGTCCGGCCCTGACGGGGGCGAACGCGCGGCCGGGGCCGCCAAGCCCCCTCCCCATCTTGACGCGCCTCGGCTAAGAAGGGTGCGGACGCGGACGGGGGGCTCATGGCAGCGCCGAAGGACAGCGACAGCCGCAAGCTGCTGCGGCGGCTCCAGGCCGTCATGGCCGAGGCGGCCGAGGGGCAGGAACGGCTCGACATGATCGTGCGGCTTGTCGCATCGTCGATGATGACCGACGTCTGCTCCGTCTACCTGCATCGCGACGAGCAGACGCTGGAGCTTTGCGCGACCTGCGGGCTCAACCTCGAAGCGGTGCATGTCACCCGGCTGCGGGTGGGCGAAGGGCTCGTGGGTCGCGTGGCGCGTTCGCGCGGGCCGCTCAACACCGCCGACGCGCCCTCGACCAAGGGGTACCGCTTCATGCCGGAGACCGGCGAGGAGGTGTTCTCGAGCTTCCTCGGCGTGCCGGTGCAGCGGCTGGGCGAGCGGCTCGGCGTGCTGGTGGTGCAGTCGAAGGATGCCCGCGAGTTCAAGGAGGACGAGATCTACGCCCTCGAGGTCGTGGCCATGGTGCTGGCCGAGATGACCGAGCTCGGCGCCTTCACCGGCGAGGGCGAGGCGCTCCGGCCGCGGCATGCGAGCCAGGTCCTGTTCAAGGGCGTGACCGGGCAGGAGGGCGCCTGCGAGGGCACAGTCTTCCTCCACGATCCGCGCGTGGTCATCACCAATCCCGTCACCGACGACCCCGAGGCGGAGGTCGTGCGGCTCCATTCCGCGGTGGACGAGCTGCGGATGTCCGTGGACCGGATGCTGGGCGAGGCCAGCGGCGACCGCGCGCAAAAGGAGGTGATCGAGGCGTTCCGCATGTTCGCCTATTCGCGCAGCTGGGTCCGGCGCATGGAGGAGGACATCAACGCCGGCCTCACCGCCGAGGCCGCCGTGGAAAAGCAGCAGACCGTCGCCCGGGCCCGGATGCGGGTGGCGGAGCCCTACCTGCGCGACCGGCTGGCCGATCTGGACGACCTGTCGAACCGGCTCCTGCGGATGCTGACCGGACAGGGGCGCGACCGCGGCGCCCTGCCCGACAAGGCCGTCCTGGTGGCGCGCAACATCGGGCCGGGGGAGTTGCTGGAATACGGCCGCAAGCTCCGGGGCGTGGTGCTCGAAGGGGGATCGGTCGGAAGCCATGCGGCGATCGTGGCCCGGGCCTGGGCGATCCCGCTGGTGATCCAGGCGGAGGGGATCACCACCGAGGCGCTGTCGGGCGACCGCATCCTCGTGGACGGCGATCAGGGCGTCGTGCATCTGCGGCCCGATGAGATCGTCCGCAAGGCCTTCAGCGAGAAGCTGGAGATGGCGGCGCAGGCGCAGAAGCGCTACGCCACGATCCGCGACACCGATTGCGTCACGCTGGACGGGCAGCGCATCGAGCTGATGATGAATGCGGGGCTTCTGGCGGATCTGCCGTCGCTGCCGAGCTCGGGGGCCGAGGGCGTCGGCCTGTTCCGCACGGAGTTGCAGTTCCTCGCCCGCAACGTCGTGCCGAAGCGGGGCGAGCTGGCCGCGCTCTATTCGGGCGTGATGGACGCGGCGGGCGGCAAGCCGGTCACTTTCCGCACGCTCGACATCGGGTCCGACAAAGTGCTGCCCTACATGAACCGCCCCGAGGAGCCGAACCCGGCGCTCGGCTGGCGGGCGATCCGCGTCGGCCTCGACAAGCGCGGCGTCATGCGGATGCAGCTGCAGGCGCTGCTGCGCGCGGCCAACGGGCGCGACCTTAAGGTCATGTTCCCGTTCATCGCGCAGCTGCAGGAATTCATCGACGCCCGCGGGCACCTGAGCCGGGAGATCGCGCGTGAGAGGGTGCTCGGCCATACGCTCCCCAGCCGGATCACCGTCGGCGCGATGCTGGAAACGCCGTCGATGGCCTTCGCGCCGCGGCGCTTCTTCGAGGAGGCGGACTTCATCTCCGTCGGCGGCAACGATCTCAAGCAGTTCTTCTTCGCCGCCGACCGGGAGAACGAGCGCGTGCGCCGCCGCTACGACACGCTGAACGTCAGCTACCTGTCCCTGATCGAGCAGATCGTCGGGCGCTGCGCGGAGACGGACACGCCGGTCTCGTTCTGCGGCGAGGATGCGGGGCGTCCGGTCGAGGCGCTGTGCTTCGCGGCGATGGGGCTGCGCTCCTTCTCGATGCGCCCGGCGAGCATCGGGCCGGTGAAGCACATCCTGCTGCGCGCGAACGTGGCGGAGGTGCGCGAGGTCATCGACCGTGCGCGGGAGGCCGGGGAGCAGACGGTGCGCGACGTGGTGATGGAGTATCTGCGCGCCCGCTGAGGGCGCGCTGGACTTCGCGCCGCCCTAGCCGTATATACGGGCGGATACACCCCGGAGGCCGCCATGATCGAGACCAAGATCCGCAAGGTCGGCAATTCCGCCGTCATGACCCTGACCGGCGAGATGCTGGCGATGCTCGACGCCAAGGCCGGGGATTCGCTGTTCGTGGTCCGCGGCGACGATGGCTCGCTCCGGATCATGGCGCACGATCCGTCGGTGGCCGAGGCGCTGGCGGCGGCCGAACTGGTGATGGACGAGAACCGCGACCTGCTGGCCGCCCTGGCGTGACCGCGCCGGTCTGGGTGCCGCTGCCGGCGATCCGGATCGTCCACGACCGACAGATCGCCCGCCACGGCGGCGCGCCGGGCCTGCGCGATGCGGGACTGCTCGAGATGGGCGCGGCGCGGGCGCTGAACCGCGCCGCCTACGGTACGCCGAGCCTTTTCGCGCTGGCGGCCGCCTATGCCTACGGGATCGCCAAGGCCCATGCCTTTGTCGACGGCAACAAGCGCACCGCCTTCGTGACCGCGCTCACCTTTCTGCGCCTCAACGGCCTGGCCTTCCGGCCCGACCCCGTGGAGGGCGTGCGGATGATGGAGGATCTGGCCGCCGGGGCGGTGACGGAAACGGCCTTCGCCGCCTGGCTCGAACGGGGCAGCGCGCGGATCGCGTGAAAACCCCCGCCGGATCGCTCCGGCGGGCGTCGTTCCGGGAACCGGGCGGGTTCAGACCGGCGTGATGACGACTTCCACGCGGCGGTTCTGCTGCTTGCCGGCGGCGGTGTTGTTGGTCGCGATGGGCTGCGACTCACCGCGGCCGATCGGGATGATCCGCGCGGCGGGCACGCCCTGCGAGATCAGGACGCTCGCCACCGAGTTCGCGCGCCGTTCGCTGAGGTCCTGATTGTAGGCCGCCTCGCCGTCGCTATCGGTGTGGCCGATCACCTGCACCGTGGTGTTCGGATATTGCAGCAGGTTGCCGCCGAGCGCGCGGATGTCGCCCTGCAGATCGGGACGGAGCGTCGCGCTGTCGGTCGCGAACAGGATGTCCTGCGGCATCGTCACGATCAGCTCGCTGCCGGTGTTGTTGATGGTGATGCGATCGTCGCCGAGCTGGTTGCGCAGATCGGCGGCCTGCCGGTCGAGACGGGAGCCGACGGCGCCGCCGATCAGGCCGCCCGCGAGCGCGCCCCCGGCAATCTCGTCCGCGCGGCTGCCGCTGCCGGCCAGCGCGCCGGCCGCGGCGCCCACGCCCGCGCCGATCAGCGCGCCGTTGCGAGTGCGGTTCGGCTCGCCGGTGGTCGCGTCGACGCAGCCTGCGAGAACGAGGCTGCCGGCAAGGGCGGCCAGAACGGGGGTCTTGATACGTGTCATGTCGGTCTTTCCAGATGAATCCTTGGTGGGTCGTGCGGCGCGACAACGCGTGCCCGGACGGCCTGTTCCGTCCCGCTCCCGGCGACGAATCGCGCGGGCGGCGCCCTGCCGCAGATGACCGGAGCGCCGCCGATAGGCAATATCGCTCGGGCGTCAGGCGCGTGCCGCCTCCGCCCGCCCGCTTTCCCAGGCGAGCATCGCGCGCTTCACCGGCAGGCCCCAGTGATAGCCGCCGAGCCCGCCCGACTTCCGGAGCGCCCGGTGGCAGGGGATGAGCCAGGCCACCGGGTTGCGCCCGATCGCGGTGCCCACGGCCCGGACCGCGCCGGGATTGCCGATCGCGCCGGCGATCTCGCCATAGGTGGTGACATGGCCCGAGGGAATGCGCATCAGCGCCTCCCAGACCTTGATCTGGAACGGGCCGCCGATGAGGTGCAGCCGCGCCTCGCCCCGCATCTCGCCCAGGGATTCGGCGAAGGGCGCGATGGCCGAAGGCTCCTCCACCAGCCGCGCCGCGGGCCAGCGCGCGCCCATATCGGCGAGCGCGGCGTCGCGCCCGGTCTCCGCCGCGAAGGACAGGCCGCAAAGCCCGCGCTCCGTGGCCATCGCCAGCATCTCCCCGAAGGGTCCGTCGAGCCAGCCGTAGCGAATCGCGAGCCCGCCGCCCCCCGCCGCGTAATCGCCGGGCGACATCGCCTCCCACCGCAGGAACAGGTCGTGCAGCCGCCCCGTCCCCGACAGACCGGTCGAGGCCGCCGTCTCCAGAAGCGTGAACCGCTCCCGCAGGAGCGCCTTGGCATGGCCGAGCGTCAGGTATTGCCCGAACCGTTTCGGGCTCACCCCCGCCCAGGCCGAGAAGGTGCGTTGGAAATGCGCGGGGCTCATCCGCATCTCGGTGGCCAGGTCTTCCAGCGAGGGCGGGTCGTCCGCGCGCGTGTCGATCAGGTCGATGGCGCGGCGAATGACGGCGTAGTGGTAGCGCGTCGGGGGATCCGCATCGGGGGCGATCTGCAGGGCGGTCTGTGACATCAAAGCCTCCGGCGCGACGAGTGTCGATGCCCGACCATAGCCGCCCCGCCCCGCCCCGCGCGACCCGGAACCTGCGGCAACGGCACGGGCTTGCGAGGCCGCCCCGCCCGCGTCAGAAGGGGCGCCATGCCGCGCCCGCTCGACTACCCGACCCAGAAGGCGATCTTCGCGCGCTTCCACGCGGCGGAGCCCGAGCCGAAGGGCGAGCTCGAGCACGTGAACGCCTATACCCTCGTCGTCGCCGTGGCCCTGTCCGCGCAGGCCACCGATGCGGGGGTGAACCGCGCGACCCGCGCGCTCTTTCAAGTGGCCGACACGCCGCAGAAGATGCTCGACCTCGGACTGGCGGGCCTGACCGAGCATATCCGCACCATCGGCCTTTACCGCAACAAGGCGAAGAACGTGATGTCGCTGAGCCGCATCCTCGTGGAGGCGCATGGCGGCGAGGTCCCCTCCAGCCGCGCCGCGCTGCAGGCCCTGCCCGGCGTCGGCCGCAAGACGGCGAACGTGGTGCTCAACATGTGGTGGGGTCATCCCGCACAGGCGGTGGACACCCATATCTTCCGCGTCGGCAACCGCACCCGCATCGCCCCCGGCAAGGATGTCGAGGCCGTCGAGCGCGCCATCGAGGACAACGTTCCCGCCGAATACCAGCGCCACGCGCATCACTGGCTGATCCTGCACGGCCGCTACATCTGCGTCGCGCGCAAGCCGAAATGCCCGGCCTGCCCGATCCGCGACCTTTGCCCCTACGAGAGCAAGACGCCCGAAGCGTCGGCCTGACCCCATCCTGCGAGGACAAATCCCATGAGCTACGACGTCATCGGCATCGGCAACGCCATCGTCGACGTGATCGCGCCCGCCACCGACACGTTCCTCGACCGGATGGGGATCGAGAAGGGCATCATGCAGCTCGTCGAGCGCGAGCGGGCGGAGATGCTCTACGCGTCCATGTCCGAGCGGGTGGAGGCGCCGGGCGGCTCGGTCGCCAACACGCTCGCGGGGATCGGCGCGCTTGGCCTGTCGACGGCGTTCATCGGCAAGGTGAAGGACGACGCGCTCGGCCGCTTCTACGCGAACACGATGGAGGGGGCGGGCACCGCCTTTCCCCATCCGCCGCAGCATGTGGACCTTCCGACCTCGCGCTCGATGATCTTCGTTTCGCCCGAAGGGGAGCGGTCGATGAACACCTATCTCGGCGCGGGGGCCGATCTGGGCCGTGCCGACGTGCCCGACGTGTTCGGGCCGGGCATCCTGTTCCTCGAGGGTTATCTCTTCGACAAGGACGAGGGGAAGACCGCCTTCGCCGAGGCGGCCGCGAAGATGAAGGCGGCGGGCGGCAAGACCGCGATCACCATTTCCGACCCGTTCTGCGCCGACCGCCACCGCGCCGACTTCCAGCGCCTGATCGCCGGGGACATGGACATCGCCATCGGCAACGCCGCCGAGTGGACGACGCTCTACCAGACCGACGACCTCGACCGGGCCATCGGAATGGCGGCCGAGGCCTGCGAGATCGTCGCCTGCACCCGGTCCGGGGAGGACGTGTGGATCCGCTCGGGCGACACCCGCGCCACCGCCCCCGTCACCGCCATGACGGTCGTGGACGCCACCGGCGCGGGCGACCAGTTCGCCGCGGGGTTCCTTTACGGCCTTTCCTCGGGCCGCGACCTCGAAACCGCGGCGCGCATGGGCGTGATCGCCGCGCGGGAGGTGATCGGCCATATCGGCCCCCGGCCGGCCACCGACGTCGCCGCCTTGTTCCGCGAGGCGGGGCTCCTCTGACGCCTTCGGTGCCGTCGGGGCTTTCCGCCGGGCCGATCCGGGCCTAGCGTCGCGTCCGAACCATCGGGGGAGCCTCACATGCATATTCTCGTCACCGGCGCCGCCGGCATGATCGGCCGCAAACTGACCCAGGCGCTTTGCGCGCGGGGGGAGCTGCGCGGCCGGAAGATCACCGGACTCACGCTCGTCGATGTCCAGCCGCCGGTCCTGCCCGACGGCGTGCCCGGCGCGGCGATGGCCGTGGACCTCGCCGATCCCGCCGCCGCGCCGGCGCTGATGGAGGCGCGGCCGGACGTCGTCTTCCACCTCGCCGCGATCGTCTCGGGCGAAGCGGAGGCGGACACGGCGAAGGGCTATGCGGTCAACCTGAACGGCACGGTCGCGCTTTGCGAGGCGATCGTCGCGCAGGCGGAATACTGCCCCCGCTTCGTCTTCACCTCCTCCATCGCGGTCTTCGGCACCCCCCTGCCGGAAGTGATCGACGACGCGGTGCCGCCCCGGCCCCTGACGAGCTACGGTACGCAGAAGCTGATGGGCGAGATGCTGGTCGACGACCTGTCGCGGAAGGGCCGGCTCGACGGCGTGTCGCTGCGCCTGCCGACGATCTGCATCCGGCCGGGCAAGCCCAACGCGGCGGCGTCGGGCTTCTACTCCTCGATCCTGCGCGAGCCGCTGATCGGGCAGGAGGCGGTGCTGCCGGTTTCCGACACGGTCCGGCACTGGTTCGCTTCGCCCCGCGCGGCCGTGGGTTTCCTGCTTCACGCGGCCGAAATGGACACCGCGCCGATGGGTCAGTCCCGCGCGCTGAACCTGCCCGGCGTGAACGCGACCGTAGCCGACGAGATCGCCGCGCTCGAGCGGATCGCCGGCCCCGCGGCCACCGCCCTGATCCGCCGCGAGCCGGACGAGACGACCGCGCGCATCGTCGCCGTCTGGCCCGAGGCGTTCGACCCCGCCCGCGCCCGCGCGCTGGGCTTCGAGGCGGATGCCGACATGGATGCCATCATCCGGGCGCATTTGGAGGACGAGCTCGACGGACGCATCCCGGTCGCCGAGAGCTGAGCACCCGGCCGGACCCGCAGGGCCTCCGGCGGGGATATTTGGAAAGCAAAGACGATGGGGCCCCGCCACCGGGTCCGACATGCGGAGGGGTGACGGGGCCGTCTTCGCTTGCGGTCATCGGCGTCCCCGCCTGTACCGCGCCGCTGATCTCGCACGTCAGGCATTAAAAGGCGGTCAAGGGCGTCTTTGCTTCGAAAATATCCCCGCCGGAGGCTCCGACCCGTCGGCGTGCGCCACGGCGGGTATCCTACCAGTGCGGCGGGCGCTGATCGGCCAACGGCACGGTGCCGCCGGTCGCGGCCTCCGCTTCCGCCGCGCGTTCCATCAGGAGGCGGACGCGGCGTTCCAGCGTGGCGATCTCGCCCGCCTGCCGCGCCACGACGTCGGAGAGATCCTCGACCGTGCGGGTCAGGTGGGCGATGCGCTCTTCGAGTTGTTCCACGGGCAGAGCCTCCGGGTTGTGCGCGCGGGGCGCGGAACGTATGGACCGGGCGAATTCGAGGGACCGGGTCATGGCAAGGAAAGACAAGCCCCGCCGCACGCGGGCGGAGACGCCGAAAGGCTTCCGCGACTATTTCGGCGCCGAGGTCGTGGAGCGCAAGGCCATGCTCGACGCGATCGCCGAGGTCTACCATCTCTACGGCTTCGACGCGCTCGAAAGCTCCGCCGTGGAGACGGTCGAGGCGCTGGGCAAGTTCCTTCCCGACGTGGACCGCCCGAACGAGGGCGTGTTCGCCTGGCAGGAGGACGCGGACTGGCTGGCGCTGCGCTACGACCTGACCGCGCCTCTGGCCCGCGTCTACGCGCAGCATCGCAACGACCTGCCCACGCCCTATCGCCGCTACGCGATGGGTCCGGTCTGGCGCAACGAGAAGCCCGGGCCGGGGCGGTTCCGGCAGTTCTACCAATGCGACGCGGACACGGTGGGCACAGCGAGCGTGGCAGCCGACGCCGAGATCTGCATGATGCTTGCCGATACGCTTGAGGCGGTGGGGATCGCGCGGAGCGACTACGCCATCCGAGTCAACAATCGTAAGGTTCTGAATGGTGTGATGGAAGTCGTAGGGCTCCTTGACCCTAGTAATCCTCACGCGAGCCTCCTTGAGCGGGGCATCGTTCTTCGTGCCATCGATAAGCTTGATCGTCTGGGCGAAGCCGGCGTCCGCGCGCTCCTCGGCGAGGGCCGAGTTGACGAGAGCGGCGACGTGGCCAAGGGTGCAGGCCTTTCTGAGGGGCAAATAGACATCATAACGGCGTTTCTCGGGTCTGCGAAAAACGCGCGTCTGCTCTTGAGTGAAGGCGTCACATTGGCAGAACGGGAGAAAGGTGCCGAGCGGAGGGAAAAGATCGATGCCGCGGCTTCTGGATGGAACGAGCTAATCTGCAATGAGCTGAAATCCATCGTTGGAGACAGCACTCAAGGACAAGAAGGGGTTCAAGAACTTGAGAAGATTGCCGAGCTTGTGGCTATTGGTGGTTACAATCAAAATCAGATAACGATTGACCCCTCCGTCGTGCGCGGGCTCGGCTACTATACCGGTCCCGTCTTCGAGGCCGAACTGACCTTCGAGATCACCGACGAGAAGGGCCGGCCGCAGCGGTTCGGCTCGGTCGCGGGCGGGGGGCGCTACGACGACCTCGTGACCCGCTTCACCGGGCAGGCCGTGCCGGCCACCGGCGTCTCGATCGGCGTGGACCGCCTCCTTGCCGCGCTGCGCGCCAAGGGGCGGCTGGGGGACGCGGCGGCGGGGCCGGTCATCGTCACCGTCATGGATCGCGACCGCATGGCCGAATACCAGCGGATCTGCGCCACGCTCCGGCAGGCCGGCATCCGGGCGGAGGTCTATCTCGGCAACCCGAAGAATTTCGGCAACCAGCTCAAATACGCCGATCGGCGGGGCAGCCCGGCCGCGATCATCCAGGGCTCCGACGAGGCCGCGCGCGGCGTGGTGCAGGTCAAGGACCTCGTCCTCGGCACGCGGCTCAGCCAGGACGCCACCGTCGAGGAGTGGAAGGAGAACCCGTCCCAGAGCGAGGTGCCGCTCGATGAGCTCGTCACCCATCTCAGCCGCCTGCTGAAATGATCACGCCCGAAGACCGCGACCGCGCCGCGGCCATCCTCGCGCGGTTCCGCGAGGCCGGCGCGCGGCCGGTCGCGGCGGAGATCCTGCAGCCCGCCGGCACGCTGCTCGACCTTTACGGCGAGGACATCCGCGCGCGGGCCTTCACCACGCAGGACCCGCTGGCCGGGGAAATGATGCTGCGCCCCGACTTCACGGTGCCGGTGGTGCAGGCGCATATGGCGGGCGCCGCCGACCCCGCGCGCTACTGCTACGCGGGCGAGGTGTTCCGCCGGCAGGAAAGCGACCCGGACCGCCCGCGTGAATACCTGCAGGCGGGCTACGAGGTCTTCGACGCCGCCGACCCCGCCGATGCCGATGCGGAGGTCTTCGCGCTCCTTCACGAGGTACTGGCGCCGTGGCGGCCGGTCGCGGCGACGGGCGATCTGGGCATCCTGATCGCCGCTGTCGCGGGGCTGACGACATCCCCGCGGCGGCGCGCGGCCCTGCGCCGGCATATCTGGCGCCCGGTGCGGTTCCGCCGCCTGATGGAGCGCTTTACTGGCCGATCCGTCCGTCCCGCGAAGCGCGCGGCCCTGCTAGCGGCATTGGAAGGCGTTCCGCCCGAGGATCTGGTCGCGCGGGCCGGCACGATGGTCGGCCTGCGCGAAAGCGGCGAGATCGCGGCACGGCTCGACGCGCTGCGCGAGGACGCCGCGGAGCCGCCGGTGGCGCGGAGCGAGGCCGACGTGCTCGACACGCTGCTGACGATGGAGGGGTCGATGGCGGCGGCGATCGGCCCGCTGCGCGACATGGCGGTGGACCTGCCGACGCTCGGTCCCGCCGCCGACCGGCTCGAGGCGCGCGCGGAGGCGCTTGCCCGGCGCGGCCACGACCCCGCCGCCCTGCCCTTCGCGCCGGCGCGGAACCGGACGGCGATGGAATATTACGACGGATTCACCTTCACCCTTTCCGCGGCGGGCCGACCGGACCTCGCCCCGCTCGGCACCGGCGGGCGCTACGACGCGCTGACCGCGGTGCTGGGCGGCGGGCGCGGCGTGCCGGCCGTGGGCGGGGTCGTGCGGCCGGGCCTGCTGGCCGGCCTCGCGGAGGGCGCGCGATGATCCGGCTGGGCGTGCCGTCAAAGGGGCGGCTCATGGACAAGGCTTTCGACTGGTTCGGCCGCCACGGCCTGACGCTCAGCCGGACGGGCAATGACCGCGAATATGCCGGCCGGGTCGAGGGGGCGGAGATCGCGCTTGTCTTGCTTTCCGCAGGGGAAATCCCGCGCGAGCTCGCCGCCGGACGCATCCATCTGGGCGTGACCGGCAGCGACCTCGTTCGCGAGAAGCTCGTCCGTTGGGAGACGAAGGTGGAGACGGTCGCGCGGATGGGGTTCGGCCATGCGGATCTCGTCCTTGCCGTGCCGCAGGTCTGGATCGACGTGGACACGCTCGACGACCTCGACGCGGCGGCGGCGCAGTTCCGCGCCACGCACGGGCACCGCCTCCGGATCGCGACCAAGTACCACCGACAGGTCCGCGAGTTCCTGCGCGAGCACGGCGTGGCCGATTATGCCCTCGTCGACAGCCAGGGCGCGACCGAGGGAACGGTCCTGAACGGCACGGCGGAGGCCATCGCCGACATCACGTCAACCGGGGAGACGCTTCGGGCGAACCACCTGAAGGTGCTCGACGACGGGCTCGTCCATGCCAGCCAGGCCACGCTCTTCCGGTCGCGCCCCGCCCCGTGGGACGCAGCGGCGCGGCGGGAGTTCGACGCGCTGCGAGCGCGGCTCGGGACGGCGAACTGACCGCGACGGCCGACGAAGCCGCCATGCCGGACTCTCGGCCCCGCCCGGCGGCACGCCGGGCCTCCCCCGTCCAGTGTCTCAAAGCCCCGGCACGGCGGCCGCGCGGCCGAAGACCATGACGTTGCCTGCCGGCATCTCCACCACCTCGACGTCGAAGCCCAGCACGCGCAGCACGGTCTCCAGCACCGCGATATCCTTCAGGCCCACGGCCTCGTCCTGCGCGCGCAGGCCGGCGTCGAAGGCGCGGTCGGCGGCGCTGATCGCGCGGCCGTTGCGCAGGAACGGGCCGTAGATCGCCATCGTGCCGCCGGGCGAGAGCGCGCGGTGCGCCTCGTCGAGGAGCACCGACATCTCGCCGTCGGACACGAGGTGCAGCAGGTTGACGATCACGACCGCGTCCACCGAGCCCGGCGTGGCCCAGCCGGTGCGGCAGGCGTCGAGCTCCGTCGCCTCCATCACGTTCGGCAGGCCCCGGCAATGCGCGTCGATCGAGGCGCGGCGGGTGGCGTCCGGCTCCGTCGGATGGAAGATCACGTCGGGCCGATGCGCGGCCAGCGCGGCGATGTGCTGCCCGGTTCCGGACGCGATCTCCAGCACGTGACCCGTTTGCGGCAGGCGCGGCAGCAGCGCGTCGAGGATCGGTCGGAGGTTGCGATCCGCGGATGGCGCCGTCATCCGGCCCTCCGCATCCGTCTCCGCGTCCATTCCCGCCGTGCTGAGCCGACGGATCACGCGAAGCGCCCCGGATCGAGGGCCGCGACGGTTTGCGGGTCGAGCGCGGGCGGCCGCCCCGCCATCAGGTCGGCGAGCAGGGCCGACGCGGCCGGGGCGGTCTGGAAGCCGTAGCCGCCCTGCCCGGCGAACCACCACAGACCCGGACGCGCCGCGGGTCCGATCACGAGCGAGCGGTCGGGCGCGAAGGTGCGCAACCCGGCCCAGGTCGAAAGCGGACGCGTGACCGTCACCGTCACCGCCCTCTGGTAGCGGTCCAGCCCCTCGGCCAGGGTCATGTCGTCCGCGAAGGCATCCATCGGCGCCGACGGAACCTCCTCGGCCGGCGACACGATCAAGGCACCGGCATCCGGCTTGGCGTACCACGCCTCGTCCACGCCAAGCAGCATGGGCCAGCCGGCGACGTCGTGCCCCCCGGGCGCCGCGATCCGCGCCATGGAGCGGCGGAGCGGCCCGAGGCCGAGCGGGGCCAGACCGGCCAGCGCCGCCACGGAATCGGCCCAGGGCCCGGCCGCGATCACCACCTCGCGGGCCGTGATCTCCGCGGCGCCTGCGCCGACCGACCAGCCGCCGGACACGGGCGCGATCCGGTCCACCCGCCGCCCGGTCGCGATTTCGCCGGCCGCGCGGATCGTCGCGAGACAGCTTTGCAGCATCCGGTCCGTGTCGATGTCGAAGGCCTCCGCATCCACAGCCACGCGCGTCACCGCGTCCGACAGGATCGGCACCATCCCGCGCGCCGTTTCCACATCCGTCTCGCGCAGCCCCATGACATTCAGGTCACGCTCGAACGTCGCTTCCTCCCCCGCGCACCCGACCAGCATCAGGCCGCGCGGGCCAAGCCATCCGCCGGCCTCGTGGGCGGCGCGCGAGGCGCGGTTGAGCGCGACGACCGACGCCGCGCCGTAGCTTTCCTCGAAAAGGGCGGCGGAGCGGCCGGTGGCGTGGTATCCGAACGCGTCCTCCGCCTCCCACAGCGCGACGGAGCCGAGCGATGCCAGCGCCGCCCCGGCCGCCGCGCCGGCGATGCCGCCGCCGATTATCAGAATATCGCGATCCACGGCCGCTCCCTTTCACATCGTTCCTTGTTGTCTCAACCGTCAGCGGCTGGCACGGCCGGTTCCGCCCCGTTTCCGCTCGTCCGGTCTCTCACGCCTCTTCCAGCCGGTCCGTGGCCGGTGCGGGCGTCGGGCCGAGCGCGTCGAGCCGGTCCTTCAGCGCCGGATCGAGCGCAAGGTCCATCGCGGCGAGCGAGGGCGCGAGCTGTTCGGCGTCCCGCGCGCTGACGATCGGCGCGGTTACGGCCGGATTGGCCGCGGCCCACGCCACGGCCAGCGTCGCCGGATGGTGCCCGGACTCGGCCGCGATCTCCGCGAGGCCCACGGCGGCGCGGTGCATCCATTCCGGTCCGTAGCGTTTGGCGTAGCGGTCGTCGGTCGTCAGCCGTCCGGTTCCGCCGCGCGCGTACTTGCCCGACAGGAGGCCGCCGCCCAGCGGGGAATAGGGTGCGACGGCGATGCCCTCGGACGCGGCCATCGGCAGAAGCTCCACCTCCGCCTGCCGCTTCACGAGGTTGTACATCGGCTGGATCATGTCGATGCGGATGTCGAAGCGCGCGGCCACCGCCTGCGCCTTCATCACCTGCCAGGCGGCGAAGTTGCTGACCGCGACGTGGCGGATCGTGCCCGCGTGCCGGAACTCCGCCAGTGTCTCGAAGCTCGCCTCGAGCGGCGTGTCGCCGTCCCAGCGATGGAGGTAGAGGATGTCGATCACGTCGGCGCCGAGGCGCGCGCGGCTTTCCTCGAGGCTCGCGCGGATGTTTTCCGGCGACGCGCCGCCGGAATAGGCGGCCTTGGTCGCGATCACGAGCGCGTCGCGCTCGGCGGCGGCGAAGCGGCCGAGCAGCGTTTCCGAACGGCCCCCGGTATAGGCGTGGGCCGTGTCGAAGAAATTGATGCCGGCCGCGCGGCAGGTTTCGTACATGGCGCGCGACGCGGTCTCGTCGGCATTGCCGCCGAATTGCATGGCGCCGAAGCAGAGGGGCGAAAGGGCGGAGCCATCGGAGGCTGTGATGGTGTGCATGCCCATTCGTGCCATGCGCGGCCGCATCCGCCAAGTCCCGGCGGTGCGGCATGGCGGCCCCGGCGGACGGGACGGGTCGTCCGCCCGGCCGCGAGGGCCGCCGACGCGGACTCAGTTCGGGATTTCGCCCGTGATCCCCTCGACATAGAAATCCATGCCGGCGAGCTCGCCATCCTCGGCCACCTCGCCCTCGGCCAGCCATTCGCTGCCGTCCTGCTTGTTGATGGGGCCGGTGAACGGGTGGTAGCTGCCGTCCGAGATGTTCGCGATCATCTCCTCGGCGGCGGCCTTGGCCTCCGCGGGCACGGCGTCGGTGATCTCCCCGATCACGACTTCGCCCTCCGGCATGCCGCCCCAGCTCGCCTGCTGCTTCCAGGTCCCGTCCATCACCGCGCCGACCCGGTCGATGTAATAGGGCGCCCAGTTGTCGATGATCGAGGCGACCCGCGGTTCGGGCTTGAACTCGGCCATGTCGGAGGCCTGCCCGAAGGTGAAGACGCGGCCGCCATTCGCGTTGGCCTCCTCCGCGGCGGCCTGCGGCGCGGTCGAGTCGGTGTGCTGCAGGATGACGTCCACGCCCTGGTCGATCATCGCGCGCGCGGCGTCGGCCTCCTTGGCGGGGTCGAACCAGGTATAGGCCCAGGTCACGACCATCTCGACATCGGGGTTGATCTTCCTGGCGTGCAGGTAGGACGAGTTGATGCCCTGGATGTTCTCGGGGATCGGGAAGGAGCCGATATAGCCGATCTTGTTCGTTTCGGTGAGGTAGCCCGCCAGCGTGCCCAGCACGGCCCGACCCTCGTAGAAGCGCGCGTCGTAGGTGGAGACGTTCGGATGCTCGCGCTTGTAGCCGGTCGCGTGCTCGAACTTCACGTCGGGGAACTTGGCGGCGACCGCGTTGGTCGCGTCGCCGAAGCCGAACGAGGTGGTGAAGATGATGTCCGCGCCGCCGAGCGCCATCTGCGTGATCGCCCGCTCCGCGTCGGCGCCCTCGGGGACCGATTCCTGGTACACGGTCTCGACCCGGTCGCCGAATTCCTCCTCGAGCGCGAGGCGGCCCTGGTCATGCTGATAGGTCCAGCCGCCGTCGCCGATCGGGCCGACATAGATGAACCCGACCTTGGTGGGGTCGTCCTGTGCCATGGCCGGGCCGGCGAGGCCGAGCGTCGCCGCAAGGGCGAGGAATGTCTTGAACGTCATGGAAAGCTCCCGGTTGGATCGCCCCTCTCAGGTGGAGGCGTGGAAAGGTCTGGCCAGATCGGCGGGGGCGGCCCCGCCCCGTCCGGCGCGGACGGATATGAGCACGAGGACGAGGATGGTGACAAGGTAGGGCGCGGCCGAGAGCAGCTCGACCGGGACGCGCGCGCCCGCCGTCTGCAGGTTGAGCTGCAGAACCGTGATGCCGCCGAAAAGATAGGCGCCGACCAGAACCCGCTCCGCCCGCCAGGAGGCGAAGACCACGATGGCGAGCGCGATCCAGCCCGCCCCGGCGGTCATCCCCTCGGTCCATTGCGGCACCCGCACGAGCGAAAGGTAGGCTCCGCCGAGCCCCGCGCAGGCGCCGCCGAAGGCGATCGCCAGCATCCGGACCCGGCGCACGTGGTAGCCGAGCGCGTGGGCGGCGTCGTGGCTTTCCCCCACCGCGCGCAGGATCAGGCCCGCACGGGTGAAGCGCAGGAACGCCCAGACGCCCAGGACGAGGAGAAGGGAAAGATAGACGATCGGGTCGTGCCCGAAAACGACGCGGCCGACGAAAGGCAGATCGGAGAGCGCGCCGAGGTCGATCCGGCCGAGCGAGGTCGCCTTGATCCCGACATAGCCCTGCCCGATCAGCGCGGAAAGCCCCAGCCCGAACAGCGTGAGCGCGAGACCCGTCGCCACCTGGTTCGACAGCAGCACCTGCGTCAGCAACCCGAACAGGAGCGCCATCGCCGCGCCCCCGATCGCCGCGGCGAGGAACCCGGCCCAGGGCGAGCCGGTCTCGATGGCGGCGACGAAGCCGGTCACGGCGCCCATGATCATCATCCCCTCCACCCCGAGGTTCAGGACGCCGGCCTTCTCGACCACCATCTCGCCGAGGGCCGCGAGCAGGATCGGCGTCGCCGCGACCATGAGCGAGGCGACGAGAAGCGTGGGGGAGATCGCGGAAAGGTCCATCAGCCAGGCTCGCCTTGTGGTCGCGGGCGGCGGCGGGCGGCCGGGCACACAGCTCCGCTCATGCCAACGCCCCCCGTCCGACCCGCACCCGGAAGTTCGACAGCACGTCCACCGCCAGCAGGAAGAACAGCAACATCCCCTGGAACGCGCTGATCGCGGCGCCGGGAATGCCGAGATTGGCCGCCGCGTTGTCGCCGCCCACATAGGTCACCGCCATCAGAAGCCCCGCCGCGACGATGCCGAGCGGATTCAGCCGTCCAAGGAACGCGACGATGATCGCGGTGAATCCGTAGCCGCTCGCGAAGTCGATGCTGATCTGTCCCGCCGGGCCCGTCACCTCGAAGAGCCCCGCCAGTCCCGCGAGCAGGCCCGACAGGCCGAGGCAGAAGAGCACCAGCCGCGCCGGCGCCACGCCCGCGAAACGCGCCGCGCGGGGCGCCTGCCCGGCCAGGCGGATGTGGAAGCCCATCAGGTGTCGGGTCATTAGCACATGCGCGAAGATCACCGCGATCACGGCCGCGACCACGCCCCAGTGCATTCCTGTCCCCGCGATCAGCTCGGGGTTCGCCGATGCCTCCCACTGCGCGAGGTTGCGCGAGCCCGGAAAGCCCACCGCCTCGGGGTTGCGGAGCCAGCCCACCGCGGCCGAGGCCAGAAGATTGTCGGCCACGTAGACCAGCATCAGCGAGACGAGGATCTCGTTCGTGCCGAGCGTGACCTTCAGCACCGCCGGGATCATCGCCCAGAGAAATCCGCCCAGCGCGCCGCACACGACCATCAGCGGGAAGATCAGCACGCTCTCGGACGGATGGAAGGCCAGCCCCGCCGCCGCGCCCGCGATGGCGCCCACGATGTACTGCCCCTCCGCCCCGATGTTCCAGATGCCGGCGCGGAACCCGATGGCCAGCCCCGCCGCGATGAGGACGAGCGGCGCGGCCTTCACCAGAAGCTGTGCCCGGAAGTACCACGCGAACTCGCCCATGACCGGATCCCAGAAGATCGTGCGCAGCGCCTCCACCGGATCCTTGCCCAGGGCCGCGAACATCAGCCCGCCCGCCATCATCGTCAGCGCGACGGCGAGGAGCGGCGAGGCCGCGCCCCAGGCGCGCGACGGCGTCGGGCGACGCTCCAGCCGGATCACGCCGGCGCCCCGCGAACGGACGGCTCAGGCATGCGTCGCCTCCATGTCATGCGCCCCGCCCAGCATCAGGCCGACCCGCTCCATCGTCAGCTCCGCCGTGGGCACGGGCGTGCCGAGCCGCCCGGCGTTCAGCGCGGCGAAGCGGTCGGAGATTTCCAGAAGCTCGTCGAGATCCTGCGAAACGACGATCACGCCCGCACCTCCGGCGGCGAGGTCGAGCAGAGCCTGCCGGATGGCGCCCGCCGCCGCCGCGTCCACGCCCCAGGTCGGCTGGTTCACGACCAGCACGCGGGGTTCCTGCAGGACCTCGCGACCGATCACGAACTTCTGCAGGTTGCCACCCGACAGGCTGCGCGCGGCGACCCCGGCCCCGGGCGTGCGGACGTCGAAGCGGGCGATGACCTCGTCCGCGAAGTCCCGCGCACGGCCCCAGTCGAGAAAGCCGCGCCGGAGCATCCCCTTCCGCGCCGCGCCCGTCAGCGCCGCGTTCTCGGTCAGCGTCATGTCCGGCGCGGCGGCATGGCCCAGCCGCTCCTCCGGCCCGGTCAGAAGCCCCGCCCGGCGCCGCGCGACGGGCCCGAGGCGGGAGACGTCGGCGCCCTCGAAGACGACCGAACCGGGCGTCGCGAGGCGCTCGCCCGACAGCGCGGCCAGCAGCTCGTCCTGTCCGTTTCCCGCGACCCCGCCGATGCCCAGAACCTCGCCCGCGCGGAGCTCGAACGACACCTCGCGAAGCGGCATGCCGAATTGCGACAGGGGCGGCAGCGACAATGCCTCGACGCGCAAGAGCGTGTCCCCAGGCGCCCCCCCGCCCGCCTTCGGCGCGGAGAGCTTCGCGCCCACCATCCGCTCGGCAAGCTCCGCCGCCGAGGTCTCGCGCGGGTCGCATCCGCCCACCACGCGCCCACCCCTGAGGATCGTGGCGGCGTCGCACAGCGCGCGGATCTCCTCGAGCTTGTGGGAGATGTAGAGGATCGACGTCCCTTGCGCCGAAAGCTGCCGGAGCGTGGCGAAGAGGATCCCCACCTCCTGCGGGGTCAGGACACTGGTCGGCTCGTCCATGATGAGAAGGCGCGGCTCCTGCAGGAGGCAACGCACGATCTCCACCCGCTGCCGCTCTCCCGCCGACAGGTCGCCCACCCGCCGCGCGGGATCGAGCGGCAGGCCGTATTCCTCCGACACGGCGCGGATGCGGCGGGCGAGGTCGCGGATGGGCGGCGGCGTCTCCATGCCGAGCGCCACGTTCTCGGCCACGCTCAGCGCGTCGAACAGGCTGAAATGCTGGAACACCATCGCAACGCCCGCCGCCCGCGCCTCGCGCGGCTCGGTCGGGGCGAAAGGGTATCCGTCAAGACGCATCCGCCCCCGGTCGGGCTTGACCAAGCCGTAGATCGTCTTGACCAGCGTCGACTTGCCCGCCCCGTTCTCGCCCAGAAGCGCATGAACCCCGCCGCGCGCGATGGCGAAGGACACGTCGTCGTTGGCCACCACGCCGGGATAGGCCTTGGTCAGCCCCTCGAGTTCCAGAAGTGCGGTCAAGCGCGCGTCCCCTCGTGCGCCTCTGCGGGCGCGTCGCCGGAGAGTAGACTCGCCGCCACGCCCACGGCAATGGCCTGGGGGTGCTTGCCCAGACGCGTGTCGCCGATCGGGCAGCGGATGCGCGCGATCGCCTCCCTTTCGTGCCCGAGCGCCGCGAGCCGCGACCGGAACCGCGCCCATTTCGTGGCCGACCCGATCAGCCCGCAGGACGCGAAGCCCCGTTCCAGCGCCGCGTGGCAGAGCGCGAAGTCGATCTCATGGCTGTAGGTCAGAATGAGGTGATGCGCGTCGCCCGGCGCATGCGCCATCGCGCGCGGCATGTCGGCCGCGACAAGCCGCGTAACCCCATCCGGCACCGTGCCGAACCGCGCGGCGGCAACGTCGGCCCAGGTGATCGCGAGCGCCGGCAGGGGCGCCAGCACGCCCGCGAGCGCCGCCCCGACATGGCCCGCCCCCCAGATCCAGACGGGTCGCGCCGCCGGGGCCGCCTCCTCCCGCAACCAGCCTTCGGCGAAGGCGAAACCGCGCAGTCCGGGCGCCGGCCGCGTTCCCTCCACCCGCCGGAGCCACGGCAGGTCCGGCACCGTGTCGAGCCGTTCGAAGACCAGCGTCACCGCGCCGCCGCAGCATTGCGCGAGCGCGGGGCCGAGCGGCATCCGCTCCACCCGCGGCCCGCCCGAGGCCAGCACCTCCCGCGCGAGTCCGAGCGCCCGCCATTCCAGCGCCCCGCCGCCGATCGTGCCGTCGAAGCCGTCCGCCCAGACGACCATCGACGTTCCCGCCCCGCGCGGCACCGACCCCCGCGCCTCCGCGACCAGGATCCGGACGACCGGCCCATGCGCCACGATCAGCGCGCCCAGCCGCGCCGCGTCGAGGCTCACCCGAGCCGCCGCACCGCGCCCAGCACGCGCTCCGCCGTCGCCGGCGCGTCGAGCGCGGGGTAGCCCGTCCCGCAGGCCGCCACCGCGTCCGAGAGCGCGAGGAACACGCTAATCCCGTGCATCAAGGGCGGCTCGCCCACGGCCTTTGAGCGGTAGATCGTTTCTTCGGGATTCGGCGCATCCCAGAGCGCGACCTCGAAGACCTCCGGCACATCCGAGGCACAGGGGATCTTGTAGGTCGAAGGCGCATGCGTCCGGAGCCGCCCGGCCGCGTCCCAGACCAGCTCCTCCGTCGTGAGCCAGCCCGCGCCCTGCACGAAGCCGCCCTCGATCTGACCGAGGTCGAGCGCCGGATTCAGCGAGGCGCCGGCATCGTGGAGGATGTCGGTCCTGAGGATCCGGTTCTCCCCCGTGAGCGTGTCGATCACCACCTCGGAGCAGGCCGCGCCGTAGGCGAAGTAGTAGAACGGCCGCCCCCGGCCCGCCGCCCGGTCCCACTCGATCTCCGGCGTGGCGTAGAAGCCCGTCGCGGAGAGCGAGACACGGCCCGCATAGGCCATCGCCGCTGCCTCCTCGAACGGATAGGTCGCGCCGCCGACCGATACCGCGTCATCCGCGAAGACGACCGATGCCGTCTCCGCCTGATGCGTCTCGGCCAGAAACGCCGCGATCCGGTCGCGGATCGTATCGCAGGCCGCGCGCACCGCCATCCCGTTCAGATCCGCTCCCGAGGAGGCCGCCGTGGCCGAGGTGTTCGGGACCTTGCCCGTATCCGTCGCCGTCACCCGCACGCGCGCCAGATCGCAGCCGAAACGGTCGGCCGCCACCTGCACGACCTTGGAATGCAGCCCCTGCCCCATCTCCGTCCCGCCGTGGTTCAGATGGATCGAGCCGTCGGCATAGACGTGGACCAGCGCTCCCGCCTGATTGAGATGCGTGAGCGTGAAGCTGATCCCGAACTTCACCGGCGTCAGCGCGATCCCGCGCTTCAGGACCGGGTTCGCCGTGTTCCATTCGGCCACACGCCGGCGCCGCCCCGCATAGTCGCAGCTTTCAGCCAGCCGCGCGGTCAGCGCGCCAAGGCAGGAATCCGTGACCGCCTGGCCGTAATGCGTCCGGCCCGTCCCGCCCATCGGCGTCTTTGCTTTCGAAATATCCCCGCCGGAGGCTCTTCCCGCGCCCCGCGCGTCCGCGTAGAAGTTCGCCCGCCTGATCTCCAGCGGATCGCGCCCGACCGCATGCGCGACATGGTCCATCACCCGCTCGATCCCGAGCATGCCCTGCGGCCCGCCGAAGCCGCGGAAGGCGGTGGCGGACTGGGTGTTTGTGCGAAGCCGCCAGCTCTCGATCGACATGGCGGGGATGTCGTAGGCGTTGTCGGCGTGCAGCATCGCCCGGTCGGCCACCGGCAGCGACAGGTCCTGGCTCCAGCCGCAGCGCGTCCAGTGCCGGAACCGCACGGCCAGCACCCGGCCCGCGTCGTCGTGTCCGACCTCGTAGGCCACACGGAAGTCGTGCCGCTTGCCGGTCACGACGAAATCGTCGTCGCGGTCGTAGCGCATCCGGCACGCGCGGCCCGTCCGCTCGGCCGCGACGGCGCAGGCAACGGCGAGCGCGTTGCCCTGGCTCTCCTTGCCGCCGAACGCCCCGCCCATGCGCCGGACCTCGGAGCGGACCGCATGCATCGCCACGCCCAGCGCCTCGGCCACCTTGTGCTGGATCTCGGTCGGGTGCTGGGTCGATGTCAGAACGTGCATCTCCCCCGCCTCGGACGGGATCGCCAACGCGGCGTGACCTTCGAGGTAGAAATGCTCCTGTCCACCGATCTCGATCCGGCCCTCCAGGCGGTGCGCCGCCGCCGCAAGGCCCGCCGCCACATCCCCGTCCGTCCACAGGCGCGGTCCGCCGTCGAACCAGCTTTCCGCCGCAAGCGCGGCCTCGATGTCGAGAATCGCGGACGCCTCCGTCACGCGCGCCTCGTGCAGCCGCGCCGCCCGCCGGGCGGCGAGATGCGTGTCGGCGAGGACCAGATAGAGCGGCTGTCCCGCGTAGTGGATCTCGCCCGTGCAGAGGAGCGGCTCGTCCCCGTTCGAGGGCGAACAATCCGGCATCGGGTCCAGATCCTCGGCCGTCAGCACCGCCACCACGCCCGGCGCAGCGCGCACCGCCGACAGGTCGAGCGCGTCGAGCCGCCCCCGCGCCACCTCCGACAGCCCGAAGGCCAGATGCAGGCAGCCCTTCGGCGCGGGAATGTCATCGGTGTAGCGTGCCGTGCCGGTGACATGGAGGCGCGCGCTCTCGTGCGGGAGGGGCTTCGCGACGCTCATGCCCGCACCGCGAGGATCGAGGGCGCGTCCGTGGCCAGCCGCCGCAGCATCCCCTGCGCCGCCTGCAACCGGTAGCCCGCCGAGGCGCGCATGTCCGAAAGGGGCGTAAAGTCCTCCGCCAGCGCCTCCGCCGCCGCCGCGAGCGCCTCCGCGTTCCGCGTCCGCCCCTCGAGCGCCGCCTCCGCGGCCCGCGCGCGTTTCGGGATGCCGGCCATTCCGCCGAAGGCGATCCGCACGCCGCGAAGCGCACCGTCGACCTCGGACAGGTTGAACGCGCCGCAAACGGCCGAGATGTCCTGATCGAACCGCTTCGACAGCTTGTGGCAGACGAGGCTGTCGGCTTGCCGGGGGATCGTCACCCCCGCGACGAACTCGCCCGGTTGGCGATCCTGCCGGCCGTAATCGAGGTAGAAGTCCTCCAGCGGGATCGACCGCCGCGCCGCACCGCGCCGCAGGTGCAGCATGGCCCCCAGCGCGATCAGCGGCGGCGGCGAGTCCCCGATGGGCGAGCCGTTGGCGATATTTCCGCCGATCGTCGCCGCGTTGCGGACCTGCACGCTGCCGTAGCGGCGCAGGAGCTCGGCGAAGGACGGGTGGTGCGGTGCGATCGCCGCGCGCAGCGTCTCCGCATCGGTCATCGCGCCGATCTCGATGGCGTCGTCGGTCACCGCGACGCCGCGCAGGTCGTCGCAACCGGCAAGGAAGGCGATCTCGTCCAGCGCGCGGAACTGCTTCGTCACCCATAGGCCGATATCGGTCGCCCCGGCGACGAGCGTGGCGTCGGGATGCCCGACATACCAATCCGCCAGCTCGTCGGCGCTCCGCGGATGAAACGTGCGGGCATTCCGGACCGCCGGCGCGGGCGCCGTGTCACGCATGTGGTCCGGAACCGAGGCGTCCTCGACGTCTTGCGCCGCGCGCAGGATCGGGGCGTAGCCGGTGCAGCGGCAAAGGTTTCCCGCGATCTGATCGGCATGATCGGTCGCGCCCCGCGCATGCGCCGCCGCCAGCGTGGTCACGAAGCCCGGCGTGCAGAACCCGCATTGCGAGCCGTGTCGGTCGATCATCGCCTGCTGCACCGGATGCATCGCGCCGTCCGGCCCCGTCAATCCCTCCACGGTCCGCACGGCACGCCCGGCGAGCTGCGGCAGGAACAGGATGCAGGCGTTGAGCGCGCGGGGTGCCTCGTCCGCGCCGGTCACGATGACGGAGCAGGCCCCGCAATCGCCTTCGTTGCAGCCTTCCTTCGTGCCCAGCAGCCCCGCCTCGGTCCGGAGCCAGTCGAGCAGCGTCGTAGTCGGATTGTCGGTCGTGGCGGTGACGTCCTCGCCGTTCAGACGGAAATCGATTTCCATGACACAGGGTCCGCCGCGTTACGGATGCCCCGAAGAGCCCCCCTCGATGCGGCGTAGAGGGGGCGGGTGGGCTCGATAGGAGCGCGCCCGCGCGGTGAATGCAAGGGGCAGAAGGAGCGCCGCCGCCCGACCGTGAGGCCGGACGCGTCCGGATCGTTCAGATCCGCTGCACCTCGTGGCCCCTGAACCTTGCGGACGCCCCGACCTGCGCGGGTTTGAACACCGCCACGACATAGGCTGCGAGCACCGAGATCGAAATCATCTCGCCCCCGTCCTCCAGCAACAGCAACAGCCCGCTCACGAGCGAGCGGGGGTCTGCGAACGCATGTGCCACATCGACGAGCATTCCGAAGAAGACGACCGCTGCGAACAGGATGGCTGCGACACGAACCTTGTCGCGTTCGCTCCGAGGCGCATCGCGCAGACCGATGATCACGGCAGTCAGGCCGACGACGCCCATCGTGGCCCAGATCACGATCTCATAGAGGAACCCGACCTGGTTCCGGAGGATCGGGAACGTCGACACCAGCAGTTCGGCGCCTCTTTCGTGGAACTGAAGCGAATCATCCGCAAGGACGAGCAGCACGAAGAAGGCGAGCGACAGATGGATCCGATGACCATTTCGCCGCCAAGCGACAACGAGGACGACCGCCATGATCGCCCATTTCACATAGTTCAGGCACTCGCCGGCACTCCAGTCGCGTCCGATATTCAGGAAATCCGGCGTCGCCGACAGATATCCTTTCATGACGGCGACGCCGCAGAGGCCCGTCACGGCGATGAAGAACAAGTCCAAGGCAAGGAGGATCGCGAGCAAGCGCGCATGCAATTTCATGACGGATCTGTAATCGAACAAAAGGGAAATAATGGGAGCATCTTATGTCACAAATCTGTCATGTCCAGCGTTACCAATGGGAAGCTGTAGGCGGACGGCGCGGCGTCACGGATCATCCGTGACTCATCCCGCACGGCGCTTTCGGACGGGCGGCGTGGGCGCTAGACCCGTTTCATGCCCGAGCCTCGATTCGTCCACCTCCGCCTCCATACCGAATATTCCCTGCTCGAAGGGGCGGTGCGGCTGAAATCGCTTCCGGACCTCGTGGCGCGGGCGGAGATGCCGGCGGTCGCGGTGACCGACACCAACAACATGTTCGCCGCGCTCGAGGCGGCGACGGCGCTGAAGGGGCGTGGCATCCAGCCGATCATGGGGTGCCAGATCGACGTGATGCACGATCCCGCGGAGCCCGGACAGAAGCCGAGGAAGCCCGCCCCCGTGGTCCTGCTCGCCAAGGACGAGACCGGCTACGAAAGCCTGATGCGGCTCAATTCCTGCCTGTACCTCGCGCGGCCTGACATGCTGCCGCAGGTGACGCTGGACGAGCTCGCGGCCAACGCGGACGGCCTCATCTGCCTGACTGGCGGGCCAGACGGCGCGGTCGGACGGCTGGTGGCGGACGGGCAGGTCGCGAAGGCCGAGGCCGTGCTCGACCGACTCCATGCGATCTACGGCGACCGGCTCTACGTGGAGCTTCAGCGCCACCACAAGCCCGAGGCGACGGAGCGCTTCCACGTGGAGGCGGCCTACGCCAAAGGCATCCCGCTCGTGGCCACGAACGACGTCTACTTCCCGGAGGCGTCGATGCACGAGGCGCATGACGCGTTTCTGTGCATCGCCGAGGGGGCCTATGTCGATCAGGCCGCGCCGCGTCGCCGGGTCACGCCGCGCCACCACTTCGCCACCCAGTCGGAGATGGCCGCGCTCTTCGCCGACTTGCCGGAGGCGCTCGAGAACAGTGTCGAGATTGCCCGCCGCTGCGCCTTCGCCGCCTACGGACGCGCCCCGATCCTGCCGCGCTTCGCCGAGGACGAGGTGGAGGAGCTGCGCCGGCAGGCGAAGGAGGGGCTCGCCGCGCGGCTCGCCGTGATCCCACACGCGGCGCCGGTGGCCGATTACGAGGCGCGGCTCGACTACGAGCTCGGCATCATCGAGGGGATGGGCTTTCCCGGCTACTTCCTGATCGTCGCGGACTTCATCAAGTGGGCGAAGGACCAGAGCATCCCCGTGGGACCGGGACGCGGCTCGGGCGCGGGCTCTCTCGTGGCCTACGCCCTCACCATCACCGACCTCGACCCGCTGCGCTACGCGCTCCTGTTCGAGCGGTTCCTGAACCCCGAGCGGGTGTCGATGCCGGACTTCGACATCGACTTCTGCATGGACCGCCGCGAGGAGGTCATTCACTACGTGCAGGAGCGCTACGGCCGCGAGAAGGTCGGACAGATCATCACCTTCGGCGCGCTTCTGTCGAAAGCCGCGGTCCGCGACGTGGGTCGCGTGCTCGGCATGTCGTATTTCCAGTGCGACCAGCTGTCCAAGATGATTCCGGTGGAGGGGGTCAAACCCGTCTCGATCACCAAGGCGATGGCCGACGAGCCGCGCCTGCGCGAGGCCGCGCGCGAAAGTGAGCAGGACCGCCGCGACGGGCGCACGAATCCGGTGAAGCGCCTGCTCGACTACGCCGAGAAGCTGGAGGGCCTGCTGCGCAACGCCTCCACCCACGCGGCGGGCGTGGTGATCGGGGACCGGCCGCTCGACCGGCTGGTGCCGCTTTACAAGGATCCGCGCTCGGACATGCCGGCCACCCAGTTCAACATGAAGTGGGTGGAGAAGGCCGGACTCGTGAAGTTCGATTTCCTGGGCCTGAAGACCCTCACGCAGATCCAGAACGCGGTCGAGCTCATCACCGCGACGCGGCCGCTGCACGTGTCCGCCGACGGCCGCGAACTCTACGAGCCGACGCCGGGGACGGAGAACGACGTCAATCTGATCCCCCTCGACGACGCGGCGGCCTACGCGCTGTATTCCGCGGCCCGCACCGTCGCCGTGTTCCAGGTGGAATCGACGGGCATGATGGACGCGCTCCGGCGCATGAAGCCCACCTGCATCGAGGATATCGTGGCGCTGGTCGCGCTCTACCGGCCCGGTCCGATGGAGAACATCCCGAAATATTGCGAGGTCAAGAACGGCCTTTCGGCGCGCGACACGCTGCATCCCTCCATCGACCACATCCTCGACGAGACGCAGGGCATCATCGTCTACCAGGAGCAGGTGATGCAGATCGCGCAGGAGATGGCGGGCTATTCGCTCGGCGGCGCCGACCTGCTGCGCCGCGCGATGGGCAAGAAGATCCAGGCGGAGATGGACGCGCAACGGCCGCTCTTCCTCGAGGGCGCGGCCAAGAACGGCGTCGACAAGACCAAGGCGATGGAGGTCTGGAACCTTCTCGACAAGTTCGCGAATTACGGCTTCAACAAGTCCCACGCCGCCGCCTACGCGGTGGTCAGCTATCAGACGGCCTGGCTCAAGGCGAACCACCCGGTCGAGTTCATGGCCGGGATCATGAACTCCGACATCCACCTGACCGACAAGCTCGCCATCTACGCCGAGGAGGTGCGCAAGTCTGCGGAGCGCGGCGGGCTCGGCCTCGTCATCGTGCCGCCCTGCGTGAACCGGTCGGAGGAATGCTTCACCGTCCGGGACGGTGCGCTGGTCTACGCGCTCGGCGCGCTCAAGAACGTGGGCGTGGAGGCGATGAAGCTCGTGCGCGTCGCGCGGGGTGACGCGCCCTTCGCCACCCTCTACGACTTCGCGCGGCGGGTGGATTTGAAGCGCGTGGGCAAGCGGCCGCTGGAGATGCTGGCCCGCGCCGGCGCCTTCGATCAGATCGATCCGAACCGCGCCCGCGTGCTCGACGCGCTCGACGCGCTGGTGGGTTATTCCGCCGCGATCCACGACCAGCGCGCCTCGAACCAGGTCTCGCTCTTCGGCGAGGCCGGCGAGGACCTGCCCGAGCCGCGCCTTCCCTTCCGGGAGGACTGGCTGCCGGCCGAGCGCCTGGGCGAGGAGTTCAAGGCCATCGGGTTCTACCTGTCGGGCCATCCGCTCGACGATTACATGCCGGCCCTGAAACGCCAGAACGTGATGATGCTTTCGGAGATACAGGCACAGACGGCGCGCGGCCCGATGGTGGCCAAGATCGCCGGGATCGTCGCCGCCCGGCAGGAGCGCAAGTCCGCCCGCGGCAACCGCTTCGCCTTTCTTCAGGCGTCCGACCCGACCGGCGCCTACGAGGCGATGGTCTTTTCCGACACGCTCGACGCCAGCCGCGAGCATCTGGAGGCCGGCTGCCGCGTGATCCTCCAGGTCGAGGCGACGCAGGAATCCGACCAGCTCAAGCTCCTCGCCCGCGCCGTCACCCCGATGGACGAGGCGGTGGAGGCCGGACCGCAGGCGGGCCTGCGCGTCTTTCTCGAGGAGCCGGACGCGATCGGACCGCTGCGGGGCCTGCTCGACCGGCTCGCCGGGGAATCGGGGGCGCGGGGACGCGGGCCGATGCATCTGTGCCTCCTGGGCGACGACCTGCCCGGCGAGGTGGAGCTGCGCCTGCCCGACCTTTACCCGGTCAACCCGCGGGTGAAGGGCGCGCTGCGCTCGCTGCCCGGCGTGGCGATGGTGGAGGACGTCTGAGGCGGCGCCTGCATCCGCCCGCCGACTTTAGCAAACTTTTCTGGACGGAAGCCGTATCTTAAACACTTTTCTGCTGTGAGAGCGCGAGCGCATGCCGCGGCATGCGCGAAGCCTCAACCGATGTCCCGGAAACAACATCCGGGCGCCGCCCCGGGATCGGAGTCTGTCATGCCCGTCATCGATACCTACCACGCCCTTCTCGCGACCGACGAGGATCCGGGATACCGCTGGAACGCGACGCTGCCCGCGGGGACGCCGGTGATCGTGACCTACCGGTTCCTGGACGGTGCGGACCTGCCCCCACTCGACCGGACCTATTACGACGGCACGGGGGTCACCGCGTTCAACGCGAAGGAACGTCGTGCCTTCCGGCTGGCGGCCGAGGAATACGAGCGCGAGGCCGGCATCCGCTTCGTGGAGGTCGACGGCCCGGCGATGATCGACGCCTACAGCGTCGCCGGGATCGGCGCGCGCAACGAGTCCTATGCGGGCTACGCGAACTACCCCTACGTGACGGACCGAATTACCTCGGGCGGCGATCTGGTGATCAACATCCCCAATTCCGACCAGTGGGCGCCGGGCGGCACCGGTTTCGCCGTCCTGCTGCACGAACTCGGCCATGCGGTCGGGCTGAAGCACACCCACGAAGGCCGGGACACGCTATCCCCCCATCTCGACAACCACGACAACACGGTGATGAGCTACCATTGGGGCAGCGCCGAGACGCCCGAAACGCTGCTGCCCCTCGACCGGCAGGCGCTGCGCCATCTCTATGGTCGGCCCGAGGACACCGACGACTGGACGTTCCGCTACAAGAGCGATGACGGGTTCCTCAAGATCAGGGGCGGCCGCGACGACGACGCGATCCTCGTTCCCGGCGGCGAAGTCCGCGCCTGGGGCGGACGCGGAGCCGACACGATGTACGGGCGCGAGAATGCGGACCGCCTCAACGGCGGGGCCGGCGGGGACACATTGCGGGGCTATGCGGACGACGACCGTCTTTCCGGGCAGCGGGGCAACGACGACCTCTTCGGCGGCAATGGCGCGGACCTGCTCAAGGGCGGCGGCGGCCGCGACAAGCTCTCGGGCGGACGTGGAAACGATGAGCTCGCCGGCGGCGGCGGGCAGGACCGCCTGTCCGGCGCGGAAGGGCGCGACGCGTTGCGCGGCGGCGGGGGCGACGACAACCTGCGCGGCGGCGGCGGGCGCGACCGCCTCGAGGGCGGGGCCGGGTCCGACAGGCTTGACGGCGGCGCGGGCAACGACGTGCTGCGCGGGGGCGGCGGGCGGGACCGTTTCGTCTTCCGCGAAGGCCACGACCGGATTGCCGGTTGGCAGGACGGCGAGACGATCGCGATCGACCGCGCCGCGCTCGGCATGGGCGGCCTGCGTCGGGCCGACCTGGACGAAATGGCCGAAATCCGCGGGGAGCGCATCGTGTTCGACTTCGACGATTCCGACAGCCTGACGATCGATTTCCATCGCCGAACCGATCCGGTCCTTGGCCATGTGCTCGACGATGTCGTATTCGTCTAAGTCATGCGCCTCGATCCCGACCGATTCCTCGCCGACCTGAAGACGCTCCGCGGCATCGGCGCCGCGGGTCCGGGCGTGGTGCGCCGGGCCTTCGATCCGGCCGACGTGACCGCCCGGCAATGGCTCGCCCGACGCTTCGCGGAAGCCGGCCTCGACGCGCGGATCGACGCGGCCGGCAACGTCTGGGGTCTCGGCGGTCCGCTTCTGCTGGGCAGCCATACCGACACGCAGCCGGAGGGCGGCTGGCTCGACGGGGCGCTCGGCGTGATCGCCGCGCTGGAGGTGGCGCGGGGCAATCCCGGCGTTTCGGTCGTGAGCTTCCAGGACGAGGAAGGCCGGTTCGGCGCGACCACCGGCTCGGAGATCTGGTCCGGCGCGCTCACGCCCGAGGCCGCCGACGCGCTCGCGGACCTGGACAGGCTCACCTTCGGGGCGGCGCGCCGGGCCCTGCCCGCGACCGGCGCGGCCCCCGATCCCGCCCGCTTCCGCGCCTATCTCGAACACCATATCGAGCAGGGGCCGGTTCTCGACGCCGCGGGCGAGGTCGCGGGCGTCGTCACCGCCATCGTCGGCCTGCGTCAGATCGAGGCGGTGCTATGCGGGCGGCAGAACCATGCGGGCACGACGCCGATGCGTCTGCGCGCCGATGCGTTCCGCGGGCTGTCGGAGGCCGATCGCGCCCTGCGCGAGGCGCTCGCCCCCCTCGTCACCTCCGCCTCGGTCTGGACCATCGGCCACGTCGCGCTGCACCCGAACGCGCCCTCCGCCGTGCCGGGTCGGGCGCGGTTCACGTTGCAGTGGCGCGATGCGGAGGCGGACCGGCTCGACCGGATGGAACACGCGATCCGGACGACGCTGACGCGGGTCGCCGCGGAGGCGGGCCTCGGCCTCGAGCTTTCGGCGACCTCGGCCCTGCCCCCGGTGGCGATGGATCCGACCCTGCGCGCGGCGCTTCGGGACGCCGCGGAGGCGCAGGCGCCGGGCCGCTGGCGGGAGATGCCGTCGGGCGCGCTTCACGACGCGACCAACGTGTCGCGCCTGATGCCGGTGGGGATGCTGTTCTCCCCCTCGATCGGCGGGATCAGCCACGATTTCGCCGAGGACACGGCGGAGGCCGACCTCGTGACGGGCCTGTCGATCCTCGCCGACGCTGTGGCTCGCCTGACCTGACCGTCGCGGCCGGGCCGAGGCGATCGGGGGCCGGGGCTGCCCTTTCCAGACCACGCTCCCCCGTCGACGTCCGCGCCGCCCGCCTTAGCTATGGCGCGAACCCGGAGGCGAGAATCCATGCGACGCGCGATCATCCCGGCCCTCGCGGCCCTTCTCGCCGCCACCCCCGCCGGGGCCGCGCCGGTGGACGAATGGCGCGACCTTCACGGCCGCTGCGTCGAGGCCGTGCGGCGTGGCACCGCGCTCGACACCGAAGGGCTGGAGGAGCGCCCCCCGACCTTGATCGCCGACGTCGTGCCCGAACCGCCCTTCGGCGTGCGCCTCGAATACGATGTCCTGCGCACCTCGCAGCGGCTCGCCCCGCGCGGCATCTGGGCGCGTCGGGACGGGCGGTTCGAGATGCAGCTTCTCGACTATCCCACCCGCGCCGGCAGCCGCTCGATCTGCGAGGTCTCGGTCGCGCGCGGCGCCCCGCCGCTGACGAGGGCCGAGGCGGCCCCGATCCTCGACGCGTTCCGCGACCTGCGCCGCGAGGCGGTCGCCGAGGGCCGCGCGACGGTGGAGGATGACGGCCACGACCGGCTCCGTACGGAACCCGCCGATCCCAACCCCCGAGGCTGCCCGGTGATCGTCAGCGTGACCTTCACGCCCGGGGAGGATTTCTTCCGCTCCTCCGCGGCCGAAGGGCCAGGCGCGCCCGATTGCGGCGGCGTGTCGCTCTCGGGCTCGGGCGGGCTCAATCCGGCCCAAGTTCTGAACGGCGCGGAATGACGCGCGGTCCGGCGCCGGGCCGGAACATCGACGGGCCGGCCCCGTTGGTGTCTCCGAACCACAAGGAGATCCGGCATGAGCGACCATCACGACTGGCTGAAGCGGACGCTGGCCGACATCCTGGGTGAGGATGCGGGCCTGCCCGATTACATGATCCAGCGGCTCGGCAATTTTCGGCCCGAGGATCTGGAGGAGTTGCGGATCGACGAGCGCCGCGCCGTGTTCGACGCGATGAAACGGGCCGCTCACGAATCACGCGACGCGCGCGGCGCGACCAAGTCCGAGGACGGGGCGGCGCATCCGCCCTATGTCGACGGCGATATCGACTGGGGCCTGCGTGCCGCGAAATCCGCGCTCGAGGCCGTGCCCGCGGGCAAGCGCTCGGAAAAGGCGGAGGATCTGCTTTCGGCCTGCACCTGCCCGGCGGCGGCCGGGCCGAACCCGGGGATCGACGGCGGCAGTTCCGCCCGGCGCGAGCCGGAGCCGGCCCTCGACCGCGCCTCGGCCGAGAGCTCCGAACGGCCTTTGCCCTACTGAGGGGGGCGCTCATGAGCCGATCCGACATCGTGGAGGCCCTGATCAGGCATCAGGGCACGCTCTATTCCGAGGAGATGGGGGCGAACATCGGGCGTGATACGCCGCAGGAGCTGTTCCACTGGCTCGTCGGCTCGATCATGCTCTCGGCGCGGATCGACGCCTCGCACGCGGTCAGCTCCGCCAGGGCCTTGCGCGAGGCCGGGCTGCACAAGATCGACGCCATCCTCGACGCCCCGGAGAAGCGTCTGATCGAGGTGCTGACCGAGGGCGGTTATACCCGCTACCGCGAGGTGACGACGGGCTATCTGAAGGACACCGCCGCCTGGGCGAAGGAGCGATGCGACGGCGACCTGCGCGGCCTGCGCGACGAGGCGGACGGGGCCGACGCGATCCTCAACGCGCTTCAGGGCGCGAAGGGGCTCGGCCCGACGGGTGCCGAGATCTTCGCCCGCGAGGCGCAGCTGGTCTGGGACGCGTTCCACCCGCGCGCGGACGGCCCGGCGCTCGACGCGGCGAAGGAGCGGGACCTGCCGCAGGACGCGGGTGCGCTTGCCGACCTCGCCGGCGCGCGGGAGCGGTTCGTACGGCTTCTGGCGGCGCTGACCCGGGCCGCGATCGACGGACCCCGCGATGCCGTGACCGCCGCGACGTGAGGGCCTTCGTCGGCCTATCCGTGCCCGAGCCGTGGGTCACGCCGCTGATGCGCGTCTCGGCGGCCCTGCCCGGTGGCCGGGCGGTGGAGGCCGACGATCTGCACGTCACGCTGGCCTTCCTCGACGACCAGCCGGAGGCGCGGCTCGAGGCCCTGCATGAAGCGCTCGAGATCCGTTCCCTGCCCGCGCCGGTGCTGCGGCCCGCCGGGCTCGCCGTGCTTGGCACGAAGCCGCGCGCCGTCGTCCTCGACCTCGCGTCCGACCCGGCGCTGACGCAGTTGCGCGAGGCGGTGCGCGGCGCGGCGCGTGGGGCCGGGATCGAGCTTTCGCGCGAACGCTTCCGTCCGCACGTGACGCTCCTGCGCTACGGCGCCACCCGCCCGGCCGACCCAATTCGCCTGCCCCGCGCGCTTGCCGGGATCGGCATGCCCGAGGTGGCGCCCACCCCCGTCCGGCTGGCGACACTCTGGTCCTCGACGCTCATGCCCGACGGGCCGCTCTACGAACCGCTCGCGACCTATCCGCTCGGGGGGTAGCCTGCGAAACGAGCGCCACCTTTTTCCATCCCCGTCCCGTTCCCAGTTCAGGTTCCGCATGATCCGTTCCATCGCCCTGTCGATCGCCCGCCGCGCCGAACGCCTGCTCGAACGGATCGGCGCCCGGTCCGACGCCGACGCCGTGCTGGACGCCTATTGCGGCTATGCCACCCCCGACGCGTTGATCCTTCGGGGCCGCGTGCTGAGCCATCTGCGGGCGACGAAGCCCGATCCGACGCAATCGCGATGGGACAACCTGCGGCATATGGCGTCGCTGTTCCTGACCGACGAGGTGGCGAACGTTCCCGTGCAGGGCGGCGGCGCCCGGGCAATCAGTGACGCGGAGGGCTACGTCGCGCTCTCCGTCGATCCGCGGGCGGCCGATTTCGCGGCCGGATCGGCGTGGGCCGGCGTTCCGGTGCGGATCGAGGGGCGGCCCGAGACCGAGGTCGCCTTTCCCGTGCGCCTGCCGACCCCGCGCGCGCGCCACATCGTCGTCTCCGACATCGACGACACAATGATCGAGACCGGCGCGCACAACCTGGCGCGGAACCTCTGGACGACCTTCACCGGCTCCCCCTTCACGCGTATGGTGCATCGCGACGCCGTTCGCCTGATGCGGCGGTTGACGGCGGATGGGCGCAATCCGGTGTTCTACGTCTCCTCCTCGCCGTGGAACCTGCACCGCTTCCTCGACGCCCTCTTCGCGCGGAACGACGTGCCGCGGGGGCCGATGTTCCTGCGCGACCTGGGGCTGACCGCCGAGGGGATCGGCGCAAGTCACGGCAGCCACAAGGGCGCGGCCATCGACGCGATCCTTGCCGCGAACCCGGACCTTCCTGCCTTTCTCATGGGCGATACCGGCCAGCGGGACGCCGTCATCTACCGCGACGCGATCCGCCGCCATCCGGGCCGCATCGCCGGCGTCGCGCTGCGGGAGCCCGTGCCCGGCGCGGGTGCCAATGACGCAGCGGCCATCGCCGCCATCGAAGCCGCGGGCGTGCCGTGCTGGCACGGGCCGGATTTCGACGGCGCGCTGGCGCATTGGGCCTTCGACGAGGAGGCGACATGAGCGGCCAATCGGACGACGTCGTCCCCTGAGCGGTTCTTGTCGGCGGCACAGATCGACGGGCGCAGTGTTCTCCGCCGCTGACCTGCCGGCTTCTGCGATCGGAACCGGTGCGAGCGCGGCAGGGGTGGAGCGAAGGGCTGGCCCCTCGCGCTTTCCGGAGTATTACGGCCAAGAAAAAAGGGATCAGGCGCGCAGCGTGCCGCCCGAGGCCTTTTCGACCTTGTCCACGATCTTCTGCGCGACCGCCTCGATCTCCTTGTCGGTCAGCGTCCGGTCGCGCGGCTGCATTCGCACGGTCAGCGCCAGCGACTTCCGCCCCTCGCCCAGCGCGCCGCCGGCGAACTCGTCGAAGACCCGCACGTCCGTGATGAGCGCCTTGTCCGCGCCCTGCGCCGCCTGCGCCAGCGTCTGCGCCTCGACCTCGGCATCCACGACGAACGCGAAGTCGCGGTCGACCGCTTGCAGATCCGACAGCGGCAGAGCGCCGCGCGACGCGCCCGCGGTCTTCGGGAACGGCACCTCGGCGGGCCAGATCGTGAAACCTACCGCGGGGCCCTTCACGTCCAGCGCCCGCAACACCTTGGGGTGGATTTCCCCGAACGCGGCCAACGCCTTCTTCGGGCCGAGCCCGATGCGGCCCGACCGGCCGGGATGCCACCACGCCTCGGCACCCCGCAGGACCTTCGCCGAAGCCGGCGCGCCGATCGCGGCGAGGATCGCCTCGGCATCCGCCCGCGCGTCGAAGACGTCGACCGGGCGGCGGTCGCCATGGACCGAGCGCGGCCCGGTCTGGCCGACAAGAAGCCCCGAGATCGCGAAATGCTGCTCCCCCGGCTCGCCGCCCGAGAAGGCGTGCCCCGCTTCGAAGAGCGCCAGATCGGCGAAGCCCCGCGCCTGATTGCGCGCCGCGGCCTGAAGCAGCCCCGGCAGGAGCGCGGGCCGCATGTGGCTCATGTCCGCGGAGATCGGGTTCTCCAGGCGCGTGGCGTCCGTCCCGCCGCCGAAGAGCCGGGCGGCGTCGCGGTCGATGAAGGTGTAGGTTACGCATTCGTCGTAGCCCAACGCGGCGGCGGTGCGGCGAGCCATTCGCTCGCGCCTTTGCGTGCGCGTGAGGACGGGGCGCAGCACCTGCGCGGCACGGGCCATCGGGCGACCCTCGAGCTTCGTCAGCGACGCGATCCGCGCCACTTCCTCCACCAGATCGGCCTCGCCCTGCACGTCGGGCCGCCAGGACGGCATCCAGGCTTCGTCCCCCTCGAGCCGGAAGCCCAGCGCCTCGAGCGTCGCGCGCTGCGTTTCCGCCGGGATCGCCATGCCGACCAGTCTCTCGACCCGGTCGGTGTCGAGCCGGTAGCTGCGCGCCGTGTCGGGCACGGCGCCCGCGACCACCGCCTCCGACGCCTCGCCCCCGGCGACGGACAGGATCATCGCCGTGGCGTGGTCGAGCCCGTCCGGCGTGAAGGCCGGGTCGACGCCCCGTTCGAAGCGGTAGCGCGCGTCGGAATGAATTTTCAAAGATCGACCGGTCAGCGCGATCTGCACCGGATCCCAGCAGGCGCTCTCGACCAGGACGTTCACCGTTTCCGGCGTGACGCCCGAGGCCTCGCCGCCCATGATGCCGGCGATGCTTTCCACGCCCGCCGCATCGGAGATGGCGATCGCGCCGGCGGGAAGCGTGTAGGTCCGCTCGTCCAGCGCCTCGATCGTCTCGCCGCCCAGGGCGCGATGGATGCGCAGATCGCCCCGGACCTTGTCGGCGTCGAAGACGTGGAGCGGGCGATTCAGGTCGTAGGTGAACCAGTTCGTCACGTCGACGAGGAAGCTGATCGGACGCAGACCGATGGCACGGATCTGATCCTGCAGCCAGTCGGGCGACGGCCCGTTCCGCACCCCCCGGATGAGGCGCAGCGCGAAGACGGGGCACCCGTTGGCCGTGTCCTCGTCGATGGTGACGCCGACCGGGCAGGCGAAGGCGCCCGCGACGGCCGGCGTTTCCAGCGGCTTCAGCGTGCCGAGACCCCGCGCCGCGAGATCGCGGGCGACGCCGCGCACGCCGAGCGCGTCGGGCCGGTTCGGCGTGATCGCGATCTCGATCACCGGATCCACCTTGGCCGGGTCGTTTCTGGCCAGCCAGTCGGTGAACCGCTCGCCCACCTCGCCCGACGGCAGCTCGATGATACCCTCATGCTCGTCGGACAGCCCCAGCTCGCGTTCGGAGGCCATCATCCCGAAGCTCTCGATCCCGCGGATCTTTCCGATGCCGATGGTCGAGTCGATGCCGGGTACGTAGACGCCGGGCTTAGCCAAGACGACGGTGATCCCCTCGCGGGCATTGGACGCGCCGCAGATGATCTGCTTGCGGCCCTCGTCCGTGTCCACCTGACAGACCTTCAGGCGGTCCGCATCGGGATGTTTCGCCGCGCTCGCCACATGGCCGATGACGAAATCGTGCAGCTTCGCCGCGCGGTCCTCGACGCCTTCGACCTCGAGCCCGAGATCGGTCAACGCGTCGGTGATCTGATCCAGCGTCGCGTCCGTGTCGAGATGGCGCTTGAGCCAGGAAAGGGTGAACTTCATGTCGCAGACCTCGGCAGATTTCGCGTCCGCCTAGCCCATCGGCGGGACGGATTGAAGTGCCCGGTCAGGCGAGGCGGAACCCGATGCGCCGCGCCGCGACCGGATGGCCGACGAGCGTGTCGTCCACCGGCCCCTCATCCACCCCGCCATGGCGAAGATAGAAGCGATGCGCCCGGTCGTTCTCTGCCAGCACCGTCAGATAGGCCCGGTCGAAGCCCGCTTCGCGCAGCGCGACCTTGATCGCCGCCAGGAGTTCCGTTCCCGTGCCGCCGCCCCGCAGGTCGGGCCGGACATGGAGGTTGTCGATGAGCGGCGGATCGCGGTCGGTGAGCGCGCAGGCGAAGCCCGTCAGCTCCCTGTCGGTGTAGTCGACGAGGACGAGCTCGGGCGGCGCGAAGCTGCGGGCCGCCCATTTCGCGTTCATGTCGGCAGGCAGGCCCTCCGTTAGATACCTGGCGGGCAACACATTGCCGTAGCTCGACTGCCAGGAGGCGAGGTGCAGGTCGCGGATGGCCGCACGGTCGTCGGGGGTCGCCGGGCGGATCATGCCGGTCCCACCGCGTCGCCCCGGGCGACACGCCCGGGCGTCACGACCTGCGCGCACCAGCCGCCGTGATGGCGGACCGCCGAATAGCCGCCCCGTCCCAGCGTCTCCTCCATGCGCGAACAGGGCGCGCAGGGACCGGTGAGGCGCAGCACCGCGCCGCCCACGCGCACCTCCCGCCCCTTCAGCGCGGCAAGGTTGATGCCCGAGACCACGAGGTTGCGGCGCAGCGCCTTCGGCGTAACCGCGCCGTCGCAGAGCGCGGCGATCACCGGCAGGTGCTCCGCCTGCAGAAGCGTCACCGCACGCTTGCCCGGGGCGGCGTGGTCGCCGTCGAGCCCGTCGGGGCCGAGCTCCGCCCCGGCGACCGCGACCATCTCCATCCGCCGGGCGGGACGCAGCCCGATCCAGTCCAGCCGGCCGTCCCGTGTCACCGTCGCCATCAGCTCGCGCAGCGCGCTCACCGCGTGAAGGTGTCCGCCAGGAGAGCCGCGAGCTCCCGCGCGTCGTCGGCGTCGAAGGCGTCGGGCCGGTCGCTGTCGATGTCGAGGACCGCGATGGTCGCGCCCGATGCGTCGAAAACCGGCAGCACGATCTCCGACCGGGTGGAGGCGGCGCAGGCGATATGGCCCGGGAACGCCTCCACGTCGGGGACGAGCTGCACCTCCCCGGTCCGCGCCGCTGCCCCGCAGACACCGCGCTCGAACGGAATGACGAGGCAGCCGTGACCGCCCTGATACGGTCCGATCTTCAGCAGACCCGGCGCCACCACGCGGTAAAAGCCCGTCCAATCGAAGCGGTCGTCGGAATGATGAAGCTCACAGGCGAGCGTCGCCATCAACGCGACCGCGTCGTCCTCCCCCTCCGTCAGGGACGCGCAGACCCGGCGCAGCGCCGCGTAGTCGACCCGCGCCGCGGCACCCCGTTCCCCTTCGTCCATCCGGTCCTGCATCCCGACCCCGTTCACCCTTCCGTAAGCTGTGGCGGCTAGCGTGCCATCCCAACGCGCCGCAAACCACCCGTCGCGATCTCTACGAGGTGTTTCGATGGACATCGACAGCGAACTTCGCGGAAACGTCCGGTTGCTGACCCTGCGCGAGGCGCGGATCGACGCCGCAGGTTCGATGGCGTTCAAGGAAAAGGTCCGGACCCTGATCGAGGATCACGAGGGCCCCGTCGTCATCGACATGGACCGCGTCGAGTTCCTCGATTCGAGCGGGCTGGGCGCGCTGGTCGCGGTGATGAAGATGCTGGGGCGCAACCGGTCGCTGGAACTCGCCTGCTGCGGTCCGGTCGTCGGCAAGGTGCTCACCCTGACGCGGATGGACCGCATCTTCGTGCTGCACAACGACGTGGAGGCGGCCGTTTCCGCCCGCGACGCCGCCTGATGTCCAGGGCCGCGGCGGAGCCGGCGGCGGACGAGCTGATCCGCGCCCGGTTTCCGGCCACAGACCTCGCCGTTCGCGAACAGATCGCCCGCGTCCGCGTCTGCCTTTGCCGCACCCGGGCGAGCGTCGCGCTGCAGGAGAACGTCGCCATTCTGCTGGGCGAGATCCTCAACAACATCGTCGAGCATTCGCTGGCCGGCCGACACGACGCCCGGATCGCGCTCGCCGTCTCGCGGGATGCGGACGGCATTTGCGTCGAGACGCAGGATGTCGGCGAGCCGCTTCCGCCACAGCTCCTGACCTCCGCCCGACTGCCCGAAACGGCCGTCGATGTCGTGAACATGCCGGAAGGCGGGTTCGGATGGTTCATCATCCATGCGCTGGCCGACGAAATGGTCTATGTCCGCGACGAGGGTACGAACCGATTGAGTTTCCGGCTGTCCGAACCCGCGCCCTGAGCATCGTCGCGCGCGAGGGTCATTGGCTTCCGCCGTCGCCCGTCCTAGCCTCGCCGTTCCGAACGAGAGGTGACCATGCGCGATTTCCACATCCCCGGGCGTTCGCCCGTCTACGCCACCGAAGGCATGTGCGCGACCTCGCACCCGCTGGCCGCGAAGATCGCGGTCGACACGCTGGCCCGGGGCGGCAACGCGGTGGACGCCGCGATCGCGGGCGCGGTCCTGCTGGGCCTTTGCGAACCGCAGATGACGGGGCTCGGCGGGGATTGCTTCGTGCTCCTGAAATCCGCCGGGGCCGAGGACGTGGTGGCGCTGAACGGCTCGGGCCGGGCACCGGCCGGCGCCTCCGCCGCGGCGCTGCGCGAGGCGGGCCATGCGACGATCCCGCTGCGCTCGGTCCATTCGGTGACGCTGCCCGGGGCGGTGGACGCGTTCTGCACCCTGTCGGAGCGCTACGGCGCGCTCGGCATCGGCGACACGCTCGGCCCCGTGATCCCCTATTTCGAGCGCGGCGTGCCCGTCGCTCCGCGCGTCGCCTTCGACTGGGCGGCTTCCTTCGACGCGCTTCAGGGCGGCGCGCGGTCAACCTATGCGGTGGACGGCACGGCGCCCGGGGCGGGGACGCGCTTCGCCCTGCCGGGACAGGCCGAAGTGCTGCGCCGGATTGCGGCGGAGGGGCGTGACGGGTTCTATGCCGGCGAGGTGGCCGAAGACATGGTCGCCGCGCTGCAGGCGGCGGGCGGGACCTGCACCGCGGAGGAATTCGCCGGCGTCGCCAGCGACTGGGTCGAACCGATCTCGGGAAGCTATCGCGGCCTCGACCTGATCGAGCATCCGCCCAACGGTCAGGGGGCGACGGCGATCCTGATGGCCAACATCCTCGCCAATTTCGACGTGGCCGCGATGGATCCGTTCGGTGCCGAACGCGCGCATCTGGAGGCGGAGGCCGCGAAGCTCGCCTACGACGCGCGCAACCGCTTCATCGCCGACCCCGACCATACCGCGCGGCTCGACGCGATGCTGAGCCTCGACATGGCGGCCCGGCTCGCCGGGCTGATCGACCCGCTGCGCGCCATGCCCTCGGCGGCGGCGCTGACGGAGGCGGTCCACAAGGACACGATCTACATCACCGTGATCGACCGCGACCGGATGGCGGTGTCGCTCATCTATTCGATCTTCCACGCCTTCGGCTCGGGGATCGCCTCCGACAAGTTCGGTCTGCTGCTGCACAACCGCGGTGCCGGCTTCACGCTGGCCGAGGGGCATCCGAACGAACTGGCCCCGGGCAAGCGGCCGATGCACACCATCATTCCGGGCATGCTTCGCGAGAACGGTCAGGTCACGACGCCGTTCGGCGTGATGGGCGGCGCCTACCAATCGGCCGGTCATGCCCGCTTCGTATCGAACCTGCGCGACTTCGGCATGGACCCGCAGACCGCCATCGACGCGCCCCGTGCCTTCTCGGATGCCGGCGTGATGAAGGTGGAACGAGGTTATTCCGACGCCGTCCGGGCGGAACTGGCCGAGATGGGCCACGACGTTCGCGTCCCCGATGAGCCGATCGGCGGCGCGCAGGCGATCCGCATCGACGCGAGCGGATACCTCGAAGGGGCGAGCGATCCGCGGAAGGACGGCTGCGCGCTCGGTTATTGAGGCCCTCCGGCGGCCGGAAGGAGTTCCGGCCGCCAATTCGGCGAGGACGCATCGGCTCGTCCACGTGAACCGCGAGACGGCTCGGGGGGCCGCCTCTTTCCAGAAAAGACCCGAACCCCACGAGCCGGGATCCGTGACGTCAGCCCGTCTGGGTTCAATGGCCCGCGGCGGCGCAGAACGCGGCGATGCGGGCCGGATCCTTCGCGCCCGGGGCCGCCTCGACGCCGGATGAGACGTCGACCTGACGGGCGCCGGTCAGGCGGATCGCCTCCCCGACATTGTCGGGCGTCAGGCCGCCGGCCAGCATCCAGGGCACCTGCCAGGTCCGATCGGCGATCAGGCGCCAGTCGAAACCGATCCCGTTCCCGCCCGGCAGCGCTGCCCCTTCGGGCGGCTTGGCATCGACGAGGATCTGGTCGGCAACGTCCGCGTAGGCGTCGAGCGCGGCCAGATCGGCCGCATCGCGCAAGCCGACCGCCTTCATCACCGGCAGGCCGCTCCGCGCCCGGATCTCAGCGACGCGGGCTGGACTCTCTCGGCCGTGCAGTTGGAGCATGTCGAGCGGGACGATGCGGAGAACCTCCTCGAGCAACGCGTCGTCGGGGTCCACGAGCAGCGCGACCTTGGCGAGTCCGACAGGTGCGGAAAGCGCGAGCGCACGGGCGGTCGCGGGATCGAGGTGCCGCGGGGAGGCCGAAAAGAACACGAGGCCCATATAGGCCGCCTTCGCCCTGGCCGCGGCGGCAACATCGTCAGGCGTCCGGAGGCCGCAGATCTTGACGCGGACGCCGCTTCCGGGGCGGCTCACGCGAAGCATGGCAAGTCCGGCACCGTCAGGACGGGTCGTTCAGAAGCGCCAGAACCTCATCCCGGTCGGATCGACGCGCCCGGCTGCGGGTTAGTTCGTCCTGTAGACGCTCGCGTTCGGTCCGTTCGGACCGGGCGGCGGCCCGGTGCTTGTGCTCGCGCATCCACTCCCAGACGAACCCGATCAGGAGGCCGACCGCCATCGCGAGGAAGATCACGACGAAAAGCGGGGCGGTGAACCCCTGTCCCGTGCCGAGATAGGCGCCGATATCCTCCGGCAGCAGGCGCAGGGTCACGGCGCCGCGATTCGCGAGCGCCAGAACGAGGAGGATCAGAGCGAGGATCCCGAGAAACAGGTAGCGCAGGAAATTCATGTCTTCGACTTATCCTCGCGGCCCGCGCCTGTCCAGCGGGGCGCGCATCAGGCGCGGCCGTTCAGGCGATCGCGCAGCAGCTTGCCCGCTTTGAAGAACGGCACATGCTTCTCCTCGACCTCGACCGCTTCGCCGGTACGGGGGTTCCGCCCCATCCGGGCGTCGCGCTGCTTCACGGAAAAGGCGCCGAACCCCCGAAGCTCGACGCGGTTGCCCTCCGAAAGGGCATCCACGATCTCCTCGAAGATGGTGTTCACGATCTTCTCGACGTCGCGCTGGTAGAGATGCGGATTGGCGTCCGCGATTTTCTGGATCAGCTCAGATCGTATCATCTGTATTCCTTGCGAAAGCTCCCGGTCCGTTCGACCGGCTCGCAGATACCCCGATCCCGCACGCGGGATCGCCCCAAAGAAGGTAAACACACACAAGCCCGTGATCGCTAGCCCGAAAGTGCAACTTTACCGCATGTTGCGCGAGGGAAGGGGTGAGATCCGCCTATTGCCCGGGCATCTGCGCGTCTTGGCATGCCGCAAAATGGCAATGGCACGGACCGGCTTCCGTGATCCCCGCCACGAAGAAATCGAAACGACCCTCCCCGACACGGCAGGAGCCCCGGCGTTCGACCGGGGCTCCACGATGCGTCCGAACCGGACGGTCGGGCTCAGTTGTCGCCCTTGAGGGCGGCGCTGAGGATATCGCCGAGCGAGGCGCCGGAATCGGAGGACCCGAACTGCTCCACGGCCTCCTTTTCCTCGGCGATCTCGCGGGCCTTGATGGACAGGCCCAGCCGGCGGTTCTTGGAGTCGACGTTGGTCACCCGGACATCGACCTTGTCGCCCACGCCGAAGCGCTCGGGACGCTGGTCGGCCCGGTCGCGTGCCAGATCGGAGCGACGGATGAAGGACTTCATCCCCTCGTACTCGACCTCGATGCCGCCGTCCTCGATCTTCGTGACCTCGACGGTGATGATCGAGCCGCGCTTCACGCCGCCGATCGCCTCCGCATACGGGTCGCCGCCCGCGGCCTTGATGGAGAGCGAGATGCGCTCCTTCTCGGTGTCGACCTCGGAGACGACCGCCTTGACGATGTCACCCTTGCGATAGTCGCCGATCACGTCCTCGCCGCGGCCTTCCCAGGTCAGGTCGGAGAGGTGCACCATGCCGTCGATGTCGCCCTCGAGGCCGATGAACAGACCGAACTCGGTAATGTTCTTGACCTCGCCCTCGACCGGGGTGCCCTCCGGATGGGTCTCCGCGAAGACCTCCCACGGATTGCGCATCGTCTGCTTGAGCCCGAGCGAGACACGCCGCTTGGCGGTGTCGATCTCGAGCACCATGACCTCGACCTCCTGGGAGGTGGAGACGATCTTGCCTGGATGGACGTTCTTCTTGGTCCAGGACATCTCGGAAACGTGGACCAGTCCCTCGACCCCCGGCTCCAGCTCCACGAAGGCGCCGTAATCGGTGATGTTGGTCACGCGGCCGGTATGGACCGAGTCGAGCGGGAACTTCGCGACCACGGTGTCCCACGGATCTTCCTGCAGCTGCTTCATGCCGAGGCTGATGCGGTGGGTCTCCTTGTTGATCTTGATGACCTGCACCTTCACGGTCTCGCCGATCGACAGGATCTCGCGGGGGTCGTTGACCCGGCGCCAGGCCATGTCGGTGACGTGCAGCAGGCCGTCCACACCGCCGAGATCGACGAAGGCGCCGTATTCGGTGATGTTCTTGACGACGCCGTCCACGTTCTGGCCTTCGGCAAGGTTGCCGATAACCTCGGCACGCTGCTCGGCGCGGCTCTCCTCGAGGATCGCGCGGCGCGAAACGACGATGTTGCCGCGACGGCGGTCCATCTTGAGGATCTGGAACGGCTGCTTGAGGCCCATGAGGGGACCGGCATCGCGCACGGGGCGCACGTCGACCTGGGAGCCGGGCAGGAACGCCACGGCGCCGCCGAGATCGACGGTGAAGCCGCCCTTGACGCGGCCGAAGATGGCGCCCTCGACGCGCTCTTCCTTGCCGTAGGCTTCCTCCAGACGGTCCCATGCGGCTTCGCGCCGGGCCATCTCGTGGCTGATCACGGCCTCGCCGCGGGCGTTCTCGACGTTGCGGAGGTAGACTTCCACCTCGTCGCCGACCTCGATCTCGGGCGCCTCGCCAGGCTGTGCGAATTCCTTGAGATCGACGCGGCCTTCCATCTTGTAGCCGACGTCGATGATGGCCTGCCCCGCCTCGATGGCGATGACCTTGCCCTTGACCACCGAACCCTCGTTCGGCGTGTCGATTTCGAGGCTTTCGTTCAAGAGGGCCTCGAACTCCTCCATGGATGTGTTTTGCGCCATATGGCCGGTCTATTCCTTACGCTTCATGGTTGCTGGCCGCGCGGTTGTCTCCGCCGGTCTGGGAAATTGGTCGGAAAGCGCGACGGGTCCGGCCGCTGCCGGAATGACATCGCACTGTCGGGTGACGCGCGGCTGTTATGACAAAAGCGCCCGAGGCGCAAGCGCCGGGGGAACCCGAGCCGTGACGGCAAGTGGCCGCTCGCTGACGCGACAGCAGTCGGCCCGACCCTGCCGGACGCAGCAGGGGCGCGGCCTTCATGCAAAGTGGCGGTCGTTCGGAGCGCTGCAGCCTGCTTCTCTGGACGGCCGTCGGCTTCTTACGGACGCGCCGCGGGATCCATCCGCGGCATCCAGTCCTCTTGGACCGGCGCGATCCTCGCCTCGCTCTCGACCGGAATCTTTCCGGAAGCCGGGTGCCGGATCCCAACCTCGTCGGGATCGCGGTCACCGCGAGCCTCGCAGTCGCGCGCGCGGGAACAGTTCGGCCGACGCCTCAGGTAAGATAGCCGGCGAGGAAACTGTCGACGGCGGACCGGGTCCGGTTCGCGGACCGCTCGACATAGCCCATCCCTTCGCCGTCACCGGGATTGGCCGGATCGGTGAAGGCGTGGCCGGTCTGACCGAAGCAAAGCGCGTGCCAATCCGGCGAGTTCGCCTCCAGTTCCCTGGTCATCGCCTCGAAGTCGGCCGGTTTCGCCAGCGGGTCGTTCCAGCCGTGGCACAGAAGCACGGGCGGCATCGACCGCGTCTCGAAGGGGGGCCTGTCGTAGATCCCATGCATCGAGACCGCCGCGTCGAGCGCGCCCGACCGCGCGAGGTCGAGAACCGCCTTGCCGCCGAAGCAGAACCCCATCGCGCCGACCTTGCCGCCCCGGTCCCGCACCTCGTCGAGCGCGGCCTTCGTGCGCAGGAGAAGGGTCTCGCGGTCGTCGTTCAGCTCGCCCATCGCCGCGCTGGCCTCGTCGGCATCGGCGGTCGTCCAGCCGTCGCCGTAATAGTCGACGCCGAGCACCTCGTAGCCCAGCCCTGCGAAACGGTCGCACTGCGCCATCTCGAACTTCCGCAGCCCCATGAAGGCCGGAACGACCAGAAGAGCCGCGCCGTTGGGCGTTTCCGGCCAGGCGCGGTAGCCCAGCATCCGCCGGTCCCCGGCCGCGTAGTCGTGGCGTTCACCCATTCTCGTCTCCCTCGAGCAGTTCGGGCTCCAGCGCCGCGATCTCCGCGACAGCCGCGCCGGCGATGCCCTTCACGTCGCCGTACATCCCCATCATCGCCGCCATGGCCTTGTCCAGCGACTTCTCGCGGATCGCCCATTGCGCGGTCATCTGCTTCTTCTCCTTCAGGAGGGCGGACTGCATCGCCTCGAACGGCTCGACCACGGCCTCCATCCGGGCGCGGAATTCCGGCCCCGTGAGGTAGTCGTAGAGCATCTCCGTCTTGGTGGCCTGTCCTTCCCGCGCGCCCCGCGTCTCGGCCACGCGCAGCAGGCCCTCACGGAGGACATGCGCGAGCGGCACCGCGTAGCGGGGCGCGGCGATCCAGACGCCGTCGAGCATGGCGAAGCTCGCGATCCCGTCGGGGCGGGCCTGCGAGGTCAGAACGGCGACATCCGCGCCCGCCGCGCGCATGTCCTCCCGCAGCTTCGGCAGCCAGTCGCGCGAGAAGTTCGCGGTGCGCTTCGACTCCCACAGGATCGCGCCCGCCTCCCCCGCGACGCTTCGGACGCGCTGAACGCAATCGGCGCCGCGCGCGCCCTTGCCGACCGGGGCGATCTCGTCGGACGGAAAAGCCGCGCCGAGCTGTTCCTCGAGCAAAACCTCCGCGGCCTCGCCCTGCAATTGCTGGCTGCCCTGTTCCATCTTCTTCTGCAGCGTCTCGATCTGGCGGCGCAGCACGTCCATCTGCTGGTCCTTCTCCACCAGTTTCAGGCGCGCGGCATCCTCGACGGTGCGGAGCCGTTCGGTGGCGAGTGCCTCGGCCTCGGCGGCGAGCTTTACGCGGGCGGCTTCCGTCGCGGCGGCAACCTGTTTCCGGATGGTGAGGTCCATCTCGCGCTCGCGGTCGGCGAGTGCCGCCTCGCGCTCCATCGCCGCGGCCTGCGCCTTCTGCGCCTCGACGAGCTTGGCCTCGCGCTGCGCCTCGCGTGCCCGGATCCGGGCAAGCTCGGCCTCGCGCGCCGCCTCGGCCTCGCGCAGCTCCGCCAGCTTGCCGGCCTGCTCCGCCACGGCGCGTTCCACGGCCTTCGCCTCGATGAACCGTTTCTGCTCGGCGAGCGCGGCGGCCTGCCGCTCGGCGGCTTCCTTGCGGGTCGCCTCCAGCAGCGGGCCGGCGAGCGACTCGGTGAGCGGGATCTCGGAGGAACAACTCGGGCATAGAATCTTGGGATCGGTCATGGCGACTTGCTGCCCCAGCGTCGCAGCGGGAGCAAGCGAAGGAGGCGCGCTCAGACCCGCCCGGTGCGCCGGGTCTCGATCGCGGCGATGGCCGCGCGGGTCGCGTCGGCCGCCGACAGCTCGGATGTGTCGATCAGCACGGCGTCCTCCGCGGCGCAAAGCGGCGCCTCGGCCCGCCCCATGTCGCGGGCGTCGCGGGCGAGCACGTCCTCCAGCACCTCAGCGCGGGTCACCTCCACCCCGCGCGCGGCCAGCTCCGCGAAGCGCCGTTCGGCGCGGATTTCGGGCGAAGCGGTGACGTAGAGCTTGGCCTCGGCTTCCGGACAGATCACCGTGCCGATGTCGCGCCCGTCGAGCACCGCGCCCCCCTCGGACCGGGCGAAGCCGCGCTGGAACCCGACGAGCGCCGCCCGCACCGCGGGCAGGACCGCGACCCGGCTGGCGGCGGCGGCCACGTCCTGCCCCCGCAACCCGGGATCGAGCAGGTCTTCGGGCGACAGCGCCTCCGCCGCCGCGAGGGGATCCTCGCCCCGCAGCGTCCGCGCGCCCACCGCCCGGTAAAGGAGCCCGGTGTCGAGATGGCGGAACCCGAAATGCTCGGCCACCGCCCGGCTTACCGTACCCTTGCCGGCCGCCGCCGGCCCGTCGATCGCGATCGTGAAGATCAAGTGTCCACCTTTGTCGTAAGCGTCGGGTCGCCTTCCGGCACCTGCCGCTCCTCTTCGGGAATCGTGTACCAGTCGCCTTTCTGTCGGCAGAAAATGTGTCCGACCAGCGCCAGCCCCGTCGGCTTGTCGATCGCGCCCGCCATGATCGAGAGGTTCGTGCCCGGTCCGTCCCAGAACAGGTTCGCCCCGCAGGTCGGGCAGAATCCCCGTCGCGCGACGTCGGAGGACTGGAACCAGCGAACCTCCCCCGTGATGGCGATGGCGTGCCGGGGGGCCGAGGTCGCGGCGACGTAGTTGCCGCTGTGACGCTGACACTGTTCGCAATGGCAGGCGACGACGGGGCGCATCCGGCCCGTCACCGTGAACCTGACCTGTCCACAAAGGCAGCCGCCCGTCCGAGCCATTCACAATCTCCCATACCCTCATCGTCACGGTAGCGGCGACGCGCGGGCACGTCCACGCCCGGCCGACGGGGCGCAACGCCATCGCTCCGATCGGGCCACGCCGGACGGCTTACCGAAACGACGCGCCCAGCGTCTCCATCAGATCGCGGAAGACGGGAAAGGAGGTCGCGATAGGGGTGGCATCGTCCACGGTGATCGGGTCCCGCGCGGCGAGGCCGGCGCACAGGAAGCTCATGGCGATGCGATGGTCGAGATGCACGGCCACCATGGCGCCGCCCGGCACGCCGCCCGGGCCGCGGCCATCGACCTCCCACCAGTCGGCGCCGTCGCGCACCGCCACGCCGCAATCGCGCAGCCCCGCGGCCATGGCGTCGATCCGGTCGCATTCCTTGACGCGCAACTCGGCCACGCCGCGCATCACGGTCGTCCCCGCCGCATGGGCCGCGACGACGGAAAGGATGGGATATTCGTCGATCATGCTGGCCGCGCGGGTGGGCGGCACCTCGATCCCCTTCATATCGGGCGAGAAGCGGGCGCGAAGGTCGGCGACCGGCTCGCCTCCCTCCTCGCGCGGGTTCTCGTAGACGAGATCCGCGCCCATCTCGCGCAGCGTCTCGAACAGGCCGGCGCGGGTCGGGTTCAGCCCGATATTCGGCACCAGCACGTCGGAGCCCGGCACGATCAGCGCGGCACAGACCGGAAAGGCCGCGGAAGACGGGTCGCGCGGCACCGCGATCGTCTGCGGCGCGAGCTCGGGGCGGCCGACCAGCGTGATCTCCCGCCCGTCCGACGTGTCCCGCACGGCGATCTCGGCGCCGAAGCCCGCGAGCATCCGCTCGCTGTGGTCGCGGGTGGCCTCGCGCTCGACCACCACCGTTTCGCCCGGCGCGTTGAGCCCGGCGAGGAGCACCGCCGACTTGACCTGCGCCGAGGGCACGGGCGTCGCGTAGCGCACCGGCACCGGGGTGGACGCGCCCACGACCGTCATCGGCAGCCGCCCCCCCGAGCGCCCGTGCGCCACCGCGCCGAACTTCGCGAGCGGATCGGTCACCCGCGCCATCGGGCGCTTCCGGAGGCTCGCATCGCCGGTATAGGTCACCGCGAAGCCGTGCGTCGCCGCGGCCCCCATGAGAAGGCGCACGCCGGTTCCGGAATTGCCGCAATCGATCACGCCCTCCGGCTCCATCAGGCCGCCGACGCCGACGCCGTGGACGACCCAGGTCTCGCCCTCCTTCTCCACCGAGGCGCCGAAGGCCCGCATCGCCCGCCCGGTGTCGAGCACGTCCTGTCCCTCGAGAAGGCCGGTGATCCGCGTCTCGCCCACGGCCATCGCGCCGAGGATCAGGCTGCGGTGGCTGATCGACTTGTCGCCGGGGACATGCGCCGTGCCCGAGAGCGGGCCGGCGGTGGCGGCGGTGAGGGGCGTGGCGGGGCCGTGGCTCATGTCTCTCTCCTCGGGGTCGCAGGCGACCTATCCCGCGCGGCCCCGCGCGTCCATTCCGCCGCAGGTGCATTCTGGCCGGAACCCGTCTATTTCCCCCCCATGAGACGCCGCTCCTTTCTCGGTCTCGCCGCCCTGCTCGGCGTCGGGGCCTGCGCCGCCAGAGAGGTCACGGCGGGCAACCGCTACTATTCCGGTCCCGTCAGCGACCATTTCGACGGCTCGAAGTTCTTCAACCCCGACGGCATGCGGACCCGCAGCTTCCGCGAGCTTCTCCGCTGGCAGACCTCCGGCGGCCGGCAGGACTGGCCCGACCACGTGCCCGTAACGCAAACCGTGCCGGAGGCGCGCGTCGCGGGCCTGCGCGTCACCTTCATCGGGCAGGCGACGAGCCTGATCCAGGCGGGCGGACTCAACATCCTGTCCGATCCGATCCTTTCGAAACATGCGAGCCCGGTGCAGTTCGCGGGCCCCGCCCGCGTCGCCGCGCCGGGCGTGGCCTTCGAGGATCTGCCGCCCATCGACCTCGTCGTGCTGAGCCACAACCACTACGACCACATGGACATGCCGACGCTGCGCCGCCTGCACGAACGCGACCGCGTGCCGGTGGTGACGCCGCTCGGCAACGACACGATCCTTCACGGCGCGATCCCGGATCTCGACGTGCGGGTGGGCGACTGGGAGGACGTGTTCCAGGTCGGCGGCGCGACGGTGCGGCTCCTGCAATGCCATCACTGGAGCGCGCGGGGGCTGAGCGACCGGCGCGACGCGCTGTGGTGCTCCTTCGCCGTGGAAACGCCGGCGGGCCGCGTGCTGGTCATGGGCGACACCGCCTTCGACGGTGGGCGCCCCTACGAGGTCGCCGCGCGGCACGGCCCCTACCGCCTGGCGCTCATCCCGATCGGGGCCTACGCGCCGCGCTGGTACATGGCGCCGCAGCATCAGGATCCGGCGGAGGCCGTCGCGGGGTTCCGCCTGTCCTCGGCCGACTACGCGCTCGCGCAGCATTGGGGGACGTTCCAGCTGACCGACGAGGCGCGCAACGATCCGGTGATCGAGCTGCACAAGGAACTGGCGAAGGCGGGGATCGCGGAGGACCTGTTCCGCGCCGTCCCACCCGGCACGGTCTGGGACCTGCCCGCCTGACCCCGGCTCAGTCCCGCCGGAAGGTCAGGTAATGCGGAACCCGCCCCTCGCGGACGGCCTTCGCCTCGTAGCGCGTCCGGGTCCAGTCCTTCCATGGCTCCCGCCAGTCCGCCGGCCCCTCGGCCAGCCATGTGAATCCGTGACGCGGCACCTCTTCCAGCGTCTGGCGGACGTAGTCGGGGATGTCCGTCGCCACGCGAAAGATCGCGCCGGGCTTCAGAACCTGCGCCAGCGGCTTCAGATGCTCGGCCGTCACGAAGCGGCGACGGTGGTGGCGCGCCTTGGGCCACGGGTCGGGATAGAGCAGGAACGCCCGCGCGATCGACGAAGGCGGCAGCACGTCGAACAGATCGCGCACGTCGTCGGGATGGATGCGGACGTTTCCCGCCTCCGCCTGCCGCAGGAGGCCCAACAGCTTCGCCACGCCGTTGATGTAGGGCTCCGCGCCGATCAGGCCGATCCCGGGATTTCGGGCCGCCTGATGCACGAGATGCTCGCCACCGCCGAAGCCGATCTCCAGCCAGACCTCGCGCCCGCCGAAGACGACGTCGAGGTCGAGCGGCTGCCGCGCCGGGTTGGCCTCCCAGCTCACCGGTCCCGGCGCGTAGCTGGCAAGGTCCTCCTCCAGATAGGCCTGCTGGCTCGCCTTCAGGTGCTTGCCCTTCAGGCGGCCGTAGAAATTCCGGTGCGGGCGCTCGGGCGCGGATCTGTCCGTCATCGACCGACGAGGCGGTTGACATGGCCCATCTTGCGGCCCGCCCGCGTCTCGGCCTTGCCGTAGAGATGCACCTGACGTCCGGGCGCGGCGAGATGGTCCGGCAGGCGGTCCATGTCGTCCCCGATCAGGTTCTCCATCACCACGTCCGCGTGCCGCGCGCCATCGCCGAGCGGCAGACCTGCGACGGCGCGGATATGCTGCTCGAACTGATCCACGGCGCAGCCGAGCTGCGTCCAGTGGCCGGAATTGTGGACGCGGGGCGCGATCTCGTTGACCACGAGGCCGTTCCCGGTGACGAAAAGCTCCACCCCCATCACACCCACGTAATCAAGCGCGTTGAGGATGCGGCCCGCGAGAAGCGCGGCGTCGGTGCGGAGGCTTGCGGACAGGATCGCCGGCACGGTCGTCGTGCGCAGGATGCCGCCCGCGTGGACGTTCTCGCCCGGATCGAAGCAGACGACCTCGCCGGAAGGCCCGCGCGCGGCGATGACGCTGACCTCGCGTTCGAAGGCGACGAAGCCCTCGAGGATCGCGTCGGCCCCGGCCATCTCCGCGAAGGCGTCCCGCGCGGCGGCCGGACCGTCGATCCGGACCTGCCCCTTGCCGTCGTAGCCCAGCCGCCGGGTCTTCAGGATCGCCGGCGTCCCGAGCGCGTCGAGCGCCGCTCGCAGCGCCGCAAGGTCGGGGATGTCCCGGAACGGGGCAACCCCAAGTCCGAGCCCTTCGAGGAAGGTCTTTTCCGTCAGCCGGTCCTGACTCACCGCCAGCGCCTCCACCCCCGGCCGGATCGGGGCCAGCGCGCCGATCAGGTCGAGCGCGTTCGCGGGCACGTTCTCGAACTCGAAGGTCACGACATCGACCGACCCGGCGAAGGCGCGCAGGGCGGCCATGTCCTCGTAGCCCGCGCGGGTATGGGCGTGCGCCACATCCGCCGCCGGCGCGTCGCCGGGCTCGTAGACATGACTGCGGTAGCCGAGCCGGCTGGCCGCGACGGAAAGCATCCGGCCCAGCTGTCCGCCGCCGAGGATGCCGATCGTGGCGCCGGGGGCGAGGCTCATTCCGGCACCTCCGGGATCGACGCGCTGAGCGCGGCGCGCCACTCATCAATGCGCCGCGCCAGATCCGCGTCCGAGAGCGCGAGGATCTGCGCGGCCATCAGCCCCGCATTCGCCGCGCCCGCGGATCCGATCGCCATCGTCGCCACGGGAAAGCCGCGGGGCATCTGCACGATGGAATAGAGCGAATCGACCCCGGACAGCGCCTTGGTCTGTACCGGCACGCCGATCACCGGGATCCGCGTCTTCGACGCCATCATGCCGGGCAGATGCGCCGCGCCGCCCGCCCCGGCCACGATGACCTTTAGGCCACGCGAAGCTGCGTCCCGGCCGTAGGACCAGAGCCGGTCCGGCGTGCGATGCGCGGAGACGATGCGTGCCTCGTGGGCCACGCCGAGCTCGTCCAGGATGTCGGCCGCGGCCTTCATCGTCGGCCAGTCGGAGGTCGAGCCCATGATGATCCCCACGGGCGGAGCGTCTGTCATGCCGGAATCCCTCAGGCGATGATGTCGGGGGTAAGCTCGTCCTCGATCCGCGCGATGCGATCCTTGAGGTTCAGCTTCTGTCGCTTGAGCCGCCGGATCACCAGGAGATCGGGCGCCGGGCTCTCCTCCACCGCGCGGATCGCGACGTCCAGGTCGCGGTGGTCCTGTCGCAGCACCTCGAGGCGCATTCGCAGGATGTCCTCGTGGCTCAATTTCTCGGGCGCTTCGGTCACAGGCAGGCACTCGCAAGGGTTCGCAGGCCTGTTACACCGCGTGGGCGGGCCAGTCCAACCATCTTGCAAGGCGCCTCCCCGGTCCCCAAATATCGTGCAAGCCGGCGCCTTTGGAGGGTCGGACCAGACAATCGGATCGCTTCGCGAAAGGACCCGAGACATGAGCAAGCCGACCTTCGGCACCCACCCCTTCCTGCTCGGCTTCGACGAGCTCGAACGTCTCGTGGAGCGCACGGCGCGGACGGGCAACGACGGCTACCCGCCCTACAATATCGAACAGACTGGCGAGACGGGCTTCCGCATCACGCTGGCCGTGGCTGGTATCGGGGAGGACGATCTCGCCATCACGCTGGAGGATCGCCAGCTCGTGATCCGCGGGCGCTCGCAGGACGACGGCGAGCGCGTTTACCTGCATCGCGGGATCGCCGCGCGCCAGTTCCAGCGCGCTTTCGTACTGGCCGACGGGGTGGAGGTCGCGGGTGCGACACTGGAGCACGGCCTCCTGCATGTGGATCTGCAACGATCGGCGCCGTCGAGCGTTGTAAAGACAATCAGGATCGAAACGACCGGTTCGGCGAACGGCTGAGCATACCGAAGGAGATAGCCATGTCACGACATACCGATATCGAAGCCCTCGGTGGATCGCTCGTCTACGTCCGGTCCGTCGAGATGGATGAGTTGCCGGAAGAAGTGCAGGACGAGGCGCGCGAAGGCGGACTCGACAAGCTCTACGCGCTGCACCGCGCCGATGGCGAACAGGTGGCCCTCGTGGGGGATCGCAGCCTCGCCTTCAACATCGCGATCCAGAACGATCTGCAGCCGGTGAGCGTTCACTAGACGCCATCTGGACATGAAAAGGGCCGCCCCCCCCGGGGCCGGTCCCTGACGGCTAATGTTGACGACCCGCCGCTGAAACGGCGGGTCTTTCAATGCGTATCCTGACGACATCACAACAGATCCTGCTCATGGATCCGCCTGTGAGCCGGCCCAATCCGCATTGCGGGCTTTTCCTTGCCTGCGCCCGGCTCCATCCGGGTGTGGTGGCAACGGTGGATGTCGACGGGTTTTGCCGGCACGGACGGATCGGAGAGGCGATGCCGGCCCCGGGTGCGTCCGTGGCCGCTCACGCTCCTCCACGACCGCACGGTTGTTCTTCGCTCGGGAGATTGTTCCACACACGGGGCACCGGCGATGTTCGTCGTGCGCCTTGCCACGACCACGCCCCGGTGCACGCCTGAAGCCGGTGGTGGCATGCCTTCGGGTCGTCTGAACGGATCGGGCAGAACGCCGCAGGTCGCGCATGACGGGTCGCGGCAGAAGTTCAGGTCGATACCCGCGACCGGCAGGGGAAGCCTTCGGACCCGTGGCTTCGTCAAGCTCCCCGAAGATGTTTTCGGGACGCTCGACACCTTTTTCTCTCCCTTTGGACACCAGCCAAGCGCTGTATGAGAGAAAAGTCGCCGCAGTTCGCCAAACCGAAGCGACTTTCAGCATTCAAAGCCGTTTGCGTTCAATCGGGCGCGTATCCCGCGGCGCCGAAGACGTTCCGGCCCGCCCCGGGATCGAACAGGCCGCAGATGTCGCCGAGGGCTTGGAGAAAGGGATCGTGGGCGCGGGCGCCGATCCGGAGGAGGTGATCTTTCGGCTTGGGGAAGGCCGTTTCGATCGGGTTCGGGTCTGGCGCGCAAGCGGGCCGGACAGGCATCCCCGGCCGTTCAGGATCCCGAAGGCCCGCGCTGCCGCCCGACACGAATGGCCAGCGGCGATGTGGTCGAAGATCCGTTCGCGAATATCCATCGCCCATGATCCACCTCCTGCCGAAAGCGAACCGGACGAACGATCCCGCGTGAATCCCCCCATAGGTCAGGATGGGGACAAACCGCTTTAGCGTCAGGAGCTAGGCGTGCGGGGCGGCCTTTTTCGATAGGAGGATCGCAGGATCAGATCGCGATCTCGAACTTCGATGCCTCGCGAAGCGACGTCAGGATGCGGACGATCTCGGCCCCCCGGGCCGGCTTGACCAGAACGAGCGCGTCCGAGCCGTACCGGTCGACCAGCGCCCGCAGATCCGCACGTCCCGTATGAAACAGGAACGGCTTGCCGACGGCCCGTAACCGGTCGGCAACGGGAAACACCTTCGAGCCGCAGAGATCCACGTCGAGCACCGCGAGATCGACCGTATCGCAGGCGGACAGCGCGGAATCCACCGTTGCGAAGGGGCCGACCACGTTGGCGCCCTCGTCCTCCAGCGTCAGAGACAGGTCGAGCGCGAGAAGCGCCTCGTCCTCCACCAGCATGACATTGCAATCGTCCAGCATCCTTGCCTCGCAGATCACCTCGCGGGCGTCCTGACCGCACCAGATCCGAGGCGCTCGTTTGGAATACCAGTTGGACCCAGTGCCCAAGCAACGACCCCGCGCCGCAGGATGTTCCGACATTTCTACTTGAAGTTGCGCTCCCACGTCATCCGGGAGCCAACGCTGCGGAAATACGACAGGTTTCGGTCAGCCCGAGATGAGCCCCATGGATTCGAGCTTCAGCAGGACCTGCTGCGCGCAATTATCGACCTCGTAGCCTTCCGTGTCCACCACGAGCTCCGCGTTCACAGGCGCCTCGTAGGGATCGGAGATGCCGGTGAACTCCTTGATCTTGCCTTCGCGCGCCATCTTGTAGAGGCCCTTGCGGTCGCGCCGCTCGCATTCCTCGACGCTGGTGGCGACATGGACCTCGAGGAACGCGCCGTAGGCCTCGACCATCTCGCGCACGGCCCGGCGGGTCGCCGTATAGGGCGCGATCGGCGCACAGATCGCGATGCCGCCGTTCTTGGTGATCTCGGACGCGACATAGCCGATCCGCTTGATGTTGATGTCGCGGTGCTCCTTGGAAAAGCCGAGCTCGCTCGAGAGGTGCTTGCGCACCACGTCGCCGTCCAGAAGCGTCACCGGCCGGCCGCCCATCTCCATCAGCTTGACCATGATCGCGTTGGCGATGGTCGATTTACCCGAGCCTGACAAGCCGGTGAAGAAGACGGTGAAGCCCTGGTTGCTGCGCGGCGGAGAAGTGCGGCGCAGTTCGGTCACGACCTCGGGGAAGGAGAACCATTCCGGGATTTCAAGCCCTTCGCGCAGGCGGCGCCGCAGCTCGGTCCCCGAAATGTTCAGGATCGTGACGTCGCCATTGTCCTCGATCTCGTCGGCGGGCTCGTATTGCGCGCGCTCCTGCACGTAGACCATGTGCTTGAAGTCGACCATTTCGAGCCCGATCTCCGCTTCGTGCTCGCGGAACAGCTCCTGCGCGTCGTAGGGGCCGTAGAAATCCTCGCCCGCGGAGTTCTTGCCCGGACCCGCGTGGTCGCGGCCGACAATCATGTGGGTGCAGCCGTGATTGCGGCGGATGATCCCGTGCCAGACGGCCTCGCGCGGGCCGGCCATGCGCATGGCGAGATTCAGAAGCGACATCGTCGTGGTCGAGCCCGGATACTTGTCGAGCACCGCCTCGTAGCAGCGAACGCGCGTGAAGTGATCCACGTCGCCCGGCTTTGTCAGACCGACGACCGGATGGATCAGCAGGTTGGCCTGCGCTTCCTTCGCGGCCCGGAAGGTCAGCTCCTGATGCGCGCGATGCAGCGGGTTGCGTGTCTGGAAGGCGACGATGCGGCGCCAGCCGAGCTTGCGGAAATAGGCGCGCAGTTCGTTCGGCGTGTCGCGGCGCGCGCGGAAATCGTAATGGACCGGCGGCTGGATGCCGGTGATCGCGCCACCCACATAGACGGGACCGGCGCTGTTGTGCAGGTAGTTCACCGCCGGGTGGGCGAGGTCATCGGCGCCGAACACCCGCTCCGCCTCCCGCGCCTTGTCGGGGCGGTAGATGTCGGTGACCGAGAGCATGGCGAGGATGACGCCCTCCTGGTCACGCAGCGCGATGTCCTGCCCTTCCTCGATCTGTTCGGCGAAAGCCTCGCTCACGTCGAGCGTGATCGGCATCGGCCAAAGCGTCCCGTCGGCGAGCCGCATGTTCTCCACGACGCTTTCGTAATCCTCGCGCCCGAGGAAACCCTTCAGCGGGTTGAAGCCGCCGTTCATCAAAAGCTCCAGATCGCAAATCTGGCGCGGGGTCATGTCCCAGCTGGCAAGCTCCGCCGCCTCGGCCTTCAGCTTCTGCGCGCTGTCGTAGCTGACATAGAGTTCGGGGATGGGCGTCAGGTTGGGCGTGCTGAGGGACATGCGGGGCTCCGGGTCGTCGCATTCGGGTCGCGCGCCCTTAGACCCGAAGAAAGACGGGGATCAAGGCCGGTCAGCCGATTTCGTCCGGCCGGCGCGGGAAACGACGGTCGCGGGCGCGTCGATCGGCGCCCCGGAGCCCGTCGGAGATCAGGACAGGTAGGGCGCGAAGCAGTCCGCCTGCGCCGGATCGGGCCGGCCCCGTCCGGTGACGATGGCCCGCGCCGCCAGCGCCCGCGGATCGGTCGGATCGCGCGCGAGCGCGGCCTCGACCGTCGCGCGATCGCCTTGCCGGATTGCGTCGACGTAGGGCCCGTCGCGAACCGGATCCGGGTCGGGACAAAGCCCCGGACCCGCCGCCTCCGTCACAGGCGCGGACGCGCCGCCGCAGGCCGACAGGAGCGCGATCGCGAGAAGCGTGGCGCCCCTCATTCCGCGGGCTCGTCCACTGGCGCGCCATAGCCCAGCGGTTCCGTCTGGTCCTGCGCAGGTCCGGCATCCTCGCCGTGCAGCGCCAGAAACCGCTCCGCTTCCAGCGCAGCCATGCAGCCCATCCCGGCGCTCGTGACCGCCTGCCGATAGATGTGATCGGTCAGGTCGCCCGCCGCGAAGACGCCCGGAATCGACGTCTCGGTGGAATCGGGCTTGGTGACGACGTAGCCGCCGTGATGCAGGTCGAGCCAGTCCGCGACCAGTTCCGAAGCCGGCGCATGCCCTATGGCCACGAAGAAGCCATGGACCGCAATCTCCCGCGGCGCGCCGGTCTCCCGATGCGTCAGGCGCAGCCCCTCCACCCCGCGCGGCTGGTCCGAGCCCAGCACCTCGTCCACCTCGTGATCCCAGATCACCTCGACCTTGGGGTTCTTGAACAGCCGATCCTGCAGGATCTTCTCGGCCCGGAGCGTGTCGCGCCGGTGGATCAGCGTCACCTTGGAGGCGAAGTTCGTCAGGAACAGCGCTTCCTCCACGGCGGTGTTGCCGCCGCCCACCACGGCGACCTCCTTGCCACGGTAGAAGAACCCGTCGCAGGTCGCGCAGGCAGAAACGCCGAAGCCCTTGAAATGCTCCTCCGACGGCAGACCGAGCCACTTGGCCTGCGCCCCGGTGGCGAGGATGAGCGCGTCGCAGGTATAGCGCGCCCCGGTGTCGGAGGTCGCGGTGAAGGGCCGCTTCGAAAGGTCGAGCGAGGCGATGTGGTCGCCCACGATCTCCGTGCCGACGGCGCGGGCCTGCGCCTCCATCCGTGCCATCAGGTCCGGGCCCTGTACCTCGATGTCGCCGGGCCAGTTCTCGACCTCGGTGGTGATGGTGAGCTGCCCGCCCGGCTGGATCCCCTGCACCAGCACCGGCTCCAGCATGGCCCGGCTTGCATAGACCGCCGCCGTGTAGCCCGCGGGCCCGGAGCCGATGATGAGAACCTTGACGTGGCGGTGATCGGGCATGGTACCCCCTCCGGGTTGGTGCGCGGGCGAATTAGCTGCGTAGACGTTGCGACTTAGCGTGCCGACGCCGGGTTTTTAAGGCGTGATCACGTATGAAGTTCCTGTTTCTGACACTCGCTACGGCCGTCGCGCTGAGCACGGTCGCGGCGGCGCAAACGGATGGGGCAGACGCGACCTGCCGGGAGGTCGACGGAAACCTGCGAATCCATGTCCTTGTTTGGAACGCCAAGGCAAACGACGCGGATCTGGCAGATGCCGGCGCCACGGCCTGCGGCATGAAAACGCCCTGCGGCGCGCGGTTCTTTGCCGACATCGCGGATGCACCGGAGACGGCGCCGCACAACCATGACGGGCTTGCCGCGCAGCAGGTTCAGGATTCGATGGGTGTCGACACCGCGGAGGATGATCGACTGATTCGCATCACACGCGTTACGCCCTGAACGACGACGCCCCCGCCGCGTAAGCGCGTGCGGAGGCGTCGCGTGCTTGCGCCGGCCTCGACGATCAGGCCGGACGGCGGAACCGTCCGAGACCGAGAAGTGCCACGAGACCGGTCAGGATCAACGGCAGGCCCGCAGGAAGCGGAACGACCGAAGGACCGGGCGTGGGATTGTCGACCTCACCGCCCGTGTCATCGACGACCTGGTTGATCTTGGTGCCGATCGCGCCGGCATAGGCATCGAAATCGCTCACGCTGACGACGAACCCGGTCGCGGTCGCATCGGGGATCGTGTCGCCGGCGGCGAGATCGACAATCACGCCGTTATCCTCGTCGCCGACAGTGCCGAGGCCAGCGATCTGGCGCAAGCTTTCCAGCCTGGGGCCGGGGCCGACCGCCTCGAAGCTGAGCCCGTCCAGACCGGCGGTCCGTGCAGCGGTCGCCACTGACTTGGAGGCGGTCACGCTGCTGCCACCGTCGGTGGTGATGTTCAGCAGGGTCGTCGCCCCGAGGCCATCGGCACTGGATTGGAACAGGCCGAACAGATTCGAAATCGCTCCGGCGATGTTCGTGCCACCGCCGGAATATGGCGCATTCGCCACATCGCTCTGGATACCGGCCAGCGTCGCGTCGGAAACAATCGTCGGGGCTACGATGGTTGTGCTCCCGCCGGCGAAAGACGTGACCGCGATACGGTACTGATTGTCGCCGGAGGTGGGAATGCTGCCCAAGGCCTGCGACAAGGCCGTGCGCGCGCTGTTGTAGTCGATCGACCCCACCGAACTCGATCTGTCGAGGCTGAAGCCGAGATCGATCACGGCGGCCGAACCCGCTCCGGTTAATGCCACGACACCAACGGCGAACGAAAGCGCGAAATTACGGATTTTCATTTGGAATAACCCTTCCAGACAATGAACAACACTCTGTGATCTTCCGTCACCTCGCCAACCTGCGATGTGGCAATCGCGCGGGTCAACGTTTTATTAACCTTTTTCCCTGGTGACCCTTTGCCATTCTGCGCAGCGCGACGAGGAACCCGAGGGACGACCGGAGCTTTCGCCTCGTCTTCGATTGCGGCAAGAGAGGTAATCCATACTCGTCATGCTATTCCCGGAGGCCGACTTGCCACGTTCCTCGCTCGACCCGATCGATCGCCAGATCCTCGCCGAACTTCAGGCCGACGGGCGCATGACGAACGTGGAGCTCGCCCGTCGCGTGGGAATCTCCGCCCCGCCCTGCCTGCGTCGCGTCCGCGCGCTGGAGGAGGCGGGTTACATCGAGAACTACCACGCGCGCGTGAATGCCCGTGCCCTCGGTTTCGAGGTGCAGGTCTACGCGATGGTGTCGCTGGGCCGTCAAGCGGAGTCGGATCTCGTGGCCTTCGAGGCGCGTTGCCGCGACTGGCCGCTCGTGCGGGAATGCCACATGCTCAACGGCGAGACCGACTTCATCCTGCGCTGCGTGGCGACCGACCTCGGCTCGTTCCAGTCCTTCCTGACCGGCGAGCTGACGGCGGCGGAGAACGTGGCAAGCGTGCGGACCTCGCTCGTCATCCGCGACGCGAAGACGGTTCCGGGCATCCCGTTCGAGGTGCTGGAGGCCCGGCTGGCGCTCGACGCCTGATCGCGCCGGCCGGGTGTTCCGGGTGGATCAGGTCTTCAGGGCGGGGATGATCTGCTTCTTGCGGCTCATCACGCCCGGCAGGACGACCTGGTCGCCCGCGACCCGCGCCCCGAAGCTCGCCTCGGCCACCTTCTTCGTCATCTCGTTCGGCACGAGCAGCGTCGCCTCCTCGCGCAGGATGTCGACCACGAAGAGCAGGACCTGATGCACGTTGTCCTCCGCCGCGACCTCGGGCATCGCCGCCATCAGCGCGTCCTTGCGGGACAGGATCGCGTCGGGGGACGTCGTCTCGAGCACGGAGACGCGGAACTTGGTGCCGCCGGTCTCGTATTCCTTGGAATCCATCCTCAGAAGCTCGACCTCGGAGAAGGCAGAGACATCGGATTTGGCCGCGAACATCTCGGCGGCGAATTCCGGGATATCGATGCCCAGATCGCCCGCCAGCCGCTCGGCCAGCGCGCGGTCGTGGTCGGTCGTCGTGGGCGAGCGGAACTCCAGCGTGTCCGACAGGATGCAGGTCAGCATCGCGCCGCGGATCGGCTCGGGCGCGGAAGACAGCGCGCCGCCCATCAGGTCCGCCATGACCGTCGCGGTGCAGGCGAGCGGCCGGATCGTGACGTCGATCGGCACAACGGTCTCGATCCCGCCGGTCAGCTTGTGGTGGTCGATGATCTGCCGCACGTCCGCGCGGCCGATATTGGCGGGAAGCTCCGCGGGGTTGTTCGTGTCGACGATCACGCAGGGCTGGTCGTCGTCGACGTCGAGGACGATCTCCGGCTTCTCGAGCCCCCAGCGCTCCAGCATCCAGGCCGCCTCGGTGTTGGGCTCGCCCAGAAGCACGGCTTTCGCCTCGGTGCCCAGCACCTCGTTCATGTACCAGACCCAGGCGATCGGGCTGCCGGTGGAATCGGTGTCGGGGTGTTTGTGGCCGAAGACGAGCGTGGTCATGGAATATCCGTGGTGAAGTTGATCCGGGTCGGGCCGCGCCTTAGCAACGGCCGGGGGCGATGTCACGCCCGGCGGCACGGGGCAGCGGCATGCGGGAAACGGAGCTCTACGCCCCGGTGAAGGCGTTCCTCGAGGCGCAGGGCTATGTCGTGAAAGGCGAGATCGGCCCCGCCGACGTCGTCGCGGTCCGGGGGGACGAGCCGCCGGTGATCGTCGAACTCAAGACCGGGTTCAGCCTCGCCCTGATCCATCAGGGCATCGATCGGCAGGCGATCACGCCGCATGTCTACCTCGCCGTGCCCGACATCGCGGGGCGGCGGGGCCTCGCTTCGCTTCGGGCGAACCTGAAGCTTGCCCGGCGCCTTGGCCTCGGCGTCGTGACCATCCGCCTGCCCGGCGGGACCGTCACGGTCCACTGCGATCCGGCGCCGTTCCGCCCGCGCCTCTCGACCAGACCGAAGGTCCGTCTCCTGCGCGAGTTCGCGGCCCGACGCGGCGACCCCGCCGAAGGGGGCGCGACGCGGGACGGGCTGATGACGGCCTATCGCCAGGACGCGCGCCTTCTCGCCGCCTATCTGCTGGAGGCCGGGGCGCGTCGCGGCCGCGACGCGCGCGACGCGACCGGCATCGCGCGGGCGACGACGATCCTGCGCGACAACCATTACGGCTGGTTCGAGCGTATCGCGTCCGGGACCTACGCGCTGTCGCAGGCGGGGCGCGACGCGCTCGACTGACGCGCGCCATTGCGTCCGCCCCCGACCCGGTTCAACAAGCGCCATGCGCCTCGCCCTGCTTACCGCCCTCGCCCTCTGCTTTCTCGCGGCGAACTCGCTGCTCACGCGCACGGGCGTGCTGGACGGGACCGACCCGATGGCCTTCGCCGCGATCCGCGTCGCGGCCGGTGCGATCGTCCTCGCGCTGCTGTCGGCGGGACGCGGCGTGACGCTGGGCGGGGGGCGCCGCTGGGGCGCGGCGGCGGCGCTCGTGATCTACCTCCTCGGCTTCTCGCTGGCCTACCGGACGCTCGACGCGGGGCTCGGCGCGCTCATCCTGTTCGCCACGGTGCAGATGGGCCTTTTCGGGCTGTCGCTCCTGCGGGGGGAACGGACGGGTCCGGTCCGGCTTGCGGGGATGGCGGTGTCGCTGGGCGGGCTGATCTGGCTGTTGCTGCCCGGCGGCGGGGTGCGGGCCGATCCCGTGGACGCGGCGTTGATGATCGTCGCGGGCCTCGGCTGGGCGGCCTACAGCTTCGCCGGCAAGTTCGAGCCGCGCCCGCTTGCCGGAAGCGCGGGCAACTTCGTCGTGGCCACCGCCTTCTTCGCGCTTCTGCTGCCGCTGTGGTGGGGCACGTCCGTGACCGCCTTCGGCGCGATCATGGCGGTCCTGTCGGGCGCCATCGCGTCCGGCATCGGCTATGCCATGCTGTTCCGCGTCCTGCCGCAGATGGACGTGGCGACGGCCGGGGTGGCGCAGCTCGCCGTGCCGGTGATCGCGACGGTCGCGGGCGCGGCACTTCTGGGCGAGATCCCGGACGTCCGCGCACTCGCGGCGGGGGGCCTCGTCCTCGCGGGGATCGCGCTCGCGACGTTGCGCCTGCCGTCGCGGACCCGTGACACCGCCCGGCGCGCCGCACCCTAGCGTCGGGACGGACGGACCCTAGATCCGACGGATGATCCGGTCCGCGCTTCTCGTCCTCCTCGCCGCACTGCCGCTTTCCGCGCGGGCGGCCCCCGATTGCGTCGTCCTCCTGCACGGTCTGGCGCGGAGCGATGCGTCGATGCTCGTCATGGCCGAAGCGCTGGAGGCGGAGGGCTACCGCGTCTCGAACAGCGATTACGACCCCGCCTCCGGCTCCATCGCGGAGATCGCCGCGACCGCCCTTCCCCGCGCGATCGCGGGCTGCGGCCCGACCTCCCGGATCCATTTCGTGACGCATTCGATGGGCGGCATCCTCCTGCGCGCGTGGCTTGCCGCGCACGACCTGCCGCGGCTCGGCCGGACGGTGATGCTCGCGCCGCCCAATGGCGGATCGGAGATCGTCGATCTGCTCGGCGACCTCGCAGCCTTCGAATGGGCGAACGGCCCGGCGGGGCGCGAGCTCGGCACCGATGGCCTCCCCCCGAGCCTCGGCCCCGTCTGGCCCGGGGTCGGCGTGATCGCGGGCACGCGCAGCCTGTCGCCGTTCTGGTCCACCGTCCTGCCGGGCCCGGACGACGGCAAGGTCTCGGTCGCCTCCACCCGTGTGGAGGGGATGGACGACCACCTGACCATGCCGGTCACGCATACCTTCATGATGAACCAGCCGCTGGTGATCGGTCAGGTCCTCGCCTTTCTCGCCGAAGGCAGCTTCGACCGGACGCTGACCTTCGGCGACGTGGTGGGGCGGTTCACCGACTGAATCGCGGGCCGCACCGTCCGACGAGGCGTTCCCCGCGCCGGACTCATTCGTCCGGCAGAAGCCCCTTCCGGGTCAGCGACGCGATCAGGGGGGCGATCTCCGCCGCACTGTCCCGCCAGCCGCCGCGGGACGACGTGTAGATCGGCCGGCGCACCTGCGCGAAGCTCAGCGTGGCGACAGGCGAGGCCGCCTCGTGGAACGACAGCACGGCCGGATCCCACGGCAGGTCGCAGGCCGCGAGCAGCGCGCGCGCCTCCTTCTCGGGATCGTCCAGCAGCGCCTCGTAGCGCAGCGTGTGGAAGGCGTCGGGCAGGGCATCGCGCCAGAAGGCGATCGCGTTGTGGAAGGCCGCGATCTGGTCGGCGATCCCCTCCTGCGACGCGGCGTAGCGATGCGTCCCCTCGCGAAAATGGTTGCGCCAGATCGACAAGCCGGTGTCGCGCGGATCGCGGGTGACGACGACGATCCGCGCCTGCGGCAGCGCCGCGCGGATCGTGCCGATCTCCAGGAAAGAGAAGATCGACTTGTCGGTGCGGCGCCGGTCCGTCGACCCGCCAGCGGCCCGGTCTGCGGCGGCGACATAGGCGGCGCCCGTCCCGGTCAGCAGATCGGACGTCACCGGCGCATTGCCCGCGATGGCGTCGTGCAGCGGGGTTGCGGCGCGGCGCAGGACGGCGAGCTCCCCGCCCGCCACGACCTCCGGATGGGCGGCGAGGATCGCCTCGACGAGCGTCGTGCCCGAGCGCGGCAGGCCGGTCACGAAGATCGGCGCCGCATCGCAGGCACTTTCGGCACCGGACGCCATCGCCGTGCGAAGCGCCGGCCAGATCACCTCGCGGGCCCGCGCGACCTGCGCGGCAGGCTGACGCGGGTCGTGGGGATAGGCCGCCAGCATCGCCGCGTTGGCCTGGGCGAGGTGCCGGGCCGCCGCCTCGGGATCGTGCGGGGCGAGCGCCCGGGCGAGGCCGTAATCAAGCGTGCGCGCCGCCGCCCCGGGCAGGTCCGGCCGCGCCCGCGCCGCCATCGCGGCGCGCAGAGCCTCGTCCCCGGGATCGAGCCGCCTTGCATAGGCGAGCGCGCGGAAGGCCGTTCCGTCGAGCGGGTCCGCCGCGACGGCCGCGCGCAGATCGGCCTCCGCCGCCCCGGCCCGTCCCAGCGTCTGCAGCAATTGCCCCCGCGCGGTCAGCGCGTCCCGGTTCGCCGGTTCCCGCGCGAGGATCGCCCCGTAGGTGTCGAGCGCCGCCTCCACCCGTCCCGCCCGGTCCTGCGTCGCGGCCAGCAGCAGGTCGCGGCCGGGCGCCTCCCGGTGCCGCGCCGCCGCCCGCTCGACGGCGAGATCGCCCTGCCGCGCCTCCATCGCCGCCTCCGCCGCGAGGGCGAGCAGGCCGTCGTCGCGCAAGCCCCGGGCCAGCGCGGCCTCCGCGATCTCGAGCGCGAGATCGGATTGCCCGGCCCGGAGCGCCGTCCGTCCGAACAGAATCTGCGCGCGGGCGAGGCCGGGCGCCGCCCGGGCGGCGAAGCGCGCGTCGAGAAGCGCGGCCGGCACCGCCCCCGAGGCGAGCCGCGCCTGCACGAGGGCGAGCCGGAGATCCACGGCATAGGGCTCCAGCCGCAGGCCCTGGTCATAGGCCTCGACCGCGCCGTCCGGCTGCCCGGCCCGCGTCCGGGCCTGCCCGAGCAGCCCCCAAAGGACCGCGCCGCCCCCTTTCAGCAGGAGCGGACGCGCCTTGCGCTCCGCCGCATGCGTATCCCCCGTCTCCGCGGCGCGCGACAGGGTCGCAAGGTCGGCCTTGGTCGCCGCGCCAGTGCCGAGCGCGCGCGCGCCTGTGCCGCCCGCGGCATCCCGCAGCATCGTCAGGAGCACGGAAGGCAGTGCGGCCTGCCGCGCCCGCTTCACCACATCGCCGCCACGGCCCTGTGCCGCCTCGAAGATCGCGAGCTCCATCCAGGCGACCGGCTCCGACGGCGCGAGGGCGAGGCAACGGGCGAACGCCGTCCGCGCCGCCTCCGCCGCGCCGAGATCCGCCTCCGCGCGCGCCAGCAGAAGCCAGGCCTCCGCCGCCGCATCCCCTTCGAGAAGTCGAAGCAGCCGGTCGCGTGCCGGGGCGGCCTGCCCGTGGTCGAGCATCCGCCGGGCCGTCTGGAGATCGGAGGAGGGTGCGGTCATGTTTCGGCATTAGCACCGGGGGCGTCATCGGAACAGACGCGTGAAACGCATTGTTTCCGCAGGGGCGGTAGATCGCAGGCTGACCGTGCGTTAGGTCTGGCAGAAGCGGTGGGGGCCGTTGTCACAGGACGGCTCCGTCATGAGTGCTTTCGAGCGATTCCCCGCGATAAACCCCGCCATCGCCCGCCATCCGGTCCGCGTGCCGGAACATCTGGCGGAATACGATCTCGCCTGGCTCGACCACCGGGGCGCGGTCTGCCGCGACCTGCGCCATCTGCCCGCCACGCCGATCCTCGACGCCGCGGTGTCGAGCTTCGGGCGCGGCACTCTCCTGCAGAACGGGACCGGCCCTGTGGCGATCGAGGACGTGACGCCCGGCGACCGGGTCGCCGTTCGCGGCGGTGGTTTCGCACGCGTCGATTGGGTCGGCAGCCGCCTCCATGGCGGCCCCGACGCGCAGCCGACGCTCTTTCGCGTGGCGGCCCATGCCTTCGGCGCGCTGGGTCCGACGCAGGACACGGTGCTGGGCGCGCACGCGCTGGTCCTGATCGAGCATCCGGCCTGCGCGGAACTGGTCGGCGGCCCGTCGGCCTTCGCCCCTCTCGCCGCGTTCGAGGACGGGTTCGGCGTCACGGCCATCACGCCGAAGGGGGACGTCGCGACCTGGGGCATCGCCTGCGCGGGCGAGGAAGCCGTCCTTGCCGGGGGCCTTGGCGTGGCGAGCTACCATCCCGCCCGCGCCACCTGCGCGCGGCTGACGCGAAACGCGCTGGCCGATCTCGCCCGGCTGTTCCCGCAGAGCGCGGCCGGGGCAGGGTTCGGCGCGCCGCGCCTGCCCACGATCACGATGGCCGAAGCGCGCGCCGTGGCGCTCTCGGCCGTCTGAGGGTCGCGCGGCCGCATGGGTGGACGGCGGGCCCATGTCTGTAGATACGGGGCGCGACAGCGGCCGGAGCAGGGACCACATGCAGATCATCGATGCGCTCGCGGAGGTGTCGGATAGGTACCGCGCCCTTTTCGTCGACCTGTGGGGCTGCGTCCATGACGGGGTGCGTGCCTTGCCCGGCGCGGTGGAGGCGCTGGAGGCCTATCGCGCGCGCGGCGGCCGCGTCATTCTGGTGACGAACTCGCCCCGCACCCGCGCCGGCGTGGCCGCGCAGATCGCGCATTTCGGCGTGCCCGGCACCGCCTACGACGACATCGCCACCTCCGGCGACTCGGCCCGCGTCGCGATGTTCGACGGCGTGGTCGGCGGGCGCGTCTGGCATCTGGGTCAGGCGCACGACGCCGCCTTCTTCGAGCCGCCCGCGATCCTCGAGCGCCCCCGCGCGATCGAGCGCGTCGCCCTCGACGCGGCGGAGGGGATCGTCTGCACCGGCCCGCTCGATCCGATGGTCGATCCCGACGTCCTGCGTCCGGAATTCCAGACCGCCATCGCCGGCGGCCTGAAACTCCTCTGCGCCAATCCGGACATCGTGGTGGACCGGGGTGAGATCCGCGAATGGTGCGCGGGCGCCCTCGCGGCGCTCTACACCGACATGGGGGGCGAGAGCCTTTATTTCGGCAAGCCGCACCCGCCGATCTACGACCTCGCCCGGCGGCGCCTCGCGAAGGTCGAGGCGGTGCCGGACGCGGAAATCCTGGCCATCGGCGACGGACCGGGCACGGACGCCGCCGGCGCGATGGGGGAAAAGCTCGACCTCCTCTTCATCTCCGGCGGGCTCGCGGCGACGGAGACGGGGACCAGCCCGAGCGGACGTCCGGACGCCGACCGGCTGCAGCGGTTCCTCGACGCGGAGGGGCTCGCGCCCACCTACACGATAGGGCGGTTGCGCTAGCCGTCGCCCCGGGACGCCACGGCCGTCGCGCCCATCCTTGCGCCCCTGCCCGGCCCAGGCTAGCCCGCGTTCCATGCGGATCATCACGGATCACAGGGCCGTTCCGGCCGGGGCGCGGGGCGCGTCGGCGGCGATGGGCAATTTCGACGGAGTCCACCGCGGCCACCAGTCGGTGATCGACCTCGCGCGCGGCGCGGCGCCGCTCGCCGTCGTCACCTTCGAGCCGCATCCCCGGACCGTCTTCGCCCCCGACGCCCCGGCCTTCCGGCTGATGTCGCCCGAGGCGCGTGCGCACCGGCTCGAGAAGCTGGGTGTGGAGACGCTGTTCCAGCTGCCCTTCCGCGAGATCGCCCCCCTTTCGGCGGAGGTCTTCATGGCGGACGTGCTGGCCCGCGACCTCGGCCTCGCGCGCGTCGTGGTGGGCGCCGACTTCCGCTTCGGCAAGGGCCGTGCGGGGCATGCGGACACGCTGCGCGAAGGCGGCGCGCGACTGGGCTTCGACGTGGTGCTGACCGACCTTCTCGGTGGTGACGCACCGGTCTCCTCCACCGCCATCCGGCAGGCGCTCAGCGACGGGCGGCCCGGCGACGCGGCGGAGATGCTGGGACATTGGCACCGGATCGAGGGACCGGTGCTGCATGGCGAGAAGCGCGGGCGCGGACTCGGCTACCCGACCGCCAATTTGTCGGTCGCGGGCCTGCACCTGCCGCGCCTCGGGGTCTACGCCGTGCTCGTCGACGTGCTCGACGGCCCCCGTGCCGGCCGCCATCACGGCGTCGCGTCGCTCGGCGTGCGGCCGATGTTCGGCACCAACGCGCCGAACCTGGAGACCTTCCTCTTCGACTTCGACGGCGACCTCTACGGCCACCACATCTCCGTCGCGCTCGTCGCGTTCCTGCGGCCGGAGGCGCGGTTCGACGGCCTGCCCGCCCTGATCGCGCAGATGGACGCCGACAGCGCCGAGGCCCGGGCGGCTCTCAATGGCCTCTGATCCGATCGACCGGGACGGGCTCAGGCCGCGCTTCTGGGAGCGGGGGCTCGCGAGCCTCAATCCGAAGGAATGGGAGGCGCTCTGCGACGGGTGCGGCAAGTGCTGCCTCAACAAGCTCGAGGACGAGGAAACGGGCGAGGTCGCGCTGACCCGTATCGCCTGCCGCCTGTTCGACGACGGCACCTGCCGCTGCTCGAGCTACGCGACGCGACTCAGCTTCGTGCCCGAATGCGTCGTGCTGACGCCGAAAACCCTGGCCGACGCCGCCTATTTCATGCCCGACACCTGCGCCTATCGGCGCCTCCACGAGGGCCGCCCCCTGCCGCACTGGCACCCGCTCCTGACCGGCGACCCGATGTCGCCGCATCTGGCCGGCGCGTCCCTGATGGACGAGACGGTGAACGAGACAATGGTGGCGGACGAGGATTGGGAGGATTTCGTGATCGAAGAGCCCACAGGAGACGCCTGATGAACCTCAACTACGCCTCCGACAATACCGGACCCGTCGCCGCACCGATCATGGAAGCGATGGTCGCCGCCAACGAAGGCGGCGCGATGCCCTATGGCGCCGATCCCTGGATGCCGGGCGTGCGGGACGCGCTGCGCGACCTCTTCGACTGGCCCGAGGCGGAGGTCCTGCTCGTCGGCACGGGGACCGCGGCGAACGCGCTGGCGCTTGCGGGGCTGGTCGCGCCCTGGGGGTCGATCCTGTGCCATCGCGATTCCCACGTGGAGCGCGACGAATGCGGCGCGCCCGAGTTCTACGCCGACGGCGCGAAGCTGGTCCCGATCGGAGGCCCGGACGGCAAGATGTCGCCCGACCGCGTGGCCGAAGAGATCGCGCGCCTGACGAGGTCCGTCCACAACGTGCAGCTCGGCGCGATGAGCGTGACCAACGTCACCGAGGTCGGCACGGTCCACACGCTGGACGAGCTCGCCGCCCTGACCGACCTCGCCCGCGCGCACGACATCGCCACGCATCTCGACGGCGCGCGCTTCGCCAATGCCTGCGCCGCGCTCGGCTGCTCGGCGGCGGAGATGGTCGCGGGCTTCGACGTGGTGAGCTTCGGCGGCACCAAGAACGGCTGCATGGCAGTCGAGGCGATCGTGATGCGCGATCCGGCCCGGCACTGGGAGATGCAGCTGCGCCGCAAGCGCGGCGCGCAGCTCTGGTCCAAGCACCGCTTCCTGTCGTCGCAAATGGCGGCCTACCTGAAGGACGACCTCTGGCTCGAAAACGCCCGCCGCGCCAATGCCGCCGGGAAGCGGCTCGCGACAGGCCTGCGCGGGGTGGGCGCGGAGATGGCGCACCCGCCCGAGGCGAACATGATCTTTTGCCGCCTGCCCCGCGCGGCGCACGACCGTGCGCGGGCGGAAGCGCAGTACTACGTGATGGACGACACCGAGACGCCGCTCTGCCGTCTGGTCTGCGACTTCACGAAGACCGACGCGGAGGTCGACCGGCTGCTGGAGCTTCTGGCGGGCTGAGCCTTCTTCCTGACGAGGATACGCCCGCCGGAGCCTCAGCCATTCGCGCCGCCCGAACCGCTCATCGCGTCGAGCCGCGCCTTCAGGGCCTCGTTCTCCTCGCGCGCCTTCTGCGCCATCGCGCGCACGGCATCGAACTCCTCGCGGGTAACGAAGTCGCGGTCGGCCATCCAGCGGTCGAGCAGCGATTTCATCGCCGTCTCCGCCTCTGTCCGCGCGCCTTGCGCCACGCCCATCGCGTTGGTCATGAGCTGGCCGATATCGTCCATGAAGCGGCTGCGGGTCTGCATCTGTCGGGCCTCCGGGCTGGTTCGCATCCGATATGGGGGGCTCCGGCCCCGACCTCAAGGTTGACCGCCACCGGGCGCGCGGGCATTGCACCGTCATGATCGCCGCCGCAGCCCTCGTGCTCCCGTTCCCGGACATCTCTCCGGACATCTTCCGCATCACGCTGGGGGGCATCACGGTCGCGCCGAAATGGTACGCGGCCGCCTACATCCTCGGCATCCTCGGCGGCTGGCTGATGGCCCGCTGGGCCGCACCGCGAGCCGCGCTCTGGCCCGGGAACACGCCACTCGCCAGCCGCACGCAGATCGAGGACATCATGACCTGGATCACGCTCGGCATCGTGCTGGGCGGGCGGCTGGGCTACGTGCTGTTCTATCAGCCGCAATACTACCTGACCCACCCGGTAGAGATCCTTTACCTCTGGGAAGGGGGCATGTCGTTCCACGGCGGCATGATCGCGACCGGCCTTCTCGTGATCGTCTACGCGATGAAGCACGGCATCCCGATCCGCTCGCTCCTCGACCTCGCCGCGCTCTGCACGCCGCTGGGGCTCGGACTCGGCCGGCTCGCGAACTTCGTCAACGCGGAGCTCTGGGGCCGGCCCTCGACCCTGCCCTGGGCCGTCGTCTTCCCCGGCGGCGCAGCGCAGGATTGCGCGAATCTGGGTGAGTTCTGCGCCCGCCATCCGAGCCAGCTCTACGAGGCGGCGCTCGAGGGGCTCGTCCTCCTCGTCGTGCTCTGGATCGTCGCGCTGCGGGGCGGCCTGAAGGCACGGGGCCTCGTCTGCGGCCTGTTCCTCGCGGGCTACGGCGCGGCGCGCATCTTCGTGGAGCATTTCCGGCAGGCCGACGCGCAATACATCACGCCCGACAACCCGATGGGCCATGTGATCGGCTGGGGCGAGTTCGGCCTGTCGATGGGTCAGGTCCTCTCGGTTCCGATGCTGATCGTGGGCCTCGGCGGCGCCTGGCTGGCGGTCCGCGCGGCGCGGCGGTGAACCTCGCGGACGACCTGATCGCGCGCATCGCGGCGACCGGGCCGATGACCGTCGCGGACTACATGACCGAGGCGCTGCTGCACCCGAAGCTCGGCTACTACACGACGCGCGACCCCTTCGGCGCGGCGGGCGACTTCACCACCGCGCCCGAGATCAGCCAGATGTTCGGCGAGATGCTGGGCCTTTGCTTCGCGCAGGTCTGGAGGGATGGAGGCGGCGGGTCGGTCACGATTGCCGAGCTCGGCCCCGGCCGGGGGACGCTGATGGCCGACATGCTTCGCGCGGCCCGCGCGGTGCCCGGCTTCGCGGAAGCGGTTTCCGTGCATCTGGTCGAGGCGTCGCCGACGCTTCGCGCCACGCAGGCTGAAGCGCTGAAGGACCACGATCCGGTCTGGCACGCCAGCGCGGACGACCTGCCCGAGGGGCCGATGCTCCTCGTCGCCAACGAGTTCCTCGACGCGTTGCCGATCCGTCAGTTCGTCCGTGCGGAGGCGGGCTGGCGCGAGCGTCTGGTGACGGTGCGGGACGATGCGCTGGCCTTCGCGCTCGGCCCCGTCGTGCCGGTGCCCGAGCTCGATCACCACGACGTCCCCGAAGGCACCTTGGTCGAGCGCTGCCCCGCGCTTCCGCATGTAGTCTCGGCCGTGGCCGAGCGCGTCGTCCGGGGCGGCGCCGCGATCTTCGTCGATTACGGCCACTGGCGCAGCCGGGGCGATACGCTCCAAGCGCTGCGCGACCATGCGCCCGTCGCGCCGCTCGACGCGCCGGGGACGGCCGACCTGACCGCGCATGTCGATTTCGAGGCCGTGGCTCGCGCCGCGCCCCCCGCCCGCGCCTCCGCCATGATTACCCAGGGTGTGCTGCTCGAACGCCTCGGGATCACGGCGCGGGCGCAGGCGCTGGCGCGGACGCTCGAGGGCGCGGCGCTGGAAGCCCATGTCGCCGCGCATCGCCGCTTGACCCATCCGGGGGAGATGGGCGACTTGTTCAAGGCGATCGCCCTCGTCCCCGCGGGGGCGGCCCTGCCGCCGGGATTCGACGAATGACGCTGGAGATCCTGACCTCGGACCACCTTGGCCAAGTGCGCCACGGCTTCTTCACCCGCTGCGGCGGCGCCTCCTCCGGCGTGTTCTCGGGTTTGAACTGCGGCAGCGGGTCGAGCGACCAGAACGACATCGTCACCACCAACCGCGCCCGCGTGGCCGAGGCGATGGGCGGACCGCTCCACGGCGTGCATCAGGTTCATTCCGCCGAGGCTGTCGTCGCCACGGACGCGGCGGCGCGTTCGCGGGCCGACGCAATCGTCACCGACCGGCCCGGCTGCGTGCTGTCGATCTTGACGGCCGACTGCGCGCCGGTCCTGTTTTGCGATGCGGAGGCCGGCGTGATCGGCGCGGCGCATGCCGGCTGGCGCGGCGCGCTCGGCGGGGTGATCGAGGCCGCGATCGCGGCGATGGAAACGCTCGGCGCATCCGCCGGCGCGATGCGCGCGGCGATCGGCCCGACGATCAGCCAGCGCGCCTACGAGGTCGGCCCCGAATTCCTCGATACGTTCGAGGCGGAGGCGCCCGAGGCGATGCGCTTCTTCGCGAACGGTGCGAACGGCCGGTATCGGTTCGACTTGCCCGGCTTCGCCCTGCAACGCCTGCGCCGCGCGGGCGTTGACGCGGAATGGACCGGGCACTGCACCTATTCGGACCCCGCGCGGTTCTATTCGTACCGTCGGACGACCCATGCGGGCGAGGCGGATTACGGGCGCCTGATCTCGGCCATCGTGCTTTGAGGCCGGCTGCCATCCGAACGCCATATTGACGCCGCCGAACTTCCCCGATCCGGCCCCGCGCCCGCCGCGCTGGCGGGCGATCCTGCGGACGAAGCGCAGGTGGAGATCGGATCGATGTCGCGAGCCGTCTGGATGCACCGGACCGCCGACGCCGCCCCTAAAGGCGGACTGCGTTTGCCCTAATGCGGATGGTCGCCGCGGCGGAGCGGCCCGCGAAGGGCCGAGATACGTCCGGGGCCATCTGCCAGGCGCCGGGCGGGCCGGACGCGGTCCCGCTGCCACGGTGGCCGCGTCCGATGACGCCTCAGCGGGCGAGGTCGGAGAGCGACGCGCCGGTGGTCAGCATGTCCGGATCGAGGCGCAGCTCGATCACCGCGACCGTCCCCGAAGCCAGCGCCGCGTCGAGCGCGGGGGCGAATCCGGCCTGCTCCGTCACCGTCCAGCCCTGCCCGCCATAGGCCCGCACCAGCGCGGCGAAGTCCGGATTGGCGAGGTCGGTGCCGGAGACGCGGCCGGGATAGTGCCGCTCCTGATGCATGCGGATCGTGCCGTAGCGGCCGTTGTTGGCGACGATCACCACCGGCGTCGCGCCGTGCTGCATCGCCGTCGACATCTCGTTGAGCGTCATCTGGAAGCAGCCGTCCCCGGCGAGGCAGACGACCTGTCGCCCCGGATGGGCGAGGCTCGCCGCGACTGCCGCCGGAAAGCCGTAGCCCATGCTGCCGGAGGTCGGCGCGAGCTGCGTGCCCTGCCGCTTCCAGCGGTAGTAGCGATGCAGGAACCCGGCATAGTTCCCCGCCCCGTTGGTCACGATCGCGTCCTCGGCGAGCGTCGCGTCGAGATGGGCGATGACCTCCTCCAGCCGGACGGCGCCCGGCGTGGGCTTCGGGCGGAGCCAGCCCTCGTATTCCGCCCGCGCCACCGCCTGCGCCGTGTGCCAGCCCGGCAGGTCGTCGTCGCGCGCGGCCAGCGCCCGCGCGACGTCCGGGCCGCGCGCGGCAATGGCGATCTCGGCGGGCCAGACGCGGTTGATCTCGTCCGGATCGGCGTGGACGTGGATCAGCGCCGGGAGCGCGCCCTGCGGGTCCAGCACCTCGTAGCCGCCGGTGGAGATATCGCCCAGCCGCGTACCGAGCGCGAGGATCAGGTCGGCCGCCCCAAGCCGCTCCATGAGTTTCGGGTTCGGCCCGACGTTCAGATCGCCCGCATAGGCCGGCGAGCGGTTGTCGATCACGTCCTGCCGGCGGAAGGACACCGCGACCGCCAGGCCGTGCCGCTCCGCCCAGGCGGCGAGGTCGCGGCCCGCCGCCCCGGTCCAGCCGGGCCCGCCCGCGACGACGAGCGGGCGCTCCGCCCGCGCCAGCCGTTCGATCACCGGACCGAGATCGGGCACGGCCGGACGCGGAATCACGGCGCGGGGGCGGTCGGGCACCTCCGCCTCGGCCGAGAGCATATCCTCGGGCAGCGCGAGCACCACCGGTCCGGGCCGGCCGGACTGCGCGACCGAGAAGGCGCGAGCGACGTATTCGGGGATGCGCTCCGTCCGGTCGATCTCCGCCACCCATTTGACGAGCGGGCCGAACATGGCGCGATAATCGACCTCCTGGAACGCCTCGCGGTCGCGGTGACCACGGGCGATCTGGCCGACGAAGGCGACCACCGGCGTCGAATCCTGCATCGCGACGTGAAGCCCGGCGCTGGCGTTGGTTGCCCCCGGCCCCCGCGTCACGAAAAGAACGCCCGGCCCGCCGCCGAGCTTTCCGCTGGCCTCCGCCATCATCGCGGCCCCGCCCTCCTGCCGGCAGACGACATTGGCGATCCCGCTCTCGTGCAGGCCGTCGAGCGCCGCGAGGAAACTCTCGCCGGGCACGGAGAACACCCGCTCCACCCCTTGCGCCTTCAGTTGATCGACGAGGATCCGTCCGCCGTGCCGCATATCCGCTCTCCTGCTTGTCGGGGGTTAGATGCCGGCGGCGACGATGGCGTCAGCGAGGCGCGGCACGGTCCCGGCGTTGAGGCCGGCGACGTTGATGCGACTGTCGCCGACCATGTAGACGCCGTGATCCCGCCGCATCGTCTCGACCTGCTCCGGCGTCGCGCCGATCAGCGAGAACATGCCGCGATGGGCGGCGAGGAACCCGAACCGGTCGGAGCCCGTGCGCTCGCGCAGTTCGCGCGCCAGCTGCTCGCGCAGCGACAGCATGTGCCCGCGCACCTCCTCCAGCTCAGCCATCCAGTCGGCGCGGAGCGTTTCGTCGCCGAGGATCATCGTCACCACGCGCGCGCCGTGATCGGGCGGAAAGGAGAAGTTGAACCGGTTCAGCGCCGCCATCGCCCCCTGCGTCGTCTCGAGCGCGTCCGGCGCGGGCGCGACGGCCATCAGAAGGCCCGTCCGTTCCCGGTAGATGCCGAAGTTCTTGGAGCAGGACGCCGCGATCAGCGCCTCGGGAACGGCGGCGACGAGGCGGCGGACGCCGTCGGCATCGGCCTCGAGCCCGTCGCCGAAGCCCTGATAGGCGATGTCCACGAAGGGCACCGCACCCCGCTCGGACAGGATCGCGGCGGTCCTGTCCCACTGGTCCCCCGTCAGGTTCGCGCCGGTCGGGTTGTGGCAGCAGCCGTGCAGGATCACCGTGTCGCCGGGCGCGGCCGCGGCGAGGTCGGTCTGCATCCCCTCGAAGTCGACGCCGCCGCTCTCCGCGTCGAAGTAGCGGTAGGTTGCGACCTCCATGCCGAGATAGGTCGCGATCGCGATATGGTTCGGCCAGGTCGGGTCGGACAGCCAGACCTTTGCGCCGGGGGCCGCCATGCGCACAAGCTCGAGCCCCTGCCGGATCGCGCCGGTCCCGCCGGGCGTCGCCACGGCGGCAAGCCGGTCGGCGGGCTTGTCAGCGCCCAGCACCAGCGTCGAGACCGCGTCCGCGAAGGCCGGATCGCCGGCCAGCCCGGTATAGACCTTGGTGTCCTGCTCCTCCACGAGCTGCCGCTCCGCCGCCTTGACCGCGCGCATGACCGGCGTGCGACCGGAGGCGTCGCGGTAGACGCCCACGCCGAGGTCGATCTTCGCGTCGCGCGGATCCTCCCGGTAGGCGGCCATGAGCGCCAGGATCTTGTCGGGCGCCTGCGGCTTCAGGTCGGTCAGCATCAGGCGTCTCCTCGCGCGATCTTCAGATCGGGATACATGCCCCATTCGGCCCAGCTGCCGTCATAGAGCGCATGGTCGTCGTGGCCTAGCCGGGCGAGGCCAAGATTCAGGATCGCCGCCGTCACCCCGCTGCCGCACGTGGTGATGACCGGGCGCTTCAGGTCGACCCCCGCCGCGATGAAGGCTTTCGCGAGGTCCGCCCCGTCCTTCATCGTGCCGTCGGGTTCGAGGAGCGCGGCGTAGGGGACGTTGCGGGCGCCGGGGATGTGGCCGGCACGCAGGCCCGGCCGGGGCTCCGCCGCCTCGCCCCGGAAGCGCGCCGCGCCGCGAGCGTCGACGATCTGGGCATGGCCGAGCTTGGCGGCCTGCGCCACCTGCGTGACGTTGCGCATGAGTTCGGGGCGGGCCGCGACATTCATGGGCCGATCGCGGATCGCGGGCAGATCCGAGGTTACCGGGCGCCCCTCGGCGAGCCATTTGGGCAGCCCCCCGTCGAGCACCGCCGCCGTCTTTCCAAAAAGCCGGAACAGCCACCAGATCCGTGCCGCCGAGAAGATGCCGGCCCCGTCGTAGATCACCACGACATGCCCGTCGCCCACCCCCAGCCGGCGCATCCGCGACAGGAACTTCCCGGCCGGGGGCGCCATGTGCGGCAGGGTGGAGCGCGCGTCGCTGACCTCGTCGAGATCGAGGAACCGCGCGCCGGGAATGTGCCGCGCGCCGTATTCCTCGCGCCCGTCGCGGCCCGTGTCGGGCAGATGCCACGACGCATCGATCACGCGCAGGTCGGGCGAGGCGAGCCGTTCGGCCAACCACCTTGTCGAGACGAGTGTTGCGGGATCGTCGGCCATCGGGTCTCCTGGACGTCGTGTCGGGCTTAGACCCGGCCGCGCCGGCGCGCAACGCGAAGAGGACTTGCACGACACCCTCGCGAGCTTTAAGGGGCGGCCTTCGAACCGGGCGGACACCCTTGGAGGCTGCCCCTCACACTTGAATTGGAGATCAACATGGCTGGAGAGATTCCGGATCTCGTGGCTCATGCCCGGACGGGGACAGGCAAGGGGGCCGCTCGTCAATCGCGCCGGAACGGGATGGTTCCGGGCGTCGTCTATGGCGGCGGCGGCGATCCGCTGCCGATCGAGGTGCCGTTCAACGACCTGGTGGCCAAGCTGAAGGCGGGCCGGTTCCGCGCGACGCTGTGGAACCTGAAGGTCGAGGGTCAGGAAGACGTCCGCGTCATCGCCCGCGACGTGCAGCGCGACGTGGTCAAGGACCTGCCCACCCATCTCGACCTGATGCGCCTGCGTCGGACTTCGAAGGTGAACCTCTTCATTCCGGTCGTCTTCGAGAACGTCGACGGCTGCCCCGGCGACAAGCAGGGCGGCGTGCTGACCGTGGTCCGCCCCGAGGTGGAGCTGCGCGTGACCGCGGGCGACATCCCCGACCACATCTCGGTGGATTGCTCGAAGATGGAGATCGGCGACACGCTGCACATCTCCGACGTGACCTTGCCCGAAGGCGCGAAGCCGACGATCGAGCGCGACTTCGTCCTCGCCAACATGCAGGCGCCCTCGGGTCTCGCCTCGATGAAGGACGACGACGAGACGACCGAAACCGAGGTCATCAACCAGACGGACGACACCGTCGAGGGCTGATCCCCGCGACGATGGATCGAACAGGAGAGGGGCGCGGGCATCCAACCCGCGCCCTTTTTTCGTATGGCGGACGACACCGTCTGGCAGGGAGGTGCCGTCCGGCGACCCACGCCGGTCGATCCCGAAAGATACAGGGATGAGGTCAGGGCGCTTCGAACCTGTGTTCCGCCCTGCGTCATACCTAACGCCCCCACCCACGGCCGGGACCACCTGTCCCCTCGCGTCGCGCTGATCCGCTGGCGTTGTCCACGGATCCATTGGAGCGGGCCTGTCCGACCCGGGGCGGCGGCTCGCGCCATCCTCAGCCGGGGCGGCCGCCGGCGGCCGCGTAGGCGGCGTCGATGACCGCCTGTGTTCCGCGCGCGTCCTCCAGCGCCCACGGAAACGCGGCCTCGCCCCGGATCGCCGCCCCGAACGCCTCGACTTGGCGCACGTACTGGTTCTCGCCCGGCCAGGCACGGTGGTGGATCACGCCGTCCGTGCCGCGCCATTCCACCGCCGCCTCCTTGAAACGTCCGGCGTTGAAGGGCGCGGTCAGGCGGATCAGGCCCTTGTCGCCGTGGAACAGCATGAACTGCTCCGGCAGCAGACGCATCGAATTGACCCAATGCGCCGTGAACCCCTCGAAGCGCGCGGAAACCCGCGCGAGCACGTCGCATCCATCCTCCCACTCGATATCGGCATGGGTGATCCGGATCGGCTCCGACCGCGTGGCCCAGCGGGTCGAACCGTAGGTGTAGACGCCGATATCGGGCAGCGCGCCGCCGCCCGTCGCGGCGAGGTTGCGGATGTTCTGCGGGTCGCCCGAATTGTCGTAACTGAACACGCCTTCGACATGGCGCAGACGCCCGACCGCGCCGTCGTCGAGGAGCTGCCGGGCGAGCTGCCATTGCGGATGGTGGACGATCATGTAGCCCTCGGACGCCACGAGCCCGGTCCGGTCGCGTGCCTCGATCAGCGGCGCGATGTCCTCGGCCCGCATCGCCACCGGCTTCTCCACCAGAACATGCTTGCCCGCCTCGAGCGCCTTGACGCCCCACTCGACGTGCATCGTGTGAGGCAGCGGCACGTAGACCGCGTCGATCTCCGGGTCGGCCAGCAGGGCGTCGTAGCTGTCGTGGATCCCGAGACCCGGAACGAGCGCCTCGAAGGGCGCGGCCTTGTCGGGGCTCCGCGTCGCGAGCGCGGCGAGAACATGGCCCTGCGACGCATGGATCGCCGGTCCCATCTCCCGCCGCGCGAAGTTCGACGCGCCCAGTATGCCCCATCTGATCGTCATGCGCTCGTCCCCCGTTGGTCGGCGCCACACTGGTGACGCCACCCTCGGGAAGCAAGGCCCGCCGCCAGCCCTACTTGAGCTGGCTGTCCTTGCTGCCGCGGCGGTTGATCCCGCCGCGAGGCCCCGCGCGGGTGTCGCGCTGCCCCGCGCAATCGACGCAGAGCTTCACGCCCGGAATGGCCTGTCGCCGCGCCTCGGGGATCGGCTCCTCGCATTCGGCGCAATGCGTCAGGCTTTCGCCCAGCGGGCCGCGCCGGGCCTTGAGGCGCGCGAGCTCGTCGGCGATCGACGCCTCGATCTGCTCGCTCACCGCCCCGTCGCGCGTCCAGCCACCGGCCATCCTCGATCCCCCTCGTCTTGCGTCAGGCCGGAACGACGCCGTTCTGACGCGCAAGCTCGCGCACGCGTTTCGACAGCTTTTCGAACGCCCGGACCTCGATCTGCCGGATGCGCTCGCGGCTGACGCCATACTTGGCGGACAGATCCTCGAGCGTCACCGTCTCCTCGTTCAGGCGCCGCTGGGTCAGGATGTCCTTTTCACGATCGTTGAGGACCGCCATCGCCTCGGCCATGAGGCCGATCCGGTTCTCGTACTCGTCGCGCTCGGCATAATCGCTCGCCTGGTCCGCACCATCGTCGGCCAGCCAGTCCTGCCACTGCGTCGTCGAGTCCCCGTCCGAGCCGACCATGACGTTGAGCGAGGCGTCGCCGCCCGACATCCGCCGGTTCATCGACGTCACTTCATCCTCGGTCACGCCGAGATCGGTGGCGATGCGCTGCACATTCTCGGGACGCAGATCGCCCTCCTCGAGCGCGCCGATCCGGTTCTTCGCCTTGCGAAGGTTGAAGAACAGCTTCTTCTGCGCGCTCGTCGTGCCGAGCTTGACCATCGACCAGGACCGCAGGACGTATTCCTGAATCGCGGCGCGGATCCACCACATCGCGTAGGTCGCCAGCCGAAAGCCCTTCTCCGGGTCGAACTTCTTGACGGCCTGCATCAGGCCCACATTCGCCTCGGAGATGACCTCGGCCTGCGGCAGACCGTAGCCGCGATAGCCCATCGCGATCTTAGCGGCGAGGCGCAGGTGGGAGGTGACCATCTTGTGCGCGGCCTCGGTATCGCCCTCCTCGACCCAGCGCTTGGCCAGCATGTACTCCTCTTCCGGTTCCAGCATCGGAAACTTGCGGATTTCCTGCAGGTAACGGTTCAGCCCCGCTTCGGGGTTGGGGGCCGGCAGATTCGCATAGGTCGCAGCCATATTTGCGCTCCCTCATGTTAACGGTTTTAACACCTTTCCGCCCGCAGATGGGTGCAAGCGGCATGAAAATCAAGATATTGAGGCCCTTGCCCCAATCTCCTTCAAAGTTCAGACCTACATATCCTGCTTACCGGCGCTCGGACAGGCCCAAGAGGGCGGGCCGAATGTGTGACCATGCACAGAAGTTCCTGACGAGATTCTAACGCCCTTGGGATGCGGCCGGTTGCACGAGATTACGCTGCAAGCGCGGCCAGCAAAGCCTCCATATCATCGGGCATCGGCGATTCGAATCGCGTGGTGTCGCCGGAAATCGGGTGGACGAACCCCAGCGTGGCCGCGTGGAGCGCCTGTCGCGGGAACGCTTCCACGGCATGCGCCGCTGGATGGCCGCGCGGCAGCCGCCGGTGACCGCCATAGACGGGGTCGCCGATCAGGGCGTGGCCGACATGGGCCAGATGCACGCGGATCTGATGCGTCCGCCCGGTCTCCAACCGGCATTCGAGAAGCGCGGCGCGCTCCATCGAACACAGGACGCGGGCGCGCGTCACCGCATGGCGCCCACCGTCCCAGGTCACCGCCTGCCGCTGCCGGTCGGTCCGGTGCCGCGCGAGCCGGGTCGTGATCTTCAGCGTGTCGCCCGCTTCCCAGCTGACGCCCCGCGTGCCCCGCAGGCGCGGATCGCCGGCCTCGGGAACGCCGTGGCAAATGGCGAGGTATCGCCGCTCGACGCTGTGCGTCTCGAATTGCGCGGCCAGCCCGTGATGCGCCGCGTCGGACTTGGCGACGACCAGAAGTCCGCTCGTGTCCTTGTCGATCCGATGCACGATCCCGGGCCGACGTTCGCCCCCCACGCCCGACAGATCGCCGCCGAAATGATGAAGCAGCGCGTTGACCAGCGTCCCACCGGGGCTGCCCGGCGCGGGATGGACGACCATGCCGGCGGGCTTGTCGATGACGATGAGGTCTGCGTCCTCGTGCAGGATGCGCAGGGGGATCGCCTCGGGCCGCGTTTCGGGGTCGTCCGCGACGGGGATCCGGACCTCGATCGCGTCGCCCGGGCTTACCCGGTCGCGGGCGGAGGCCGGCATGCCGTTCACGGTCACGACCCCGTCAGCGAGGAGGCGGGCGAGCCGCGAACGGCTCAGATGCGCCTCGGCTGGCACGTCGCGCGCGATTGCCTTATCGAGGCGCGGCGGCGGATCGGCCGCGATGGCGAAGGTGACGATCGTGTCTGACATGAACCCCCCGGAGCCGCCGAACCTGCGGTTTCTCAGGCTTCTCGTCACGATCCTGACGGCGGTGATGATCGCGGGGTTGATAACCGTCGTCGCGCTCCTTGTCACGCGCCTGCCCGGTGCGACGGTTCAGGTGCCGGAGGCGCTCGACATGCCTGGCGACGCGTCGATCCTCGCGGTGACGCAGGCGCCCGGTTTCTGGCTCGTGACGACGACGGACGGCCGCGCCCTCCTGTTCGGGCCGGACGGATCGTTCCGGCGCGAGATCGCGATCGAGTGAGCCTCCGGATCGGACGCGTCCCGATCCCGTCACCTTTGAACGGCCTTGTCGGCAAAAGCGCCGCGTATTCCGCGGGCGGCCGCGGGGGCGTTTAACGGCGCCGTAACGTCGGTCATGCGACCTGCCGGACCGTTCCCGGAGGTAGAGCCATGCCGCAATCCGTTGTTTCCGAGCCCGGTCTGGAAGACCCGCTGACCTTCGCCGTCCGCGAGCGGGACAAGTCCACCCTGCAGATGGTGCGCGAGGCGCTCGAGGACAGCAACGTCCTGCTCGCCTACCAGCCGGTGATCGGCGCGGCGAACGGCAAGCCCGCCTTCTACGAGGGGCTGATCCGCGTGCTCGACGAAAAGGACCGGATCATCCCGGCGGGGCAGTTCATGGACGTCGTCGAGACGCAGGAGCTCGGCCGCGAGATTGATTGCGCCACCCTGCGCTGCGGCCTCGGCGCGCTGGCCCGGACCCCGGACCTGCGCCTGTCGATCAACATGTCGGCGCGTTCGATCGGCTACCCGAAATGGCTCCAGACCCTGAAGCGGTGGCTTAAAGAGGACGAGACCGTTTCAGAGCGGCTGATCCTCGAGATGAACGAGGGATCGGTCATGCAGGTGCCCGAACTGGTCAAGACGTTCATGAACGAGCTGCAGCCGAAGGGGATCACCTTCGCCCTCGACAATTTCGGGGCGGGCCAGACCTCGTTCCGGCACCTCAAGGAGTTCTGCTTCGACGTCATCAAGATCGATCGATGCTTCGTACGCGATTGCGATACCGATGCCGACAACCAGTGCATCCTCGGCGCGCTTATTTCCATCGGCGAGCAGTTCGACATGTTCACCGTCGCCGAGGCGGTCGAAACGCAGGCCGAGGCGGCGTTCCTCGTCAATGCGGGGATCGACTGCATGCAGGGCTATTACTACGGCGCGCCCGAGGTGAAGCCCGCCTGGCTGCCGCCGGTGAAGGCGCGCCGCGCGGGGCAGGCCGGCTGAAGCCACCCGCGGGGCGCCGGGACGGGCGGCGCTTTCGGCACGTCTCCGCCATCTTCGCTGTTTACCCTTTCCACCCGCTCGCGCTAGGCAGGACGGGATCGCCGCACGGGCGCAGGTTGGGGAGGCCCGTTCCGCGCACCGGCGGCACCCGTGAAAGGATGTCTGCCATGACCAATGTCGTGATCGCCTCGGCCGCCCGCACCCCCGTCGGTTCGTTCCTCGGCGCCTTCGCCAACACCCCCGCCCACGAGCTCGGCGCCGCCGTGATCGAGGAGGTCGTCGCCCGCGCCGGCGTCGACAAGTCCGAGGTGTCGGAAACCATCCTGGGTCAGGTCCTGACCGCCGCGCAGGGCCAGAACCCGGCGCGGCAGGCGCATATCCTGGCCGGCCTGCCCGAGGAATCCGCCGCCTGGGGCATCAACCAGGTCTGCGGCTCGGGCCTCAAGGCCGTCGCGCTCGGCGCCCAGCATATCCAACTCGGCGACGCCGCGATCATCGTCGCGGGCGGGCAGGAAAGCATGTCGCTCGCCCCGCACGCCCAGACCATCCGTCAGGGCCAGAAGATGGGCAACATGAAGCTCGTCGACACGATGATCACCGACGGCCTCTGGGACGCGTTCAACGACTACCACATGGGCAGCACCGCCGAGAACGTCGCCGAGAAGTGGCAGATCAGCCGCGATCAGCAGGACGAGTTCGCCGTCGCGAGCCAGAACAAGGCCGAGGCCGCCCAGAAGGACGGCCGCTTCAAGGACGAGATCGTGGGCTTCACCGTCAAGACCCGCAAGGGCGAGACGGTGGTGGATCAGGACGAATACATCCGCCACGGCGCGAACATGGAGGCGATGCAGAAACTGCGCCCGGCCTTCAGCAAGGACGGCTCGGTCACGGCCGCGAACGCCTCCGGCCTCAACGACGGGGCGGCCGCCACGCTCCTGATGTCGGTCGAGGAGGCGGAGAAACGTGGCATCGAGCCGCTCGCCCGCATCGTGAGCTACGCGACCGCCGGGCTCGACCCGAAGGTGATGGGCGTGGGTCCGATCTACGCATCGCGCCGGGCGCTCGACAAGGCGGGCTGGAAGGTCGACGACCTCGACCTCGTCGAGGCCAACGAGGCTTTCGCCGCGCAGGCCTGCGCCGTGAACAAGGACATGGGCTGGGACCCGTCGATCGTGAACGTGAACGGCGGCGCCATCGCCATCGGCCACCCGATCGGCGCCTCGGGCGCCCGCGTGCTCAACACGCTGCTCTTCGAGATGAAGCGTCGCGGCGCGAAGAAGGGTCTCGCCACGCTCTGCATCGGCGGCGGCATGGGCGTCGCCATGTGCGTCGAGCGTCCCTGATCCGACGGAGGGACCGGGCGCGCGCCCGGTCCGTGCACATGTCCGACGCGTCCCTCCCCTTCGAGCAGGTCGTCTTCTCCGGCGGCGGCCTGCGGTGTTTCTGGCACGGCGGCTGGATGGCGGCGGTGAAGGAGAGCTTCACCCTCAAGCCCGCCCGGGTCACCGGCAGTTCGGGCGGGGCGCTTTCGGCGGCGGTCTGGCTCGCCGACCGGGAGAAGGCGCTGCTCGAGCGCTTCACACGCGCGTTGCACGGGCAGGCCGCGAACGTCGCGCTGGACGACCTGGACGACGATCACGGCCTGACCCCCCATCAGCGGATATACGAATCCATCGTCTCCGACGTGATCGATCGGGACGCCCGGGACCGCATCGCCGACGGACCCGCCTTCCAGATCTCGGTCTCCACGCCCGGCGGCGCGGCGGCGCCGGTCCTGCGGGCGCTCGCCAGCGGGGCGATCTACGAGGTCGAACAGATGTTCGCGCCGATCCCGCGCCCCCGCCTGTCGGCCATTACCGGCATGGAGAAGCGTCTGATCGACGCGAACCGGGCGGCGCGCGACGGCACGCTCGTCGATCTCATCCGCATGGCCGCCACGGTTCCCCCGGCCTTCCGTCCCGACGAATGGGAGGGCGAGTCCGTCTTCGACGGGGGAATGGTCGACAAGGCGCCCCTGCCCCATCCCGACCGCGGCCCGACGCTCGTCCTCCTGACGAAGCGGTTCCACGCGTTGCCCAACGACGAGGACGGCCGCATCACCTATGTCGAACCGACCGAGGATGTGTTGCCGGGCGCCAAGCTCGACTTCACCGATCCCGACCTGCCCGCCCGCGCCTGGACGCAGGGACGCGAGGACGGCCTCGCCTGGCGCGACGCTTACACCCGGATCTGATAGAGGAGGAGAACATCATGTCCCGTATCGCAATCGTCACAGGCGGCTCTCGCGGCATCGGCGCCGCCGTGAGCCGAGCCCTGCAGGAGGCCGGCTGCACGGTGGCCGCGACCTACGCCGGCAACGACGAGAAGGCCCAGGCCTTCACCGAGGAGACCGGCATCCGGACCTACAAGTGGAACGTCGCCGACTATGCCGCCTGCAAGGACGGCGTCGCGCAGGTGACGGCCGATCTCGGACCCGTCGAGATCCTCGTCAACAATGCCGGGATCACCCGCGACGCCCCGTTCCACAAGATGACGCCGGAGCAATGGTCCGAGGTCATCGACACGAACCTTTCGGGTGTCTTCAACATGACCCACAACGTCTGGACCGGAATGCGCGAGCGCAAGTTCGGGCGCATCGTCACGATCAGCTCGATCAACGGACAGAAGGGCCAGTTCGCACAGGCCAACTATGCCGCCGCCAAGGCCGGCGACATCGGCTTCACCAAGGCGCTCGCCCAGGAGGGGGCGCGGGCCGGGATCACCGTGAACGTGGTCGCGCCGGGCTACATCAACACCGAGATGATGAGCACGATTCCCGACAAGGTCATGAACGAAGTGATCCTGCCGCAGATTCCCGTGGGCCGATTGGGCGAACCCGAGGAGATCGCCCGCGCCGTCGCGTTCCTCACCTCCGATCAGGCGGGCTTCATCACCGGCTCGACGCTTTCGGCCAACGGCGGACAATACCTGCACTGAATCGAGCGGTCGCCTTGTCGGCGCCCGGAAAACGCGGAAGGCCCGCCCAAGGGGCGGGCCTTCCCTTCCATCGGACCGTTCCTTCGTCGCCTTAATGCGCCATCGCGTTCAGCTTCGCGATCTCCTGCTTGATCGCGAGTTTTCGCTTCTTCATCTCCGTCAGAGCGACGCTGTCGACAGCCGGGCTTCGGGCTTCCGCCTCCACCTGCTGGGAAAGGATCTCATGCTTCTTCTGCAGCGCCGAGAGGTGTGACGTGAGCGACATGGCATTCTCCTGGGATTGGATACTCGAACAGCACCACAGGATCCGTGGCGCTGTCATCACAAATCCCTGAGACCGGCGGAATGTTGCAGAATTTTTGAATAAACTTAATGAAAAATGCGTGAGTAGACTGATTTCAGGCGGAAACCGAAACGCCGTTGTCCCGCATGACCGCCCGCGCAACGAACAGATCCCGCCCGGCCACCATCATCCGGCGAGGCAGGATTCCGATCGACCCTTCGAGAACCGATATGTTCGCGTCGAGCACGAAGCAGTCGATCCCCTCCCCTTCGAGCAACGCCGACGCGAAGGCGAGGATCGTCGGATCGTTGGTGCGCAGCAGTTCCTTCATCGCGCGACAGCTAGGCACGGCACACGGGCTTGTCGAGCCTTGCGGGATTCGCCATTGGAGGGGTCGATGGCAGACGATATCCATCTCAACCCGCTCGAGCGGCTTTCTGCACGCCTCGCCGACGATCTGGCCGGCGTGGACCGGCTGATCCGTGTGCGCATGGCGTCGGAGAACGCGCCCCGCATCCCGGAGGTCACCGCCCATCTGGTCGGGGCGGGGGGCAAGCGGGTGCGGCCGCTTCTGACCCTCGCGGCGGCGCGGCTTTGCGGTTACGGGGGCGACGATCACGTCAAGCTCGCCGCGACGGTCGAGTTCATTCATACCGCCACCCTCCTGCACGACGACGTGGTCGACGAGAGCGCGCAGCGCCGGGGCCGGCCGACCGCGAACCTGCTCTGGGACAACCAGTCGAGCGTGCTTGTCGGCGACTATCTCTTCGCACGCAGCTTTCAGCTCATGGTCGAGACAGGGAGCCTGCGCGTCCTCGACATCCTGTCGGGTGCGGCCGCGACGATCGCGGAGGGCGAAGTGCTGCAGCTTTCGGCGGCGCGCAATCTCGAGACGACCGAGGCGACCTATCTGACGGTCGTGCGTGGCAAGACCGCCGCCCTGTTCGAGGCGGCCTGCGAGGTCGGCGGCGTCCTGGCCGGTGCGACGGAAACCGAGGTCCGGGCACTCGCGGCCTATGGCGACGCGCTCGGCATCGCGTTCCAGATCCTCGACGACTGGCTCGATTACGGCGGTGCGGGCGAGGGAACGGGCAAGAATCTCGGCGACGATTTCCGCGAGGGCAAGCTGACGCTCCCCGTGATCCGTGCCCTGCCGCTGGCCGACGAGGCGGAGCGCGCTTTCTGGCGTGACGCGATCGAGCGTGGCCGATCGGACGATTTTGCTCGCGCGCAGGCCATCGTCGAGAGACATGGCACGCTGGAGGCGACGCGTCTCGAAGCGTTGACGTGGCGCGACCGCGCGAAGGACGCGCTGGCGGCACTGCCCGATAGCGAACTGCGCGGAATGCTGGCCGACCTGGCCGATTTCGTGGTCGAGCGGGCAAGCTGACGCGTCAGCGCAGGGTACAGGCCCGCACCCACCATCCGTCGCGCTCCAGCGCCGCAGCGGCCGTGCCCGCCGCGGCCTGCGTGGAATAAAGGCCGAAGCACGTCGCGCCGGATCCGGACATCCGCGTCACCTGCGCCCCGGTTTCCCGGATCGCGTCGAGAACGCCGCCGATACCGGGGGCGACCCTCATCGCGGCGGTCTCCAGGTCGTTCCGCTGCGCCGCAAGCCAGCTCAGGGCGGCGTCCGTGTCCGAAAAGGGTGGCACCGCGCCATGCCCGGCATTCCCGACGTGATCGAGGGCACGAAAGACCGACGGGGTGGAGACCGCGAAGCACGGATTGACGAGCACCGCCGGCAGAGGTGGCAGGACGAGCGGAACGACATCCTCCCCCACCCCGCGCATCCGCGCCGCGCGCGCCGTCGCGCAGACGGGCACGTCCGCCCCGAGCGACAGGAGATCGGCGATCAAGAGCGTGGCGCCGGCCAGCGACAGGACGGTCGCCGCATCCGAGGAGCCGCCACCGAGACCCGCCGGATGCGGCAGGCGCTTCTCCAGCGTCACCGCCCGCCGCAGACCGCCCAGTTGCAGGGCGCGGCGGATCAGGTTGCCGTCGTCGGTGGGCACGCCCGCCGCGAAGGGTCCGGTCACCACGAGCCCGTCGCCCGCCGCCACCGTGACGAGGTCGCCGATATCGGCGAACGCCACCAGACTGTCGAGAAGATGGTAGCCGTCCGCACGGCGGCCGGTGACATGCAGCGTCAGGTTGACCTTCGCGGGCGCCAGTCCCCGGACCGGCACGTCAATCCCGGGCGGCCTCGACGGCATCCGCACGGCCTTCTTCCTCGACGACCCGGTCCAGACCGACCTCCAGCTTGCGCCGGATACGGTCGACCTCCTCCTCGGGATCGAGGCTCAGGGCCCGGCGCCACTGAAACTCCGCCTCGCGCTTGCGGTCCACGACCCAAAGCACGTCGCCGAGATGATCGTTGATCAACGGATCGAGCGGTTCCAGCATGGCCGCGCGTTCCATTGGCTCCACCGCCTCATCGAACCGGCCGAGCCGGTACAGGGCCCAGCCGAGCGAGTCCGTGATGTAGCCATCGTTCGGCCGCGCCTCCACGGCCTGCTCGATCAGCGTCAGCGCCTCGTCGAGATCGGTCCGCTGCTCCACCAGACCGTAGCCGAGATAGTTGAGCACGTTCGGCTGCTCGGGGTTGAGTTCGAGGGCGCGGCGGAAGTCCGCCTCCGCCGCATCCCAGCCACCCAACTGCTCGCGTGCCGTGCCTCGGGCGAAGAACAGGAACCAGTTCTCCGAGGCGTCGCCGCCATCGAGCTCGATCGCCCGGTCGTAGGCCGCGACCGCGTCGGCGGGCCGCTCGACGCGGCGGAGGGCGTCGGCATAGGCCGACCAGACCTCCTTCCGATCCGCGTTCGAGCGTGAAAGCGCGCGGAGCACCTCGATCGCCGCATCCTCCTGATCGGAGGCGAGCAGGATGTCGGCCCGCGCGATCTCCGCTCCGAAGAAGGCCGGGTCGTCGCGCGGCACACCGGTCAGGACCGACGCGGCCAGATCGTGCTGGCCCTGGCTCTCGAGCAGTTCCGCCGTCAGGATCAGCGCGTCGGATTCGTTCGGCCGCAGCGCGGTCGCGGCGCGGGCGTTCAGAAGCGTGAAGGTCGTCGACGAGTCCTCAGCCAGCAAGAGTGCCAGCGTGAAATATGCCGCCGCCAAGCCCTCGCGGGGCGAGGTCACGACGTCGTAGGCCACGTCCTCCTCCGCCTCGATCCGCGCCTGCAGGTCCTGCAGCACCGGCGCGTTCGCCGCATCGTTCGCCTGTTCGAGAAGGTCGAGCGCGTCCGCCTGCCGGTCGAGCTGCACCAGAACCTGCGCGTGCGCCTCGATCACCCGCACGTTCGCCGGCAGGGGCCCACGCGCGCGCCCCGACAGGATCTCGTCGGCCCCCTCGAAGTCGCCCGCCATGGCCAGCGCGTAGGCCTTCTGCGTCCAGGCGAAGGGTGCGAAGCTCTCGGTCTCCGCAAGCGTGTCGAACTGCGCCAGGCCGGCCGTCGTCTCGCCCGCCGCGATCGCGATCCATGCGCGGAGAAGCCCGTCGAGCAGCGCACCGCCGACCCCCTCCTCCTGATCAAGCAGGGTTTGCGCGTCGTCGAAACGCTCCTCCAGAAGCGCCTGCACCAGCTTCGCACCGGATGCGAACTGGCTGCGCTGGTCCAGCGCCTCGAGATCCTCGGCGATCTCCGCCGCTTCGCCGAACTCGCCGAGAACGGAATTGATGATGATCGCGTTCTCGAGCGCCTGCGCGTTGCTGTCGTCGCGCCGGATCAACTGCGCGTAATACTCGCTCGCCGCGACGTAGTCGTTCGTGAAGCCGGCGATCCGCGCCGCGAGATACGGCCCGGCCACACCCTGCGCCTGCGCGCCGAACGGCACGAGGATTGCGGCGGACAGAAGAAGCGGACGAAGCATGAGGCGGACTCCCGAAACGCGGTTCCACGGAAGCTAGGGCGCGCCGCCCGTGGATGCAACGACGGCCCCGCCGCCGCCGCCGCGGGATCCGGTCACATGTTCGGGTAGTTCGGCCCGTCGCCGCCCTGCGGCGGGGTCCAGACGATGTTCTGCGCCGGATCCTTGATGTCGCAGGTCTTGCAGTGGACGCAGTTCTGGAAGTTGATCACGAAGCGCGCGTCGTCCCCCTCGCCCACGAACTCGTAGACCCCGGCCGGGCAGTAGCGGCTGCTCGGCCCGGCATAAGTCCCGAGGTCGACCGCCACCGGCACGTCCGGGTCCTTCAGCTTCAGGTGCGACGGCTGGCTCTCCTCGTGGTTGGTGAAGGAGAAGGCGACGTTGGTGAGCCGGTCGAAGCTCAGCTTGCCGTCGGGCTTGGGATAGTCGATCGGCTTGTGCTTCGCGGCGGGCTCCGTGCTTTCCGCGTCGGACTTGCCATGCTTGTGGGTGTAGAAGGACCGCCCGAGGACGTTGTTCATCCACATCGACGCGCCGCCCACGGCCATCGACGCGGCGAGGCCGTAATTCGACCAGAGCGGCTTCACGTTGCGCACCCGCTTCAGGTCGCGACCGATCGGCCCGGTCCGCACCTCGGTGTCGTACTCCTCCAGCACATCTCCCGACCGCCCGGCGCCGATCGCCGCATGCGCGGCTTCCGCCGCCGCCTTGCCCGAGAGCATGGCGTTGTGATTGCCCTTGATGCGCGGCACATTGACCATGCCCGCCGCGCACCCGAGCAGCACGCCCCCGGGGAACGCCGTCTTCGGCAGCGACTGCCACCCCCCCTCGGAGATCGCCCGCGCCCCGTAAGCCACGCGCTTGCCGCCCTCCAGAAGCTCGGCCACCATCGGATGGTGCTTGAACTGCTGGAACGAGAGGTAGGGGTTCACGTAGGGGTTCCGGTAGTTCAGGTGGACGACGAACCCGACATAGACCTGATTGTTGTCGAGGTGGTAGATGAACGACCCGCCCCCGGCATTTCGCCCCAGCGGCCAGCCCATCGTGTGCACGACCCGGCCCGGCCGGTGCTTCGCCGGGTCGATCTCCCAGATCTCCTTCATGCCGAGCCCGTATTTCTGCGGCTCCGCATCGGCGTCGAGGCCGAAGCGTGCGATCGCCTGCTTCGAGAGTGACCCGCGCACACCCTCGCCCAGCATCACGTACTTGCCGTTGAGCTCCATCCCCGGCTCGTAGCCCGGCCCCGGCGTGCCGTCGGACGCGCGGCCGAACTCGCCGGCCACGACGCCCTTCACCCGGTCGCCGTCCCAGACGAGCTCGGTGCAGGACATGCCGGGGAAGATCTCGACGCCGAGCGCCTCGGCCTCTTCCGCCATCCAGCGGCAGACGTTGCCGAGCGACACGACGTAGTTGCCGTGATTGTTCATCAGGGGCGGCATCGCCAGATTCGGCACCCGGACCTTCCCCTCGTGTCCCAGCACGTAGAAGTTGTCCGAGCTTACCGGCACGTCGAGCGGCGCGCCCTTCGCCTTCCAGTCCGGGATCAGCGCGTCGAGCCCCACCGGGTCGAGCACGGCGCCCGACAGGATATGCGCGCCGACTTCCGAACCCTTCTCGAGCACGACCACCGACAGATCGGCGTCGAGCTGTTTCAGCCGTATCGCCGCCGATAGCCCCGCCGGTCCCGCGCCGACGATCACGACGTCGTAATCCATCGCTTCGCGTTCGATCTGCTCGGCCATCGCCCGTTCTCCCGTTCTTCGGTCGAAAACGGGTATGGGGATCGTCCCGGCATGCGTCAATCGCGTCGCCACATCATGTCGCGGGAGCCGCGCCCCTTCTTCCCGGCCGAAGACACGCCCGCCGCCCCCCCGCCGTTCCCACCGGGCGGGACATTGGCTAAGACGGCGCAACCGAACGACAGGAACCCGCCCCTATTCCGGAGCGTCCGCCGATGGACCACTTCCTTTACCGCGACGGCATGCTTCACGCCGAGGACGTGCCCCTTTCCGAGATCGCCGCCGCCGTCGGCACGCCGGTCTACGTCTATTCGACCGCGACGCTCCTGCGGCACTACCGGCTCTTCGACGAGGCGCTGGCCTGGGGGCCGCATCTCGTCTGCTACGCCGTGAAGGCGGCGAGCAACGTGGCGATCCTGAAGCTGCTCGGGGATGCCGGCGCCGGCATGGACGTCGTGTCGGAGGGCGAATACCGCCGCGCACGGGCCGCGGGCGTGCCGGGCGAACGCATCGTGTTCTCGGGCGTCGGCAAGACGGAGGCCGAGATGCGCCACGTCCTCGCGGACGGCGTGCGGCAGATCAATCTCGAGAGCGAGCCGGAAATGCGTCTCCTCTCCCGCGTCGCTTCGGAGATGGGGGTGGAGGTTCCCGTGACCGTGCGCGTCAATCCGGACGTGGACGCGAAAACCCACGAAAAGATCGCGACGGGGCGCGCCGAGAACAAGTTCGGGATCCCCATCGGCCGCGCGCGTGAGGTCTATGCCGAGATCGCCCGCCTGCCCGGCCTGCGTGCCGTCGGCATCGACGTCCATATCGGCAGCCAGCTGACCGATCTCGACCCGTTCCGGCAGGCCTACCGCAAGGTCGCCGGACTGACCGAGGCCTTGCGCGCGGAGGGCCACGACATCGTCCGGCTCGATCTCGGCGGCGGCCTCGGCATCCCCTATGCCCGTTCCAACCTCGCCCCGCCGGTCCCGCAGGAATACGGCGCCGTGATCCGCGAGGAGGTCGGCCATCTCGGCTGCGAGATCGAGATCGAGCCGGGCCGCCTGATCGCGGGCAATGCCGGCCTGCTCCTCGCCTCCACGATCTACGTGAAGGAAGGCGAGGGCCGGGACTTCCTGATCCTCGACGCGGCGATGAACGACCTGATCCGCCCGGCCATGTATGGTGCTCATCACGACATCGTGACGGTTGTCCAGCCCGAGCCCGGCGTGGGGACGCACCCCTACGACATCGTCGGCCCCGTCTGCGAGACGGGGGACACTTTCGCACGGGCGCGCGAAATGCCGCAGATCAAGGCGCGCGACCTCGTCGCGTTCCGCAGCGCGGGGGCCTACGGCGCGGTTATGGCCAGCGAATACAACGCCCGCCCGCTCGTGCCGGAGGTCCTCGTGCAAGGCTCCGATTGGGCCGTGATCCGTCCGCGACCGAGCTACGAGGAGATGATTTCGCGCGAGGCCATTCCCCAGTGGCTTCCGGACGGCTAGATTGATGCGACGACCACCGGCGGAGGCTCACCCGTGGCCGAAGATCTGCGACCCGTTCAACGTCAGCTCCGACTGACCCGCCTCGGCCTTTGGGCCGAACGCATCACCCATGCCTTCTGGCCCGCCTGGACGGCGGCGACGCTCGCGGCGGCGGTCTGGACTTCGGGCCTCGTCCCCGACCTGTGGGAATTCAGCCTGATCGCGGCGCTTGTCCTGGCCGCGCTCGTGCTCGTCATCCTGGGCCTGCGCGGCTTCCGCGCGCCCACCGCCGAGGAGGCCCGCGCCCGGCTCGACGCCACGCTGCCCGGCCGGCCGCTGTCGACGCTCGCCGACCGCATGGCGGTGGGCGGCAGCGATGCCGGCGCTTCCGCGGTCTGGTCGGCGCACCGGGCCCGCATGGCGGCGCGTCTCACCGGGGCGAGGGCGGTGGCGCCAGACCTGCGCGTCGCGCGGCGCGATCCCTACGCGCTGCGCTACATGGCGATCCTCCTGCTCGCCCTCGCGGTCGGTTTCGGCACCCTGTGGCGGGCGCCGGTCCTGCCGGACCTGCCCGGTGTCGGCGGGCAGGTCGCGACAGGCCCCGCCTGGGAGGGCTGGCTCGAGCCGCCGCGCCATACCGGATTGCCGACGCTCTATCTGAACGACATTGAGCCGGGCGAGGTCACCGCGCCGGAGGGGACGCGCGTGACCTTGCGTCTTTACGGCGAGGCCGGGGCGCTAGGGGTGTCGGAAACGGTCTCGGGGCGCAGCATGACGCAACCGAGCGAGCCGCTGCAGGAATTCACCGTCGCGCAGTCGGGAACGATCGCGATCGACGGCCCCGACGATGCGCCGGTCTGGACGCTGACGGCGACGCCGGATGCCCCGCCGGAAATCGCGCTCGACGGCGCGGTCGCGTTCGAACATCCCGACGTCACCACCCTGCCCTGGCGTGCCTCGGACGATTACGGCGTGACCGGAGCCGATGTGACCATCGCGCTCGACCCCGGCGCCCCCGATCTGGAACACGGGCTCGCCGCCGCGCCCGAGCCGCGCCAGCCGCTGACGCTCGAGATGTCGCTGCCCATCGCCGGGGACCGGACCGGCTTCGCCGAGACCTTCCGTGGCGAGCTCGCGAAGCACCCGCTGGCCGGCCTGCCGGTCGAGGTCACGCTGCGGGCGCGGGACGGCGCCGGGCAGGTCGGAAAGGCGGTCGCGGCGATGATCCTCCCCGCCCGGCCGTTCTACAGCCCCGTCGCCGCCGCCCTGATCGAGCAGCGCCGCGACCTGCTCTGGACGCGCGAGAACCGCGCCCGCGCGGCGCGCCTCCTGCGCGCGATCACGTGGCGCGCAGACGGCGCGTGGGACAATCCGAGCGCCTATCTCATCGTCCGCATGGCGATCCGCCGCCTCGACAGGGGCGAGCTCACCGTCGAGGCGCGGGACGAGATCGCGGAGATGCTGTGGCAGGCCGCCCTGCGCATCGAGGAGAACTCGCTCGATTCCGCGCTCGAGCGGCTGCGGCAGGCGCAGGACCGGCTGTCCGAGGCCATCCGTCAGGGCGCCGGCCCCGAGGAGATCGAGCGCCTGATGGCCGAGATGCGACAGGCGATGGACGACTACACCCGGCAGCTCGCCCAGCCGGGGCAGCAAGGCGAGCAGGGACAGCAGCAGGCGCGGGGCGAGATGCAGGAGGTCACGCCCGACATGCTCGACCAGATGATGCAGCGGATCGAGGAGCTGATGCAGCAGGGCCGCACCGCCGAGGCGCAGGAGCTTCTGCGACAGCTGCAGGAGATGATGGAGAACATGCAGGTCGCCCAGGGCCAAGGTCAGGGCGAAGGGGGTCAGGGTCAGGGGGAACAGGCGATGGACCAGCTTCGCGAACAGCTGCGCGAACAGCAGGACCTGTCGGACGAGGCCTTCCGCGAGTTGCAGGAGCAGTTCGGCTCGAACGGCCAGCCGGGCCGGCAGGGTCAGGGTGAACCCGGTCAGGGGCAGCCGGGGCAGCCGGGCGGCGACCAGCAGGCCGAGGAGCCCGGCGCGAATGGCGAACAGGGCGACGCACCCGATGCCCGCTCGCTGGCCGAACGGCAGCGCGCGCTCGGCGAAGGGCTCGAGACGCTGCGCGACGGCCTGCCCGGCGCGGGCACGGAAGCCGGCGACGCGGCGCGCGAGGCCCTCCGCCGGGCTGAGGATGCGATGGAGGATGCCGAGCGCGATCTGACCCAGGACAACCTCGGCGGCGCGCTCGACGACCAGGCGCAGGCGATGGACGCCCTGCGCGACGGGATGCAGGAACTCGGTCGCGCGATGGCCGGCGAGCGGCAGGAAGACCCCGGCGAGGGCCGGGGACAGGGGGGGACGCGGAACGGCCAAGCCACGGACCGCGATCCGCTCGGCCGAAGGTCCGGCGAGGGCGGGCAGCTCGGCACCGACGAAAGCTTCCTGACGGGCCCCGAGGCGGCCCGCCGCGCGCAGGACCTGATGGACGAAATCCGCCGCCGCTCCGGCGAACGCGAACGCCCGCAAGTGGAACTCGACTACCTGCGCCGTCTGCTCGAGCGATTCTAAGCCGCCAGGCAGGCCAGCGGCGGATCATTCATCCGGTGTCCGCCGTGAAAGGCCTTCGGCCTGCACCGGCTCACGTTTCCGACAGGATCCGTTCGGTCAGCGCCTCCACCCAGTCCGCGAGGGCCGCCCGCTTCGTATCGATCCAGGCGGCGTAATCCGCAAGCGGGCCGGATGCGGCCGGAAGCGCCGCGGCGATGTCCTCGGCGAAAGCATAGGCGAGCACGAACAGGCCGACGACGGCGCAGGCCGCAAGGAAACCGCCCCAGAATCCGGTCGATCCGCCGGCGGTGCCGGCGTCGCCCTCGTCGCGCGCGGCATTTGCATCCGCAGTGTCCGGACGCAGCGACGAGTTGATCTCCTCGATATCCGGCAGGAGCTCGCGCCGCATGATGCGGGGCGGCTCGGCGTCGGGCCGGGGGGCGCGTGGCGGTTCCGGCCGAACCTTCGGAGCCGGCCCGCCGCCCTCCCGCGCCCGTGCGCGCTCGGCCGCGGCGGCCATGCGGCGCCGTTCCGCGGCCGCCCGCTCGCGCGCCGCGTCCACCGCGGGGGCGGTCGGCTCGGCCACCGGTCGCGTCGGGCCTTCGCCCGTCCGGCGAAGCTGCGTCTCGTGGTCGCGCTCCTCCCGCAGGACCCGCAAGATCGCCTCGTTGGACGAAGGACGCGCCACCGGGGGCGGCATCTCGCCCCCGCGCTCCGCCGCATCTTCTTCCGGCGGATCCTCGTCCTCGAATGCGTCCGCGTCTTCGGGCTGATCCTCGTCCTCCGCGCCGTCGTCGGAATAGGCCCCGACATCCGGGTCTTCGGTTTCCGCGTCGCGCGACCGGGCGGCCCCGACGGCAACGGTGCGCGCGATCGGGGCGCCGTCCTGATACCACGTCCGCCCGCAATTGGAGCATTGCACCTCCCGGCCGTTCGACGGGATCAGATCGTCGGCAATCTCGTATTGGACGCTGCAATTGGGGCAGATGATGTGCATTGGGGACCTCGAGCGTTGCGCCAACGCGCCTCATCGGCTCCGTCGTGTCAACCCTGACCGCCCGTCGGGATGTCGCGCCGTCGCTTCCACGCGGCTTCGGCGCGAACTCGGTCTTTCGCGCATCCCGCCGCTTCGCGTAAGGGAAGCGGATGCAGCTGATCCGCTCCCTCGTCTTCAACCTCGCGATCTACGTCTGGATGGCAATCCTCGGAATCGTCTACGCGCCTTGGGCGATCGTCTCGCCGAGGGGCGCGCGGGCGGCCTGCGACGCCTATGCCCGCCATGTCCGCCGGATGCTGCACCACATCGTCGGCCTGCGCACCGAAGTCCGCGGCACCCCCCCCGAAGGCGCCGTCCTCGTGGCCGCGAAGCATCAGAGCTTCCTCGACATCCTCGTCCTGTGGGACGCGCTGTCCCGCGGCTTCTTCGTGATGAAGTCGATCCTGCGCTACGCGCCGGTCCTGGGCCAGTACGCGATCCGCCTGGGCTGCATCCCCGTCCATCGCGGCAAGCGGGCCGAGGCGATCAAGCGCATGCTGGTCGACGTGACCTCCGGGCGGCGGGAACGCGGCCAGCTCCTGATCTATCCCCAGGGCACGCGCGTCGCCCCCGGGGTGATCGCGCCCTACAAGATCGGCACCTTCGTCCTCTACGAGCAGCTCGGCCAGCCCTGCGTGCCGGTCGCGACGAATGTCGGGCTGTTCTGGCCCAAGCGGGGCGTGCTGCGGAAGCGCGGCCTGGCCGTTGTCGAGTTTCTGGAGCCGATCCCGCCGGGACTGAACCGCACAACCTTCATGCGCACGCTGGAGGAGCGGATCGAACGCGCCTCGAACCGGCTGATGGAAGAAGCGGGCTTTCCCGTCGCGAAAGCGCCCCAGACCCTCGGTGATCCGGCCGCGACGGCGGCGCGCGACGTCGCCCGCTCCGATACCTGACCGGCCGGACGTCGCGAGTGACGCGCGCGGTGATGATTCAGGGCGCGGGCTCCAACGTGGGCAAGTCGATGCTCGTTGCGGGTCTTTGCCGCCACTTCGCCCGGCAGGGCCTGCGCGTCCGTCCCTTCAAGCCCCAGAACATGTCGAACAACGCCGCCGTCACCGCCGACGGGGGGGAGATCGGCCGGGCGCAGGCGTTGCAGGCGCTGGCCTGCGGGGTGGAGCCGCGGGTGGACATGAACCCTGTCCTCCTGAAGCCCGAGACCGAGATCGGCGCGCAGGTCGTGGTGCAGGGCCAGCGGCTCGCGACGGTGCGGGCGCGGGACTACGCCAAGCTCAAGCCGCGCCTTCTGGAGGCTTGTCTCGCGAGCTTCCGGCGCTTGTCGGAGGATTGCGACCTCGTGATCGTGGAGGGGGCCGGCTCCCCGGCGGAGATCAACCTGCGCGCGGGCGACATCGCGAACATGGGCTTCGCCGGGGCGGCGGATCTGCCGGTGATCCTCGCCGGCGACATCGACCGCGGCGGCGTCATCGCGCAGCTCGTCGGCACGCAGGCGGTCCTGGCCCCCGGCGACGCCGCCCGGATCGAGGGATTCCTCGTCAACAAGTTCCGCGGCGACGCGACGCTCTTCGCGGACGGCATGCGGGAGATCACCGTGCGGACCGGCTGGACCGGACTCGGTATCGTGCCGTGGTTCGAGGAGGCGTGGCGCCTGCCGGCGGAGGACGTGCTGGACATCCGCTCCCGCCCCCGCGACGGCGCGTTCCGCATCGCGGTGCCCCAGCTGGGCCGGATCGCCAATTTCGACGACCTCGATCCGCTTTCCGCCGATCCCGCCCTTTCGGTGGAGATCGTCCCGCCCGGCCGCGCCCTGCCCGTCGCCGACCTGATCCTGATCCCCGGATCGAAATCGACCATCGCGGATCTCGCAGCGTTCCGCGCGAACGGCTGGGACATCGACCTCACGGCGCATCACCGGCGCGGCGGTCACGTGCTGGGCATCTGCGGCGGCTACCAGATGCTCGGACGTAGCCTGTCGGATCCGGACGGCATCGAGGGGCCGCCCGCCACGGTCTTGGGGCTGGGCCTGCTCGACGTGGACACGGCGCTTGCCCCGAAGAAGCACCTTGCGCGGGTCGCCGCCCGCGATGTGGCGAGCGGCGCCGACCTCGTCGGCTACGAGATCCATATGGGGCAGACCGCCGGCCCCGACACGGCGCGCGGCTGGCTCGAGGTCGAGGGCGAACGGGTGGGCGCCTCGAGCCCGGACGGACGGGTGCGGGGCTGCTACCTCCACGGGCTCTTCGCCGGCGACGCGTTCCGCGCAGCCTTTCTTGCCCGACTGGGCGCCCCGATGCGCGCAACCGATTACGGCGCCGGGGTCGAGGCCACGCTCGACCGGCTGGCCGACCACCTCGCCCGCTCGCTCGACATGGACAGGATCGAGCGGATTGCACGCGTTATCCGATAGCGCCGGGGCGTTGTTGCCGTATGGGGGCGGGCGACCTATGGTCCCGCCGACCTGCCCCCCTCCCAGGAGACGTCCCGATGTTCCGCGCCCCGCTTTTCCGCGCCGCCGCCCTGCTTGCCTTCGCCGCCACGCCAGCTCTTTCGGCTCAATGCGGCAACGATGCCGGCGGATGGGAAAACTGGAAGCGGGCATTCGGTGAGGAGGCCGCCGCCGCCGGGATCGGCCAGCGCGGATTGCGGGCGCTCGCGGGCGCGCGCTACGCCACGCGGACCATCAAGGCGGACCGTAACCAGACCGGCGTGAACTACGCGCTGGACGACTTCATCCGCATCCGTCTGGGCTCGCTCGACGGGTTCGCGGCGCAGGCGAACCGGCGGCTCGACCGGAATCGTGCCTTCTTCCAGAACCTCGAGGCGCGCTATGGCGTGCCGGCCGGCATCCTGCTCGCGATCCACGGGATGGAGACGGGCTTCGGCAATAACATGGGGTCCGAGAACGTCGTCTCCTCGATCCTGACGGTGGCCTACGATTGCCGGCGCAGCGACTTCTTCACGCCGCACGCGCTGGCCGCGCTGTCGATGGTCGATCGCGGCATGCTGTCGCCCGAGCAGAACGGCGCCGCGCACGGGGAACTCGGACATACGCAGTTCCTGCCCGGCAACGCGCTGCGCTACGGGGTGGACGGCAACGGCGACGGGCGGGTCGATTTCTACGACATGGCCGACGCGCTCGCCTCGACGGCGAACTTCCTGCGTCAGAAGGGTTGGCAACCCGGCCAGCCGTTCCAGGAGGGCACGACGAACTTCCGGATCCTGAATGAGTGGAACGCTGCGACGGTCTATCAGCAGGCCATCGCGCTTTCGGCGGCGCGCATCGGCTGAGGCTGCGACGATCCTGCAGGCCGGAGGACGCCTGGCTCGGATACATGGCGAAGAGGGCATTCCGGCCGAGGGCGGCGGGAACGCCCGCCGCGCGTCAGGCGGGCATGACGAACACCTCTCGCACGGAAGCCTTGTCGCTCGTGGAGACGGCGTAGAGAACCGCCTCCGCGATGTCGTCCGGCTGGATCTTGTCGGGTTTCTCCTCGTCGAAGAAACCCGTGTTGACCATGCCCGGCGCGATGATCGTGCAGCGGCCGCCCCATTCCGACATCTCCTCCGCCAGGTTGCCGCCGTAGCCGTGCACGAACCATTTCGACGCGCCGTAGACGGAGCCGGCAATGGAGCGCCGGCCCGCGGCCGACCCCGTCATCAGCATGTGTCCCTTCCGCGGCTTCAGATGCGGCAGGGCGGCCTTGGCGGTGTAGAGCACGCCCAGGATGTTGATATGGACGAGGTGGTGCCATGCCTCGGGGTCGCCGTTCTCGGTGCCCGGCACCTCCAGTCCCGTGCCGGCATTGGCGAAGGCGGCGTCGACGCCGCCGAACCGGTCCGCAAGGCGCTGCAACGCGTCCTGCTGTTCGTCGAGCCGGGTGACATCCCCGGGCAGGGCGAGCGCCGCCTCGCCCAAATCCTCGGTCAGCGCCGTTATCTTGTCCGCGCTGCGCGCGAAAAGCCCGACGTTCCAGCCGGCCTTCACGGCGGCCCGCGCGGTCGCGGCGCCGATCCCGCTCGAGGCGCCGGTGATGAACATGGTCTTGCCGGTCATGTATTGCCTTTCTCATGGGACGCGGGCGCACGCGGCCCACGTGGCGACAACGCGGGTTCCCGACCGAAGTTGCGACGTGTCGGCAAATGGCGGCGTCCGACGACGACGGATCCGCGAGAACCTGCGGGGCCCTGGACAGTCTCTTCGCGCGGATACGGGCCTCGCAGGATCGTAGGCGCATCGCCGGCGAGGGCCCGTCGGACGCGTCGAACACATCACGTGGCCTACCGACTCCCTCGCGGGGACCTGCGCGTTCGCCGAAGGCCCAAAGGGTTTGCCCACGACGACGTCCTGATCGTCTTACCGGATCTCGGTGCGCGACGGCTTTCCAATGTACGGTGACGCACAGACCGTTTTGGGGCGTTAATTCTCTGATACCGTAAGGCCATCCTCGACATTACCGCGATGTGCGCCTGCCATGTTTGAGACCGATCATGACCCGGCTCGTGAAGGCGGTCGGGCATCTGAAAAGCCTGACGCGATGTCGTCTCGTTCCAAGGAGGTGCAACGGGCCGAGTCGAACCATCGCCTCGCCAACAGCCTCCAACTCGCGGCCGCGATGTTGCGCGCCGAAAGCCGCAGGATCGACGACGTGGCCTCCGCTCGGGCCGCGCTCACGGCGGCGTCGCTTCGGTTGATGGCAATGGGACGATTGCACGGGGCGCTGTCGCGCCTCGCGCCGGATGAGGACGTCGATGCGGCGACTTATCTGGAGGGAATACGATCCGACATCGAGGCGACGACGGGCGCGCGTATCCGGATCAATGCGGCTCAGGCAATGGCACCCGCGGCGACCGCGGTGCAGATCGGCATCATCGTGACCGAGCTGGCGATCAATTCGGTCAAGCACGGCGATGACGGCGACGGGCCGGTGGAGGTTACCGTCGACATGGTTCGGGACGGATCGACGATCCTGCGCCTCCGCGTCCGGGACGACGGCCCCGGTCTGCCCGAAGGGTTCGCGCTGGACGGTCATCCCGGTCTGGGCATGTCGATCGTGACCTCCACGGTCGAGCGGCTCGACGGAACGATCCGCGTCCGACCGGGCGCCGGCGCGACCTTCGAGATCGACCTGCCGCTTCACGGATCGCGGCGCTAGTCCATGACCCGCTCGTATTCCCGCTCCGGGACGCCGTAGGACGCCTCGGCCAGTTCCTCGAGGCCGTCGCGGTCGAGCACCCGGATCACGCCCCGGGTCGCACGGATCAGCCCCTTGCCCTCGAGCAGGTGCGTGCCGACCGTCACCCCGGCCCGCCGGACGCCCAGCATGATCGACAGGAAGTCGTGGGTCAGCTCCAGTTGGTCGCCGCCGATCCGGTCGTGGCACATCAACAGCCAGCGCGCGAGGCGCTCCTCCAGCTTGCTTTGTCCGTTCGAGAGTGCCGTCTGCGCCGTTTGCGTCGCCAGGATCTGGACGTAATGAAGAAACGTCCGACGGATGGAGAAACGCGCCTCCATCAGCTCCTGAAGCCGCTCGGCCTCGATCGCGAGAGCTTGCCCGCCGACCTGCATGACGATCTCCAGCGGCGACTGACCCGTATCCATGACGATGGCCGTCCCGGACATGCCGTCGCGACCGAAGAGGCCGACCTCGATCTTGCGGCCCTGACCGCCGAGCGCGATCATCGAGCCGATGCCCGAGGTCGGGAAATAGACCGTCTCGATGGGCTCGTTCGCGATTTCGAGCACCTGCTGCTGCTCCAGCCCGGTCATCTTCAGGTGCGGCTCGATCGCGTCGCGATCCTCCGTGGACATGGCGTAGATAAGACAGTTCTGCCCGTTCGGGCAGATCGGCAGCTTGGTCATGGGAGGCTCTTGGTCCGAAAGGGGCAAGAGCGCGACGCGAGGTCTCTCAAACGGACACGCCCTGGGATCGTCTGTCCGGTGTCCGACCAAACTATTTATAAACAGATATTGCGATATCTAAAGTAACTATGTGCGAAATCGCACAAGCTTCGCCTTTTGGTTGCGTGCGGTTCGATCAGGGCATCACGAGCGTCTTGTAGAATCCGCGCAATCGCTCCGTCACCGGGCCGATCCGGCCGGTTCCGATCACCCGGCCGTCGATCTCGCCCACCGGCGTCTGTGCGCCGAACGTGCCGGTCAGGAACGCCTCGTCGGCCCCGTAGGCATCCACCAGCGAGAAGTTGCGCTCGAAGACCGGGATGCCGTTGGCACGGCACAGGTCGATCACCTTCTGACGGGTGATGCCGTTCATGCAGTAATCGCCGGTGGAGGTCCAAACCTCGCCGCGCCGCACGATGAAGAAGTTGCAGGCGTTGGTCGTATTCACGAAGCCGTGCACGTCGAGCATCAGCGCCTCGTCCGCGCCGGCCTTTTCGGCGGCGATGCAGGCGAGGATGCAGTTGAGCTTGGAATGCGAGTTCAGCTTCGGGTCCTGCGTCATCGGCAGGCCGCGAAGATGCGGCACGGTGGCGAGCCGGACGGGCCGTGGGATCCTCGGACGCGAATGTTCCATGATGATCACCATCGTCGGGCCTTGCGTCGAAAGCCGCGGATGCTGGAACGGCAGGCGTTTCACCCCCCGCGTGACCATCAGCCGGGCATGGGCGTCGGTCGTCATCGCGTTCGCCGCACGCGTCGCCTCCAGCGCGTCCATCACCTGATCGGGGGTCATGCCGATATCGAGATCGATGGCCTTCGCCGCCTCGAACAGGCGCGCGATATGCTCGTCGAGGAACGTCCAGCGCCCTTCGTAGAGCCGCAGCCCCTCCCACACGCCGTCGCCCAGCATGAAGCCGGAATCGTAGACCGAGACCGTCGCCTCCGCCCGCGGGGTCAGGCGGCCGTTCACCCAGATCAGGATGTTCGCGTTGCGCTCGTCTTCCTCGGCCTCGTGCGTGCCGATCCGGTCCGTCTCGGTGTTCATGCCGCGAGGGTGCCGTCAGCGAGACGTCATTTGCAAGGGCAAGCGAACCCTCAGCGCATGGCGGCGCTGATCGCGGCCTCCTGCAGGATCATGCGGATGATGATGATCGCGAGCAGGAAAACGAGCGGCGCGAGGTCGAGCGCGCCGGTGCTCGGAAGCACCTGACGGATGCGGCTGTAGGCCGGCTCCAGAATGCGGTTCAGCCCGTCCCAGAGCGACGCCACGATAGGCTGGCCCGTGTTCAGCACGTTGAAGTTGATCAGCCACGACATGATGATGTGCGCGATGGCGAAGAACCACGCCACGTCGAGCAGCAGCAACGCGATGCGAATGAGCAGGTCCATGCGGTCTCCCTCGGTTCGCCTCGATCTAGAGGCGCCGGCCGGGTGCTTCAAGCGTCGGACGCGGAAAGCGTAAACGCCACGCGCCTGCCAGCGGGGGCCGCCGGCCACGCGGCTTGACGATGCCGGCCGGCCGGGCGATGGGCGGGGTCATGTATCCGTTCGTACGCCTCGCCTGGCAGATGTTCCGTCACCGCAAGGACGGGCCGCTGAGCCTGACCGGGGAGCATGTCTCCCATCATGTCTGCTGGCCCTGGGACATCGACCCGTGGATGGAGCTCAACAACGGCCGGACGCTCACCCTCTACGATCTCGGGCGGTTGAGCGCGGGGGCGCGGGTCGGCCTCATGCCGGTCCTGAAGGCGCGGGGCTGGGGCCTGACCGTGGCGGGGTCGAGCGTGCGCTACCGCCGACGCGTGCGGGTCTTCGACCGGATCGAGATGCGCACCCGCAGCGTCGGCTGGGACGACCGCTTCGTCTACATGGTGCAGTCGATGTGGGTCCGCGGCACCTGCTGCTCCCAGGCGCTGCTGCGGACCGCGGTGACCTCGCCCGGGGGGATCGTCGCGCCCGCCCGTGTGGTCGAGGCGATGGGCGTCGCGGGCGGCTCGCCATCGCTGCCACCCTGGGTCGCGGCCTGGATCGCGGCGGACGGGGACCGGCCCTGGCCGCCGGAACCGGCCCCGCCCGTTCCGCGCGGGATCGGCTGAGGCCCGTTGCGCTCGCGGCCATTCGCGGGAATGGTCGCGCCGGGATCCGGAGGGCGGCCATGACCGACATCGCGCCGAGGCGTCGCGTCCGCGGCTGGATGATGTTCGACTTCGCGTCGCAACCCTACAACACGCTGCTGCTGACCTTCGTCTTCGGTCCCTACTTCGCCAGCGCGGTGATGGACGACCCGGTCGCGGCGCAATCCGCCTGGGGCTTCGCCATCGCCCTGTCGGGGGCGGCGATCGCGGTGCTGGCCCCGGTGCTGGGCGCGCTCGCGGATGCGTCGGGGCGGCATCTGGGCTGGATCTGGCTGTTCTCCGGTCTCTACGTCCTCGGCGCCGGGGCGCTCTGGTTCGCGGCGCCGGGGGCGGAAACGGTCTGGCCCATCCTCGCGGTCTTCGGCCTCGGGCTCCTCGGCATGGAGTTCGCGACGATCTTCACCAACGCGATGCTGCCCGGCCTCGGCCCGCGCGAGGAGATCGGCCGGATTTCGGGCTCCGGCTGGGCGCTGGGATATGTCGGCGGCGTGCTGTCGCTTCTGGTGATGCTGACGCTTTTCGCCGAGTCCGAAGCCGGCACGACGCTGATCGGCATCGCGCCCGTGTTCGGGCTCGACCCCGACACGCGGGAAGGCACGCGCTTCGTCGGGCCGTTCACCGCGCTCTGGTACATCGTGTTCATGGTGCCCTTCTTCCTCTGGGTCCGCCCTGTTCGGCGCCCCCCGGGCGAGGCGTTGCCGCTCGGGCGGGCGCTGCGGGGTCTCCGGGACACGGTGCGGGCGCTGCCGGCCCGACGCAGCTTCGCGTCGTTCCTGCTGTCCTCCATGCTCTACCGCGACGCGCTGAACGGGCTCTACGTCTTTGGCGGCATCTACACGGCGGGCGTGCTCGGCTGGTCGGTCGTGGATATCGGCGTCTTCGGCATCCTCGCCGCGATCACCGGCGCGATCTTCGCCTGGGCGGGCGGGCGGGCCGACCGCGCGCGCGGGCCGAAGCCGGTGATCGCGGCCTGCATCTCCGTCCTCCTCGCCGTGACGCTTCTCGTGGTGACGGTGACGCCGGACGCCGTGCTGTTCCTGCCGGTGCCGGAGGGCTCGCCCCTGCCCGACATCGCGTTCTACCTCCTCGGCGCGGCGATCGGCGGGGCGGGCGGCGCGCTGCAGGCGGCGAGCCGGACGATGCTGGTGCGCCAGACCGACCCCGCGCGCATGACCGAGGGGTTCGGGCTTTACGCGCTGGCGGGCAAGGCCACGTCCTTCCTCGCGCCGTTCCTGATCGGCGTGGCCACGCTCGCCTCCGGGTCGCAGCAAATCGGCGTGCTGCCCCTCGTGGCCCTCTTCACCGCCGGCCTGATCCTGCTAGTCTGGGTCGAACCCGAAGGAGTCACCGCATGATCCGGTCCCTCGCCTGCTACCTCGCCCTGTGCCTCGTCGTTGCCGCACCGCCCGCTGCCGCGCAGCTCGCCAAGAACGCATTCGGCGCCGTCCGGGCCGGTTCGCAACAACCGGCGGAGCCGTTCGGCGGCTATTCGCGAGGCTGCGCCGCGGGGCTCGTGCCACTGCCCGAGACAGGGCCGTCCTGGCAGGCGATGCGGCTGTCGCGCAACCGCAACTGGGGCCATCCGGACCTCGTCGACCTCGTGCAGGACGTCGCCCGCCACATGGACCGGATCGGCTGGGGCGGCATCTACGTGGGCGACATGAGCCAGCCGCGCGGCGGCCCGATGACGTCCGGCCATGCGAGCCACCAGATCGGGCTCGACGCCGACATCTGGCTCTATCCCGCGACCGACATGAGCCTGTCGCCGCGCGCGCGCGAGGATCTGTCCGCCGTGTCGATGCGCCGGAGCGAGGGCGCCTATGTGAACGGCAACTGGACCCGGGGACAGCACGAACTGGTCAAGCGCGCCGCGCAGGATCCGCGCACCGCACGCATCTTCATTTTCCCCGGCGCGAAGGTGCGGATGTGCGCCGACGAGACGGGGGACCGGTCCTGGCTCCGGAAGGTGCGCCCGTGGTGGGGGCACCATTACCACATGCATGTCCGCATCGCCTGCCCGCCGGGCGCGGCGAGCTGCGAGGACCAGGCGCCGCCGCCGCCGGGCGACGGATGCGCGGACGCCCTGCAATGGGTGAGCAACATCCTCGACCCGCCGCCGCCCGATCCGAACGCGCCGCCCGCCACGCCCCGGCGGGACCTCGACTTGGCTGATCTGCCGACGCAATGTCGCACGGTGCTGTCGTCGCGTTGATCGGCACCGCCCTCGGAATCGCTGCCTGGCTCCTTTCGGGGCCGGTCGCGGGCGGCGAGCATCTCGGCAGCCATGTCTGGACCCCGCCGTTCCGCGACGCGGGCGGCTATTCCGCACTCTGGCTCGCGCCGGAGGGGCCGGGCTTCGTCACGCTGTCGGACCGGGGCAGCTGGATCCGCGGCACGCTCGCGCGGGACGTCGACGGCGTTGTGTCGGGCGTGACGGTGACGTCGAGCGGCGCGCTCGCACCCGAGGCGGGACGGCGTCGCGCGGCCGAAAAATGGGGACGGGACGCGGAATCGATCGCCGAGGCCGGAGGCGCCTTCTTCGTCGCTTACGAGGGACGGCACCGCATCATGCGCTTCGACGGCCTGGACGGCGTGCCGGTCCCGTTGCCGGTTCCGCCGGACTTCGGATCGTTCGACAACAATGCGGGCATCGAGGCGCTCGCCGCGGACGCGTCGGGCGCCCTCTACGCGATCCCCGAGGAGACGGGCGACCTGCGCCGCCCGTTCCCCGTGTTCCGCTTCGCCGACGGGGAATGGACGACGCCCTTCGCCCTTCCCCGGCGGGGCGGCTACCTCGTCTCGGGCGCCGATATCGGTCCGGACGGACGGCTCTACGTGCTCGAGCGCGAGTTCGCCGTTATCGGGTTCCGGACCCGGGTCCGCAGCGTGGAGCTCGATGGCGGCGACGAGCGGACGGAGCTCGAAAGCCACTTGGGACAGCACGACAACCTCGAGGGAATCGACGTATGGCAGGACGCGGAGGGCCGCCTGCGCGTCACGATGATCTCGGACGACAACCAGATGCCACGCTTTCAGCGGACCGAGCTCGTCGATTACCTGCTCCGACAGGACGACGGCTGACCCCGGAGGGGTCCACGGTCGCGCCTCCGTCCCCGTCTGCACCGATCGTTCGAGCGCAAAGGATCGTGGCGCCGGCGGACGAAACCCTCTAGGGCCGACTCCAGAACGCCGACGTCTCGAAAAGGAGGCCCGCATGAGGATCGTCGCCTGGTCCGGCCCCCGGAACCTGTCTACCGCCATGATGTACGCCTTCGGGAACCGTTCCGATTGCGACGTCATGGACGAGCCGTTCTATGCGGCCTTTCTCGCCGCCACCGGCCTCCGGCATCCGCTGCGGGACGCGATCCTTTCGAGCCAGCCCGTCGATCCGGCCGAGGTCGCGGAGCTTTGCGCGCGGGAGGGATCGCCCCATGTGTATCAGAAGCACATGGCGCACCACATGATGCCCGGCATGTCGCTCGACTGGGCGGAGGGGGCGGCCATCGTCCACCTCATCCGCCATCCCGCCCGCGTGATCGCGAGCTACAACGAGAAGCGCGACGAGATCGACGAGGACGCGATCGGCTTCGCCGCGCAGGCCAGCCTCTACGACCGGCTGGGCGGCGTAGTGCTCGACACCGCGGACCTGCGCGACGATCCGCGGGGGATGCTGGGGCGTCTTTGCGCGGAGATCGGCCTCGACTTCTCCGAGGCGATGCTCGCCTGGCCCGCGGGCGGCCATGCCTCGGACGGCGTCTGGGCCGCGCATTGGTACAACGCCGTGCATCGCTCGACGGGTTTCGCCGGGCCGGAAGGTCCGCTCCCCGAAGTCCGGCGCGACGACCTCCTCGCCGCGGCGCTGCCGTGTTACGAGGCGATGCGCGCCCGCGCGCTCCGGCCCTCCTCCCAGAGCGTCTCGTAGACCGCGCCGATCCCGGCCGCCTCGGTCTCAATCGAGTGGAAGGCCACCGCCCGCTCCCGCGCCCGTCGGGCCATCTTGGCCAGCCAGTCCGGATTGGCGAGCAGCGTGTCCACCGCCGCCGCCGCGTCATCGACGAGGTTCCCCTCCTCTACGACGATCCCGGCGGTGCCGTCGGCGGCGAAGGTGCTGAACGCGCCGGTAGGCGAGCCGACGAAGGGCACGCCCGAGGCCATGCCTTCCAGCGGCGTCATCCCGTAGGGCTCATAGCGCGGCAGCGGCACGGTGAGCGAGCAGGCGCGGATCAGCGCGGGCATGTCGTGCGCGGGGATCTCGCCGGGAAACAGCAGCCGGTCGCCCAGACCGGCCGCGCGTGCCTTCGCCCGCAAGTCGTCCTGCCACGCGCGGTCCTGCGGGCGTGCGAGGCCCAGGACGAGCGCGGTGACGTCGCGGTGCTTGGGCAGCACGCGCAGCATCGTTTCCACGAAACGATCCGTCCCCTTCGACTCCCGCACGCGGCCCACGGCCGCCACCCCACGCCGGCCGGGAAAGCCGGTCGCGGCCCAGGCGGCGGCGCGGTCCTTCGCCGGATGCCAGACGCGGCAGTCGACGCCGTGCGGCACCACGGCCCGGACATGCGGCTTGTTCCGGGCCGCCGCCGGAATCGTCGCGATCAGCGCGTCCATCCGCCCCATCAGCCAGCGCGGGAGCGCCGAATGCCGGTGCGTGCCGGCGGAGGTGAAGACGATCCGGATCGGCAGGCGCAGCACGTCGCGCGCCCAGAGCGCCGCCCGCATCTCGTTGTTGCGCCGCACGTGCCAGATCGCGAAGGGCCGGTCGGGAGGCGGGGTCCGCGTCAGCGCCCGCGCCCGCGCGAGCGTGACCGGCTTCGGACAGCCGGGAAGCGGATGGCCCGCCAGCGCCAGATCGAACTGCGCCGCCTGAATCGGGATCAGCCGGGCGGCCGTCGAGGAGACGCCGGTGAAGCGCGGGTTCAGGTTGGTGACGACGACCTCGGTCATACGGGCCTCCCGATCAGATTCCGCGCTTAAAGCAGGTTCCGCCCCCCCGGCAAACCGCCCTGTCGATCCCGCTTGCGACCCTCCGGCCCCCGTGCCACGGGCCGGCCATGAAACGCGGTCTCGCCCTTCTGCTTCTGGCCTACATCCTCAGTCAGTTCTACCGGGCCTTTCTCGCGGTCCTGGCGCCCGACCTGCTCACGGATCTCGGCCTGACGCCGACCGATCTGAGCCTCGCCTCGGGCATCTGGTTCCTGTCCTTCGCGGCGATGCAGATCCCCGTGGGAATGGCGCTCGACCGGCTCGGGCCGCGCCAGACGTCGGCCGCGATGCTGGGCGTGGCGGGTGGCGGCGGCGCGGTGATCTTCGCGACGGCCGGGGCCGCCTGGCAGATCACGGTGGCGATGGCCCTGATCGGCGCGGGCTGCGCGCCGGTGCTGATGGCGAGCTACTACATCTTCGCCCGCGTCTATCGTCCCGCCGTCTTCGCCACACTGGCCTCGGTCCTCGTGGGTCTGGGATCTCTCGGCAACATCGCCGCGTCCGTTCCGCTGAGCCTCGCCGCGGAGGCGATCGGCTGGCGCGGGGCGCTCTGGGGCCTGGCGGGGATCACGATCCTGACCGCTCTCGGCTGCTGGGTCTTCGTTCGCGACCCCGACGCGCTCACGGGACCGGCGCGCGGCTCGCTCCTCGACGTCCTGCGGATCCCGGCGATGTGGTTCGTCGCGCCGATGCTCCTCGTGAACTACGCCCCCGCCGCGGGGCTTCGCGGGCTCTGGGCCGGACCCTACATCGCGGAGTTCCACGGGGCGGCGCTGGTGGGTCCGGTGACGCTCGCCATGGGGGTCGCGATGATCCTCGGCAACCTGCTCTACGGCCCCCTCGACCGGCTGCTCGGCACGCGAAAATGGGTGGTGATCGGCGGCAACCTCCTTGGTGCCGCCGCCTGCGCCGCGCTGTGGCTCGTTCCGGTGCCGCCCCTTGCCGCGACCGTCGCGCTCTTCGCCGCGATCGGCGCGTTCGGGTCGAGCTACGCGATGTCGATGGCGCACGGACGGGCGTTCTTCCCGCCGCATCTCGTGGGACGGGGCGTGACCTTCCTGAACCTCTGCTCCATCGGCGGCGTCGGCATCATGCAGTTCGCGACCGGCCCGCTCTTCGAGGCGGCGGGCGGCGGGGCGGCGGCCTACCGCGTCCTGTTCGCGACCTTCGCGCTCGCGCTCGTGGCGGGTTGCGCCGTCTACGCCTTCGCCCCCGACAGCCGCGACTGACCCCGCGTCGCCCCGCCGCAGCCGCGAACCGGATCGTCTCCCGCCTCGTTCTCCTTTCGAGATACGGAGGATGTCATGACCGATGCGAAGCGGACCGACCCCGAGCTTTGGGAGAAGGTCAAGACGGAGATCACCGAAGGCGACAAGGGTGGCGAGTCCGGGCAATGGTCCGCGCACAAGGCGCAGATGGCGGTGCAGGAATACAAGAAACGCGGCGGCGGCTACGACGACGACGGGCCGGACCAGGACGACACCAGCCTCCATGAATGGACCAAAGAGGATTGGGGCACCAAATCCGGCGGTGAAAGCGGCAACACGGGCGAGCGCTACCTGCCGAAGAAGGTGCGGATGCTCCTGACCGACGAGGAATATGCTCGCTCGACCCGGAAGAAACAGGGCAGCGACGACCAGTTCGTGGACCAGCCCGACGACGTGCGGGAGAAGGTCGCGCATATCAAGGCGCACGGCCCCACGAAGGAGATGCTGGGAGCGCGCGCCCGCGACCTAGACATCGAGGGTCGCAGCGCGATGTCGAAGGACGAGCTGCTGGATGCCATCGAGAACGCCACCGACGAGAACGGGCGCGGCCACGGCTCGGAGGCCGCCTTGTCCCACCGGACCAAGGAGGAGCTGATGAAGATGGCCCGCGCCCGCGACCTCGAAGGCCGGTCCGACATGTCGAAAGACGATCTCGTCGAGGCGCTGGCCAAGAAAGTTTGACGTCGGGAGGGAACCGGCCGCCGACCTCGACGCCGCCGGCCCCCTGTCCCAGGTGGATTCAGTGACGCTTGCGCCCCGCGACGCCGATCGCGGCCAAGCCTGCGAGCATGAGCGGGAAGCCTGCCGGAAGGGGCACCGGGCTCGGACCCGGATCCACGTCCCCACGATTCCCGAAGCGGAGGTTGTCGATAACGAAGCCCGCAGGCTCCGAGCCGACGAGGTCGAGAAACACACCGGCGATGTCGGCATCTTCGGAGACCAAGCCCAGGAACTCGATCCCTCGGCCCTCGTTCAGGACCGTCCCGAGCAGAGTGCCGTCCCGGCCGAAGGCGGTGATTCCGGTTGACATAGCCGCGTCGAAGAAGCCGGCTGTAAAGCCGACGCCGTACTGGTCCTCGCTGAAGAGGAGGGCGATCGGACCGTTGAACAACGGCCGCCCGCTCAGGGTCGGGCTGGTGGGTGTCGCGCCGTCCTCGGCGATGAACGTAGTCGGCGCGTCCCCGTCGAGCGCAAGGGGGCCGGACGGCGTGCCGACAATGCAGGCGGTCGCGGCCGCGCCGGGGCAATCCGTCGCTGCGTCGGCGCTGAGCGACTGTCCGACGAAATACCCGCCCGTTCCGACGGTCGGCGACGCACTATCGCCGCCATAATCGGCCGGCGCATAGGTCGGGTTCACGGTGTCGAGGCCAAACTCTGAAAAGGTGATGAGGCCCGCGCCCGAAAGAAAGCTTGATTCCTCGATCCGAACGACTGCGGCGTTCGCAACAGACGCGGCTACGGCAAAGGACGCCCCGGCAAAGAGGTAAAGTACAGGTGACAATTTCATGAGACCATTCCCGAACACAAAAACAAACACGAAGCGATCAAGCACTTCGTTAACCATTCTGTGATCCGAACCAGTCTCAGTCAAGCGTGAGGATGATTCTGCGTGGCCTTCCGTTCGCCATGCCCGTGGTCTAGGGACCGCGCACCAAGCGAAGGACGTAGAAATGGGTTACAAGGTCGTCGTTTGCGGCGCCACGGGCAATGTGGGCCGTGAAATGTTGAACATCCTGGCCGAGCGCCAGTTCCCGGTGGACGAGATCGCGGCGCTGGCCTCGCGCAAGTCCATGGGAACCGAGGTGAGCTTCGGCGACGCGACCCTCAGGACCAAGGACCTCGAACAGTTCGACTTCGCCGGCTGGGACATCGCTTTCTTCGCCGTGGGCTCGGAGGCGACCAAGATCCACGCGCCACGGGCCGCGAAGGCCGGCTGCGTCGTGATCGACAATTCCTCGCTCTACCGCTACGATCCCGATGTGCCGCTCGTCGTGCCGGAGGTGAACCCGGAGGCTGTCGAGGGCTATTCCAGGAAGAACATCATCGCCAACCCGAACTGCTCCACCGCGCAGATGGTGGTGGCGTTGAAGCCGCTGCACGACCGGGCGCGGATCAAGCGCGTCGTCGTCTCCACCTACCAATCCGTCTCCGGCACCGGCAAGGACGCGATCGACGAGCTCTGGGACCAGACCAAGGGCATGTACGTGCCCGGCCAGGAGCGGGCGCCGAGCGTCTACACCAAGCAGATCGCCTTCAACGTCATTCCCCATATCGACAGCTTCATGGAGGACGGCTCCACCCGCGAGGAGTGGAAGATGGTCGTGGAAACGAAGAAGATCATCGACAAGAGCATCAAGGTGACCGCGACCTGCGTCCGCGTGCCGGTCTTTGTTGGCCATTCCGAGGCGATCAACATCGAGTTCGAGGATTTCCTCGACGAGGACGAGGCGCGCGACATCCTGCGCACCGCGCCGGGCGTGCTCGTTGTCGACAAGCGCGAGGATGGCGGCTACGTCACGCCGGTCGAATGCGTCGGCGACTTCGCCACCTTCGTCAGCCGCATCCGGCAGGATTCCACCGTCGAGAACGGCCTCAACCTCTGGGTGGTCAGCGACAACCTCCGCAAGGGCGCCGCGCTGAACGCGGTGCAGATCGCCGAAACGCTCGGCACGCGCGTTCTTCGGAAGGGCTGAGGCAGGGCGGCAGCGTCCCGGGATCGTCGAAGCGGGTCCGAGCATTCGGGTCGCGGCGGCGGATGCCTCCATCGCTCACGTCCGCCGACCGATCAAACCGGATACAGGACCGGACGGCCCCCAGATCCGGACGAGGCCTGCCCTCTCCGAAGCGACCGCTTCCTTGCCGGACCTGGTGTCTCCGTTCAGCTTCAGCGCGCCTCCGGGCGGCGGCGCGCGATGATGTCGCCGCGTCCCGTCGGGTCGTTCTCGCGAATGCGGGCGCAGGCTTCCGCCAGCGGTTCGTAGGCGACGGCCATGTGGTGCGCGTTGGCGTGAAGCAGGGTCGCGCCGTCGGACATCATGCCGACATGGCCCTGCCAGAAGACGAGGTCGCCGCGCCGCAGCGGCTCCTCCGCGTCGAGGGCGCGCCCGATCGCCTGCTGCTGGTCGCTGTCGCGGGGGCAGTCGATGCCGCAGGCGATGAGCGCCTGCTGCACCAAGCCGGAGCAATCGATCCCCCAGCGGGAGCATCCGCCCCAGAGATAGGGCGTGCCGAGAAACGTGTCGCCCACGCCCACCGGGTCGCCGAACCGCGCGCGGAGCGGCTGGAGATGGCCCGTGGGCACAAAATGGCCGGTCGTGATCCGCTGGAAGTCGCCCAGATCGGCGGAGACGCGAACCTGGCTGCCGAAGAAGATCGCCACCTCTGCCGGGGCCTTCAGCCGCGCCTTGGGATAGAGATGCGTGGCCGGCGCCGCGACCCAGTGCGTCGCCGCCTCCTGCCGGGCGAGCGCGCCGGAGATGACCCAGCCGCAATAGCCGTCGCGCGCCGATTGCCCGAAGGCGTAGCCGTCGCGCTCGTCGATGACCCGGAACGCCTCGCCGAAGAGAAGCTGACTCGTCCGGTCGCTACGCGGACTGGCCGCCAGGTTGACGAGCGGCTGCTGCACGGTGCGGATCGTACCCTTGACGTAGCGGGCCGCCTCGACCTTGCCGCGCAGCTCGCTCGCCGCGGCATGACCGTTTGCCGGGATCATGCGCGGATCGGCTTCGCTCATGAAGCGAGCACGTCCGTGAGCGAGTCGAAGATCGCGCGCGCCCCCTGCCCGACGCCGCCCTTCGGCCGGGCCGGCGCGGCGGCGGGGTTCCAGCCGTAGATGTCGAAATGCGCGTAGCGGATCGTGTCGGGCACGAAGCGGTCGAGGAACAGGGCTGCGGTGATGGAGCCCCCGAACCCGCCCGAGGGCGCGTTGTCGAGATCGGCGATCCCCGGCTCGATCATCGCCTCGTATGGGCGGTGGAACGGCATCCGCCAGAGCGGATCGCGCACCCGGTGCCCGGCATGGTTGAGCGCCATCGCGAGCGCGTCGTCATCGGTGTAGTAGGGGGCGAGGTCCGGGCCGACCGCGACCCGCGCGGCGCCCGTCAGCGTCGCCATCGAGATCATGAGGTCGGGCGGCGTCTCGGCGGCGAGGGCGAGCGCGTCGGCGAGCACCAGCCGCCCCTCCGCGTCGGTGTTGTTGATCTCCACCGTCAGGCCGTTGCGTGCCGTGAGGATGTCGCCCGGGCGGAACGCGTCGCCGGAGACGGCGTTCTCGACCGCCGGGATCAGGACGCGCAGGCGTAGCTTCATGCCGGTCGCCATGATCATGTGAGCGAGGCCCAGCACGGTGGCCGCGCCGCCCATGTCCTTCTTCATCAACCCCATCGACGCGCCGGGCTTGAGATTGAGCCCGCCCGTGTCGAAGCACACGCCCTTGCCCACGAGCGTCAGCGCCGGCCCCTCGTCCCCCCAGCGCATGTCGATGAGACGCGGCGCGCGGGTGGAAGCGCGGCCGACCGCGTGGATGAGCGGAAACCCGGCGCGCAGCTCGTCGCCCTTGGTCACCTCGATCCGCGCGTCGTGCAGGTCGGCAAGGGCGCGGGCGGAAACCTCGAGTTCGTCCGGGCCCATGTCGTTCGCGGGGGTGTTGATGAGGTCGCGGGTCAGGATTTCGCCCGCCGCGATCGCCTCCACCTGTGCGGCGTCGACGCCCTTGGGCGCCTTCAGACGGGCCGCTCCGCGTGGTTTTCCGGCGTACCGGGTAAACCTGTAGGACGCGAGGAGCCAGCCGAGCGCGGCCTCCTCCATCTGGTTGGCGGTCATCTCACCATCGAGCGCATAGGTGCCCGCGTCGAGCTTCGCGGCCGCTTCGGCAACGAGGAACCGCTTGCGCGCCCGGTCCTTCGCGCCGCCGATGCCGAAGAGGACGCGGGCCACGCTCATGTCGGGCGCGGGCATCCGCAATATCTGCCCCGCCCTGGCCTCGAACCCATTCGCCGCGACCCAGTCCCGGACGGCCCCCTCCTGACGGGCGAGCCAGCCGTCGAGGGCGGTGGAGGTCAGGATGCGAAGGGGGATCGCGCGCGTGTCGGGATCGGCGAAACGGGGAAGGTCATCGGAGAGCATCGGTCCTCGGCATGCGGGTCAGCGGCGCCGGCCACTCTAGCGGCCACACCGCTTGCCGCAAGGTCCGCCGGAATCGCGGGAATTCAGGCGGCGCCGTCCGGCTGCATCGCGCGGGCGAAGCTCCAGTCCGCGATCGCGCCGGGACGGCCGAGCCGGACGAGCCGCGCATGGCAGGCGCGCAGCCCGTACTGGTTGCCCTCGAGGAGGCAGTCGATCACCGACCGGGCGACATCTTCCACCGTGACCATGCCGATTTCGCCCGCCCGACGCATAAGGCGGGAACAGGTGCGGGCCAGTCCCTCGGCGTCGTTCGCCTGCGTTTCGGCGACCTCGACCAGCGACTCGATCTCGGTCAGGGCGTTCATCAGGTAGTGTTCCGCATCGATCCCCTTGTCGTCGCAGACACGGAACAGGCGATCGCGATCGAAGGTGATGTGCTCGGCGGGGTTCAGGGCGATGGCGGCGGGCATGGCGGACTCCGTATCTCGGTTGGCCCCTAGGTCGCCGCGAACCGGGGCAAAAGCGTGACCCCTCCAAGGAGAAGCACGCGAGAAATCGCTCGAACTCCTTCCGTATTTCAGAGTAATTGCGAGAGAAATCTCAGCTTCGGAGGCCCCATGAGACCCGTTCGGCCCCTGCCCGGATCGCTCGTCCAACGCTACCACGGCTGGAAGGCCACCACCTTCGCGGAGAATGCCGCGTGGTATCGCCGCCTCGCCACCGAGGGACAGCGCCCACGGGCCATGGTGATCAGCTGCTGCGACAGCCGGGTCCACGTCACCTCGATCTTCGGAGCGGAACAGGGCGAGTTCTTCATCCATCGCAACATCGCCAATCTCGTCCCGCCCTGCGAGCCGGACGGGCTGCGCCACGGCACCTCGGCGGCGATCGAATACGCGGTGACGGCGCTCAAGGTCTCGCAGATCATGGTGCTCGGCCATTCGCAATGCGGCGGCGTGCAGGGCTGCGAGGCGATGTGCTCGGGCCATGCCCCCGATCTCGAGAAACCCGGCAGCTTCGTCGGGCGCTGGATGGACCTTCTGCGTCCCGGCTGGGAGGAGGTCAGGGACATCGCCGACCGGGAGGAGCGGCTGCGCGCGCTGGAGCGGCGGGCGGTGCTCACCTCGCTCGACAACCTGATGACGTTCCCGTTCGTCGCAAGCGCGGTCGAGGCCGGGGACCTGGCCCTGCACGGCATGTGGAACGACATCACCAGCGGCGCGCTCGAGGTCTACGACGCCCGGGCCGACCGCTTCGTGGAGGTGTGACGCCCGGGGCCCGTCAGGGACGCCAGATCAGCGTCTTGCCTTCCGGCCACTCGATGCTCACGTCGATCTCGACCTCGACCTCGCCGCGCGCCGGCACGTCGAGCGTCCATTCCGCGACGCCCCGACGATCCTCGACGCCGGTGGCGGCGGGCTCCGGCCTGGCATCGACGACGATCTCGATGTCCTCGGCCTCGTCATGGGGCAGCGCGTAGCGCGCCTCCACCGTCTCGCTCTCGCCCGAAAGGTTCCGGATGCGAAAGAGCAGATCCTGCTGCCGGTAGCCCGAGGTCTGGAACACGCCCCGATCGCCGACCTCGTTCCCGGCGCGGACGAATTCGAGCGGCAGATGCTCCTGCGGGCCGAAGGCGAGTTCGGCCCCGTCGCCCGCAGGAACGGGCGGCAGATACGCCTCGCCCACCTTTTCCGCGCCGCGGTAAAGCGCGACGGGTCCGGCCAGCAGCGGCTCCTCGGTGTTGTTGTCGAACCCGGCCATCAGGAAGGCGGTCCGGTCGGTGCGCGGGGCCGCGCGGTTGAACATGCGCGCGTCGAAGTCGATCGTGTCGAGAAGCAGCGTGACGCGCTGACCTTCGACGGGAATGTCCACGGGCCCGGGGTAATCGTAGGCGACGATCGGCCCGTCGGTATCGGCCGCCGCGCGCAGCGGTTCCGCGGCCGGCTCGGCGAGCCGCATCGCGTCGAGCGCCGCGCCTTCGGGCGCCATCCCGCGCGGCTCGGGCACGGGGAAATCGCCGGTGACGACGAGGTCCGGCAGGACCTCCTGCGGCGCGGTCTGCGCGAACGGATCGGCCGTCGACAGGCGCAGCGTCACGTCCGCGAGCGGCAGGCCGACATTCGAGAACAGCTCGACCTTGCGCGCGAGCGTCACGCGGCCCATCCCCTCGTCCAGCGTGGCGTCGTAGCGCGGCGTCCAGCCGGCCTGTGGCGCGAACTGCGTGAGGGTCGCCTCGACCGTGCCGGGCACGTCCAGTGTGACCGCAACCGACAGGAGCGAGACAGGGCCGAGATTCGCGCCGGTCGCCTCGAAATCCCGGCGGGCCTGATCCTCGGCACGATCGGCATCCTCGAGGTCGCGGCGGGCGTTTCGCTCGGCGTCGCGCGCCGCGGCGAGGTCGCGCTGCGCGCCGGCGACCGCCTCGCCGATGGTCTGCGCGGTTTCGGTGACGGACCACGCCTCGAGCCGGGTCACGTTCGCGCCCGAGATCGAGCGGAGAAAGTCGAGCCGGGTCTCGGCCGCTTCCACCCCGGCGGCCGCGCCCACCCGTTCGTCGGAGGCCCGTTCGGCGGCGTCGCGGGCGGCGATCCAGCCGTCGTAGGCGGCGCGCTGCCTCGGGGTGAAGAAGTCCCGCCCGTCGATCCACCCGGCGACGGCGGTGCCCTGCGGGCCAAGGGTCGCGCCCGACAGCTCGATCCGCGGCGGCCCGTCCGCGCCCGGCAGGACCGGCAGGACCGGCATGAGAAGCCGGTGCGCGCCGGCGGGCAGGTCCGCCTCGGCCACGCGCGTGACCGAGGCGCCGTTCGCGAAGATCACCGCCTCCGTCGCGGGCGCGGCCAGAAGGATGTCGTCGGCCAGCGCGGAGCCGGGCAGACACAGGAGCAAGAGTGCGAGACGCATGGAGCAGGATTCCGAATGGCGGGTTTCGATCAGACGCCCGGACCCGCCAGCATCACCCAGCGGACGAGGCCGTAGAGATACAGGCCGGTGAAAAGGACGTTGAGGTACTTGAGCTGCCGCTCCCCGTGGAGCCAGGCGCACAGCATCCAGATGACGCAGAAGGGCAGGCCCAGAAGCATGGGCCACGGATCCCAGTCCTGGACGATGGCGATCGTGCTGGCGATGCCGAGATAGACGGCCAGCCATTTCAGTTTCTGTTCGTGCCGGGTCAGCCACGGCTCGAAGCCGCCGGCAAAGGACCGTGATGCGCCCATTCGTGGCCGCCCCGTCTGTTCAAATGCCTGAAAGGAACGGATCATCCCTGCCATCCGCTCCGTTCTGCCCTTATCGCCAAATCGCAGTTCGGGCAAGAGGCGGCACGGCGTTCAGTCCACCGCGCGGATCAGCTTGCGCTCGAGCACGCGCAGGACGGTCTTCAGGTCGTGCCCCCGACGCAGGACGCGCCCGTCCATGCCGATCACGGAATAGACGCCCTGTCGCGCGGCCATCTTCGGCCGCTTCTCGATGCGGTACATCGGCTGCTCGGCGGTGCGGCGGAACACGGAAAAGACCGCGACCTCCTTCAGGGAGGAGATCCCGTAATCGCGCCATTCGCCCGCGGCGACGAACCGGCCGTAGAGCGACAGGATCACCGAAAGCTCGGAGCGGTGGAAGTAGATGGTCTCGACCTGCGGAAAGGGCGTCGGTGCGTTCATCCCGACGAAGGTGGCGCGGGCGGGAAGGCGATTCAAGCGTCCATTCGCCCCGATCCGGCCGCGGCCCCGTTAGCGCGACGTTCACCCTGCCGCGATCCGGCCCCGAAATGATCCGGACCCGACCGCGGTCCCTCCCCGGATTCGCCATTCCGGCACGTCAGATCGTTGCCATCGGGAGCACAATGCCCCGCATTCCGACGCAGCATCTCATAGCCCCCACCCAATGCTGCGTCGGCGCGTAGTTCGGGTCGACCCCTCAGGGCCGGCCCGCGCGCCCGGACGGCTCCGTCCCCAAGGGGCGGAGCCGCTCCACGCCGTTCGCCGGGGGGCTAGGCGCGGACCAGCGCCTCGTAGGCCTCCGCGATGTCGCGCGTCATGGCGCCGACCTCGAAGTTGTAGTCGCCGATCTGTCCCACCGGCGTGACCTCGGCCGCCGTTCCGGTCAGCCAGCACTGCTCGAACCCTTCAAGTTCCTCGGGCATGATGTGGCGCTCGTGCACCTTGATCTGCCGGTCGGCCAGCATGCGGAGCACCGTCTGCCGGGTGATCCCGTTGAGGAAGCAATCCGGCGTCGGCGTGTGGACCTCGCCGTTCCTGACGAAGAAGACGTTGGCCCCCGTCGCCTCCGCCACGTAGCCGCGATAGTCGAACATCATCGCATCCGAACAGCCCTTCGCCTCGGCCGCGTGCTTCGACATCGTGCAGATCATGTAGAGCCCGGCCGCCTTGGCGTGGCTCGGCGCCGTTTCCGGCGAGGGCCGCTTCCACTTGGCGATGTCGAGCTTGGCGCCACGCATCTTCGCATCGCCGTAATAGTTGCCCCAGGCCCAGGTCGCGACGGCCATCCGCACCGGGTTGCGCGCGGAGCTGACGCCCATGTCCTCGCCCGACCCGCGCCAGGCCAGGACGCGAACATAGGCGTCCTCCAGCCCGTTGGCACGCATGGCCTCGTACTTGGCAGCCTCGATCTCGTCGACGGTCCAGGGGATTTCCATGTCGAGCGCGCGGCCCGAATCGATCAGCCGCTGCGAATGCTTGCGGCTTTCGAAGATCTTGCCCGAATAGGCCCGCTCACCCTCGAACACGGCGCTCGCGTAATGCATCGCATGGGTCAGCAGGTGGACATTCGCGTCCTTCCAGTCGACCAGCGCCCCGTCCATCCAGATCTGCCCGTCGAGCTCCGCAAATGACCCGGCCATTGCCACCCCCATCCCGTATCTGTCGCTGGATTGTCCAGTTCGGACATATTGTTGCGTGAAATCTGCGCGTCGCTAGCAATCGGTCCTTGGAATGTCAACAAGGTTGACATAGTTTCGTGACGGGAGGCCGGAATGACGAAGGATCAGAGCGAAAATCTCCTGTTTCTGACGGATGAGCAACTCCGCCGGGCCACGGAAGCGATGTTCTTCGCCTATCGCGGCTTCACCGCCGATCCCGACCGCATCCTTGCCGGCCACGATTACGGGCGCGCGCATCACCGCGCGATCCACTTCATTCACCGCAGTCCGGGCACCACGGTGAACAACCTGCTGACCATCCTCGGCGTCACCAAGCAATCGCTGAACCGCGTCCTTCGCACGCTGGTCGAGGACGGTCTGGTGGACAGCCGCGTGGGCGACCGGGACCGGCGCGAGCGGCATCTCTACCTGACGGATGCGGGCGAGACGCTCGAACGGAAGTTGTCGGACGCGCAGCGCGCCCGGATGCGCGCGGCCTTCCGCGAGGCCGGCCCGGTGGCGGTGGCTGGCTTTCGGCAGGTACTCGAACATATGATGGACCCGGAACTGAGACGGCGCTTCACGGCCACGAAGGATAGCTGACGCATGAACGACGCGCGGTCCGCGCAGGACGGCCGGGAGGCCCCCACGCTGCAGACTCACGTCCTTCTCGTGGACGATGACGAGCGGATTCGCGGCCTGTTGCAGAAGTTCCTCGTGCGGAACGGCTACCTGACCACGGCGGCGCGCGACGCGAACCATGCGCGGCGCCTCCTCGCCGGGCTCGATTTCGACCTCGCCGTGCTCGACGTGATGATGCCGGGCGACAACGGCTACGTCCTTTGCGCGGAAATCCGCGAGACGCGCGACATGCCGATCCTGATGCTGACCGCGCGGGGCGAGACGTCGGACCGGATCACCGGGCTCGAGGCCGGCGCGGACGATTACCTCGCCAAGCCGTTCGAGCCGAAGGAGCTTCTGCTGCGCCTCCGGGCCATCCTGCGCCGCGCTCCGGCGACCGGCAGCGCGATGTCGAAGATCCTGCATCTCGGCCCCCTTCGCTACGACCTCGACCGGGGAGAGCTTCTGCGCGGAGAGGATTCCGTGCGGCTGACGATCACCGAGACCACGCTGATGCGCACCCTCGCCGCCAACCCGCACGAACCTGTCTCCCGCACCTCGCTCGTGGAGAAGCTCGGACGCGACGGCGAGATGTCGAGCGAGCGCGCCGTCGACGTGCAGATCACCCGCCTCCGGCGCAAGCTGGAGGCCGACCCGAAACAGCCACGCTACCTGCAGACCGTCAGGGGCGAGGGCTACATGCTGGCACCCGATTGATGACCCTTCTGATCACGCATCCCGACGCCGACCTGCACCTGACGCCGCCGGGCCACCCCGAACAGGTCGCCCGTCTGCCCGCGATCCGCCGGGCGCTCGAGGGCATGCCGCTCGACCGGCGCGGGGCGCTGCCCGCCACGGACGCGCATCTGCTGCGCTGCCACCCGCAGGACTATCTCGACCGCCTCGACGCCGCGGCCCCGTCCGAAGGCTGGGCGCAGCTCGACGCCGACACGTTCCTTTCCCCCGGCTCGCTCCGCGCCGCCCGCCTCGCCGCCGGCGGCGCGGTGCAGGCGGTGGATGCGGTGGTGGAGGGCCGGACCCGCAGCGCCTTCGTCGCCATGCGTCCGCCCGGCCACCATGCCGAGACCGCGACGCCGATGGGGTTCTGCCTGTTCGGCACGGTCGCCGTCGCCGCGAAGCACGCGCTCGATCATCACGGGCTCGACCGCGTCGCCGTAATCGATTTCGACGTCCATCACGGCAACGGCACGCAGGATCTGCTCTGGGACGAACCGCGCGCGCTCTTCGTCTCCACCCATCAATCGCCGCTCTGGCCCGGCACCGGCGCCGCGTCGGAACGAGGGGCGCACGACAACGTGATGAACGTCCCCCTGCCCCCCGGTTCCGACGGCGCCGAGATTCGCGCGCGGTTTACCGACGACGTCCTGCCCCGGCTGGAGGCGTTCGCGCCGAAACTGATCCTCGTTTCGGCCGGGTTCGACGCGCACCGGGCCGACCCGCTCGCCAACCTGAACTGGGAGACGGAGGATTACGTCTGGCTCACCGGACGGATCTGCGACGTGGCCAGGCGGCACGCGCGGGGCCGGGTGGTGTCGTGTCTCGAAGGCGGCTATGACCTCGACGCGCTGGCGGAGGCCGGCGCCGCCCATGTGGACGTGCTGCGAGGACTTGACGATGGCTGACGCCCCCGACGACGTGAACACGATGAGCTTCGAGCAGGCTATCGCCGAGCTCGAGCGCGTGGTGAACCAGCTCGACCGCGGCGACGTGCCTCTCGACGAATCCATCAAGCTCTACGAGCGGGGCGCCGCGCTGAAGGCTCGCTGCGACGCCAAGCTCAAGGACGCCGAGGAAAAGGTCGAGCAGATCACCCTTGACGCGGGCGGCAATCCCACCGGCGCGGGGCCCGCCGACCCGTGAGCCTCGCCCACAGGCTGCGCGCGGCGCAGGACGACACCCAGACCGCGCTCGACGCCGCGCTGGCACCGTTCGACGGCCCGGTCGGTGCGGCCATGCGCTATGCCAGCGAGGGCGGCAAGCGGCTCCGCGCCTTTCTCGTGCTGGAAACGTCGGCGCTCTTCGACGTGCCGCGCGCCGGCGCGCTCCGGGCCGCCGCCGCCATCGAGGCGGTACACGCCTATTCGCTGATCCACGACGACCTGCCCTGCATGGATGACGACGACCTGCGTCGGGGACGGCCGACCGTGCACCGCCGCTGGGACGAGGCGACCGCCGTGCTGGCCGGCGACGCGCTACAGACGCTCGCCTTCGAGCAGCTGGCGGGGCATGGGACGGATCCCGACCCGGCCATCCGCGCCGAACTCGTCCTGACGCTGGCGCGGGCGGCGGGGGCGGCGGGCATGGTCGGCGGCCAGGCGCTCGACATCGCCGCCGAGACCGCGGACGAGCCACTCGACATCGACGCCATTACGCGATTGCAGCGCCTCAAGACCGGCCGCCTCCTCGAATGGCCCTGCCGCGCCGGGGCGATCCTGGGCCGCGCCGATCCCGCGCCGCTCCTCGATTATGCGCGCCATCTGGGGCTCGCCTTCCAGATCGCCGACGACCTCCTCGACGTGGAGGGCGACGCCGCGACCCTCGGCAAGGCCACCGGCAAGGATGCGGGCGCGGGCAAGGCCACCTTCGTCTCGCTTCTCGGCACCGCCGAGGCGCGCCGCCGGGCGGAGGCGCTCGTGCGCGAGGCGGAGGCCGCCCTTTTGCCCTTTGGCGCCCGGGCTGCTAGCCTGAAGGAGGTCGCGCGCTACGTCGTCGACCGCGACAGATAAGGTTCCGACCGATGATCTCGACAGCATGACCGCATCCGACACCCCCCTTCTCGACCGCGTCGCCGGTCCCGCCGATCTGCGGCCGATGTCCGACCGCGACCTGCGGCAACTGGCCGACGAGCTCCGCTCCGAGACGATCCAGGCCGTGTCCCGCACCGGCGGGCATCTGGGCGCGGGGCTTGGCGTGGTCGAGCTGACCGTGGCGCTGCATGCCGTCTTCGACACGCCGCGCGACAAGCTGATCTGGGACGTCTCGCACCAGAGCTATCCGCACAAGATCCTGACCGGCCGCCGCGATCGCATGGGCACGCTGCGTCAGCGCGCGGGGCTGTCGGGCTTCACCAAGCGGACCGAGTCGCCCTACGACCCGTTCGGCGCGGCGCATGCCTCCACCTCGATCAGCGCGGCGCTCGGCTTTGCCACCGGGCGCGAGCTCGGGGCGGACGATGTGGGCGACGCCATCGCGGTGATCGGCGACGGTGCGCTGACGGGCGGCATGGCCTACGAGGCGCTGAACCATGCGGGCCATCTGGGCACCCGCCTGATCGTCGTGCTGAACGACAACGAGATGTCGATCGCGCCCCCGGTCGGGGCGATGTCCTCCTACCTGTCGCGCCTCTACGCCGGCGCGCCGTTCCAGGACATCAAGGCCGTCGCCAAGGGGGCGGTGGGCTACCTTCCCACGCCCTTCCAGGAGGGCGCGCGCCGGGCGAAGGAGATGCTGAAGGGCATGACCTTCGGCGGAACCCTCTTCGAAGAGCTGGGCTTCAGCTATGTCGGCCCGATCGACGGGCACGACATGGACAGCCTCCTGAGCGTGCTGCGCACCGTGAAATCCCGCGCGACGGGGCCGATCCTGATCCACGCCATCACCAAGAAGGGCAAGGGTTTCCGTCCGGCCGAAAGTGCCGTCGACGGCGGCCACGCCACCTCCAAGTTCGACATGGCCACCGGCGAGCAGTCCAAGGCCAAGTCGAACGCGCCGAGCTACACAAGGGTCTTCGCCGAAAGCCTGATCGACGAGGCGGGGCGGGACGACCGCATCGTCGCCATCACCGCCGCCATGCCCGACGGGACCGGCCTCAACCTCTTCGCCGAGCGCTTCCCGGCCCGCTGCTTCGACGTGGGCATCGCCGAGCAGCATGGCGTGACCTTCTGCGCCGGACTCGCCGCGTCGGGCCTGAAGCCCTTCTGCGCGATCTACTCGACGTTCCTGCAACGCGGCTACGACCAAGTCGTGCACGACGTCGCGCTGCAGAACCTGCCGGTGCGCTTCGCCATCGACCGCGCGGGGCTCGTCGGCGCGGACGGCGCCACCCATGCGGGCAGCTTCGACGTGGCCTACCTGTCGAACCTGCCGAACTTCACCGTCATGGCCGCCGCCGACGAGGCGGAGCTTCGGCACATGGTCGCGACCGCGGCCGCGCACGAGGCCGGCCCCATCGCCTTCCGTTTCCCACGGGGCGAGGGCGTCGGGGTCGAGATGCCGGAACGCGGCACCCCGCTCGAGATCGGCCGGGGACGGATGATTCACGAGGGGGAGCGTGTGGCGCTCCTGTCCTTCGGCGCACGCCTGCAGGAAGTGGCGGCGGCGCGCGAGAAACTCATCGCACGCGGCATCTCGCCCAGCGTGGCCGATGCCCGCTTCGCCAAGCCGCTCGACCGCGACCTGATCCTGCGGCTCGCGCGCGATCACGAGGCGCTGATCACCATCGAGGAGGGGGCGGTCGGCGGCTTCGGCAGCCATGTCGCGCAGCTTCTGTCGGAGGAGGGTGTGTTCGACGACGGCCTGCGTTTCCGCTCGATGGTCCTGCCCGACGCGTTCCTCGACCAGGGCGCCCCGGGCGAGATGTATGCCGAGGCGGGGCTGACGGCGGCGGATATCGAGCGCAAGGTGCTCGAGGCGCTCGACATCGGCGTCATGCGCGCGCGCGCCTGACGCGCGACCTGTTCGCCGTCAGAGCCTAGCCTGAACGAAAAGGGGCACGCCGAAGCGTGCCCCCGAACGTCCGAATGATCTTTGGGGATCAGTTGGTCGTGCTCGTCGTGGTGGTCGAGCTGCCGTCGTCGTCGTCATCGTCGGAGACGATCGCGATCACGGCGATACCACCCACCAGGACCGAAGCCGTCGCGACGGCAGGGTTGTTCATGTCGAACCCGCCGAAGTTCTGCGTCGACTTGTCGGTCAGGCGCACGTCCTGATCCGCGGACGCGGCGATGGGGGAAACCAGCAGCGCGGCTGCGGCGACGGAAGCGAGGATAGTCTTCATCGGTGAAACTCCAAATGGCGACGCGATTACCGTGAGAGCTATGCCGGTGGCCGCAGGCGATCAAGCGTTTCCATGAACATCGCTGTAAAAAGATGGATGTTCGGCGACTTGGCCACGGAATGCGTCGAAATTTCGCCGAGGCGGAACCGATCGGGCGTCCCGCGCATTTCAGGACGTCTCGAAATCTAGTCGTTGAGGCGGACGAACTCGAAATCGCCCAGCTCGGGCGTGATTCGCTCGACGCTCCTGCGGATCGTCCCGCCCGGCTGGATCCAGTAGCGGTTGGTGAAGCGCCCGCCCGGCCCGTCGCAGCTTTCGGTGAAGGTGCGCGTGTCGTAGTCGCGCCCGTAGATCGACAGCGTCTCGGTTCCGACCAGCCGGACATTGCAGAGATATTGCCGCGCCTCGATCACGCCGGCGCCGTCGATGACCCGGTGGACCCGCACCACGCCGTCCGCGCCGCCCGCCCGGAGCGCGCGGATCAGTCCGTCCGCATCCGTCGTCATCCGGTCGAACCCGAATCCCCGCGTGCCGGCAACGATGCCGTCGCGCCGCAGGATCGACTGGCCCGCCGTGTTGCGCCATTCGATCACGCCGAGATTGGCGCTGTTGGCGACGAGCGTGAAGCCGATATCCTCCGTCTGCTGGATCACGAGCAGCACCGAGACGGGGGCCGAAGCGATCAGCTCCGGGGTCAGCTGCGTGCGGGCATCCACCGAGGGCGGGTCCGGCCGGACGAGATCCGCGACCGCGGCCGTCGCCAGCCGCAGCGGGGATTCCCGGATGTCGTTGCCGCAGCCCGCCAGCGCGAGCGTGAGCGCGGCGGCGAGGCCCGCGCGGCGCCAGAACCGTGTCATCGCCAGAACCGCCCCCATTCGTCGGATAGATCCGGCGCGGACTGGTCCCGCACCAGAGGATAGAGCCGGTTGCGCAGACGCAGCCGCGCGCCGCCGTCGCGAAGGATCGGCTGGATCGTGAACGCCGCGCCGGTCTGCGTCTGCTGCCCGGTCATCCAGGCGAGCGGGATGCGCAGGCTGATCCCCTTGTCGAAGCTGCCCTCGCCGAACTCCTCGGAGGTGACGTTGGTCTTGGTCGCGTAGGCCCCGATCCGCCAGCCGTTGGCGAATTCGCGCGTCAGCTCGTAGGTCGCGCCTTCGTCGCCCGCCAGATAGCGGCCCACGTCGAGCTGGCTCAGGAAGCCGTTGCCGTGATCGTAGTAGCCGGTCACGAAGGCGGTGGTCGCGTCGAGCTCGCGGAAGCCGAAAGCCATGTCGAAGTCCCGCTGCCGCACGCGGTTGACCTCGGCGCCGATGGCGAGCGGCGCGCCGTCGCGCTTCCACAGCAGCTCCGCCGAGACGCCGCCATATTGCGTCTCGAGCAGGCCCGCGGACAAACGGCCATGGAAATCCGGCGCGGGGCGGAAGATGTAGTTCGCCGTCAGGTACGGAATGAACGGCCCGTCCTCCTCGGCGTACAGGTAGGAGTTGGTCCGCACGCGCGGCAGGACGGAGTTCGAGCGACGGTCGTATTCGTCGCGGTTGCCGGCGATCTTCTGTCGCACGGCGCCGTCGAGGATGAGACCCGGCGCCGGCTGGTAGCGCCCCGAGAGCTGCGCGCCGACATCGAGGCGGAACGGGTTGTCCGGATCGAAGGTGGTCGTCGCCGTGTACGGGCCCAGCGCCCAGCGGAAGCGAGGATAGGCCTCGGCCTCCGTCACCAGCCCGGCATCCGGCAGGGTCACCGCGTCCACCCGGCGGGAGGCCGCGAGGATTCGCGCGGCGCCGTCCGGCGCGTTCTCGAACCGCTCCACGTCGCTACGCCGGAGGATGACGGCGGAGCCCGCCGTGCCGACCGCGTTCAGCGGCACCAGGATCAGCGTCTCGACCGAGGGCGGCAGAGCGGCGGTCGCGGCGCGCGCGGCACGGCCGATGGCCTGCGCTTCCGTGGTGTAGCGGCGGTTGCGGAACCGGATTTCGGCCCGCGTCGCGTCGAGCCGGGTGGCCACGAGCTCCAGCTCGGCCTCGGCCAGCGCCGTGTCGAGCGCGGTCCGGACCGCCGGCGCCGCCGCCGGGTCCGACACCCAGCCGCGCGACCAGACGTCCGGGTTTTCGCGGTAATCCGGGCGCAGCGTGACCGGGCGCGGGGTCTCCTCGAGGCCGCTGCCCAGCGGCGCGCGCTTGGGGTTGGCCGCGAACTGGAAGGTCAGGCCGACCTCCGTCCCCTGTATCGCATGGAGTCCCACGCGAATGCCGGGCAGGATCGCGTAGTCGAGCCCGAAATTGATCGGGCTCTCGGGGTCGATGATGTCGCGCCCGCGCGCCTGTTCCAGCCGGTACTCGTCGGGCGAGTACTCCATCTTCAGCGTCAGGCGGTCGGTCGCGTCGTACTGCACGCCCGCGAACAGCGCGGCGTCGCCCCGGAACAGCCGGTCGAGGGAGAAGTCGCCGCCTTCGTCGAAGTCGAAGCCGGGACGGTCGTCGAAACGCTCGTCCAGAGCGCCCAGCGGGTTGTCGAACCCGCCCTTCCCGCCAAGACGTCCCCAGCCGATCCCGCCGGAGAGCGTGAGGTCGCCGACGGACTTGGTGGCGACGAGGTATTCCGCGCCGTAGATGCCCGTTCCGCCGAAATCCTGCAGGCCCACCGTCACCGCGGGACGCCATCCGCCCTCGGGCAGAAGCTGCACGCGCAGGTCGAAGCTACGGTCGTAGGTGCGCTCGAACTCGCCGTTTCCGCGCGGCAGGAAGTCGGGCACCGAGGCGTAGCGGAACAAGCCCTCGACCCGGGGCAGGATCTGGAAGGCGATCTGGCCGCGACCGATGTCGTTCGACAGCAGCGTCAGGCTCGTCGTGAGCTCCGCGTCGGGCTGCATCTGCGCGGAGGGCGTCTCGATCAGGCCCGGCACGCCGTAGGTGTTGATCGAGCGGACGCCCTGAATCTGCGCCTGCGCCACGCTGCCGGCAAGGAACGTGGCGGCGAAGAGGGCGGCTCGGGTCCAGCGCGGCATGGAAGTCCTCGGATCAGGTCATCCGCTTAATGGCCCCTCGTCGCGGCGGCGGAAAGCGCCCCCGGCACGATCGGCAGGATCGCGCGACGGAGTGTCTTGAATCTGCAACTGCGACTTGTATGGCGTCCCCATGCCCGCTGCCCCTCCCGACCTTTCCTGTCTCGCCGTGCTCGGCGCCGGCGGCCGCATCGGCCGGCTGCTTCGCCCGATCTGGGGCGCGGCGCCCGCCTGGCATGCGCGGTCGGACGGGCCGCCGGCCCCGGCGGTCGCGGGACGCGGCGTCGTCGTTTGCCTGGCGGGGGTCACCTCGGGCGACGCGGCGGCGCTGGCGGGAAACACGGACGCCGCGCTCGACGCTCTGGAGGCGGCTCGGGCGGCCGGCGCGGCGCGGGTCCTGCTGATGTCCTCCTCGGCGGTCTACGGACGCGCCGAAGGCCCGCTGACCGAGGACCGGCCGGCCATCCCCGCCAACGCCTACGGCGCGGCCAAGCACGATATGGAGCGCGGTGTGGCGGCGTGGCGGGCCGCGCATCCGGACGGGCCGGAGGCGGTCTGCCTGCGCCTCGGCAACGTCGCGGGCGCCGACGCGTTGCTCGGCCGGCTCGGCGCCACGCCGCCCCGGCTCGACATCTTCCCCGACGGGCGCGGGCCGCGGCGGAACTATGTCGGGCCGGTCACGCTCGCCCGGACGCTGGCCGCACTCGCCGCCCATCCCGGCCCCCTGCCCCCGGTCCTGAACCTCGGCTCGCCGGGGCTCGTCGACATGACGGACCTGCTGCGCGCGGCGGGACGGGACTGGGACGCCGTGCCCGCCTCCGACGCGGCCCTGCCGGAGGTCGCGCTCGACACGTCGCGGCTGGCGGGGATCGTGCCGCTCGGTCCCAAAACGGCGGCGCCCGCCACCTTGGTCGCGGAATGGCGGGAGGCGACCGCGTGACCCGGGGCAAGCGGCTCTTCGACATCGTGTTCTCGCTCTACCTGATGGTCTTTCTCGCCCCGGTTTTCGCCGTGGTCGCGTGGAAGGTCTGGCGGCAGGGGGACGGCCCCGTCTTTTACGGCTCCGAGCGGATGCGCGCCCCGGACGAGGCGTTCACGCTCTGGAAGTTCCGCACCATGGCGTCCGACCCTTCGGACCGGGGCGTGACCGGCGGCGACAAGTCCCGCCGCATCACGCCGCTCGGCCGCGCCCTGCGCCGTCGCCGGCTCGACGAGTTGCCGCAGCTCTGGAACGTGCTGCGCGGCGACGTGAGCTTCGTGGGCCCCCGCCCGCCGCTGCGGCGCTACGTCGAGATGTTCCCTGACCTCTACGCCGAGGTCCTGCGCTCGCGCCCCGGGGTCACGGGCCTGGCGAGCCTCGTCTTCTCCCCGCACGAGGCGCGCATCCTCGAGGCCTGCGACACGTCGGAGGAGACGGAGCTCGCCTATATCCGCATCTGCGTCCCCCGGAAGGCGGCGCTCGACCTGCTCTACCAGCGGCATCGCAGCTTCTGGCTGGACGTGAGGCTGATCTCCTGGACCACGGCGAAGTTCCTGCCGCGCGCGATCCGGCCGCGGCGGAAGGGCAACTGGGTCTGAGTGCGGCCACCGAGCCGCGGACGCCGCCGTGCCCCGCCATCCGCGGCGTGGATTAATCCATCCGCTTGACTAATCCCGGTCGAACCGCGTGACGAGCTCCACATGCGGCGACCAGCGGAACTGGTCCACCACCGTCACCGGCCCCATGCGCCAGCCCGCCGCGACCAGCACGGCGGCATCTCGGGCGAAGGTGCCGGGGTGGCAGCTGACGAAGGCGACCGTCCGCAGCCCGGCGCGCGCGAGCTCCGCCACCTGCGCCGCCGCGCCCGCGCGGGGCGGGTCGATGATGGCGGCGTCGTAGGCGGCCAGCTCATCCGCCGTCAGCGGGTCGCGGAACAGGTCGCGTCGACGCGCGGCGACGGCCTTCAGCCCGCTCGCGTGTCGCGCCCCGCCCTCGAGTGCCGCGACGAGATCCGCGTCGCCCTCGAACGCGTCGACGGGCGCGAGCTCGGCAGCCGGAAAGGTGAACGTGCCGCAGCCGGCGAAGAGGTCGACCATCCGCGCCGCCCCCCGAACCGTTTCCAGAACCTCCGCCACCAGCGTCGCCTCCCCCTCGGCCGTGGCCTGCAGGAACGCGCCCGGCGGCGGGACGACGCGGGCGCGGCCCATGTTCCGCGCCGGCGGCAGCTGCTGGAGCGCGGGCTCGCCGTTCCAGGTGATCCGCGCGAAGCCCGGACCGAGCGGCGCCAGTGCCAGCATCGCGTCCCGGTCGAAGGGCTTGGCCCCGTCGATGGCGAGGTCGAGCCCGTCCGGCCCCTCCGTGACATGCAGCGTGACCTCCGCGCCCCGCGCCGCGGCGATGCGGGTGATCCGCTCGAGCGCCGGCAGCGCCGCGAGGATGCGGGGATGGAGGAGCTTGCAATCCGGGATCGCCACGATCTCGTGCCCGGCGGGAACGTGGAACCCGACCTCCGCCCCTTTCTTCGTCTTGCGCCCGGCCAAGGCCGCCCGGCGGCGGGCGTTCGGCGGCGAGGTGGAGACCCCCGCGATTTCCGCCGCGATCCCCGCGCGCGCCAGCGTGTCGCGCACCAGCGCGGCCTTCCAGCCGGCCACGAAGCCGTCCGAAGCGTGCTGCAGCGCGCAGCCGCCACAACGCCGGAAATGCCGGCAGGGCGGCGCCACGCGGTCGGGCGAGGGCGTCACGATCTTCGGCGCGGGGATCCGGTCGCCCGCCCGCGCCCCGGTCACGGTCTCGCCGGGCAGCGTGCGGGGGGCGTAGACCGGGCCGGTTTCGGTCATGGCGATGCCGTCGCCCTGATGGCCGAGGCGGGTGATGGTGAGGTCGGTCATTCTGGACAGGTCGTTCGCTTGTGTCGGAAAGGGTCGCGCCACGGGGGGAGGGCCAACGGAACGGATGAGCATGCGCTTACTCCGCCGCGACACCGCTCTCCTCTTCGTCGGTGCCGATGAACCCGCCGGATTGCCGCTCCCAGTAGCGGGCATAGGTGCCCTGCATCGCCAGCAGCTCGGAATGGGTGCCCTGCTCGACGATGCGGCCGGCCTCCATCACCACGATCCGGTCCATCCGGGCGATGGTGGAAAGACGGTGCGCGATGGCGATGACGGTCTTGCCCTCCATCACCCGTTCCAGCGCCGACTGGATCGCGGCCTCGACCTCCGAGTCGAGCGCGCTCGTCGCCTCGTCGAGCACGAGGACCGGCGCATCCTTCAGGATGGCACGGGCCAGCGCGATGCGCTGCCGCTGGCCGCCGGAGAGCTTGACCCCCCGCTCGCCCAGAAAGGCCTCGTAGCCGCGATTGCCCTTGTGATCGCGCAGAGCGAGGATGAAGTCGTGCGCTTCGGCCCGGCGGGCCGCGTCCTCCACCTCCGCTTGCGTGGCGTCGGGGCGGCCGTAGAGGATGTTGTCGCGGGCGGAGCGGTTGAACATCGCCGTCTCCTGCGTGACCATCCCGATCTGGCGGCGCAGGCTGTCCTGTCTGATCTCCCGGATGTCGCGCCCGTCGAGCGTGATGCGCCCCGATTCGGGATCGTAGAGCCGCAGGATCAGCGCGACGAGTGTGGATTTTCCCGCGCCCGACGCGCCGACCAGGCCCAGCTTCTCGCCCCGCTCCAGCGTCAGCGACAAGTCGCGGATGCCCCCTTCCGCGCGGCCGTAGGTGAAGGTCACGCCTTCCAGAGCGACACGCCCCTCGGCCCGGTCCACCTGCACCGCGTCGTCGGCGTCGGTCAGCGTCCAGCGCGGCGTGAGGGTGAGCATCCCGTCCTCGATCTCCCCCACATTGGCGTACATCTCCATCAGCGAGAAGCTGACCCAGCCGGTCATCTGCGCGATCCGGATGGCGATGGCGCCGGCGGCGGCGATGTCGCCCGGCGTCGCGGTCCCGGCCTGCCAGAGCAGGATCGTGCCGCCGATCAGCACGACCGGGAGCAGCCCCGCCACCGCCATCAGCGCGAAGCGGAACGCGGCGGAGACGTAGCCGAAGTCGATCGCCCGGTCGCGGAAGGTCGACATCGCCTCGAGCGCGTTGCGGTCCTCGTGCTCGGCATGGCCGAACAGCTTGACGGTCTTGATGTTGGTGATCGTGTCCACGACCTGCCCCGTGACCATCGCGCGCGCGGCGGCGCGCGCCTTGGAGCGTTTGCGGACATGCGGCATGAAGCCCCGGATCAAGAGGACGTAGCCCGCGATCCACGCCGTCAGCGCCAGCGCCACCCGCCAGTCGATGGAAACGAGGAGGATCGCCGAGCCGATGAGCGAGGAGGCCGCGAAGGCCACGACGTTGATCGTCTCCGAGGTGACCGACGTCATGGCGCGGGCGGTCTGCATCTGCTTCGTGGCGATGCGCCCGGCGAAGTCATTGTCGAAGAACGTCACCGCCTGCCCCATCGTCCAGCGATGCAGGCGCGACTGCACCAGCGGGTAGACCGAGGGCTGAATGGAGATGCCGTTGAAGGAGGCCGAGGTGCCGAAGATCAGCGGCCGCAGGATCAGGTAGAAGGCGACGAAGGTGCCGAGCAGAAGGGCGTTCCGCGCGAAGTAGCCCTCGGTGCCGCCCGTGACGCTGTCGATGACGGCGCCGAGCAGGAACGCGGTGACGACCTCGGTAACGCCCGAGGCCGCGCTCGCCGCGAAGGCTACGCCGAGAACGGGCCACGCGCCCGAAAGGGTCCAGCGCATGAACGCGCCCAGCGTGTCGGGCGGCGGGCCGTCCGCGCGCGCGAAGGGGGTGATGAGATGGGCCAGCGGAGTGAGGAGCTTCATTTCGTCGCCTCCCGCTTCTCCGCCTGCGCCTGCTGCCAGTCGTGGTAGGACAAGTCGGTGCCTTCGACGTACCAGCGAGTGCGGCCGTTGGTGTTCCGATCCAGAACGACAGAGCCCGCCGCCGAGGGGCCTTTGAAGGCCCAAGGCCTAGAGAAACGAAGCAGCGTCGCTTGCGTCGCGACGCTATTTGACTTGTCCGGAATTAAAACACCGTCTGCTATCAGACGCTTCTTCAATGAGTCGTAGCTCTTTCTAGCATAGTCCATATCCATAAGAGCTTCGGACCCTTCCAGAACAACAAATTCGCCGTCCTCTTCCACGGCTAGAGCCCTTACACCGCTCTTGTGTCTCACCTCGAACCGTACTTCGCCGCTCGTCCGCTCCTCCACCGGCTGGGCCGCCTTGGCGACCGCCTTCGGTTGCGGCTTGAGCATGTCCAGCCCGATCACCGGCAGGATGATCCGCAAATTCGCGAGGAACTGCTCCATGTTCGCGACGTCCGCCTCGGGCAGACGCCGGCGGGAACTGTCGGGATGCGTTCCGTTATCCAGTGTCACGCGCCCGGCCTCCGCGGCGAGCCGGATCAGCTGCGCCTCGAGGTATTCGGCATGCCCTTTCGACAGATCGTCGTCGCTCGTCGTGACCGCGATGGCCATTTCCCAGAAATAACGATTCCTGGCGCTTTGCCGGATGCGCTCGGACACCGAATTGCCCGAGCCGATATAGGCGCGCGTGCCGCCGGGCGTCTCGGGGTCGGGGCCGGAGAGGATGTAGACGCCCGTGCGGTCGACCTCGTCGCGCGCGGTCATCGCGCCGAAGGCCGAGGCGCCGGAGACGAAGAGAAGCCCGGTCCAGCCGTGAATGGTCGCCTTGCGGAGCCCGCTCGGCTTCCCGTCGACCAGAAACAGCTGGATCGTGCGGCCGAAGGTCTCGCCGGTGCTCATTCCGCCGCCTCCTGCGCGCGCGTGTCGATGAAGCCGCCGGATTGCCGCGCCCAGAACTTCGCGTAGAGGCCGCCCTGCCCGAGCAGCGCCTCGTGCGTGCCCTCCTCGACGACGCGGCCGTCGTCGATGACCACGATCCGGTCCATCGCGGCGATGGTGGACAGGCGGTGCGCGATGGCGATCACGGTCTTGCCCTCCATCATCCCGTAGAGCGTGTCCTGAATCGCCGCCTCGATCTCCGAGTCGAGCGCGCTCGTCGCCTCGTCGAGCACCAGCACCGGCGCGTCCTTCAGGATCACGCGGGCGAGGGCCACGCGCTGGCGCTGACCGCCCGACAGCTTGACGCCCCGCTCGCCCACCTGCGCGTCGTAGCCGCGATTGCCTTCCGGGTCCGCGAGCTCGAGGATGAAGTCGTGCGCCTGCGCCTTCCGCGCGGCGGCGAAGACCTCCGCGTCGGTGGCGTCGATCCGGCCGTAGCGGATGTTCTCCATGACCGAGCGATGAAGGAGCGAGCTGTCCTGCTGCACCATGCCGATCGCGTGCCGCAGGCTTTGCTGCGTCACCTGCGTCACGTCCTGCCCGTCGAGCGTGATGCGGCCCTGCTCCGGGTCGTAGAAGCGCAAGAGCAGCTTCACCAGCGTGGACTTGCCTGCGCCCGACCGTCCGACGACGCCGACCTTCTCGCCCGGGCGGACATGCAGCGTCAGGTCGGTGATCCCGCCCGCGCCACCGCCGTAATGATGCGTCACCCCCTCGAAGACGAGATCGCCCCGGGCAAGGCGCAGCGGCGCGGCGTCCGGCGCGTCCAGCAGGCGGATCGGCTGCGCGATCGTCTCCAGCCCCTCGGCCACGACGCCGAGCGCGCGGAAGAACGTCGACAGCGCCCACATGATCCAGCCGGTCATCGCGTTCAGCCGCAGCACCAGCGCCGTCGCCGCCGCGACCACGCCGACCGAGGCCTGCCCCTGCATCCACAAAAGCACCGCCCAGCCGACCACCCCCACGATCAGGAGCCCGTTCAACATCACGAGCGCCACGTCCATGATCGTGAAGAGCCGCATCTCCGCGGCGAAGGTGCTGCGCGTCGTCTCGATCGCCTCGCGCGCGTAGGTCAGCTCCTGCCCCTCATGCGCGAAGAGCTTGACGGAGTGGACGTTGGTATAGGCGTCGACCACCCGCCCCGTCGTCATCGAGCGCGCGTCCGAGGACGCCTTGGAGGCCGGCCCGATCCGCCGCATCGTCCAGCGCACGAGCCCGCCATAGAGAACGATCCAGACCAGCATCGGGATCAGCAGCCGGGCATCGGCGTCGAACAGCAGGATGGCCGCGCCAACCAGATAGGCGATGGCGAAGGTGATCGCGTCGAAGACCTGAAAGATGGCGTCGCCCGCCGCGGTGGGCGTCTGCATGATCCGGTTGGCGACGCGGCCGGCGAAATCGTTCTCGAACCAGCCGACGGATTGCCCCAGCACCTGATTGTGCGCGCGCCAGCGGAACATCGCGCCCATCTGCGGCAGGATCGCGTTGTTCAGGAGCATCACGTCGAGCGCCTGGATCGCCGGGCGGATCAGCAAGATGAAGACCGCGACCGCCACCAGTTCCAGCCCGTGATCGCGGGCGAGGTCGGCGGGCGTCGTGTCCGAAAGGATGTCGACGATCCGGCCCATATAGGCGATGAGCCCGATCTCCACGACCGCGACCGCGACGGAAACGAGCGCGGTGATCGCGAAGAGACGGTGAAACGGTCTGGTCCAGGACCGAAGGAACGGCCAAAGCCGGGCGGGCGGGGTCTCGCCCCCCTGATGCGATGCATAGGGGTCGACGCGGGATTCGAGAAATCGGAACATCGGAGGGCCTTTCGGGCTCGATCCGCATATAACGCCCCCGTCCGGAATTGCCACGGATCGGCGACGCTGCGCCGGTTTTGCGTCAGTCCACGGCGAGGGCCGCGACGCGCAGCTCCTCCTTCGACACCTGCCCCGCCCAAGCCCGCCAGAGCGTTCGCGCCCGCGCGAGACCCTGCCCGAGCGCCGGGCCGGACAGGTCGGGCATCAGATCGGCCGAGGCGAGGGGGAAGGTCGCGTCGGCGCCAGCCCGGGCGGCGGCGATCTCGTCCGCGTCGAGAGGTCGCGCCCGGAGCGCCGCGCGAATGGCGAGGACGTCGCGCGCACGCTCTGCCCCGAGTTCGTCGCCAAGCGCGAAGGCCGACGCATCGCCGCGCGCGGCCTCCGAGAGGGTGGCGACGGCGCGGCCTTCCGCCTTCGACAGGCGCAGGCGGGCGACGTCGCCGCCCAGCGCCGCGAGCCGGACGATCCAGTCCGAGGGGGCGTCCTCCAGATGCACCAGCACCGGCAGCGCCGCCGGCCCCGCCCCCGGAAGGACGCGCCAGAGGAGTCCCGCCTGCCCCATCGCCGCGACGGCCGGGGCAGGGTCGGGCGCGGCCAGAAGGCGGCGCATCTCGTGGCCGATCCGCTCCGCGCTGAGCCGGTCGAGCCCGTCACCCGCCGCCGCGCAGGCCGCGAGCCCCTCGGCGTCGATCCCGTGATCCGGGTCGCCGTACCAGGCCGTGAAGCGGAAGAAGCGAAGGATGCGAAGGTAATCCTCCGCGATGCGTGCGGCGGGGTCGCCGATGAAACGCAGGCGCCGGGCCCGCAGATCGGGCAGGCCGCCCAGCGGGTCGATCACCGTCCCGTCCGCTTCGGCGTAGAGCGCGTTCATCGTGAAGTCCCGCCGGGATGCGTCCTCGGCCACGTCGTCGGAAAAGGCGACGGTGGCATGGCGCCCGTCGGTCTCGACGTCGCGGCGGAAGGTCGTGACCTCGTGCGGGACGCCGTCGGCGACAACCGTGACCGTGCCGTGGTCGATGCCCGTGGGGACAGGCTTCAACCCGGCCGCGCGGGCCAGCTCCACGACCCGCTCGGGGCGGGCATCCGTGGCGATGTCGACATCGGCGACCGGCGCGCCGAGCGCGGCGTTGCGCACGCAACCGCCCACGGCCAGCGCCCGGTGGCCGCCCGCGCGCAGCATCGCGAAGACCCCCTGCGTGGATGTGGCCCTCAGCCAGTCGCCGTCGATTCGCATCGCATCCGCTCCGCCAGTCCCCGAAGCATCCGGGCCGTGGCGCCCCAGATGTAGTAGGGCCCGTAGGGCACGGCATAGTAACGCCGCCAGGTGCCGCGCCATTGCCGCCGTTCGATCGTGTAGTTCGCCGGCTCGAGGAGATGGGCGAGCGGCACGGTGAAGACCTCGTCCACCTCGCCCGGCTCCGGCAGCCAGCGGAAGGGCGCGACCGTCGCCACGACGGGCGTGACGGTGAACCCGGTCACGGTCTCGTGCGAGGGCAGCCGGCCCAGAACGCATGCCGCGTCGCCGGGCAGGCCGACCTCCTCCCCCGCCTCGCGCAGGGCCGCCGCCTCGGGCGTCTCCCCCGCCTCGAGCTTGCCGCCGGGAAAGGCGACCTGTCCGGGATGGTGGCGGAGCTTCGAGCTGCGCTTGGTCAGGAGCACCTGCAGCCCCGCGGGGCCGTCCATCAGCGGCACCAGAACCGCCGCGTCGCGCAGGATGCGGCGGCCGGGCAGCACGACCTCGGGGTTCAGGTCGAAGTCGGACGAGTCCCTGCCCGGCCGTGCCAGGGCGTCTCTGATGCGGTCAATCCGCATCCTTCGTCGCCTCGAAGCCCAGCGTCGCGGGGTCGAACTCGTAATGCGCGCCGCAGAACTGGCAATCCGCGGTCACCCGCCCGTCCTCGGTCGTCATGTGGGCGATGTCCTTCTGCGAGTAGATCGACAGCGACTGCCGCACCTTTTCCGCCGAGCAGGTGCAGCCGAAGCGCACCGGCTGCGGATCGAAGACGCGCGGCCCCTCCTCGTGGAAGAGTCGCAGGAGGAGGTCGGTCGGCGCCACGGTCGGGCCGATCAGCTCCAGCTCGCCGGTCGTGTCGAGCAGGATGTTGGCGCGGCTCCAGTTCTCCTCCGCATCGTCGTCGAGGATGTCGGACGCGGTGAGCAGCCCGCCCTCGCCCGACCCGCCGCCGGTGGCGAAGGGGGAGGCCTTCGGCATGTGCTGCAACATCACGCCGCCCGCGCGCCAGCCCTCGGCCCGGCCCGGCTCCTGCGAGCGGCCGTAGGCCAGCGCGAAGCGGGTGGGAATCTGCTCGGATTGGGCGAAGTAGGTCTCCGCGCAGGCGGCGAGGCTTCCGCCGGCGAGCGGCGTGATCCCCTGATATGGCGTCATCCCCTTCCCCTGGTCGATCAGGATGGCGAAATAACCCTGTCCCACGAGGTCGAAGGGCCGCGCGTCCAGGCCGAGTTCGTCGCGCCGGTCACGGTCGAAGCTGGCCCAGGCGCGGATGCGCGCGGGCTCTCCGTCCTCGGTCGGGCCGTAGTAATCCGTCGCCAGAAGCCGCGCCGGCCCGTCGCCGCGAACCTGTAGCGACAACTTCCAGCGGAGCTTGATCGTCTGCCCGATCAACGCGGTCAGCAGCGCCATCTCGGCCACCAGCGCCTCGATGGCCGGGGGGTAGTCGTGCTGCGACAGGATTTCGGCCAGAACGTTGTCGAGACGTGCCACCCGGCCGCGAATGTCGCTCGCGTCGAGCTGAAAGGGCAATACGGTGTCGTCCCAGAGGCGGGGAATGGTCTCGGTCATGACAGGTGTCCTTCGCGTCGCCCGGCTTCAAACTCCAGCGCGGGACTGGCATCAAGCCGCTCATATAGGTTTTGACATTGCCAGGATAAACCCCGTGATACCCCGCTACGGAAATCCCCCGCGCCGGGGCACGGCCTACCGGGCGCGGCCCGGCGCCTACGCCCTTCTGATCCGCGACGACCGCATCCTGCTCACCGTGCAGGAGACGTCCGCGGGCGAGGAGGTGCAGCTGCCGGGCGGCGGCATCGATCCGGGCGAGTCCGCCCGTCCGGCGCTGCTGCGGGAGATCCTGGAGGAGACGGGGCATACGGCGACGATCCTGCGGCGCTTGACCGTCTGGCGGGAGTTCACCTGGATGCCCGATTACGGACGGCACACGGAGAAGCTCTGTCACGTCTATCTCGGACGGCCCGGTCTCCGGCTCGGTCCGGCCCGCGAGGCGGGGCATCGTGCGCTGTGGCTTCCGCTGGCGGCGGCGCGCGAAAGGATCGCGCAGGAGGGCGGGCGCCGGGCGCTCGCGCGGTGGCTCGCCCGGCCCCGTCAGGCCGCAGCCTCGACCCTCGTCGGAAGGTCGTAGCGGAACAGCAGCATCGAGATGTCGTCCTCGAACTGATTGATCCCGGCATGGTCGTGCAGCGCCGCCTCGATCCCGTCCACCGCCGCCTCGGGGGCGCCGTCGATGCCGGCCAGAAGCGCCATCAGCCCCTCCTCCGCGAGCATGTCGCCACGGGTATCGGTGCAATCCGTCAGACCGTCGGAATAGGCCAGCAGAGCGTCGCCCGGCGCCAGCCGCGCCGTGACGCGGTCGAAGCTCACCTCCGGCAGAAGCCCCACGGGCGGCCCGCCCTCCCCCAGCCGATCCACGCGACCGTCCGCGCGGCGGATCAGCGGGTGGGGATGGCCGGCCTGACAGAACTCGACCTCGCCCGTTTCCGTATCGACATAAGCGAGGACGCCGGTGAAGTAGATGTCCGAGACCAGCTCGCGGAGCATGATCTCGTTGAGGCGCCGCATCACCACCTCCGGGCTGTGCGCGCCGGTGCCGTCGCTACGGAAAGCGATGTTGCCGCGGCGCGAGGCGTAGGTGAAGAGCCCCGCGAGCCGTCCCGTCAGCAGGGCCGACGCGATGCCGTGTCCCGAGACGTCGATCGAATAGAGCGCGATCCGCGTGTCCGAGATCGGGAAGTAGCCGACAAGGTCGCCGCCGATCTGACCCGAGGTCACCAGCCGCAGGGACAACTCCGACCCGCCCATCCGGTACGTGGGTGCCGGCAGGAACGCCCGTTGCAGCTTGCGCGCCTCGGCGAGGTCCCGGTTGACCGCCTCGTGCATGGTGCGCAGCTCGTCCAGCGTGGCGCGCACCTCCTGGTTCCGCTGCAGGAGCTTTTCCTGCATCTCGAGCAGGCGGCGCGCGGTATTGATCCGCGCGCGAAGCTCGGCGATGTCGATCGGCCGGGTCACGAAATCGTCCGCCCCGGCCTCGAGTCCGCTCGTCTTGAACGCCCGATCCGTTTCCGAGGTCATCAGGACGAAATAGGTATAGGTCTGCTGCGCCAGTTCGCGGAGCGTGCGGCAGAATTCCGGTCCGTCCATCTCCGGCATCTGCCAGTCCGACAGGATGAGCCGGATCGGCGGATCCTCCGTCATGCACAGGAAAAGCCCTTCGGCCGCGTTCGACGCGGTCAGAACCTCGATGTCCATTGCCTCCAGCAACGAAACGAGAAGGTGTCGCTGCGACGCGCTGTCGTCGACGACGAGCGCGCGCAGGCATTCGCCGGCCCTGGGCAGCAATCTATCGTCCTTCTCGGTCATCGGCATCGCGCTCCCGTGGTGCCGACGTCATGACCGGGCGGAAGTTAAAGTGCGGTGAAACGGCGCTTTTTTCGCAAAAGCGCGGTGGGCGTTAGGAAAGTGTTGATACCTGTCGACGACAGGTTCGGCTCATGATCGATCAGGCCCGCATCCTTGAACTTGAAAGCGAGATCGGGGCGGAGGATCTCGTGATGATCCTCGCCGCGTATTTCGAGGAAGCACGGGCGATGATCCGGCGGATCGAGCATGGTCTCCGGCCCGAGGAGATCGTCCGGGCGCTTCACTTCCTGCGCAGCGGCGCGCTCAATCTCGGGCTTGTCGGGCTTGCGGAGATCGCCGAGCGGATGCGGGAAATCGGCCCCGTCGCGGACGGGGCTGCCCTGACGGACATCCTGGAGGAAACACGGGTCGCGCTCGCGCCGCGGATGCCCGCGGCACGATCCCTCAGATCACCAGCTCGCCCAGAAGCGGGTCGTCCGTAAGATCCCGCCAGGCGAGTCCGAGACGGTCCATCCGCCCTTCCAACTCCGCGAACCCGCCCGCATCCGCGCTCTCGATCCCGATCAGGACACTGCCGAAATTGCGCGCGGACTTCTTGAGGTATTCGAACCGCGCGATGTCGTCGTCGGGTCCGAGGATGTCGAGGAACTCGCGCAGCGCGCCCGGCCGCTGCGCCATCCGCAGGACGTAGTATTTCTTCAGCCCGGCGAAGCGCAGCGCCCGTTCCTTGACGTCGGGCAGTCGTTCGAAGTCGAAGTTCCCGCCCGAGGTCACGCAGACGACGCGTCGGCCAGCGATCTCCGGCCCGAGGTCGCGCAGCGCGTCGATCGAGAGCGCGCCCGCCGGCTCGAGGACGATGCCCTCGGTGTTCAGCATCTCCTGGATGGTGATGCAGATCCGGTTCTCCGGCACGCGCAGGACGTGCTGCGGCGGGACCTGGCGCAGCGTCGCGAACGTCCGGTTGCCGATCCGCGCCACCGCGGCGCCGTCCACGAAACTGTCGAGCGTTTCGAGCGTCACCGGCTTGCCCGCCGCCAGCGCGGCCGACAGCGAGGCGCCGCCCGCCGGCTCCACGTAGCGGATCTCGGGAAGGACGCCCTTGGCCTGGAAATAGCCGAGCATGCCGGCCGACAGGCCGCCGCCGCCCACGGGCAGGACGACCAGATCGGGCGGCACGGGCATCTGCATCAGCATCTCCACCGCGACCGAGGCCTGCCCCTCGATCACGTCGGCGTCGTCGAACGGCGACAAAAACTGCGCCCCCGTCTTTGCGCAGTACTCCTGCGCCGCCTCCAGGGTCGCGTCGAAGAAATCGCCGGTCAGGCGGATCTCGACACGCGCGCCGCCGAAGATCCGCGTCTTGGCGATCTTCTGGCCCGGCGTCGTCACCGGCATGAAGATCACGCCATCCACGCCCAGATGCCGGCACATCCAGGCGACGCCCTGCGCGTGGTTGCCGGCGCTGGCGCAGGCGACGCGGGAGCCATCCATCTTGCGCATCGCATTGAACGCGCCGCGCAGCTTGTAGGAGCGGACAGGCGACAGGTCCTCGCGCTTGAGCCAGATATCGGCACCGAACCGGTCCGACAGCCAGTCGTTGCGCGCAAGCGGGGTCGGCGCGAAAACGCCCCGCATCGCCGCCGTCGCGGCTTCCGCCGCCTGCGCGAAATCAGTCAAGCGGACGCCTTTCGACGAAATGCCCGTAGAGGACGGACAGGATGCTGACGCCCAGCAGAAGGAGGATCCATCCCACGACGAGGTTGTAGACGACCGAGATCGTTCCAGGCCCCGCCACCGCGCCTTCCACCGCCGGCGCGTCACTCAACGAGGCATCGAGGAACGCCGGCACCTGCAGCAGCAGGGATGCCGCGAAGGTCAGGAAGGCCAGCAATACGACGGTGGCCGATTGCCCCTTGGTCGCGGCCCAAGCCTCGCCGACGGTGATCGGCTTGCCGATTGCCCCGGCCGGCAGGATCAGGCCGAAACGGTAGAAGAGGACGATCGCGACGATGAGGGCGAGCGGGAACGCGACCATGGGCAGGATCGCCCCGAGCGCCACCATGATCGCGACGATGACGGCCATGACGATCAGCCCGATCATGATGGAGCGGCCGAGATAACCCAGCATCCGCCTTCCGTGGATCGGCGGCACGGCGCCGCCGGTATCCTCGCTCAGCAGGACGCGGCGGTGCCAGGCCACCGCGATCCAGACGGAGACGGCGACCTGCACCAGCATCAGCAGGACGCTCGCGGCGACGAACCCCTCGGGCAGCGCCGGCGTGTCGGCCCCTTCGACCGTCATGGTCGGGTCCAGTTCGGCAAGGCTATGATCACCGAAGGCGGAGACGAACCAGAACGAGGCCGCCATCAGGATCAGGTAGGGCACCGCCGAGATCCGCAGCGCCGCTCCGACATCGTCCAGGATCACGCGGATCGCGCGCATGAAGATCTTCCAGCTCAGCATCTCGCCCCTCCGCAACTCCGGGCTCTCCTACGCGCCCGCGCGCCACCCGGTCAACGCGGGGCGGGCGCCTTGCGAGGCGGGGGGCGATGGCCTAGGCCGTCCGCGACATATCGGAGAGACAGATGGACGCGCCGAAGAAAGTTGTGCTCGCCTATTCCGGCGGGCTGGACACCTCGATCATCCTGAAATGGCTTCAGACCGAATACGCATGCGAGGTCGTGACCTTCACCGCCGATCTGGGTCAGGGCGAGGAGCTGGAGCCCGCGCGCGCGAAGGCCGAGATGATGGGCGCGACGTCCATCCATATCGAGGATCTGCGCGAGGAGTTCGTCCGCGACTTCGTGTTCCCGATGTTCCGTGCCAACGCGCTCTACGAGGGGCTCTACCTCCTCGGCACCTCGATCGCCCGGCCGCTGATCTCCAAGCGCCTCGTCGAGATCGCCGCGGCGGAGGGGGCGGACGCGGTGGCCCACGGCGCCACCGGCAAGGGCAACGATCAGGTCCGCTTCGAACTCGCCGCCTATGCGCTCAACCCCGACATCAAGGTGATCGCGCCCTGGCGCCTGTGGGACCTGTCGAGCCGCACGAAGCTTCTCGACTTCGCCGAGAAGAACCAGATCCCCATCGCCAAGGACAAACGCGGCGAGGCGCCGTTCAGCGTGGACGCGAACCTGCTCCACACCTCGTCCGAGGGCAAGGTGCTCGAGGATCCCGCCGAGGAGGCGCCGGACTACGTCCTGCAGCGGATCACCCGCCCGGAGGAGGCGCCCGATGCGCCCGAGCATGTCGAGATCACCTTCGAGCGCGGCGACGCGGTCGCCATCGACGGTGAGGCGATGTCGCCCGCCACGATCCTCGCACGGCTCAACGAACTGGGCGGCCGTCACGGCGTCGGCATCCTCGACCTCGTGGAGAACCGTTTCGTCGGCATGAAATCCCGCGGCATCTACGAGACGCCGGGGGGCACGATCCTTCTGGAGGCCCATCGCGGGATCGAGCAGATCACGCTCGACAGCGGGTCGGGCCATCTGAAAGACTCGCTGATGCCGCGCTACGCGGAGCTCATCTACAACGGGTTCTGGTTCTCGCCCGAGCGCGAGATGCTGCAGGCCGCGATCGACAAATCGCAGGAGCACGTGTCCGGCACGGTCCGCATCAAGCTCTACAAGGGATCGGCCCGCACCGTCGCGCGCTGGTCGGACCACTCGCTCTATTCGGAAGCGCATGTCACCTTCGAGGAGGATGCCGGCGCCTACGACCAGCGCGACGCGAAGGGTTTCATCCATCTCAACGCCCTGCGTCTGAAGCTCGTGGCGAACCGCAACAAGCGGACGGGATGAACGCGGACGGGGCGCCCGGAGGCGCCCCGCTCGTAACTTCGGATCGGATGGATCAGGCGCGCTTCTTCAGCTTGCGCGCCACGCCGAGCGAACCCAGCGCGGCCCCCATCAGGAAGATGCCGGCCGGAAGCGGCACGGGCGCCGGGGCGGGTCCGCCCGGCAGGGCATCCACCGTCGTCTCGACGAAGGCACCGGTCGCAATGGGCAGGAACGCGTTGAAGTTCGTCATCTCGTTCGACGGGTCGATGCTCCCGGCGATCGCGTTCCCGTCGGAATCAAGTTCGGGACCGAACGGAACGGTCATTCCATGCAGTACCGTCTCGCGATTGACGTAGTCGAAGATGTCGCCGTCGAGCTGGCTTCCCGCGTCGACCGCAAATGTCTGGTCGTAGGAAACGGTGCCGTCCGCATCGGCGGTCAGACCGGTAAAGGTTTGCAGGATGCCGCCGTAGAAGGGCGCCCCCTCGTTGAGCTCGGTGAAGCCGTCTCCGTCGCTGCCGTTCAGCATATCGTTCGGATTGAACACGGGCGGAACGGGCAGAACGCTATCCTGCACGGCGCCGGTCTCGACGTTGCCCTCGAAGCCGTGAACATGGCCCGCATGCTCGCCGGGCTCGAGCCCGCTGGCCCGGACCTGGACGAACAGCGACCGCATGCCGTCGTCTTCCGGTCCGTTATAGGTCAGATAGACGTTGCCGCTGACACCGCTCATGTTCAGCGGGGTCAGTTCGGCTGCATAGTAGCTCAGATGCGCCGCGGAAGCTGCCCCGGCAGTCGCCAGAAGGGCAGCGGCCGTGGCCGTCGCGAATTTTCCGTAAGTCATAGAATTCAGTCTCCCTGTCAAAAAGTCGTCCGCACGCCGACCTCGAACGGTAAGCGCCGTTTATAGTTACGAGAATGGTTAACATGGATCTAGCTCCAAAGTTCCGGTCAACAGGTCTCCGTCGCAAACGGGCGGCACGCATGGACACGCCCGGCGCCCCCTGACACATCCGAACAAACCGACGGAGTGATCCGACCCGATGGCGTCCACGCCTCCAACCCGAAACGCCCTGATCCGGATGGCCGTCACCTTCGCCGTCTGCATCATCGGGGTGGTCGTGTTTCGCGTCCTGTCGCTGCCCCTGCCGTTCCTTCTCGGCCCGCTCTTCGCCTCGCTCGTGGCCGCCCTCCTCGGCGTCCGGCTCGCGGCCTGGGCGCCGGTCACGGACACGATGCGCACGATCCTCGGCATCGCGGTCGGCGCATCCTTCACGCCCGCGCTGGTGGCGCAGCTTCCCTCCATGACGCTGTCGCTCACGCTCGCTCCGCTCTTTCTGCTGGCGGCGGGCGTGGCGGGCTATCCCTATCTGCGTCGCGTCTGCGGCTTCGATCCGCCGACCGCCTTCTACGCGGCGATGCCCGGCGGGTTGCAGGACATGCTCCTTTTCGGAGAGGAGGCCGGGGGCGACGCGCGGGCGCTGTCGCTGCTGCACGCGACGCGGGTCCTCCTGATCGTGTCGATCGTTCCGGCGATCCTGACGCTGGCCTTCGGAGTGGACCTGACGCAGATGCCCGGTCAGCCCCTGCGGGACTTCTCCCCGGCGGAGCTCGTCGTGATGGCCGTGGCCGGCTTGGCCGGTTGGCGCCTGGCCAAGCGGGTCGGCCTTTTCGGCGCATCGATCCTCGGGCCGATGATCCTGACCGCCGCGCTTTCGCTCATGGGCGTCATCGAGCAGCGTCCGCCGGCGGAGGCGATCCAGGCGGCGCAGTTCTTCATCGGCATGGTCGTGGGCGTGAAGTATTCCGGCATCACCCTGCGCGAAGTGCGGCGCTTCCTCGTCGCCGGGCTTGGTCACGGCGTCTTGCTCACGATCATCGCCGCCTTCTTCGCGGAGGCGGTCGTGCTGCTCGGCCTCGCGCCGCAGCTCGATGCCATCCTCGCCTTCTCGCCGGGCGGGCAGGCGGAGATGGCGCTCATGGCGATCGTCGCGGGGGCGGACGTGGCCTACGTGATCACGCACCACGTCACCCGCATCGTGATCGTCATCACCTGCGCGCCGCTGGTCTTCCGCCGGTTCCGCTAGGGCGCGCGGCGCTCACGCGGGCGCGATGAAACGTCATTGGCGCGCGCCGCGTTGACGGAACAGACTGCCCCGTCCGCAGGAGATCCCATGACCCCCGTCCGCATTCTCGCCACCGCCGCCCTCGCCCTTCTTCCCGCCACCGCGCCGCAGGCCGGCACCGCCACCGTCGCCGGCGGCTGCTTCTGGTGCGTGGAGGCGGATTTCGAATCCGTCGAAGGGGTGGGCGACGTGGTGTCCGGCTTCGCGGGCGGCACGACGCCCGATCCGGAATACGGCGCGTCGGGCGATCATATCGAAGCGGTGCAGATCCCCTTCGACGAGTCCGTCATCGGTTACCGCGAGATCCTCGACCTGTTCCTGCGCTCGGTCGATCCGCTCGACGATGGCGGGCAGTTCTGCGACCGCGGCCGCGAATACACGACCGCGATCTTCGTCGACGGCCCGGAGCAGCGGGCGGCGGCGGAGGCTGCGATCGCCGCGGCCGAGTCCGAGCTTGGGCAGGAGATCGTCACGCCGATCCTGGAGACGGGTGAGTTCTTCCCGGTGGGCGACTACCATCAGGACTACTACAAGTCCGACGACCGGCTGGCCTTCTCCTCCGTCGGCGTCGCCGTCCCGAAGAAGGTCGCCTACAAGCGCTACCGCGAAGGCTGCGGCCGGGACGCGCGGATCCGGCAGGTCTGGGGCGTCGACGCGCCGTTCGTGGACTGACCTCTCAGCGGCGCTTCCATCCGCGCCGCGTTCCCGGGGTCTTGGAATGGAAGTCGGCCGGGCGCTTGCGGACCCAGGCGACGAACTTCCCGAGCCGGGGATGCGCGCGGAGCTTTTCCGGCGTGTTCCCGAGCCGCGCCAGCTCCGCCTCCGATGCGCTCGCATGGATCTCGTTGTGACAGACCTGATGGACGAGCACGGTCGGCCCGCCCTTGCCCCCGCGGAGCTTCGGGACAAGGTGATGCAGGCTCTGCGGCGTGCCCGGCAGGACCGGCCGTTCGCAAAGCGCGCAGACGGGCTGGTCCGGTTCGCGTTCCTCTGACATGCCCCCCAAGATGGATCGCGGACCTGCCATAGCAATCGTCGGCGCCGGTCCCGCCGGCCTGATGGCGGCGGAAGCGGCCGCCGCGCGCGGCTGCGCCGTCGACGTCTACGACCACATGCCGTCCCCGGCGCGAAAGCTCCTGATGGCGGGAAAGTCCGGGCTGAACGTCACCAACACCGCTTCGGGTTTCGCGTCGAAGCTCCCCGATGCGCTCGCCCCCATGATCGCGGCGTTCGGCCCGGCGGAGGTGATCGCCTGGATGGAGGGGCTGGGGCAGCCGGTCTTCACCGGCTCCACGGGGCGGGTCTTTCCCGAGGCGATGAAGGCGTCGCCGCTGCTCCGGGCCTGGCTCGCGCGGCTCGACGGGCTGGGCGTGCGGCTGCACCGGCGGATGCGCTGGACCGGCTGGTCGAATGGGGCGCTTCGCTTCGCGGACGGGACCGCGATCCGGCCCGAGGCCACGATCCTCGCGACGGGCGGCGCGTCCTGGCGGCGGCTCGGCTCGGACGGCCGCTGGGCCGCGCACCTGCCCGGGGCGACGGCGCCCTTCGCGCCGGCGAATGTCGGCTTTCGCGTCGAATGGTCGCCGCATATGGGCCGCCATTTCGGTGCGGCGGTGAAGAACGCGGGCCTCCTTGTCGGTGGCGCGACGCATCGGGGCGAGATCACGGTCTCGCGCCACGGGCTGGAGGGTGGCGGGCTCTATCCGCTGAGCCCGGCCCTGCGCGACGGCGCGCCGCTCGCGCTCGACCTGAAGCCCGACATGACGCTCGCGCAGGTCCGCGACCGGCTGGCCCGCGGCGGCCGCGACAGCCTGCCGAACCGGCTTCGCAAGGCGCTGCGTCTCGCGCCGGTGCAGGTCGCGCTCCTGCAGGAGTTCGGCCGCCCGCTTCCCGGCGATCTCGCGCCCCTCGTCAAGCACCTGCCCGTGCCGCTCGCCGGGCCGCGTCCGCTGGACGAGGCGATCTCGACCGCGGGCGGCCTGCGCTTCGACGCGGTGGACGACCGGCTCATGCTCCGCGACCGCCCCGGCACCTTCGCGGCGGGGGAGATGCTCGATTGGGAAGCGCCGACGGGCGGCTGGCTGCTGACGGCCTGCCTCGCCACCGGGGTCTGGGCGGGCCGGGCAGCGGCGGATTGGGTCGGCCGGTAGCCGTCAGCGTTTCGCCATCATCGCGAGCCGGATGAAGGCGCGTTCCGTCACCGCCATCTGCGGCGCGCGAGAGGCGGAGCGCAGCGTGAGGTCCGTCTCCATCAGCAGGTCGAGCGCGCGTTCGAGGCGGTCCGCCCCCCAGCCGCGGACCTGCCGCTCCATCGCGTCGCGGCGGGGGCCGTAGACGGGCGGCCGCAGGTTGCCGACACCGCCGCCCGTCGCGGCGGCATGGAGCTGCTGGAAATGCCGGGTCGCGAAGATCGCGAGCGTAACGGGCGCAACCCCCTGCCCCGCGAGCCGCTGCATCAGCGGACCGATCGCCTGCACGTGCCCTTCGGCGGCGGCGGCGATCACGTCGTCGATGCCCGTCTCCTGCGTGGCCGGCGCCATCAGCGCGACGTCCGGGGCCTCGGCCGTCTCGCCCCCGGAATAGAGCGCGAGCTTGCGCAGCGTCTGCCGGAAGTCGCCGGGGTCGAGCTCGGTCGCGAGGATGCCCACCGCGCGCCGTGCTTCCGAAGTGAGCTTCAAGCCCTCGGCGGCGATGACGGCGTCGACCTCCTCCCGGCCGGGCGGGTCGTCGTAGAGGCCGATGGCGGCGGCGCGGCCGTGCCCCTCGAACGCCGCGCGCAGCTTGGAGGACTTCCGCAGCGCACCTGCCGTCACGACGAGGGCCGCGTCGCCCGTCGACCATCCCGCCAGCGCGGCGATGACGGGGGGGGCCTGGACCTCGGTCACGCCGTCGACGAACACGACGCGCGGACCGGGAAAGAAACCGGAGGCCTTCATCGCGTCGATCACGGCGGCGGGGTCGGCCTTGGCCTCGGCCCCGCCCATCCGGGTGATCCGCATCTCCGCCTCCGCTTCCGGACCGGCAAGGTTGGCGATGAGCTCCTGCCGCTTGAGCGCGATCTGCATCGCGTCGGCGCCGTAGATGAGCGCCCCCGCCGTTCCGGGATCGGGCGCCGCGAAAAACTTCGCCGCCGCCGCGCCGCGCAGGTTCATCGCGCCAGCGTCGCGGCGTCCGCCAGAAGCCGGGTGATCACCCGGTCCGCGAGGATCGTCGCCAGCCGCCGCTGCGCGTCGCGCTCCGATTCGAGGGCCGAGATGGTGGAGCCGGTGGCCGCGTAGGAGACGAACGCCGTTTCCTGCCCTTGAAGCAGGATCGTCTGCGCCTCCAGCGAGGTGAGGGTCCAGTTTATCGTGCCGGACACGGAGAAGCGGGTGATGTTGTTCGACCCGTCGATCGCCAGTCCCTCCTCATCGGTCGCGATCACGTAGTCGAGACCGTAGCGCGTCTCCGAGGGCCGGCCCAGCCGCTCCTCGAGCTCGCGGACGAAGGCGAAGGAAAGGTCGGTGTCGGGCTCGGTCGCGCGCACGGCGTTGCGCAGGACGCGCGCCTCGCCCCCCGGTCCGTAGACCGGGGCGAAACCGCAAGCGGCGAGGAGGAAGAACCCCGCGAGCGCGAGGCGCCGTGCGGGATGCCTAGACGACCACATTCACGATCCGCCCCGGCACGACGATCAGCTTCTTCGGCGCGGCCCCGGCGAGGGCACGCCGCACCGCCTCGTTCTCGAGGACCAGACGCTCGATCACGGCGTTGTCCATGTCCTTCGCCACGGCGATCTCGGACCGGCGCTTGCCGTTGATCTGGATCGGCAGCGTCACCGTGTCGTCCTCCAGCAGGGCGGGATCCGCCTCGGGCCAGGGCGCCTCCAGCACGAAGCCCTGCCCACCCATCATCGACCAGACCTCCTCGGCCAGATGCGGGGTCATCGGCGCCATGAGCTGCGCCAGCGTCCGCATCGCGTCGCGCCGCGCCTGCCCGCCCGCATCGGAACGGTTGATGGCGTTCGTGAACTCGTAGAGCTTGGCGACCGCCTTGTTGAAGCCGAACCCCTCGATCCCCTCGGTCACGTCCCGGATCGCGCCGGCGGCGACACGGGCCAGCGTGGCGTCGTTCTCGTTCGCCACCCGGTCCGCGCGGGCGATGTCCTCCGCGATGCGGTGGACGCGGGCGAGGTGCTTGTGCGCGGCCTCGGCCCCGGCGGCGGTCCATTCGACGTCGCGCTCGGGCGGGCTGTCCGACAGGACGAACCAGCGCGCGGTGTCGGCGCCGTACTGCGCGATGATCGCCTGCGGATCGACGACGTTGTTCTTGGACTTCGACATCTTGGCCGAGGGGATCACCTCGACGGGGTGGCCGCCCGCCTTCAGGAACGCCCCGCCGTCGCGTAGCTCCACTTCCTCGGGGTAGTGGAACCGGTCGCGACCGTCCGCGCCCTTCGTGCGATAGATCGCGTGCGTGACCATCCCTTGCGTGAAGAGCGCGTCGAAAGGCTCCCGCGCGGTGTCGGGCAGGTGGCCGGTGCGGTTCATCGCGCGGGCGAAGAAGCGCGAATAGAGCAGATGCAGGATCGCGTGCTCCACCCCGCCGATATACTGATCCACGTTCATCCAGTACGCCGCGTCCTCGGCGACGGTCGGCGTCTCTGCACGGGGTGCGGTGAAGCGGGCGTAGTACCAGGACGAGTCGACGAAGGTGTCCATCGTATCCGTCTCCCGCCGGGCGGGCTTGCCACAGGCGGGGCACGCCACATCGCCCCATGTCGGGTGGCGGTCGAGGGGGTTGCCCGGCACGTCGAAGCTCACGTCGTCGGGCAGGCGGACGGGCAGGTTCTCCTTCCGCTCGGGCACCACGCCGCAGCTCTCGCAATGCACGACGGGGATCGGGCAGCCCCAGTAGCGCTGCCGGCTCAGCCCCCAGTCGCGGAGGCGGTACTGCACCCGGCTGGTGCCGAACCCCTCGCGTTCGGCCCAGTCGATCGTCGCCTCGATCCCCTCGGCCCCGGTCGCGCGCGCCACGTCGGCGGGGTTGTCGATGTAGTCGACGATCTCGGATTTCGGCGGGACGTAGGCCTCGGCGCCGATCCCGAAGCCCTCGGCGTCCACCGGCCGGAACGCCGCCGTGACCGGCAGGTCGTACTTGCGGGCGAAGTCGAGATCGCGCTGGTCGTGGGCGGGGCAGCCGAAGATCGCGCCGGTGCCGTAATCCATCAGAACGAAGTTCGCGACCCAGACGGGAAGCGTCCCGCCGAGCGGGTTGTCGACCTCGATGCCGGTCTCGTAGCCGCGCTTCGGCGCCGTCTCCAGCGCCTCCTCGGTGGTGCCGCCCTTGCGGACGTCGGCACAGAACTCGGCCAGAGCGGGATCGTCGGCGGCGAGCGCCTTGGCCAGCGGATGCTCCGGCGCGATCGCCACGAAGGACGCGCCGCGCAGCGTGTCGGGACGCGTCGTGTAGACCTCGACCTCGTCGAAGCCCCAGACCGGCGGGTCGAGCGGGAACTCCATCGAAAGGCCGCGCGACCGCCCGATCCAGTTCTCCTGCATCAGGCGCACCTTGTCGGGCCACTTCCCGAGCCCGTCCAGGCTCTCGAGCAGATCCTCGGCCATGCCGGAGATGGCGAAGAACCATTGCACGAGCTCGCGCCGCTCCACCTCCGCGCCCGAGCGCCAGCCGCGCCCGTCGATCACCTGCTCGTTGGCGAGCACGGTCATGTCGACCGGATCCCAGTTCACCGTGGCCGACTTGCGATAGACCAGCCCCGCCTCCAGCATGTCGAGGAACAGCGCCTGCTGCTGGCCGTAATATTCGGGGTCGCAGGTGGCGAATTCGCGGCTCCAGTCGATCGACAGGCCGAGCGGCTTCATCTGGCCACGCATCGTGTCGATGTTGGCGTAGGTCCAGTCCTTCGGATGTCCTCCACTCGCCATCGCGGCGTTCTCCGCCGGCATGCCGAACGCGTCCCAGCCCATCGGGTGCAGCACGTTGAAGCCCCGCGCCATCCGGTAGCGCGCCACGACGTCGCCCATCGTGTAGTTGCGGACATGCCCGATATGGATGCGTCCCGACGGATAGGGGAACATCTCGAGGACGTAGTATTTCGGGCGGTCGTCGCGCGTCGCCTCGAAGACGCGGGCCTCCGTCCAGGCGTCCTGCCATCTCGCCTCGATCGACGCGGTGTCGTAGCTCATGTCGGAATGCCCCGTCGGGCCGCGCGCCCCGGGGCACGCGGGCTTGGATGTCAGAGTTCGCTGTCGCGGATGCGCAGCTGGCGGGCACGGGTCAGGATCGCGTCCTCGATCGCGCGCTGCGTCTCGCGGTCGACCGCGCCGCTCCGCGTGCGGAGCGCGACGGTCAGGCTGCGCGCGTCGAGCGCCGGGTCCTGCACGAGAACGGTCGCCTGGTAGGCGCGCGTCCCGCCGGGCGGCGTGCCGTAGCCGAACTGGATGACGCCCGAAAAGGGATCGGCGCCCTCCACCGGCAGGAACGACAGCACGTCGAGCGACGCCGCCCAGAGATAGCGGTTCACCTCGAGCGTCACGTTCGGATCCTCGGTATCGAACAGGTCGAAGACCGAGGATTGCCGCGAATTGGCCCGCGCGGCGCGCTGGATCGTGGCCGGGTTCTGCTGGGCGGCGATCCGGTCCTCGCGGGTCTGGCCGAACACCGTCCGGTCGCCGCATCCCGACACCGCCACCAGGAGCGCGAGCCCTGCGGCGATCCCGGCGCGGCGCCTCATCGATCCCAGCATGTCCATATCCGTTCCGGCCGTCGTTCCCGTCGCGGCCTGCCTAGCCCATCGGACGGGTCTCGAACAAGCCGTCGCAACGATCGGCCTGCGCGGTGGCGAAAGGGCGTCTTCGGTCACTGTGGCACGAAAGCACCAAGGGTCCGGCGTTTGCCGGGGCCGTAGTTCGGTTTTGTTGCGAGGTGGGGGCCGATTGGGGGAAACGAGAACCACGCCCAACGCGATTCCCGTGGTGGGGACGACTGAAAAAACGAGGGACACATGAAAAAGATTCTCTTCGCCTCGACCGCGCTGGTCGCCTTCGCCGGCACCGCCTCGGCCGAAATCCTCCTCTCCGGTAACGCCGAGCTGGGCCTCCGTTCCAGCGAGCGCCTGAACTTCAGCCAGGGTCAGGACGAAGGCTACAAGGGCAACGACAAGGTCGGCTTCTTCACCGATATCGACGTCACCTTCACGATGACGGGTGAGACCGATGGCGGTCTGCTCTTCGGTGCCGATATCGACCTCGACGAGAGCGGCAACGGCGAGCCCTTCGAGCGGCCGAACGAGCAGGGCGGCGAGAGCATCTTCATCTCGGGCGCCTTCGGTACCCTGACCGGTGGTGACACCGACGGCGCGCTCGACTTCGCCCTGACGGAAGTCGCGTTCAACTCCGGCTCGCTCAACGACGACGAGACGATCCATGCCGGCTACAATGACAACGATGGCCTCGACGGCCTCTACGACGGTCAGGTCATCCGTTACGACTACTCCTTCGGCGATTTCGCCGTCGCGCTCTCGGCCGAGCTCGACGACAACGATGTGGAAGGCAATGATGAGGTCTACGGCCTCGGCGTGACCTACCAGCTCGACCTGGGCGGCACCAACATCGGCATGGGCCTCGGCTACCAGACCGCGGAAGTCGCTGATACCGACGTGGATACCTGGGGTGCGTCGCTCAACGGCGAATTGTTCGGCTTTGCCGTCGGCGTCTCGTACATGAACTACAACAACCATGTGCCTGGGCATGCCATCGCCGACAGCGACTTCGGTAGCTTCGCAAGCGAGGCCCTTGGTACGGACGGCACTCTGGACGAGGACAACGAGGTCGAGCAAAGCAACCGCTTCTTCCTCGGTGACGGGGATACTGAGCACTTCGGCATCGGCGTCGGCTACACCGGGGGCGCCTATTCCGTGAGCCTGAACTACGGTCAGTACGACACCCCGATCGGCGACATCGACGGTATTGGCCTGACGGCTGGTTACGATCTGGGCGGCGGCGCGTCGGTGCAGTTCGGCTACGGTCACTCGGACTACAGCGACGTCGAAATCGCCGGGCTCGACGATGGTCCGGACGAGCTCGACACCGTCTCCTTTGGTGTCCGCCTGGACTTCTGATCCGACCCGGATCGAGCCTATCGAACGGGCGGGCCTTGTGCCCGCCCGTTTCGTTTTGCATCGACAGGCCGATACGAGAGTTCCGCCTATGCCCCTGTCCGACATAAACGACCGGATCGCCGCCGCCTGCGAACGGGCAGGACGGGACCGGTCCGACGTCACCCTGATCGCCGTGTCCAAGGTGCAGCCGCCCGAGCGGGTCGAGGCCGTGCTGGCCGCCGGTCACCGCATCTTCGGTGAGAACCGGGTGCAGGAAGCGCAGGGCAAGTGGCCGGCCTGGCAGGAGGCCCATCCGGACGTCGCGCTCCACCTCCTCGGCCCGCTCCAGAGCAACAAGGTCCGCCCGGCGATGGAGCTTTTCGACGCGATCCATTCCCTCGACCGCGCGAAGCTCGCCCGTCGCATCGCCGACATGGCGCAGGAACTCGGCCGCTGCCCGGACCTCTTCGTGCAGGTCAATACCGGCGAGGAGGATCAGAAGGCCGGTCTGCCCCCCGCCGAGGTCGACGGCTTCGTCGCCGAGGTGCGCGGGATGGACCTGCCGCTCGCCGGGTTGATGTGCATTCCGCCGGTGGACGAGGCGCCGTCACTGCATTTCGCGCTGCTCCGCAAGCTCGCGGAGCGCAACGGCCTGCCGGGCCTCAGCATGGGCATGTCCGCCGATTTCGAGGAGGCGGTCGCTTTCGGCGCCACGCATGTCCGCGTCGGCTCCGCCATCTTCGGAGAGCGCGTTCCGACCTGAGCCGTCAGCGCACGACGAGCCGCGTTCCCACCCGAACCCGCACGGCAAGCCAGCGCAGATCCGCGGGCGCCAGCGCCACGCAGCCTTCGGTCGGCCGGACCGGACCCCGCCAGCGATGCAGAAAGATCGCGCTGCCGCGATAGGGCTCGGCATCCGGCCAGTTCCAGTCCGTCGTCAGGACGAGGTCGTAAAGCCGGTCCGCACGGCGCAGTCGCTCCGCCGAGGCGTCGAACGGCGCGCGCACGAGCCGGTTGTAGGCGGGATGCTCCGGCGCGTCGCACCACAGGTCGCGCGGACCGATCGGGCGCGCCCAGGGTGCCGGCGGCGGCATCCGGTCGGGGCGGTAGAACATCCCGGTGATCCGGTGGACGCCGTGCGGGGTCGCCCCGTCCCGTTCCCGCTTTTCGGACCGGATGCCCCCCGCCCCGACGGTGCAGGGAAGGGTCCGCCTCCGGAACCGCAGCCCCGTGGGAGTCAGCACCATGTCCCCGGGGGACGTCACTCCAGATGTCCCGACTTCACCCGCTTCACGTCGAGATAGGCCGCGTTCTGCGGCGTCAGCCCGACATGGAGCGGCACCCGCTCGGCCACCTCGATCCCCTGCGCCGTCATCATCGCGATCTTGCGGGGATTGTTCGTCATCAATCGCACGGCCCCGATCCCCAGCCGGTCGAGGATCGCCGCGCCGAGGCGGAAATCGCGCTCGTCGTCCTCGAAGCCCAGCCGATGGTTCGCCTCGACCGTGTCGAAACCCTGATCCTGCAGGTCGTAGGCCCGCATCTTGTTGGCGAGCCCGATCCCCCGCCCCTCCTGGTTGAGATAGAGCAGCACGCCGCCCCCGGCCGCCGCCATCGCGTCCATCGCGGCGTGAAGCTGCGGTCCGCAATCGCATTTGAGCGATCCCAGCACGTCGCCGGTGAAGCAGGCCGAATGCAGGCGCACGAGAACCGGCGCGGCGCGGTCGACGCGGCCGATCTCCACGGCGTAATGCTCCTCGCCGGTGCCGGGCTCGCGATGGACATGCACCCGCCCCTTCGCATGGGCCGCCATCGGCAGGCGGGCGGAGGCCACGGGGGCCACGGGCCGGACCGGATCGCCCGGCACGGTCGCCGGCGACAGGCGCGTGACGCCCGCGGGCGCCTCCGCCTCCACCCCGATCACGGCGGGCAGGAGCCACGCGGCCTTGGCGAGCGCCACGCCCGCCCGCCACGGTGCGGCGTCGCCCTCGCGCAGCGTCCGCAGCGGCCCCTTCATCGGCGCGCGCAGATCGTCCGCCGGGTCGGCCACCGCCCGAAGCCACGCGGCATCCACGTCGTCCGGGACGGCGATGCGCGCGACGTCGCCGTCATAGGCCCGCGCCTTCAGCGTCTCCGCCCGCCGCCCGGAGACGGCAAGGACGAGCGGCCCCGCCGCCCGCATCGCGGCCAGCCGTTCGGGTGGCACCGTCTCGACCGCCGCCATCACCGCATGGCCCATCGCCACGGGCAGGCCCAGACGAAACTCCGCGCGGGCGCGGGCAAGCAGTTCGGCGGGCGTGGCGGGCAGCATCGGGGGCGGGATCCTGTAACAAATCGCGGCCGGACGGGACGCGCAGCCCCCACATATGAAACAAATCCCGCCTTGGCGACACGTCGCCGTGACCGGCGCGCAGCCGACTTCAAAAGCACCTCACGGATGCACACGTTCTTCTCACGAACGGATGAGGAGGTGCAGGAATGGCGAATCCGAAGAAGATACTTCTGGTGGACGACGACGACGACCTTCGCGACGCGCTGGCCGAGCAGTTGATGCTGACCGAGGATTTCGACGTCTTCGAGGCGGAGTCGGGCGCCGCGGGCATGAGCCGCGTCAGGGAGCAGCATTACGACCTGATCGTGCTCGATGTGGGACTGCCCGACACGGACGGTCGCGAGCTCTGCCGCCTGATGCGCAAGCAGGGGGTGAAGTGCCCGATCGTCATGCTGACCGGCCACGACACGGATTCCGACACGATCCTCGGGCTCGACGCGGGCGCGAACGACTACATCTCCAAGCCGTTCAAGTTCCCCGTCCTTCTGGCCCGCATCCGCAGCCAGCTCCGCACGCACGAGCAATCCGAGGACGCGGTGTTCCAGCTCGGGCCGTACACGTTCAGGCCGTCGATGAAGATGCTGGTGACGGAGGACGACCGGAAGGTGCGCCTGACCGAGAAGGAGACGAACATCCTCAAGTTCCTCTACCGCTCGAACGACGGCACCGTGCCGCGCGACGTGCTCCTGCACGAGGTCTGGGGCTACAATGCCGGGGTTACGACCCATACGCTCGAGACGCACATCTACCGCCTGCGCCAGAAGATCGAGCCGGACCCGTCGAACGCGCGCCTGCTCGTGACCGAAAGCGGCGGCTACCGGCTGATGGCGTGATCGCGGGGACACAATAATGTTGAAAACGCGGGCTTACGCAAATTTTCCTTACCCTACGTCGGCGATCACCCTAACATAAGGAATACCGCCGCATCGACGGGACTTTCGATGCACCTCCCTGTTGGACTCGCCCGGGCTTCGGCTCGGGCTTTTCTTTGGCCGGAGTGGCGCATCCGGGGTTCCGGCCGGACCTTGGGCCGTGCAAGACGCGCCCGTCCGAGACTCGCCGACGGAGACGTCATGCCCTTCACCCTCGCCACCTGGAACATCAACTCCGTCCGCCTGCGCGCGGAGCTCGTGGCGGCGTTCCTGCGCGAGGAAGGGCCGGACGTCCTTTGCCTGCAGGAATGCAAGTCGCCGGTGGAGAAGATCCCGCGCGAGACCTTCGAGGCCCTGGGCTACACCCACATGGTCGCGCGCGGGCAGAAGGGCTACAACGGCGTGGCGATCCTGTCGAAGCGCCCTATCGCGGAGGTTTCGGCGCTCGACCATGCCGGGCTCGGTCATGCGCGCCACATCGCGGGCCAACTCGAGAACGGCGTCGTGATCCACAACTTCTACGTCCCCGCGGGTGGCGACACGCCCGACCGGGAGGTGAACGAGAAGTTCGGACAGAAGCTCGACTACCTGACCGACATGCGCGATGCCTTCCATGCGGAGCGTCCCGCGAAGTCGATCCTTGTCGGCGACCTCAACATCGCCCCGCGCGAGGACGACGTGTGGTCGCACAAGCAGCTTCTGCGCGTCGTGAGCCATACCCCGATCGAGGTCGAGCATCTCGCCCAGGCGCAGGATGCTGGGGCCTGGGTGGACGTGACGCGGCAGGACATCCCCGACGGCAACCTTTATTCCTGGTGGTCCTATCGCTCCCCCGACTGGGACGCGGCGGACAAGGGGCGCAGGCTCGACCATGTCTGGGCCACGCCCGATATCGCGGGCGCCGCGCATGGGAGCCGCATCCTGCGCAACGTCCGCGGATGGGAAAAGCCGTCGGACCACGCACCGGTGCTGGCGACCTTCGACCTCTGACCTTGGAAAACGCGCGCGAGGCGCGCATATGAGCGCCAGGAAAAGGAGTTTACCATGCTCGAACTCGGCCAACCCACGCCCGACGCCGCCGACGGCGACCTGATCCGCGACGTCACCGAAGCCACCTTCATGGCGGAGGTCGTCGAGGCCTCGATGAAGACACCCGTGATCGTCGATTTCTGGGCGCCGTGGTGCGGTCCCTGCAAGACGCTCGGCCCGCAGCTCGAGGCCGCCGTGAAGGCCGCCAAAGGCAAGGTGCGGATGGCGAAGGTGGACGTGGACCGCGCCCAGCAGATCGCCGCGCAGCTCCGCATCCAGTCGATTCCGACCGTCTACGCCTTCTGGCAGGGTCAGCCCATCGATGGCTTCCAGGGCGCGGTCAGCCAGGGCGAGGTGCAGGAGTTCGTCAAGCGCGTCGCCGCGCACAACGCCGACGAGGCCGACGGCCTTGCCGAGGCGCTGACCGCCGCGGAAGAGATGCTGGACGAGGGGGCCGCCGTCGACGCGGCGCAGACCTTCGCCGCGATCCTGGGCGAAGAGTCGGAGAACGCGGTCGCCTATGCCGGCCTGCTGCGCGCGCATGTCGCCATGGGCGAGATCGACCAGGCCGAGGCGCTGCTCGCTGGCGCGCCCCCCGCCATAGCCGCCGCGCCGGAGCTCGAGGCGGCCCGGGCGCAGATCGCGCTCGCGCGGCAATCGGCCGATGCGGGGCCGGTCGCCGACCTGCGCGCGGCGGTGGAGGCGCGCCCCGACGACCATCAGGCCCGCTTCGACCTCGCCACGGCGCTGCAGGCTTCGGGCGACACGGAAGGCGCGGTGGAGGAGTTGCTGGAGCTGTTCCGTCGCGACCGGGAATGGAACGACGGCGCGGCGCGCACGCAGCTCTTCACGATTTTCGACGCGACCGGGCCCAAGGATCCGGTGGCGGCGAAGGGCCGGCGCCGGCTCTCGTCGATGATCTTCGCCTGAAGGCTTGTCGCCGCGTTTCGTGCCCTACATTCCCATGATGTATCGCCACGCCGACCTTCCGAAGACCATTCCGGTCTTTCCCCTGCCCGGCGCGCTCCTGCTGCCCCGGGCCAGATTGCCGCTGCACATCTTCGAGCCGCGCTACCTCCAGATGATCGACGACGTGCTCAAGACGAGCCATCGCCTGATCGGGATGATCCAGCCGCGCGCGCAGAAATCCGGCGACGGGCGGCAGCTTCAGACCATCGGCTGCGCCGGGCGCCTGACGCAGCTGAGCGAGACCGAGGACCGACGCTACATGATCACGCTTTCGGGCATGTCGCGCTACCGGGTGACGCGGGAGATCATGGGCTTCCAGCCCTACCTCCAGGCCGACGTGAACTGGGACGGGTTCGAGCGCGACCTCGGCAAGGCGGAGGTCGACACCGAGTTCAACCGCGCCGCCTTTCTTGCGCTCTTGCATCGCTACTTCGAAAGTCAGGATCTGTCGACGGATTGGGAGAACCTCAAGGATGCCGACGAGGAGCTTCTGATCGACAGCCTCTCGATGCTCTGCCCGTTCGAGCCGGAGGACAAGCAGGCGTTGCTCGAGGCGCCCTCCCTCGCCACTCGTCGGGAAACGGTGGTGACGCTGATGGAGTTCGCCCTGCGCGGCGGCTCCGGCGAGGACGCGCTGCAATGACCGACACGCCCGCCCACGACCGCCGGATGCTGGAGGCTCTGGTCTGCCCGCAGACGCACGGCCCTCTGTCCTACGACGCGGAGCGGCAGGAGCTTGTCTCGAAATCCGCCGGGCTGGCCTATCCGATCCGGGGCGGCATCCCGATCATGCTCGTCGACGAGGCGCGCCCGCTCGAGTGATCAGCGCCGCATCAGGCGGGGCAGGTCGCCGGTCAGGCCCGCCGCCTCCCAGATGAAGCGCCGCCGCAACGACGGCATCGCCGAGATCGCGCCCATCCCCAGATCGCGTCCCAGCCGCAGCAGCGGGTTGTCGTTGGAGAAGAGCCGGTTCACCGCGTCGGTCGCGAACCCCATCGTCGTCGTGTCGAACCGCCGCCAGCGCGTGTAGCGCGCGAGCACGTCCGACGTGCCGATATCCTCGCCCCGCATCCGCGCGCCGCCGAGTACATCGGCCAGCGCGGCCACGTCCTTCACCCCGAGGTTGAGACCCTGCCCCGCGATCGGGTGGATGCCGTGCGCCGCGTCGCCGACCAGTGCCACGCGCGAGGCCGCGAAATCCTGCGCGAGGCTCAGGGAAAGCGGATAGGTGTGCCGCGCGCCCAGAAGCTCGATCTCGCCCAGGAAGCTGCCGAAGCGCGGTCGCAGGACGTCGAGATATTCCGCATCCGGCATGGCGTTCAGTTCGGCGGCGATGCTGTCGGCCTCGGTCCAGACGATGCTGGCGCGCCGGCCCTTCAGGGGAAGGATGGCGAGCGGGCCCGCGGGCATGAAGAACTGATGCGCGACGCCCTCGTGCGGCCGTTCGAAGCCGATGGCACAGACGAGCGCGGTCTGCCCGTATTCGCGGCCCGCCCGCCCGATCCCGGCGCGCCGTGCCACGCCGCTCGTCCGCCCGTCGCAGCCGAGGAGGAGGCGCGCGGCAAGCATCCCGTCCGCATTGACCCGCACGGCGGCGCCCTCGACGGATTGCGCTGTGACCTCCGTCCCGAAGCGCGTCTCGATCCGGGCGTTCGCGTCGCAGGCGGCGAGGAGCGCGGGACGCAGGTGCCGGTCCTCGACCATCTGCCCCATGAAGGGCTCGCCGATCTCCGACGCCTCGAAGGCGAGGTGCAGGGGCGACGCCCCCTCGCCCGCGCGACCGTCGCTCGCGCGGATGCCGGTGATCGGCTGCGCCTCCTCCGCCAGATCGTCCCAAAGGCCGAGCGCGCGCAGCACGCGGACCGAGCCCAGCGCCAGCGCGTAGGCCCGCCCGTCGAACGCCTCGTCGAACGTCGCCCGGGGCCGCGCGTCCAGAAGGATGGAATCGATCCCCGCATCGGCCAGCGCGAGCGCGGTCAGCGGCCCGGTCAGCCCGCCGCCGACGATGATGACGTCCGTATCCATGCGCCTCCATATGCGTGCCGCATCGCCATTGTCCAACCGCGTCCGCGCCCCTAGCGTGGCGCACGGCAACGGACGGAGACGGACATGCGCGACTGGCTTTGGATGGGCGCGGGCGACCTCGGGCGCGGGATCGGCACGGGCGAGATCGACCCGGAGGCGCTTTGCGAGACGTTCCTCGACGCGGTCGAAGCACATGCGCACCGCGACACGATCTTCACTCACGTCACCGCCGACCGCGCGCGGGCCGAGGCCGCCGCGGCCGCCGGACGGGCGCGGGCGGGGACGCGGCGCGGGACGCTCGACGGCGTGCCGATCACCTGGAAGGATCTGTTCGATACGGCCGGCGTGCCGACCGAATCCGGCTCGGCGCTTTTGAAAGGTCGCGTGCCGCGGGAGGATGCGGAGACGCTGGCCAACGCGACCGCGGGCGGCAGCGTCTGCCTCGGCAAGACGCATATGAGCGAGCTGGCCTTTTCCGGACTCGGCCTGAACCCGATCACCGCGACGCCGCCGAACCGCCACGACCCGAACCGCGTGCCCGGTGGCTCGACCTCCGGCGGGGCGGCTTCTGTGGCCTTCGGGCTCGCGCCGGTGGCGATCGGCTCCGATACCGGCGGCTCGGTCCGCAACCCGGCTGCGTGGAACGACATCGTGGGTCTCAAAACGGCGCATGGACGCGTGTCCGACCGGGGCACGGTCCCGCTCGTCGAATCGATGGACACGATCGGCCCGCTTGCCCGGAACGTGGAGGATTGCGCGCTGGCGCTTGCCCTCATCGAAGGCACGGCAGTCCCCGACCTCGCGGGAGCGAGCCTGCGCGGACGGCGCTTCCTCGTGCTGGCCGACTACCTGGAGACGAGTCGCGACGAGCCGCGCGCGGCGTGCCAGCAAGCCATCGAGCGGTTCGCGGCCGCCGGCGCCACGATCGAGCGGGCGGAACTGCCCTCCGTCGCGGCGGCGATGGCGCAGACGCCACACCTGTTCTCGCCGGAGGCCTACGCGATCTGGCACGAAGCGATCGAGGCCGCGCCACACCTGATGTTCGACCGCATCCTGGAGCGGTTCCGGACGGGGCGCGACGCGACCGCGAAGGACGTCATCGTGGCGGAGCGACGGCGGCGGGCGGCGGTGACGGAGTACCTTTCCGCAACGGCAGGTTACGACGCGGTGCTGCTGCCGACCTCGGCCATCCTGCCCCCGGAACGCGAACGCCTCCTCGCGGACGAGGCGTATTACGTGGAGGAGAACCTGCTGTCGCTACGCAATACGCGGGTGGGCAACCTTCTGGGCCTTTGCGGTTTGACGCTGCCGACGGGCGTGCCGATGTGCGGCGTCATGGCGCTCGCCCCGCCGGGGCACGAACACCGCCTCCTGCGACTCGGCGCGGCGATGGAGACGGCGCTGACCTGACGGGCGGGCATCGACTGACCCGATTGCCACACCTCCCGGCTCGGCCCGCTTTTCGTTGGACCCCGGCGGCACCGCTTTGCTATCGTGAACGAAACGGGGCCGGCAGAGCATCCGTATCGAGGTTCAGGCATGATTTCTCCGACGCGGTTCTCCGAACTGCCCGAATACGCGTTTTCGCGTCTCAAGACGCTGCTCGGCGATCTCGCCCCGGGCGGCGATCCGATTCAGATGACGATCGGCGATCCGCGCCACCCGGCCCCGGCCTTCGTCGGCGAGGTCATCGCCGCGCACCGGGACGCCTTCGTCTCCTACCCGCCGAACGACGGCACCCCCGAACTGCTCGCGGCCTGCGCCGGCTGGCTCGAGCGGCGCTACGGCTACCGGGCCGATCCCGAGCGGGAGATCCTCGCGTTGAACGGGACGCGCGAAGGGCTCTACAACACCGCAACGGCGCTCTGCCCGGAGGAGAAGAACGGGCAGCGGCCCGCGATCCTGACCCCGAACCCGTTCTATCAGGTCTACGCCATCGCCGCCCTCGCGGCCCGGGCGGAGCCGGTCTACGTGAACGCCACGGCGGCGACGGGCGACCTGCCGGACTTCGCGGCGCTCGGGGCGGAGCTTCTCGACCGGACGGCCATCGTCTACATCTGCTCGCCGTCCAACCCGCAGGGCGCGGTGGCCTCGCTCGATTACTGGACGACGCTCCTCGAACTCGCCGAGCGGCACGACTTCACGATTTTCGCGGACGAATGCTACGCCGAGATCTATACCGGCACGCCGCCGGCCGGCATTCTCGAGGCGGTGCGCGCGTCGGGGGCGGATCCCGAGCGGGTCGTGGCCTTCCATTCGCTCTCCAAGCGGTCGAACCTCGCGGGCCTGCGGTCCGGGTTCGCCGTGTCCGGACCGGGCAACATGGCCCGCATGAAGCAGCTCCGCGCCTATTCGGGCGCGCCCCTGCCGCTGCCGCTGCAGATGGCGGCCGCGCGGGCCTGGGCCGAGGACAGCCATGTCGAAGCCAATCGCGCCCTTTACGCCGCGAAGTTCGCGGCGGCGCGCGAGATCCTCGGCAACCACCCCGTCCCGGAGGCCGGCTTCTTTCTGTGGCTGCCCGTGGAGGACGGCGAGCGGGCGGCGCTGAAGCTGTGGACCGAGACGGGCGTGCGGGTGATGCCCGGCGCCTATTTCGCCCGCGACACGAAGGACGGCAATCCAGGCACCGGCTTCGTCCGGGTCGCGCTGGTCGGACCGCAGGACGAGACCGTCCGCGGCCTCACCCTGCTGCGCGACTGCCTATACACGTAAGAGGACTCCGAATGGCCTATCCGGTGCGGCAACGCGATCCCCTTCTGGACACCAATCTGCAGATCAGCCTCGCCCGGCGCGGACGCGAGGGACTTGGCGTTCTGATGGTCGTCCTGGGGCTGCTGAGTGCCGCGCTGCTGCTCAGTTATCATCCGGACGATCCCAACTGGCTGACCGCGACGGACGCGCCGCCGCGCAACTGGCTCGGCGTCTTCGGCGCGTCGCTGGCCGCGCCGCTCCATCTCGTTCTCGGCTACGGCGCGCTCGGCCTGCCGGTGGCGCTCGTCGTGTGGGGGCTGCGCTTCGCGCTTCATGGCGGGTCGGAGCGCGTCCTGCCCCGCGCGTTCTTCGTGCCGGGCTGGGTGCTGCTCCTGTCGCTGCACAGCGCCTCGCTGGTGCCGGGACCGGACTGGACCCATGATTTCGGGCTCGGGGGCCTTTTCGGCGATACCGGGCTCGGCGCGCTCCTGTCGGTCGTGCCGATCCACGCGGAGCTGAGCCTCAAGCTCTTCACGCTGGTGATCTCGGCCACGGCGGTCTTCGTCGGCGCCTGGGTGCTGGGCTTCACGCGGGAGGATCTGCGGACCGGCGGATTGTTCTTCCTCAACGGGCTCGGCGTTGCGTGGCAGGCGCTGCGTCTGGCCACGGGAAGTGCGGCGCGCGGCACGGCGAAGGGCGCCGCGGCCCTGCGCGAACGCCGGGCGTCGCGGGACGATCTCATCGAGGAGGACGAGACGGAGGACGCGCCGGCGCGGACCCGCTGGCTCGCCTGGCTGCCCCGCCGGCGCACCCGTCCGGGGGCCGGGGAAATGGACGTCGAGGCGGACGGGTTCGACCCCGACATGCCCGACGACGACCGCGTCCGCGCCCGGATCGCCAATGCCGTCCGCACCCGCGTCCGTCGGGCCAGCATCGCGCAAGCGCTCGCCGCGGAGGACGAGGCGCCGGTCGAACGGGCGGAGCCCACGCTCACCGCCATGCCGCACCGACCGGCGGAGGACCGGCCTGCGGAGGATCGGCCTGTCGAGGTCGAGCACACGGCCCCGCCCATCCGTCGCACCTCGGCGCCCGATCTGGAGGACGACGCGCTTATCGAGGACGAGGACGACGACGAGGAAGCGCGGCAGCGCGATCTCCCGCTCCGGCAGGCGATCGACCGCAAGGTCGTGCCCGCCGCCCCGATGCCCGCCCCGCAGCCCAGGCCCCGCCCCGCCCCGCCCGTGTCCGTGGCGGACAACGACTACGACATGCCGCCGCTCGACCTGCTGACCGATCCGGGCACGGTCGAGCGTCACCACCTTTCCGACGAGGCGCTGGAGGAGAATGCCCGGCAGCTCGAGAATGTGCTCGAGGATTACGGCGTGAAGGGCGAGATCGTCTCCGTCCGCCCCGGCCCCGTCGTCACCATGTACGAGCTCGAACCCGCCGCCGGCCTCAAGGCCTCCCGCGTGATCGGACTCGCCGACGACATCGCGCGCTCCATGTCGGCGCTCTCCGCGCGTGTCTCGACCGTGCCGGGGCGCAGCGTCATCGGTATCGAGCTTCCCAACGAGAAGCGCGAAAAGGTCGTGCTGCGCGAGATCCTTTCGGCCCCGAACTTCGATGAGACCACACAGGCTTTGCCGCTCGCCCTCGGCAAGGACATCGGCGGCGCCCCCATCGTCGCCAACCTCGCCAAGATGCCGCACCTGCTGATCGCCGGGACGACGGGCTCGGGCAAGTCGGTGGCGATCAACACGATGATCCTGTCGCTGCTCTACAAGCTTTCGCCCGACGATTGCCGGATGATCATGATCGACCCAAAGATGCTGGAACTCAGCGTCTACGATGGCATCCCGCACCTGCTTTCCCCCGTCGTCACCGATCCGAAAAAGGCCGTGGTCGCCCTGAAATGGGTCGTGGGCGAGATGGAGGAGCGCTACCGCAAGATGTCCCGCATGGGCGTGCGCAACATCGAGGGCTACAACGGCCGGGTCCGCGACGCCCTGTCGAAGGGCGAGCTCTTCAGCCGCACGGTGCAGACGGGCTTCGACGACGAGACGGGCGACCCGGTCTTCGAGACCGAGGAGACGGTGCCCGAGAAGCTGCCCTATATCGTCGTCATCGTCGACGAGATGGCGGATCTGATGATGGTCGCCGGCAAGGAGATCGAAGCCTGCATCCAGCGCTTGGCGCAGATGGCGCGGGCCTCCGGCATCCACCTCGTCATGGCGACGCAGCGCCCCTCGGTCGACGTCATCACCGGCACGATCAAGGCGAACTTCCCGACGCGGATCTCTTTCCACGTCACCTCCAAGATCGATTCCCGCACGATCCTGGGCGAGATGGGCGCCGAGCAGCTTCTGGGCATGGGCGACATGCTCTACATGGCCGGCGGCTCCAAGATCACCCGCGTCCACGGGCCCTTCTGCTCCGACGAGGAGGTCGAGGAGATCGTCAACCACCTGAAGGCCTACGGCCCGCCGGACTACGCCGCCTCCGTTCTCGACGGCCCGGCGGAGGACAGCGCGTCCGACATCGACGCCGTGCTCGGGCTCACCGGCGGCAACACGGGCGGAGAGGACGCGCTCTACGATCAGGCCGTGGCCATCGTGGCGCGGGACCGGAAGTGCTCGACCTCCTACATCCAGCGCAAACTCGGCATCGGCTACAACAAGGCCGCGCGTCTGGTGGAGCAGATGGAGGACAACGGCGCCGTCACCGCGGCGAACCACGTCGGCAAGCGCGACATCCTCCTGCCCGATCCGAACGGCTGAGCACCACCCGCCGCTCAGCGGCGCCGGGCGCCCGCGAAACCCAGCAGGCCGAGACCGCCCAGCAAGGCGAGGCCCGCGGGCGGAAGCGGCACGGCGGGAACCGGTTCTTTATCGGCGAAGGCGACGGCGGTCCCGCCGCCGCCGGGGCCGAACCGGTATGATCCCGACAGCGGATCGCTCGACAGCGCCGCGACGAGGTTGCCGACCGTCACCGGCGCCGTCTCGATCGGCGTATCGAAGAAGCCGTCGAAGGAAAGGCTGCCCGTCGCCAACGGATCGGGAACCGGCCCGGCGAGGATCGTCGCAGAGGCCGCACCCGGGAAGCCGAGTCCGGCCGACCCCACAAACCCGCCATCCGCCGAGAAGAGGTCGGTGACCCCCACCGGGTCATCGGGGATCTCGACCATCACTGATGCGACGGGACCGGATGCGGCAAGGCGATCCGCGATGGCCGCGCTCGGGTGGTCGTCGAAGATGGTCAGTGAAACGTCCGCGGGCGTATCCAGCGGCGGATCGAACGGGATCGCGCCGTCCGTCGATTCCCCGATCGTCGCGACGACGCCGCCCTCGAACAGAAAGACCGCGGAGGCCGCCGGTATCGCGACGGCCATGACAACTGCGGAACCGAGCAAACGAGCGTACATAAAACCAGATCCTATCCAGCGGAACGTCACGTAAGGTTAAGCCGGCTTAACGATTCGATCACGCGGATTGTTGCCTGTCTCGCCGCGGTCCCCGACGTGGTGCCCTCCGGCCACGATGTGTCCGGCGGCAGGGTTCGGCGCGATCGGCCGACGCCCGCCTGCTATCGCATAGCGCGGGCAATCCGGCGACAGGATCCCTATATGCCCCTCGTCACGAAACCACAGGGATTCTGCCCCATGCGTCCTCTTGTCCGCAGCCTTCTGGCCGCCATCACGCTCGTCACCCTCGCGCTGCCCGCCGCCGCACAGATCCCGGTGGGCGAGATCAGCCGTTACATGAACTCCTTCGAGACTGCCGAGTCGGAGTTCACGCAGGTGAACGGCGACGGCAGCATCTCCACCGGCGATCTTTCGATCAGCCGGCCGAACCGCGCCCGGTTCGACTACGACGCTCCGAACAAGGGGCTGGTGATCGCCGGCGGGGGACAGGTCGCGATCTTCGACTCGGTCTCGAACACACCGCCCGAGCAGTATCCCCTCTCCCAGACGCCGCTGAGCCTGATCCTCGCCCGGAACGTCGATCTCGGCCGCTCGGGCATGCTGGTCCGCCATGCGGGCAACGCGACGCAGACCTCGGTGACGCTGCAGGATCCGGCCCATCCGGAATACGGCAACATCCAGCTCGTCTTCACGCCGAACCCGACGAAGCTCCGCCAATGGGTCATTACCGACGATGCCGGAACCGAGACCACGGTGGTTCTCGGCGACATGCGGACGGGCGGCGCCCTCGGAACGAGCCTGTTCAGCATTCCGTTGGAGTTGCGCCGGCGCGGCCTGACCGAGTGATGCCGGCTCCGTGGGCAAATGCCGCGTGATCGGGCAAAAGGTCGCAGTTTCGCCTCGCGGGCCTTGTCGTGTTACTCTTCCTTCCGGGTGCATCGTCGCGACGCCCCTGAGATCGGCATGTCGGCGCATGCCGGCCGGGCGGACCCGATGCCACGCATAGGGGCCTTGTGATGATCGAACTGATGTTTCTCGCCTGTCTGAACGCATCCGTTGTGGAATGCCGTCGGGAAAGTCTCCTCTTCACCGAATTGCCACTGGCGGCCTGCATGATGCGCGGCCAGACGCAGCTCGCGGACTGGACGGCCACGCATCCGGGCTGGACGGTCGCGCGTTGGTCCTGCCGCCCGCACGACCCGACCCGGAAGGACGCCTGATCCGGCGGCGCGCTCGGATCGCATCCCGGGGCGCCGTCCGGGCCATCCTCCTGCGTCCGGGGATGGATGCAAAGGCGGATCACGGCACTTGCGGGATGTGCGGGCCGATGGTTCCCGCTAACGATGTCGTCGAGACCTCTTGATGACCAGCTTCCGATGACAACGACCGCGCCTTCGGACGCCGCCTCCGCGGCGCCTTCTCCGTTTTCGATCCCGATCTTCCGCGCGATCTGGCTGGCCTCCGTCTCCTCGAATTTCGGCGGGCTGGTGCAGGCCGTCGGCGCGTCGTGGCTGATGACGAGCCTGTCGGACTCGTCGCAGGACGTGGCATTGGTGCAGGCCTCGACCGTGCTGCCGATCATGATGTTCTCGCTCCTTGCCGGGGCGATCGCGGACAATCTCGACCGTCGCCTCGTCATGCTTTCGGCGCAGAGCTTCATGATCGCGATCTCGCTGCTGCTCGCGCTCTTCGCCTACAACGACTGGCTCTCGGTCTGGGGGCTTCTGGCCTTCACCTTCGCCATCGGCTGCGGCACCGCGCTCAACAACCCGGCTTGGCAAGCTTCCGTCGGGGACATGGTGCCCCGCGCTGCGCTGCCCGGCGCGGTGGCGCTCAATTCGATGGGGTTCAACATCGCCCGGTCCGTCGGCCCGGCCATCGGCGGCCTGATCGTGGCCGTCGCGGGTGCAGCAGCGGCGTTCCTGACCAACGCGCTGAGCTATATCGGAATCATCGTGGTCCTGCTGCGCTGGCACCCGAAGCGGACGCCGCGCACCCTGCCGCCCGAGCGGCTCGACGTCGCGATGGCGGCCGGGCTCCGCTACGTCTCGATGTCGCCCAACATCCGCATCGTCCTCCTGCGCGGCTGCGTCTTCGGCCTCGCCGCGGCGGCGCTGCCGGCGCTCCTGCCGGTGGTGGCGCGCGACCTGATCCAGGGTGGACCGCTGACCTACGGCATCCTGCTCGGCGGCTTCGGCATCGGCGCCATCGGCGGGGCGCTGTCGAGCGGCTGGGCGCGCGGGCACCTGACGACGGAGGGGATCGTGCGGCTGGCTTCCGTGCTCCTCGTGATCGGCGCCGTGGGCACCGGGGTGAGCCGCGCGATGGCGCTGTCGGTGCCGGCGCTGATGGTGGCCGGCATGGGCTGGGTGCTCGCGCTTTCCACCTTCAACGTTTCGGTGCAGCTCTCGTCGCCCCGCTGGGTCGTCGCGCGGGCGCTGTCGCTCTACCAGATGGCGACGTTCGGCGGCATGTCGGCGGGGGCGTGGACCTGCGGCGCCATCGCGGAAGAACATGGCGTCACCGCGGCGCTCCTCGTGGCGGCGGCGACGCAAGCCGCGGGGGGGCTCCTTGGGCTGGTTCTGCCGGTCCCGGGAACCGGGCAGGAGGACCTTGCCCCGCTGAACCGCTGGCAGGAGCCGGAGACGGCGATCCCCCTGCGGCACACGAGCGGCCCCATCGTCATCACCATCGAGCACCGCATCCAGGAGGCCGACGCAGCGACCTTCGTTCAAGTCATGAACGAGCGCCGCCGCATCTGCCTGCGCGACGGCGCGCGCGGCTGGACGCTGCTGCGCGACCTCGCCGACCCGGAGCTCTGGATCGAGCGGTACCACATGCCGACCTGGCTCGAATACGTGCGCGACACCCAGCGCCGGACAAGGGCCGACCTCGAGAACTTCGACCGGGTCCGTGCCCTGCATATCGACAACCATCCGCCGCGCGTCCACCGGATGATCGAGCGGCCCGTCGGATCGGCCTCCACGACGCACACGCCATCGGGCCGGGAGGCGGGCGATCCGATGACCGACCCGACGCGCGCGAGCTGACGGGTCAGGTGGCGGCGTAACCCCGGACGGCGCCGCGCGGCCCCTTCGCCTCGATGGCGGCGCCGAGGGATAGGCGATGGCGGTGTGGACAGCGTCGAGGACGCGCAGCGTCATCCGCTCATAGGGCACCCTGTCTGTCACGAACTCGACGCCGACCTCCTCCAGCGGGGGACGGCCCGTCGGGAAATGGCGCTCCAGCACCCGTTGCCGGAACGGCTCGCAGATGACGGGCGCGGCATCGTCGAGGCCGAAGCGGGTCCGCACCATGACACGCACCTTGTGGGTTGTCGCGGGTGTGATGCAGTCGTCCAGGTCGTTGGGGAACGTCACGCCGCCCGGCAGGTCCCTCTCGCCCCGCATCTCCGCCAGCCTGGCGGACACACATCCGCGCCCACGATCCGCTAGTCCTTCGGCCCGCCCTACCCGATCAGCTGATCGAGACAGACACCCATATGCGCGCCGTGGAAATTGTCAGCCAATACAAACGATGCCTAGCGATAGCGCGGCGGGATCGCAGTCCGGCGTTCGCACGCCCTTGGGGATAGCGTTCATTCCCTCCCGTTTCGTGGTTCGACGGGGCGGAATGACCAGCACATCGCCAAAGGATTTCGGTGACCTTTTCGAGTGTCATCGCGTCCATGGGAACCGGCCTCGGACGAGCAAGCGCGCACTTACGGAGACGGCCCTTTAACCAAAGGGAACAGATTTGTGAATGGCCGCGTTGGGGTGCCGAAGTTGAGGCGTCGGCCAACCGCACACGAATCCGGCGCCTCGTGGAACCTGAGAGGCCATCATGCACAGCATTTTCTACATCATCGGCGTCGTTGTCGTGGTCCTCGCGGTGATCAGCTTCATCGGCTGATCCGATCGACCGATTTCAGGCTATAGGAGACATGGAATGAGCACCGATAAATCCACCCCCACCCCGACGGCCACGCCGAAACCCGGCAACCCGTCGAGCGCCACCGCCACGACGGCGAATCCCGCGACCGCGGCCACTGGCGCATCTTCCGGTTCGACGGGCAGCGCCGCCACGGCCGGCGGAACGGGCAGCGCCTCCGCCGCAAGCGGCACAACCGCGACCGGCTCCAAGGCCGGGTCCGAGAAGAACGCCGCCGATATGGCGAAGGAAACCCGGGACGCTGCCGAAAGCCGTGCGTCGCAACTCGGCGACAAGGCCCGTCACGAAGCGCAGAAACTAGCCGATCAGGCCCGTTCGGTCGCCGATTCCCGCGTCGAGGAAGCCCGCAGCTACGCGACCTCCAATATCGAGCGCACGGCTGACCAGATCCGCAATGCCGGCCACGAATTCGGTGACGACAGCTACCAGGCCCGCGCGGCGGATTACCTCGCCTCGAACTTGGGCTACGCGGCCGACGTGATCCGTGACAAGGATCTCGGCTCCCTCGCCGATGACGTGACCCACTTCGCGCGACGCAATCCGGGCATGTTCCTCGGTGGCGCGACACTCCTCGGCTTCGCCGTGGCGCGGATGCTCAAGGCTACCGAGCGTGGCCGGGGCGGCTACCGCGTCGAGACATCGCGGGACAGTTCGGATTATCGCCGTGACGACTACGATTCGCGCTTCGACGCGCCGACGCCGGGCGTCGCGAGAACCGCCTATGACCGCCCGGTCGGGGGGTATGGACGATGAACGAGACGCCCGAAACGAAAGGAACGACGAGCCTGATCGGGGACGTGCTGTCGCACGTCTCCAATCTCGTCCGCAAGGAAGTGGACCTCGCGCGCGCCGAGGTGTCCGAGAATGTCACCCGTGCCGGTGTCGCCGTCGGCCTGCTGGCCGGCGCGCTGATCGTAGCGCTCGTGGCGTTGAACGTGCTGGCCGCGGCACTCGTCTCGGCGATCGCCGAGCTCGGGCTCGATGCGGGCTGGGCGGCGTTGATTGTGGGCGGCGCGTTGGCGGTGGTCGCCTTCGTGATGGTTTCGAAGGGCATCAGCGATCTTAAGCTGTCGAGCCTTGCACCGAACCGCACGGTGAAGAACGTCAAGCGCGACGCCGTGGCCGTGAAGGAGACGATGTGATGTCCGACAAGTCCCCCGACGAGATCGAACGCGAGATCGAGGCCGAGCGCGGCGAGCTCGCCCGCTCCCTCGACGCGTTGCAGAACCGCTTCTCGCCCGAAGCGATGGTGGAGACCGCGTCCGGGCTGTTCCGGGAACATGGCGGTGCGTTCGCGGACGGTGCCGTCCGTCAGGCGAAGGCCAATCCCATTGCGCTCGCGTTGACGGGGGTGGGGCTCGCCTGGCTGATCGCCGGCCCCTCCCGTCCGACGGCTGGAACATACGACCGCTGGGATGCGACGCACGATATCGAGTCTTTCCGCGATACCTACGGACGGCCCGATCCGGTCGGGACCGGCTCCGATGAGGAGACGTCCGGCTTCGTGCATCGTGACCGCATGCCGGCATCGCGCACCCAGCTCGAACCGGCGGCCCATACGCCGAAGGTGGCCTATGACGACCGGGAATACGAACCCGTTCACGGCTTCCGGCGCGGTCCGAACGACATGGGCGGATTCGACGACCGTTTGGCTCGCGCTTCGGGCGACTACCACGAGCCGACGCTTCGCGACCGCGTCACCGGCGCCGCGCGCTCGGCGCGAACCAGTCTGAGTTCGGCCGGCCGGCGGATCGGCGGTGCCGTTCCGTCCTTTGGCAGAAGCCAGGACGATTATGGATACATGCGCGATTACGACGATGGCTCAAACCAGAGCTTCGTCGATCGCCTGAAGGAAGGAACCGAGAACATGACCGACGCCGCACGAGACCGTGTCATCGCCGCCCGGCAAGCGGCCTACAACGCACAGCGGAACCTGGACGATCATGCGCGTGCCTACGTTTCGCAAGGGCGCGACGCCTATGGTGAGCATCCGCTGGTCGGCGGGCTCATCGCTTTCGGACTTGGCGCGATGATCGGTGCCGCCCTGCCGCGCACGCGGCAGGAAGACGCCTATCTGGGCTCCTACCGCGACCGCGCGCTGGAGGAGGCCGAGCGCATCTACCACGCTGAATCGGCCAAGCTGCAGGAAGTCGCGCGCGCCGCGGCCGAGGAAGCCAAGGCCGCTGCATCCGAGACGCTAAACAACGCCAAGGAAAAGACGCCCACCGGCGAAGAGGCCATGGATCGGGCCGAAGGCGCCGCGAAGTCGACGGCCGAGCGGGTCAAGAACGCGGCCGAGGAAGAAGCGGAGAAGCAGAACCTCGGCGGCAGCGTCAGCTGACGTCCTTCGATATAGTCGTGGAAAGCGCGGTCCCGTCGGGCCGCGCTTTTCGTTTGCGCCGCCCAGAAAAAAGGCGGCCCGTGCAGGCCGCCTTCCGCATGTCATGTATCGCGGCGCGTCAGGCCACGGCATCCGTATTGATGCCGCTCGTCGCGAGCCGCGTCATGTGGTCGTCGCCGTCATAGGTGTTCGACAGATGCGTATCGAGGCGCGCGGCGTCGTCCTCGAGACCGAGCCTTTTGGCGAACGTCTTGACGCAACCGTAGCCCGCGATCGCGTAGTGGGCCATGCGTTGATACTGCGTGATGATCATCACGTCGCGCACCGCGTCGTCGCCGAATTCCTCCTCGAGCGCGTGGGCACGGGCCTCCTTCACGAGCCCCTCCATGCCCTTGCAATGCTCGCCTTTCGGATCGGCCCCGTGGCTCTTGATCAGCGTCTCGAGCATCTGCAATCCGTCCGAAATGCCCTTGTGGCCGGAATGGAGGGCCTGCTTCAGCTCCTCGTCGGTCGCGGCCTGCTCGAGCTCGACGGTGACGTCGCGCGATTGGGTGCAGGCGGAATAAATGTCCTGCAACTGGTCGATGTAGAGATCCTTGAGGGTGTCCATCGTGTTTCCTTCCCGTTCAGTCGGTTCCTGCCAGCCAACGTTGCGGGCCGCTCCTTCGTTCCTGTGCGGCGCGGCGGCGCAAGCGGGGAACTGGGCCGCACCGGGCGGACGTTGATCCGGCGAGGCGGCCGGCAAACCGCGAACGCGCGGCCGGTCGCGCCCCGCCACGGAACGGAGACCATCATGCAGCATTCCCCCATCGCCGTCGTCACCGGCGGAACGGCCGGTATCGGTCGCGCGACCGTCGATGCCCTGCTCGACCGCGGCTATCGCGTGGCCGTCCTCGCCCGCGGCACGCGCCGGCTGGAGGCACTGTCGCGCACAAAGGGCAACCGCGTCTGGACCCGGTCGGTGGACGTGGGCGACGGCGCGGCGCTCGACCGCGCGGGCGACGCGATCGTCGACGAGCTGGGCGTGCCGGACGTCTGGGTCAACAACGCGATGCTCACCAGCCTTTCCCCCTTCGCCGAGGTCGACGAGGCCGAGTTCCGCAAGATCACCGACACGACCTATCTGGGCACGGTGAACGGCTGCCGCACGGCGCTTCGGATCATGGCGCGGGGAAACATCGTCAATGTCGGCTCAGGCCTCGCCTATGCATCGATCCCGAACCAGGCCGCCTATTGCGGCGCCAAGCACGCCATCGAGGGCTTCACCCAGTCGTTGCGCATCGAGCTGGCACAGGCGCGCCGCCCGATCACGCTGTCGATGGTGCAACTTCCGGCGGTCAACACGCCGCAATTCGACTGGTCCCGCAACCGGATGGACCGCAAGCAGCAGCCGGCCCCGCCGATCTTCCAGCCCGAGGTCGCGGCGGCGGGCGTGATGAAGGCGATCGACGGCCACGCGCGCGAGATCCTGGTCGGCCGGTCTGTCCTGCAGCTTATGGTGGCCAACATGCTCTTTCCCACCATCGTGGAGCGCAAGCTGACGAAGATCGGCACCGACATCCAGACGTCCGAACGGCCCGACCGGCCCCGGCTCGACAACCTCGACAGCCCGGTGGAGGATTATCCCGGCACATCGCATGGCCCCTACGACGACCGTGCCGCGCCGCGCGGGATGGTGGTCGACGGCGATGCCGCGCGGGCGGTCTTCGTCGCGGGCGGCGTCGCGGCGCTTCTGGCGGCAGGCCTCCTTCTTGGCCGGGCCACCGCGTCGCGGAAACGCGGCCCGCGGCCCCTCGCCCGGCCGCGGGCCACGCCGGCCTATCTGCGGCCGGCGGGCCTCTAGACCGCCGGAACGCTCAGACGAGTCAGACAACTCCGGTCCGCGCCGAAAAGGTCGGTCCTGTCATCGGGCCGGAGGCGAGGTCGGGGACGCCTTCCGTCTCGACCGCGTCCCGCCCGAAGTTCAGAACCATCCGCCCGCCCGCGCAATCGAGCCGGATCACGTCGCGGTCTCGCGACCAGTTGTCGAGCACCATCCCCGTCATCCGCTGGCACCGGAACCCGATGGCCCGGCGCCGTCGGCCATCGGCGAGGGATAAACGCGCGAGCCAGATCGCGTCGACAGCCAGCGCCGCCACATGGCCGAGATTGCGGGTGATCCCGTTCAGATCGCCGATGCCGGCGTCGGAACGAGACACGCGGAAGGCGCCCCCTGCGGGACGCCTCGCCTCGTGCGATACAGGACCGTCCTCAGGCCCCGACCACCTTGCCGCCATTCGGGTGCAGCGTCTGACCGGTGAAGTAGCTCCCGTCCGAGGATGCGAGGAACAGGAACGCCGTCGCCACCTCCCAGGGCTGCCCGGCACGACCCATGGGCGTGCCGGAGCCGAAGCCCTCGACATCCTCGGCGGGCATCGTGCCGGGGATGAACGGTGTCCAGATCGGGCCGGGCGCGACCGCGTTCACGCGGATGCCCCTGTCGACGAGGTTGCTCGACATTGAGCGGGTGAAGGCCAGCGAGGCGCCGCGCGTCGTGGAATAGGTGACGAGCGAGCCCATGCCCGCGAAGGCGTTGACGGAGGACGTGTTGACGATCGCCGCGCCCTCCTTGAGATGCGGCAGCGCCGCCTGCGTCGTGAACATGTAGGACTTCACGTTCGAAGCCAGCATCCGGTCGATCAGCTCCTCGTCGAGATCGGCGAAATCCTCGTCGATGAACTGCTGCGCGGCGTTGTTGATAAGAATGTCGAGCTGCCCGAAGGTCTCGACCGTCTTCGCAACCGCCGCTTCGCAATTGGCCTTCACCCCGAGGTCGCCGGGGATAAGGAGGCATTCGCCGCCCTCCGCCTCGACGAGGCGCTTGGTCTCCTCGGCATCCCGGTCCTCCTCGAGATAGGCGATGGCGACCTTGGCGCCCTCGCGCGCGAACAGGACCGAGACGGCGCGGCCGATGCCGCTGTCCCCGCCGGTGACGAGGGCGATCTTGCCCAAGAGCTTGCCCGAACCGGGATGGCGCGGCGTGTAGTCCGGCGCCGGATCCATCCTGTGCTCGTCGGCGGGCATGCTGTCCTGATGCTGGGCCGGAATGGTCGGTGCGTCGGTCATGGCGATCTCCTTTTCGGATCGTGGCGTCGGGTTCGAAATCGGGAGGGGAACACGACCCGGGCGACCTTGTTCCGGACTGCTACACGTCGTCGCGACCGTCCTGCCCGCGACGGAACCCCGAGGCGTCGCGGGCCCGGCGGGGCCACCGGGGCCGCGGTGCGATAGTTAGCCACGCCCCCGCGCCGCCCCGGAACCGATGCCGGCGCGGCAGCGATAAGACCCGACCCTTCACGACCAATCGGAGACGATTCATGGACCTCGACATCAACGGCCGCACCGCCGTCATTTCCGGCGCGGCCGGCGACATGGCGCTGGAAACCGCCAGGATCCTGCAAGGCGACGGCTGCAACCTCGTGCTGACCGACATCGACGAGGATGATCTCGCGGAGGCCGCGGCCAAGCTGGGTGAGGGTGTGGTCTCGGTCGTCGCGGATCTGAGTGACCAGGCCGGGGCCGACAAGGTCGCAAAGGCGGTGGAGGACGCGGGCTGGCATGCCGACATCCTCGTCCACGCCGCGGGCGTGACCGGGGCCAAGGGCGACCCGCTGGCCGACATTTCCGAAGACGACTGGATGCATGCCTGGAACACCGACTTCATGACCGCGGTGCGCATGAGCAAGGCGTTGATCCCCGGCATGAACGAGCGCGGCTGGGGCCGCGTGGTGTTCGTCGTCTCCGAGAACGTGGCGCAGCCCTATCCCGACGAGGTCGTCTACAATGCCTCGAAATCCGCGCTCCTGAGCTTCTCCAAGGGCATGAGTCAGGTCTACGCCCAGAAGGGCACGCTGATAAACTGCATCGCGCCCGCCTTCATCGAGACCGACATGACCGACGGCATGATGAGAAAGCGGTCCGAGAAGCTCGGCGTCTCCTTCGACGAGGCCGTCGAATCCTTCCTGAAGGAGGAGCGTCCGCATCTCTCGCTCAAGCGTCGCGGCCGCCCCGAGGAAGCCGCCTTCGCGATCGCGTGCCTGTGTTCGGGGAAGGCGAGCTTCGTCAACGGCTCGAACTGGCGCGTCGATGGGGGCGCGGTACAGACGATGAACCTCTGAGGTGCCTTTCGAAGCGGAAATCACGCGCGACGACCTGCTCACGCGCATCGCGGCGCATCCCATGAGCGACACGCCCGCCCTCCAGCGTCCGGCGTTCCAGCGACTGATGCTCGGAGGCGCCGCCGTGGCGCCCGGAATGCGGCATATCCGGGCGCGACGCGCGGGCGGGCCGCGCGTGATCTGGTTCCACGGCGGTGGCTACGTCTTCGGATCGCCCGCGACGCACGAACGGATCGGCGTCTATCTGGCCAATCGGCACGGGTTCGACGTCACGCTGCCGGCCTATCGCCTTGCGCCGGAGCATCCCTGGCCCGCGCAGCTCGACGACGCGCTGGCCGCGATCCCGGAGGACGGAAAGGTCGTCCTCGCGGGCGACAGCGCGGGCGGCCATCTGGCGCTGGTGACGGCGCTGCACCTCGCCCGCGCCGGCCGGCCACCGCTGGGTCTCCTCCTCTTCTCGCCGAACACGGACCGTTCGGGGCGCAGCGTCACCCGCACGGCGATGGAAGCCGGCGACCCGATGGTCGGCGACGCGGGCGACCGCGCCCTGGCCGAGATGTGCTTCGGCGCGCGACCGCTCACGGATCCGGACGTCTCGCCCCTGCTGGCGGATCTGTCGGGGCTGTCGCCGACCTGGATCGAGGTCGGCACACCGGAAGTCCTGCTCGACGATTCGCGCCTGCTGCATGCGCGGGCCCGCGAGGTGGGCGTCGACGCCCACCTCACGGTGACGCACGGGATGCTGCATATGGGTCAGGTCTGGACGCCGTGGTGGGCACCGGCCCGCGCCTCGCTTGATCGCGCGGCCGCCTTCGCGACCGGTATCTGGCGGCAGGCCGGTACGTTTGCGGTCTAGAAGTAGATGCTGTCCCAGAACTGCGTTTCGGTGACCGGTTCGTCGAACTGGATCGTGAGCCGGAACCCTCTTTCCGAAAGGGTGCAGGAGGTGTCATCGAATGCGATATCGATGCCATCGGCGATAAAGTCATCCCGCAGATCGAGGCCGTTCTTCCCCGTCGCCACGGCATGTCCATCGCCTTCGAGCATTGTGATGACGTCCTGCGACGGATCGTAGCCCTCGATCACGCTGGCATAGATACCCCGATCCTCAGGCGGAGCGAGGATGAACTCGTCGGCGCCGCCCCCGCCGGAGTAGACATCCCGTCCGGAGTCGATGTGGATGACGTCGTCGCCGCCACCGCCCTTCACCACGTCGTCGCCATGACCGCCCGTCAGGACATCGTCGCCGTTGCCGCCGACAAGGCGGTCGTTCCCGTCCTCCCCGGTCAGCACGTCGTCAAGGCTGCCACCCAGCAGCCTGTCGTCGCCCGTTCCCCCGGACAGCGTGTCGCTGCCGGCCCCGCCGCGCAGCTTGTCGTTGCCCGCGCCGCCGGACAGCAGGTCGTTCCCCTTGTCGCCCGACAAGTGGTCGTTGCCGTTGCCGCCGAAAAGCGCGTCGTCGCCGGTCCCGCCCGACAGCCGGTCGCCCCCGCCGCCACCGAGGAGCGTGTCGTCGCCGCCTTGGCCCTTCAAGCGGTCGCGATCGCCGCCGCCCTCCAACAGGTCGTTCCCGGAGCCGCCGGTCAGTTCGTCGCGCCCGGCATTGCCGCGCAGTACGTCGGCCTTCGCGCCGCCGGCGATGCGGTCGTCGCCCGCACCCCCGGCGAGCGTATCCTGCCCGCCCGCGCCCTTGAGAACGTCATCCCCTCCGCCGCCCGCGATCCGGTCGGCCGGGCCCTTGCCGACGATGTGGTCATCGCTGGCCGTCTTGCGCGCGGCGGCCGGCGGCAGACCGGACATCGCGGCGAAATCGAGCGCGAACGGTCGCAGATCGAGCGCGAACGGGGTCGTGAAGGCCATGGAAATCTCCTGAATGGGGTCCGGATCGAAGTGTCCGGCCCGTCCGGCCTAGGAGTGAAAGCCTGACGGAACGCTAACGTGACGACGAAGGATCCTGCCGCGCCCCGGCGGACCTCAGCGGCCTTCCATCAGATAGGTCGCAAGGGCGCGGCGGTCGTCCTCGGTCAGGAACGTCGTGCCGCCGGAGACGACCTCCGCCATGGGGCCGCCGAAAGCGTCGCCGTCCGGCATCATCCCGTTCGCGAGCGCATCGGCGATGGCGTCGACGTCCCAGCCCTCCGCGGCGAGCGCCTCGGGGCGGATCGAAGGCGCGCGCTCTCCGTCGGGCAGGTCGTCGCTTCCGGCGAAGTGCCGCGCCTCGATCAGACCGCCCACGAAGTTCCGGTCGGTGTGGCAGGCCCCGCAATGCGCCGCGCCCTCGGCCAGTTCCTTCCCACGGTTCCAGGCTTCGGATCGGCCTTCGACCGGGGCCACGTCCGGCACATGCCCGAACGCGGCGCGCCAGAGCTTCAAACCCCAGCGCTGGTCGAACGGGAAACCTACCTCGTGCGGCGGGGCCGGGGTCGCCACCGCCGGCACGGATCCGAGCGCGGCATGCAGGTCGGCGATCTGCTGGTCGGAGAAAGCCGCGTAGAAGGCGCTCGGAAAGGCCGGGTAATAGGGATGCCCCTCGGGCGAGATGCCCTGCCGCACGGCCTTGGCGAATTGCGCGACGGTCCAGCCGCCGATCCCCGCCTCCGGGTCGGGGGAGATGTTGGGCGGGTGGAACGTGCCGAAATCGGTCACCAGCGGCGCGCCGCCGCTCAGGACCTCTCCCCCCTCCCGCGAATGGCAGGAGATGCAGCCTGCCGCTCGCGCGAGATAGGCGCCGTCGCGGACATCCCCTTCGAGCGCGATCTCCGGTTCGTCGTGCCCGATGGGCCAGAAAATGACCGCGACCAGCCCGATCAGGCCGGCCACGACCAGAAGCCCCGCGATGGCGAGGAGCCGTTTCAATCGTCGTCGACCCGGAAGGTCTTGTGGCAGGTCCCGCAGGTCTTGCCGACCTCGCCGTAGATCGCGTCGGCCGACGCAGTCTCGATGTCGAACGCGTCCTCCGCCGGGGCCGTGCCGAGCAGCGCGCCGAGATCGGCCTCGCCCCCTTCGCCCGGGGCGCCGAGCCCGGCATCGGCGGCCGCGTCGAGCGCCAGGGCGTAATCGTGGAGCTGCCGGGCGAGCGCCGCGAACTCCTCGTGCCGATCCCGGATCTCGGGCTTCGCATCGCTGTCGGCCACGTCGATGCTGCCTTCGGGAAACCAGTTCACCAGCGTTTCGCCGGAATGGGACGCGATGGTCTGCGCCGCCTCGTGCACGGCGGCGGCGTCGTAGGCCGTCTCGCCCTTCATGATCGGACCCATCGCCTTCATGGCGGAGCCCATGTCCTTCATGCCCTGTTGACGCTCGTCCACGAGGGCTTCGAAATCCTGCGCGAGGGCCATCGTCGCGGTCAGGGCCGCGACGGCGCCGGCGATAGCCATGAATCTCATCTGGTTCTCCTTCGAATGCCACGACGATGATGCACGCCCCGGGCCGTGCGCCTAGTGAAAATCTCGTGACTTCGGGATTGCGCTGACGTCGCGCGGATGCCGATCCGCATGGGCGGGCAGCGGATGTCTGACATGATCGCCCCGCGCGACGTCGGCCGTGAGCTCGTCGGTGGAAAGCCGCAGAAGCGCGTCGTTGCGGTCCACGATCTCGTGCGCGACGACGTGGATCACGGCGTCGTCGAACTGCACGTGACCGTGCACCGCCATCAGGCGTGCCGACATGATCGCCTTGCGGGCTTTGGCGAAGAGGTCGGGCCAGATCACGACGTTGATGACCCCGCTCTCGTCCTCCAGCGTGACGAAGCAGACGCCCTTGGCGCTGCCGGGCTTCTGGCGGATCAGAACGAGTCCCGCGACCGAGCAGCGTTCGTTGAACCGCAGCGACCTGAGCCGGTCGGACCGGACATAGCCCGACTTGCGCATGCCGCCGCGCATGAAGGCGATCGGGTGCGCCTTCAGCGACAGTCGCGCGGTCTGGTAGTCGGCCACGACATGCTCCCGCATCGGCATCGCGGGCAAGAGATGCTCGGCCTCCGCCCCCGCATCCGGCGCGTCCCCGTGCGCGAAGAGCGGCAGATCCGGCCCGGACCGGATCGCCTTCGCGTCCCACAGCGCCTGCCGCCGGTCCTGTCCGGCGGAGCGAAAGGCGTCGGTGGCGGCCAGCGTCTCGATCGCGCGCTTCGGGATCCGCGCGCGCCGGTGCAGATCCTCCACCCCCGCGAAGGGCGTGTCGCGCACGGCCACCAGCCGCGCGAGCTCCGCCGCGCGGAGCCCCGAAAGCTGCCGGAAGCCCAGACGCAGCGCCAGCCCCCCGCTTAGCGGCTCCAGCGTGCAGTCCCAGTCGCTGAAGTTCACGTCCACCGGCAGAACGGTCACGCCCGACCGCCGCGCCATCTCCACGATCTGCGCCGGGGCGTAGAACCCCATCGGCTGCGAGTTCAGGAGCGCGCAGGCGAAGACGTCCGGCCGATGGCACTTGAGCCAGCTCGACACGTAGACCAGATGCGCGAAGCTGGCCGCGTGGCTTTCGGGAAAGCCGTACTCGCCGAACCCCTCGATCTGGCTGAAGCAGCGGGCGGCGAACTCCGCGTCGTAGCCGCGCGCGATCATGTTGCCGACCATCTTCTCCTTGTGGGCGCTGACCAGACCCTTGGAGCGGAACGTGGCCATCGCCTTGCGAAGCTGGTTGGCCTCCGCCGGCGTGAACCGCGCGGCGACGAGCGCGATCTTCATCGCCTGCTCCTGGAAGATCGGCACGCCCAGCGTGCGGACGAGAATGTTCTTCAGCTCGTCGGCCTCCCCGTGCTCGGGCGCGGGCTGCGGGTAATGGATCACCTCGCCGGAGCGGCGGCGCTTCAGGTAGGGATGCACCATGTCGCCCTGGATCGGGCCGGGGCGGACGATGGCGACCTGGATCACGAGGTCGTAGAACTCGCGCGGTTTCAGCTTCGGCAGCATCGCCATCTGCGCCCGGCTCTCCACCTGGAAGACGCCGAGCGAGTCGCCCCGCTGGAGCATCGCATAGGTCGCCGCGTCCTCGGGCGGTATGCTCGCCAGCGACATCTCCTCCCCCAGATGCGCGCGGGCGAGGTCGAAGCACTTGCGGATGCAGGTGAGCATGCCCAGCGCCAGCACGTCGATCTTGAGGATGCGAAGCGCGTCGATGTCGTCTTTGTCCCATTCGATGAAGCTGCGGTCCGGCATGGCGCCATTGCCGATGGGCACCGTGCGCGTCAGCGGATGCTCGGTCAGGATGAAGCCACCGACATGCTGCCCCAGATGGCGCGGCATCCCGATGAGCTGATCGGTGAGCAGGATCGCCTGGCGGATCGCGGGGTCGTGGAGGTTCACGCCCGTATCCTCCAGGTGCATGTCGTCCGTGGAACTGCCCCAGGAGCCCCAGACGGTGCGCGCCATCGCCGCCGTCACGTCCTCGGTCAGGCCCAGCACCTTGCCCACCTCGCGGATCGCCATGCGGGGGCGGTAGTGGATCACGGTGGCGCAAAGGCCGGCATGGGCGCGGCCGTAGCGGTCGTAGATGTGCTGGATGATCTCCTCGCGCCGCTCGTGCTCGAAATCGACGTCGATGTCGGGCGGTTCGCGCCGCTCGTCGTTGAGGAACCGCTCGAACAGGAGGTCGTGCTTGGAAGGGTCGACCGAGGTGATCTCGAGGCAGAAGCACACCGCCGAGTTCGCCGCCGAGCCGCGCCCCTGACAGAGGATGCCACGCCCCCGCGCCTCGGCCACGATCTCCTGGATGGTGATGAAGTAGCGCGCGATGTCGTGACGGCGGATCAGGTCGAGCTCCTTTTCCACCGCGTCGCGGACCTTCCCCGGCACCCCCTCCGGGTAGCGCCGCTTCGCCCCGGCCTCGGTCAGGATGCGCAGATGCGCGTCGGGCGTGCGGCCGGCGGGCACGTCGTCCTGCGGGTATTCGTAGCGCAGCTCCCTGAGCGAGAAGCGGAGCCGTTCCGCGATGGCGAGGCTCTCGGCGATGGCATGCGGCCAGCGTGCGAAGAGGCGCACCATTTCCCGGGGCGACTTCAGATGCCGCTCCGCGTTGGCGTGGAGCCGGAAGCCGGCCTGCGCCAGCTTCGTCTTCTCGCGGATGCAGGTCATCACGTCCTGCAGCGGCCGGCGCTCGGGGACGTGATAATGCACGTCATTGGTCGCGACGATGCGCAGGCCGTGGCGCCGCGCCAGCCGGTCCAGCCGCTCGATCCGGGCATGGTCGTCGCCGCGGTAGAGATGCGCCGCCGCGAGGTGGGAAAGCGACGGCAGGCGGCGGACGAGGCCGGGCAGCCGCGCGGCGAAGCCGTCCAGATCGTCGGGCGGCACCGCGATCAGCACGAGGCCCGACTGATGCGCGGCGAGGTCGGCCAGCGTCAGGTCGCAGCGGCCCTTCTCCTGCCAGGCGCCGTCGGGCGTCGACATCCGCCCCTTGGAGATCAGCGCGCACAGGTTGCCGTAGGCCGCCCGGTCGGTCGGGTAGGCCAGGAACGCCGTCCCGTCCACGAGCACGATCCGCGTACCGATCAGCGGCCGCATCTTCGTCGTCTCCGCTTCCGTATGCAGTCGTACCACCCCCGCCATCGAGTTGCGGTCGGCGATGCCCAGCGCGTGGTAGCCCAGTTCCCAGGCCTGCAGCACGAGGTCGACCGGCTCCGACGCGCCGTGCAGGAAGGAGAAGCAGGTCGTCAGGCCCAGCTCGACGAAGGGCGCGGGCGGGTTCGCGGGGAAGTCGTCCCGGCGGGCCAGCGTCCGCTTGTCGGGGGTCGAGGGCTGGTCCGGCATCAGGCGAACAGGCCGTGCAGGAACCAGTCCGGCTCGCCCCCGCGCCCGTCGCCGGCGATGCCTTCGCGGTAGAGCCAGTAGCGCGCGCCCTCCTCCACCTCGACCTTGTAGTAGTCCCGAAGCCGCGTGCCCGGCTTCGCGCGCCACCATTCCGGCGCGATCCGCTCCGGCCCCTGATGGCGGCGGATCAGGTAGGGCCTGCGGCGCCAGCGAAACCGCACGGGCGGACCCTCGGGCACGGCGTAGAGCACCTCGATCCGCTCCGGCGCGCGCAGGAGGCGGACGGGCCGCTCCCGTCCCGGCGCGACGAGGCCGCCGCCGCCGAGGCCCGCGGGCGCCATCGCGTCGGCGCGTCGGCGCGACAGCCCGTCATCCAGCCCGTCCAGCGCCGGTCGCCAGCCCTCGGCACGCTCCGGCAGGTGACTTTCCCGCGGGTCGGGCAGCTCCACCGCGCCCGGCCCCAGCCGCGCGGTCAGGCGATCGACCAGCGTGGCCAGCGCCACGTCGCTGTCGATTCCCCCGTCGAGCCGGACCTGCGCGGCGGCGAGCCGCTCCGGGCGCAGCCCCTCGAGACTCAGCGTGTCGAAACCGAACCCCGCGTCGAGGCTCTCGAAATGCCGGGCCAGAAGCCGCCGCAAATGCGCCGGATCGCGGCTCGCCTGCGCGCAGCCGACCTCGAAGCGCACGGCGATCCCGTCGGTGCGGTAGAGCTCCAGCCGGAGCCCGCGCAGCCCCTGCCCCGCTTCCCCCAGCGCGTCGCAGAGCATCCCCAGCGGCTCGTCCAAGAGTGGCTGCGGGTCCATCACCGGCTCCACCAGCCGTCGCACGATGCGGAAGCGCTGCGGCGGGGCGGGACTGAGCACCGGCTCGGGCGCGTCACCCAGCATCTGGTCCAGCCGCCGAAGCGGCGTCATCAGCGCCCGGCCGTCGCGGCCGAAGCGCCGCTCCAGCGTGGCGCGGGGCACCAGCATCAGGTCGCCCACCCGCTTCAGCCCCAGTCGCCGCAGCGTCGTCAACGTCTCCCCGTCGAGCCGGAGCGCCGAGACCGGCAGCATCGCCATCCGCGCCCGCAGCGCCCGGGCGCCGCAGATCTCCTCGCGGTCGCCGTGCCGCGCCAGCGCCCAGGCCGCGCCGTGGGTCGACGCCACCGCCACGCGCGCGACCTGTCCCAGACCGGCCAGGCGCGCCGCGATGTCGGCCAGCATCGCCGCCTCGCCGCCCCAAAGGTGGTCGGAGCCGGTCGTGTCGAGCACCAGCCCGTCCGCCCCGTCGCCCGCCGACCACGGGCACCAGCGCCGCGACCAAAGAATCAGACGGTGCAGCGCCTTTGCGTCGCCGGCGAGATCGGCGGGGACGATCTGCAGTTCGGGGCAGATCGCGCGCAGGTCCACGACGCGCATCCCCCGCGCCGCGCCGTTCGCCTGCGCAGCGGCGTTGGCAGCATGGATCACCGGACCGTGGGGACCGTCCTGCGCAAGGACGAGGGGCGCGTCCGGGTCGGGGCCGTCAGGCGCGTCTTCCGCCTCCCACGGCGCGGGAGGTGTCGGCGGGCGCATGGCCTCCGCCCGCTCCCACCGGGCCATCGCGAAGCGGGGCAGCCAGATCGACACGATGCGCCGCCCGGTCATGGCCAGCCATCCAGATGCCCGGCGTCCGCCGCCGCGACCGGAACAGCTCCGCCAGCCAGCGCGCCTCGCCCGGCGCGCGGGCATCGAGCGGATTGGCCTCCGACGCGGCGGAGACGAGCCGCCAGCGTTCCGGCGCGACCGAGAGATCCGCCGCCGCGTCCTGCCGCAGAAGCCAGACCGGCACGCCGGATCGCGCCGCGCGTAGCGCGAGCCGCTTGGTGGCGGTGAAGTCGAGCGCCTTGGGGTTGCCCCAGACCTCGCCCACGACGGCGGACAGCGCGGCACATTCCAGTCCCTCCTCCATCGCCCAGAGCGCCTCGGCCGCGCCGCGCGCGCCGACCCGCAGAATGGGCATCCCGAGTCCAGTTGCGGCGATCCCCCGCAGACAGGGCAGCCCGGCCTCCTGCGTGGCGCGGCGATCCTGCACCCAGAGGATCGGGCCGCGACCCCGCCCCCGCCCGGCAGCGGCGAGATTGGCCTCGATCTGCGCCAGCACGAATCCCGTTCCAGACCCGTCGCGCGTGGTCGCGAAGGCCTCGGTGAAGGGGGGCAGATCAGGGTCCGACATGGGGCGGAAACACCGGGGAATCAATTTATGTTCCCCTATTGTTCTCGCTTTGCGCCTCGCTTGTCGAGTCCCTTGCGGGATTTGTACAGACATCAATGCTATCGGCCATTCGGGCTGTTTTTCAGCCATTGGGACCCATCTGAATCAGCCATTGAGTGACTCGGTATAGAGGCGGCCTAGCAAAATCAGCGTATTAGGCCTTTCTAATCGCCAACTTAGGCCTTCGCCTCCCCTTCGCGACCCTGTCTTGACGCATACACACCTTCGTTGGCAGTCAATACGCAAGGGTCCGGACCCTTTCCTCAGTCATCCCCGTGCCGTTGCCGGCCGGGACGCGGCCCGCCCCGATCGGCGGCCGCCTGTCGAAAGGACGATCATGTCCCGCATTTCCATTATGGCCGCGCGCTATCGTGACGATCTCACCTCGGTCACAGACATCGAGCGCCGTCTGTACGCGCACCTGGCGCAGCTTCGGGGGCAGCGGACCGGGAGCGACCCTGGGATGCCGTTGGACGGTGACGAGGACATCCATGTATGGCAGCTCTGCCTGCCTAGGTCCGACAAGCTCCGCATCCATCGCCGCGCCCGCGCCGTTCACGACCGTGCCGAGGCCGCCACCGGTCTTGCGCACCTGTCCTCCGCGACCCGCGCCCGGCTCTCCGTCCTGCGCGACGGGGCCGACCTCGTGGCGATCCCGACCGAGCACCGCGCCGACGAGATCGCCGCCGCCCTGCACGCCGACATGCCGTGGATGGCGCCGGCCACCGAGACCGTCTGGCATGCGATGCGGCGCTCGGTCCGCGAGGGCGATCCCGGCCTGCGCCTGTCGCCGCTGCTGCTCGTCGGACCGCCGGGGATCGGCAAGAGGTCCGAAGGACGGGCTCGGACGCTCGGATCGCTCGTTGGGGCTCCCACGACGATCGTCGACGCCACGAGCGAGCCCGCGGGGTTTGCAATCGTCGGCTCTCAGGTTGGTTGGGCGTCGGCCGGGCCGGGGCGGGTGCTGGAGACGATCCTGGCGCATCGTGTCGCCAATCCGCTGATCGTCGTCGACGAGATCGAGAAGGCCGGGTCCGTCCGGTCGAAGTCCGGCACCGCGCACGACCTCGCGCAGGCGCTGCTGCCGCTTCTCGATCGATCGACGGCGGCGGCGTGGTCCTGCCCGTACTTCCGGGTGGGATTCGACATGTCGTGGGTCGGCTGGGTGCTGACCGCCAACACGACCGAGGGGCTGTCCGCGCCGTTCCTCAGCCGCTGCCCGCCCCTACGCTTGGCAGGGCCAACGCAGCAGCATCTTCGGGATTTCGCGGTCCGGCAGGCGTGCACCCACGGACTGCCGGACGGGGCCACGGCGGCAATCCTCTCGTTGCTCGACCAGACACCCGACGGTACCGCCCTCAGCCTGCGGACGATCCAGCGCTGTGTCTCGCGCACGAAGGCGGCGCTCGCCATGCCGATGCTGCACTAGGGGATTGCGATGAACTCCAAGAACGATGGCAGGGCTCCGAGCGTCGTCGACGCGGACGGTCGCGTTACCCCGCTGACGGCGATCCACGTAATCTCGAAGGCCATGAGGCGGATCGCCAGAGCCTGGTCACTCACGCCCGACGAGGCGGCGCGGCTGCTCGATGTTCCGGATGTAGTCTGGGCCCGCATTGCGGCCGGAACCTACGAGGAGCCGTTCGAGGCCGGACAGGTCAAGCGGGCCGGTCTGCTTGTCGCCCTTCACGAAGACGGTCATCGAGCGTTCGGTGGACCCCTTGCGACAACGTGGGTCCTGCGGGCGAACACCGGACCGGACTTCGGTGGACGCCGACCCGTCGATCTGGTGCTGGATGACGGGATCGAAGGTATGCGGTTCGTGCTCGCCCGCCTGCAGTACATTTGGTACGGAAAGTAGGGGTACAGGGGACAGGTTGATCGGTGTTTCGGGAGACATCTCACATGGCCCCGGGACTGGAGCTTGCGTCGCTTCCTCCCCG
>NZ_CANLTQ010000002.1 GCF_947494025.1 uncultured Jannaschia sp.
GCCCGGAGGGGCGTCCAGTGGACGGCCCTCAGCGCCGAACGGGACGAACGCGAGTTCGTCCCCGGCCCGTAGGGAGGCGCGCCCGGAGGGGCGTCCAGTGGACGGCCCTCAGCGCCGAACGGGACGAACGCGAGTTCGTCCCCGGCCCGTAGGGAGGTGCGCCCGGCGGGGCGTCCACGCGCAAGTCCTCGATCCCACTCCGCCCGTTCCGGCCGAGATCCGCGTCGCAGCGGTCGAGCAGGTTGCCCGCATTGTCGTCGCGTGGAATCGGGTCGGCGGAGATCCCGGTCGTGTCGCGGTCGTCCTCGTGGTCGCGGATGCGGTCGTGGCCGTCGCATGTCTCGATGACGAGGATGTCGGCGCCGCCTCCCGGTCACGGGAACGGCCGTGGCCACCGTTCCGGGGAACTGGCATGGCGGCGAAAAGGCCGGTATAGCGCCCCCGAACAGAAGGGCAGGAAACAGAATGGCCGACGATTTCGAGCTCGACACCGACGACATGAAGCGGCGCATGGACGGCGCGATGAACAGCCTGCGCACGGAGTTCGCCTCCTTGCGGACCGGCCGGGCCTCGGCTTCGATGCTGGAGCCCGTGATGGTCGACGCCTATGGCAGCCCGACCCCGATCAACCAGGTCGGCACCGTGAACGTGCCCGAGCCGCGGATGGTGACGATCAACGTCTGGGACAAGAGCCTCGTGGGCAAGGTTGAGAAGGCGATCCGCGAGAGCGGGCTGGGCATCAACCCGCAGCTCAACGGCACGATCATCATGCTGCCGATTCCCGAGCTCAACGAGGAGCGGCGGCGCGACCTGACCAAGGTGGCCGGCCAATATGCCGAGCACGCGCGCGTCAGCATCCGCAACATCCGCCGCGACGGGATGGACAAGATCAAGCGGGCCGACGGGCTGGCCGAGGACGAGGCCAAGATGTGGGAAGGCGAGGTTCAGGAGATAACCGACACCTATATCAAGAAGATCGACCGCGCGCTGGAGGAGAAACAGGCCGAGATCATGCAGGTTTGACGCCCGAACCGCCCGAAGGGCGGCGGGAAGTCCTGCGGACTGCGCGGGGCGGCAAAGGGCGGAGCCCCGGATGCGCCCGGGAAGCCCGGAGACGGCAAGAAACCCGGACGGGCGGTCGCGTCGGGGACGACGACAATCGGCGGACCGGGTGCGGCAGAGAGACAAGCGTGGAGACCAACCGAGTGTCGCATGGCGCCGCCGCGACGAGGCGGGAGGGGCAGGGTCCGTTCTGCGCGTTCTTCGGCCGATCCGGGCGCAGGGATTCCGCTTCGGGGCGATCCCGCGTAACACTTCGGAAACAATTTCCGCGGTAGCCCCGGACGCGGACGATCCTCGTTCGGGACATTGCGCGCCACGCGTGCTAGACCGACCGGACCCCCGCCGATCAGACGGCAAGGAGAGACCCGACACATGGTCAGTTCGACGCAGACCGTCGGCAGGACGCCGGCCGCCCCGTTATTCGACGGCGGCCCCCGTCACGTCGCGATCATCATGGACGGCAACGGCCGCTGGGCGCAGCGCCGGGGCCGGCCGCGCCTGCTCGGCCACCGCGCGGGCGCGCGGCGGGTACGGGAGATCGTGGCGGCCTGTCCGGATCTGGGCGTCGAATACGTCACCGTCTTCGCCTTCTCGACCGAGAACTGGAAGCGCACGCAGGACGAGGTGTCGGGCCTGATGTCGCTGTTCCGCCGCTACATCCAGACGGAGGCCCATTCGCTCCTGCAGCAGGGCACGCGCGTCCGCTTCATCGGCGACCGTCTGCAGCTCGACGCGAAGCTGCGGGGGCTGATGGACATGATCGAGGCGCTGACGGCGCACAACACGCGGGTGAACCTGACGGTCGCGCTCAATTACGGCGGCCGGGACGAGGTGGCGCGGGCGACCAAGCGGCTTGCCCGCGACGTGGCCTCCGGGCGGCTCGACCCCGAAAGCATCACGGCCGAGACGCTGCCGCGCTATCTCGACACGCATGTGCTGCCCGACCCCGACCTCGTGATCCGCACGAGCGGCGAGGCGCGGATCTCCAATTTCCTGCTCTGGCAGTCGGCCTATGCGGAATACGAGTTCGTCGACACGCTCTGGCCGGATTTCACGCGCGAGTGTTTCGAGACGATCCTCGCCCGGTTCGGCACGCGGGAGCGGCGCTTCGGAGGTGTTCTCGCGTGAGCGATCGCGACCCCGCGACGCAGGACCCGGAGGAGGAGCCGCCGCTCTTCGACTTCGCCATGGAGCCGCCGCTCGAGCCCCGGCTCGCCGGACGGTTCCAGGATCTGGTGCCGCGTCTGGCGACGGCGGGGTTCCTTTTCGTCATCGGCGGGGCGGCCATCTGGATCGGCGGGCTGATCTTCGTGGTGCTGATCGCGGTCTGCGTCGGGCTGATGCTGTGGGAGCTTGCGACGATGCTTCGGTGCGGGCCCAAGCGCGCCAAGCTGATGGCGGGCGTGGGCGGCGGCGCGCTGTTTCTCGCGAACCTCGTGCCGGTGGGCTTCGGGCTGCCGCTTCTGATGCTGGTGCCGATGGCGGGGATCGCGTTCCTGCACAATCACCGCCGCATCATGGTCGCCTTTTCGGCGGCGATCGTGCTGTCGGGCCTGTCGCTGACGCAGCTTCTCACGACGTTCGGCCTGCCCTGGATGCTGTGGCTGATCTCGGTCGTGGTGGTGTCCGACGTGGCGGGCTACTTCGCGGGCCGGATGCTGGGCGGGCCGAAGTTCTGGCCCAAGGTCAGCCCGAAGAAGACGTGGTCGGGGACCATCGCGGGCTGGATCGGGGCGGCGCTGGTCGGCGTGATCTGGCTCGTCTGGCAGGATTCGGGCTACGAGGTGATCGGCATTTCCGTCGCGCTCGCGATGATGGCGCAGATGGGCGACATCGCGGAATCCGCGGTGAAGCGGAAGATGGGCGTCAAGGATAGCTCGCAGCTCCTGCCCGGACACGGGGGCCTTTTCGACCGGTTCGACGCGATGCTGGGCGCGGCGCTGATGCTTCTGGTGATCGACGCGCTTTCCGAATTCCCGCCGGTGCCCGGCGTCGGATGACGGTGACCGGGGGGGGAGGACGGCGCCGGATCTCGGTCTTCGGGGCCACGGGCAGCATCGGGCAGAGCACGCTCGACCTGATCGCGCGCGCGCCGCAGGCATACGACGTGGTCGCCCTGACCGGCGGGGCGAATGTCGAACGGCTGGCCGTCGACGCGATCCGTCTGCACGCGGAGGTGGCGGTCACCGCGCACGAGAATCGCCTGCCGGAACTGCGCGCGCGCCTGTCGGGCAGCGGCGTCGCGGCGACGGCGGGCGCGACCGCGCTTCTGGAGGCGGCGGACCGTCCGGCGGACTGGATCATGTCGGCCATCGTCGGTGCGGCGGGCCTGCCGCCAGGGCTGCGCGCGCTGCGTCATGGAACGGTGCTGGCGCTCGCCAACAAGGAAAGCCTCGTCTGCGCCGGGCCGATCCTGATGGCCGAGGCCGCGCGGCACGGCGCCACGATCCTGCCGGTGGACAGCGAGCATTCCGCCGTGTTCCAGGCCCTGCGCGGCGAGGATATCGCCACGGTCGAGAAGGTCGTCATTACCGCTTCGGGCGGGGGGCTGCGCGACTGGCCGCTGGCGCGGCTGCCCCACGCCACGCCGGCGGAAGCCGGGGCGCATCCGAACTGGGAGATGGGGCAGCGGATCACGATCGATTCCGCGTCCATGTTCAACAAGGCGATGGAGCTGATCGAGACGCACGAGTTCTTCGGCCTGGCTCCCGAGCGGATCGAGGCGATCGTCCATCCCCAGAGCCTCGTCCACGCGCTGGTGCAGTTCAACGACGGGGCGATGATGGCGCATCTGGGCGCGCCCGACATGCGCCACGCCATCGGTCACGCGCTCAACTGGCCGGACCGGCGCGAGGTGCCGGTCGCGCGGCTCGACCTCGCCGCGGTCGCGCGGCTCGATTTCGCGGCCCCCGACCCCGCCCGCTATCCGGCGCTCGCGCTGGCGGAACGGGTCATGGCCACGGGCGGCCTTGCCGGGGCCGCGTTCAACGCCGCGAAGGAGGCGGCGCTCGACCTGTTCATCGCGGGCGCGCTGTCGTTCACGGAGATGGCGCCGCTGGTGGAACGGGTGCTCGACCGGATGGAGGCCGAGGGTTGCCTTGAAGCCCGGGCGGCGACGCTCGATATGGTGATGGAGGCCGACCGGCTCGCCCGCGACCGCGCGGCGGAGCTGGCAGGCTCGACCGGAACGCCCAGACGCGCAGGACAGATGCCATGATCGCCTCCTTCCTTCCCGAATTCGGCGGCGCGATCTGGACGGTGCTGGCCTTCGTCGTGGCGCTGTCGGTGATCGTGGCAATCCACGAATACGGCCATTACATCGTCGGCCGCTGGTGCGGCATCAAGGCGGACGTGTTTTCCGTGGGCTTCGGTCCGGTGATCTGGTCGAAGATGGACCGGCACGGGACGCAGTGGCAGGTCGCGGCCCTGCCTTTGGGCGGCTACGTCAAGTTCCGGGGCGACTCGGACGCTGCGTCGATGGGCTCGGACGTGGAGATGCTGTCGCTTTCCGCCGAGGAGCGGGCGCAGACCATGACCGGCGCGGCCTTGTGGCGGCGGGCGGCCACCGTGGCGGCGGGGCCGGTCTTCAACTTCGTCCTGTCGATCCTGATTTTCGCGGGCTTCGTCCTCGTGCTCGGCCGCGCGGTGGATCGGCCCGTCGTGGGCGAGCTCGTGGCGCTGCCGCCGGGGGTGGAGACGCTGGCGCCGGGCGACGAGGTGCTGGCCATCGGCGACGTCCCGATCGAGGCGATCGGCGATCTGGCGGGGGCGGGCGCGACGGCGCCGGACGGCGCGACGCTGCCCTACGACGTGCGCCGCGACGGGGCGCGGATCGAGGTGGAGGCCGCCCCGCCGATGCCCGCCCGCGCGGCACAGGTCCAGCCGCGCTCGGCCGCCTGGGATGTGGGCATTCGCACCGGCGACGTGATCGTCGCGGTGGACGGCACGCCAGTCCATTCGTTCCAGGGATTGCAGGAAGCGACCCGCGCGGCGGACGGCGCCCCGATAACCGTGGATGTCTGGCGGCCGGGCGAAGCCGGCGGCGAGACGCTGCGTTTCACCGTCACCCCGCGCAGCATGGCGATCCCGCTCGCGGATGGCGGGTTCGAGACGCGCTACCTGATCGGCATCAGCGGCGGGCTGTTCTTCGAGCCGGTGACCGAGCGGGCCGGGCCGCTGGAGGCGCTGGCCTACGGCGTTGGCCAGACCTGGTACATCCTGTCCTCCTCGATCTCGGCGCTCGGGCACATCGTCACCGGGCAGATCAGCACCTGCAACCTGTCGGGACCCATCGGCATCGCCGAGACCTCCGGCGCGGCGGCGAGCCAGGGCTTCGAGACCTTCGTGTGGTTCATCGCCGGGCTTTCGGCCGCGGTGGGAATGCTCAATCTCTTTCCGATCCCCGTCCTGGACGGCGGGCATCTGGTGTTCCACGCCTACGAGGCGGTGCGCGGGCGGCCGCCCTCGGACGGGGCGGTGCGCGTGCTGATGACGGCGGGGATCGCCATGATGGGCATGTTGATGGTCTTCGCGCTCTGGAACGACATCTTCTGCTAGGCCCCGCGATCGCCGGGGGGGCCGCAAGGAGGCTGCGAAGTCCTGCGATCCCGCCCGCACGATGCGCGGAGGGAACGGAATGGAACGGATGCGGAGCGGGTGTCCGGCGATGACGGCCCTTCTCGGCGTGGTGGGCGATCGCGCCCTCGTGGGCGCCGCGATCCCGCGGACGGCCTGCCTCGCCGCCCGGGTCCGGTTGGGCTGACCCGAAGGCCACAGCGCGTTCCCCCGGAGGCCCGCCAGCTTTGACATGATCGGGGATGGCCAGTAGGACCGTCGGTAATAATACCGAGATCGGGGCAGACGGACATGAGCGGACGGGGCAGGGCCTTCAAGGGGGCCGGTCGGGAGGCTGCGACGCGTTCGCGGCGCGGTGGCATTCGACTGACGGTGTCCGCAATGGTCGCCGCCGTGGTCCTGTCCGGTGAGGTCCTTGCGCAAACCTATACGTTCAACAGCTTCGACGTGCAGGGCAACACCCGCATCGAGGCCGCGTCGATCCTGTCCAGTCTCGGTGTCACGCCGGGGCAGCCGATCAGCGCGGGCGCGCTCAACGCGGGCTATCAGCGGCTGCAGGCCTCGGGCCTGTTCCGGTCGGTCGATCTGATGCCCGAGGGCAATCGCCTGGTGGTGATGGTGCAGGAGTTCCCCACCATCAACCGCGTTTCTATCGAGGGCAACGCGCGCATCCCCGACGACGCGCTCCTGTCCGTGATCGGAAGCCAGGAGCGGCGCGTCTACAACCCCGCGCTGGCCGAACAGGACGCCGCCGCCATCACCGAGGCCTATACGCAGGGCGGGCGGATTGCGGCGACGGTGCAGCCCCGGATCATCGAGCGCAGCGAGAACCGCGTCGATCTCGTCTTCGAGGTGGCCGAGGGCCGGGTTTCGGAAATCGAGCGGATCAGCTTCGTCGGCAACCGCGATTTCTCCGGCCGCCGCCTGCGGCGCGTGCTGGAAACGACGCAGGCCGGGTTGTTCCGGTCGATCATCCGGTCCGACACCTTCGTCGCCGAGCGCGTCGCCGTGGACCGGCAGCTTCTGCAGGATTTCTACCTGTCGCGCGGCTATGCCGACGCGGAGATCCTGTCGGCCACGCCGGAGCTTTCGCCCGATCGCGACGCCTACTTCCTGACGTTCCGCATCCGGGAGGGGCAGCAGTTCGGCTTCGGACGCGTTGGCGTCTCCTCCGCTTTGCCCGAGATCGACCTCGCCCAGTACCAGTCCGAGATTCGCGTGGGTCCGGACGACCTGTTCACGCCGCAGGCGATCGACCAGACCGTGCAGCGGCTGGAGCTTCTGGCCACGCAGCAGGGCCGGACCTTTATCCGCGTGCGCCCGCAGTTCAGCCGCAACCCGAGCGACCAGACCATCGACACGACCTTCGTGATCGAGCGCGGCCCCCGCGTCTTCGTCGAGCGCATCGACATCGAGGGCAACGCCACCACGCTCGACCGGGTGATCCGGCGGGAATTCGCCACGGTGGAGGGTGACCCGTTCAACCCGCGCGAGATCCGCGCCGCCGCCGACCGCATCCGCGCGCTCGGCTATTTCGCGCAGGCCGACGTGACGGCGCGCGAGGGATCCACCGACGAGCAGGTCATCGTCGACGTCGACGTGGAGGAGCAGCCGACCGGCGCGCTCGGCTTCGGGGTGAACTATTCCGTCCAGCGGGGCGCGGGCGTGGCGTTCAACTTCTCGGAGTCGAACTTTCTCGGCCGCGGCCAGACGGTGAACTTCGACATCGACACCGCGTCGGACAATTCGAGCTCGCAGCTCAGCTTCACCGAGCCCTTCTTCCTGAACCGCGACCTCGCGCTCAACTTCTCGCTCTTCTACATCCGCAACTCGCAGGACAACCTGACCTTCGACAGCCGCATCGCCGGGTTCCGCACGGGCATCGATTTTCCGTCGGGCGAGTTCAGCCGGCTCGGCCTCTACTACGGCATCAAGCGCGACGAGCTCGACGCGCGGGAGGGCGTCGAGCTTTCGCCGATCCTGCTCGAGGACGAGGGCGAGGCGACCACCTCCTTCGTCGGCTACAGCTGGACCTACAGCACGATCGGGCGCGGCCTCGACCCGACACGCGGCTACCGCCTGCGCTTCGGCCAGGAATTCGCCGGCGTGGGCGGCGACGAGGAATACGTCCAGACGACCTTCGCGGCCACCGCGCAACGCACCGTCCGCAACGAGGAGGTGATCCTGAACGCGACGTTCGAGGGCGGCACGCTCGTCAACCTGCGCGACGGGAACTCCCGCGAGGCGAACCGCTTCTTCAACAACCAGTCCATCATCCGCGGGTTCGAGGCCGGCGGTATCGGGCCGCGCGACCTCAACTTCTCGGACGATGCGCTCGGCGGCAACACCTTCGTCGCCGCGCGGCTCGAGGCGCAGTTCCCCATCGGGCTCATCCCCGAGGAATACGGCGTTGCCGGCGCGACCTTCCTGGATGCCGGGTCCGTCTGGGGGCTCGACGAGGTGTCCGCCTCCGGGCCGATTCCGATCGACGACGACTTCTACCTGAACTCGGCCGTGGGCGTCGGCATCCTGTGGGACACGGCGATCGGACCGCTGCGCTTCAATTTCACCCGCGCGATCCGCAAGCGGGACTACGACCTGGATCAGAACTTCGACCTGACGATCCAGACGCGCTTCTGATGCGGGGCGTGCTGCTCGCCGCGCTGATCGCGGCCGGGCCGGCCGCCGCGCAGGAGGCGCCGCCCGCCGGCCTGCGGCAATCGCCGATCGTCGTGCTCGACCGTGACGCCCTTTATGCCCAGAGCGCGTTCGGCCGCCGCGTCGCCGCCGATATCGAGGCGGCCTCCAACGAGCTTGCGGCGGAGAACCGGCGCCTCGAGGCCGAGCTCGAGACGGAGGAGCGAGCCTTGACCGAGCGCCGTGCGACGATGGACCCCGACGGTTTCCGCGAGCTCGCCGCCGCGTTCGACACCCGCGTGACCGCCATCCGGCAGGCGCAGGACGCCAAGGCCCGCGCCATCGCGCAGCAGACCGAGCGCGCGCAGGCCCTGTTTCTCGAACAGGCCAACCCGATCCTCGTCGAACTCGCGCGCGAGGCCGATGCGCTGGTGATCCTCGACAAGCGGTTCGCCATCGCCTCGGCCGACGAGATCGACATCACGCCGCTCGCGCAGAAGCGCATCGACGCGGCCCTGGGCGACGGCGCGGGCCTGCGTCCGATGGCGCCGCGGCCTCGCCCCGAGACGGGCGAGGCCCCGCCGGCCCCGGCCACGGAGCCCGAACCTGTTGCCCCGCGACCGGACCCCGGCTAGGACCGGCGGCACAAGACGAGGGGGCCCGATGACGACCGAAGCCGATATTCAGCTGATCCAGCGGATCATCCCGCACCGGTATCCGTTTCTTCTGGTCGACAGGGTGCGGGACATCGTGGCGAACACATCCGCCACGGGCATCAAGAACGTCACCGCCAACGAGCCGTATTTTCAGGGTCATTTTCCCGGCACCCCGATCATGCCGGGCGTCGCCATCATCGAGGCGATGGCCCAGACGACGGGCGTCCTCGTGGGGATCAGCAACGACCTGATCGACCGGGAGGCCCTGATCTACTTCATGTCCATCGAGAAGGCCAAGTTCCGTCGCAAGGTCGTCCCCGGAGACGTGCTGGAGATGCAGGTCGAGGTGACGCGGGGCAAGGCCGGCGGCAAGGTCTGGCGCTTCCACGGCACCGCGCGCGTGGCGGGCGAGGTCGCGGCCGAAGCCGAATTCACCGCGATGATCGACCTTGCGAAGGACGCCGCGAAGGCCGGAGCGTGAGCGTCGACCCCGCCGCGCGAGTCCATCCCTCCGCCATCGTCGAGGACGGCGCGACCATCGCCGCCGGTGCGGTCGTCGGGCCGTTCTGCGTCGTCGGCGCGGATGTGACGCTCGGCGCGGATGTCGAGCTGCGCAGCCACGTCGTCGTTTCCGGCTGGACCGACGTGGGGGCCGGCAGCGTGATCTTCCCCTTCGCCTCGATCGGCGAGGTGCCGCAGGATCTGAAGTTCTCCGGGGAGCGCACCCGGCTCGTCATCGGCGCGCGCAACCGCATTCGCGAGCACGTGACGATGAATCCCGGCACGGCGGGCGGCGGCGGCGAGACCGTGGTGGGCGACGACGGGCTCTTCATGGCGGGTTGCCACGTCGCGCATGATTGCCGGATCGGCGACCGCGTCATCGTCGTGAACCAGAGCGCGGTCGCCGGACATTGCGTGGTGGAGGACGACGTGATCATCGGCGGCCTGTCGGGCATCCATCAATGGGTGCGGATCGGGCAGGGCGCGATCATCGGCGCGCTCAGCATGGTGACGAACGACGTTGTGCCCTACGGCCTCGTCGCGGGGCCGCGGGCGGAGCTCGACGGGCTGAACCTCGTCGGACTGAAGCGCCGCGGCGTCGCGCGCGAGGACATCCAGGCGCTGCGCGTCGCGCTCCTCACCCTGAAGCAGGGCGAGGGGACCTTTATCGAGCGTGCCCGCCGCCTCGGGGACGAGACGCAGAGCGACTACGTCCGGCGCATGGTCGCCTTCATCACCGGCGCCTCGGATCGCAGCTTTCTGGTCCCGAAGTGAGCCTCGCCCTGATCGCGGGGGCGGGCCGCCTGCCCGCGACGCTTGCCGCGGCGCTGGAGGGACGGGACTGGTGCGCCTGGCATCTCGAGGGCTTCGCGCCCGACGGCCTCGCCTCCGAGTCGTTCCGCGTCGAGACGCTGGGCAGCCTGATCGAGACGCTCCGCGCCGGGGGCGTGACCGAAATCTGCTTCGCAGGCCGCATCGCCCGGCCGAAGCTCGACCTGGCCGCGCTCGACACGGCGACGGTGCCGCTCGTGCCGCGGATGATGCAGGCGCTCGGGCAGGGGGACGACGCCGCGCTTCGCATCGTGATCGCCTTCTTCGAGGAGGCGGGGATCGAGATCGTCGCACCGCAGGATCTTGCCCCCGGCCTGCTCGACGTGCCGGCGGTCGGCGCGCCGACGGACCGGGACCGCGCCGACATCGCCCGCGCCGTTGCCGTCCATCGCGCGCTCGCCCCCCTCGACGTCGGGCAGGGCTGCGTCGTCGCGGGCGGGCAGGTGCTGGCGGTGGAGGCGATGCCGGGGACGGACTGGATGCTCGAAAGCCTCGCGCGCGTCGAAAGCCGGCCCGGGGGCGGCGTGCTCTACAAGGCGGCCAAGGCCGGGCAGGACCGGCGGATCGACATGGCGACGGTCGGGCCGGACACCGTGACCCGCGCGGCCGCGGCGGGACTCGCGGGGATCGCCGTGGCGGCGGGCGACGTGCTTGTCCTCGACCCGGACGCGCTTCGCATCCGGCTCGCGACGACCGGCCTGTTCCTCGCCCCGGCATGACGCGGCTCTTCCTGATCGCCGGCGAGCCATCGGGCGACCGGCTCGGCGCCGCGCTGATCCGGGGGTTGCGGACGCTCGAGCCGGGGATCGAGCTGCATGGCGTCGGCGGGCCGGAGATGATCGCCGAAGGGTTCGTGAGCCTGTTCCCGATGGAGACGCTTTCGGTAATGGGGCTGGCGGAGGTGCTGCCGCGTCTGCCCGACCTGTTCCGCCGCCGCGACGCCGCGGCGGCCGCCATCGCCGAGCTGCGCCCCGACGCACTGGTCACGATCGACAGCCCGGATTTCTGTCTCCGCGTCGCGGGGAAGGCGCGCGCGGCGCGGCCCGGCCTGGCGACGATCCACTACGTCGCCCCGTCCGTCTGGGCGTGGCGGGCCGGGCGGGCGGCGCGGATGGCGCGCGTCGTCGACCACGTCCTGGCGCTCCTGCCGTTCGAGCCGCCCTTCATGAAGGCCGCCGGCATGAGCTGCGATTTTGTGGGCCATCCCGTCGTGGCGGAGCGTCAGGCGAGCGCCGATGAATGCGCGGCGTTTCGGGGCCGCGCGGGCGGCGAGGTGGCGCTCGTCCTGCCGGGCTCGCGGCGGGGCGAGGTGACCCGGCTGGCGCCGGTCTTCGGTGCGGCACTGGAACGCCTGCCCCGGGACACGCGTGTCGTCGTGCCCACCGTCCCGCACCTGGCGGAGAGTGTTCGCGACCTGATCCGCAGGTGGCCCGGTGACCCGATGCTGGTGACGGAACCAAGCGAGAAGCGTGCGGCCTTCGGCGCGGCGCGCGCGGCGCTCGCGGCCTCCGGCACGGTCAGCCTCGAACTCGCGGCGTCCCGGACCCCGATGGTGATCGCCTACGACATGAACTGGATCAGCCGGCAGATCGTCAGCCGCCTGCTGAAGGTCGATACGGTGACGCTTGTGAACCTGATCGCCGGCCGAACGGTCGTGCCGGAGTTCCTCGGTCCCGCCTGCCGGCCGGGCCCGATCGGCGAGGCCTTCGCGCGCCTCCTGTCCGCACCATCCGAGCGGGAGGCGCAGACGGCGGCGCTGGACGGGGCGATGGCGGCGCTCGGTCGCGGCGGCGAGGCGCCGGGCCTGCGCGCCGCGCGATCCGTGATGGCGCATCTGCGGAAGTGACTTGCGGGGAACGCCCATCGCGTCTATCCCGCCTTTCGGAGCACCCATAGCTCAGCTGGATAGAGCGCTGCCCTCCGAAGGCAGAGGTCTCAGGTTCGAATCCTGATGGGTGCGCCATTCTCCCTCGTGTCGCTATCGCCGGATCCTGTAGCCGGCCCGTTCTCGGGGTGCGTCATGATCGTCTGGGCGTGTCGTGGCGAAGGCTCGACCGTCCCGTCAGGGCTTTGCCGCCCCTCATGCCGGCGGGCCCTATCGGCGAACGTTAACCAATGCCTTGATCTGCGGATGATTTTATTCGTTTCGGTCAATACAAGAGACCTACTCGCCAGCGCCGGACGGAACGGGTCGACCGGACAGGGTGGCACCATTTCGTGCCGGGCAGACACGACCATTTTCAAACGAGGAATTTCCCATGTTGCGTTCCATTCTCTTCGCCACCACCGCATCGCTCGGACTCGCCGGCGCGGCCGACGCCGCGACGCATACCTTCTCGCTGGCCGATGACGGCTCGACGTCGCAAGTCGAGCGCACGTTCACCTACGGCGATCTGAGCCTGACGGTGACAGGCGCGATCTTCGGCTACGACGCCAAGACCGGCAAGGCGGCCTTCACGCCGATCGCGACGCAGAGCCACGACAAGGGCATCGGCATCCAGAACAGCCTTCTGGACAACACCCATCTCGTCGACGGCTCCGGCAAGCAGGAAGCGCTTGTCTTCACCTTCAACAGGGAAGTCCGCCTCGACAATATCTCGTTCAGCTACTGGGACGGCAACGATCACTTCGCCCTCGCGACCGGCGCGAATGTCGACTTCAAGGGCATCTCCGGCTCCGGCTCCAGCTTCTATCACACCGAGGGCTTCTCGAAGGACTACACGAGCGACATCTTCGCGCTCGGCGCGTTCGAGAAGAACGACGAGTACAAGGTGAAGAAGCTCACCGTTTCCTACGACGATACGCCGCCCCCGTCGCCGGTGCCGCTTCCTGCCGCGGCCTGGATGCTCGTCGCCGGGATCGGCGGACTGGCCGCCGCGGCGCGCCGCAAGGGCTGAACCGGCCCGGGTTCCGGAAACGCGAACGGGCGGCTCGATGGGCCGCCCGTGATGCTTCGATATGGCAGACGATTCTCAGATCAAGCGGACCTGCGCCCCGATCGGGGTCAGCGTGTAGAGCTCCGCGACCTTCTCGTTGTAGAGCCCGATGCAGCCCGACGAGGAGCGCCGGCCGATCTTGCGCGTGTCGTGCGTGCCGTGGATCAGGTAGGCCGGCCAGTCGAGATACATCGCATGCGTGCCGAGCGGATTGTCCGACGCCCCGCCTTCGACCCTGATCGGTAGATCGGGATTGCGCTCGCGCATGTTGGCGGTCGGCGTCCAGCTCGGCGCGACGGCCTTGCGAACGATCTTGGAATAGCCGCGCCGCGTAAGCTCGTCCGTCATCGGAACGGAGGTCGGGTAGAGCCGGTAGATCGAGCCGTCGCCGGACCAGAAATGCAGCGCACGGGATGTCGTGTCGGCGATGATCGTGGCGGATCCGAGCGTGTCGAAATGGTCCCGCCAGTCGATCACCCGGAAGCTGGAAGCGTTGCGACGGGTGCTCGTCGGCGCGGTGACGCCGCCGAAATCCTCCGCCATGTACTGCGCCCGCGCGAGGGTCGGCGCAGCGAGTGCGGCCGTGGCGGACAGGATCAGATTGCGACGGGTGGTCATACGTATCGCTCCTTCAATCTCCGCAGAGACGGTAGCAATGCCGGACCGGGAGTTTAAGTTCCGTTGCGATCACGTTTGCGGGGGCATGGCTTTTGTGCCGCAAGGTGCCGGTCGGTGTCTCACGGCCGGGTGCCGTGTACCCCGTGAGCGACGCAGACACGGCGTCGGGGATCAAGGTTTCATGACACCTTCACGCCAGGCTGCAAGATCCTCGTTCAGCGCGGGTTTGGGTATGTTCCCTCCTTCCCGGAGGCGATGCAGCAGGGACGGCCTCGCATAAAGCGAAACCGCGAGATCCCGGCACGCGGTGACATATGCCAGGCGCCCCCCGTCGTCCGCAGCCAGCCTGGCTATCAACAATCGAACCCGAGACGGCGTGGAATAAAGCGCGAGATCCCCGAACGTCGCTTCGAACCGCCGGGGAAGGATCACGGGCAATCCGGAAAGGATCGCCTCGACGATCGTACGGCCGAACGCCTCCTGCCGTTCGGAAGACGGAAAATACACGAATACGTCGAGGCTCGTGAGGTATTCCTGCACGTCACGGAGCCCGAACGGCAGTACGGTCCACCCGGACGGAACCGTGCCCAGGATCGCCTCCACGGTCTGGGCGCCGCCGAGGATGCAAACTTCGATGTCAGGATCGCCATCCGGATATACCTCGAGAAGGGCGGTGCCGTCTTCGAGCCATTTGCCGGGATGGTCCCTGGCATGGCGCCCGATGACGACGGGTGTCCGCATTTCGGGGCGTGGCGCAAACTCGAAGGCGGTCTCGTCGAGAACCGGCGGCCAGTCGCGGTGCGACAACGTCTCGGCAACGTCGGACATCTGCGTATCGCGTGCCGATTCAGCGCGAACGAGCGGACCTGTGGGGCAAACCTCCTTCGACCGCCATCCTGTCGTTGCGACTTTCCGGTGCAGTTCCGGCCAAGAGAAGATCGGGCGCCTGTCTTCGTTCCAAGCGGAATTGTTGATGACGAAGATCGCATGCTCCGGCGTGATCTTGGCGACGAGCCTCGTGAAGGCACGCGTCATGATCATGCGCGGGCCCCGGACGATGACCGTTCGGCATCTGACCGCCTCGACTTCGTCCCCGGACACGATGCGATCTTGATAGGGCAGGTAGCGCTCCGCGAGCCAGCGCCATTTCCACCGCGATTTTTTCAGACTGCAATGGACGATCAGAACCTTGAGACCCGCCGTCTCGAAGGTTTCGAGCTCGGTCAGCGTCGTGGCGGCATTGCCTCCGGGAAAGGCGCAGTTCGTGACGATGCAGACATCGACGTCGAAATCGCCGCCGCGCAGCATGCCCGTGCCTTGGGCGATGCCGTCCGGCGGCCCCTTCAGGACCGAGCCGACGCGGTTCCATATCCAGTCACTGATCTTTTCGCGCATTGTCTGCCTGTCCTTCCCGTTCGCCGGGCCTCGACCCTATCAAGTCCTGATCGTCTCCGCTGCAGGGAACGACATCCCGGAGCAAGGCGCTTCGGTCGCCGCGCGGGATCGGCGCGGCGATTGACGCTTTTCTAACGAATGGCGGCCACAAGGGCGCGGTGCGGTTCCTTCTTCTCTCCCTGATCGTCCTCGGCGGATGCGGCCTGATCGGGCCCCGACGCGATACGGAGCCCCACGTCCCGACCTGCGACGACGTGGCCGCGCTGGCCGACGTCATCGTGCTGGGCCGGATGCGGGGGCAGTCGCGCTTCGAGCAGCGGCAGCTTGTCGAACGCGGCTCGCCGCTCATCTCGATCCACGAGGGCCAGATCGAGAGCGTCTACGACTGGCCCCGACCGACCAATTCGGCGGACTGGCTCCGGCTCCGCGAGATGGCGGTGGGTGCCGCGCACGAGAACTGCATCAATCGTCCCGTGCTGACGCTGCAGGGCCTGCGGCTGCGCTAGGCCGGTCGCGGTGCTTGACAGGACGGGGGTGCCGGCGCGACGTTTCCAAACGGCGTTGCGGAGGAGCTCAAGCATGTTCGTCACCCAGATTCTCAATTCGAAGGCGCACAAGGGCGTCCTCACCATCGACCCTTCGGCCAGCGTCGCCGATGCCGTGACCGAACTGGCCGCGCGGCGGATCGGCGCGCTGGTCGTGAGCGAAGACGGACGGCGCGCGCAGGGTATCCTGTCGGAGCGCGACATCGTCCGCGAGCTGGGCCGCGACGGCGGCAGCATCCTCAAGCGCAAAGTCAGCGACCTGATGACAAAGGAACTCCAGACCTGCGCGCCCGGCGATGACGCCCGGGCGATCCTCACCGCGATGACCGAGGGGCGGTTCCGGCACATGCCGGTGGAGGAGGGCGACATCCTCGTGGGGCTGATCAGCCTCGGCGACGTGGTGAAGGCACGGCTGAGCGAGGTGTCGATGGAGAAGGATGCGCTCGAATCGATGATCGCGGGGTCCTGAGCCTAGACGCGCCCTCTGACCGCGCAGGGCCCGACGCGCATCGGCGCGACCGCACCCGGATGCGCCTACCCGCAATCGCGGGGTGGACCGGCCCGCGCATCTCGACCACGGGGTCCGGTGCGCGCGTCGCCGGGCGGCCGGCTCTTGCCCATGCGTCCGGTGACGTGCTCGAACGGGCCGTCGAGCCGGGGCACGGCGCCGTCGGGTCGCGCGGACCTCGCCGCGCCGAACGCGAAACCCCGCCGGCGCCGCAAGGCCCGCCCGCGAGCCGGCCATGCTTGCGCTCCCCCGACCGACATGGCAGGCATCGCGCAACTTTCGTGCGGGAGTAACCCCATGCGCACCGGACTTTACCCCGGCACGTTCGACCCGATCACGCTGGGGCATCTCGACATCATTCGGCGCGCCTGCACGCTGGTCGACAGACTGGTGATCGGCGTGGCCATCAATCGCGACAAGGGTCCGCTTTTCACCCTCGACGAGCGTGTGGCGATGGTGGAAGCGGAGGCCGCGCGCTGGTCGTCGGAAACAGGCACCGAGATCGTGACGCATCCGTTCGAGAACCTCCTGATCGATTGCGCGGCGGACGTGGGCGCGCAGATGATCGTCCGGGGCCTGCGCGCCGTGGCCGATTTCGAGTACGAGTATCAGATGGTGGGTATGAACCGGCAGCTGAACGACCGGATCGAGACCGTGTTCCTCATGGCCGAGGCGCAGCACCAGGCCATCGCATCCAAACTCGTCAAGGAGATCGCCCGGCTCGGCGGCGACGTCGCGGCCTTTGTGACGCCCGAAGTAGAGCGGGCGCTCGGGACCAAGTTCGGGTAGCAGGGGCCGGAGATACCCACGGGGCGCCATCCGGTCGGGCCGACACCGGGGCCGGTCGGATGGGCAACCTTCGATGCCCCGCGATTCGACGCTAGGCGCGCGCTCCGCGGGACAGGGCCGCGACGCCGGTGCGGCCCATCTCGACGAGGCCGATCGGACGCATCAGGTCCGCGAAGGCATCGATCTTGCCGACATCCCCGGTGATCTCGAACACGAAGCTGTCGAGCGTCGAATCCACCACGTTGGCCCGGAAGATCTCCGCGAGACGCAGCGCCTCGATCCGCTTGTCGCCCGTCCCCTGAACCTTGAAGAGCGCGAGCTCCCGTTCCACCACCTGGCCCTCGACGGTCAGGTCGTGGACGTCGTGGACCGGCACGATCCGGCCGAGCTGCGCCTTGATCTGTTCGATCACCTGCGGCGTGCCGGTCGTCACCACGGTGATCCGCGACGTGTGCCCCTCGTGATCGACCTCGGCCACGGTGAGGCTCTCGATATTGTAGCCGCGCCCGGAGAAGAGACCGATCACCCGCGCGAGCACGCCCACCTCGTTGTCCACCAGCACCGCCAGCGTATGCCGCTCCTGCACGTCCGAGAAGGTCGGGCGGAGGTTGTAGGCGGAATGGCTGGTGGAGCCCTTCTTAAGCTTGAGCGGCGGCATGTACTCTCTCCCTGTGGCGTGGCGGGGTTCTGGAACGTTTCGCGCGGCAGGGAAAGCCCGCCGCGCGTCGTTCACACCAGCACCGCCCCCGTCGCGTTGATCGCGCCCTGCATCCTGGCGTTGGTCATCAGCATTTCGTTGTGCGCCTTTCCCGAGGGAATCATCGGGAAACAGTTCTCGTGCTTCTCCACGAGGCAGTCGAAGATGACCGGCCCGTCGTGGTCCAGCATTTCCACGATCGCGTCGTCGAGATCGGCGGGATCCTGGCAGCGGATGCCCTTCGCCCCGAACGCCTCCGCGAGCTTCACGAAGTCGGGCAGCGCCTCCGACCAGCTCTGCGAATAGCGCTCGCCGTGCAGGAGCTCCTGCCACTGGCGGACCATGCCCAGCCGCTCGTTGTTCAGGATGAACTGCTTCACGGGCAGGCGATATTGCACCATCGTCCCCATCTCCTGCATGTTCATCAGCCACGACGCCTCGCCGGCCACGTTGATGACGAGGCTTTCGGGGTGCGCGACCTGCACGCCCATCGAGGCCGGCTGGCCGTAGCCCATCGTGCCGAGCCCGCCGGAGGTCATCCAGCGGTTGGGCGCCTCGAACCCCATGTATTGCGCGGCCCACATCTGGTGCTGGCCGACCTCGGTGCAGATGTAGCGGTCGCGATCCTTGGTCAGCGCTTCCAGACGGGAGACGGCGTATTGCGGCTTGATGACCGCGCCCTCCTGCTTGAAGTCGAGGCATCGGACCGCGCGCCACTCCTGCACGCGCTTCCGCCAGGTGCCGAGCTTACCGGCATTGGTCCGGCTGCCCCGGGCCTTCCAGAGCGCGAGCGCGTCCTCCAGCACGTGCGCGACGTCGCCCAGGATCGGGACGTCGGCCTTGATCACCTTGTTGATGGAGGACGCGTCGATGTCGATGTGGACCTTGCGCGAGTTGGGCGAGAAGGCGTCGATGCGCCCGGTGATCCGGTCGTCGAACCGCGCGCCCACGTTGATCAGCAGGTCGCAGCCATGCATCGCCATGTTGGCCTCGTAGGTGCCGTGCATGCCCAGCATGCCCAGCCATTTGTCGCCAGAGGCCGGATAGGCGCCGAGGCCCATCAGGGTCGAGGTGATCGGGAACCCCGTCGCCTCCACCAGCCCGCGCAGGAGACGGCTCGCTTCGGGGCCGGAATTGATCACGCCGCCGCCGGTATAGAAGACCGGCCGCTCCGCGCCCTCCATCAGCGCGACCAGACGCTCGATCTCGGCCGGATCGCCTTGCAGCTTCGGCCGGTAATGCGACGTCGAGACCTTGGTCGGCGGCAGGTATTCGGCGGAGGCGAACTGCACGTCCTTCGGGATGTCCACGAGGACCGGGCCCGGCCGGCCGGACCGCGCGACGTGGAACGCCTCGTGCAGCACGCCCGACAGCGCGGCCGTGTCCTTCACGAGCCAGTTGTGCTTGGTGCAGGGCCGCGTGATGCCGACCGTGTCGGCCTCCTGAAACGCGTCCGAGCCGATCATGAAAGTCGGCACCTGTCCCGAGATCACGAGGATCGGGATCGAATCCATCAGCGCGTCGGTCAGCCCCGTGACCGCGTTCGTCGCGCCCGGGCCGGAGGTCACGAGCGCGACCCCGACCTTGCCGGTGGAGCGCGCATAGCCCTCGGCGGCATGGACCGCGGCCTGTTCGTGGCGCACGAGGAAATGGCGGATCTCGTTCTGCTGGAAAATCTCGTCGTAGATCGGCAGCACGGCACCGCCGGGATAGCCGAACACCGCGTCGACCCCCTGATCCTTGAGCGCCTTCACGACCATCTGCGCGCCGGTCAGCTGCCGTCCACCCATGTTCTTGGTCATAGCCTTCGTCCTCTGCGATCCCATGAAAAACCCCCGGAGGGGTCAGCTCCGGGGGCACATGGTTACCGATATGGCTGTCGCTATCCGCGACCCATGCACCCTGTTCCAATGATTACGAGAAGTCGTGTCATCGTCATCTCCAGTGGCGGGACCATACCCGCGCGGGCGGGAGCGTCAACCGCGAAGCACGGAGAAAATTGCCGCACCGGCGCGAAGCGGGTTCGATTGTTGCGCCGATCGACCCGCGCGGCCACGACCGGGCTTGCGGACGGGCGGGGGCCATGCCACGGCCTTTGCCATGAACACGACACGAGACAAGCTCGCCCGGGGCGTCACCCGCGGCCTTTGGCAGAACCTTCCCGGCCCCGAGATGGCGGAACTCGTCGCGCGGGCGGGTTTCGACTGGATCGTCATCGACGGCGAGCACGGTGCCTGGGACACGGGCGACATCCGCCGCCGCCTGATCGCCGCGCCCGACGCCATCGTGCGCGTGCCCGCGAACGAGGCGTGGCTCCTGAAACAGGCCCTCGATCTCGGCGCGCGCACCGTTCTCGTCCCGATGGTCCACAGCGCGGCGGAGGCCCGCGACGCCGTGGCCGCCTGTCGCTATCCGCCCGACGGCATCCGCGGCAAGGGCGCCGCCGTCGCGCGGGCCGGCATGTATTCGCTCGACGCCGATTACGAGGGCCGGGCCAACGCGGAAATCTCGGTCTGGGTACAGGCGGAAAGCCGCGCCGCGCTGAGCGAGCTCGAGGCCATCGCGGCGGTGGAGGGGGTCGATTGCGTCTTCCTGGGCCCGGGCGACCTGTCGGCCGACATGGGAACGACGCCGACCGCCCCGGAGGTCATCGCCGCGCTGGAGGACGCCATCGCCCGGCTCATCGCGGTCGGCACACCGGCGGGCATCTTCGCCGCCGACCCCGAACATTGGGTGCGCCAGGGCGCGCGGGCGGTCACCATGGGCAGCGACGCGATGGTGCTGGCGCAGGGTCTGCGCGCGCTGCTGTGAGGACGCTTTCGGCCCGCGGTATCCGCGCGGTCTGGGAGCCGGGCTGCGGCCACCTGCCCGAGCTGGAGATCGACGGGGCCCCCGTGCTCTGGTCGGCGCCGTGGCGGGACGACGCCGCGATCCAGTCCGACCCCGCGATTCCCGTGGTCGAGCGGCGGCTGGGCGGCACGTTCGTCTGTCTCCCCTTCGGACACGACGATTTCGGCGGCGGCGCCATCCACGGAGCGGCCGCGAACGGCCCCTGGCGCATCGCGCGCGCCGGTACGTCCGCGCTCACCGCCACCTGCGCGACGCCCTATGGCCGCGTGGCCGCGGGGATCGCCGTCCGCGACGACCATCCGGTCTTGTACCAGACCCACATCCTCGACCTCGCCGCGCCCGCGACGTTCGCTCACCATCCGGTCCTCCATTGTGCCGAGGGTGGCCGTCTGTCCGCGCCGCCACCGCGCGCGGTCCTGACCTTCGACGCGGAGGCGCCCGTCTTCGCGCGAAACGCCCGGGCGGGCGGATGGGAGATCGACGGGCGCGACCTGCGCGACCTCCCGCGCGAAACCTGCGAGGACTTCGCCACGATCGTCGCGAACCCCGGCCTCGCCTGGACGGCGCTCGCCCGTCACGCGGAAGGCGACACGATCCTGTCGCTGCGCCGCGCGGAGCAGCTTCCGGTGACGAATGTCTGGATGTCGAACGGAGCCCGCGCCCATGCGCCGTGGCACCGCCAGCGCGGCCTCGTCGGCATCGAGGACGCGATCTGCGCGGGCGCCGAAGGGTTCGCCGCCGCCCGCGACGGCACGTCCCGCGTTGCGGCCGAGGGCGTGCCGACCTGCCTGCCGCCGGGCCGCCACGTGATCCGGCACGCGCTTCTTCGCCTCGACGGATGCCACGAGGTCACGGACCTGCGGCCCGACGGCGACACGCTCGCCATCGGGCTTCGATCCGGCACGCGCCGCGTGCCGTTCGACGGCGGCCATTTCGCATGATCCTGGTTGACGCCGATGCCTGCCCCGTCAAGCGCGAGATCACCGAAACCGCGCTGCGTCGCAACGTCCAGGCGATCTTCGTGGCCGGCACCTATCTGCGGCTTGCGGACCATCCGCTCGTCCGGCTCTTCGTCGCGGGGGAGGGATTCGACGCCGCCGACGACGCCATCGCCGCGGTCGCCCGGCCGGGCACCGTCACGATCACCGCGGACATCCCTCTCGCGGACCGGGTGTTGAAGGCCGGCGGCGCGGCGCTCGACCCGCGGGGGCGGGAGTTCACACCCGAAAGCATCGGCGAGACCCTGGCCTCCCGCGACCTCATGCACGAGCTGCGTCCCGGCATGGAGGGCATGACCGGCGGGCAGGGCGGCGGCCAGCGGCCGTTCGGCCCGCGCGACCGCGCCGCCTTCAAGAACGCGCTCGACCGCATCCTGACCCGGCTCTCGCGTCCCTGATGTCTTTGCTTCGTAAATATCCCCGCCGGAGGCGCGGGCGAGTTCCGGGCGATCCCGTCAGCGATTGCGGCGCGGCACGAAGCGCCCAGCCTCCGCCGCCGCCATCCTGAGCGCGCGCGACTTGTTGACGCTTTCCTGCCATTCGGCTTCCGGATCGCTGTCGTGGACCACGCCGCCGCCCGCCTGCACGTAGAGCTTGCCGTCCTTCACCACCCCGGTCCTGAGCGCGATGCACATGTCCATGTCGCCGCCCGCGGAGAAGTACCCGACGCCGCCGCCGTAGACGCCGCGTTTTTCAGGCTCGAGCTCGTCGATGATCTCCATCGCGCGAACCTTCGGCGCCCCCGATACCGTCCCCGCCGGCAGACCGGCGAGCAGGGCCGAAAGCGCGTCGTGCTCCGCGGAGAGCTCCCCCACCACGTTGGAGACGATGTGCATGACGTGGCTGTAGCGTTCGATCACGAACCGCTCCGTGGGCCGGACGGTCCCGATCTTCGCGACCCGGCCCACATCGTTGCGGCCCAGATCCAGCAGCATCAGATGCTCCGCCAGCTCCTTCGGGTCGGCGAGAAGCTCCGCCTCCAGCGCGCGATCCGCCTCGGCCGTGGCCCCACGGGGGCGGGTGCCGGCGATCGGGCGGATCGTCACCTCGGAGCCGAAGACGCGCACGAGGATCTCCGGCGAGGCGCCGACGATCTGGAAGCCGCCCATGTCGAAGTGGAACATGAAGGGCGAGGGATTGGTGCGCCGGAGCGCGCGGTAGAGCGCGAAGGGCGGCAGCGGGAAGTCGAAGGTCCAGCGCTGCGACGGCACGACCTGGAAGATGTCGCCGGCGGCGATGTAGTCCCGCGCCCGCTCGACCGCGGCCTCGTAGGCAGCCTTGGTGAAGTTGCAGGACGGCTCGGGCAGGTCGAACGGCTCGGCCATGTCGCGCGCCTCGGGCACGGCGCGGCCCAGAGCGGCGAGCGCGTCCTGCAGCCGTTCCGCCGCACGGGCATAGGCGGGCTGCGCCGCCGTCTCGCCATCCTGCCAGACGGGCGCGACCAGCGTCACCTCGCCCTTCACCCCGTCGAGCACGGCCACGACCGACGGCCGCATCAGCATCGCGTCGGGCAGGTCGAGCGCATCGGGGGGCATGTCGGGCAGATGCTCCACCAGACGGATCATGTCGTAGCCGAGAAAGCCGAAGAGGCCGGCCGAGGCGGCAGGCAGGCCTTCGGGCAGGTCGATGCGGCTTTCCTCGAGTAGTGAACGGATCGCGGCGAGCGGTTCGCCCGCATCCTCCCAGGCCTCGCCGTCGTCGCGGGCGGCGCGGTTCACCCGGCTGGTCCGCCCGCGGCATTCCCAGATCAGGTCGGGCCGCATGCCGACGATGGAGTAGCGCCCCCTGACCTCGCCCCCGGTGACGGATTCGAGGACGAAGGAATGGGGCTGCGCCTCGGCGAGCTTGAGCATCAGCGAGACCGGCGTGTCGAGATCGGCCGGCAGGCGCAGCCACAGGACCTGGTTCTCGCCCCGCGCATGGGCGGCCTCGAACCGCGCGAATTCGGGGGCGATCATCTCAGCCGCCGAGCTGCGACTGGACCGCCGCGATCGCCTGGGCGTCGATGCTGAACCCGGCCTCGAGTTCGATCGCGCGGGCATAGGCGCCGAACAGGTCGCTCTGAATCTCGCTCTCGGTCTGCTGGCGCACCGCCTGGCGCAGTTCCGCGGCCTCGCCCTCCGCGAGATCGGCGTCGTTCACCGCGTCGAGGCGCACGACGAAGGCCCGCTCGTCGTCGCCCTCGAAGGCGAAGATGTCGCCCGGCTCGGCGGTGAAGATCCGGTCGATCAACGCGGGGGGCAGGCCCTCGACCGTCGCGTCGCGGGCGATGCCCGTCAGGCTCTCGGGCACGGTGGCGACGTCGGGGGTCGGGTCCCCGGCCAGCGTTTCCGCGCGTTCCGCGAGACGGAGGCGCAGGGTGTCCGTCCGCCACGCCTCCGCGACCTCCTCGCGGATGTCCTCGAGCGGCGGCACGGCCGGCGGAATCACCGCGTCGAGGCGCAGCGCGAAAAGGCCGCCGTCCGAAAGCGGCAGGAGCTCCGGGAAGTCGTCCACCTGCGCCTCTGCGGCGGTCTCGCGGAACTCCTCGTAGCCCGCGATGGCCTCGGAGACGGAGGGGTCCCATTCCAGCGCGCCGGTCACCATGTCGGTTTCCGCGCCGAGCTCCTCCAGCGTCGCGCCGCCGGCGAGCCGATCCTCGATATCCTCGCGTGCCGCGTCGATCCGGCGCCCGGCGGAATCCATTCCGAAGGAATAGGCGAGGTCGTCCCGCACGTCCTCGAACGGAACCTCGGTCGCGTCGAGCAGGGCGTTCACGCGGTAGAGCGCGGGGCCGAGCGGCGTCTCGACCGGACCGACCACGCCCGGCTCCTCGACCCCGAACAGCGCCTCGGCGACCTCCGGGGCAAGGTCGCCCCGGGCGAGCTCTCCCTGATCGACGTCCTCGAGCGTGAGCCCGCGCTCGGCGACGAGCGTGTCGAAGTCGGTCTCGCCCGCCGCGATCGCATCCCGCGCCGTCTGCGCGGTTGCCGCGTCGGGAAAGGCCAGTCGCTCGGCCAACACGCGCGGCGGCTGGCGGAACTCGTCCGCGCGATCCTCGTAGAGCTGCCGCAACGTCTCCTCGTCCGGCTCGATCTCGGTCGCGAGGAGGTCGGGCGTGACCCAGGCATAGGTGATCGCACGGCGTTCCGGCGTCTCGAACCTCTCGGGATTGGCGTCGTAGAACGCTTCGAGATCGGCCCCGGTCGGACCGCCCAGCCCGCCGGGCAGGTCCGCCTCCGTGACCGTGGCAAGCGTGACGTCCCGCGTTTCCGCGATCCACGCGGCAAGCCGGTCGGTATAGGCGTCGGGCGCCTCGGTCCCGCCGACGATGGCCGCCTGCAGGATCTCGCGGGCGGCGTCGTCGCGGATCTGCTGCTCGTAGCCGCGCTCGTCGAAGCCGGCGTTCCGCAGCGCGAAGCGGTAGCCCTCGCGGTCGAAGCCACCGTCGACGCCCTGGAAGGCCGGGGTGGCGCGAATGCGACGCGCGACCACCGCGTCGGTCACGGACACGCCGAGCCGGTCGGCCTCGTGCCCGAGCGCCGCGCGCGCCAGAAGCCGCTCCATGATCTGCCGGTCGAGCCCCAAGGCCTGCATCTGCTGCATGGACAGCCGCTGGCCCGTCTGCTGCTCCAGCCGCGCCTGCTCGGCCTGTATCGCGTTGGCGTAGTCCTGCACGGTGATCTCGCGGTCGCCGACCTCGGCCACGTTCTGGGCCGAGCCGCCGAACCCGCCGATCCCGAACCCGCCGAGCGCGAGGATCAGAAGCGCCAGCACCGCCCAGACGGCGAAGTTCGACTTCTTGCGTTTCTTCCTCGGTTCTTCGGCCATGGTCCGCCCTCCGTCGCGTCCGCGCGGTGATAAAGGGCGGGCCGGGCGGTGACAAGCCGGGAGGGGGTCAGGGCCCCGTCGGATCGAGTTCCGCGAGACGTGCGAACAGCGTGGCGATCCCCGCGCGGTCGGCATTCGCGAAGGCGATGCGCAGCGTGGCTTCGGCCCGCCCGGTCCCACCCGCTTCGCGACGCGGGCCGAACATCGTGCCGGGCAGGGTGAGCAGCGCCGACGTCTCCACCAATCGTCGCGCCACGCGGTCGGACGCGTCCGCGAACGGATGGGCGACGTAGGCGAAATACGCGCCGCAGCCCATCAGGCGCCAGTCGGGCAGGGTGTCGAAGCCCGCCTCCATCGCCGCCCGTCGCGCGAGGATCTCCGCGCGTTCGCCGGCAAGCCAGTCGCCGAGGTTCTCCATCCCCCAGAGCGCCGCCCGCTGGCCCAGGCCGTTCGGACAGATGGCCACGGTATCCAGCCATTTCTCCACCTCCGTCAGCCGCGCCGGTGCCGCGCAGACGGCGCCGACCCGGTGCCCGGTCAGGCGGTAGGCCTTGGAGAAGGAATAAAGCTGGATCAGTGTGTCGTCCCAGTCAGGGTCCGCGAACAGGCCGTGCGGCGCCCCTTCGCGCGCATCGAAGTCGCGGTAGGTCTCGTCGACGATCAGCGCGATGCCCCGCGCGCGGGCGAGGTCGCGGAACGCGTCGAGCGTTTCGGCCGGATATTCCGCGCCGCCGGGATTGTTCGGCGTGACGAGGACGATGGCGCGGGTGCGGTCGTCGATGAGCGCCGCGGCGCGCTCGGGGTCGGGCAGCAGGTCCGGGTCGGTCTCCAGCAGGCGCGCGTCGATGCCGCCCATGTCGAGCCACATCTTGTGGTTGAAGTACCACGGCACCGGCAGCACCACGTTGTCGCCCGCCCGCGCCAGCGTCGCGAGCACGGCGGTGAAAGCCTGATTGCAACCGGAGGTGATCGCGACCTGATCCGGTCGCACCGTTCCGCCGTAGCCCCGCGACCAGTCACCGGCGATGCGCGCGCGCAACTCGGGCAGGCCCAGCACGGCACCGTAGAGATGCACGGACGGGTCGGCCATGACCAGTTCCGCCATGGCCCGGCGCATCGGCTCGGGCGGGGGATCGGCGGGCGCGGCCTGACTCAGATTGAGGAGGGGGCGATCCTCGGGAAAGGTCGCGCCCTCGATCCAGCGGCGCGCCTCCATGACCGGGGGGCCCGACGTTGCCGCGAGATAGGGGTTCAGGTTGCGCAGCATCGGGACGACCTCCGCCGGGTGCCTCAGAACGGGATCTCGTCGTCGAGGTCGGACCCGCCACCGTAGCCGCCACCGCCACCTCCACCGCCGCCGGATGGGCCGCCGTCGCGGTCGTCGTAACCGCCACTGTAGCCACCGCCGCCGCCGCTTCCGCCGCCGCCCTGGGGTCCGTCCCGACCGTCGAGCATGGTGAGCGTGGCGTTGAAGCCCTGCAGCACGACCTCGGTCGAGTAGCGGTCGGCGCCGGACTGGTCCTGCCATTTGCGGGTCTGCAGCTGGCCTTCGAGATAGACCTTGGAGCCCTTCTTGAGGTACTGCTCGGCGATCCGCACAAGCCCTTCGTTGAAGATCGCGACCGAATGCCATTCGGTCTTTTCCCGCCGCTCGCCCGAATTCTTGTCGCGCCACGTCTCGGAGGTGGCGATGCGCAGGTTGCAGACCTTGCCTCCGTTTCCGAACGTCCGCGTTTCCGGGTCGCGGCCCAGATTGCCGATCAGGATTACCTTGTTCACGCTGCCGGCCATCGTGTCCTCGCTTTGCTTCGATTCCCTTGCCGGCCCTTTGACCATCCCCGCTGCCGGCTGTCCACGGGATCGCGTGGGCGGGCGGGACGTGGAGGCAGGTCGCGGGGCCGAGGCTTGGCGGATGGCCGGGAATCGGCTAGGCCTCGGACGGGCGCACGTCCCGGCAAAGGGACGGCGCCGGGACGGGGACCGGCGGCGGGGGAGCGATACAGATGCGAACGACGTGCCTCGCGGCGCTTTGCGCCGCCGTTTTCGCGACCGGCGCGGCGGAGGCGCAGACCTTCTCCTCCCGTTCCCGCGGCACCCTGTTCGAAAGCCAGACCGCGCTGATGGATCGCCGGCTGTCGTCGCAATACGCGCATTCCGACCGACTCGCCCCCAGGCGGCCCGAGCTTCCCGGCGGCGGCGAGAACATTCCCCGCTACAACGGCAATCAGCGCTCGGCCTATGTCGGCACGGCCCGATCGGTCGCGCGGCGGCACGGGATCCCCGAGGATCTGTTCCTGCGGCTCGTACAGCAGGAATCGGCCTGGAACCCGTCCGCGCGGTCCCACAAGGGGGCCCTGGGCCTCGCGCAGCTTCTGCCCGCGACGGCGGCGACGCTGGGCGTCGATCCGATGGATCCGGAGCAGAACCTGGAAGGCGGTGCGCGCTATCTCGCGCTGCAATACCGCGAGTTCGGCTCCTGGCGGCTGGCGCTCGCCGCCTACAATGCAGGCCCCGGCGCGGTGGAACGGCATGGCGGCGTGCCGCCCTACCGGGAAACGCGGAACTATGTGCGGATCATTCTGGGGCAGGGCTAGGCCCGTGCCGGGGGGCGGACGACGCCGCCCCGCGACAACGAGACATGGCGTTTCCCATGGCGCGACGATGCGGGGCCGAAGGCGGATCCATGCGATCCGCGAAACGGAGTGCCGCCCGTGCGGCCGTGTGCGGGACGACGACCGCCGATTTCGGTCCTTGCCTCGTCCGACGAGTTCACTAGTGTCCCGCCACGCTCCGTCAAGGGGGCGGCCGGTCCGCCGAAGGGGCAGAGCGGCCAGGCGAAACAAAGGGAGGGATCATGGACCGTCGTTCATTCCTGAAGAACTCGACCATCGGCGCCGGAACCGCCGGGACCGCCGCGCTGGCCGCCCCCGCCTACGCGCAGGGCAACCGGACGCTCACGCTCGTCACCACCTGGGGTCGCGGCCTCGCCGGCGTCCACGACAGCGCGCAATACTGCGCCGACAAGATCACCGCGATGACGGACGGAGCTCTGACGGTCGATCTGAAGGCGGCGGGCGAGCTCGTCGGCGCGTTCGAGTCCTTCGATGCGGTCACGTCCGGTCAGGCCGACATGTATCATGCCGCCGACTACTACTTCACCGGCCAGCATCCGGCCTTCCAGTTCTTCACGTCGCTGCCCTTCGGGATGACGCCGCAGGAGCTGCACAACTGGTATTATCAGGATGGCGGACAGGAGCTGCATGACGAGCTCGGCCAGATATTCGGTCTCAAGTCTTTCCTCGCGGGCAACACCGGCGCGCAAGCGGGCGGCTGGTTCCGGCAGGAGATCAACGCCCCCGAGGATTTCCAGGGCCTCAAGATGCGGGCCCCCGGGCAGAGCGGGGAAGTGTTCGCCAAGCTGGGCGCGTCCGTTCAGAACATTCCGGGGGCCGAAGTCTATCAGGCCCTGAGTTCCGGCGCCCTCGACGCGGTGGACTGGATCGGGCCCTGGGCCGACGAGACGGCGGGTTTCCAGGAAATCACCAAGATCTATTACACCGCGAGCTCCGGCGAGCCCGGTCCGGGCATCAGCCTCGCGGTCAACCGCGACGTTTTCGAGGAGCTTCCGACCGCGCATCAGCAGATCATCGAGCAGACGGCCCGCGCCGCCAATAGCTGGACGCTGTCGCTCTTCGTGGCGAACAACGCGGCCGCGTTGCAGAGGCTTCAACAGGCCGGCGTCCGGACGCTGACTTTCCCCGACGCCGTCTGGGATGCGCTCGGGGCCGCCTCGCAGGAAGTGTATCAGCAATACATGGGCGACGATCTCTACAAGAAGATCTTCGACAGCTATCAGGCTTCGATGCGCAAGAGCGCCCAGTGGATCGAAACGTCCGAAGGCGCCTATACCAGGCAGCGCGACCGGATACTGGACATCTGAAGACGGATCCGAGGCGGGCGGCCGTTCGCGGCCGCCCGCCCCGTGCGGCATGGCCGATACGGTCAGGGCCGGCGCGTGGAAGGGCATCGCGGCAGCGGGGCGGAAGACTGGCCGATCGGCCGTGATGGCGGGACCGCGTCGCCCCGCAAGTTGTAGTCTGGGGGCGACATGCTCGACATCCTCACCGCCGTCGGGGGCGGCATCGCCCGGATCGCCATGCAATTCGCGCTGGCGTTCTACAACCTCGGCTATGCGGTCACGCATCCGGCGAGCTGGCTCGCCTGGACCCGGTCCTTCGAGACGCCGGAGGACAAGGAATCGCTGCTGCGCCTGATCTATTATGGCGCCAGCGTCGAGTTGCTCTTCATCGTCCTCGCCGCCTTCGCGTTGCTCACGATCGGCGTCGGGTTCTCCCGCCGCTTCGGCTGGCGCCTCGTGCGCGGGTTGGAATTCGCGCTGAACTGGCTGGGCCGGATCGCGGCCTGGGCGGGGCTGCTGATGGTCCTGCAGCAGGTGATGATCGTCTTCCTGCAGCGTATCTTCCGCGTCTCCGAGATCAGCATCGGACCCCTCGGGACGAGCTTCACGCGCGACCTGTCGTGGTTCTCGGAGGAGCTGAAGCTCTACAACGCGATGATCGTCTGTCTTTGCGTCGCCTGGACCTTCATCCAGGGCGGGCACGTGCGCGTCGATCTCGTCTATTCCGCCGTGGGCCACCGCGCCAAGCGGGCGGTCGACATGTTCGGCGCCATCGTCTTCATGATGCCGGCGCTGGTGCTGATCTGGCTCTACAGCTGGTTCTTTTTCTGGCGCAGCATGATCACGCCGGCGACCTCCGCCTCCGATCCGCTCGACCGGATGCTGATGAAGGCACGCGCCGTGCGCTGGAACGTCGAGACGATCGGGTTCAGCCCGAACGGCTTCGACGCCTATTTCCTGTTCAAGGTCCTGATCCTCGCATTCGTCGCCACCGCCTTCGCGCAGGCCTGCGTGTTCTTCTGGCGCAGCTGGCTCGAATACCGCGAGGGGGAGACCAGCGCCGGACGCTTCCTCGACCGCGACGTGCTCGGCGACGAGACCGCCGCGCGGGTCGCCGAGACCCACTGACGACACCCGGAGACGTGAAGGGCGGAGAAACGCCCGGAGGGACGAAAGATGCTATTCGGACTGGACGGCGTGGAGATCGGCCTAATCATCGTGTTCCTTTGCCTTTTCGGCGGGATCATGTCGGGCTTCCCCGTGGCTTTCGCCATCGCCGGCGCGGGCACGATCAGCTTCGCCATCATCGCCGCGCTCGACAGCGCGGGCATCCTCCTCCACCAGGCGATCGATACGAGCACCCCGGAATATTCCGCGCTGCTTGCCGAAGGGGTCGTGCGCGACGCGGTCTCGGTCTTCCGCTATCCGGAGCTTCCGCGCATCGAAGTGCCGCTCTTTCCCGAGGGATGGGAGAGTGCGCTCGACCGCAATATCGGCTTCATCGTCAACCGCATGAACGAGCGCGTGATCGCGGGCGCCTCCATCGAGACGTTGCTCGCGGTGCTGATGTTCGTGATGATGGGCATCACTCTGGAGCGATCCAAGATCGCCAACGACCTCCTGACCACGATGGCGCGGGTGTTCGGGCCGTTGCCCGGGGGGCTTGCCGTGTCGATCGTGATCGTCGGTGCGTTCCTCGCCGCCTCGACGGGGATCGTCGGCGCGACCGTCGTGACGATGGGCCTCCTCGCGCTGCCCACCATGCTCCGCAACGGCTATTCGCCGGAGTTCGCCACCGGGGTCATCGCCGCTTCCGGAACGCTGGGGCAGATCATTCCGCCCTCCATCGTCATCGTCCTGCTCGGAACGCTCGCGGGCGACATCTATTCCACCGCGCAGGAGGCCCGGGCCGCCTCCGCCGGCTGCACCGACGCGCTCACCTATCTGGGCGAGCCGGCCGTGGTCTCGGTCGGTACCCTGTTTCAGGCCGCGCTCCTGCCGGGCATCCTGCTCGCGGGGCTCTACGCCGCCTATGCGTTCGGCTACGCGCTCCTCAATCCGGCGAAGGCGCCGCCCGTCACCTTCGGCGGCGGCCGGCCTTCCCTGACCACGCGGAACGAGGCGCTGACCTGGTATCTGGGCGTGCCGGCCGCGCTGATCCTCGGTGCGGTGGCGCTCGGCGCGACGGGTGTGATCGGCTCGCAGGACGTCACGGTCGGCAGCTTTTCCGAAACCGGCGCGACCGCCTCCCTGCGCACCAACGTCTCGCCCGAATGCCGGGCCGCGATGATCGACCTGCACGGACAGGCCGCCTGGGATCGCGCGACGGAGGAGCAGACGGCGATCGACGCGGCCGGGGGCGTGCAGCAGGCGGAACGCCTGACCGAGGAACAGCTCGTCGAGGTGCGCGCCGCCGCCATCCGGAACGCCGCCCCGATCGGCACCGGCATCGCGGTGATCTTCCTCAGCCTCGGCCTCGTTCTCGCGGTGGCGCGGGGGGTGGACCCGCTGGCCGACGGCCGCCCGCTGCTGATCGGCGCGGCGGGGGTCGCGTTCGCCCTTGCGCTCGACATCCTCCTCGTCGGACCCACCACGTCGCCCGGCGCGACCTTCGCGCTCATAGCCGTTCCGTTCGCCGTGACGATGGTCGGAATGATCCCCGCCGTCGGGCGGCTGGCGCGGAACGACCTGCTGCAGGTGGTGTTCCCGCCGCTCGTCCTGATCGTCGCCGTGCTGGGCTCGATCCTCGGCGGCATCACCAATCCGACGCCCGCCGCGGCGCTCGGCGCGGCCGGGGCGATCATGCTGGCCGGTTACCGCAAGCTGCGGGAGGAGGGCTCGTCCGCCGCGCCGATCCTGCTCGCCTCGCTCGCCGTCGTGGTCATGCTCCTGTTCGGGATCAACTTCGACCTGCGGACCGGCATCGATTCCACGACCTTCGGCGACGCGGTCGCCATGGTCGTTGCGCAGGTGGCCTATCATGCCGCTTTCCTGGGACTGCTCTACGCCTGCTGGGTCCTGCTGCGCTCCGGCGTGCTCGGCCCGGTGGTGCGGGAAACGGCGAAGGTGACCTCGATGGTGTTCACCATCCTGATCGGCTCGCAACTGCTCAATCTCGTGCTGATCTCCTTCGGGGGCGAGCATTACGTTCAGGATTTCCTGCGCTCCTTCGACAGCGAGCTGCGGGTGTTTCTCGTCGTGATGCTGGTGCTGTTCGTGCTGGGCTTCGTCCTGGACTTCCTGGAGATCATCTACATCGTGATCCCGATTGTCGGTCCGGTGATCTACGGCGGCACGTTCGACCCGAAATGGGTCACGATCATGATCGCCGTGAACCTCCAGACCTCGTTCCTGACGCCGCCCTTCGGCTTCGCGCTGTTCTACCTGCGCGGCGTGGCGCCGCCGAGCGTCTCGACGGGCCACATCTACCGGGGCGTCATCCCCTTCGTGCTGATCCAAGTCGTGGGCCTGCTGGTTCTGTGGCTGTTCCCGAGCATCGTGACGATCGTGCCGAATCTGCTGCCGGCGGGCTGACGCCGCGAGCGACGGAGCCGCCTTGGTCCGCGGCTTCGCCGCACTACTCTCCGGTCTGACGAACGAGAGGGAGACTTGCGTCATGTCACTGAAGAGAACCGCCATGAGGATGGCCGTCGCCTTCGCCGCGGCAAAGGGCTATCAGACCTTCCGGTCGCGCGGCGGAATGAATGGAATACGCGACATGCTGTCCGGCGGGCAGACCGGGCAGGCCGGCACGATGCAGCGCCCGGCAAGTTCCGGCGGGACCGGCGGTCTCGGCGGGATTCTGGGAATGCTCGGCGGCTCCGGCGGCATGGGCACCTCCGCGACGACCGGCGGGGCCGGCATGTCGGGCACGTCCGGCGGGCTCGGTGGCCTGCTCGGCGGGTTGGCCGCGATGGCGGGCGGCGGTGCCGCGATGGGGCAGGGCGAGAGCGAGGCCGACACGATGCGCCGCGTCGAAGAGGGGCCCGAGGACGAGGCGACCGCGGCGGCGATGGTCCGCGCCATCGGCCAGGCGGTACGCGCCGACGGGGAGATCGACCCGGAGGAGCGCAGGGTGCTCGACGACATCCTGGGCGATGCGGAGACGGAGGCCGACCGCGCCGCGCTCAACGCCGCCCTGAGCGAACCGGTCGACCCGGAGCGGTTGGCCCGCGACGTGCCCCATGGCGGCGAGGCGCAGGTCTATTCGGCGGCCCTCACGGCCATCGACCCGGACCGGCCTTCGGAGCGCGACTTCCTGCAGCGCTTCGCGACCGCCCTGTCGCTCGACGCGAACGAGGTCGCCTCGCTCCATCAGGCGGCCGGCAAGCCCGTCTGAGGATTGACCGACCCGTCGGGGCCCGAAACCGGCCAGGCGCCGCCCTCGGGCCGCGGCGCCTTTCCCTCGCCGGCCCGATGCCCTAGCTGCTGCGAACGACCCAGAGAGGAGGCCCCAATGGCCGAGATCAAGGACCCCGAGAACACCATCGTCATCGAGCTCAAGGACGGGCCGGTGCATGTGGAGCTTCTCCCCGACGTGGCGCCGGGCCATGTCGCCCGGATGAAGGAACTGGCCCGCGAAGGCGCTTATGACGGCGTCCTGTTCCACCGCGTGATCGAGGGCTTCATGGCCCAGACGGGCGACGTGGAGCACGGGAAGGAGGGCGGCAACGCCGCCCGCGCCGGCACCGGCGGCAGCGACAAGCCCGACCTGAAGGCGGAGTTCTCCGGCATCCCGCATGACCGCGGCACGCTGGGCGCGGCGCGCAGCCAGAACCCGGATTCCGCCAACAGCCAGTTCTTCATCAACTTCGCCGACAATCATTTCCTGAACCGGCAATACACGGTTTACGGCCGCGTGATCGCGGGGATGGAGCATGTCGACAAGATCACTCGTGGCGAGCCGCCCGCGGATCCCGACAAGATGATCAGCGTGAAGGTGGCCGCCGATGCGTAATCTGATCTGTGGTCTCGCCCTGATCGCCGGCGCGGGCCCGGCGCTCGCGACCGGGCTGGAGATCGACGTGGCGGGAGGGGCGTCCGGCACGGTCGTCATCGACCTGTTCGAGGATGCCGCGCCCGAGCATGTGGAACAGGTCGCGGCGCTGGCCGAATCCGGCGCCTATAACGGCGTCGTGTTCCACCGCGTGATCGACGGCTTCATGGCGCAGACCGGCGACGTCCAGTACGGGCGCGCGGGCGGCGACCTGAGCCTCGCCGGGACCGGGGGCAGCGATCGCGCGGACCTGCCGGCGGAGTTCTCCGACCGCCCGTTCGGGCGTGGCACCGTCGGCATGGCGCGCGCCGCCGATCCGAACTCTGCCAACAGCCAGTTCTTCATCATGTTCGCCCCCGCGCCGCATCTGGACGGGCAATACACCGTGATCGGCGAGGTGACCGATGGCATGGACGTGATCGACGCGATCAAGCGGGGCGAGGGGGGAAGCGGCGCCGTGTCCGACAGCCCCGACATCATGGAAGCGGTGCGCGTCACCGAGTGACCCGACCGCGCGACGCCTGAACGCGAAGGGCCGCCCAGATGGGCGGCCCTTTCTTCGTCCGGTCCGGCGAAGCGCCGATCAGTTGCCGTCGACGGTTTCGGTCGAGACGGGCGCGGTCGGATCGACGGTGGGCTCGTCTCCGACCGTTTGCGGATCGACGATCTGCGCGTCGTTGCCGTCGATCGTGTCCGCTTCCTCGGTGCTCGGACTGGCGACCCAGAAGAAATACCCGACCAGGATGATCGCGACAAAGGCCAGTCCCGCGGCCATGCCGATGATCGGACCGGCATGACGGCGGGACTGCTTTTCGACATTGGTGTTCGGGGCGCTCATGGCGGACCTCGTTGCGGTTGCGGCGGTTGTCTTGACCAACCCCCCGGCGCGGGGCCGGTTCCCTTCGCATCAATCGCCGAGGCGGACCAGCGCATGCCGTTTGCGCCCGGCCGAAAGCTTGAGCGGCACGGCCAGCGCACCGGCGTCGAGCACCAGCCCCGGATCGGTCAGCGCCGCGTCGTTCATACGCGCGCCGCCGTCCGCGATCAGACGCTTGGCCTCCTTGCCCGACTTCGCCAGGCCCGTGCGGACGATGAGCTGCACGACGGAGATGCCGTCCACGACCTCGTGCGCGCCGAGCTCGACCGTCGGCAGATCCTCGCCCGTGCCGCCGCGCTCGAACACCTCGCGGGCGGTGGCCTCGGCCGCGGCGGCGGCGTCGGAACCGTGGAGGAGGGCGGTGACCTCGTTCGCGAGACTGATCTTGGCCGCGTTGATCTCCGACCCTTCGAGCGCGCCCAGCCGGTCGCATTCCTCGACCGGCAGCTCGGTGTAGAGCTTCAGGAACCGCCCCACATCGGCATCCGTCGTGTTGCGCCAGAATTGCCAGAACTCGTAGGGCGAGAGCAGCTCGGCGTTGAGCCAGATCGCGCCCCCCTGCGACTTGCCCATCTTGCGTCCGTCCGACGTCGTCAGGAGCGGCGAGGTCAGGCCGAACACCTGATCGTCGAGCATGCGGCGCGTCAGGTCGATGCCGCCCACGATGTTGCCCCACTGGTCCGACCCGCCCATCTGCAGCAGGCAGCCATGGCGGCGGTGCAGCTCGAGGAAGTCGTAGGCCTGCAGGATCATGTAGTTGAACTCGAGAAAGGAGAGCGACTGCTCCCGGTCGAGCCGCGACTTCACGCTCTCGAAGGCCAGCATCCGGTTGACCGAGAAGTGCCGGCCGACGTCGCGCAGGAAATCGAGGTAGTTCAGCCCGTCGAGCCAGTCGGCGTTGTTCGCCATGATCGCGTCCGTCGGCCCGTCCCCGAAGGTCACGTAATGCGCGAACGCCTCGCGGATGCCGGCGATGTTCGCGTCGATCTGCTCGGGGCCGAGCAGCGGACGCTCGTCGGCGCGGAAGCTCGGATCGCCCACCTTGGTCGTGCCGCCGCCCATCAGCACGATCGGCTTGCCGCCGGTCTTCTGGAGCCAGCGCAGCATCATGATCTGGATCAGAGAGCCGACATGCAGCGACCGGGCCGTGGCGTCGAAGCCGATATAGCCCGGCACGGTCCCGGCGACGAACGCCTCGTCGAGCCCCTGATAATCGGTGCAGTCGGCCAGGAAGCCGCGCTCCATCATCACGCGCATGAAATCCGATTTGGGGTGGTAGGTCATGATCGTTCCGCTATCGCTGGAGGCAGGCCCGCTCTAGCGCGGGGACGACGGGAGGAAAAGCCGATGGACGCGATCCGTGCGCTCGGCGCGATGTCCGGCACCTCGCTCGACGGGGTGGACGCGGCAGAGCTCGTCACGGACGGCGAGACGATCGTGGCCTTCGGGGACACGGGTTACGTCGAATATACGAGCGCGGAGCGGGACGTCCTTCGCGCCGCCCTCGGGCACTGGCCCGGGGAGGACGGCGTGGCGGAGGCCGCGCGCGTGGTCGAGGACGTGCATCTGCGTCTGCTTGACGGCTTCGCGCGACCCGGCGCGGTCGGCTTCCACGGGCAGACGCTGGCGCACGATCCCGCGGGCGGCCGGACGCATCAGGCCGGCGACGGCGCGCGGCTGGCGCAGGCGCTCGGCGCGCCCGTGGTCTGGGACTTCCGCAGCGCCGATGTCGCCGCGGGCGGCGAGGGGGCGCCGCTCGCCCCGGCCTTTCACCACGCCTGCGCGCGTCATGTGGGCGCCGAGCGTCCGGTGGCGTTCCTCAATCTCGGCGGGGTCGGCAACCTTACCTGGATCGATCCCGCCCGGCCGATGATGGCGGCGGGCGCGCTTCTTGCCTTCGACACCGGGCCCGCGAACGCGCCGATCGACGATCTTTGCCAGCGTCACACGGGGGGGCGCTTCGACCGCGACGGCGCGTTGGCGCGGGAGGGAACGGCGCGGACGGACCTCGTGGACACGCTGCTGCGACATCCGTATTTCGAGCGCCCGCCGCCCAAGTCGCTCGACCGCGACGCCTGGGCGGGAACGCCGATCGACGCGCTGCCGCCCGCCGACGCGGCGGCCACCTGGGTCGCGGTGATCGCCGCCACGGTGGAGCGGGCGCTCGCGCGATGTCCCGCGCCGCCGGAGCGGCTCCTGATCGCCGGCGGCGGGCGGCGGAACCCGGCGATCATGGCGGCGCTCGACGCGCTCCCGCTGGCCGTCGCGTCGGTGGAGGCGGCGGGCCTCGACGGCGACATGCTGGAGGCGCAGGCCTTCGCGTTCCTTGCCGTGCGCGTCCTGCGCCGCCTGCCGACGAGCTTTCCCGGCACGACCGGGGTGGCGATGCCCCTTTGCGGCGGCCGGGTCTCGGGCGGGGCCGGGGTGCTTTACGATCCGGGTCCGGGTGCTAGACAAGGCGGCGAACGACGCATAGCCGGCGAAGGCTCGCGATAACGCCGCGGACCCGCGCAGCAACAACAGGAGCAGCCGAATGGTCTCCCGCACGATCCCCGTCGATACCTTCGACCTCGTCCTTTTCGGCGCCACGGGCGACCTCGCCGCCCGCAAGATCCTGCCGTCGCTCTATCGCCGCTTCCTGGCTGGCCAGATGCCGCCCGACGCCCGTGTGATCGGCGCCGCCCGGTCCGAGCTCGACGATGAAGGGTTCCGTGACACCGTGCGCGCGGCGCTCGACGAGTTCGTGAGCAAGGGCAAGCGCGACGCCGACACGATCGACGCCTTCGTCGCGCAATGCAGCTACATCCCGATCGACGCCAAGGAGGACGACGGCTGGGACGCGCTGAAGGAAATGATCCGCGACGACGCGATCAAGGCGTTCTACTTCTCGGTCGGACCCAGCCTTTTCGGGGCGCTGGCGGAGCGCCTTCGTGCGCACGGCATCGCCGGGCCGAAATGCCGGCTGGTCGTCGAGAAGCCCTTCGGCACGGATCTCGAAACCGCGCGCAAGCTCAACGAGGACCTTGCCGCGAGCTTCGACGAGGCGCAGATCTACCGCATCGACCACTTCCTCGGGAAGGAGACGGTGCAGAACCTGATGGCGGTGCGCTTCGCCAATGTCCTGTTCGAGCCGCTGTGGAACGAGCGCTATATCGACCACGTGCAAATCACCGTCTCCGAGACGATGGGCGTCGGCGGGCGGGGCGCCTATTACGACCGGTCCGGAGCGATGCGGGACATGGTGCAGAACCACCTGATGCAGCTTCTCTGCCTGACCGCGATGGAGCCGCCGAACCACTACGACCCGGACATGCTGCGCGACGAGAAGCGGAAGGTGATCCGCGCGCTCGATCCCGTGGCCAAGGAGGACGTCGTGCGCGGCCAGTACAAGGCCAGCGGCGACCGGCCCTCCTATGTGGAGGACGCGGAGAACCCGGATTCGCGCACCGAGAGCTTCGTCGCCCTCAAGGTCGGAATCTCGAACTGGCGCTGGAAGCATGTCCCCTTCTACCTTCGGACCGGCAAGCGGATGTCGCGGCGCCTCTCGGAGATCGTCATCCAGTTCAAGGAGACGTCGCATTCCATCTTCGAGCGCGACGGGCTGAGCAAGGCCAACGCGCTGACGATCCGGCTCCAGCCCGACGAGGGCATGGACCTTTCGGTCACCATCAAGGAGCCGGGGCCCGGCGGCATGCGCCTCGTCAACGTGCCGCTCGACATGACCTTCGCGGACGCGCTCGGCCCCGACGGGGAGGATATCCCCGATGCCTACGAACGGCTGATCATGGACGTGATCCGGGGCAACCAGACGCTCTTCATGCGCGGCGACGAGGTGGAGGCCGCCTGGGCCTGGACCGATCCGATCATCGAGGGCTGGGAGAAGCGCGGCGACCGGCCGGCCCCCTACGGTCAGGGGACGAGCGGTCCGGAGGAGGCGCTGGCCCTGATGCACCGCGACAATCGTCGCTGGCGTGACCTCGAGGAGGAATAGATGGAGATGATCACCTATCCGGACCGCGAGATGCTGGCGATAGGGCTCGCCGACCGCTTGGCCTCCTGCCTGCGCACGGCGCTGCGCGCCAACGACCGGGCGAGCTTTTGCGTGCCGGGCGGCACGTCGCCGGACGAGACGTTCCGTACCCTGTCGGGCGTGGCGCTCGACTGGAAGTCGGTGGACGTTTTTCTGGGCGACGAACGCTGGGTGCGCGAGGACAGCGAACGCTCGAATACCGGCCTCCTGAAGCGCACGCTGCTGACCGACCGGGCCGCCGCGGCGCGGCTCGTGCCGATGGTCAACGCCGCCGCCGTGCCCGAGGACGGCATCCCCGATCTCGTCCCCGCGCTCGGGGACGCTCTGCCGATCTCCGTGCTGCTGCTCGGCATGGGCGAGGACATGCACACGGCGAGCTTGTTCCCCGGGGCCGACCGGCTGACCGAGGCGATGGCCGAGGACGCGCCGATCCTTGTGCCGATGCGGGCCGAGGGCGCGGAGGAGCCGCGCGTGACGCTGTCCCGCCGCGTGCTGGCCGACGCGATGGAGACGCATATCCTGATCATGGGCGACGCCAAACGCGCGGCGCTGGAGCGGGCGCAGGGCCTCGATCCGATGGAGGCCCCCGTGGCCGCGTTCCTGCGCGAAGCCTGCGTGCACTGGGCCCCCTGACGGCCCCCGACGACAACGAGCGAGATCGACATGAGCATCTGGACCGCCCTCGACGACCTTCGTGCCATGAGCGGCGCGCGCATCACCGACCTTCTGGCCGACGAGGCCCGGACCGGACGGATGATCCGCCGCACCGGGCCGTTCCTGTTCGACTTCTCGAAGACCGCGATCACCGGCCCGGCGCTCGACCGCCTGCTCGCGGCGGCCGCGGACGTGCCCGCGCGCCGGGACGCGATGTTCGAGGGCGCGCGCATCAACGAGACCGAGGGCCGCGCCGTCCTTCACACGGCGCTGCGCGGCGGGCGTCCTGTCACCGTCGACGGCGTCAACGTCCTGGGCGAGGTCCACGGCACGCTGGCCCGGATGCGCGACTTCGCCGGCGACGTGCGCGACGGCACGTTCCAGGGGCAGGGCGGGCGCATCACCGACGTGGTGAACATCGGCATCGGCGGCTCTGATCTCGGCCCCGCGATGGCGACGCTGGCGCTCGCGCCCTACCACGACGGGCCGCGCTGCCATTTCGTGTCGAACGTGGACGGCGCCGACTGGGCCGAGACCGTCAAGGACCTCGATCCCGGCACCACGCTCGTGGTCGTGGCCTCCAAGACATTCACCACGATCGAGACACTGACCAACGCCAGGACCGTGCGCGACTGGATGGGCGAGGAGGTGTCCGAGCCCGCCGCGCAATTCGCAGCCCTGTCGTCGGCGCTCGACAAGACCTCGGAGTTCGGGATCGACCCCTCTCGCGTCTTCGGTTTCGCGGATTGGGTCGGCGGGCGCTATTCGATGTGGGGGCCGATCGGCCTGTCGCTGATGATCGCGATCGGCTCGGGCAATTTCGACGCCTTCCTGCGCGGCGCGCGGGAGATGGACGACCATTTCCGCGAGGCCGATCTCGCCGACAACCTGCCGGTTCTGCTGGCGCTCGTGGGGCTCTGGAACCATCAGGTCTGCGGCTATCCCACGCGCGCGGTGCTGCCCTACGACAACCGGCTCGCCCGCCTGCCGGCCTACCTCCAGCAGCTGGAGATGGAATCGAACGGCAAGGGCGTGACCATGGGCGGCGACCCGCTACCCGGCCCGGCCGGCCCGGTCGTCTGGGGGGAGCCCGGCACGAACGGCCAGCATGCCTTTTATCAGCTGATCCATCAGGGGCGCACGCCGGTCCCCTGCGAGTTCATGGTCGCCGCACAGGGGCACGAGCCCGCGCTCGACCATCACCACCGCCTGTTGATCGCGAACTGCCTCGCGCAATCCGAGGCGCTCCTGAAGGGGCGCAGCCACGCCGAGGCGCGCACCAAGGTGGAGGGCAAGTACGATGGAGACGAGCTCGAGCGGCAGGCGGCGCATCGCGTGTTCGAGGGCAATCGCCCGTCCACCACGTTGCTTTACCCGCAGCTCACTCCGGCCGTGCTGGGCGGCATCGTCGCGCTCTATGAGCACCGGGTTTTCGTCGAAGGCGTGCTGCTCGGCATCAACAGCTTCGACCAATGGGGCGTCGAGCTTGGCAAGGAACTCGCGACCTCGCTCGGACCGCTGGTCGATGGCGGGGATCCGTCGGGCAAGGACGCGTCCACCCGGGCGCTTCTGGCGCAGCTCCTCGACTGGCGGCACTGAGCCGCCGGTCACGTCTCCGGCGTGGCGCCGTCGCGGGTCCGGAACACGTCAAGGAAATGATCGGGCAGGGGGCGGCGGGTCGTGCGATCCCGCTCCATCAGGACAATGACCGCCTCGCTGGCGGCGCAGACGCGACCGCGCGCGACGACCGCATATTCCATCGTCCACGACGTCCGGCGATAGGCCTTGGCCCGACCCGCGACGATATAGGTCTCATCAAGGTGCAACGGCGCGCGGTAGTCAACGGAGACGGCCTTCAGGACCAGCGTCGGCCGGCCCCCCCGGTCAAGCCCGTGGGCACCCAGCCAGGCCGTGCGGCACGTTTCGAACCAGCTCAGGTAGCGGGCATTGTTGACGTGGTCATGCACGTCGAGCTCCTGAAAGCGCACGCGGTCGGCCTGACCGAAAACGAAGCGCTCCGGAACACCCTCCGCGCGCAGCGTGGCGCGGTCGAGCGGAACGAGAAAGGGCAGGGTCATGACCGCCTTCTAGCGCGACGACCGGTCCATGCAAGCGGGCGAACCTCGTCGTCTGGGCCGTGCAGATCATTGGAGCGGGTAACGGGAATCGAACCCGTAACTGAAGCTTGGGAAGCTTTCGTGATACCTTTTCACCATACCCGCCGCGTCGCCCCGAACATCCCTTGACGATGCGAATGTTGGGGAAGATTGGCTCCGGCGGTCGCGACCGGAGCGTAGACCTCAAGATACTGTAACGACTAACCTTTCCGGGATCGACTCCTGTCCGACGCCGCGATGTGCCAGCAGAAGTGCCATACCCTGTGCCACGACACAAGTCCTCGTCGCGATCCGGGATCGCATCAGTCGATCCCGATCGCGCCGGGTGCTTCGAATGCTGCCGAGGGCGGCCCGTCCCGATCGAAGAGCGCTCGCTTTGTCGCCCCAAGGATGTCCTCGCCCGGCTCCTGGCTCTGCTTCGATCCGAGTTCCTTCCTGAGACCTGCGAGGTCTTCGCGTGTGTCGCCCATCGGCCAGAGGGCCTGGGATGTCATGAGCCGCTTTCGCTGTATCAGGCTCTGGAGAAGAAAACCGAAGGATGGACTTGCCCGTCCGTTCAGTGTTCGGCGCGGGTCAACGAACTGTCGGAACCGTCGGGCCATTTCTTGACGAGGAATGGGCCGAGGTCCATCAGGGGTTCCAAGCGACCCCTTGAGCGAGGCGGCGTTGCAGACCTCTGACGTTCGGCATGATTGCCCCGCCCCCCGACGGCGTTGTGCGACATGCGCCTGTCAGAACGGGAAGACGATACCGACGCCGACGCGGGTGCCATCCGGCGCTTTGCCGTGATCGCCGCTGAAGGGGGACGCGGGTAGGGCGACTTTTTCATGTCTAACCGGAAGACAAGCGCCGGGACTGCTATTTAGAAGACCGATCAGGCAAGACCCCATTCGAGATCGCCATGAGCTTCGGGTCCATCGCCACCGCTGGCGTCGGGCGCCGACTGCAACGCGATGAATCTGGATCGGTAATCGTCTACAATCTTGCGTCCCTATAAACACTCCGGACGGTCTGTAATATGGTGAGGCCGTGTATCCGACATATTGCGGTGAAACGAAGCTTCGTCGCGGCAGAACACGCGTCGCGCGATGCACGGTGCGGCATATTATGCTGCGGGAAATATGTCCGAGCGACACATGCTATAGCGGGATGGAGTTGCGTCGCGGCGTCGGATCAGACTGGCACGATCAAAGAGTGCTTCACGCGTTTCAAGGTGAAAGAGGTGCTGATCGACTGAACGTTCGGCAACTCGACGATGGCGTTCTTCACCGTTCCCTCGTAGTCGCGCACGCTTTTCGCGATCACCTGTAGAACATAGTCATGATCGCCGCTGAGCGAGTAACATTGCATGATTTCCGGCACGTTCTGTACCGCCTCCTCGAAGGCGCGCAGTCGCTCGCGTTTGTGTTCCGCATTCTTGACGAAGCACAGCACGAGGATGTCGAAGCCGACCGTCTCCGCGTCGACGATGTAGCGCCGGTCGCTGACGACTCCGGCTTCGCGCAGCCGGCCGAGCCGCCGCCAGCACGGCGAGTGGCTGAGCCCGGTGCGCTCGCCGAGATCACGCATCGTGATGTCGGGCTCGTCCTGGATGATGCGCAGGATGCGCCGGTCGGCGGCGTCGAGGGTCAGGGAATCGTCGTCGCGGGACATGGTCGTATCTTGAATAGATGCCGAGGGACGGTGTAACCTGAGCAGGGCGATTGCAAGGCTCCTGTTGCACCCGGAACTGTGAAACGGTCACAATTAGAGACCTTGTTTCCCGTCTGCCGGTGCATGCTTCGCGTCAGGAGGTGCCCAGTGACGATTTCGCTCGACGACAAATACACTGCCGAGACCGGGCCGGTCTTCATGACCGGAACGCAGGCGCTGGTCCGGCTGCCGATGACGCAGATGCGGCGCGACCGCGCGGCGGGGCTGAACACCGGCACGTTCATCTCGGGCTACCGCGGATCGCCGCTGGGCAGCTACGACCAGCAGCTGATGAAGGCGCGCAAGCATCTCGACCGGCACGACGTGGTGTTCCAGCCGGGGCTGAACGAGGACCTCGCGGCCACCGCGGTCTGGGGCAGCCAGCAGCTGCACCTGTCGGAGGGCGCGCGCAAGGACGGCGTGCTGGGCATCTGGTATGGCAAGGGGCCGGGTGTCGACCGGTCCGGCGACGTCTTCAAGCACGGCAATGCCGCCGGCAGCGCGGCCCATGGTGGCGTGTTGGCGATCGCCGGGGACGATCACACCTGCAAGTCGTCGTCGATCCCGCACCAGTCCGACCACGCCTTCATGTCGGCGCTGATGCCGATGCTCTATCCGTCCTCGGTGCACGAGTTCCTCGAGATGGGGCTGCTTGGCGTGGCGATGTCGCGGTTCTCGGGCTGCTGGGTCGGCTACAAGGTGATCTCCGAGACCGTCGAGACGACGACCGTGGTCGACCTCGCGCAGGAAGCGCGCCGCTTCGTCCTGCCCGAGGACATCGCTCTGCCCGAGGGCGGGCTGAACCTTCGCTGGCCCGACGCGCCGCTGGCGCAGGACGCGCGCCTGCAGGAGATCAAGGGCTACGCGGCCATCGCCTTCGCCCGCGCCAACGGCGTCGATTTCGCGGCGATCCCCAACGATCGCGCGCGTTTCGGCATCGTCGCCTCCGGCAAGGCCTTCGAGGATGTGCGGCAGGCGCTGGCCGAGCTGGAGCTGGGCCCCGAGGAACAGCGCATCATCGGCCTCCGCCTCTACAAGGTGCGGATGCCGTGGCCGCTGGAGCCGCAGGGCATCCGCGCCTTCTCGGAAGGGCTCGATGAGGTGCTGGTGGTCGAGGAACGGCGCGAGATCATCGAGAACCAGATCAAGCAGCAGCTCTTCAACTGGCGCGCCGACGTGCGGCCGCGCATCGTCGGCAAGTTCGACGAGGCAGACCGGCCGGTCCTCTCGCTCTCGGCCGGGCTGACCGTGGCTCGCGTCGCGGAGGCGCTGGCCGAGCGTCTGCTGAAGCTCGACCTGCCCGAGGGGCTGGCCGCGCATGTCGCCCGCCGCGCCGGGGTTCTGAAGGCCGCGGAGGCGCGGGTCGCCGACCATGCCGCGCCGATCACTCGTCTGCCGCATTACTGCGCCGGCTGCCCGCACAACACCTCGACCCGCGTGCCCGAAGGGTCGAAGGCGATGGCCGGCATCGGTTGCCACTTCATGGCGCAGTGGATGGATCGCAACACCGAGACCTTCACCCATATGGGAGCCGAAGGGGTGCCCTGGACCGCAATCTCGCACTTCACCGACGAGGCGCACCGCTTCGTCAACCTCGGCGACGGCACCTATTTCCATTCCGGCCATCTCGCGATCCGCCAGTCGGTCGCAGCGGGTGCCGACATCACCTACAAGATCCTCTACAACGACGCCGTAGCGATGACCGGCGGCCAGCCGGTCGACGGCGTGCTGACTCCGCAGCAGATCACCCACCAGATGTTCCACGAGGGCGTCGCCCGAATCGTGCTGATGTCGGACCGTCCCGACCTCTACAGCGCGGCCGACCTCGCCCCCGGCACCGAGATCCGCCACCGCGACGACATCGACGCGGTAATGCTGGCGCTGCGCGAGGTGCCCGGCACGACCGTAATCGTCTTCGAGCAAACCTGCGCGGCAGAAAAGCGCCGTCGCCGCAAGCGCGGGCTCATGGAGGAGCCGGACCTGCGGCTCTGGATCAACCCGGCGGTCTGCGAGGGCTGCGGCGATTGTTCGGAAAAGTCGAACTGCATCGCGGTGGAGCCGGAAGAGACCGAGATGGGCCGCAAGCGGCGTATCAACCAGTCGATGTGCAACAAGGATTATTCCTGCCTGAAGGGCTTCTGCCCCTCCTTCGTCAGCGTCCGGGGCGCCATGCCGAAGAAGGCCGTGGCGCAGGACGGGCCGGACGTCGGCGCGCTGCCCGAGCCGACGTTGCCCGAGATCGACCGGGCCTGGAACCTCGCGGTGACCGGAGTGGGCGGCACCGGCGTGCTGACCATCGGCGCGCTTCTGGGGATGGCGGCGCATGTCGAGGGCAAGGTGCCGATGATCCTCGACATGGCGGGGCTGGCGCAGAAGGGCGGCGCGGTGCTGAGCCATGTCCGGATCTCGCGCCCCGACCGGCCGACCGCCGCACCGCGCATCGCTGCGGGCGGAGCGGATCTGCTGCTTGCCGCCGATGCGGTCGTCGCGGCGTCGAAAGAGGCGATCCTGCTTTGCGATCCGGCGCGCACCGCGGCCGTGCTGAACGTGCGGGTGACGCCGACGTCCGACTTCGTGCGCCTGCGCGACTTCGACTTCCGTGCGGCATCGGTCGAACGCACCGTGGAGAAGGCGGTGCGCTCGCGCGACCACTTCCACAACTTCTCCGACTTCGCGGTGGCGCTGACCGGCGACGAGATCGGCGCCAACATGATGATGCTGGGCTATGCCTGGCAGCGCGGGCTGATCCCGCTGGGGCGCGACGCCATTGCCCGGGCCGTGGAGCTGAACGGCGTGGCTGTGGCCGCGAACCTCGCGGCCTTCGACTGGGGCCGGCTTCTGGCGCATGACGCGGACGCGGTGGCACGGGCGGCGGGACCGGACCGGAAGGGCGCGACGCCGCTGGCCGAGATGTCGACCGAGGAGATCATCGCCCACCGCAAGGACCACCTGCGCGCCTACCAGAACGCTCGGTTGGCGGAGCACTACGGCGCGCGGCTTGACCGCTTCGCCGAGGCACTCGAGGCGAAGGGGCTGGCTGACAGCGGGTTGCTGCGGCTGGCGGCGATCTCCTATGCCCGCGTTCTGGCCTACAAGGACGAATACGAGGTCGCCCGGCTCTATGCCGATCCCGCCTTCCGGCGCGGGCTGGCCGCGAGTTTCGACGGCGACCTCAAGATCTCCTTCAATCTCGCGCCGCCGATGCTGTCCGGGACGGATTCTTCCGGCCGACCGAAGAAACGCGCCTTCGGGTTGTGGATTCTTCCGCTCTTCGGAGTCCTGGCCCGGATGAAGGGGCTGCGTGGCACTTGGGCCGACCCGTTCGGCCGGACCGCGGAACGGCGGAGCGAACGCGCGCTGATCCGCCTTGTCGAAGCCGATCTCGACTTTGCCGAGGAGGTCTTGTGTTCCGAGGCCCTGCCGCAGGTGCGGTCGCTTCTGGCCCTGCCGGGCGAGATCCGCGGTTTCGGCCCGGTCAAGGAAGCCGCCATGCAGACACAGCTCGCGCGCCGGGACGCGCTGCGCGCCGCGCTACGGAAGAAGACGACCGCCGCCATCGCGGCGGAGTGAGGAAGGATAGAAATGTTTAACGCATCCATGACCTTCGACCTCGGCGACGAGGTTAACGCCTTGCGAGACACGGTGCACCGCTGGGCGCAGGAGCGGGTCAAGCCGCTTGCCGGCCGGATCGACCAGACAAACGAGTTCCCGGAAGAGCTTTGGGAAGAGATGGGCGATCTCGGCTTGCTCGGCATCACTGTGCCCGATGAGGATGGCGGCACGGGCATGGGATATCTTGCCCACGTGGTTGCGGTAGAAGAGATCGCCCGCGCCTCGGCCAGCGTGTCGCAGAGCTACGGCGCGCATTCCAACCTCTGCGTAAACCAGATCAAGCTGAACGGCACGGCCGAGCAGAAGGCGAAATACCTGCCCGACCTGATCTCCGGCCGCGCCGTCGGCGCGCTGGCGATGTCCGAGGCCGGCGCCGGCTCGGACGTGGTGTCGATGTCGCTTCGGGCCGAGAAGACGGGCAATTCCTCCTACGTTCTGAACGGCAGCAAGTTCTGGATCACCAATGGTGGCGAGGCCTCGACCCTGGTGGTCTACGCCAAGACCGACCCAAGCGCGGGGTCGAAAGGCATCACGGCCTTCCTGATCGAAAAGACGATGCCCGGCTTCTCGCAGTCGCCGCATTTCGACAAGCTCGGGATGCGCGGGTCGAACACCGTGGAACTGGTGTTCGAGGACGTCGATGTGCCGGCCGAGAACATCCTCGGGCAGGAGGGCCGCGGCACGCGCGTCCTGATGTCGGGTCTCGATTACGAGCGAGTGGTGCTCTCGGGCATCGGCCTCGGCATCATGGCGGCCTGCATGGACGAGATCATGCCGTATCTTCTCGAGCGCAAGCAGTTTGGCCAGCCGATCGGTTCGTTCCAGCTGATGCAGGGCAAGATCGCCGACATCTACACCAAGATGAACTCGGCCCGCGCCTACGTCTACGAGGTGGCGAAGGCGTGCGATGGCGGTCGGGTGACCCGGCAGGACGCCGCGGCCTGCGTGCTCTACGCCTCCGAGGAGGCGATGGTCGTCGCGCATCAGGCGGTGCAGGCGATAGGCGGCGCGGGCTTCATGAACGAGACGCCTGTCAGCCGCATCTTCCGTGATGCCAAGCTGATGGAAATCGGCGCCGGCACCTCGGAGATCCGGCGCATGCTGATCGGCCGCGAACTGATGGGGACGATGTCCTGATGGCCGTTCTCCAGTCCTCCCTGTCGCCGCGGTCCGAGGTCTTTGCTGCAAACCGGGTGGCGCACGAAGCGGCGCTCGCCCCAGTGCGTGCGGCTGCCGAGGTCGCGCTTGCCGGCGGCGGTCCGGCGGCGCGCGAACGACACGTGGGCCGCGGCAAGATCCTGCCGCGCGAGCGGGTGGCGCGGCTGCTTGATCCCGGCTCGCCGTTCCTCGAGGTCGGCATGTTCGCCGCGCACGGACTCTACGAGGGCGCCAGCCCCTCGGCCGGCGTCGTAACCGGTATCGGCCGAGTCTCGGGCCGCGAGGTCATGGTCGTCTGCAACGACGCTACCGTGAAGGGCGGCACCTACTACCCGATGACGGTCAAGAAACATCTGCGCGCGCAGGAGATCGCCGAGACCAACCGGCTGCCCTGCGTCTACCTTGTGGATTCCGGGGGCGCCAACCTGCGGAACCAAGACGAGGTCTTTCCCGACCGCGACCATTTCGGACGGATTTTCTTCAACCAGGCCAACATGTCGGCCAAGGGGATTCCGCAGATCGCTGTCGTCATGGGCTCCTGCACCGCGGGCGGGGCCTACGTGCCGGCGATGTCGGACGTCACCATCATCGTGCGCGAGCAGGGCACCATATTCCTCGCCGGCCCGCCCTTAGTGAAGGCCGCGACAGGCGAGGTGGTGACCGCCGAGGATCTCGGCGGCGGCGACGTGCACACGCGTCTCTCGGGCGTGGCCGATTACCTCGCCAACGACGACGCACACGCGCTGGCGCTGGCGCGGCAAGCGGTGGCCAACCTGAACCTCACGAAGCCCGCGACGGTGGAGCTCCGGACACCGGAGCCGCCGGCCTACGATCCGGACGAGATCCTCGGCGTGGTCCCGGCCGACTTGAAGACGCCCTACGACATCCGCGAGGTCATTGCCCGCGTGGTCGACGGCTCGCGCTTCGACGAGTTCAAGGCGCGCTACGGCACGACGCTGGTCTGCGGCTTTGCCCATGTCATGGGCATGCCCGTTGGCATCGTCGCCAATAACGGCGTGCTGTTCTCGGAAGCCGCGATGAAAGGCGCGCATTTCGTCGAGCTCTGTTCGCAGCGCAAAATCCCGCTGGTGTTCCTTCAGAACATCACCGGCTTCATGGTCGGCCGCGCCTACGAGAGCGCCGGGATCGCCAAGGACGGCGCCAAGCTTGTGACCGCGGTGGCGACCACCTCCGTGCCGAAGATCACGATGCTCGTTGGCGGTTCGTTCGGCGCGGGCAATTACGGCATGTGCGGCCGGGCCTATTCGCCCCGTTTTCTCTGGACCTGGCCGAACAGCCGCATCTCCGTGATGGGCGGCGCGCAGGCGGCGGGCGTGCTGGCCACCGTCCGCCGCGACGCGGTCGAGCGCAAGGGCGGCAGTTGGTCGGCCGAGGAGGAGACCGAGTTCAAGCGACCGACGATCGAGATGTTCGAGCGCCAGTCGCACCCGCTCTACGCCGCGTCGCGGCTCTGGGACGACGGCATCGTCGACCCGCGCAAGAGCCGCGAGGTGCTGGCGCTAAGCCTCGCCGCCGCGCTCAACGCACCGATCGAGGATACGCGCTTCGGCGTGTTCCGGATGTGAGGGGGGACGCGATGTTCCAGAAGATCCTTATCGCGAACCGGGGCGAGATCGCCTGCCGGGTGATCGCCACCGCCCGCCGGCTCGGCATCCGGACCGTGGCGGTCTATTCCGACGCCGACGCGTCGGCCAAACACGTCGCGCTGGCCGACGAGGCGGTGCATGTGGGGCCCGCGCCGGTGGCCGAAAGCTATCTGCAGGCCGGGCGCATCATCGATGCCGCCCGCGCAACGGGGGCCGAGGCGATCCACCCGGGATACGGTTTCCTGTCCGAGAACCCCGATTTCGTCGCGGCCGTCGAGGCGGCGGGCCTTGTCTTCGTCGGCCCGTCGGCGCAGGCGATCCGTGCCATGGGCCTCAAGGACGCGGCCAAGGCGCTGATGGACAAGGCCGGCGTCCCCGTGGTGCCAGGCTATCACGGCAGCCGGCAGGAGGCGGAGTTCCTGGCCGAGCGGGCCGAGGAGATCGGCTACCCGGTTCTGATCAAGGCGCGCGCCGGCGGCGGCGGCAAGGGGATGCGGCTGGTCGAGCGGGCAGGGGAATTCGCCGATGCGCTTGCTTCGGCGCAGCGCGAGGCGAAGACCGCCTTCGGCGACCCCGCCTGCCTGATCGAGAAGTTCGTGCCGCAGCCGCGACACATCGAGATCCAGGTCTTCGGCGACGCCTGCGGCAACGTCATCCATCTCTTCGAGCGCGACTGCTCTCTCCAGCGCCGTCACCAGAAGGTGATCGAGGAGGCGCCCGCTCCGGACATGCCCGAAGAAGTGCGCGCGGCGATGGGGCGGGCGGCGGTCGATGCCGCGAGGGCCATCGGCTACCGCGGCGCCGGCACGGTGGAGTTCATCGTCGACGGCTCCGGCCCGCTTCGGACCGACGGCTTCTGGTTCATGGAGATGAACACCCGGTTGCAGGTCGAACACCCTGTTTCCGAGGCGATCACCGGGCTCGACTTCGTCGAGCTGCAACTGCGCGTCGCGGCCGGTGAGCCGCTGCCGGTGGCACAGGACGACCTGAAGATCGACGGCTGGGCCTTCGAGGCGCGGCTTTATGCCGAGGACGTGGCCAAGGGCTTCCTGCCCGCCACGGGACGGCTCGACTATCTCGCCTTTCCCGAAGGCACGGAGTTCGATCGCGGTCCGGTCCGCATCGACAGCGGCGTGCGGCAAGGCGACGAGATCAGCCCGTTCTACGACCCGATGATCGCCAAGGTCATTGTGCACGGGCCGACACGGTCGGCGGCGCTCAATCGGCTGACCACGGCGCTGGAGGCATGCCGCGTTACGGGATCTGTGACCAACGCTGCATTTCTCGCCGCGCTGTCGCGGCACGACGGGTTCCGGCGCGGCGAGGTGGATACCGGCCTCATCGCCCGCGATCTCGGCACGCTGCTGCCCGACGTCGCGGTGCCGGAGACGTCGACCGCCGTCGCCGCGGTGGCCGCGCTGGGGCTGCTGCGCCCGCGCACCGCGGCCGATCCGTGGGAGCGGCTGGCCGGATGGCGGCACTGGACCGAGGACACCCATCACGCATTGCTGGAGCGCGATGGTGCGCGCATCGAACGCGCGGTCACCCAGCACGGGCGCGGCCGCTTCACGATCGACGGGCCAAAGGGGAGCTTGTCCTTCACCATCGCCGCGGCCGGCGGCACCGTCTACACGCTCGACATCGGCAACACCCGGTCGCGGGTGGAAGTGGTCCAGGACGGCGCACGCGTCACGGTCTTCGACGGAAGCACTGGCGCGTCCTTCGAGCTTCCCGACCTTTTGGCCCACGTCGAGGGCGACGAGGCGGGCAGCGACAGCCTCGTCGCGCCAATGCCGGGTCTTGTCATCATGATAGCGGCAGCGGGCCAGAGTGTCGCGAAAGGAGACGCCCTGGTGGTGCTGGAAGCCATGAAGATGGAGCACACGCTCCGTGCCCCGCGGGACGGGATCGTCGCTGAAGTCTTGGCGACGCAGGGCGACCAGGTCAGTGATGGCACGATACTTCTGAAATTGGAGGCCGAGGATGCCTGAGCCGGCACGCGATCCCGTCACCATCTTCGAGATGGGTCCGCGCGACGGGTTGCAGAACGAGAAGGCGCAGATCGCCACGGCAGACAAGATCCGGCTGGTCGATATGCTCTCGGGCTGCGGCTTCGCCAAGATCGAGGTGACGAGCTTCGTCAGCCCGAAATGGGTGCCGCAGATGTCCGATGCCGCGGAGGTCATGTCCGGCATCGACCGCCGCCCCGGCATCGCCTACGCGGTGCTGACGCCGAACCTCAAGGGCTTCGAGGCGGCGCAGGCGGCGGGCGCCTCGGAGGTCGCGGTCTTCGCCTCGGCCTCGGAAGGGTTCAGCCGCGCCAATATCAACTGCTCGGTGGAGGAGAGCCTCGACCGCTTCGCGCCGATCATGGAGGCCGCCCGCGCGTCCGGGATGCCGGTGCGCGGCTACGTCTCCTGCGTCACCGACTGTCCCTATGACGGCGAGATCGCGCCGGAGGCGGTGGTCCGGGTGGCGCGGCGGCTGTGGGACATGGGTTGCTACGAGGTCTCGCTCGCCGACACGATCGGCGTCGCGGTGCCAGAGCGGGTCGACGCGATGCTGGCGGCGGTACTGGAACACCTGCCGGCGGAGCGGCTTGCCGGGCATTTCCACGACACCGGCGGGCGGGCTCTCGACAATATCGCGGCAAGCCTCGCCCGAGGTCTCCGGACCTTCGACGCCGCGGTCGGCGGCCTCGGCGGCTGCCCCTACGCGCCCGGGGCCAAGGGCAATGTCGCGACCGAGAAGGTGGCGGCCGAGATGGCGCGACTGGGGCATCCCACCGGCCTCGACGCCGTGAAACTGGCCGAGGCCGCGTGGTTCGCCCAAGGCCTCAGGAGCACGGCATGAGCTATCAGACCCTCGACATCCGCACCGATGATCGCGGCGTGGCCTATGTCACGTTGAACGTGCCGGACAAGCGCAACGTGCTCTCCGCCACGATGATCGCCGAGCTGACCGACATGGCCGGCACGCTCGGCGCGGCAGAGCACACCCGCGCCATCGTGCTCGCGGGCGCCGGGAAAGTTTTCTGTGCCGGCGGCGACCTCACATGGATGAAGGCGCAGATCGAGGCAGACCGCGAGACCCGGATGCGCGAGGCCCGCAAGCTCGCGATGATGCTGAACGCGTTGAACGAGATGCCGACGCCGCTGATCGGCCGACTGCACGGCGGCGCTTTCGGTGGCGGCGTCGGCCTAGCCTGCGTCTGCGACGTGGCGCTGGCGGCGGAGGGCACCAAGTTTGGGCTGACCGAAACCCGGCTGGGGCTAATCCCGGCGACCATCGGCCCCTACGTGATCGCCCGCATGGGCGAAGGCGTGGCGCGGCGCGTCTTCATGTCGGCGCGGCTTTTCGAGGCCGCCGAGGCGGCGGAGCTGGGCCTCGTCGCCCGCGCGGCGCCGGAGGCGGACCTCGACGCCGCGGTCGAGGCCGAGGTCGCGCCCTACCTGTCGGTGGCGCCCGGCGCGGTGGGGCGCGCCAAGGCGCTGGCCCGCAGCCTCGGGCCGCGCATCGATGCCGCCGTGATCGACGCCACCATCGCGCGGCTCGCCGACACCTGGGAGACCGACGAGGCGGCGCATGGCATCGACTCTTTCCTCGGTAAGACAACGCCGCGGTGGGCGCTCACATCCTGAGGTCCGAGATCTTGGAAAAGATCGTCCAAGCTCTTGGCGGTCCTACGATGGTGCCCGACTTCTCACTGAAAAGCCGCGCTTGGCATTATGTGTCGCGACGCGGCGTTCTGCGTTTCTAGTTACTCGCGATTTTAGGCAGCTTGTTGACCGCGATCTCCGCAAAGGTTCGCGTGCCCGTCGGACCTGTTGACATGTCACTGCAGACAATTGGGGCTCACATAATTTTCGCAGCTTTCGGGCGCCGGCTCGGATTCGCTACAATTGCCCTATTTTTTGCAAAGGGCGCAGTTGGGTCTGCCTGTTTTTCAAACACGCCCGAGCGCGGGATTGGCCTTGCTTACATGTTTAGAGCATCGGCGGCTATCTCATAGGATTTGTCGCCATCGCGGCGATTGTTGGATGGGCTTCGGATCGGGGCCGGTGTGACAACCAACTGCGCGTCGGAGTCGCGATGCTCGCCGGCGAGGTCGTTCTTCAGCTTCTGCGCGCTCTCTGGTTGATCCAGTTCTTTGGGATATCCGACTGCCTATCCTACGGTGTGGGCACTTCATTGTCCCTGACCTTGGGTTGCTCTATTCTTCGCTGTTCCGATTCTTGCCTTATGGCGGCTTAGACAGCATGAAATCTTAGCGATGGGCCGAGAGTTCATCGGTGGAGAGGGTCGAACCGACGCGGATGTTCTCCGGATTGTTGCCCTTGATCTAAAGCCCTGTTTTCTATTATTTCTCATGTGCGCGCGAGCTTGATCGGAAATTGCCATCTGACTGGGAATTTCACGATGAACCACCGTGCCGGCTTACCTGCGAGCAACGGCAAGTCATCGGTCTCTGGGAAATTCTAAGGCGTGCGTGTATGAAGCCGGGATTCGGGGAAAAGAGGCAGATAGCAGAGTCGCTTGGGGAAATTTTCCCATAACGACGAAGTTGCGCGCGTTCTCGAAACCAGCCTCTCGGTCATGGCGCTCAACGAGGGATGGGACACTCGGATCGAGTGATGAGTGTCAGCACTTCAAGCGGAGAAGGAGAAGGAGAAGGAGAAGGAGAAGGGACCGCGCCTTTTTGCCCATAAATCTAAAGTAATTTTTGGCCGGGCTTTTAGGTGGATCGACATAAACTTAAAAGGAAAAGGCCAAGTAAGGCGAGGGCTTAAAGTTATAGTTGGCTCCGGCGGTAGGGATCGAACCTACGACCAATTGATTAACAGTCAACTGCTCTACCGCTGAGCTACGCCGGAACAACGAGGGCGGAGTTAGCCAAGGCGGCCGGTCTGCGCAAGAGGAACTTGAGGATTTTCTGGGAATCGTCGCCAAAGGGCGTCCGGACCGGGCGGTCCGTCGGATGCGGCACGTCCCTGCTCCGCCAAATGGATGAGGTGGGCTAGGACGTTGCGCGCCGCCGCCACGTGGAGCGTGGGGGGCGTGTCGGCATAGACGCGCGCGACGATGTCCGGGATGCGGTCGGATTCGTCGAGCGCGGCAAGGATTTCCGCCTCTCGGGTTCGGCGATGCGTCCGAAGCTCCCGGCAGCGGGCGGCCGGTGCCGCGACCGGGTCGCCGTGGCCGGGATGGAAGCGTCGGGCGTCGGTGGCCTCCAGGCGGTCGAGCGACGTCATGTATTGTCCGACATCGCCGTCCGGCGGCGAAATCAACGTGCTGGCCCAGCCCATCACCGTGTCGCCGGTGAAGACCGCACGGCCCTCGATCCAGTGAAAGCTGAGGTGGTTCGCCATGTGCCCGGGCGTCCAGATCGCGCGGAGCCGCCAGCCGTCGCCCGCTACCTCCGCCCCGTCGGGGAGCGCGACATCGGGGGCGAACGTGGTGTCCACCCCTTCGCCGCCCGTCGCGGGCAGGGCGCGCATGGCCTCCGAGCGTCCCGCTGCCGCCGTCCCGAAGGCCATGACGGGTGCGCCGACGCGTCGAGCGAGGGGGGCGGCAGCGGGCGAATGGTCGCGGTGGGCGTGAGTGACGAGAATGCCGACCACGCGCCGTCCGGCAACCGCGTCCACGATGGCGGCAAGATGGCTGTCGAGCATCGGGCCGGGATCGATGATCGCGACCTCGCTTTTCCCGAGAATGTAGGTATTGGTGCCCTCCGCCGTCATCGGCGAGGGGTTCGGTGCGACGAGGCGCTGTAGCCTGCTGTCAATCGCCGGTCCGGGTGGATAGGTTTCCGCCATGTTCGCGTCCTCGTCCCCCGGTACCGGTGCCCCTCGTGCGAGCGAGCCGTCCCGCCGCCCCGCGATCCTGCGGTGGTTGCCGCGCAGCTTCTACGCGCGCGCGGCGCTGATCCTGATCGTTCCGATCGTCACCATCCAGCTTGCCGTAGCGGTGATGTTCCTGCAACGGCATTACGAAGACGTCACCGTGCAGATGACGACCAACATGGCCCGCGAGATCGCGCTTGTCCGCGCGCGGCCCGACCTCGCCGAGCCTTTGGGGATCGAACTCGCGCCCCCGCCCGCGCGGTCGGGCATCCGCTTCTGGGACCTGTCCGGCCGCGTCATGCGCGACACGCTGTTCGAGAATGTCGAGGACCTGCGGACGGTCAACACGAGGCTTGAGCGCAAGGTCGTGGCGCTCGGCTTCGCGGACGGGACGGGGATGCGGTTCGATCGTTCCAACGTGTCGGCCTCGAACCCGCATCAGCTTCTTGTGTTGATGATCGTCGTCGCGCTTCTGATGACGGCGGTATCCTTTCTATTCTTGCGCGGCCAGATCCGCCCGATCCGCCGTCTGGCCCGCGCGGCGGAGGCGTTCGGGCGGGGGCAGGACATCGACTACCGCCCCGCGGGGTCGAGCGAGGTCCGTGCGGCTGGCACGGCGTTTCTGGACATGCGTGCGCGGATCGAGCGGCATATCGAGCAGCGCACCCTGCTGCTGTCGGGGGTGAGCCACGACCTGCGCACGCCTCTCACGCGGATGAAGCTCGAATTATCGATGATGGATTGCCCGGAGGTCGGGGATCTCCAACGCGACGTCGCAGCGATGGAGCGGATCATAGACACGTTCCTCGATTTCGCGCGCGAGAGCGCCACCGACGAGCGGGCACACGTGCCGCTCGGCGCGCTCGTCCGGGAGGCGGCGGAGATGGCGGTGCCGGGTCGGACAGTCGAGGTCGCCGGGCCGGAGATCGAGGTCGACATCTATCCCGAGAGCATGCGTCGCGCGGTCACGAATCTCGTCACCAACGCGACCCGGCACGGTGAAACGTTCCGCATCTCGCTTCAGGCGAGCGACGCGGCCCTCGTCGTGACGGTCGAGGATGACGGGCCCGGCATTCCCGAGGCGGAGCGGGCGGCGGCGACGCGGGCCTTCTCCCGCCTCGATCCCGCGCGGTCGAACACGGCGGGCAATGTCGGGCTTGGCCTGTCCATCGTGCGGGACGTGGCACGCGCGCATGGCGGGGCGCTACGTCTCGGACAATCGGAGATGGGCGGGCTCAAGGCGGAGATCGTGCTGCCGCGTTGAGCCGGGGGCGGGGGTGGTAGGCCCGGCAGGACTTGAACCCGCAACCAAGGCGTTATGAGCGCCCTGCTCTAACCAATTGAGCTACAGGCCCCCGGCGCCCTCCGATAGCAGGTTGCCGTGGCGGGTCAAGGTCCGCCGGGCGGCGGGCGCCGTTGAAGCGGGTCCGGGTGCCTGCTACGGCGGGGTCGAACCGGGAGGGACCGTGAATGACCGACGCCAGACAGGGGCTTACCTATGCCGATGCGGGCGTCGATATCGACGCAGGCAACACGCTGGTCGAACGCATCAAGCCGGCCGCGCGTGCGACGGAGCGACCGGGCACGATGTCGGGGCTCGGCGGGTTCGGGGCGCTGTTCGACCTCCGGGCGGCCGGATACACCGATCCGGTCCTCGTCGCGGCGACCGACGGCGTCGGCACCAAGCTGCGCCTCGCCATCGAGACGGGGCGGCTTTCGACGGTGGGCGTCGACCTCGTCGCGATGTGCGTCAACGACCTCGTCTGTCAGGGGGCGGAGCCGCTGTTCTTTCTGGACTACTTCGCGACCGGCAGGCTCGTCGCCGAAGAGGCCGCACAGGTGATCGAGGGCATCGCCGCGGGCTGCGCCGCCTCGGGCTGCGCGCTGATCGGCGGGGAAACGGCGGAGATGCCGGGAATGTACCGGACCGGCGATTTCGACCTCGCGGGCTTCGCAGTCGGCGCGATGGAACGGGGCGGCGCGCTGCCGGCCGAGGTGCGCGAGGGCGACGTGCTCCTCGGGCTCGCCTCGAACGGCGTGCATTCCAACGGCTACTCGCTCGTCCGCCGCGTGGTGGAGCGGGCGGAGCTCCGCTGGGACGATGCCGCGCCCTTCGACGGCGCGTCGCTGGGCGAGGCGCTGCTCGTGCCGACGCGACTCTACGTCCTGCCGGTGCTGGCGGCGATCCGGGCGGGCGGCATCCATGCGCTCGCGCATGTCACCGGCGGCGGGCTGACAGAGAACCTGCCGCGCGTTTTGCCCGATGGCCTCGGCGCGACCATCGACCTGTCGGCCTGGACGCCGCCGCCGGTCTTCGGCTGGCTCGCCGAGGCGGGCGGCGTGGCGCAGGGCGAGATGCTGAAGACGTTCAATTGCGGAATCGGCATGGTCGTCGTCTGCGCCCCCGACCGGGCGGAGGCGCTGGAGGCGGTGCTCGCGGGCGAAGGCGAACGGGTCACGCGGATCGGCGCGATCACGGCCGGCGGGGGTATCCGCTACGTGGGCGATCCGAACTGGTGACGCGCGTCGCGATCCTGATCTCCGGTGGCGGATCGAACATGGTCCGCCTGGTCGAGAGCATGACGGGCGACCACCCGGCGCGGCCCTGCCTCGTGATCTCGAACGAGCCTGCGGCGGGGGGCCTGACGAAAGCCGCCGCTCGGGGTGTCCCGATCGCCACCGTGGATCACCGCGCCGATCCGAACCGCGCCGCCTTCGAGGCGGCGCTCGGGGCGGAACTCGACGCGGCCCGTCCCGATATCCTCGCACTGGCCGGCTTCATGCGCATCCTGACGGAGCCCTTCGTGCGGCGTTGGGAGGGGCGGATGCTCAACATCCATCCGTCGCTCCTGCCGAAATATCCGGGGCTGCACACCCATGCCCGCGCCATCGGAGCGGGCGACGCGGAGGCGGGCTGCACCGTGCACGAAGTCACCGCCGACCTCGACGCGGGCCCGATCCTCGGACAGGCGCGGGTGCCCGTGCGCCCAGACGACACGCCGGACACGCTTGCCGCCCGCGTGCTGGTGGAGGAGCATCGGCTCTATCCGGCCGTGTTGCGCCGCTTCGCGACCGGCGACCGCAGCCGTCTGGACCTTCCCTACGCGTCTGCGATGGACTAGACGGCGGGGGCAACCACCCGAAAGGCCATCGTCATAGCCGCCTCCAGGATCACCACGCTCACCACGACCGACGCGCTCGCCGCCTTCTGCACCGCCGCCGCCCGTGCTCCCTATGTCACCGTCGACACCGAGTTCCTCCGCGAACGGACCTACTACTCCAAGCTCTGCCTCGTGCAGCTCGCCTATCCCGGCGACGGCGAGACCGACGCGGTCCTCGTGGATCCGCTCGCGGACGGGCTCGATCTCGCGCCCCTCTACGCGCTCTTCCGGGATGTCGGCGTGGTCAAGGTGTTCCACGCCGCGCGGCAGGACCTCGAGATCTTCGCCATCGAGGGCGACACGATCCCCGAACCGCTCTTCGACACGCAGATCGCCGCGATGGTCTGCGGCTTCGGCGAGCAGGTCGGCTACGAGACGCTGGTGCGCAAGGTCGCGCGCGCGCAGGTCGACAAGTCCTCCCGTTTCACCGATTGGTCCCGCCGCCCGCTTTCGGACGCGCAGAAGAGCTATGCGCTGGCCGACGTGACCCATCTGCGGGAGATCTACGAGTATTTGTCGGCGGAGCTCGACAAGTCCGGACGCAAGGCTTGGGTCGAGGAGGAGCTCGACATCCTGCGTGACCCCGCGACCTACCGCGTGGAGCCGCAAGAGGCCTATCTGCGGCTCAAGATGCGGAACCCCGCGCCGCGGACCATCGCGCTCGCCCGCGAGCTCGCCGCCTTCCGTGAACGCTACGCACAGGCGAACGACGTGCCGCGCAACCGGGTCTTCAAGGACGACGCGCTGCTGGAGCTCGCCGGGCTGAAGCCGAAGGATCCGGGGGAGCTCGGCAAGGCGCGGCTCCTGCTGCGCGAGGCGCGCAAGGGCGAGATCGCCGAGGGCATCCTCGCCGCAATCGCCGCGGGGCAGGCCATCCCGAAGGAGGATTTGCCGGTGCCGCCGGCGCAAAAGGGGCGCGAGCAGATCAACGGGGCGCTGGCCGACCTCCTTCGCGTGCTTCTCAAGGCCAAGGCCGAGCAGACCGGCGTCGCGCCGAAACTCCTGGCCTCGTCCGCCGACCTCGACGACATTGCCGCCGGCACGCGCGACGGGGACTGGGCGCATGGCTGGCGGCTCAAGGTCTTCGGCGCGGACGCGCTGCGGCTTTGCGCGGGCGAGATCGCACTGGCCTGCAAGGGGCGCGACGTGCAGATCGTGCCGCTCTAACGGGTCACGTAGTCCGAATGGACCCAGCCGCGCGCGCCTGTCGCGTGGCGCACCTCGATCCAGACGCCGTCCCGCCCGAGCGGGGCCAGTCGGTCGCCGGGATAGATGCGGCGCAGGATCGGCGTTTCGGTTCCGGGACCCTGCCGTAGGTTCAGGTAGCCGACATTCGTGGGCTTCACGAAGAGCGCCGCCGCGATCGGCTCGCCTCGTTCCAGGTAGTCCCCCGAGACCCAGCCCTCGTTCCCGTCGGGCAGGCGCACGCGCGTCCAGAGTCCCAGCGACTCCTGCACGCTGACGCGGTCCCCGGGATCGAGGCGGCGGACCACGTCGTGCCGCGTGCCCGGCCCGTCGCGCATGTTCAAATAGCCCTCCTCCGAATCGCGCACATAAAGCGTCTGCGCGAATGCGGGCCCGGACAGCAGGGCGAGGCAGGCAAGGAGGGGGGCAAGTCGCATGGATACGTCCTTCGCTAGCGAAACAGCGTGATCGCGCCGGGCGACCAGGCCAGCCGCGTACGCGTCCCGATCTCCAGTACGGGGCGGCCGAACACGTTGCGCATCGAGATCCGCACCGGCATTTCCGCATTGTCCAGCACGACGTCGTAATAGGTCATGTCGCCGTAATAGACGACCTCCTGAACCGTGCCCTCGGCCACCCGGTCCGGCGCATCCTGACCGGGGAAAAGGAGCGTCGCCGTCTCGGGCCGGAACCCGGCCACGGGATCGCCGTCGGACCGCGCGGTGGATTGCAGCGCGTCGATCCGCATTTCGCCCAGACCCGCCACGGAGACGGTATCGCCCGTCACACTCGCCGGAAGGAAGTTCATCACGCCGATGAACTCCGCGACACGGCGGGAGGCCGGACGCCGGTAAAGCGCCTCCGCCTCCGCGACCTGCACGATCTCTCCCTCGAACATCACGGCGATCCGGTCGGACATGACCAGCGCCTCCTCCTGGTCGTGGGTGACGAGGATGAAGGTGATTCCGACCTGCCGCTGGAGCCGGATCAGCTCCACCTGCATCTGTTCGCGCATCTTCTTGTCCAGCGCCGAGAGCGGCTCGTCGAGAAGCAGCACCTTCGGACGCAGGACAAGCGCGCGGGCGAGCGCGACCCGCTGGCGCTGCCCGCCCGAAAGCGCGTGCGCCGCGCGCGCGCCGTAGCCGGCGAGCCCCACCATCTCCAGCGCCCCGGCCACGCGCGCGGCCTTTTCCGCCTTCGTCCCGTCGAGCTTGCGCAGCCCGAAGCCCACGTTCTGCGCCACGCTGAGATGCGGAAAGATCGCGTAGGACTGGAACACCATGTTGGTCGGCCGCTTGTTGGCCGAAACGCCCTTCATGTCGCGCCCGTCGAGCGTCACCGTGCCCTCCGACACGTCCTCGAACCCGGCGATCACGCGCAGGAGCGTTGTCTTGCCGCAGCCCGACGGGCCGAGAAGCGAGAAGAACTCGCCGGCGCGGATGTCGAGGTCGATGCCCCGAAGCGCGTGGTAGTCACCGAAATGCTTGTCCACGCCGCCGAGACGGATCAGCGGATCGCTTCCCGCATGGGTCGTGCCGCTCGAATCGTTCAAAGGAACCCTCCGGTGTCTTTCACGCCCGCCCGCGCCAGCCCCCGCCGGCGATTCCATTCCGCAAGCGTCAGGATCAGGATCGACAGGATCACCAGGATCGTGCCCAGCGCCATGATGATCGGCAGGAGCTTCGGAAAGCGCAGCAGCGACCAGATGTAGACCGGCAGGGTCGGGTCGCTGCCGGTCAGGAAGAACGCGATGATGAACTCGTCGAGCGAGATCGTGAAGCTGATGAGGAGCGCCGCCACGATGCCGGGCATGACGAGGGGCAGGGTGATGAGCCGGAACGTCGAGGCACGGCTCTCGCCCAGGTCGATCGACGCCTCCTCCATCGCCGGGTCGAGCGCCTGGAAGCTCGCGTTCAGGATGGCCACGGCAAACGGCGTGCAGATCAGGACATGCGCCGCCGTCACCGTCCAGAGCGTCAGCGGCCATTCCAGGAACTGCACGATGACGACGAGGAGGGAGGTCGCCACGATGATTTCGGGAAGCACCAGCGGGAGCATGACGAGCCCCATCGCCGCCGCCTTGCCGGGAAAGCGGTAGCGCACGTTCGCCCGTGCCGCCGCGAGCCCGAGCAGCACCGCGAGGACCGACGCGGCGGCGGCCACCATCAGCGAGTTGAGGAGCGCCGCATGCAGCTCCCGACTCTGTGTCATCTCCGCGAACCAGCGTGTGGTGAACCCGTTGAGCGGAAAGGCGATCGCCGTGCCGTCGTTGAAGGCGAAGACCGGCAAAAGCAGGATCGGCGCGTAGAGGAAGGCGAGGAACAGGAGGACGTAGCCGCGCAGCATCACCTCCGCCCCCCGGCCAGGCGACGGGCAAGCCAGACGATGGCAAGCGAGATGATCGTGACGAGCACCATCGCGACAACGGCGAGCGTGGCGCCCATGGGCGCGTTGTTCAGGCCGAGGAACTGCGTCTGGATCATGTTGGCGATCATCAGGCCGCCGGGCCCGCCGACCTGCGCCGGCGTGACGTAGTCGCCGACCGTGGGAATGAACACGATGAGCAGCGCGGCCACCACGCCCGGCATGGCGAGCGGCAGCGTGACGCGGAAGAACGTCGTCACCGCGCTCTCGCCCAGATCCCGGGCGGCTTCGAGCAGCGCGCGGTCGATCTTCTCCAGCGCCACGAAGATCGGCAGGATCGCGAAGGGCGCGAAGGCGTGACTGAGCGTGATCACGACGGCGTTCGCGTTGTAGAGAAGCGCGGTCAGCGGCTCGTCGACGAGGCCGAGCCCCATGAGCCCCGAATTCATCACGCCGTTGTAGCCGAGGATCACCTTCCACAGGAAGATGCGCAAAAGGTAGCTCGTCCAGAACGGAATGGTGACGAGGAACAGCCAGAGCGACTTGCGGTCGGCCCGCACGCGGAAACTGATGTAGTAGGCGACCGGAAAGGCCAGCACGACGGTGATGATCGTCACCGCGCCGCTGATCCACAGGCTGCGCGCCATGATCGTGCGGTAGATCGGATCGCTCAGCACCTCGCGGTAATTCGCCAGCGTCGGCGTCCGGTCGATGGTGAGGTAGTCCTGCGTCCAGAAGCTGAACAGAAAGATCGCCAGAAGCGGCCCCGCCAGAAGCGCGACCGCGTATCCGAGCGGCGGTGCGACGAGCGTCAGCCCGCGACGTGGGTCCTGCATCACGATGGGCGGTGCTCCTTCGGGCTCTCGCTGCGGAAAATGCCCAAGGAACGACGCGCGGGCAAGGACGTTGGACAGATCAGGCTGTCGCAGGCGGTACCCTTTTTTGTAATCATGCCGCAACGTTAACCCGTTAAAATATTCCTAACGGATCGTTGAAACCTCTTCACATCGTCGGAGTTGATGCAGTACATTCGCCATAGCGTTAGAAAACGTGAAGGCGTTTGGACAGACGACCTGATTGAACTCAAATCATAGGATACGAAATGAAAATTCACGCTCTCCTTTCTGCTGCCGCAGTCGCCGCTCTGACGACGACCGCCGCGTCCGCCGCTTCAATCGACGTGTTCGCCGGTGGCGACTTCGGCGCCCGCGGCACGATGAACCTCGCCGGTCTCATCGACGATGACATCGACCCGTCCACGGGCACCGTCCAGTTCGACTTCGACGTGCTGGAAGATGTCACGATCGACAACTTCTCGGTCACCGGCAACGGCTTCTCGGGCGGCGCCGATCTCAACAACATCCGCTTCGGGTTCAACTCGGGCGACGGCATGACGTTCGAGGACGTCAACGTCCGCGGCAACGTCGCCAACGCCACCGGTTTCCTCGACGACCGTTCCTTCTCGGCGGGCTCGATGTTCTCGTTCTTCTTCAACGAGATCGTCCCGGGCGAGAGCGCGGGTTCGGCCTTCGTGAACCTGACCTTCACCACGAATGAGGCGCCGACCCCGGCTCCGGTTCCGGTTCCGGCCGCTGGCCTGATGCTGCTTTCGGCCCTGGGTGCCGGTGGCATGCTTGCTCGTGCGAAGAAGAAGTCCGCCTAATCGATTAGATCGGATTGACGACAGGGCCGGCCTTCGGGTCGGCCTTTTTCGTTTGTTGAGCCGTTTAACCCGCGCGCGGCCGGTGCGTCGCGATCAACGAGTTGAGGCCAGGAAAGACCTGTCGTCATACGCGTCGAGGGTGGCACGAATCGTGTCGGCCGCAGACAATCGCCGTCAACTGCCCCGTATCCGTTCCGCGTACGGAATAACTTGGGCACTATAGCCAAACCGGCCGAAGGCTCCATCTCAGCGGGGCTTTCGTGAAGTCTATCCTGCGGGACGTCCATTGACGGACGATGCCACGGTCTGACGGCGGCAAGCATTTCCGTTGCCGAGGTTAAAGCGGTCTGCCCCCATCCCGACTCATCGGAATTCCCGCGGGGTCGTTCGTCCGGTTCGCTTTCGGCAAGAGGTGGAACACGGGCACGTCCCACGCGATGGATCGTCGCGAGCGGATCCCCGGCCGCATCGCCGCAGGTCATAAGCGCGGGTGGTCGGGGTCGGCGCAAGTCCGACGATCCGGTCGGTGTCCGATCGCCGTGACCGGGGGGCGGTCGCCCCGAAGCGGCGGGGTCGCGCACCGGGACCCGCGGGCAAGCCCGCACCGCACATGGCGTTCCTGGCCGGGATCGTCCCTGCGGCGCCGGACACCGCCCTGAAGGAGCTGGACCCTGCTGGAGCCGGTCGGGGCGCCGGAGGCGGGGCGTGCCGGCGCGGCGCTCCCCGATCCACCGGGCACTAGGCACCGGGGCTTCATGCAAGGAAAGGCCTGGCCGCACGGGAGCGTCCGCGGGCCGGTATCAGGCCGGTCCGGCATGACCGGACCATGCGGAGCCAGCCTTTCAGGCGCGACAGGGCCCGTCGGCCGGTCTTCCTCCCCTCCTGGCAGATCGCCCGCGCGGCCGGAGCGCTGCCGGCGAACGGCTGTCCGGCACGACGCCGTTCGGGCGCGGGAAGCCGCGGACCGTCATCGTCGGGCTCAACCGCGACGCTGGGATCGCGCCCCGGGCTCACCCGCGACGCGATGGACCGGGCTGCGCTCGGCATCCACGTCGAGACCCGGCTCGCCCCAGCCCGGTCGCCCGCCACCGTCGCGATCCCCGTCTCCATGCCCCCGCCGACATCGGCGGCCTGTTCGATCCCGGGGAGGGCCGGAACGTCTTCAGCGCCGCAGGATACGCACTCGACTGACCGCAGACCGGTTCAGGCATCAGATACCCGCTGCTGTCACCGTGACAGCGAGAACCATCGCCTCGGCGCCTTCGTCGGATTATCGGGACAGATCGAAAGCGACACCGCTACGGCGGCGTGTCCGGATACGGCGATTCGCCGGCGAACCCGCTAGAGCAGCCAGAGCGCGGCGAGGCCGAGAAAGGCGAAGAAGCCGACCACGTCGGTCACGGTGGTCACGAAGGCGCCCGAAGCGAGCGCCGGGTCGACGCCGACGCGCTCCAGGATGACCGGGATGCCGACGCCCGCGAGCCCGGCGATGACGAGGTTGATGACCATCGCCACCGCGATCACCGCGCCCAGCATCGGCGATCCGAACCAGACGAGCCCCACGACAGCCATGATGATCGCGAAGGCCGCGCCGTTGATCGCGCCCGCGGACACTTCCCGCCGGATCACGCGCCAGAGATTCGCGCCTGTCAGGTCGCGCGTGGCAAGCGCGCGCACCGCGACCGTCAACGATTGCGTCCCGGCATTGCCGCCCATCGAGGCGACGATCGGCATCAGCACGGCCAATGCGACGATCTCGGTGATGACGCCCTCGAACTGCGAGATGACAAGCGAGGCGAGGATCGCCGTGACGAGGTTGACGGCGAGCCAGGGAAAACGGCGTCGGACGACGCCGAGGGTCCGGTTCGACAGCGATTCCTCCGCGTCGACGCCGGCCAGACGCAGGATGTCCTCCTCCGCCTCCTCGTCGAGGATGCGGATCGCGTCGTCGATGGTGATGATGCCGAGAAGACGGTCGTCCGCATCGACCACCGGCGCGGAAATTAGGTGGTACTGGTTGAAGGCATAGGCCACGTCCTTCTCCGGCTCGTTCGCCTCGAAGGTGCGAAAGCTCTCCTCCTCGATATCGGCCAGCGGCGTGTCCCGCGATGCGCCCAGCAGCTTGCCGAGCGTCACGTAGCCGACGGGACGCATCCGGGGATCGGTGAGAATTACGTGGTAGAACTGCGCCGGCAGCTCATCGGCGCCGCGCAGGTGGTCGATGGCCTGACCGACGTTCCAGAAGGACGGCGCGATCACCACCTCCCGCTGCATCAGACGGCCCGCGGAATATTCCGGATAGGTCAGCGCCTGCTGCACCGCGACGCGGTCGATATCCGTCAGCGAGGCAAGAATGGCGTCGGCGTGGCTCTCGTCCTCGAGGTTCTCGATCAGGTCGACGACGTCGTCGGTCTCGAGTTCGCGGACGGCGTCGGCCATGTCCTCGCTGGAAAGCTCGCGCAGGATCTCTTCGCGCACGCCCTCGTCGAGTTCGGACAGGATTTCACCGTCGATGCCGCCCGACCACAGGCGCAGCAGGGCCCGTCGCGGCCCCTCGTCGAGCTGTTCGAGGAGGTCGGCGATGTCGGCGCCGTGGAGCGGCTCGAGCAACGCGTCGATTGACGGTCCGTCCTCCGCCTCGATCGCCTCCTGCACCAGACGCAGGCGCGGCTGATCGAGGGCGGCCTCCTCGTCCGCCTCCTCGGGGCGTGTCAGGAGGTCGGTCTCTGCGTCAGTTCGCGGCTCCGGCTCGGTCATGGCATGTCCTCGATCGGCGGGTGTCGCGCCGTCGATAGCGCGGGCGGGCCGCGAGGGGTAGCGACCATTTTCGGTGCGGAGTAGGGGGGGCCATGACCACGCTGATCCTCGGCCAGACGCTCGCCTTCGATGCCGATCCCTTTGCCGTTCCGCCGACAGAGGCCGCGCGTCACGAGCGGCGCGGCGCGATCGCGATCGACGGCGGTCGCATCGCGGCGGCGGGGCCCGTGGACGCGCTTCTGGCCGCCTATCCGCAGGCGGACCGGATCGATCACAACGAGGCGCTGATCCTGCCCGGCTTCGTGGACGCGCATGTGCATTATCCGCAGACGGCGATCATCGCCTCCTGGGGCAAGCGCCTGATCGACTGGCTCGAGACCTATACTTTCCCCGAGGAGGCGCGATTCGGCGACGCGGAGTACGCGGCCGAGATCGCGAACTGCTACCTCGACCTCGCGCTCGCGCACGGGACGACGTCGATGTGCAGCTTCTGCACGATCCACCCCGAAAGCGTCGATGCCTTCTTCACCGCAGCCGCTTCGCGGAACATGGCGATCTGGGCCGGCAAGACCTGCATGGACCGCAATGCGCCCGAGAACCTGCGCGACACGCCGGACTCGGCCTACGACGCCAGCCGCGCGCTGCTCGAACGATGGCACGGGCGGGGCCGCGCCGCCTATGTCATTACGCCGCGCTTCTCGCCGACCTCGTCGCCAGCGCAGCTCGAGGCCCTCGGCGCGCTTTGGGCGGAGCACCCCGATTGCCTGATGCAGACGCATCTGAGCGAGCAGACCGACGAGATCGCCTGGGTCCGGAGCCTCTTTCCGGAGGCGCGCGACTATCTCGATACCTACGAGAAGCACGGACTGCTCGGCGCGCGCGGGCTTTACGGCCATGCCATCCACCTGACGGAGCGGGAACGGGACCGGCTGGCCGAGGTCGGGGCGGCGGCGATCCACTGCCCGACCTCCAACACCTTCATCGGGTCGGGCCTTTTCGACATGGGGCTGGCCGCGAGGATGCGGGTGGGCCTGGCCACCGATACGGGCGGCGGCTCGAACTTCTCCATGCTCCGGACGATGGCGGCGGCCTACGAGGTGGCGCAGCTCCGTGGAACGGCGCTGCATCCGGCGCAGCTCCTGTGGCTGGCGACCGAGGGCTCGGCGCGCGCGCTGCAGACCGAGGAGGTGGGCCGCCTCGCCATCGGCGGAGCGGCGGATCTCGTGGTGCTCGACCTCGCCTCGACGCCGGCCATCGCCCAGCGGGCCGGGCAGGCGGAGGATATCTGGGAATCCGTCTTCCCGACGATCATGATGGGTGACGACCGCGCAGTCGCGCAGACCTATGTTGCGGGGCAGGCGATGCTGCGCCGCCCGTAGCTTGGCCGTCGGCCTCGGCCGCGCAGGTTCCGCTCGCGGTGCCGGGTGCGGCGCCGCGCGCGCAGGTGATCGCCGCCTTCCGGTGTTCGCTGTAGTCGCAGTCGGCAAGGACCGGGCTCCGGCGGCCGCGAGAAGGGTTTCCATCGTCTCCTTCGGGTCCCTGGCTCCGAACGTGGTGCATTGGAACGCAATCGCGAAATGCTGACAGCATCCCGGCGAATCGACGCGCAAACGGTTGCGGGAGGGGGGCGTACGGTCGCAGACCCGCGTGCGGCGCCACGACCCGTTCAGGCGGACGACCGCCGAGGGCGATAATGGAATTTCACGACTTAACGCTTTGGTAACCCTAATTATTGATGAACGAAACGGCGGAGGTCGAGACGTGTTCGGATACTGGATTTACATATCGGAGGCGGTCTCTCGGCTACGTTCCGTCGAGGACGGACTGATCTATCTTTCCGCCCGGGCGCGGAACAGGAAACTCGGCCTGACGGGCTACCTCCATCGTGTCGGCCTGCACTACGCGCAGTATATCGAGGGTCCCGTCGGCAATCTCGATAAGATCGAGGCGATGATACGGTCCGACTGGCGCCACCGCGACATCCGAACGCTGGAGCGGGGCACGCGCCGGTTCCGCCTTTTCGACGGGTGGGACATGGCCTTCGCGGAGATCACTCCGTCCGCGATCGGTCACGCCGGCGAGGGCGGCCCGTTCCACGCCCCCTTGGTGCAGCTCGACGCGAAGGGCCTGATCGACATGATGGCGGACGCGATCGACGAAGAGCGCGGGCACGACGAGATCGGCCCAAGGGTGACCGTGAACCGTCCGCTCGTGAACGCGGGGTCCGACAACGGCAGGGTGCCCGAGCTCTGCTCCAACAACAAGTCGCAAGGCACGGACGGGCGGCCCGCTTGAGCGCGCCGGGGCGTCAGCCCTCGGCGTCGCCGAAGACGCGGACGAAGATCGTGTCGACGTGCCTGGTGTGGTAGCCCAGGTCGAACTTTTCCCGGATCTCCGTCTCCGACAGGGCGGCACGGACGTCCGCGTCCTCCAGCAGCTCGGTCTGGAAGTCGGCGCCCGCCTCCCAGACCTTCATCGCGTTGCGCTGCACGAGGGTATAGGCGTCCTCCCGGCTCACCCCGGCCTGCGTCAGCGCGAGGAGGACGCGCTGGCTCATCACCAGGCCGCGGAAGCGGTTCATGTTGGCGAGCATGTTCTCGGGATAGACGACGAGCTTGTCGATCACCCCGGTGAGCCGTGCCAGCGCGAAGTCGAGCGTGACGGTCGCGTCCGGCCCGATCATCCGCTCCACGCTCGAATGGCTGATGTCCCGTTCGTGCCAGAGCGCGACGTTCTCGAGCGCGGGCGTCACCGCGGAGCGCACGAGGCGGGCGAGCCCGGTCAGGTTCTCCGTCAGGACCGGGTTGCGCTTGTGCGGCATCGCGGAGGAGCCCTTCTGGCCCTTCGAGAAGAACTCCTCCGCCTCCAGCACCTCGGTCCGCTGCATGTGCCGGATCTCGGTCGCGACGTTCTCGACGGAGGAGGCGACGACGCCGAGCGCGGCGAAAAAGGCCGCGTGGCGGTCGCGCGGGATGACCTGCGTGCTGATCGGCTCGGGATAGAGGCCCATCTTCTTGCAGACATGCGCCTCCACGGCCGGATCGATATTGGCGAAGGTGCCGACCGCGCCGGAGATCGCGCCCGTCGCGACCTCCGCCTGCGCCGTCTTCAGGCGTCGCAGGTTGCGGTCCATCTCGGCGTAGAAGCGCGCGAAGGTGAGGCCCATCGTCGTGGGCTCCGCGTGGATGCCGTGGCTGCGGCCGATGCGGATCGTGTCCTTGTGCTCGAACGCCCGGCGCTTCAGCGCGGCGAGCAGCGCCTCCATGTCCGCGATCAGAAGGTCGGTCGCGCGGACGAGTTGCACATTGAACGTCGTGTCGAGCACGTCCGAGGAGGTCATCCCCTGATGAACGAACCGCGCCGCGTCGGCGCCCACGATCTCCGACAGGTGCGTGAGGAAGGCGATCACGTCGTGCTTCGTCACCGCCTCGATCTCGTCGATCCGCGCCACGTCGAATTCGGCGTCCCGCGCCGTCCAGACGGCCTCGGCGTTCTCCCGCGGGATCGTGCCCATCTCCGCCATGGCGTCGCAGGCATGCGCCTCGATCTCGAACCAGATGCGGAACTTCGATTCGGGGGACCAGATCGCGACCATCTCGGGCCGGGAATAGCGGGGGATCATGGCGGGCCTTTTCGTTGGGCGGACGCCGCGAGGGTTCAGGGCCGGACGGCTGGCGGCGGGGTCGCGCGCGTCATAGGATGCGCCAGCCGCCCCCGCAAGGAAGCCGCATGATCCCTGCCTCACGTCTCGCCGCGCTGGCCGGAACCTGGAGGACGCGGCGCGTCCTGCGCCACGCCGACGGGACGTGGGCGCGGTTCGCGGGCGAAAGCGTCTGGTCCCCCGACGGCACGCTGCTGCACTGCGTCGAGGCGGGCACGCTCCGGCAGGGCGGCCAACGTTTCGCCGCCCGGCGCGAAACGCTCTGGCGGGCCACGCCGCACGGGATCGAGGTGCTGTTCGCCGACGGCCGGCCGTTCCACTGCATCACCGACGACGCGGCGGCGCGGCACGATTGCGCGCCCGACCTCTACCACCTGCGCTACGATTTCGGCGCCTGGCCCCGCTGGTCGGTGCGCTGGCGCGTGACGGGGCCGCGCAAGGACTACCGGGCCCTGACGCGCTACGACCGGCCCGCGCGCGCCTGACCTCATCCGAGCGGGCAGGCCTCTCCGGTATCGCGCCAGATCGGCACGTTGAGCGACATCGCGCAAAGGGCCACGAAGACCCGGCCGCCCACGGTCAGGCAGATCCGCTCGCCCATCTCGACGCGGCCGCCGGTCGAATCGGTGCAATAGCATTCGATCGCCCGCCCGGACGGCGCGGTCGTATCCGCGAGGGCGGGCAGAGCGGCGAAACAAAGCGCGAGCGTGAGGGGTCGCATCGGCGGAACCTCCGGCCGCGATCCTAGCAGACCGGGCGCCCTTGACCTAGTCCCGCCCCCGCACCATCACGCCGCCATGAACGCGCCCGCCATCCCCGAGGACCGCCTCGACCAGATCCTCGCCCGGTTCGAGTATCTCGAAGCGCGGCTGAATGCCGGGCCGTCGTCCGAGGAGATCGGCGCGCTCACGCGCGAATACGCCGAGCTGCGGGAGATCGCCGACCGCGTCCGCGCCTTTCGCGCGCTCGACGGCCAGATCGCCGAGGCCCGTGCGATGCTTGCCGACCCGGAGATGCGCGAACTGGCCGAGGCGGAGCTGGAAGAGCTCCGGCGCGCGCGCGCGGCGGCGCAGGCGGCATTGCAGCTCGCGCTCCTGCCGAAGGACGAGGCCGATGCCCGCCCCGCGATCCTCGAGATCCGGCCCGGCACCGGCGGCGAGGAGGCCGCGCTCTTCGCCGGCGCCCTTGAGGCAATGTATCGCCGCTACGCGGAGGCGCGCGGCTGGCGTATGGAGATCGTGGAGCGGCAGGAGACCGATCTCGGCGGCGTGCGAGAGCTCGTGGCGCGGATCGAGGGCGACAACGTCTTCGCCCGCCTCAAGTTCGAAAGCGGCGTGCACCGCGTCCAGCGCGTCCCCGCCACCGAATCCGGCGGCCGCATCCATACCTCCGCCGCCACCGTCGCCGTCCTCCCCGAAGCGGAGGCGGTGGATATCGACATCCCCGCCACCGACATCCGCATCGACACGATGCGCGCGAGCGGAGCGGGAGGGCAGCACGTCAATACGACCGACTCGGCCGTGCGCATCACCCATCTGCCGACCGGCATCGTCGTCACCTCCTCCGAAAAGTCGCAGCACCGCAACCGCGAGATCGCGATGAACGTCCTGCGCGCCCGGCTCTACGAGGCGCAGCGCGCCGCCGCCGACGCCGAACGCGCCTCCGACCGCCGCGCGCAGGTCGGCAGCGGCGACCGATCCGAGCGCATCCGCACCTACAATTTCCCGCAGGGGCGCATGACCGATCACCGGATCAACCTGACGCTCTACCGCCTCGACGCGGTGATGCAGGGCGACCTCGACGAGGTGATCGACGCGCTGACCGCGGACCTGCAGGCACAGCTTCTGGCCGAGATGTCGGCGTGACCGAGAGGGAGGCGCGCGCGGCCCTTTCCTCCGCCGGCGTGCCGGACCCGGCGCGCGACGCCCACGTGCTGGCCCGCGCCGCGCCGGACGCGCGGACCCTCGCCGGCTGGATCGCCCGGCGCGCGGCGCGGGAGCCGGTCTCCCACATCCTCGGCCGCCGGGCGTTCTGGAACCACGAGTTCCGCGTCACCGCCGATGTCCTCGACCCCCGTCCGGAAACGGAGACGCTGGTGGAACAGGCGCTCGCCGCGCCGTTCGCGCGCGTCCTCGATCTCGGCACCGGCTCGGGCTGCATCCTGCTGTCGCTTCTGGCCGAACGGCCGGCGGCGACCGGGCTCGGCACCGACCTGTCGGAGGCCGCGCTCGACGTCGCGCGGGAAAACGCGGCGGCGCTCGGGCTCGCGGACCGCGCGGCCTTCCGCCGCGCCGACTGGCTCGCCGGGGTCGAGGGGCGTTTCGACCTCGTCGTCTCGAACCCGCCCTATATCGCCGAGGCGGAGCTGCCCGCCCTCGCGCCCGAGCTCGGCTTCGAACCCGCCCTCGCGCTCAGCCCCGGCGGCGACGGGCTCGACGCCTACCGGACGATCGCGCGCGACGCGCCCGAACGCCTGACCCCCGGCGGCCGCCTGATGGTGGAGATCGGCCCGACGCAGGCGGATGCCGTCTCCGCCCTCTTCGCCGGTGCCGGATTGACGGATATCGCGGTTTGTCGCGATCTGGCTGGCCGGGATCGTGTGGTTGCCGGCGGAAAAGCGGCGACTTGACGAGAATCGACTTGTAACTCGCGGCGCCGGCTTCCATAACCGACAGGCATCCAGCGGTTGACGGGCTCCGGTCCGCCCCCGGTTGCGACGCCCGACCGACACCGGACCATGACGACCCGCGGGGCGGGTCCGGCACCCGGCCATGAGACGCCCCCTGCAGATGACCAGCGGAATTTCCCACGCATGAGAAGCAGCAAGTCCCGTTCGCGGAACAAGAGCCGTAACCGTCCCCAGGGCGGCAACATCGTCAACCGCGTCTTCGACAGCTCCGGACCCGAGGGAAAGGTGCGCGGAACGCCGGCGCAGGTGATCGAGAAATACAATCAGCTTGCACGCGACGCGCAGCTGTCCGGCGATCGTGTCGCGCTCGAGAACTTCCAGCAGCACGCGGAGCACTACACCCGCATGCTCGCCGCCGCGCAGAAGGAAATGGACGCCCGGCAGCAGAACCAACAGAACTATCAGAACAATCAGCCGAGCGGCAATCAGCCGGGCGGCAACCAGCACGGCGGCCAGCACGGCGGCGGAAACCAGAACGACCGCCAGAGCGGGTCGCAGGGCCAGTCCGACCGGCAGAACGACCGCCAGCCCGCCGAGGCGCAGGGCGCCGACCGGCAATCCGACACGCGCGGCGACGAGCGGCACGAGAACGCCCGGACCGAACGTCAGGCCCCGGAGCAGGACGCGCCGGCCGACGCGCCGCGGAGCGACGACGCGGCCGCCCAGGGCGAGCCGCGCAATCGCCGCAAGCCGGGCCGGCCGCGCAAGACGCAGACCCCCGTCGAGCCGGTGGACGCCGCCACGGTGATCGACGCCCCCGATGCCGAGACCGGTCCGGTCGAGACGCCGGAATCGCAAGTTGTCGAGGACGGGCCCAAGCCCGAAAAGCCGAAGCGCGGCCGGCCCCGCAAGAAGGCGCCCGCCGTCGAGACGCCCAAGTCGGACGAGGGCCAGACGCCGAGCGAGACGACCTCGGAGGGCTAGCGCCCTAGCCGAACGTCCGGGCCAGCGCGCACCAGCCCTCGACCGGCACCTGCTCGGCCCGCGCGGTCGGATCGAGCCCGGCGGCGCGCAGCCGGTCCTCGATATCCGGCGCCAACCCCTTCAACGCCGCGCGCAGCATCTTGCGCCGCTGGTTGAACCCCTTCGCCACCACGCGCTCCAGCACGTCCGGCTCGGCCGGAAAGCGTGGCTCCGGCAGCGCGGTCAGGTGGATCACGGCGGAGGCGACCTTGGGCGGCGGGGCGAAGGCCTCCGGCGGAAGCGTCAGCACGATCCGCACCTCCGAGCGCCATTGCGCCAGTACAGCGAGCCGTCCGTAGGCCTTGGAGCCCGGCGCCGCGACGATGCGTTCCGCGACCTCCTTCTGGAACATCAGCGTCAGGCTCTCCCAAGCCGGCGGCCAGTCGCGGGGCGTGAGCCAGCGCACGAGCAGTTCCGTCCCGACATTGTAGGGCAGGTTCGCGACCACGCGCCACGGCCGGTCCAGCCGCATCGCGACGTCCACGTCGAGCGCGTCGCCCGCCACCACTTCGAGCCGCCCGGGATAGGCCGCCGCGATCTCCGCCAGCGCCGGCAGGCAACGCGCGTCCTTTTCCACGGCCAGAACCCGGCGTGCCCCCTCGGCCAGAAGCCCGCGCGTCAGGCCGCCGGGGCCCGGCCCCACTTCCAGTACGGAGGCGCCGTCGAGCGGTCCCGAGGCGCGCGCGATCCGTGCCGTCAGGTTGAGGTCCAGCAGGAAGTTCTGACCCATCGACTTCTTGGCGCGAAGCCCGTGGGCGGCGATCACCTCGCGCAGCGGCGGCAGAGAGTCGATCCGGCTCACGTCGTGCGGCCCCGCGGGCGATCGTCGGGCGCAGGCGACGCGCGGCGGCTGTTTCCGCCGCGCCGACGCCCCGTTTTCGTCCTGGTCCGAATACTCATCGGACGCTCGCCACGGGGGACGGCCGGCCCTGCCGCCGATGCGCCATGTCCCAGGCCATTCGCAGCGCCGCCGCCATCGACGTCGGATCGGCGCGACCGGTGCCCGCGATGTCGAAGGCCGTGCCGTGATCGGGCGAGGTGCGGATGAAGGGCAGGCCCAGGGTCACGTTCACGCCTCCGGCGAAGTCGATCGTCTTGATCGGGATGAGCGCCTGGTCGTGGTACATGGCCACCGCGGCGTCGTAGGTCCGCCGCGCTTCCGCGTGGAACATGGTGTCCGCGGACAGGGGGCCGAAGCATCCGAGCTTGGGGCCGAGGCGCGCCACGAGCGGTGCGATCCAGTCGACCTCCGCCCGTCCCATCGTGCCGCCCTCGCCGGCATGGGGATTGAGCCCGGCCACGGCGATCCGCGGCGCGGCGATGCCGAAATCGCGGCGAAGCCCGGATTCCGTCACACGCAGCACGGTCTCGAGAAGCGGGGGCGTCAAACGCGCCGGCACCGCCTCCAGCGCGACATGGATCGTGGCCGGCACGACGCGCAGCTCGGAACAGGCCAGCATCATCACCACGTCCGCCCCGTCGGCGAGCGCGGCGAGGTATTCGGTATGCCCCGGATAAGCGAAGTCCGCCCCGTCCTTCAGCGCCTTCTTGTGGATCGGCGCGGTCACGATGCCGCCGGCCTCTCCGGTCTTCGCCAGCGCGACCGCCCGCGCGATGGCGGAAACGACGCCCGTCGCCTGCGCGGGGTCGGGACGGCCGGGCCGCGCGGGGCCGGGAATGTCGTGCGGCAGGATGCAGAGCGCGTCCGCGCGCGCGTCCGTCACCGTGTCGACCACGCGGACCGCGACGCCGTGGCCCGCGAAATGGTCGGGATTGCCCAGCACGACGAACGGCACGTCCGCGACACGCGCCCGCGCCTTCGCGACGACCTCCGGCCCGATCCCCGCCGGCTCGCCGCAGGTGACGACGAGCGGGGCGGGGCCGTCAGCGGGTGACGACGGCATCGGCGCGAAGCTCGGCAAGGTAGCCGTCGGCGAGGCCGGTCAGGCGCTGGTTCAGGATCTGCTGGCCCACGCGCTCGAAAGCGTCCTCGGACGTGGCGACCTGCCGTTCGCACAGCATGACGACGCGAAGATAATCGCCGCGCGTGAGCAGCGTGGACACCTCGCCCGGATCGAGTTTCGCGAGCTCCTGACGCAGGTCGGCCGGCAGGGCGTCGGGCGCCGCGTCCTGACGGGTCAGCGTCCCCTCCGGCCGGCCCCGCGCCTCGCCGTAGAGGTCGTCGCAGACATCGACGCGCGCGTCGAGCGCGGCGGCCGCTTGCAACGCCGCCACGCTCCGGCCGCCGGGTATGAGGTATTCGGCGTAGTCGATCCGCTCCACCGTCGCGGCGCCGGCCTGATCGTCGAGGTCGCGAAGCAGGAACAGGCCGATGAAGTTGCCCAGATTGATCGGCTCCGTCACCTCGCCCGGCGCGAGCGTCAGGACTTCCCCGGCGATGGGCGGCGCGAGACCGGCCAGCGCGAGCCAGTCGACGCGCCCGCCCGTGCGCGCGGAGGAGGCGCGCGAATAGGTCCGCGCGGCGTCCTCGAAGGCGGCCTGACCCCGCAGGGTTCCGGACAGGCGCTCGGCCAGCGCCTCCACCTCGGCGCGGTTCTCGGGCGTGAAGGGCAGCGCGATCTCCGAAAGCAGGACGCGGATCTCGCCCTCCGGCCCGCGATCCACGATCCGCCGCACCTCGCGGTCCTCCGGCCGGGCACGCTCTCCGAACCGGGCCTGCACGAGACGGCGCCAGTAGAGGCCGCTCCGCACGAAGTCCTGAAACGTCTCCGCGGCCACGCCGGCGCGTTCGAGCTCGGCCGTGAACGCCTCCGCCGACAGGTCCGCCCGACCGGCGAACTCGGTCATGCCCTCGGCGAGCTCCTCCTCGGTGACCTCGATCCCCGCCAGCCGGGCCGCCTCGACCTGCAGCGTCTCGTCGATCAGCGTGTCGGTCACGCTCGCCCGGTCGGTGTCGGGCGCGCGCAGGAGGGACAGGAACTGCGCGCGCTGGTCGACGGCGTAGTTGGTCACCACCATGCCGTTCACCGTCGCGGCCGCGGCGAAGGGCTGCTGCGCGGCGGCGGGCCCGGTCGCGGTGCACAGGGCGACAAGCATCGCCGCCAGAAGTCTCGTCATCGCCTGCTCCTCAGATTCCGCAACGCCGCCGTCTGGTGCGGTCGTCATCCGCGCCGAACCCCGCCAGATCCACCCCGAGTCCGAACCGCGTCGACGGCTCGAGATCGTCGTTCGAGGTGAAGCGCCGCTCCACGTCGAAGGCCACGGTCAAGCAGTCCGACCGGTAGGTCAGACCGAACCCGGCGCGGCTGGCGTCGTTCGTGACGGCTTCATATCGCCAGTTCACCCGGCCCGTCCAGTCGCGGGTCAGGTCGTAGGCCGCGTCGAGCTCCCATTCGGAGGTGGCGAGCGGCCGGCCCGCATTCGCGTCCTCCTCGAGCCAGGTGTAGCGCGTCTCCAGCAGGTGCCGCGCCCCCCGCCAGCCGAGGATCGTCTCCGACTGGGTGAAGTCCAGCGCATCGTCGAAGAGCGCCCGGCTCTCGACGCCGAAGCGGTCGCCGTCCGCCGCGGAGATCGCGAGGAGCCAGTCGGAGGCCGTCCCGTCGAGCCCCGTGCCTTCCCGGAACTGCTCGTTGTCGCGGTCGCGCCAGACCCGGCCCAGCGTGGCGCCCGTCTGCCAGCCGGACGGATCGAAGCGCGTGTAGCTCAGGCCCACGTTCAGCCGGTTGCCGAGCTCGCGCCGGTCGCGCCCGGCGAAGCGGGAGATCGCGAACAGGTTCCCCTCGTCGAATTCGGGGGTGAGGCTGTCCTCGTCGGGCGTGCGCTTGACGTCGCTCGGCACGAACAGGGCCTGCGCCACCGGCTCGATCACGTGGCGCACCGCGGACGGCGTCCCCTTGGCGAGCGGCAGGCGCATCTCGAGGCCGGCATGGGGCACCGCGCGCGCGAAGGTCGTGTCCTCGGCGAAGTCCGGATCCTGACGCACCGAATAGGCGTCGAGGTCGAGCCCGGCCAGCCCGGTCAGGACCAGCCCGTCGGCCGTCAGGTGCGTCCGCCGCCAGGCCACGGCGCCCGACATCCGCTCTACGTCGCGCGCCGCGTCGCCCGGGCGGCCCGCGGGCACCTCGCTCGCCTTGCGCCGCCGGGCATGGGCTTGCAGCGTCCAGACCAGATCGCCGCCCAGCACCGGATGGGGCTCGCGCCGCTGACGCTCGACCGTGAGGACGGGGGTGGGCTGGAACCGGTTCCGCTCGCCCGCCCGCAAGGTGTCGAAGGCGATCACTTCGGCCAGGAACCGGTCGTCCCGGTCGACCCGGGTGATGGCCAGCCGGCTGTCGAGGCGGTCCTTCTCCGTGATGTCGTAGTTCAGGAGGTAATTGTCGTCCGACACGCCCTCGAGGTCGAATTCGAGCCGGTAATCGCGGGGCAGGTCGAAGATCCCCTCGGCGAAGACGTAGCCGCGCAACTCGCCCGGCCGCACCTCGTCGCGCGAGGCGGCGCCGATGACGACGATGTCGCCCGAATCGAAGGCCTGCCGGTAGCGGAAGCCGAGGCTCCGCGTCTCCTGATTGGTCACGAAGGGACGCAGGGTCAGATCGCGCGAGGGGCCGAGCGTGATGAAGTAGGGCACCTCCACCCCCGTCCCGAGCAGGTCGTCGGAGTAGAAGCGCGGCGCGAGCACGCCCGTTGCCCGTTCCAGCGTCGGGTCGGGAAGGCGCAGCCGGGGGAACCAGGCGACCGGTACGCCCGCCACCTCGAAGCGCGCGTTCTCGAAATAAAGCTGCCGTTCCTCGCGGTCGTGGACGACGCGCCGCGCCCGGATCTGCCAGATCGGGACCGGGTAGGCGGCACAGACCTCGCAGGAGGAGGCGACGGTCTGGTAGAGTTGCGTGTAGCGCCCTTCGGCCCCGGTCGCGACCTCGGTCGCCGCGATCTGCAGCTGCTGGTCGAGGACGAGCCGCGCGCCCGCGACGACCGATCGGCGCAGGTCGGCGCCGAGCTCGGCGTAGTCCGCGACGAGGATGCGGTCCGGCCCGTCCAGAAGCGTGAGCGGGCCTTCCACGGAGATCCGGTCCGCCCCGCGCTCGTAGGTGATCCGTCGGGCGCGCAGCACACGGCCGTCCGCGAAAATCTCCACGTTGCCCTCGGCGGTCAGCACCGCCTCGTCGAAGGAAATGCGGTCGGCGACCAGCGTGGCCGGCCCGGTTTGCGCCGGAACGCCGAACGGCAGGCAGACAAGGACCGCGAGGAGGAGCCAGCGTGTCATCCGTCCTCCAGAAACAGGATGATCCCGAGGGAAAGCAGCACCGCCGCGACAGGCGACGCCCAGGCGGCGAGAAAGACCGGCAGCTGCCCGTTCTCGCCGAGGACCTGCGCGAAGTTGCGCAGAAAGAAGATGCCGAAGCCCAGAAGCAGCGCCGAAAGGACCATCAGCCCCGACCGTCCCGCCCGGGCGTGCCGCATGGAGAATGCCGCGCCGATCAGCACCATCGCGGCGAGCATCGTGGGATTGGCGAGCTCCGTCTGCAGCCAGATGCGGTGCGTGAGTCCCGAAAAGCCCGCCGCGTCGAGCTGCGCGATGAAGCCCGGCAGCTGGAAGATCGGGATCGAGGAGGGGACGCCGAAGCTGTCGCGGATCTGCGCGCGGGTGAGCGAGGAGGGGATCGTCGCCTGAAGCGCGACCGTGGCGTCGCGTTCGGGGTTGTCCGACGTGCCGAGCGGCCAGGTCTTGGCGTTCCGCAGGAGCCATTCGCCCTCGGCCAGCGCCGCGCGCTCCACGTCGATCCGTTCCACCGGGGAGCCTTCGGCGTCGAAGGCGATGAAGGTCGCCTCGAACAGGATCGTCCCGTCGAGCGAGGCCCGCCCGGCGCGGATCACCGTCTGTCCCGCGCCGTCGCCCTGCCGCAGCCAGACGCCTTCCTCGCTTACCGACAGGACGCTGCTGATGCCGGTGCGGAACCCCGCCACCTCGCGCTCGTAGGCGGCCTGCGTGGCGGCGACGATGGGATTGACGACGACCAGCGCGGCGACGCCCAGAAGGAACGCCGTCACCGCCGGCGCCGCCGCCGCCCGGAGCGCCGAGCGTCCCGCCGCGCGGATCACCACGAGCTCGGAGGAGCGCGACAGCGACAGAAACAGCGCCAGCGTCGACAGGATCACGATAAGCGGCAGGATCTGGTAGAGCGCCGCCGGCAGGTTCAGCGCCGCGAGCCGCAGCCCGTCGCCGATCCCCGCGCCGTCGTCGCCGAGCCGGCGCAGCTGCTCCATCAGGTCGATCGGCACCAGAAGCCCCGTGAAGACCAGCGAAACAACGAGGACAAGCCCGAGGAACCGCCGGGCGATGTAGTATTGCAGCGTCACGCGAGCCCCTCCCGCGGGCGGATCAGGCGCGGGCCGCGGGTGTCGCGCCAGACGAGCGCCGCGCCCAGAAGGGCCGTCAGCAGCGCCGGCGCGTACATCAGCCCCCAGAGCGCCGCGTCGTTCCCGGCCGCGTTCTCCGCGACGTTGCCCAGCATTTCCAGCGTCACCGCCGCGACCACGGCGCCGAGGATCTGCCGCCAGCGACCAAGCCGCGAATACCCGCCAAGCATCATGCAGCCGAGCGCGAGAAGCGGCAGCGCGAGCGCGAAGAGCGCCTCCGCGAAGCGCGCGTGCCCCTCCACGCGAAGCTCCGCCACGTCCGCCCGCGTCTCCGCCTGCGTCGCCGCATCGGCGCGCAGCAGCGTCGCGGTCGACATCTCCCGCGGATCGCGCCGCCGCGCGACGTCGCTTCCGCCGGCGAGCCCCGCGAGGTCGTAGGCGAAGTCGTCGAACGTGGTCACCACGAGGCTGCGCGTCTCGACATCCAGCGTCTGCGCCATGCCGTCGAACATCACGAGCCGCGTCTCCCCCGCCGCCCGTACGAGGAAGGCGCGCTCCGCCGTGTAGGAGGTGCGCACCGCGGGGCTGCGCCGGTCCTGCAGGAACAGGCCCAGAAGCTCCCCCTCGGGCGTGACCGCGCGGACATAGACGGTGACGCCGGAACCGGGATGCAGGAACTCGCCCTCCTTCAGGAACCGCGCGGTGACGTCCTGCGACAGCGCCTCGCCCCGCTCCGCGAGCGCGGTGCGCGACAGCGGCACGAGGACGTGGCCCAGCACCGAGACCATCACCGCCACGGCGAGCCCGAACAGCAGGACCGGCCGCGCCAGCCGCCAGGGCGAAAGCCCCGTGGTCTGCGCCACCACCATCTCGCTGTCGGCGGACAGCCGGTTCAGCCCGTAGAGCGTCGCCACCAGCGCCGAGACCGGAAGCACGGCGTAGACGACGTTGGGCAGCGCCAGCGCGGTGAACTCGAGAAACGTCGCGACGTTCGACCCCCCGGCGATCAGCCGGTCGAACAGCCCGATCGCGCGATTGACCCAGTAGACCGCGACGAGGACGAGGCTGAAGAATCCGAAATAGGCCAAGAGCCGTCCCGCGAGATATCGGTCGAAGAGTGTCAACGGGCCCCCGGCTGCCGCCCCTGCCGACGTCGCGGGGCAAAGGTGTCCATTTCCTAGCGGGGTTGTCGCGGCGCATCAAACCTTGATCGCGCGCATCGGCTGGAATGTCCCGCGCGGCGGGCATAGGGTCGCCCCGAAACCCATGCCGAACCCCCAGCCGGACGCGCCCGTTCCGAACCGAGGATGCCCATGACAACGCTCGCCCCCGTGACTTTCGCCCCGACCGACCTCGACGCCCTCGCGACCGCCGAAGGCGTGATCGCCTGCATCGTGCCCGAAGGCGGCAAGCTCGGCACGGAGGCGCGGCGGCTGAACCGGCTGACCAAGGGCGCGGTGAAACGGGCCGCCGAATCCGAGGCCTTCGCGAAGCTGGACGAAGGCGATGTGCTGGAGCTCAAATATCCCGCCGGTCTCGCCGCCACGGCGGTGGCCATCCTGCGTCTCGCGCCCCGCGCGAAGCCGGGGGACGCGCGGGACGGCGGGGCGAATCTCGTGCAGCTTCGCGGCCGGCACCCGCTCACGATCCTGGCCGGCGCGCACCGGCAACTGGCCGAGATCGTGTTCGGCGCGGCGCTCCGGGACTATGCCTTCGACGCCCACAAGACGTCGAAGGACGACGGGGAGGAGGCGGCGCCGAAGCCGATCACCGTCCTGACCGCGAAGCCCGAGGAGGCGGAGGCCGCCTTCGCCGGCCTGCGCGCCGTGGCCGAGGGCGTGTTCCTGACCCGCGACCTCGTGAACGAGCCCGCCAACGTGCTCACCACGACCGAATTCGCGGAGCGGCTGCGGAAACTGGGCGAGCTCGGCGTGGAGGTCGAGATCCTGGACGAGGCGGAGCTGGAGCGGCTCGGCATGCGCACGCTCCTCGCCGTGGGGCAGGGGTCGGAAAGCCCGTCCTACGTCGCCGTCATGCGCTGGAACGGCGGCGGCGAGGAACAGCCGCTCGCCCTCGTCGGCAAGGGCGTCGTGTTCGACACCGGCGGCATCAGCATCAAGCCCTCCGCCGGCATGGAGGACATGACGATGGACATGGGCGGCGCCGGCACGGTCGCGGGCGTGATGCACGCCATCGCCGCGCGCAAGGCCCGCGCCAATGTCGTGGGCCTCGTCGGCCTCGTCGAGAACATGCCCGACGGGCGGGCGCAGCGGCCGGGCGACGTGGTGCGCTCCATGAAGGGCGACACGGTCGAGGTCATCAACACCGACGCGGAAGGCCGCCTCGTCCTGTGCGACGTGATGTGGTACGCGCAGGAGCGGTTCGCGCCCTCGGCCATGATCGACCTCGCCACGCTGACGGGCGCCATCATCATCGGCCTCGGCCACGAGAACGCGGGCGTCTTCTCCAACGACGACGGCTTCGCCGACGCCTTCCTCGGCGCCGCGCGGGCGACGGGCGAGGGGGCGTGGCGGATGCCGCTCGGCAAGGCCTACGACGACATGCTGAAATCCCGCGTGGCCGACGTGAAGAACGTGGGGGGCCGCCCCGCCGGCTCGATCACCGCGGCGCAGTTCCTGAAGCGTTTCGTGAAGGACGAGACGCCGTGGATCCATCTCGACATCGCGGGCGTGGCCTCGCTCAAGTCGTCCTCCGCCCTCGCGCCCGCCGGTGCGACGGGATGGGGCGTGCGCGCGCTCGACCGGCTGATCCGCGACGGCTACGAGAAGGGCGATGGGTGAGGTCTATTTCTACCACCTGACCCGCAATCCCGTCGAGACGACGCTCGCCACGCTCCTTGCCCGCGCGCGCGCGCAGGGCTGGCGGATCGCCGTGCGGGGGCGGGAACGGGCGCGTCTGGAACGGCTCGACGCGACGCTCTGGGACGGGCCGCCGGACTCATTCCTGCCGCACGGGCTCGCCGGCGGGCCGCACGACGCGCGCCAGCCGATCCTGCTCACGACCGGGGCGGGCGCGAACCGGCCGGATTGCCTGATGTCCCTCGACGGCGCCGAGGTCGCGGCGAGCGAGCTGCCCGGCCTGAAGCGCGCCTGCATCCTCTTCGACGGGTTCGACGGCGCCGCGCTGGGCCGCGCGCGCGAGCAGTGGAAGATCCTCACCGACCGGGGCTGCGCCGCGCGCTACTGGTCGGAGGAAACCGGAAAATGGGCCGAGAAGGCGTCGAAGAACGTCCCGTAAGGCTTTGACAAGTAGCAGATGGGAGCGCCCTGCTTGTTTGTCGCCCCGGGGACGGGCGGCATCGGGCGGGAAGGGCCTCACGCGTTCCGATCATCGTGGCCCCTCAGCGTATCAGCTGCAGATGCCCGTCCTCGATCACGATGCGGCCGAAATGCTGCAGGTAGCTCATCCCGAGCAGGCTCTGGAACAGGTCGCCCTCCGTCACCACGGCGCGGACGCCGCGATCGGTCAATTTGCCCAGACGGACCTCGTCAAGCGTCACGTCGGCCGTGCCGACCGTGCCGTTCGCCGTGTAGGCCTGCCCGTAATAACGCAGCTCGTCGGGGTCGAGCCCCACGCGCGCCGCGTCGTCGCGGCTCAGCACCAGATCGGATGCCCCTGTATCCACGACAAAATCCACCGGTTCCCCATTGACGGCGAGGCGCATATAGTAATGCCCGTCGCGGCTGCGGGGCACGTCGATCATCACGCCGTCCTCGCTCGTCACGATGCTCTGTCGCGGCAGGGCGGCGCGCTGCACCGCGTCCCAGTTGCCGAAGACGAGGACCGCGCCGACGAAGATGAAGAACCAGACCGCCGCCTGCTGCGCGGCCTGCGTGAGGCGGCCGCGAAAGCCGAACAGGACGGACCCGAGCAGCGCCACCCCGAGAAGCGTCAGGTAGAAAAGCTGTGCGGTGTCGTCGCCGGTCATGGCACGTATCTAGGCACCGGCGCGGCGTTTGCCACTCGCATCTGTCGCGATGGTGAACGGCGCGCCGTCCGACCCTCATCCCCCGGTCTGCAGCCCGGCCAGCCCGTCGAGCACGAACTGCACCGCGAGCGCGGCGAGCAGCATGCCGAGAAGCCGGGTCACGACGTTGATCCCCGTGGCCTTCAGGAGCCGCTCCATCGGCCCCGCGAGCTCGAAGAGCACGAACACCACGGCGACCACCGCGAGCATCACGCCGATCGCCTGCGCCGCGCCCAGCGGCGCCGCCTCGTCGGTCAGCAGGATCATCGTCGCGATCGCGCCCGGCCCGGCGATCAGCGGCATCGCGAGCGGAAAGACCGACGGATCGCTGACCGGCGCGTCCGCCTGGCCCTCCCGCCGCTGGGTGCGCTTCTCGAACAGCATCTCGAGCGCGGTGAGGAACAGCAGCAAGCCCCCCGCGATCCGGAAGGCGGGCATGGAGATGCCGAGGAAGGCCAGCACGGCCTCGCCCGCCAGCGCGAAGAGAACGAGGATGCCCGCGGCCACCACGCAGGCGCGGATCGCGATCCCCCGCCGCGCGCGGCGCGACATGCCGGCGGTCAGCGCGACGAAGATCGGGGCGAGCCCGATCGGATCCATGATCACGAAAAGGGCGGTGAACGCCGTGACGAGTTCGGTCAGCGTCATGGAGATGTCCCACGGATGTGACACAGCCGTAACACAGCGGTAACACGGCCGTAACACGTCCCGCCGCGGGTCACGCCTCCGCCTTCTCCAGCGTTTCCATCGCATTCATCCAGATCGCTTCGGCCCGGTCGGCCGCCTCCATCAACTCGGCGTATTTCTTGTTCCACGTCTCGAGCTCGTTGGCACGCCCGTTCTCGTAAAGCGCGGGATCGGCCAGCTTTTTCGCGAGCTTGTCGCGCATCTCGTCGATCTTCTTCACCCGCGCCTCGGCCTTGCGCGCCTCGGAGCGCAGCTCCAGCATCCGGTCCCGTCCAGCGGGCGCCTTTTTCTTTTCCTTACCGGCCTTTGCGGGGCGTTCCTCGCCCTGCAGCAACATCTTGCGATACTGCTCCAGATCGCCGTCGTAGGGCCCGACGGTGCCGCCCTTCACCAGCCACAGCCGGTCGGCCACAAGGCTCAGCAGGTGCATGTCGTGACTCACCAGCACGACCGCGCCGGTATAGGCCGTCAGCGCCTCCACCAGCGCCTCCCGGCTCTCGATGTCGAGGTGGTTCGTCGGCTCGTCGAGGATCAGCATGTGCGGGGCGTCGAGCGTCGCCAGCAGGAGCGACAGCCGCGCCTTCTGCCCCCCGGACAGCTTGCCCACCAGCGTGTCCGCCTGATCCACGCCGAGCCCGAAGGAGGCGAGACGGGCGCGCAGCTTCGGCGGCGCGTCGTCGGGCCGCTCCCGGCGGATGTGGTCGAGCGGCGTCTCGTCCACATGCAGCTCGTCCACCTGATGCTGCGCGAAATAGCCGATGCGCAGCTTGCCCGACGCGATCTTGCTGCCCTCGCACGCCTGAAGCTTGTCCGCCAACAGCTTGGAGAAGGTCGACTTTCCCTCGCCGTTCCGGCCCAGAAGCGCGATCCGGTCGTCCTGGTCGATCCGCACGTTGAGCCGCTTCAGGACCGGCTCTCCGCCATAGCCCACGGCAGCACTCTCAAGGCGGACGATGGGCGGCGACAACTCCTCGGGCGCGGGAAAGGTGAAGACCACGCGGGCCGCGTCCTCGGGCGCGGTGATCGTCTCCATCCGTTCCAGCATCTTCACGCGGGACTGCGCCTGCTTGGCCTTCGACGCCTTGGCCTTGAAGCGGTCGACGAAGCTCTGGAGGTGCTTGCGCCGCGCCTCCTGCTTGGCGGCCTCCGCGGCGAGCCCGGCGCGCTTCTCCGCCCGCATCCGCACGAAGCTGTCGTAGGGGCCGGTATAGTAGGTCAGGCCCTTTTCCTCGAGATGCAGGATGCCGCCGACCGCGCGGTTCAGAAGGCCCCGGTCGTGGCTGATGATGATCACGGTATGCGGGTAGCGCGCGAGATAGCTCTCGAGCCAGAGCGCGCCCTCGAGGTCGAGATAGTTCGTCGGCTCGTCGAGAAGCAGCAGGTCGGGCTCGGCGAAGAGGACGCCGGCCAGCGCCACGCGCATCCGCCAGCCGCCTGAATAGGCCGAGCAGGGGCGCGATTGTTCCTCGACTTCGAAGCCCAACCCCTTGAGGATGCTCGAAGCCCGCGCTTCGCCGGACCAGGCGTCGATGTCCTGCAGCCGGGTCTGGATCTCGGCGATGCGGGTCGGATCCGTGGCGGTTTCGGCCTCCGCCATGAGGCTCGCGCGTTCGGTATCGGCGTCGAGCACGGTCTGCAGCACGCTCGTCTCCGACGACGGCACCTCCTGCGCGACGCCGCCGATCCGCGCGCGGGACGGCAGGGCGATCTCGCCCGCGTCGAGCGCGAGCTCGCGCCGGATCAGGCGGAACAGCGTCGTCTTTCCGGTGCCGTTGCGTCCCACGAGGCCGACCTTGTGGCCTTCGGGGATCGTGGCGCTGGCGCCTTCGAAGAGGGGACGGCCCGCGACGGAATAGGTCAGGTCGGTAATCTGCAGCATGGCCGTGCCCATGCGGGGCCTCTCGCCCCTTGTCAACACGCGGTTCCCTTCGCCCGGCACCGCTGCTAGAGGCCCGCCGAACCTTTACGCACGGAGCACGCGCATGGCCCTCGAACGCACCTTTTCGATCATCAAGCCCGACGCCACGCGGCGCAACCTGACCGGCGCCATCACGGCCAAGCTGGAGGAGGCCGGCCTGCGCGTCGTCGCGGCAAAGCGCATCCACCTGACAAAGACGCAGGCGGGCACGTTCTACGCCGTCCACAAGGAGCGTCCCTTCTACGACGAGCTTTGCGAGTTCATGTCCTCCGAGCCGATCGTGGTGCAGGTCCTCGAGGGCGAGAACGCCATCGCGAAGAACCGCGAGGTGATGGGCGCGACCAATCCCGAGGAGGCCGAGGCCGGCACGATCCGCAAGGACTACGCGGTCTCGATCGGGGAGAACTCGGTGCACGGCTCCGACGGGCCGGACACGGCGAAGGAGGAGATTTCGTACTTCTTCTCGGGGCTCGAACTCGTCGGCTGAACGCGTGAGAGCGCTTAAGGAATCGTTAACAAATCCTTGGCGCACGGCGATTTCTTTCCGGACGGTTACGCGGAACCCGGCCCTCTTGCAGGTGTTCAGCCCTGCAAGAGGAGCCGTGCGATGATTGAATCAGCCCCGCCGCCTCGTATGGCGGCTCATTTCCAGACTGTCCGGAGGGCGGTCGGCGGCGGAACGGTGGCCTGCCCCTCGGCGGTCACGATTCGCCGACTGAGACACGTTCAGCGGGTCGCGAGCGACGCGGATGGGCGGATCGACGTCGGCCGCGTCGCCGAACGCGACGTTGCCCTGCTGGTCGCCTGGCACGACACGCTCACCGTGCTTCTGGCCGGACTTGCCGACATGCTCCGGGAGCGTGGTGCGCCGCCGGCGCCGGACGTTTCCGTCGCGATGGCGTTCCGCAGCGAGCTGCGCGACCTGACGCAGGGGACGGGCCTCGCGGCGGTGATCGCCGACGGCGACCGGCTCCGCAGCGCGATCTGCGCCGCGGTGGAGGTCATCCGCGGCCCGGCCGACCGCAAGATGCTGCTCCTTGCGCGGGATGCCGTGGACGAGGTCGTCCACCGCGCGCAAGAGCGCCGCTGCAGCTGACCCGATTGCCTTGCCGGGGGCGCTCGCGTAGCGCCCGCGCATGTCCGAGACGCTCGCCAGACACCTTCGACGCACCATCGTGCTGGGCCTGCCTCTGGTGGGCAGTCAAGTCGCGCAGATCCTGATCGGGCTGACCGACACGCTGATGCTCGGGCGGTACTCGGTGGAGGCCCTTGCGGCGGGCACGATGGGGCATACGGTCTTCTTCTCGCTCTTCGTGCTCGGCTCGGGCTTCGCGGTCGCCTGCGTGCCGATGGCCGCAAGCGCGCTCGGGCGCGGCGACGAGGTCGCGGTGCGGCGGGTCACGCGGATGGGCATCTGGCTCTCGACGCTCACCGCGCTGGCGATGCTGCCGGCCTTCCTCTGGTCCGAGGCCATCCTCCTCGCACTCGGCCAGACCGCGCAGGTGGCCGCCGACGCACAGGCCTATCTGCGCATCGCAGGGATCGGCATGCTGCCGGCGCTCCTGACCGCGACGTTCCGCAGCCACCTTTCGGTGCTCGAGCATACGCGGATCGTGCTTTGGGCGACGCTGGCGGCGGCGGTGCTGAACGCAGGCGTGAACTGGCTGCTGATCTTCGGCAATCTGGGCCTGCCGGAGCTGGGCATACGCGGCGCGGCCATCGCCTCGGTCGCGGTGCAGACACTGTCGGTCGCGGTGCTCGCGGCCTATGCCGCACGCGGACCCGGCATGGCGCGGTTCGATCTGTTCCGGAACCTCCATCGGGCGGACTGGCCGATTTTCAACGACATACTGCGCCTCGGCTGGCCCATCGGGCTGACGCATGTGTCGGAATCCGGTCTGTTCGCCGCCTCGGCGCTGATGATGGGGGCGCTCGGCACGGTGGCGCTGGCCGCCCACGGGATCGCCATCGGCATCGCGGGGCTGACCTTCATGGTCCATATGGGCCTCAGCCAGGCCGCGACTGTCCGCGTCGGGCGTGCCTGGGGGCAGGGGGACGCGACGGGCCTGCGCCGCGCGGCGCAGGCCGCGCTCCTGCTGTCGGGGGGCGCGGTGCTTCTTGCGATCCTGCTCTATTTCGGCGCGGGAAGAGTGCTGGTGGACCTGTTCCTCGACCCGGCGGACCCGGATGCGGCCGTGATCCGAACGCTCGGGATACGGCTCCTGATGCTGGCCGCGCTGTTCCAGCTCGTCGATGCGGGGCAGGTCATGGCGCTCGGCCTCCTGCGGGGGGTGCAGGACACGCGGCGGCCGATGGTGTACGCGATCGGGGCCTATTGGGGCCTCGGCATTCCGGCGAGCTACCTTCTGGGTTTTCCGCTCGGCCTCGGGCCGGAGGGCATCTGGCTCGGCCTCGTCGTGGGCCTCGCGGCGGCGACGGTAACGCTGACGGCCCGCTTCGTCCGCCTCACGGGCGGCGCGCCGCTCACATCGCGAAGCTGACGCCGCAACCGCAGCTCGAGGCGGCGTTGGGGTTGTCGATCGTGAATCGCGCGCCGATCAGCTCCTCGGCGAAGTCGATCACCGCGTTCGACAGGAACGGCAGCGACACCTCGTCCACCACGACCTTCTCCCCCGCGCCCTCGAGGACCAGATCGCCCTCGGCCGGCGCATCGAGCTCGATCTGGTACTGGAATCCCGAGCAGCCGCCGCCTTCGACCGCGACGCGAAGCGCCTTGCCCTGACCGGCAGCGCCGATCTCCGACAGGCGCTCGAACGCGCGGGGCGTGACCTTGGGGGGCAGGGCGAGATCCATGGGGTTAGCCTCCGAGGCACGTGCATCTTCGTCGCGATGGGATATATGGGCCGCTGAGCCGCCTGCCAAGTGAGGCCCCGTGACAACCGCCACCGTCCCGTTCGCCTGCGATCCCGCTCAGACCCGCGGCCGGCTGCACCCGGAGGCGGAAAGCGCGTTCCGCTCCCCGTTCCAGCGCGACCGCGACCGGATCATCCATGCGAGCGCGTTCCGGCGGCTCAAGCACAAGACGCAGGTCTTCATTGAGCACGAGGGCGACTATTTCCGCACCCGTCTCACCCATTCCATCGAGGTGGCCCAGGTCGCGCGCACCATCGCCAGGCATCTGGGCCTCAACATGGAGCTGACCGAGGCGGTGGCGCTGGCCCACGATCTGGGCCACCCGCCCTTCGGCCATACCGGGGAGGACGCGCTCGGCCGGCTGATGGCGCCCTATGGCGGGTTCGACCACAACGCGCAGGCGATCCGCATCGTCACCCGACTGGAACGGCACTACGCCGAATGGGACGGGCTGAACCTCACCTGGGAGACGCTGGAGGGCATCGCCAAGCATAACGGGCCCGTCCTGCCGCCGGTGCCCTACGCGCTCGCCGAATACGACGCGGTGCACGCGCTCGAGCTCGACACCCATGCGAGCGCGGAGGCGCAGGTCGCGGCGCTTTCCGACGACATCGCCTACAACAATCACGACCTCCATGACGGGCTGCGCGCCGAGCTCTTCTCCACCGACGAGTTGGCGGATCTGCCGATCCTGCACGACTGCTTCGCCGAGGTGGACATGAAGTATCCCGGGCTGAACTACTACCGCCGCCGGCACGAGGCACTGCGGCGGTTCTTCGGTGTCCTCGTCGAGGACGTGATCGGGGTGACGGAGGCGAACCTGCGCGAGATAGACCCGCGCACGCCGGGGGATGTCCGTCATGCCGAACGCATGATGGCGCAGTTCACCCCCGCGCTCTGGTCCGACCTGAAGGTGATCCGCCGGTTCCTGTTCGAGCGGATGTACCGCGCGCCCTCCGTGGTCGTCGTGCGCCGGGAGGTGACGCAGGTGATCGAGGAGTTGTTCCCGTTCTATCTCGCCCATCCCGAAGAGCTGCCCCGGCAATGGCGCAAGGACGTGGCCGAGGCGGCGGACGAGGTCGCGCTCGCGCGGATCGTTTCGGACTACATCGCCGGCATGACCGACCGCTTCGCATTGCAAAGCCACGACCGGCTGATCGGCGGCCAGCGGAACCCATCGCGGGAGCGGACCGCGCGCTCCTCCTGAGGCCGCGGACCGGCGCCGCCCGCGTTGATCCCGCCCCGGGCCTTCATTAAGGAGGCGGAGCCCTGAACCACGGACCGATCCCATGAACCTCTTCGCCGACATCCGCGCCCTGACCCTCGATGCGATCGACGGGCTCGTCCGCGACGGTGCGCTGCCCGAAGGGCTCGATGTCGCCAACGTGACGGTCGAGCCGCCCCGCGACGCCGCGCACGGGGACATGGCGACGAACGCCGCGATGGTCCTGGCCAAGCCTGCCGGACGGAAGCCGCGCGACATTGCCGAGGCGCTGGCCGCCCGGCTCGCCGCCGATCCCCGCATCCGCACGGCCGAAATCGCCGGGCCGGGTTTCCTGAACCTCCGTCTCGCGCCCGCAATCTGGCAGGACGTGGTCGGGGCCGTGCTCGCGGCGGGCACGGCGTTCGGCCGCTCCGGACTGGGCGCGGGCAGCCGGGTGAACGTCGAGTATGTAAGCGCGAATCCGACTGGACCGTTGCATGTGGGCCACACGCGCGGCGCGGTCTTCGGCGACGCGCTCGCCGCGCTTCTGGAATTCTCCGGCCACGACGTGACGCGCGAATACGTCATCAACGACGGCGGCAGCCAGATCGACACGCTGGCCCGCTCCGTTTACCTTCGCTACCTCGAGGCGCACGGCCGGGACGTCGCCTTTCCCGACGGCGTCTACCCGGGCGACTACCTCGTGCCCGTGGGCGTGGCGCTGAAGGAGCAGGTCGGCGCGGACTATGTCGACCGACCCGAGGATGTCTGGCTCGCCCCGATCCGGGACTTCGCGACCGACGCGATGATGGGACTGATCCGTGCGGATCTCCTGCGGCTCGGCGTCGAGATGGACGTGTTCTTCTCGGAGAAGTCGCTCTACGGGACCGGCCGGATCGAGGCCGCGATCGAGGCGCTGCGCGCGAAGGGCCTGATCTATCGCGGCACGCTCGAGCCACCCAAGGGCAAGCTGCCGGAGGATTGGGAAGCGCGGGAACAGACGCTGTTCCGGTCGACCGAATACGGCGACGACGTCGACCGGCCGATCCAGAAGTCGGACGGTAGCTGGACCTATTTCGCGCCCGATATCGCCTATCACCACGACAAGGTGGAGCGCGGTTTCGATCAGCTTATCAACGTCTTCGGCGCCGATCACGGCGGATACGTCAAGCGGATGAAGGCGGCCGTTGCCGCGCTCACCGATGGACGCGTGCCGCTCGACATCAAGCTCACGCAACTGGTGCGGCTGACCCGCGACGGCGAGGAACTCAAGATGTCCAAGCGCGCGGGCACCTTCGTGACGCTGGCCGACGTGATCGAGATGGTGGGCGCCGACGTGACCCGCTTCGTGATGCTGACGCGCAAGAATGACGCGCCGCTCGACTTCGACGTCTCCAAGGTGCTGGAGCAGTCGAAGGACAACCCGGTCTACTACGTCCAGTACGCGCATGCCCGCGTGATGTCGGTCCTGCGCAAGGCCGGGGCGGCGGGGATCGACGTCACGGACGAGAGCCTGCGCATGGCGGAGCTTGCGCGTCTCGACCACCCGGCCGAGCAGGCGCTCGCCGCGAAGCTCGCCGAATGGCCGCGGCTGGTGGAGATCGCGGCCCGCACGCACGAGCCGCACCGGATCGCCTTCTACCTTTACGATCTTGCCTCCGGGCTGCACGCGCTGTGGAACCGGGGTCACGATGAGCCGAATCTGCGTTTTCTGCAGGACGACCCCGATGCGAGCCGCGCGAAGATCGCGCTGGCCCGCGCCGTCTCCATTGTAATCGCTGGCGGTTTGGGTATTCTCGGGGTCGAGCCTGCGAACGAGATGCGCTGAAGACCCCGAAGGGGCATGGCGCGCGGGCCAGAGCGGTAAAGGGGCAGCGTCGGTTCAACGGCGCGCCCGTCGAGGCGGATGCGGGGACGGCCCCGGTCCTGAGCAGTGAACACGACCGCCGGGCTTCGCCGTCCGGCCGGTGGAGGACAGGCACATGGCGGATTTCGACTACTTCGGTGCGGATTACGGAGCCGAGGCGCCTTCGCGTCTCGCCGATGCGATCCGTGGCTTCGGCTTGGTGAACTGGGCCGGGGCGCTGACGTCGATCGGGCTCACGGCGGGGCTCGCCACCTGGGCGATCGACCTGACGTTCCGCGACGTCTCGACGGTTCCGGTGATCGTCGCGCTGGACGGGCCGATGCGCGTCGCGCCGGAGGATCCGGGCGGCACGGTCGCGCCGCATCAGGGCATGGCGATTTCCGACATCACCGGCGGCGGCGCCGCCACGCCCGCCCCGGAGGAGATCGTGTTGGCTCCGCCGCCGGTCGCGCTCGACGCGCCCGCTCTGGCCGCGCGCGTCGCGGCGGTTGAGGCGGCGGTCGAGGACTCGCCTGCCGAGCAGGTCGCGATCGTCGAGGCCGCGCCCGAGGACGACGCCGAAGCCATGATCGAGCTCGCCGCGCTCGAAATGGTCGAGATGCCGGACGGGAGCGAAGCGGTCGATGCGGACATGGCCGAAGCGGAGCCGATCGAGGCCGCGCCAGAGCCGCTGACGTCCAACGCGATCGAAAACTCCGTCCAGGCGGCCCTGATGGAAGCGCTCGGCGGGAGCGACGCGGCTTCCTCCGTGACCGACGGACGCGGCATCGCGACGTCGATCCGCCCCAAGCGCCGCCCGACCGACCTGCGCAGCGCGCTGGCCGCGCCATCCTCCCTCCCGATCGACGCGCCGGCTGCCGGCATGGGCGTGCAGGTCGCGTCCATCGACCCCGTTCGCCCCGCCGCGATCGAGGTCGACCCCGCGACCATCGCCGCCGGCAGCAGCGTCGTGCAACTCGGCGCCTTCGACAGCGCGGGCGTCGCGCGGGCGGAATGGGACCGGCTCGCGCCGCGGTTCCGCGATTATTTCGACGGCAAGAAACGCGCGATCCAGAAGGCGGGATCCGAGGGCCGGACCATCTGGCGCCTGCGCGTCGTGGGCTTCGCCGACGGCGACGAGGCCCGCCGTTTCTGTTCCGAGCTTTCGGCGCAGGGCGCGTCCTGCTTTCCGGTGACGGCACGCTGAGCGCATGACCGGGGCCTTCATCCTCGGTTGCGAAGGCCCCGACCTGTCGCCCCGCGAGTCGGCGTTCTTTCGCGACGCCGATCCGTGGGGCTTCATTCTCTTTTCCCGCAACATCGAGACCCCCGAGCGGCTGCGGTCCCTGACGGACGCCTTGCGGGAGGCGGTCGGACGCGACGCGCCCGTGCTGATCGATCAGGAAGGCGGGCGGGTGCAGCGGATGGGTCCGCCCTTCTGGACCCGCTGGCCCCGGCCCCTGACGCAGATGAGCCGCGCGCGCGATCCCGAGCGGGCGATGTTCCTCCGGGCGCGGTTGATCGCGGAGGAGCTGCGGGCGGTCGGCATCGACGTGAACTGCACGCCGACGGCGGACATCGCCTGCGACGGGACGCATCCGTTCCTGTTGTCCCGGCTTTACGGCGACAGCGTCGAGACCGTGGTCGCGCGGGCACGCGCCAATGCCGAAGGGTGCCGCGCCGGCGGCGTCCTGCCGGTCCTGAAGCACATCCCCGGCCACGGCCGTGGCACCGTCGACAGCCATCTCGGCCTGCCGCGGGTCGAGGCGTCGCTGGAGGAGCTTCGGGCGAGCGATTTCGAGGTGTTCCGGCGCCTCTCCGATCTGCCGCTCGGGATGAGTGCGCATGTCGTCTATTCCGCGCTCGACGAGGCGGCGGGCACGATCTCGCCCCGGGTGATCTCCGAGATACGCGACTGGATCGGGTTCGACGGCCTTCTGATGACCGACGACATCGGCATGGGGGCGCTCGGGGGCGATGTCGCGACCCGGGCCGCGGCGGCACTGGCGGCGGGCTGCGACGTGGTCCTGCATTGCAACGGCGAATGGGACGACATGCAGGCGATCGCGGAAGCCTGCCCGCCGATGACCGATATGGCCGCGGCGCGGGGCGGGCGGGCGCTCGCCATGCGCACCGGGCCGGCGGCGCTTGACACCGCGGCGGCCCGCGCGGAACTTGACGCCCTCACCGCCTGAGGGGGCGTTCGTGGCCGACGATCTTTCCGAAGGACCGGTACGGGATGCGGTGGCCGACCGGCTGGCCGCGGAGGCGCTCATCGTCGACGTGGCGGGGTTCGAGGGGCCGCTGGACCTGCTGCTCCGGCTCGCGCAGACGCAGAAGGTCGATCTCCGGAAGATCTCCGTCACCGACCTCGCGCGGCAATACCTCGCCTTCGTGAAGCGTGCGCGCGAGATGCGGATCGAGCTCGCCGCCGACTACCTCGTCATGGCGGCCTGGCTGGCCTTCCTGAAATCCCGCCTCCTGCTGCCGCCCGATCCGGAGGAGGAGGGGCCTTCGGCGGAGGAGCAGGCCGCCCATCTGGCCTTTCAGCTCGAACGGCTGGAGGCGATGCGCCGGGCCGCGGCGGCGCTGATGGCGCGCGACCAGCTGGGTCGCGACGTCTTCGCCCGGGGCGCGCCCGAAGGCGTTGCCCGCACCCGTCGCGTTACCTACACGGCCACGCTTCTCGACCTGATGCAGGCCTATGCCCGCACCCGGACCCGCGACGAGTTTCGCCCGTTCGTGATGGACCGCGACGACGTCTGGACGATGGAGGAGGCGCTGGACCGTCTGCGTCCCCTGATCGGAAATGCGACGATCTGGACCGATCTGGCTGCCTTTCTGCCCGAAGGATGGGACGGGGACGCCGCGCGCCGCCGTTCGGCCACGGCCTCGACCTTCGCGGCGGCGCTGGAGCTTGCACGGGATGGCCGGCTGCATCTCGAACAGGCGGACATGTTCGGCCCGATCCGTATCCGGGGGCGGACATGAGCGACGGCGGCCTCTTCGATGTGCCCGATGCGGCCGAACAGGAGCGGATGGTGGAGGCGGTCCTGTTCGCCTCGGCCAAGCCGCTCAGCGTGGGGGAGCTTCAGGCCCGCCTGCCACACGGATGCGACGCGGCCGCGGCGCTCTCCCGCCTTGCCGAGCTCTATGCGGGTCGTGGCGTCGAGGTGAGGAAACTGGGCGACGCCTGGGCGATCCGGACAGCGCCGGACCTGTCGCATCTGATGATGCGGGAAGTCGTGGAGACGCGCAAGCTCAGCCGCGCGGCGACCGAGACGCTCGCCATCGTCGCCTACCACCAGCCGGTGACCCGCGCCGAGATCGAGGAGATCCGGGGCGTGTCGGTGTCCAAGGGCATCGTGGAGCAACTGATGGAGCTCGACTGGATCCGTCTCGGACGCCGGCGGGACACGCCCGGCCGGCCCGTCACCTTCGTGGTCACGCGGACGTTCATGGACCATTTCGGCCTCGCCTCGCCGCGCGACCTGCCGGGTCTGGCGGAGCTTCGCGCGGCCGGTCTTCTGGAAGGCACGCCCCCGCCGGAAGCCGAGACGCGCCCCGCCACCCTCTTCGCCGCGGCGGACGAGGAGTAGCCTCAGGCTTTCGGGTCGGCCTTCGAGATCAACGCCTTTGCGTTCGGGACCACCAGAAAGGTGATGACCGGCACCGTCAGAAGCGTCGTGAGGAACGTCCGCACGAAGGTCGGCACGTCGAGGCCGGAGGTCAGATAGGTCAGCAACGTCACGGTCGGGTAGACGGCAAGCCAGATGAGGATCAGCATCAGGATCCGGTGCCGCCGCCGATGCGGATCGCGCCCGGTGGTCACGTCGTCCTGTTCGATCATGGCGTCGCCCCGGTCTCGTTCTTCGCATTCGGCGATATGGGGCGGCGGTCCGGCGCGACCAGTCGGGTCGGAAGCCTCACGTCTCCTGCGATTCGTGCTTCGCATCGAAGCCCGCACGGCGCAGTTCCATCGTCGCCACGCGGCCCAACCAGACGATGATGCCGCCGAAGCCCAGAAGCCCGAGCGCCGCGAGGATCAGACGCGTCTGGGTCGCGCCGACCGAGGCAAGGCCCCCGACCTCCCCGATCCAGACCATCGCCAGCGTCCCGGGCGTCAGACCGACGATCGTGGCGACCATGTAGGGCAGGGTGCGGACAGAGGTAAGGCCGAGGAGCCAGTTCTGCGCAGTGAACGGCAGGATCGGCGTAAGGCGCAGGAGCGTGACGAACACCATCGCGTTCCGCCCGATCGCCCGGTCCGCGGCCATCAGCCGCGGTCCGTGCACCCGGCGCAGCAGCATGTTCCGCAGCCAGTGACGCCCGATCAGGTAGGGCGGAATCGCGCCGAGCACACTGCCCGCCATCGCCAGCGGGAAGCCCCACCATCCGTAGGCGAGCCCGCCGACGACCGACATGGCTGCCGCGGGCAGGGGCAGGATCACCACGACGGCATAGGCGACAAGGTAGATCAGAACGCCCCAGGCCCCATGATTGTCCACCTGGTCGCGCAGGATCGGAACCCATTGGCCCCAGGGCAGCAGCCACATCGCAAAGGCGAGACCGACGAGGATCGCGGGCCAGAGCCACAGCTGCCAGACAGGCACGGGAGAAGCAGGGGAGGACATCGCGCGCCCCCTATGGTGCGACCCCGTGACCGCCGCAAGGGGCGGCGAATGCCGCGCATCTTTATCGCCGCGCCGGACAGCCGGTGTGAGGGCACGGCGACCGGCATGGAGGATGCGTGTTTGCAGGGAAGGCCAGCCGGACCCGGATCAAGCCGGATTGGAACGCTTTATCCGACAACATGGTCGACGCGACGGCGCGAACCGACCCGCGGATGTGCGGCCGCGGGTACGGCGATCCCGAGCGCGCAGGTCGCCCGGCGAACCGGGCTAGCGACCTTGCGATCCGCAGGAAGCGGGCAGCCAGTCGCGCAAGGCGCCCGCCTCGGCCGGTAGCCGTTCGGCCATGTCGCCCGCGAAGGCGAGGAGCGCGTCGATGTTGAGCCGGTTGACGCCGACCAGGACATCCGTCCCCGCCTCGAGGGCGGCGGCGATCACCGGACGGAAGCCGTGGCCGCCCGCCTCCTGCTTGCCGAACTTGTTCACGAGGAGGAGGTCCGCGCCGGCCGCGAGCCTGGTCTCGGCGACGGCGACGGCGGTTTCCAGCCCTTCCGGGTCGAGCCGGCAGCCGCGCGCCTCGCGTCCGAGCGACTGGCTGATCCGGATAACGGGGCCGTCGGGCAGGACGATCGCGTCCATGTCGCACCGCGCGCAGCCCGGCCGGTCGCGGTTCACCTGCACGATCCCTGCGACGCGGAGGCCCCGCGCCATCGCGTCCTGCGCGAGGTCATGGAGCAGCGGGTCCAGCTCACCGCGCCCGTCGGTCATCGTATAGGCCAGCCGCATGACGCCCCCGTTCCACGGCGCTCCGCCCTGCGCAAGTCTTGACGCGCGGTCCGGCCCGGGCGACCCCGGTTCCATGACCGAGACGTTCCCCCGGATCGAGCCCCTGGGCGAGGCGGCGTTGCTGGTGCGCTTCGCGCCCGCACTCGACGACGACGCCAACCGCGCCTGCGTCGCCTTCCGCGCCGCGCTGGAGGCGGACCCCGTGCCGGGCGTGGCGGAGACGGCCTCGTCTCTGGGCTCCGTCCTCGTCCGCGTCGAGGGCGACCCGGTTACGGTCGCGTCCGAGCTGCGCGGGCGGCTTGCGGCAGAGGACTGGGCGCGGGTGCCTCCACCGCCGCGACGGGTCTGGGCGATCCCTTGCAGCTACGGCGGCGCGGACGGACCGCAGCTCGCGGAAGCGGCCGGACTCGCCGGAATGTCGATCGAGGCGGCGGTCGAGGCGCTCTCCTCGGCGCGGATCCGCGTGCTCGCGCTCGGCTTCGCGCCGGGCATGCCCTATCTCGGCATCCTGCCCGAGGCCTGGGACCTGCCGCGCCAGACCGGGCTCACGCCCAAGGTGCCGGAGGGCGCGCTCGTCGTCGCGGTGCGCCAGCTCGTTCTGTTCGGCACTGCCGCCCCCACGGGCTGGCGGCAGGTCGGACGCACCGCCTTCGGCTGTTTCCGGCCGGAACGCACACGGCCCATCGCGCTCGCGCCGGGGGACGAGGTGACGTTCCCTGTGGTCGCGCCGGACGAGCTTCGCGCCCGGGCGGAAGCGGATACGGAAGGTCATGGCGGCGCGACCTGCGAGGTGTTGCGATGATGGAGGTCCTGTCCTGCGGTCCCCTCGTCACGGTGCAGGATGACGGGCGGCCGGGCCACCTGTCGCAAGGGCTTGCCCGCGGCGGGGCGGCCGACACCCTGGCGCGGCTCGAGGCGCGGGCTTTGCTGGGCGAGATCGGCGCGGGGATCGAGATGCCGGGCACGCCGCTGCAGGTCGCGCTGCGCGTGCCGGCCCTCGTCGCGCTGACCGGCGCGCCGATGCGGGCGGAGACGGACGGGCGCCGGCTCGCCTGGAACGCGGTGCATGCGCTTCCCGTGGACTCGGTCCTCGACCTCCGGCCGTCGGGTCGAGGGGCCTATTCCTATCTGCATGTCGAGGGCGGCTTCGACACGGTTGAAATCATGGGCAGCCGGGCGGCGCATCTGATCGCCGGGATCGGTACGCCGCTCGCGGCCGGCGACACGCTGTCCTGCGCTGCGTCGCGGGGGACCGATCGGACGGTCGAACCCGTCCGGCGCTTCGGCGGCGGCGTGCTGCGCGTCGTGCCCACGCCGCAGACCGCGCTCTTTCCCGAGGCGGAGCGGGCGCGGTTCGAGGGCACGATCTTCAGGCGCGACCCGCGCGGCAATCGCCAGGGCGTGCGGCTCGCCTTCGACGGCGCAGGCTTTGCGACGGAAGGACAGCTCAATCTCCTGTCGGATTTCATCCTGCCCGGCGACGTGCAGATGACCGGCGACGGCGTGCCCTACATCCTCGGCCCCGAATGCCAGACGACAGGCGGATACCCCCGGATCGGCACGGTGATCGGCGCCGACCTGCCGCGGGCATTGCAGGCGATGCCGGGGGACGAACTGACCTTCCGGTTCGTGACGCTGGACGAGGCACGGGCAGCGGCGCATCGTCGCCCTGCGGCCGCGCCGCTCGTCCGCGCGCCGGCGGAGGTGGCGGATCTGGGCGCGATGCAACTCGTGAGCGGCGTCGTTTCGGCGCGGATGGAGGACGAATGAATCAGGTCGATCTGAACGCGGACATGGGCGAGGGCTACGGCGATTGGCAGATGGGCGACGACATGGCCCTCCTCGACATCGTGACTTCCGCCAACGTCGCCTGCGGCGCGCATGCCGGCGACTGGGACGTGATGGCCGCGACGATGCGACGGGCTGCCGAGCGCGGGGTCGGGATCGGCGCGCATCCGGGCTTCGCCGACCTGCAGGGCTTCGGCCGCCGGCGGATCGCGATGCCCGAGGACAGCGTGGCGAACCTCGTGGCCTGGCAGCTCGGCGCGGCGCGGGGCGTGGCGGCCTCGGTCGGTGCCGAGGTTCGGCACTTCAAGCTGCACGGCGCGCTCTCCAACATGAGCTGCGAGGACGAGGCGCTCGCGCACGCGGCTTACGCGGCGGCGCTGCGCGTCGATCCCGAGATCATCCTGCTGGTCCTCGCCGGGACGGTGCAGGAGCGGGCGGCCCGGGATCTCGGCGCGCGTTGGGCGGGGGAAATCTTCGCCGACCGCGGCTACAACGACGACGCGACGCTGGTCGCCCGTGGCCAGCCCGGCGCGATGATCCACGACCCGGAGGCGGCGGCCGCGCGGATGGTGCGGTTCGTGACGACAGGGACGATCCAGGCCGCGTCGGGGCGCGAGATCCCGGCGGCCATCGACTCGATCTGTCTGCACGGCGACGGCCCCGAGGCGGTGGCCATCGCCCGCGCCGTCCGGGCGGCGCTGGAGGCCGAGGGGATCACGCTCGCGCCGATGGTCGCGCGGCGGGGCTGATACGCCCGAACCTTTCCGGCGGCTCTTTTCGCTGCGTCACCGTAGCCGGGGCGGCGCGTCCGGGGCGCGAACCGGCCCTGTGGCGGGCGGGTCCGGCAGGTCGATGCGCAGGCCGTGGCGGGCCAGCGTGGCAGCGAAGGGCTGCGACGCCCGGAGGAAGGTGACGTCGAGGCTTCCGGCGTCGAGGCCGGAGAAGATCAGCGCTTCCGACACGGCGCGGGCAAGGTCAGGCTCCGCGCCCGGAACGGGATCGACGATGCCCAGCATGTGCGACCGCGAGCGGTCGGTATAGGTCACGCCGACAAGGTAGGCCTGCCGCGCGAGTCCGGCCGCGAGTCGCAGTTTCGAGTCGAGCGCCACGAGCAGAAGCTCCGGCAGGTTGCCCGGCGGCGTGATCGTCGAGACCCGCCGCTCCTCCTCCGCGGGCGCATGGGACAGCGTCCGCAGCAGCCAGTCGATGGCTTCGGGCGGGAGGAGTTGCGCCGAGGGGGCGTCTTCGAGGTTGAGGGCGAGGCCCAGCCGTTCCGAGGCGAGCATCCGCGCAAGCTGCCGGCAGGATAATGTCGCCGTCGCCGCTTCCCCCGCGAACGCCTCCAGACGGTCGGGCAGGTCGAAGGCGAAAGCGTAACGCGCGCCCTCGAAATCGAGTAGCCGGGGGGACATCGTCTCCTTGTCGGAGGACTGGAGAAGCAGGTGCAGCTCCGCCTCCGCGAGACGCTCGTAAAAGGCGAGCCGGGCCTCGTCGGTCCCTGCCGTCTCCGCCCGAAGGTGGGCCTCGTCGATCGGTGTCATGCAAGGGCCTCCTGGATCGCGGCGCGTAGGGCGGGCAGGGTCTCCGCCTCGAAGAACGGATGCTTCTTGAGCCAGGCGGTGTTCCGCCAGGACGGATGCGGCAGGCAGAAGATGCGCGGAGCGTAGTCGCGCCAGTGCGTCACCCGGTCGGTGACGCGGCCTTTCCCCAGATGCCAGCTTTGCGCGTAGCCGCCGATCAGGAGCGTCACCGGCACATCGCCGGCATGCGCCAGCGCCCGATCGCGCCAAGTCCGGGCACAGATCCGCGGGGGCGGAATGTCGCCCCCGGCGGCGTCGTAGCCGGGAAAACAGAACCCCATCGGCACGATGGCCACCTTGTCGCGGTCCCAGAATGTCTCGTCGTCGACCTGCATCCATTCCCGGAGCCGCTTGCCGGAGGGATCGTCGAAGGGCTTGCCGGAGACATGCGCGCGCATGCCGGGCGCCTGCGACGCGATCAGGACGCGCGCGCCGGGGCGGAACCAGACGACGGGTTGGGGACGGTGCGCGGAAGCCGTTGCGGCGAACCGCCCGGCGCAAATTCGGCAGGCTGCAATCTCGGATGTCACGGTCATGGTTCCAGCACGTAGGATGGAGCGGCGCTCGTTTTAAGATCCCGTTGATGTTCGGCGGGACCGAAAAAGAGCCTGCGGCGAACATGCCGTGGCCGCCGCAGGTCCGCGGGCGGGCCGAACGCGTCGTTTTCCTTGCACCGACAGGACGATCCTTGCGCTTGCCAAGCCGGGATGCGAGCCGGGCGCTGCGCGGATTCCCTGCCTCCGCACCCTGTCCACGGCGGTCCGCCGCGGGTCCGTGGGGCAGCCGCGGGAAAACAATGAACGCGCTGTTGACAGGCCTCGCCACCTCTCCTACCTAGCCGGTTGTTGGCACTCCCCCAAGGTGAGTGCTAAGGCCCGAAATACCAAGCTGAGAGGCTGACGATGGCTTTCAAACCGTTGCACGACCGCGTTCTGGTCCGTCGCGTCGAATCCGACGAGAAGACCAAGGGTGGTCTGATCATTCCCGACACCGCCAAGGAAAAGCCGGCCGAGGGCGAGATCGTGTCCGTGGGCGATGGCGCCCGCAAGGATTCCGGCGAGCTGATCGCGCCGTCCGTGAAGGCCGGCGACCGTATCCTGTTCGGCAAGTGGTCCGGCACGGAAGTCACGCTCGACGGCGAAGAACTTCTGATCATGAAGGAGAGCGACATTCTCGGGATCATCGGCTGATCGCCGCGATTACCTGAATATCGCCCCTCAACGCATTACATTCTAGGAGAATAACATGGCCGCCAAGGACGTGAAGTTCGAAACCGACGCCCGCAATCGCATGCTGAAGGGCGTCAACATTCTGGCCGACGCCGTCAAGGTCACGCTGGGCCCCAAAGGCCGCAACGTGGTCCTCGACAAGTCGTTCGGCGCCCCGCGGATCACCAAGGACGGCGTCACCGTCGCCAAGGAGATCGAGCTCGAGGACAAGTTCGAGAACATGGGCGCGCAGATGGTGAAGGAAGTCGCTTCCCGCACCAACGACGAGGCCGGCGATGGTACCACCACCGCGACGGTCTTGGCGCAGGCTATCGTCCGCGAGGGCATGAAGTCGGTCGCCGCCGGCATGAACCCGATGGACCTCAAGCGCGGCATCGACATGGCCACCTCGAAGGTCGTCGAGGCCATCCGCGCCGCCGCCCGTGACGTGACCGACAGCGACGAGGTCGCTCAGGTCGGGACCATTTCGGCCAACGGCGAAGCCGAGATCGGCCGCCAGATCGCGGATGCGATGCAGAAGGTCGGCAACGAGGGCGTCATCACCGTCGAGGAGAACAAGGGCCTCGAGACCGAGACCGACGTCGTCGAGGGCATGCAGTTCGATCGCGGCTACCTGTCGCCTTACTTCGTGACCAATCCTGAAAAGATGACGGCGGATCTGGAAGACTGCATGATCCTGCTGCACGAGAAGAAGCTCTCGTCGCTGCAGCCGATGGTGCCGCTGCTCGAGTCGGTGATCCAGTCGCAGAAGCCGCTGCTGATCATTTCCGAGGACGTGGAAGGCGAGGCTCTGGCCACGCTGGTCGTCAACAAGCTGCGCGGCGGCCTGAAAATCTCGGCCGTCAAGGCGCCGGGCTTCGGCGATCGTCGTAAGGCCATGCTGCAGGACATCGCGATTCTGACCGGCGGTCAGGTGATCTCGGAAGACCTCGGGATGAAGCTCGAGAACGTCACGATGGACATGCTGGGCTCCGCCAAGCGCGTCTCGATCACGAAGGACAACACGACCATCGTGGACGGTGCCGGCGAGAAGGCCGAGATCGAGGCCCGCGTCAGCCAGATCCGTCAGCAGATCGAGGAGACCACCTCTGACTACGACCGCGAGAAGCTGCAGGAGCGTGTCGCCAAGCTGGCCGGCGGTGTCGCCGTCATCCGCGTCGGCGGCATGACCGAGGTCGAGGTGAAGGAGCGCAAGGACCGCGTCGACGACGCGCTGAACGCCACCCGCGCCGCGGTTCAGGAAGGTGTCGTCGTCGGCGGCGGTGTCGCGCTGGTTCAGGCCGGCAAGGCGCTGGAAGGCCTCCAGGGGGCGAACGCCGATCAGACTGCGGGCATCACCATCGTGCGCAAGGCGCTCGAGGCGCCGCTGCGTCAGATCGCCGAGAACTCGGGCGTCGACGGCTCGGTCGTCGCCGGAAAGGTGCGCGAATCGTCGGACCTGTCCTTCGGTTTCAACGCGCAGACCGAGGAATACGGTGACATGTTCAAGTTCGGCGTGATCGACCCCGCGAAGGTCGTCCGCACCGCGCTGGAAGACGCCGCGTCGATTGCCGGTCTGCTCATCACGACCGAAGCGATGGTCGCCGACAAGCCTGAGCCGAAAGGCCAGGGTGGCGGCATGCCCGACATGGGCGGCATGGGCGGCATGGGCGGCATGATGTAAGCCACCCCCACAATCGTCGCGCGTCCGGGCCCGGTCCCGGGCGCCGCGAGACCGACCGGCATGACCGGCGGAAAGGGTCCCTTCGGGGGCCCTTTTTGTCGGGCGAGGGCAGGCCCGACCCCGGTTCCGCTCTGGCTGGCGCCCGTATTGCCCCGGCCGGGCTTTCGGAGAGTTTTCGGAACGCCCGCGGACTCCCCGCGTTTGATTCAAAGCAGCCGAATGCGGCTGTTCCAGAGAATCGGAGGAAGACGATGACCCATGACAATGCGAATCTTGTCGCCGCGGGCGACGTTTCCGGTACGGTGGTCTACGGTGCGAACGACGAGCGGGTCGGCACCATTGATCGCGTCATGATCGACAAGCAATCGGGCAAGGTTGCCTATGCCGTGATGAGTTTCGGCGGCGTCCTCGGCATCGGCGGTGACGAACGTCCCGTGCCGTGGAACACGCTGACCTACGACACCTCGCTCGGCGGGTTCCGCACCTCGATCACCGAAACGCAGCTCAATGGAGCCCCCGAGGTCGAACAGGGCTGGGAATCGAACCGGGACTGGGAAACGCGGACCTACGAGAATTACGGCGTCGCGCCCTACTGGATCTGACCGAAGCTATACATGACGAAACGGCGGGGCACCCTTCGGGGTGCCCTTTGCTTTTCCATATCCGGATGCAATGACGTGAAGGGGCCAGTCCGCTGGCCGGGGGCGGCCCATACGACGTCGTGTTTCGCTATATCCGCATGCCGCTCGACGCCGGAACGGCACCACGCACGGCCGGGCAAACGGCCGCGCCGTCATGAAATTCCCCGCATGTTAACGATCCGTGCAACAGGGAACGGTAACAACGGGCAAAGCGCAGAATGATTCGGATGATTCCGGCCTGATGATCGAGTTCGAGAACGTTTCAAAATCCTTCTGGACGGGTACGCAGAGGAAGGTGATCCTCGATCGCGCGGATTTCCGCGTGGAGCTCGGACGGTCGGTCGGCATCCTCGCGCCAAACGGAACCGGCAAGACGACCATCGTCAACATGATGGCGGGGCTCGAGAAGCCCGACGAGGGCGAGATCCGCCGTACGTCCCGCGTGAGCTTTCCGCTTGGCTTCATGGGCGGCGTCATCAACCGCAACACGGCGACCGAGAACGCGCGCTACATCGCTACGCTCTACGGCCTCGACGCTGACTACGTGGAGGCGTTCTGTCGCTATCTTTGCGGGATCGAGGAATATTTCGACCGCCCGGTCGGTACATTTTCGCAAGGAATGCGGGCGCGCTTCGCCTTCGCGCTCATGCTGGCGCTCGAATTCGACATCTACCTGATCGACGAGGGCATGCCGACCACGACGGATGCGGAGTTCAACCGCAAGGCCGGGTCGATCCTGAAGGATCGACTGCGCGAGGCGACGGTCGTGATCGTCAGTCATCAACCGCAGGTGCTCGAACGTTTCGCGACGACCGCGGCCGTTCTTCGCGACGGGCGGCTTTATCATTTTGACACGCTCGACGAAGCCCGGAGGCTCTATGAGTACGATGCCTAGAGCCCGGAAATATCGCATCCGGCCGGATGACGGCTTCAACCGCCCGGGGGCGTCCGTCCCCGAGACCTTGCCGCAGGGGCCCGTCGCGGCCGCCCAGGACGAGATGGACGTGCCCATGCCATTGAAGATAGCGATACCGGCGAAGACGGATCCCGAATCCGCGCCTGCGGACCAGCCGACGGGACGGCAGCTTCGCATGGCCCGCCGCATCGCGCTTCGGCATGGGATCAAGGCGTCGACGGATCAGGAGGCGGTCGAAGCCTTGCGGAAACGCGGCATCGACCCGTTCGAACGCGCGAACATGCTGCAACTCGTGCCGGGAAAGGGCGTCGAGGACGCCCGGAACTTGCCCGCCTTGCACCGCGATGCCCCCCCGCCCGCGCAGCCGATGCTTCCGGTCTCGACGGACGACCAGCGGGCAGGCGAAATCATCCGTATCCAGCGCGACATCGCGCGGCGGCGACGCCGGCGGTTGGCACTGCTTGTGACGCGGCTGCTGTTCTTCGTCGGGCTGCCGACATTGCTGGCGGGCATCTACTACTTCCGTATCGCCACGCCGATGTACGCCACCGAATCCCAGCTCATCATCCAGCAGGCCAGCCCGGCGGAGGGCGGCATCAGCGGGCTCGGCGGGCTGTTCTCCGGCACCGGGCTCGCGATGGACGAGGACAGCACCAACGTGCAGGCCTATCTGTTGTCCCGCGCCGCGCTGCAGCGGCTCGACGAGGACCTCGATTTCCAGGGCCATTTCGCCGGAGAGCAGATCGATCCGCTTCAGCGGCTCGAACCCGACGGCACGCAGGAGGACGCGTACCGGCTTTACAAGCGCAAGGTGAAGATCGGCTTCGATCCCACGGAAGGCATCATCAAGATGGAGGTGGTCGCCGCGAACCCGAAGGTCTCGTTGGCCTTCACGGAGGCCCTGATCGGATATGCAGAGGAATGGGTGGACCAGCTGACCGCCCGCTTGCGCCGCGATCAGATGGAGGGAGCCGAGGCGAGCTACACCAATGCCGACAGCCGCATGCGCGAAAGCCAGCAGAGAATCGTCGCGCTTCAGGAGCGATTGGGCGTGGTTTCGGCGGATGCGGAGGTTTCCAACAGCTATGCCCAGATCGGCGCGCTTGAGACCGAGCTGCGCGGAGAGCGGATGCGCCTCGACCGCCTGCGCCAGAACGACCGGCCGAACCCGACGCGGGTGGCGGTCGTGGAGGCGAACATCGCGCGGCTCCAGCGGGAGATCGGGGCGCTGCGCGGGGAACTGGCTTCGGCCAGCACCGGGAATGCGAACCTGGCGCGTGCCACGGCGGAGCTGCAGGTCGCGCAGCAGGACCTCGTCACGCGCCAGCTGATGCTGCAGCAATCCGCGCAGCAGCTCGAAACGGCGCGGATACAGGCGAACCGTCAGGTGCGGTACCTTTCCACCCCGGTGCCGCCCCTTGCGCCCGACGAGCCGACCTATCCGCGCGCCTTCGAGAACACGATCCTCGCCTTTCTCGTCTTCTCGGGCATCTACCTCATGGTCTCCCTCACCGCCGCCATTCTCCGCGAGCAGGTTTCGGGGTGAGGCGCGCCCGGAGGGGCGTCCTGTGGACGGTCCTCGCGCCGAACGGGACGAACGCGAGTTCGCCCGGCCCGCAGGGAAGCGCGCCCGGAGGGGAAGAAGGCTTCCCGGAAACGCGTCAGGTGCGCTCGATTTCCAACAGGCGGAGCCTCGACGACGGACCGGAGCCCCCCGCACGCGCCCGGGAGGGTGAGCCATCGGCTTCGCCCCCAAGCTCAACCATTTCCCTGAGTCAGTGCATGCCGCCCGCGCCCTCCGCCGTCGTCGCGCTTTGCAAAGCGCCGTGTGAAAGCTAGTTGGGATTCGACACGTCATTCACCCCGAGGACCTTTCATGAAGCCGATTGCCGACGTCACCCCGAACACCTGGGAATTCCTGCGCGACCCGATGATCGCTCCGACAGGCTTCCGCGAGTACGACGCACGTTGGAAGTATCCCGAGGGGATCAATCTGCCCGGCGTCACCGCGCTCGGCCTTGGCCTCGGGACCCAGATGCAGATGCGCGGGATCGAACCGCGGATCGCGGTCGGCAACGATTACCGGGACTACTCCCTCGCCATCAAGAACGCATTGATCCTGGGCCTCGTGCAGGCCGGTATCCACGTGCAGGATATCGGGCCGGCGATCACGCCGATGGCCTATTTCTCGCAGTTCCACCTCGACGCGCCCGCTGTGGCGATGGTCACGGCAAGCCACAACCCGAACGGCTGGACCGGCGTGAAGATGGGCTTCGAGCGACCTCTCACCCATGGGCCGGAGGAGATGGCGGAGCTGCGCGACATCGTGCTCGACGGCCGGGGCGAGGCGCGCGACGGGGGCAAGTGGGAGCGCGTCGACGGCGTGATGGAGGCCTATCTCGACGACCTCGTCGGCGACTTCCAGATGTCGCGCAAGCTCAAGATCGTCTGTGCGACCGGCAACGGCACCGCGGCGGCCTATGCGCCTGAGGTCTTGCGGCGGATCGGGGTCGAGGTCGTCGATAGCCACAACCGGCTCGATTACACGTTCCCGAACTACAACCCGAATCCCGAAGCGATGGAGATGCTGCACGACATGTCGGCCTCGGTGAAAGCGTCCGGCGCCGACCTCGCGCTCGGCTTCGACGGGGACGGGGATCGCTGCGGCGTGGTGGACGACGAGGGCGAGGAGATCTTCGCCGACATCACCGGCGTCATCATGGCCCGCGACCTGTCCGCGCTGCACGAGAACGCGACCTTCGTGGCCGACGTGAAGTCCACCGGCCTCTTCGCCTCCGATCCGGTGCTGCAGGCGAATGGCGCGAAGGCCGATTACTGGAAGACCGGCCACAGCCACATGAAGCGCCGCGTTCATCAGATCGGCGCGTTGGCCGGGTTCGAGAAGTCGGGTCACTTCTTTCTGGCGGAGCCGGTGGGACGCGGCTACGACGACGGGATGCGGGTCGCCGTGGAGATCTGCAAGCTGCTCGACCGCAACCCCGACAAGTCGATGAGCGACCTGCGCAAGGATCTCCCCAAGGTCTGGAACACGCCCACGCTCAGCCCCTTCTGCGCCGACGAGGAGAAGTACGACACGCTTCAGCGGATCGTCGACCGGCTTGTCCCGATGAAGGGCGAGGGATCGCTCGGCGGCCGCAAGATCGTCGACGTCATCACGGTGAACGGCGCCCGGGTCATGCTTGAGAACGGCGGTTGGGGCCTCGTGCGGGCGTCGTCGAACACGCCGAACCTCGTCGTGGTCTGCGAAAGCCCCGAGTCGCAGGAGGAGCTGCGCGCGATCTTCGAGGATCTGGACGCGATCATCCGCGAGGAGCCGAATGTCGGCGATTACGACCAGACCTTCTAAGGCATGCGCGCCTGGCTCGCCGCTTTCCTAATCCTCTTCGCCGCCCCCGTCTTCGCACAGGAGGAGGGGACGGCGCAGTCGCAGCCTACCGACGAGATCGCGACCGAGCGGGACGCGGGCGACGACGCGGCGATCGGCGCGCGCATCCGCGCGATCATCGGCGAACTCGACGGGTTCGAGACGGTCGATGTCGCGGTCCGACAGGGAATCGTGACCTTCTCGGGCGAGGTCCTCGACGCGGGTCAGGTGCCGCGCCTCGACGAGATCGCGGCGCGTGTGGACGGCGTGGTCGCGATCCAGAACGACGTGGCGGAGGACACGGACGTGAGCCGCCGGATCGACCCGGTGCTCGACCGGTTCCGCGAGCGGTTGGCGCAGGCCGTAAGCTACCTGCCGCTCCTCGTCATCGCGCTCGTCGCGGGCGGGCTCGTGGCTGCGGCGGGCTTCGCGCTTGCCCGCTGGGAGCGACCCTGGACCCGGCTCGCGCCCAACGCGTTCATCGCGGAGATCTACCGCACCATCCTGCGCCTCGCCTTCGTCGTGATCGGCGTGGTCGTGGCGCTCGACATTCTGAACGCAACGGCGCTTCTCTCCACGCTGCTGGGCGCCGCGGGGATCGTCGGCCTCGCCGTAGGCTTCGCGGTCCGCGACACGGTGGAGAACTTCATCGCCTCCGTCATGCTTTCGCTGCGCCAGCCGTTCCAGCCGAACGACGTGGTCGACATCGAAGGCTCGCTCGGCACCGTGATCCGGTTGACGAGCCGCGCGACGATCCTTCTCGATTCGGACGGCAACCACGTCCGCCTGCCGAACGCGGTCGTCTTCAAGGCCAGGATCGTCAATTACACCCGCAACCATGAGCGCCGCTTCGGCTTCGCGCTCGGCATCGACCCGAACGACGATCTGGCGGCGGCGAAGCGCATCGGGGCGGAAACGCTCGCCTCGCTCGACTTCGTGCTCGACGAGCCCGCGCCGCAGGTCTGGGTGGCGGAGGCGGGGGACAGCACGGTGACGATGGAGTTCTACGGCTGGCTGGACCAGCGGACGACGGCGTTCAACGCGGCCCGGGGCGAGGCGCTGCGGGTGGTGATGGGCGCCCTCACACGGGCCGGGATCGGCTTGCCGGAGCCGGGCTACCGGCTGAGCATCCCGGGCGGGGGGCTGCCCGTGCTCGACATGCCGGACCGGGCGAACCGTCCGGACGCGCTCGTCGCGACCGAGGGCGAACCCGGAGCGAAGCCGCCCGCTCCGAAGGCCGAGCCGGTCGCCGCCGACACGACGATCACCGACATGGTCCGCGCCGAGCGGCGTCAGGATCCGCAGGGTGATCTGCTCGACCGTGCGGCGCCGTCCGAATGACCGGGACGTCCCGGGCAGGCCTGCGCAGGACGCCGTGCCGGACCGGGACAATCTGTTCTCGGTTCCTTACGGTCTTCATCCGCGACCCGGACGGCGCCCGTTGCCTGTTTCTCGTGGTCGCTGGCGGCGCGTTGCACGACGCCTAAGGGGCGGCGAAGTGCTTCGACAGCTTCAAACCCTGGCCCTGATAGTTCGACGCGATGTCCTGTCCGTAGAGCTGTTCCGGCACCTCGGACATCGCCTCGTAGACCAGGCGGCCCACGCTTTGTCCGTCCTCCAGAACAAAGGGCGCCTCATGGCAGCGCACTTCGAGCACGCCGCGCGCGGGCATCCCGTGACCGAAGCCGGGATCGAAGAAGCCCGCGTAATGCACGCGGAACTCCCCCACCATCGCGAGGTAGGGGGCCATTTCGGCGGCATAGGCGGGTGGAATCGTCACCGCCTCGCGCGAGACGAGAATGTAGAACGCGCCGGGGTCGAGGACGATGCACCGTCGGTCGGTGCGGACCGCCTCCCAGAAGTCGGCGGGCCGGTAATGTCCGATTCGGTCGAGGTCGATCAGTCCGGTATGCGGTTTCGCGCGCCAGCCCACGATGGCCGCCTCGCCCGCCGACAGATCCACGGAAAAGCCCAGCCCGTCGTCGATGACCGGATCGCCGTCGGTCAGCGGCATCGCGCGGTGAAGCGTCCGGAGCGCCGTGTCGTCCAGCAAGGCCTCGCCCGCGCGGAAACGTATCTGGTTCAGACGCATGCCCGGCCGCACGAGGACGGAAAAGCTGCGCGGACAGATCTCGGCATAAAGCGGGCCGTCGTAGCCCGGGGCGATCCGGTCGAACTCGGTGCCGCCGTCGGCGACGGTCCGGGTCAGCAGGTCCAGCCGACCGGTCGAGGATTTCGCGTTGGCCACCGCCGCGAGGTCGCCGGGCAGGGCGAGACGCTCCTGCAGCGGGACGAGATAGACACAGCCCTTCTCCAGCACCGCGCCGGCAGAGAGGTCGACCTCGTGCATGCCGAACTCGTCAAGCCTGTCCGCCACGCTTCGCCCCTTGCCCGGCAGAAAGGAGGCACGCACCCGGTACGCGCGGGCACCGAGGCGCAGGTCGAGGCTGGCCGGCTGTACCTGGCCCGGCACGCGGGGCGGGGCCGTGATCACGCCGCCGTCGAAAAGGCGCTCGATCTGTTGCGAGGCTAGGACGCCGGGGGCGAATTGAGACACCGTCATGGGCTCCCCTCAAGCGAAACGCCTCGCCCCGGCAGGGGAGAGGCGTTGCGATTTGGTCGGGCTAGCAGGACTCGAACCTGCGACCTTCCGTCCCCCAGACGGACGCGCTACCAGGCTGCGCCATAGCCCGACTGCGGGCCTTCTTACGGCTTTCGGACCGGTGCGCAAGCCGAAAGGTCAGCCGTCTGCCCCCTCGTTCAGATCGGCTTCGACTTCCTCGATCAGGCCTCGGAGCTTGCGAACCACGCGACGTAGCGCCCGGCGGTTCACGGGCGTCAGACGGATGGCCGGCGTTCCGGCCGAAACGGCCTGCGTGTCGAACAGGGACGTTCCGAACACCGGGGCGGGCGCGACATCCGCATCCTCGGAAGCGGGTTCAGAGGGGAACAGCTCTTCGAACGTCGGCCCCGGCTCGGGCGGCCCCTCCGCGGCTGCCGACTCCGCCGTTTCCGGTTCGAGGGGTTCCGGGATCGTGAAGGCCAACGCGGGCTCCGCGAATGCGTCTTCGGGCTCGGGCATCGGCCCGGCAGACTCGTCGTCGTCGGAGGCCGGCGCGTCGTTCATTTCCATGTCCACCTCCTCGGGATCGTGCAGGCCATTCTCGGACGACGAATCCGGAAGTTCCTCCGGTTCGTGGAACGCCCCGGGTTCCAAAGCGTCTGTCTCCGGATCGGCGGATTCCGCCGAATTCGCGCCGGCGGGGTCGGACCAATCGTCGGACCGCGTCTTCGGCGGATCGGGCTGCCCCGGCATGTCGCTCGGTTCGGGCACGGGCCTGTCGGCAGGCTGGGGCGGAACCACGGTGTCGTCGTCATCGGGCATGTCCGGCTGCGTCGGGCTCGGGTCGGACGGGAAAGGCAGATCCTCGGGCAGCTCGGGCTCGGGCGGGGCCTCGCGGCCCGGGCCGCCACCCACCGCGTTCTCCCGCGCGCGATCGATCGACACGACGCGCGATGCCTCCGCCATGTCGTCGCTGCGGATCACGCGGCGCGGCTTCGGCACCGATTCCGACCGGTCGAGCGAAGGCGAACGGACCATGACGGCGTCGACCCCCTCCTCGTCGATCTTCTGGACGACCCCGCGGATCGGCAGGCCCTCGTCGTGCAACAGGACCTTTATGCCGCCGAGAAGACGCATGTCCTCCGGCCGGTAGTAGCGGCGTCCGCCGGCGCCCTTCACCGGCTCGATCTGGGCGAACTTGGATTCCCAGAAGCGCAGCACATGCGTCGGCACGCCGAGCCAGTCCGCCACTTCGCGGATCGTGCGGAACGCGCCTTCGGATTTTTCGGGGGCCCGCGCCAATCTCAGCCCTTCCGCGATGCGTTGCCGGCGACAACGCGATCCTTCATCAAGTGCGAAGGCCGGAACGTCAGGACACGGCGGGGCGGGATCGGCGCCTCTTCCCCCGTCTTGGGGTTGCGTCCGACACGGGCGTTCTTGTCGCGCGTCGAGAAGGTCCCGAAGCCCGAAATCTTCACCTGCTCGCCCGAAGCCAGCGCGTCCGAGATGTTCTCGAGCACGGAGCTGACGAGCGTGCTGCTTTCGTTTCGGCTCAGCCCCACGTTGCGGAACACCGCCTCGCTCAAATCCATCCGCGTCAATGTCTTGTTGGTCATCCCATACCCCCGCACGCTGAAATACTCGCCGGTTCGAGTCTGGCCCGGCCGATAAAGATAGTCAACGCCAGCAACTTGCGGGAGGAACTTCATACGCGGATTCGCGACGGAATCGCGCGGGTCGGGTCTACCAGCGCAGCGCCACCGCACCCCAGGCGAGCCCGCCGCCGATGGCCTCGGTCACGACCAGGTCGCCGGTGCGAAGCTCCCCGCGCGCGGCAGCGACCGACAGGGCGAGGGGGATCGAGGCGGCGGACGTGTTGCCGTGATCGGCCACCGTGACCACGACCTTCTCCATCGGCAGGCCGAGCTTCTGCGCCGTGCGGGTAATGATGCGGATGTTCGCCTGATGGGGCACGACCCGGTCGATCTCCGCTGGCGTCAGCCCCGCCTTGGCGAGCACGTCCGTCGTCGTCTGGGCAAGCTTCTCCACCGCGTGGCGGAACACCTCCTTGCCGGCCATCATGAGGTGGCCCGTCGTCCGGGACGCGGACACGCCGCCCGAGACCTGCAGGATCTCGCGGTAGCGGCCGTCGCTGTGCAGATCGGTGGCGAGGATGCCGCGATCCGCGTTGGAGCCGTCGCCCTCCGCCCGCTCGATCACGACCGCCCCGGCGCCGTCGCCGAACAGGACGCAGGTGCTGCGGTCCTCCCAGTTCATGATCCGGCTGAAGGTTTCCGCGCCGATCACGAGGACCCGTTCGGCCTGACCCGACTTGATTAGCGAATCCGCGTTGGCCAGGGCGTAGATGAACCCCGCGCAGACGGCCTGCACGTCGAAGGCGAAGCCGCACGTCATGCCGAGGCCGGCCTGCACGATCGTCGCGGTGGCGGGAAAGGTCAGGTCCGGGGTGGAGGTCGCGACGATCACAGCGTCGATCGCATCGGCCTCGATCCCCGCATTCCCGAGCGCCGCGCGGGCCGCCCGGATCGCGAGGTCGGAGGTCGGCTGCCCCTCCGCCGCGAAATGGCGCCGCTCGATGCCGCTGCGCGAGACGATCCATTCGTCGGACGTGTCGAGAAAGCTCTCGAACCACTCGTTCGGAACGACGCGGTCGGGCAGGTAGTGGCCGACGCCCCGGATGACGGAGCGGATCATCCCTGCGCCTCGGCCGTCATCGCGACGCCCGTCACGCGCGCCTTGATGCGCTCGTTGAAATTGGACTTCGACAATTCCCAGCCGAGCCCGATCGCAGCGGCCACTCCGGTCTCGTCGGCGGCGCCATGCGACTTCACGACGGTGCCGTTCAGCCCGAGGAACACGCCGCCGTTGACCCGGCGCGGGTCGATGCGGTGCGCCAGACGCTTGAGCGAGGTCATCGCAAGAAAGGCGGCGACGCGGGACATTGCGGTGGCGCGGAGCGTCTCGCCCAGCATGTCGCGCACGAAGCGGGCCGTGCCTTCGCCGGTCTTGAGCGCGACGTTGCCGGTGAAGCCGTCGGTTACGATGACGTCGACGCGGTCGCCCGGAATGTCGCCGCCCTCGACGAATCCGACATAGTCGAACCCGGCTCTGACGGCCGCCTGCTCGATCCGGTCATGCGCGTCCTTGAGTTCGGTCCGGCCCTTGTGCTCCTCCGTGCCGACATTGAGCAGGCCGACTCGCGGACGCTCGAGTCCGAGGCCGTTGCGCGCATAGGACATGCCCATCAACGCGTATTGCACGAGGTCTTCCGCGTCGGCGCGAATATCGGCGCCGACATCGAGCATGACGTTGAAGCCCGACGGGTTGTGCGAAGGCCAGAGAATCGCGATCGCCGGGCGGTTGATGCCCGGCAGCTTGCGGAGACGGACCATGCTGACGGCCATGAGCGCGCCGGTATTGCCGCAGCTCACGCATACGGTCGCCTCGCCCGAACGGACGGCTTCCACGGCGGACCACATCGAGGTGGACTGACCCGTGCGCATCACCTGACTGGGCTTGTCGCTCATCGCGACGACGTCGGCCGCGTGGCGGGTCGTGCAGTGATCGGACAGGCCACGCCGCCGCGCGATCAGCGCGTCGAGCATGGGCTTGTCGCCATGAACGATGAAGCGGATGGCCGGATGGGTTTTCACCGCACGTGCCAGCCCGGCGACGACGGCTTCGGGCCCGTGATCCCCGCCCATCGCGTCGATGGACAGCACGCCCGATGCGTCGGCGCCGGGAGCCGGAACCTCATCGGACATGACGGTCCCCCTTCGTCGTCGCGTGCCGGATCGTCAGGATCAGGCAGCGTCGTCGTCCAGATCGACACTGTCGGCCGCGATCACTTCGCGGTCGGCGTAGTGGCCGCAGGCGCCGCAGACGTGATGTGGGCGCTTCAGCTCGCCGCAATTGGGGCATTCGGCCGGATTGCCCGGCTTCAGGGAATCGTGCGAACGGCGGTTGTTGCGCCGCGACGGGGTGACCTTGTTCTGCGGGACGGCCATGGAGCAACCTCGGAGTCTCTCGGGGACCGCATCGACGGGCGGCCCGGTGTCATTCAGATTTCGGTGGTCCCTAGTGGCATTCCGCCCGAGGGTCCAGCAATTTTCCAACCGCCGAAAGCGGCGGGAAGGCGTCTGTTACAGAGTTCCGGATCGGGGGCAAGCCATGTGCGTCCTTTGCATGACAGGAGCATGATGCAGGCATTGGTCTGCGGTGGTGCACAGGACGGTGCAGGCGTTCGGGGCTATCTGAGGCGTCCCGAACGGTTCACGCATCAAGGAACAATTGCCATGTGCCTCAAAACCCTCGTCGCGGGCGGCGTCCTTTTCGTCGCCGCCGCGACCGCTGTCGTCCACGCGCAGGCGACGCCGAACCATCACCTTTCGCCGGACCGGCTCGCCGAGGTGCGGGCGATGATGGCGGAGGCGAGGTAGGCCCGCGCCCGGTCACTCCTTCCCTTGCAGCCTGTCCTTCAGCGCGGCGAGTGCGGCGAACGGCCTGATCTTGTCGTCCTCAATCGGCTTCGCGCCGGGCGGCGTCGCCGACAGGTCGAGGCCTTCCGCCGAGGATGCGCGCGGAAAGGCCGGGATGGAGAGCGCGAGCGCCTCCTCCAGCACCTCGCCCATATCGATGATCGCCGGCAGGGGCTCGAGGCTGTCGTCTTCCGGCATCTCCGCCTCGTCGCCGGCCGGCACCTCGTAATCCGGCGAGTACCGCCGCCGGAGCGGCTCCTCGATCCGCGTCGTGACCGAATCGGTCGTGACCCGGCAGGGCTGCACCACGGTCGCGCCGAGCGCGGCGTCCAGAACCCAGTCCTGTCCCGGTCCGGGCCGGAGCTCTCCCTCCAGACGGACCTTGCGGAGTGCATCGACGCCGAGCCTGTCGGCAAGCGCCTCCAGCTGGCCGGCATCCGGCACGAGGCGCACATGCGTGGCCTTCCGTCGCGACAGGTCCGCGGGGCGGAGGAGATGGGACAGGACGGGTTTCATCACGATCGGGCTCTTCGGTTCGGGTCGCGGTCCGAGGAAGCACCCCCCGGCCTTGATGGCGCAGACATGGCCGGCTAAGCCATAAGGCGAAAGGGACCGCCCGCGCAACGGGGGCCCGTTCGCAGCAAGGGACAGGCGATGACGACGATTGCGAAACGGTTGCTGGTCGCCGTGCTCTGTTTCGGACTGGCCGCCTGTGCCGCCACCTACCGCAACCACGGCTACGTGCCCGAGCCCGAGGCGCTGGCGGCGCTCGATATCGGCGTCGACAGCCGCGAAACGGTGGAGGCCGCTGTCGGACGTCCCGCGACCAGCGGGGTGGAACGGTCCGATGCCTGGTACTACGTACAGAGCCGGGTGCGGCACTACGGCGCCTTCCCGCGACGCACGATCGACCGGCAGTTGGTGGCCCTGTCCTTCGCTCCGAACGGCACGCTCGCGAATATCGAACGCTTCGGCCTGGAGCGCGGGCGCGTGGTCCCGCTCTCGCGCCGCGTCACCGCGAGTTCGATCCGCGACTTCGGCCTGATCCAGCAAATCTTCCGCAATTTCGGACGCATCAACGTGGGTGAGACACTCGCGGACAGCATCTGATGGCCGGGGTGTCGGGCCGCCTTTCCGTGGCCGGGATGGCGGCGACGGACAGGCCCGCCAGGACGCATTTGACCGATGCCCGTGCGCGCCGGGTGAACACGTCGCCCGGCGACGCCGCCACGCCGACCGGAATCGGCCTCATCTCGTCGAGATTGCGCCGGACGACCTTTTGACAGAGCGCCACGTCCATCGGTTCGAGGACGAATACGTCTATGTTCCAGACGGAACAGGTGCGTTGCGCGTCGGGGAATCGGCCCATTCCCACGAAGATGCCGACGCCGCCTCCCTTCCCGCGACGCCTCGTCGTCGGGGAGCGGCTGGCGCACGATGTGACCGGCTACGTGCGATTGGGAAAACGGCTCGTCCCAATTACGGGTCAGCGGTGAAAGCCCCTGCCATCGAGAGCTCCGGGGCGGCGTGAAGCGCTAGTCGACGCCGTCGAAGTCCAGCGCGACCCCGTTGATGCAGTAGCGCAGGCCGGTCGGCTGCGGCCCGTCGGGAAAGACGTGGCCCAAATGACCGTCGCAGCGCGCGCAATGCACCTCCGTGCGCTTCATGAACCACGAATTGTCGACGCTTTCGCCGACCTTCTCACCGTCCAAGCCGTCGACGGGCTGGTAGAAGCTGGGCCATCCGGTGCCGCTGTCGAACTTGGTCGCCTGATCGAAAAGCGGATTGCCGCAGCCCTTGCAAACATAGGTGCCCGGCCCCTTCGGAAAGTCCTCGTGCGTGCCGGCCCGTTCGGTGCCGTGCTTGCGGAGCACCTTGTAGGCGTCCGGGCCGAGCTGTTCCTTCCACTCCGCATCGGACTTCTCGACCTTTTCCATGACACGCTCCTTCTCGTGGACACCGCCGGAACGCGGTGCGAGGCTTGAGATAGGGGCGGAGCCGTCGAGGCCAAGGGGAGGGACGGGGCATGGACGTGACGGCGGGCGGGCTGCGGGCACGGATCGTGCCGGTGGACAGGGCCGGAGCCGGCCTTGCGCTTCGCGCCCGCCTGTTCCGGAACGGCGCCTGCGACCGGGACCGGCACGACAGCGACGCTCGGCACCTGCTCGTCGAGGAGGCGGGCACGTTGTGCGGCTACGCCCGGCTCGCCGTGCAGCGGAACGGTGCTGCCATCGGGGGCTATGCGGGCACCCGCTACGACCTCGGGGCCTTCGCCTGCGCCTTTCCCGTCGCCATCGAGGTCGGCCGGTTCTGCATCGCGCCGGGCCACGAGGATCCGCGGATTCCGCGCCTGATGCTCGCGACCATGGCGCGGGCGGTCACGGCCGAGGGGGCCACGGCGCTCCATGGCTGCGCGTCCTTCCCCCTCCGGGGCAACGGTCCGGTCGCGATCGCCGACCGCGTCGCGCCGGAGGCGTGGCGGTCCCGCCGGCGCGCGGCGGAGACGATGCCGCTCGCCGCGCTCGCCGGCCCCATGCCGCCGCTCCTGCGGATGTGGCTCGCCCTCGGGGCCTCGATCTCGGACCACGCCGTGATCGACCGAGATCTGGGCACGCTCCACGTTCACGCCGCGCTCCCGGTCGCAGCGATCCCCCTGAACCGGGCGCGGCGGCTGGCGAAGCTGCTCGCCGCCTGATTGACGGCACCGGGTCCGGCGGATAGCCCGCGCGACATGGCGCGCGCACCCCTTCTCCAGCTTTCCGATATTTCCCTCACCTTCGGCGGCGCCCCCGTCTTCGCCGACCTGTCGCTGGTCGTGCAGCCGGGGGACCGGGTGGCGCTGGTGGGCCGGAACGGATCCGGCAAATCGACGCTGATGAAGGTCATGGCCGGGCTGGTCGAGGCGGATCGCGGCCTGCGCACGCTCTCGCCCGGCACGGCCGTCGGCTACATGGAGCAGGAGCCGAGCCTCGCGGGCTTCGCGACGCTGGGTGAATACGCGGCCTCCGGGCTCGACGCGGCGGAGGCCTGGCGGGTGGAGGCGGCCGCGGAGGGGCTGAAGCTCCGGCTCGACGCGGCGCCGGAGGCGGCTTCCGGCGGGGAGCGGCGGCGCGCGGCACTGGCCAAGCTGCTTGCGGAGGCCCCGGAGCTGATGCTGCTCGACGAGCCGACCAACCATCTCGACATCGACGCCATCGCATGGCTGGAGGCGGAGCTGAAGTCGACGCGCGCGGCCTATGTCCTGATTTCCCATGATCGGGCGTTCCTGCGCGCGCTGACGCGGGCGACGCTCTGGATCGACCGGGGCGCGGTGCGGCGGCAGGAAAAGGGATTCGACGCCTTCGAGGCCTGGCGCGACAAGGTCTGGGAGGAAGAGGACCAGGCGCGTCACAAGCTCGACCGCAAGATCAAGGCGGAGGCGCGTTGGGCCGTGGAGGGAATCAGCGCCCGCAGAAAGCGCAACCAGGGCCGCGTCCGCGCGCTGGCCGACTTGCGTGCCGAGCGGGCCGGGCAGGTGCGCCGCGCCGGCACCGCCGCGCTGGAACTCGACGCGGGGCAGTCGAGCGGCAAGCGGGTGATCGAGGCGACGGGGCTGTCCAAGGATTTCGGCGACCGGGCCATCGTCCGCGATTTCGACCTGCGGGTGATGCGCGGCGATCGCGTCGCCTTCGTCGGTCCGAACGGGGTGGGCAAGACGACGCTCCTGAAGATGCTGTTGGGCGAAGTCGAGCCCGATGCCGGAACGGTAAGGCTCGGCACCAATCTCGAGGTCGCGGTGTTCGATCAGGCCCGCGCGAAGCTCGACCCTGAGGCGAGCCTGTGGGATTCGCTCACGCTCGATCCGCTGCTCGGCGTGTCGGGGGCGTCCGATCAGGTGATGGTGCGCGGCACGCCGCGGCACGTCGCGGGCTATCTCAAGGATTTCCTGTTCGACGACAAGCAGTTCAAGGCCCCGGTGAAATCGCTCTCGGGCGGCGAGAAGGCGCGGCTGCTGCTCGCGCGGATCATGGCGCTGCCGTCGAATCTGCTCGTGCTGGACGAGCCGACGAACGACCTCGACGTGGAAACTCTCGATCTTTTGCAAGACGTTATCGGGGAGTACGACGGGACGGTGCTCGTCGTGAGTCACGACCGGGACTTCCTGGATCTGGTCGCGACGCAGACGGTGGCGATGGAAGGCGGGGGGCGGGCGCAGGTTTATCCGGGCGGGTGGTCGGATTATGTGGCGCAACGGCCGGAGCGGGGGGAATCGCTGGCGGGGATTCCGGCGGCGAAATCCGTCGCGAAGCCGAGATCCGAGGCGCCGAAGGCGGAGGGGCTGAGCTATACCGAGCGGCACCGGCTGGAGGAGTTGCCGAACAAGATCAGTCGGTTGGAGGCGGAGATCGGGAAGCTGGAAGCGTTGCTCTCCGACCCGGAGCTTTATTCGCGTGAGCCGGTGAAGTTCCGCAAGGCCACCGACGCCCTGACCGACCGGCAAGGAAAGCTCGCCGCCGCGGAGGAGGAGTGGCTGACGCTGGAGGAGCGGGCCGAAGCCGCCTCCTGACCGTGTTATCGCTGTGTTACGGCTGTGTTACGGCTGTGGCACTATAGGGTCGCAACGCCGCCCTTGCGATCATGCGCAGATACCGTCGAGATCCCCGGCCCACGGGACGAGGACGGGCCGCGGAAAGGCACGTGGCGGCGCGACGGGCAGGGCCTCCGACAGGAGCGCGTGGAGGCGTCCGGTGCGCGCGCCCTGCGGATCGAGCGTGGCGCAGCAGAGATATTCCTCCACGAGGCTCGCCTGTTCCTCGTAGCCGCGGTCGAGGAAGGGCGTCGGCGCCTCGGTGTCGAACAGGTAGGGATCGTCGATCTCGATCTGCTCGAAGAAGGCGCGGGCGGGATGGTAGCCGGTGCGGTCGCGATGCTGCCACTGCCAGACATGGGTCATCTCGTGGACGAAGAACATCGCCGTGGCGAGGTCGAGATGGTCGCCCACGGGCGCGGCGTAGTCCGGCAGGCTCCAGCGCGGCGCGGTCCAGAGGCGTTCGAAGAGGACGATGCCGGCGGTGCTGGCGACGACGCGGCCCTCCACCGGCGGCGCGATCCTCTCGCGGCAGGCGATGCGGGGGCGGGCGTCGTAGGCGATCGGGAACAGGCCGACGACCGGGCTGCGGGTGATCCGCACGTCCCCGGTTCGCAGATCCGGGAGGAGGGGGGCCACGAGCGCGGTCTCCGCGGGCGTCACGCCCCGCGTGCAGGCCGTGAGGGCGAGGAGGAGGAGGAGGGCGCGCATGCGGCCGGAGCCTAGCGGGATGGCCGGCGCGCGCCAGAGTTCAGTTCCGCGCCACCTCGCGGGGCGGGGGCGTGCCGGCGATCTCGAGGATGAGCTTGCGCTTCACGGCCTCGGCGAAGGCGGCGCGGGTCTCGGCGGCGACCACGAAGGCGCCGGGGCCGCCGATGATGATCTCGCCGTAGGTCTGGGCGAGGGTGTCGCCGCCGCCCCGGCCGCGCTCCGAGATGACGGCGAGCGCGTTGATGGTGACGCCGGCGGCCAGCACCTCCCGCCGGGCGGCCTCGATCGCGGGGCCGGAGAAGTTGCGCGGGGAATCGCCCGAGAAGTCGATGACCCGGCGCCAGCCGTCGATCCGGTTCGTCTCGATCAGGTCGAGGCCCTTGAGCAGCGCCGCGCCGATGGCGTTGCGCCCGACCGCGCGGCGGGGCGGGCCGTCGAGGGCCGCGGCGAAGCGGGCGGCGTCCTCGGCGGTGGCGATCTCCATCCAGTCCACGACCACGTCCTGCGTCTCGGCCCATTCCACGTAGGTGACGGCGATGGAGCCGTAGGCGGTGTCGGCGATGGCGGCGAGCACGTCCGCGTCCCGCATGGCCTCGGCGTAGCCCCGCCGCTGGAAGGCGATCTCCGTGGACGAGATCGAGCCCGAGGCGTCGGCGAGGAGGACGAGTTCGAGATCGGTGTCCTGCGCGGCGGCTGGGGTCGCGAGCGCCAGGAAAACGATCCAGTGGATCGTTTTCAGCGAGTGGATCGCGGCTCCGGGCGAGCTGTTGGCATTGAGGACACGGCGCACTGGGGACCCTTCGGCTGGCGGGGTTCCTCCGACCCTACGTCGCGGGAGCGGGGGGCGTGCAAGGGCGAGGGGCGCGGGGGCGGGACACGGTGCCGTGATCGGCGCGGGGATCGGCAGGGTGGCGCGGAGAGAGGCAGGTTCGGGTCGGGCGGCTGTCCACGATGCGGGGCGGAGCAGTCGCCCGTGATGCGGAGAGGGCAGGCCCCGGCCGCGGGTGGGGGCGGAGCCCCCGCCCATGGGGGGCGGTCGGGGGCTGCCCGGCCTGCGGCCGGGCGGTTATTCTTTGATCCCACCCGTACTAGTATTTTCCTTTTATAAGATCGAGGAGTTCCGCCTCAGCTTTTCGGGCGGCTATACCTCGAACATCATTCTGGGCTAATGCGTATCTATGAATAGCATCGTCCGTACTCATATGTAAAAGGCCGGGGCCATACTGAAGATCAGGGGAGTTTCCAAAAGCAAAGTTGTTGTAGAACAGAGCTTCACTAGTTTTTTCAGTTAGGCGTACTGCGCCAAACGTTGTAACAGGGGCATCACTAACATAAATTTTCCGTCTTTCGAAAAAGTTAGGATGAGTTTGACTTTGAATCCTGCCCCATTTGATAAGCCAATCAAAGGCTATCAAATCATAGATTGACCACTCATACTTAAATTCGCCATAACGCACGCTCGAATGACCATCGAAATTCAATTTCGTAACGATGTCTGCAACAGTGAAGCATTCTGGATCTAAAAATTCAATTGATTCTGAATAATCTATTGGCGGGGGTTCCAGAACATCATCGGACGTTAAAAGTAAGTCATACAACTTCTCGATATTATGCGTCTTGCCGGTCGGAATCTTTCGAAATAGCAGAGCTGCTTTCAAATGCTTCTCAGCAGATTGTAAGGCAGACCAAAGAAAATTCTCTGTTAAACCGTGAAAGAAGAGCACACGAGCAGAAATATAATCTAGATCGCCCGTATTGAAGAATCGGCGTTCTATTATGCGAGAAAACGCTATTTGGGTGGATGCCTCTAGATTGGGCACCGCCTCACACATCCAACTCCCCCGCAAACCTTGCGTTCTCACTAATATACTGAAACCGCATCTCCGGCTTCTTGCCCATCAGGCGTTCCACGAGGTCGCCGGTCTCGCCGGGGAGGTCCTCGTCGATGGAGACGCGGATGAGCTTGCGGGAGGCGGGGTCCATCGTCGTCTCCTTGAGGTCCTTCGCGTCCATCTCGCCCAGACCCTTGAAGCGGGAGACGTCGATCTTGCCGCCGTTCTTTCCCTTGCCGCCCAGACCCTTCTTCAGCCAGGCGTCGCGCTCGGCCTCGTCGAGGCAGTAGACGCGGTTCGCCCCCTGCGTCAGCCGGAACAGCGGCGGGCAGGCGAGGTAGAGGTGGCCGCTGTCGATCATCGGCCGCATCTGGGTGAAGAAGAACGTCATCAGGAGCGCGGCGATATGCGCCCCGTCCACGTCGGCGTCGGTCATGATGATGACCTTGTCGTAGCGCAGATCCTCGATGTCGAAGCGCGAGCCCAGCCCGACGCCCAGCGCCTGCGACAGGTCCGAGATCTCCGCGTTGGAGCCGAGCTTGGAGGACGCCGCGCCGAGCACGTTCAGGATCTTGCCGCGCAGGGGCAGGAGCGCCTGGGTCTTGCGGTCGCGCGCCATCTTGGCGGAGCCGCCGGCCGAGTCGCCCTCCACGATGAAGATCTCGGTGCCGTCGCGCGCGCTCGCCGTGCAATCGACGAGCTTGCCGGGCAGGCGGAGCTTCTTGGTGGCGGATTTGCGGGCCGTCTCCTTCTCCTGCCGGCGGCGCAGACGCTCCTCCGCGCGCAGCACGAGGAAGTCGAGGATGGCGCCCGCGGCCTTGGTGTCGGAGGCGAGCCAGGTGTCGAAGCGGTCGCGGATCGCCGTCTCCACCAGCCGCGCGGCCTCCGTGGTGGCGAGCCGGTCCTTGGTCTGGCCGACGAATTCGGGCTCCGCGATGAAGCAGGAGACGAGGGCCGCGCCCCCGGTGGTCAGGTCGTCGCGGGTGATCTGCGCGGCCTTGCGGTTGCCCGCGAGTTCCCCGTAGGCCTTCACGCCCTTCAGGATCGCGGCCCAGAACCCCTGCTCGTGGGTGCCGCCCTCGGGCGTGGGGACGGTGTTGCAGTAGCTTTGCAGGAAGCCGTCGCGGGAGGGGGTCCAGTTGATCGCCCACTCGACCTTGCCGGGGATGCCGAACCGCTCCCGGAAGTCGACGGTGCCGGCGAAGGGCGCGTCGGCATAGGTCGCGGCGTCGCCCAGCGTTTCCGCGAGGTAGTCGGCCAGCCCGCCGGGGAAGTGGAACGTGGCCCTGGTGGGCGTTTCCCCGTCGTCGATCTCCGACGACCAGCGGATCTCGACGCCGGAGAACAGGTAGGCCTTGGAGCGGATCGAGCGGAACAGCCGCGCGGGCTTCAGGCGGTGGGTGCCGAAGATCTCCGGGTCGGCGTGGAAGGTGGTGGTCGTGCCCCGCCGGTTCGGCGCCGCGCCGATCCGGGCCACGGGCCCCTGCGGGACGCCGCGGGAGAAGCGCTGCTCCCAGAGCTGGCGGTCGCGGGCGACCTGCACTACCATCGAATCGCTGAGCGCGTTGACCACGGAGGCGCCCACGCCGTGCAGGCCGCCCGAGGTCTGGTAGGCCTTGCCGGAGAACTTGCCGCCGGCGTGGAGCGTGCAGAGGATCACCTCCAGCGCGGACTTGCCGGGGAACTTCGGGTGGGGATCGACGGGGATGCCGCGGCCGTTGTCGCGGATCGTGCAGGAGCCGTCGGCGAGAAGCTCCACCTCGATCCGGTTGGCGTGGCCGGCCACCGCCTCGTCCATCGAGTTGTCGAGCACCTCGGCCACCATGTGGTGGAGCGCCCGCTCGTCGGTGCCGCCGATATACATCCCCGGGCGCTTGCGGACGGGCTCCAGCCCCTCCAGCACCTCGATGGAGGAGGCGTCGTAGCTATGGTCCGGCTGGGCGCCGTCGAGGAGATCGTCGGGCATTCTGCTGCTCTATCTTGTGGTGTTCGTGCCTGACTAGGCGAAATGCGGCCCTCGCGAAAGACCGTCCCGGCCGACCCGAAGCCGCCCGCCCGCGATCCGTTCCTGTCGCGCCGGCGTTCACCTCGTCGCGCGCCGCAGGGTTTTCGCGCGGATGCGGAGCCGCTAGACGCGGAGAACCGACAGCTTTTCCGGAGATCCGACATGCCGCACATCCTCCTCACCGGCGGGGCCGGCTATATCGGGTCGCACACCTATGTGGCGCTGCGCGAGGCCGGGTTCGCGGTGACGATCCTCGACGACTTCTCGAACTCCGACGGAGGCGTGATCGACCGGCTCGCCCGTTTGACCGGCGCGGATGTCGACGTGGTGGAGGGAACGGTGCTCGACCGCGCGCTGCTGACGCGGCTCTTCGCGGCGAAGCCCATCGACGGCGTGGTGCATTTCGCCGCCAGGAAGGCGGTGGGCGAGAGCGTGGCGAAGCCGCTCGACTATTTCGAGACGAATATCGGCGGGCTGACGAACCTGATGCTGGCGATGCGGGCGGCGGAGGTCTGGCGCCTCGTCTTCTCCTCGACGGCCACGGTCTACGGCGAGCCGGAGGTCTTTCCGCTGACGGAGGACATGCCGCTCGCCCATACCTCGCCCTATGCCTTCACCAAGGTCACCTGCGAGCGCATTCTGGAGCAGGCGGCACAGGCCGATCCCTGGCTGATCGGCGTCTTGCGGTATTTCAACCCGGTGGGGGCGCATGCGTCCGCGCTGATCGGGGAGGATCCGCGCGGCACGCCGGAGAACCTGATGCCTTATGTCGCAAAGGTCGCGACGGGCGAGATGCCGGAGCTGCGCGTTTTCGGGGATGACTACGACACGCCGGACGGGACTTGCTGGCGCGACTACATCCACGTGATGGACTTGGCCGACGCCCATGTGAAATCGCTGCAGGCGCTGCTGGACGGGCGGGCGCACCGGCTCAACATCGGAACGGGCAATCCCGTCTCGGTGCTGGAGATGCACGGTGCCTATCAGAAGGTCGTCGGGCGCGAGCTGCCCTACCGCATCGCGCCGCGGCGGGCGGGCGATGTTCCGAAGCTCTACGCCGATCCGAGCCGTGCGCGGTCCGAGCTCGGCTTCGAGGCGCGGCGCGACCTGGAGGAGATGTGTCGATCGAGCTGGAACTGGGTGCAGGCCCGCGCGGCGGGCTGGAAGTTCAACTCCTGAGCCGGGCCGCCGACGGGGTGGGTCAGCGCGGACCGGGCTATATCCGGGCAGCGGCGCGCCCGGACCGGAACCGTACGGCCGCCGGCATTCGGGGCCGGATTAATTCCGTATTAAGATTTATTTAGGATACGTTTACCGCGTTATCGACGGATAGGCCGATCAGGCTCGGCGAAAGGGTGGACTTTGGGCGATACGGCACAGACCCTCAACCGATTGCGGACCGGGTCCACGATCTTCTTTCTTGCGGCGCTCGCCGCGGTGTTGGCGTCCTTTGTGGTGGAGCTCGACGTATCGCGCGCGCTGCTGCTCGCCCTGGCGGGATCGCTCGCGGCGATCCCCGCCGCGTTGCAGATCGCGGCCAATGTGGACGCCCGCATGGAGCGCCGCCGGCTGAAGGCCGTGATGGAGTTCCTCGAGTTCGACACCGCCCCGGGCCTGTGCACGGACGAGGCCGGAACCGTGTTCGCGCAGAACGCCGCCGCTATCGACAAGTTCGGCGCGCAGGACGGCGCGGCGATGACGACCGCGCTGGAGGCGCTCTTCGCCAATCCGGACGCCGTCGTCCATCGCCTCCGCCACGCCGCGCGGGGGCAGGGCTCCGCGCACGAGGACGTCGTGACGCGCAGGGGCCATGTCCGCGTGGCGGTGCGCCAAATCCCCGGCGGCCTTCTATGGCGGTTCGTCGACCTCGTGGACCGGCCCGCGCGCGCGCGCGATGGGATCGGCCTGCCGATGCTGGCCTTCGGCCCGTCGGGAACGGTGCTTTACACGAACGAGGTGCTGCGCGCGCAGGTGGGACATCGCGCCGAGCGCCTGCGGGATCTGTTCCAGGACCTGCCTCTCGTGAGCGGTGGTCTGAACCGGCTTCTCACCGACGACGGGCCACAGCCCGTCCGCGTCATCCTGTCGGAATCGGTGAACGGGCGGTCCGAGGTTTTCGTGATGCCGGCGACGGAGCATCAGAACGATCGCGTCGGGCTCGACTCCCTGCCCGTGGCCCTTCTGCGGCTCGATTCCGAGGGCCGCGTCCTGTCCGCCAACCGGCTGGCGCGCGATCTGCTGCCGGCGACCGCGTCCCCCGGAGAGGTCCGGCTCGCCGCCATGGTCGAGGGGCTGGGCCGCAGTGTCCGCGAATGGGTCAGCGAGGCCGCGGCCGGGCGGGGCCTTTACCGCGCGGAGGTGGTGCGGGTGACCGGCGCCGAGGTGGAGACCTACCTGCAGATCACGCTGGGCCGCCCGGTCGACGACGCGGAAGGCGGCCTGCTCGCCGTGCTGAACGATGCGACCGAGCTCAAGACCCTCGAGGCGCAGTTCGTGCAGAGCCAGAAGATGCAGGCCATCGGTCAGCTCGCCGGCGGCGTGGCGCACGACTTCAACAACCTCCTCACGGCGATCTCGGGCCATTGCGACCTGCTGCTCTTGCGCCACGAGGAGGGCGACGAGGATTTCGCGGACCTCAAGCAGATCAACCAGAACGCGAACCGCGCGGCCGCCCTCGTGGGCCAGCTCCTTGCGTTCTCGCGCAAGCAGAAGCTGCAGATGCAGCCGGTGGACCTGCGCGACACGCTGAGCGATCTCGCGCATCTTCTGAACCGGCTGGTGGGCGACAATGTCCGCCTTACGCTGCAGCACGATCCCGGCCTCATTCCGGTCCGGGGCGACCGGCGGCAGCTGGAGCAGGTGCTGATGAACCTCGTGGTCAACGCGCGGGACGCGATGCCCGAGGGCGGCGAGATCCGGATCGAGACCGAGTGCCGCTTCCTGAACCAGCCGCAGACCCGCGACCGGGTGACGATGCCGCCGGGCCAGTACGTGGTCATCACCGTGACCGACGAGGGCTTGGGCATCTCCAGCGACAACCTCGGCCGGATCTTCGAGCCGTTCTTCACGACCAAGCGACCGGGCGAAGGGACCGGCCTCGGCCTGTCGATGGCCTACGGCATCGTGAAGCAGTCCGGCGGCTATATCTTCGCGGATTCCGAACTCGGCGTGGGAACGCGGTTCAGCCTGTACTTCCCGGCCATGCCCGACGACGAGAAGGTCGCCGATCTCGATGACGATCCCGACGAGATGCTCGCGTCGCCCGCCGTCGCGACGCCCGCCGTTCCGGCCAACCCGGTCGATCTGCCGGCGGCGCCCGAACGCCCGGGCAGCCGGGCGGAGGACGGGGACGCCGCGCGCGCTCCGGCGAAGGGCGACAGGGATGCGGGATCCGGGCGCGAGGATGTCGATCCGGGCAGGGCCGGAACCGCGGACGAGGCGGACCGCCTGATCGCCAAGGCGGTCCATGCCGCCCGCGCGAAGACCGGGGGCGGCGCGAACGGGGCGACCGTCGACGCGCCCGCCGAAACGACCGGGGACCGCGCGCGCCCTGTCGTGCTTCTGGTCGAGGACGAGGCGCCGGTCCGGGCCTTCGCCTCCCGCGCGCTTCGCCTGCGCGGCTACGACGTGGTGGAGGCCGAGAACGCCGAATCCGCCCTCGCGCAGCTGTCGGACGCGTCGCTCGTCGTCGACCTGTTCGTGACCGACGTGATGATGCCGGGGCTCGACGGGCCGAGCTGGGTGCGCAAGGCGCTCGAGGACCGGCCCAAGGTGCGGACCGTCTTCATCTCGGGCTACACGCAGGACGCGTTGTCGGAAACCAGCGCCCCCGTGCCGAACGCGACCTTTCTGGCCAAGCCGTTCTCGCTGAACGACTTGACCCGCACGGTGGAGCAGGCGCTGCAATAGGTCATCGGGCCGCCCCCTCCCAAAGCGCGTAATCCGCCGCCCGTTCGTCGCGCAGCCGCGCGGTCAGGGCGGGCGGCAGCGACAGGTCGCCGCCCGGCGAGGCATTCGCGCGCGGAAGCTCGAACGCGAGGTCGAGACGCTCGCGGAGATACGCGACCGCGCGGTCCATCGCCTCGTGCCGGAACAGGTGGTCGACCCCGTCCGCGAGCATCACCGCCTGCGATCCGACGCGCGCGAAGGGGGGTGGATCGGGCGCGAGATGCGCCTCCATGAATTCCGCGAACGTCAGGCCCGCGGTGGAGTTCGCATGGCCCCGCAGCGCGGGCCGGGTGCGGTAGCGGAACCAGCTTCCAAGCCAGTCCCCCGGCTCCCGCACCAGGGCCATCTTCTCCAGCGACCGCCCGTTCCGCTCGAAGAACGGACGCAGCTCGCGGTCGTATCTCCGCACGCCGCAATGTTTCAGTCCCGGCGGATCGACGATCGCCGCGGCCGCGTGCGGGACGAGCGCCGCCTCGAGCGCGGTGGAGCCCGTCTTGGGCACCGCCAGCAGCACGAGACGGGCCTTCCAGAAGATCAACACGTTCGGATTCTCGCTTCCATGCCCTCCCCATCGCGCGAATTAAGGTCGATTTGAATGATTACTTGAATGCGTTCCCCAAACGTTCCATATCCGGTGCAAGCAGAACGATACGAGAACGAAACCCCGATTGCCGCGGCTGCGGCAGCATGCAACAAGGGCCTGATACTATGGGAATGGCGAACCTTATCGACATGGCTGACAAACGCGGCGCGGACAAGCAGAAGGCGCTCGACAGCGCGCTGGCCCAGATCGAGCGGCAGTTCGGCAAGGGCTCCATCATGAAGCTCGGGGGCGACAACGTCCTCAAGGACATCGAGTCGACCTCGACCGGCTCCCTTGGCCTCGACATCGCGCTCGGCATCGGCGGCCTGCCGAAGGGCCGCGTGGTCGAGATCTACGGCCCGGAATCCTCGGGCAAGACGACGCTGACCCTCCATGTCGTCGCCGAGGAACAGAAGAAGGGCGGCGTCTGCGCCTTTGTCGACGCCGAGCACGCGCTCGACCCGCAATACGCCCGCAAGCTGGGCGTCGATCTCGACGAGCTCCTGATCTCGCAGCCCGATACCGGCGAGCAGGCGCTCGAGATCGTGGACACGCTCGTGCGCTCCGGCGCGGTGAGCCTCGTGGTGGTGGACTCGGTCGCGGCGCTGACGCCGAAATCGGAGCTCGAGGGCGACATGGGCGACAGCTCGGTCGGCGTTCACGCGCGCCTGATGAGCCAGGCCATGCGCAAGCTCACGGGCTCGATCTCCCGCTCGAATTGCATGGTGATCTTCATCAACCAGATCCGCATGAAGATCGGCGTCATGTTCGGCTCGCCGGAGACGACCACGGGCGGCAACGCGTTGAAATTCTATTCCTCCGTCCGGCTCGACATCCGTCGCATCGGCGCGATCAAGGATCGCGACGAGGTCGTGGGCAACACCACGCGGGTGAAGGTCGTCAAGAACAAGGTCGCGCCGCCGTTCAAGCAGGTCGAGTTCGACATCATGTACGGCGAGGGCATCTCCAAGATGGGCGAGCTGCTCGACCTCGGCGTGAAGGCCGGCGTGGTCGACAAGTCCGGTGCCTGGTTCAGCTACGGCGACGAGCGCATCGGGCAGGGACGCGAGAACTCCAAGACGTTCCTGCGCGAGAACCCCTCCGTCGCGCTCGAGATCGAGGACAAGATCCGCGCGGCCCACGGCCTCGACTTCAAGATGGGCGCCGACGACAACGACGAGATTCTGGACCAGTGACCGTCCGCCGCGCGCGGACCATGGCCGGATGACGTGACGGGGTCGCCTGCCGGGCGGCCCCGTCTTCGTTGCCCGACTGGACGGGCCGGCATGGCGGCGATAGGACGGCGCGGACCCGCCGCGCGAGGACGAAAGACATGCCCAGCCTGAACGACATCCGCTCGACTTTCCTCGACCATTTCGCGCGCAACGGACACGCCGTGGTCGACAGCTCGCCCCTCGTGCCGCGCAACGACCCGACGCTGATGTTCACCAACTCGGGCATGGTCCAGTTCAAGAACGTCTTCACAGGGGTCGAAAACCGGGATTACAACCGCGCCGCAACGTCGCAGAAATGCGTCCGCGCCGGCGGCAAGCACAACGACCTCGACAATGTGGGCTATACCGCCCGTCACCACACCTTCTTCGAGATGCTGGGCAATTTCAGCTTCGGCGACTACTTCAAGGCCGACGCGATCCCCTATGCTTGGGAGTTGCTCACGAAAGAGTTCGCGATCGACCCTGACCGGTTGCTGGTCACCATCTTCCATACCGACGACGAAGCGGCGGCGTTGTGGAAGAAGGTCGCGGGCTTGCCGGACGAGCGGATCATCCGCATCGCGAGCGACGACAATTTCTGGCGCATGGGCCCGACCGGCCCCTGCGGTCCGTGCAGCGAGATCTTCTACGACCACGGCGATCACATCCCGGGCGGCCCGCCGGGCAGCCCGGACGAGGACGGCGACCGGTTCATCGAGATCTGGAACCTCGTCTTCATGCAGAACGAACAGCTGCCCGACGGCTCGATGCGACCGCTGGACATGCAGTCGATCGATACCGGCATGGGGCTGGAGCGGATCGGCGCGCTCCTGCAGGGCAAGCACGACAATTACGACACCGACCTGATGCGCGCGCTGATCGAGGCCAGCGCGCACGCGACGTCGACGGAGGCGGACGGGTCCGAGAACGTGCATCACCGGGTGATCGCCGACCACCTGCGTTCCACCGCCTTCCTGATCGCGGACGGCGTGATGCCGTCGAACGAGGGGCGCGGGTACGTGCTGCGCCGGATCATGCGACGCGCCATGCGCCACGCGCACCAGGCCGGCGCGCAGGACCCGGTGATGCACCGGCTCGTCCCCGCGCTGGTACAGCAGATGGGGCAGCATTACCCGGAGCTCGGCCGTGCGAAGGCGCTGATCGAGGAGACGCTGCGCGGCGAGGAGGAGCGGTTCCGCGCCACGCTCGATCGCGGCCTTCGCCTGCTCGAGGACGAGGTCGGACGCCTGCCCGCGGGCGGCACGCTTGGCGGCGCGACGGCGTTCAAGCTCTACGACACCTACGGCTTTCCCCTCGACCTGACGCAGGACGCGTTGCGGGAAAAGGGCTTCGCTGTGGACGTGCCGGGCTTCGATGCGGCGATGGCCGAGCAGAAGGCGCGGGCCCGGGCGGCGTGGTCCGGCTCGGGCGAGCAGGCGGATGCGGCGATCTGGTTCGACCTGGCGGAACGTCACGGCACGACCGAGTTCCTCGGCTACGACACGGAGACGGCCGAGGGCGAGATCCGCGCGCTCGTCCGCGACGGGGCGGAGGTGGACGCCGCGACGGCCGGCGAGACCGTCGCCATCGTCATCAACCAGACCCCGTTCTACGCGGAGGCGGGCGGCCAGGTGGGCGATACCGGGATCGTGCGCACGCAGTCGGGCCGCGCGCGGGTGACGGACACGCGCAAGTCCGCCGGTGTCTACATGCATCTGGCCGAGATCGAGGAGGGGCGCATCGAGCGCGGCCAGTCGGCGGAGCTCGCGGTCGATCACGAGCGCCGGTCGGCGATCCGCGCCAACCACTCCGCGACGCACCTTCTGCACGAGGCGCTTCGCGGGGCGCTCGGCGACCACGTCGCGCAACGCGGCTCGCTCAACGCGCCCGACAGGCTGCGCTTCGACTTCAGCCACGGCCGGGCGGTCTCGCTGGCGGAGCTCGCGCGGATCGAGGGGGAGGTGAACGCCTTTATCCGGCAGAACGCCGAGGTGTCGACGCGGATCATGGCGCCCGACGACGCGCGCGCGCTCGGCGCGCAGGCGCTGTTCGGGGAGAAGTACGGCGACGAGGTGCGCGTCGTCTCGATGGGTGCGGAGGACGGAACCGGCAAGGGGGCCGACAAGCGGACCTACTCGATCGAGCTCTGCGGCGGCACGCATGTCGGCCGGACCGGCGAGATCGGCGCTTTCGTCACGCTGGGCGATCAGGCGTCGAGCGCGGGCATCCGGCGGATCGAGGCGCTGACCGGGCAGGCGGCGATGGATTACCTGCGGGCGCAGGATCACCGGGTGGCCGAACTCGCCAATCTGTTCAAGTCCCAGCCCGAGGAGGTCGGCGCACGGGTCCGCGCTCTCATGGACGAGCGCCGCGCGCTCCAGAACGAGGTGGCGCAACTTCGCCGCGAGAAGGCGATGGGCGCGGGCGCGACGGCGCAGGACATCAACGGGATGAAGGCCGTGATGCAGGTGATTTCCGGCGTGTCCGGCAAGGATCTCGGCCCGATGATCGACGCGCAGAAGGCCGCCCTCGGGACCGGCGTGGTCGTGCTGATCGCCGATACGGGCGCGAAGCCCGCGGTCGCGGCAGGGGTCACGAAGGACCTTGCCCACCGGGTTTCGGCGGTCGATCTCGTCAAGGCCGCCGTGGAGGCGCTCGGCGGGCGCGGCGGCGGTGGCCGGCCCGAGATGGCGCAGGGCGGCGGGGCCGACATCGCGCAGGCCGACGCGGCGCTCGACGCGGCGCGGGGCGTGATCAGCGCGGCCTGACGGGGCGATCGGCGGGTTCAGTGCCCCGTCGTGTCGGAAAAGAGCTGCATCACGACGATCCCGGAGATGATCAGGATCAGCCCGGCAATCGCGGGAAGATCGAGCCGCTGCCCGAAGACGACCCAGCCGATCGCCGCGATCAGCACGATGCCGAGCCCGGACCAGATGGCATAGGCGATGCCCACGGGGATCGTCCGGAGGACAAGCGACAGCAGGAACAGCGACACCACGAAGCAGAACAGCGTGACGAGCGAGGGTCCGAGGCGGGTGAAGCCGCCGGAGGCCTTCAGCGCCGAGGTGCCGACGGTCTCGAAGGCGATGGCGAGGATCAGGAGCACCCAGTTCACGTCAGCGTCCGATATAGCGGTCGCGGCGATGGTTGACCGCGATGACGAGGTTCACGATCACCGCGCCCAGAAGCGAGACCAGGGCGAGGAACGGGTCGAGGATCACGAACGCCGTCGCAAAGAGCACCGCGTCGAAGCCAAGTTGCACCCACCCCGCCCGGACCCCGAACCGCTCCTGCATCCAGAGCGCGAGGATGCCGATGCCGCCGAGCGAAGCGCCGTGCCGGAAGATCACGATGAGCCCCATGCCCGTCACGGCGCCCGCGAGCGCCGAGGCGACCCAAGGGTCGAGTCGTTCGAAGGTGACGAAGGACGGCAGCAGCGCGGCGAAGACCGACAGCAGCGAGACCGCGATCACCGTCCGGGCGATGAAGCGCGGTCCCATCCGCCGCCAGCCGAGCACGTAGAACGGCAGGTTCAGGACGAAGAACCAGAGCCCGAACGGCCAGCCGGTCAGGTAGCTTGCCAGGATGCCGAGTCCCGCGGTCTGGCCGGTCACGAGTCCCGCCGACGTCAGCAAGAGCACGCCCAGCGCGCAGAGCGCCGTGCCGAGGAGAATGGCCTGAGCATCCTCGAGGGGCGTGTGCGCGACGGCCGCAGGGCGATGCGGCTCGCGGTTCGGCCAGGGCGTGGAGGTTTCTGCCATGGGTTGGAACGGGTGCGCGGGGCGTGCGCGCTACAGCGCCGCCTGCAGGTTCGCGTCGACCTTTTCGAGGAATCCCATCGTGGTGAGCCATTTCTGATCCGGCCCGACAAGGAGCGCGAGATCCTTCGTCATATGCCCGCTTTCCACCGTCTGGACGATCACGGTCTCGAGCGTTTCCGCAAAGTTGCGCAGCGCCGCGTTGTCGTCGAGCTTGGCGCGGTGCTTCAGCGCGCCGGTCCAGGCATAGATGGAGGCGATGGAGTTGGTCGACGTTTCCTTGCCGGCCTGATGCTGACGGAAATGGCGCGTGACCGTGCCGTGCGCGGCCTCCGCCTCCACGATCTTGCCGTCGGGCGTCATCAGTTGAGAGGTCATCAGGCCGAGCGAGCCGAAGCCCTGCGCGACGGTGTCGGACTGCACGTCGCCGTCGTAGTTCTTGCAGGCCCAGACATAGCCGCCCGACCATTTCAGCGAGGCCGCGACCATGTCGTCGATCAGACGGTGCTCGTACCAGATCTTCTTCGCCGCGAACCGGTCCTTGAACTCGGCGTCGAACACCTCCTGGAAGATGTCCTTGAAGCGCCCGTCATAGACCTTCAGAATCGTGTTCTTCGTGGACAGATAGAGCGGCCAGCCCCGGTTCAGCGCGTAGTTCATGGAGGCGCGGGCGAAGTCGCGGATCGATTCGTCGAGGTTGTACATCGCCATCGTCACCCCGGACCCCGGCGCGTCGAAGACCTCGTGCTCGATCTCCTGCCCGTCCTCACCGACGAACTTGATGGAGAGCTTGCCCTTGCCCGGAAAGCGGAAATCGGTGGCGCGGTACTGGTCGCCATAGGCGTGGCGGCCGACGACGATGGGCTTGGTCCAGCCGGGCACGAGGCGGGGGACGTTGCGGCAGATGATGGGTTCGCGGAAGATGACGCCGCCGAGAATGTTGCGGATGGTCCCGTTGGGCGAGCGGTACATGCGCTTCAGCCCGAACTCCTCCATCCGCGCCTCGTCCGGCGTGATGGTGGCGCATTTCACGCCGACGCCGACCTCCTTGATCTTCTCAGCGGCGTCCACGGTGACCCGGTCGTCGGTCTCGTCGCGCGCTTCCATGCCGAGGTCATAGTAGAGCAGGTCGACGTCTAGGTAGGGCAGGATCAGCTTGTCCTTGATGAATCGCCAGATGATGCGGGTCATCTCGTCGCCGTCGAGCTCGACGACAGGGTTTTCGACCTTGATCTTGGACATGGGGTCTCCGGAATTGCGCCAGACGTTGCGAGGGTCGTAGCGCATCCCCCGGGCGGGGGCCAGCGACGGGGCGGAACGATCCGGGCGGTTGGAGAGGCCCGCCCGCAGGCGCGTCCGGGCCGGCGGCCGTGCGGCCGTGGCGCCATGAACCGGCGGCGCCTGTTTGGATGGCCGTCGGGGGCGGCGCCATCCTTCGCGTTCGGATGGGCCGCCCGCATCGACGGGGTGCCGGACGCATGGCCCGACACCCCGCCGATCCCCCGCGCCGTCACGAGGAAAGGGCGCAAGGCGTTTCGGCGGGCCCGAAGGATTTCCGCGCTAGCCGGCGAAGAAGGCGGCGATCCTGCGGGAAATCCAGGTCCAGAGGTCGGGCGCGCCGCGCGCGATCTCCGGTCCGATCCGGGCGCGAATCGCGTCCTCCGACACGTCGTAGTCGCGCCAGGACCCGCCGCCGGCGGCGAGATTCAGATTCGGCGGCTGGAACCTGTCGAGCGCCTTGGCGAACCGGGCGTCCGGCGTCTCGGCCGCCTCGAACTCGTTCCAGAGCGCGCGGAACAGGGCGCCCTGCGACGCGGGCAGGAGGCCGAAGATGCGGTCCGCGGCCGCCCGTTCGGCGCGGGCCTGCGCGGCGGCGTCCCCGGCCTTCGCGGCATAGATCGGCGTGTCGCCGGCGTCGATCTCGACCAGATCGTGCAGGAGCAGCATGCGGATGACGCGATCGATGGACACGCCGTCGGGGGCGTGCGGCGCGAGCGTCAGGGCGAACAGCGCGAGGTGCCAGGAATGCTCCGCCGAGTTCTCGGCCCGCGTGCCGTCCACGACACGGGTCGCGCGCTCGACCGAGGAAAGGCGGCCGGCCTCCAGAAGGAAGGCCATGCGATCGTCGAGATCAGCCAACGTCGGGCGGCACCGGCCGGGCGGCCGTGTCCTGCGATGGGTGCCGGTCGTCGAACCCGGCCATACGCTCGGCGAGGAGCCGGTCGGCCCGGAGCGCCGCGCGCTGGACCCGGAGCGAGGTGTGGAACGCGTCGCGCAGCGTCTGGCACGTATCGTCGAGGCTTCGCGACAGGAGCGCGACGACGTCCTCGTCCCCCGTCTTCTCGACATGGGCGATCACGCGCGCGGCGAGCTTGTCGGCCAGCTCCTCGGTCAGGCTCACGCGCGCCTCACCGCGTGGTCTCGGTCATGCGCCGCGCGACGTAGCTCTTCACCGATGCGATCATCGGGTCCATGTACGGATCCTCGAAGAAATGCCCCGCGCCTTCCATCTCCTCGTGGGTGATCGTGATGCCCTTCTGCTCATGGAGCTTGTTGACCAGCGCCAGCGTGTCCGCGGGCGGCGCGACACGGTCAATGGACCCGTTGATGACGAGGCCGGAGGCGGGGCAGGGGGCGAGAAAGCTGAAATCGTAGCGGTCGGGCTGCGGCGACACGGAGATGAAGCCCGTGATCTCCGGCCGGCGCATCAGAAGCTGCATGCCGATCCACGCGCCGAAGGAGAAGCCCGCGACCCAGCAATGCTTGGCGTTCGGGTTGAGCGCCTGGAGATAGTCGAGCGCGGAGGCCGCGTCGGAAAGCTCGCCGATGCCCTGATCGAACTCGCCCTGGCTTCGGCCCACGCCGCGGAAGTTGAAGCGCAGAACCGTGAAGCCGAGCTCCTGGAACGCGTAATGCAGGTTGTAGACCACGCGGTTGTTCATCGTGCCGCCGAATTGCGGATGCGGATGCAGCACGATGGCGATCGGGGCGTCCTTGACCTTCTGGGGGTGATACCGGCCTTCGAGGCGACCCTCGGGGCCGGGGAAGATCACTTCGGGCATGGGCGCTCCTGTCGCTTCGGTCGGTTGACGCGGAACGGGCCCGGACGATAAACCCGTCCGACCGATTTTCCGTGGTGGCACGAGGTAAGCCCTGTGCGCCGAGGCGTCAATCGGAGTGAGGGGGCGTCGATGAAGCTGAGCACCAAGGGGCGATACGCGATGGTGGCGCTGGTCGACCTCGCGCAGCGGGACGCGGGGACGACGGCGTCGCTGTCGGAGATCTCCAGACGGCAGGACATCTCGCTGCCCTATCTGGAGCAGCTTTTCGTGAAACTGCGGCGGGCCGGTCTGGTCGAGTCCATCCGCGGCCCGGGCGGCGGCTACCGACTGGCGCGGGCCGCGTCCGAGATCCGGGTCTCCGACGTGCTCGAGGCGGTCGACGAGACCGTGAGCGCGTTGCATACCGGGGCGGCCGCATCGGGCGGCCTGTCGGGCAGCCGTGCGCAGTCGATGGCGAACCGGCTCTGGGAATCGCTTTCGGCGCATGTCTACGTGTTCCTGCACCAGACGCGCCTGTCGGACGTTGTGGGCAACGACCTCGTCCCCTGTCCGGCTGTCCCCTCCCTGCTCCAGGTGGTCGACGAGTAGCGACCCTCCGGGCTTCGCCCGGGTTCGGAGTACTTGCATCAGGAAGAAGGAGGCGCGGATGGCCGAGCGGGTCTACCTCGACTGGAACGCGACGGCGCCGCTCCGGCCGGAGGCGCGCGCGGTGACGATCGCCGCGATGGACGCGATCGGCAATCCCTCCTCCGTCCACCACGAGGGCCGGCAGGCGAAGGCCATCGTCGAACGCGCCCGCGCGCAGGTCGCCTCCGCCATGGGCGCGGACGGATCGGACGTCGTCTTCCTGTCCGGCGCGACCGAGGCCGCGGCGCTTGCCATGTCCGGACGCGATCTTGCCACGGCGCTCGTCGAACACGAGGCGGTGGCGGCCTGGGGCGACGGCACGCTGCCCGTGGGGCCGGACGGCCGCGTGTCGTTGCGCGACCCGGCTGCCAGCGCTCTGCAGGCGGCCAATTCCGAGACCGGAGTGATGCAGGATCTGCCGTCCGGACTCGCGGTCAGCGACATGACGCAGGTCTTCGGCAAGGTGCCGGTCGCGTTCGACTGGTCGGGGATCGGCATGGCGCTCGTCTCCGCGCACAAGCTGGGCGGACCGAAGGGAATCGGGGCGCTCGTCCTGCGGCGCGGTCTTGATGTCACGAGCCGGATCCGCGGGGGCGGACAGGAGATGGGGCGCCGTTCGGGAACGGAGAACGTGGCGGCCATCGCCGGCTTCGGCGCGGCGGCCGAAGCGGCGATGCGCGATCTGGAGGCCGGCACGTGGGACGGGGTTGCGCAACTTAGAACTTTTCTAGAAACAAGTCTTGCGGGCGCGGGCGCACCGACTACCTTGGTGGGTGACGGAGCCGCGCGCCTGCCGAACACGTCCTGCCTGATTACGCCCGGGTGGAAAGGCGAGACGCAGGTGATGGCGCTCGATCTGGCGGGGTTCGCGGTCAGCGCGGGCTCGGCCTGCTCCAGCGGCAAGGTGCGCGAAAGCGCGGTGCTGCGGGCGATGGGATACGGTCCGGGCGAGGCCGATTGCGCGATCCGCGTGAGCCTCGGTCCGGATACGACGGAAGAACAGGTGGCCCGGTTCGTCGAGGCGTTCCGACGGTTGCGAGACAGGAGACGGCGATGACGGTACTTGACGAGATGCGTGCGAAGGAAGGCGTCGACGCCGAAACGGTGGAGCGGGTGAAATCGCTGTCCGGCACCTACAAGCACGGCTGGAACACCGAAATCGAGATGGATTATGCGCCGAAGGGTCTGAGCGAGGACATCGTGCGCCTGATCTCCGAGAAGAACGGCGAGCCGGACTGGATGCTGGAATGGCGGCTGGAAGGCTATCGGCGCTGGGTCGGCATGAAGGAGCCCAAATGGGCGATGGTCCAGTATCCGGAGATCGATTTCCAGGATCAGTATTACTACGCCCGCCCGGCCTCCATGCTGGAGAAGCCGAAATCGCTGGACGATGTCGATCCCAAGCTTCTCGAAACCTACAAGAAGCTGGGCATTCCGCTGAAGGAGCAGGCGATCCTCGCGGGCGTCGAGCCGGAGCCGGGCGAGGAGGACCGCAAGGTCGCCGTCGACGCGGTGTTCGACTCCGTGTCCGTGGGCACGACCTTCCAGAAGGAGCTCGCCAAGGCGGGCGTGATCTTCTGCTCGATCTCCGAGGCGGTGCGCGAGCATCCGGAGCTTGTGAAGAAATATCTGGGCTCCGTCGTTCCGCAATCGGACAATTACTACGCGACGCTGAACTCCGCCGTCTTCTCCGACGGATCCTTCGTGTACATTCCGAAGGGCGTCCGCTGCCCGATGGAGCTGAGCACCTATTTCCGCATCAACGCGGAGAATACCGGCCAGTTCGAGCGCACGCTGATCATCGCGGAGGAGGGCAGCTACGTCTCCTACCTCGAAGGCTGCACCGCGCCGCAGCGTGACGTCGCGCAGCTTCATGCGGCGGTGGTGGAGATCGTCGTGCTCGACGACGCGGAGGTGAAGTACTCGACGGTGCAGAACTGGTATCCGGGCGACGAGAACGGACGCGGCGGCATCTACAACTTCGTCACCAAGCGCGCCGATTGCCGGGGCGACCGGTCCAAGGTCATGTGGACGCAGGTCGAGACCGGGTCCGCCGTGACGTGGAAGTATCCGTCCTGCATCCTGCGGGGCGAGGCGAGCCAGGGCGAGTTCTACTCGATCGCCATTGCCAACAACTTCCAGCAGGCCGATACCGGCACCAAGATGGTGCATCTGGGCAAGAACACCCGGTCGCGGATCGTCTCCAAGGGGATCAGCGCGGGCAAGGCGCAGAACACTTATCGCGGTCTCGTGTCGATGCATCCGAAGGCCAAGAACTCGCGCAACTACACCCAGTGCGACAGCCTTCTGATCGGGTCGGAATGCGGCGCGCACACGGTGCCTTACATCGAGGTGCGCAACAACTCCTCCCGCGTGGAGCACGAGGCGACGACGTCCAAGGTCGACGACGACCAGATGTTCTACTGCCGCTCCCGCGGCATGGACGAAGAGGAGGCGGTGGCGCTGGTCGTCAACGGCTTCTGCAAGGAAGTGCTGCAGGCATTGCCGATGGAGTTCGCGATGGAGGCGCAGCAGCTCGTCGCCATTTCGCTCGAAGGGTCGGTCGGATGAGCATCTGGGGCAGCAAGCGCGAGCCCGAGGTGATCTCCACGACCACCCCGACCATCGAGGGACGCCGCATCACCGCGTATCACGGCATCGTCGTGGGCGAGGCCATTCTCGGGGCGAACGTGTTCCGCGACATGTTCGCGGGCATCACGGACATCCTCGGCGGCCGGTCGGGATCCTACGAGAAGTCGCTGCGCGAGGCCCGCGCCATCGCCGTCGGCGAGATGGAGGCACAGGCCGCCGAGCTCGGCGGGAACGCGGTCGTCGGTGTCGATCTGGACTACGAGGTTGTCGGCAAGGACAGCGGGATGTTGATGGTTTCCGCGTCGGGCACTGCGGTCACCACGGAATGAACGTCGCGCCGCAGGGCGCTGGAAGGATTACGATATGCTTGAGATCAAGAACCTGCATGTGAAGCTCGAGGAGGAGGACAAGGCGATCCTCCGGGGCGTCGACCTGACCGTCGAGGCTGGCAAGGTGCACGCGATCATGGGGCCGAACGGGTCCGGCAAGTCGACGCTGAGCTACGTGCTCTCGGGTCGTGACGGCTACGAGGTGACCGAGGGCAGCGCGACGCTCGACGGCGAGGAATTGCTGGACATGGAGCCGGAGGAGCGCGCCGCCATCGGCCTGTTCCTCGCGTTCCAGTATCCGGTGGAGATCCCGGGCGTCGGCAACATGACGTTCCTGCGCACAGCCGTGAACGCGCAGCGCAAGGCGCGGGGCGAGGAGGAGGTCTCCGCGGGCGACTTTCTGAAGCTCATCCGCGAAAAGGCGAAAGCGCTCAAGATCGATGCCGACATGCTGAAGCGTCCGGTCAACGTGGGCTTCTCGGGCGGCGAGAAGAAGCGCAACGAGATTCTTCAGATGGCGATGCTGGAGCCGAAGATGTGCATCCTCGACGAGACCGATTCCGGCCTCGATGTGGACGCGATGAAGCTCGTGGCGGACGGCGTGAACGCGCTGCGCGACGAGGGGCGCGCCTTTCTTGTCATCACGCATTATCAGCGGCTTCTGAACCACATCCGGCCGGACGTCGTGCATATCATGTCCGAGGGCCGGATCGTGCAGACCGGCGGCCCCGAGCTCGCGCTCGAGGTCGAGGAAAACGGCTACGGCAACATCCTCGAGGGGGCGGCCTGATGGCGGCGGACCCGAAGCAACAGGCGACCGAAGAGCGTCTCGCCGCGCTGACGCTGCCCGAGGGCGGCGGTTGGCTCGGCGCGGCACGCAAGGATGCGCTCGGACGGCTCGAAGCCGTGCGGCTGCCCGGCCGGCGCGACGAGTACTGGCGCTACACGAACCCCGCGCCGCTGGTGCAGGCGGCCCCTGCGCTCGACGTGCCGGATCAGGTCGAGGACCCGTTCGAGGGGGTCGATGCCCTTGTCGTGACGATCGACGGCGACAACATCGAGATCCCCGGTGAGTTGCCGGCGGGGCTGGAGATCGGCACGCTGGCGGATGCGGCGCGGGCCGACATCCACTGGGCGAAGGAGCTCTACGGTCATCGCGAGGCGGCGGGGTCCCGTCCGGTCTCGCGCCCGCTCGCGATGCTGAACTCGGCCTTCGCGACGAACGGCCTCGTGATCCGCGCGACGGGCAAGGTCGCGATGCCGATCCATGTCCGCACCGGCGGCGGCACCGACCCGATCCTGCATCACCTTGTCAAGGTCGAGACCGGCGCGTCTGTTACCGTGCTGGAAAGCGGGATCGCAGGCGCGCGCTCGAACATCGTGACCGAGATCGACGTCGCGGACGACGGCACGTTCCACCACATCCGCGTCGACGGGCCGACCCGCGCGCGGCACGGCAACACGCACCTCTTCGCCCGGCTCGGGGCGGAAAGCACGTTCAAGTCCTTCACGCTCTCGGCGCATGGCGAGCTTACGCGCAACGAGGCGGTGGTCGAGCTGACGGGCGACGACGCGGTGAGCCACATCGCCGGCGCGGCCTTCGGGCAAGGCGATTTCCACCATGACGATACGGTCTTCGTCATCCACGATGCGGAGAATTGCGAAAGCCGCCAGGTCTATAAGAAGGTCCTGCGCGACGGCGCCGTCGGCGTGTTCCAGGGCAAGATCCTGGTCAAGGAAGGCGCGCAGAAGACCGACGGCTACCAGATCAGCCAGTCGCTGCTTCTGGACGACGACAGCGTGTTCCTCGCCAAGCCGGAACTCGAGATCTATGCCGACGACGTGGCCTGTTCGCACGGCTCGACCACCGGCGCGATCGACGAGACGGCGCTCTTCTACCTGCGCTCGCGCGGCGTGCCGGAGCGGGCGGCGACCGATCTGCTGGTGCTGAGCTTCCTCGCCGAGGCGCTGGAGGAGATCGAGGACGAGACGCTGCGCGCGAATATCTCCGGGCGGCTGGCCGATTGGCTGTCCCGCGACTGAGATGTCGGTGACGCGCGACATCCCGCGGGCGTGGCTCCGCCCGCGCGCGGTGATGGCCGAGCGTCTTGCGCAGGGGCCGAGCGAGCGGGTGGCCTTTGTCTATCTCGCCGCTGGCTCCTTGCTGGGCTTCGTCGCGCAGCTGCCCGCTCTCGTCCGGCGGGCGCAGGCGTCCGATCCGGCCTTCGAGGCGGCCCTCCTCTCCGAAAGCGCGCGGGTCGGCGTGGACATCCCCGCCGACCTCGTGGATGCCAAGTTCGAGGCGCTGGTCTCGGGCGCGGTCATGGCCTGGATCTTCATCGTGCCGATCGCGCTCTACATCCTCGCCTTCGCCTCGCATCTCGTCGCGCGGGTCGCGGGCGGGCGCGGAACCGGGCTCGGTGCCCGGATCGCGCTTTTCTGGGCGTTCCTCGCGGTCGTGCCGGCGCTGCTGCTCCTCGGCCTGACGACGGGCTTCGTCGGACCGGGTGCGGCACAATCGCTCGTCGGCCTTGTCGCGCTTGGCGGGTTCGTCTGGGTCTGGCTCAATTCCCTCTACGTTGCGGAGACCCTCTGATGTTCGATGTCGACGCCGTTCGCGCGCAATTCCCGATCCTCTCGCGTGAGGTGAACGGCAAGCCGCTCACCTATCTCGACAACGGCGCCTCGGCGCAGAAGCCGAAGGTCGTGCTCGACACGATCCAGCGCGCCTACGGCGAGGACTACGCCAACGTCCATCGCGGGCTGCACACGCTGTCCACGATCTCGACCGAGAACTACGAGAAGGTTCGCGGCACCGTCGCCCGGTTTCTTCGCGCCCCGTCGGAGGAGGACATCGTCTTCACCTCTGGCACGACGGAGGGGATCAACCTCGTCAGCTACGGCTGGGCCGCGCCGCGAATGGAAGCGGGCGACGAGATCGTGCTGTCGGTCATGGAGCATCACGCCAACATCGTGCCTTGGCATTTCCTGCGCGAAAGGTTGGGTGTGAAGCTCGTCTGGGTCGACACCGCGCCCGACGGCTCGCTCGACGCGGAGGCCGTGCTCGACGCGATCACCGAGCGCACGAAGCTCGTCGCGATTACCCATCTGTCGAACGTGCTCGGCACCGTCGTCGACGTGCGCGCCATCTGCGCCGGCGCGCGGGAACGGGGTGTGCCGGTCCTTGTCGACGGCTCGCAGGGGGCGGTGCATCTGCCGGTGGACGTGGTCGAGATCGGCTGCGACTTCTACGCGATCACCGGACACAAGCTTTACGGCCCCAGCGGGTCGGGCGCGATCTACATCCGTCCCGAGCGAATGGCGGAGATGGTGCCTTTCATGGGCGGCGGCGACATGATCCGCGAGGTGACGCGCGACACTGTGGTCTACAACGATCCGCCGATGAAGTTCGAGGCGGGCACGCCCGGCATCGTTCAGACCATCGGGCTGGGCGCCGCGCTCGAATGGATGATGGGTCTGGGCGTGGAAAACATCGCCGCGCACGAGGCGCGGTTGCGCGACTACGCGCAGGACCGCTTGCGCGGGTTGAACTGGCTCAACCTGCAGGGCGAGGCGCCGGGCAAGGCCGCGATCTTCAGCTTCACGCTCGACGGCGCGGCGCATGCCCACGACATCTCGACCGTGCTCGACAAGAAGGGGGTCGCGGTCCGCGCCGGCCATCACTGCGCCGAGCCGCTGATGCGCCATATGGGGCTGAGCGCGACCTGCCGGGCGAGCTTCGCGGTCTACAACACCGAGGCAGAGGTCGACACGCTGGTCGACGCGCTGGAGCTGTGTCACGACCTTTTCGCCTGACGTGCGGGGACGACATGGCCGCGCGATCTGCGCGCGGGGTGCGCAAGCGGCTTGACGGGGCGCGCGGCACTTGACCTGACTTGCGCCATGTTCCGCTCCCGCGTGTGCCGCGCCCCCATTCCCTTCGATGCCGACGCGGGCGCCGCGACGGCGGCCGCGCTGTCCCCGCCAGCCGACATGGCGGAGCTCGTGCGGGGCGTGGCGGGGTGCAGCCCGTTTCTTGCCCGGACCCTGGAGCGGGAGGCCGCATGGCTGCCCAAGCTATGGGAGGGCGACCCGGAGCGCGTCTTCGCCGACCTCCTCGCCGGGATCGATGCCATCGAGGGCGACCCGAAGGCCGCACTGCGGCAGGCCAAGCGACGCATGGCCTTGCTGGTCGGCCTGAGCGAGATCGCGGGCGTCTGGGAGGTGATGGAGGCCGCGGCGCACTGGACGCGCTTCGCCGACGCCGCGCTCGAGAAATGCCTCGCCCATGCGGTCGGCCGCCTCGCGCGCGGCCCGGTGGACGGCGACGGCGGTCTGGTGGCCATCGCGATGGGCAAGATGGGCGCGGGCGAGCTCAACTATTCGAGCGACATCGACCTCGTCCTCCTGTTCGACGAACAACGCTACGACCCCGCCGATTACGGCGAAGCGCGGGCCGTCCTGTTGAAGGCCGCGCGGCGGGCAATGGCGCTGATGTCCGACATCACCTCCGACGGCTATGTGTTCCGCACCGATCTGCGTCTTCGTCCCGATCCCGGCTCCACGCCCATCGTCCTTTCGATGGAGGCGGCGGAGCGCTATTACGAGGCGATGGGCCGGACATGGGAACGGGCGGCCTGGATCAAGGCGCGGGCCTGCGCCGGTGCGATCGGGGCGGGCGAGGATTTCCTGGACCGGCTCGTTCCCTTCGTCTGGCGGCGGCATCTGGACTACGCCGTGGTCGAGGAAACGCAGCAGATGCGGCAGCGCATCCGCGCCCACAAGGGATTGTCCGGTCCGATCCAGATCGCCGGGCACGACCTGAAACTCGGCCGCGGCGGCATCCGCGAGATCGAGTTCCTGACGCAGACCCAGCAGATCATCGCGGGCGGGCGCGATTCCACCCTGCGTGTCCGCGGCACGCTCCAGGGTCTCGACCGTCTGGTGGAATCCGGCTGGGTCGTGCCGCGCGACCGCGACCTGCTCGCGCGCGCCTATCGGGACCTGCGGGTCGTCGAGCATCGCGTGCAGATGGTGCAGGACGCGCAGACGCATTGCCTGCCGAAGGAGCGGGCGGGACTGGACCGCATCGCCCGGTTCATGGGGCAGGGCGACACGGCCGCGTTCCTGACGGATCTCCGGGGCACGCTGGAGGCCGTGGAGGCGATCGCCGCGCCCTCCTTCGCGCCGCCGTCGGGCACGGAGGACGTGACGACGTTCGAGGGGGCCGAGGCAGCGACCGACCGGTGGATGACCTACCCCGCCCTCCGTTCGAGCCGCGCGCGCGTCATCTTCGAGCGGCTGCGCCCGGGCCTTCTGACGGAGCTCGCCCGGGCCGCCCGGCCGGAGGAGGCGCTGGCGGCCTTCGACGGGTTCCTCCGCGGGCTGCCCGCCGGCGTGCAGATCTTCTCGCTGTTCGAGGCCAACCCGAAGCTTGTCTCGCTGATCGCCGACATCTGCGCCACGGCGCCGGACCTCGCGCGGCACCTGTCGCAACAAGCGGGGGTGCTCGACGCGGTGATCGACGGGTCCTTCTTCGAGCCCCTGCCGGAAATCTGGGACGTGCCGACGTTCGAGGACGAGTTCGAGACCGGGCAAATCGCGCTTCGCCTCTGGCACCGCGAGGCGCATTTCCGCATCGGTGTCCACTTCCTGCGCGGCCTCATCGACGGGCGCACGGCCGGGGGCGCCTATGCGGCGCTGGCGGGGGCGACTCTGGGTGCGGCCTGGCGCCAGGCGGAGCGGGAGACGGCGCGTCGCTACGGGCGCGTGCCCGGCCTGCGGCTCGCCGGGCTCGGCATGGGGTCGCTCGGGGTGGGCCGGCTGACGGCGCGGTCCGACCTCGATCTCGTCGTCCTCCATGACGGCGCGGCGGCGGACGCGATGTCGGACGGCCGCCGCGCGCTCGGTGCCTCGCAATGGGCGGCGAAATTCACGCAGGTCCTGATCACCGCGCTGTCGGCGCCGATGGGGGCGGGCAAACTCTACGAGGTGGACATGCGCCTGCGCCCCTCCGGGCGGCAGGGGCCGGTCGCGACGCCCCTGCAGAGCTTTGCGCGCTACCAGGCGGAGGAGGCCTGGGTCTGGGAGCACATGGCGCTGACCCGGGCCCGTCCGGTCGTTGGCGACCCGCAGCTCCGCGGGGATGTCGAGGCGGCGCGCGCCGCGATCCTCGGGGCGAGCCGGTTCGACAACGACGCGATGCTCGATGCGCTGCGGGAAATGCGTCTGCGCCTGATCGCGGCGGGACGCACGGGGACGGGGCTCACGGTGAAGTCGGGCCCGGGCCGGATGCAGGACATCGAACTCGTGGCCCAGACGCACACGCTGATGGCGGGCTCGAAAGCGCGCGGGATTACCGAACAGATGGCGGTGCCGGGCTGGCTGACCGAATCCGAACGGACGGAACTTCTGCACGCGCACCGCTTCATGGCGGGCGTGCAACAGGCGATCCGGCTTCTGACGGAGGCCGAGCCGCCCGGCACACTGGGCACCGGCGGCGCGGCCTTCCTCGCGCAGGCCATGAACCTGCCCTCCGCCGATGCGACCAAGGCCGCCTGCGACGCGGTGGCCGCGACGGCGGCCCGGATCATCGCGCGGGCGCTGGACCGGGCCGCGACGGGGGGCTAGGGCGGTGCGATGGCACAGGCATCGAGACCCATGCAGGACGACGACGATCCCAAGGGGTTGATCGCGGAAGCCTACCGGATCGACGGGATCGCCCCCGGCGAATGTCGGTCGATCTTCCTCGACTGGGCGTTGTCCTTCGACGGCGACCCGGCGGAGGCGATCCCCCGCCTGCTCGCCGCCAGGCCGCCGCATCCGATGACCGAAGTCCTGCGCGAGGCGCTCGACGGACCGCGGCGGTCGGGCCGACGCGGCGGGCGGGCAGGACGGCGACCGCCCACCTGAGCTAGGCGTGCGTGCCCCGCTCCCGGTAGGGGGTGGAGCCGTAATGCGCCCGGTAGCATTTCGAGAAATGCGACGGCGAGGTGAAGCCGCAGGCCAGCGCCACGTTGATGATCGACATGTCGGTCTGCATCAGCAGGTTGCGCGCCTTGGCGAGCCGCAGCTCCATGTAGTAGCGCTTCGGGCTGCGATCGAGGTAGCGCCGGAACAGCCGCTCGAGCTGCCGCGTGGACATGCCCACCTCCGCGGCGAGCGTCGCGGGGCTCACCGGATCCTCGATCGCCTGCTCCATCTCGCGGATGACCTTCGACAGGCGCGGGTGGCGCACGCCGATCCGCGCGGGAATCGACAGCCGCTGCGTGTCCTGGTCGGTGCGGATCGCCGAATAGATCAGCTGGTCGGCCACGAGCGCGGCGAGATCCTCGCCGTAATCACGGGCGATCAGATGCAGCATCAGATCGATCGAGGCGGTGCCGCCGGCCGTGGTGATGCGCTTGCCGTCGACCGTGAAGATGGCCTTGGTCAGCTCGATCTCGGGAAAATCCTCGCCGAAGCCGTCGTGGTTCTCCCAATGGATCGTCGCGCGCCTGCCGTCGAGCAGCCCGCTCGCCGCGAGGCTCCACGCGGCGGTGCAAAGGCCGCCGACGGTGATTCCCTTGCGCGCCTCGCGCCGAAGCCAGTTGCGCAGGCGGGGGGTCGTCGCCTGAGCGATCCCGGTGCCGCCGACCACGAGCACGGTGTCGTCGCGTCCGACCTCGCCCAGATCGCCATCGAGGCGGATCGTGGTGCCCGCCGAACAGCTGGCCGACCCGCCCCCTTCGCCGACCAGCGACCAGGAATAGAGCTTCACCTCCGACATCCGGTTCGCGAGCCGGAGCGCGTCGAGCGCGCTGGCGAAGCACATCAGCGTGAACCGGTCCAGCAGGACGAAAGTGAAGTGCCGCGGTTTTCCCGGCGGAGCGACACGGATGGCGCGGGGCGTTTCGGGCAGGGCCTTGTCGGTCATCGACGCACTCCGGAACGGCGTCCGGACGCAGGTTGCGGATGCCGCGTTCCGGGAAAGCGCAATCCGCGATCCGGTTCAAGGGCGATCGCAGCGTTTGCGACATGCGGTCGAATAGGGTAGGCGCGTCCCGGTCGAGTGGGAAGGATGACGGTCATGGCCTGGACGAAGTCGGATTGGCGCGCGAAACCGCGGGTGCAGATGCCGGATTACCCGGACGAGGCCGCGCTGAACGCGGCGGAGGCCCGGCTGTCGCGCTATCCGCTGCTCGTTTTCGGCGGCGAGGCCGTGTCGCTCAAGCACGAGCTCGCGCAGGCCGGTCGCGGCGAGGCGTTCCTGCTTCAGGGTGGCGATTGCGCGGAGAGCTTCGCGGAGTTCTCCTCCGACACCATCCGCGACACGTTCAAGGTCATGCTGCAGATGGCCATGGTCCTCACCTTCGGGGCGAAGGTCCCGGTGGTGAAGGTCGGCCGCATGGCGGGACAGTTCGCCAAGCCGCGCAGCGCCCCGACCGAGGCGCGCGACGGCGTGGAGCTTCCCTCCTATCGCGGCGACATCGTCAACGAGCTGGCCTTCACGCCCGAGGCGCGAATGCCCGATCCGGCGAAGATGCTGGAGGCCTACACGCAGGCGGCGGCGACGCTGAACCTGCTGCGCGCCTTCTCGAAGGGCGGCTTCGCGGATGTGCACAAGGTCCACCAGTGGACGCTGGGCTTCACGGAAGGCCAGCGCGTGCAGCAATACAAGGACATGGCGTCCAAGCTGCAGGACACGCTCGACTTCATGACGGCGGCCGGGCTCACCGCCGACAGCAACGCCGAGCTGCACACGGTTGATTTCTACACCTCCCACGAGGCGCTGCTTCTGGAATACGAGGAAGCGCTCTGCCGGCAGGATTCGCTGACCGGCAAGTGGCTCGCGGGGTCGGGGCACATGCTCTGGATCGGCGACCGCACGCGGCAGCCGGACGGCGCGCATGTCGAGTTCTGCCGTGGCGTGATGAACCCGATCGGGCTCAAATGCGGGCCGAGCACGACCGAGGAAGACCTGAAACGCCTGATCGAGACACTGAACCCCGAGAACGAGATGGGCCGGCTGACGCTGATCGCGCGGTTCGGCGCGGGCAAGGTCGGCGATCATCTTCCGCGCCTCGTCCGTACGGTGCAACGCATGGGCGCCAACGTCGTGTGGACCTGCGACGCGATGCACGGCAACACGATCAAGTCGTCCTCGGGCTACAAGACCCGCCCCTTCGAGAGCGTGCTGCGCGAGGTGCAGGAGTTCTTCGCGATCCACCGGGCCGAAGGCACCGTGCCGGGCGGCGTGCATTTCGAGATGACCGGGCAGGACGTGACCGAATGCACGGGTGGCGTCCGGGCGGTGACGGACGAGGACCTTTCGGACCGCTATCATACCGCCTGCGATCCGCGGCTCAACGCGTCGCAATCGCTCGAGCTGGCTTTCCTCGTGGCCGAGGAACTGTCGGGCCTTCGCAGCGAACGGCAGCGCGCGGCGTCCTGATCGCGACACCTTCGTGCCCTTTTGCGGGTTCACCCCGGATCGGCGAACCCGCTCGTCCCCGATCCAGCTTCCAGGCCTCGCGCGCCCGACGCCTTCCGGGCTCGGGCGCGGCGATCACTTGACGACGCGGAGCCAGGGCACGGAGGAGGGACGCATGGCCGGGGCGCCGGTTTCCTCTGGCCGCATCTCCTCCGGCAAGTCGGACGCGGGGGCCGCGCGGCACGCCGGCATGGCCCGCATCGAGGCCGTCTGAAGCGGGACCATCGTCGCGTTGGTGATGCCGAACCGGCGGGGCGGATCGCTGACCACGCGGTCGGTGACGAGGACGCTGAGCGCCTTGGTCGGCGCGCCCGCGCTATCAAGCAGCGGCAGGAACAACATCCGGCCCGTCAGCAGGGCTCCGGTCGGGCTCTGCGACAGCAGGTCCATCTCCAGCGAGGCCGGCGTCTCGAAGACCTGGTTGACGAGCTCCACCGCGCGGTCGCGGTCGCGCAGCTCGAAAAAGGCGCGGACCGGGAGGCCGCGGACGTCCATGCCCATCAGGTCGTTCATCACGTGCCCGCCGAGCCGGGCGCGGATCGCGCCGTTATGGACCCGGTCGAGGATCATCGCGTGGCCGATGATGTGGCTCATCGCGCGCGGATCGAGCGCGGTGCGACGCGGCAGGTCCGCACCCTCGCGCAGGGTATTCCAGTAGCGCATCGCCTCGTTGAGGATCGGCGAGGTGCGCATGGTCCGAAGCCCGCTGGGACCGCGCCCCGTCATTTCATCCATCGTCCCGTCGAACTTCGTCATGATACGCCATCCATCGTCTTTGGGCCGCAGCCTCGGCCAACCCGAAACCCGTTGCGGTCAAACGCCCGACACCCACCACCGGTCCTACGCAATATATCGAAAATTGTCTCGGACTTCGTTACCAGGAGGTTAACGCACGACGCGGCTTGCCCGGGCGGGACCGGACGGCTAGGCGGGAGCCATGATGTCGATGACGGGATACGCCGCGCTCGACCGGGCGGGGCGCCGGTGGGAGATGCGCTCCGTCAACGCGCGCGGCCTCGACCTTCGCCTGCGCCTGCCCGAGCTTCCGGGGCTGGAGCCCGCGGCCCGCGCCGCCGTCGCGGCCGTGGCCGCCCGGGGCAACGTCGCGCTGTCGCTGCGTCTCGCCGACGCGGACTCGGGCGGACCTGCAGGGTCCGATGCGGACGCACTCGACGCGACGATTGCCACGCTCGCGCAGGTTCGCGCCGCGGCCGAAGGCCGGGGATATCCGCTCGCCCCCGACCGTGCGACCGACGTTCTCGCGATAACGGCCCGCAGGGCGCGCGATGCGGCGCCCGAGCTGACGCCCGACGTCGCGAAAGCCGATCTCGCGGCGCTTGCCGCGGCCTTTGCGGCCGACCGCGCGCGGGAAGGCGCGGGCCTGCAGGAGCTCGTGGCCGGGCTGGTGGATGAAATCGAGGTGCGCGTCGCGGACGCGGAGGGTCTCGCCGGGGCGCGTCGCGACCATATCGAAGCCGGCTTCCGGTCCGCGCTCGCCCGATTGCGCGACGTCGGTCTCGACCAGGCGCGCGTGGCGCAAGAAGTCGCCGCGCTCGCCGTCAAGGCGGACGTGACCGAGGAGCTGGACCGTCTGCACCTCCATGTCGCCGCCGCACGCGACCTCCTCGCCGCCGACGGGCCGGTCGGGCGGCGGCTCGATTTCCTGACGCAGGAATTCAACCGTGAGGCCAACACGCTCTGCGCCAAGTCGGGCATGCCCGCGATGACCACGATCGGGCTGGAACTGAAGACCCTGATCGACCGCCTGCGCGAGCAGGTCCAGAACGTGGAGTGACATGACGACCGCCCCCGAACCCATCGCCGATCCCATCACGAAGGCCGTCGAGGCGACGCCGGAGCCCCTGCGCCGCGGCCTCGCCATCATCCTTTCCAGCCCGTCGGGCGCGGGCAAGTCCACCATGGCGCGACGCCTCATGGCCTGGGATCCGACGCTCGGCTTCTCGGTGTCGGCCACGACCCGCGACCCGCGGCCGGGCGAGGTGGACGGGCGGGAATACCATTTCATCGACCGGGTGCGCTTCGGCCAGCTGGTCCTCGACGGCGAGATGCTGGAGCATGCGGAGGTGTTCGACCACCATTACGGCTCCCCCCGCGCGCCGGTCGAGAGCGCGCTCGCCAAGGGCCGGGACGTGATCTTCGACATCGACTGGCAGGGCGGGCAGCAGGTCCGCAACTCCGCCATCGGCAAGGACGTGATCTCGATCTTCATCCTGCCGCCCTCCATCGCGGAGCTCGAGCGGCGCCTGCGCGAGCGCGGCCAGGACGCGCCGGAGACGATCGCCCACCGGATGGCCAAGTCCGAGGCCGAGATCAGCCATTGGGCGGAATACGACTACGTTCTCGTGAACGACGACGCGGAAACCTGCGAGGCGCGGCTCCGGACGATCCTGATCGCCGAACGGTTGCGCCGCGACCGCCAGCCTTGGCTGTCGGCGTTCACGCGCGGGTTGAACGAGGAATTCCGGGCGAGGGAGCGGAGATGATCTACGAACTGGACGGTGTGGCGCCCGAGATCGACGGGACGGCCTGGGTGGCGCCCGATGCGCAGGTGATGGGCCGGGTGACGCTCGCCGCCGATGTGGGCGTCTGGTTCGGCGCGGTGCTGCGCGGCGACAACGAGCGGATCGCGGTCGGCGCACGCTCCAACGTGCAGGACCACTGCGTCTTTCACACCGACATGGGCTTCCCGCTGTCGATCGGCGAGGATTGCACGATCGGTCACAGGGCCCTCCTGCACGGCTGCACGATCGGCGACGGCTCGCTCGTCGGCATGGGGGCCACGATCCTGAACGGCGCCAGGATCGGCCGGGGCTGCCTCATCGGCGCGGGGGCGCTCGTGACCGAAGGCAAGGAAATCCCCGACGGGACGCTCGTCCTCGGTGCGCCGGGAAAGGTCGTGCGCGAACTCGACGCCGCGGCGCGGGCGGCGCTCCTCGATTCGGCCGCGCGCTACGTCGGGAACGCCGCGAGGTTCCGCGCTGGTCTGCGCGAGCTCTGACCGGTCAGATGATCACGCTCAGATGCGTCTCGTCGGCGCGCACGGAAACCGGACGTCGCTGCCGCCGCGATTCGCGTCCGAGGATGCCGAACTGCACCTCCGAGCCCTTGAGGTCCGCCGGCAGCTCACCGTTGCCGAGGCTTTCCCAGAGTGGCGCGTCGATCCTGAGCCGCTTGGCCGTAACATGCACCACCCAGGACGCCTTGTTGCGCGACACCTCCACGGTCGCGCCCCATGGCGTGGCCACCTCCACGCAGTTCAGCGCGAGGCAGGCCAGCCGCATCTCGGAGCGAGGACGGTCCTCCTCGTCCTGCCACAGCACCTTGGTGCGCGTCTCCGCGTACATCGCGTCGAGCGCCTCGCGCATCTCCCGCGCCGGGACGATCCCGTCGCCGGCGCCGGATCCGAAGGCGAGCCGGAAGAACCGGATGCGGGCCTTGGCGGATTCGACCGATGCCCGGATCAGCGCCATCTCGTCGCCGCCGACGCCCGTCATCTCGAGCAGTTCCAGCCCGTTGCCGATGGCCCCGATCGGACTCACCAGATCGTGGCAAAGGCGCGAGCCGAGCAGCGCGATGAGGTCCGGCTCGTCGGCGTCGTTCGCGGTGCTATGCTTCGACATGTTCCTCATTTCGAGCCCTCTGCATGACTGATGCGACGTCCTTCCTCGAGCCCGGCATGTTCGTCCGCCATCCCGACGCCGCCGATTGGGGGCTGGGGCAAGTGCAATCGGTGATCGGCCAGCGGGTGACTGTCAACTTCGAGCATGCGGGCAAACAGGTGATCGAGGGACGGCGCGTCGCGCTGGTTCCGGATTTCGGTTAATTGTTCGTTTCTTTCTCGTCGCATGCCGCAAGTTAACGAAGCGTTACGGCGCGTCGTGCACCGGCGCGCGCCGGCGCGATTCCGCGCGATGGCATGGCTTGCGCGATGCGGGCGCGGGGCCTAGGCAACGATCATGCTGCCAGAGCTCGTCCCGACCCTGACGCGCGACCCGTCCGAGGTCGCCGCCGCGCACGCGCTGCGCCGGGCCTGCTTCGTCGACGAACTCGGCGCGGAGGCGGAGGCCGACGCCTTCGACGACGCCGCCGACCATCTCGTGCTGCGCGACCGGGCGCAGCCGCAGCTCGGGGTGGTGGCCACGCTGCGGATCGCGGAGGGGACGGACTACACCGCGCGGGAGTTCGACCTTTCGCGGCTCCGCGCCTCGGGTCGGTCCGTGGCGGAGGCGGGACGCGCCTGCGTCCACCGGGACTACCGCAACGGGATTGCCGGCCTCGTCCTTTTCACTGCGCTTCTGCGCCGGATGCGGGCCCGGGGCGTCGGCTATCTCGTCGGCACGGCCTCCTTCGGCGGGGCCGATCCCGGCGCGCACATGCCGGCCCTGTGCCGCCTGCGCATGGAGGCGTCCGCGCCCCGCGCCATCGCGCCCGTGGCTCGCGGTCCCGGCGCCGTCGCGATCCGGGGCGAGGCGCCGCGCAGCGCGATGCGGCACGTGCCGTCGCTCATCAAGACCTACCTGCGCGCCGGGGCCGTCGTGGGCGACGGGGCCTATGTCGACCGGGCTTTCAACACCGTGGACGTGTGCATGGTGCTCGAACCGGCCCGGGCGCGGCTGCCGGACGCGCTGCTTCGCGACATCGCGGCGATCGCCCGTTGACCTGGGACGGGGCGCCGCCGCCGCCGCAGCCGCGCCCGCTCGGCCCGCGCGACGCAGTGCGGATCGTCCGGCGGGGCGTGCCGCTGGCCCTGCTGCTCCTCGGAGGGCTTCTTCTCACGCTGCTGCTGCGCCTCGCGGAGCGGCCGCTCTTCGGTCTGCGTCGGCCGGTCACGCCCTTTGTCACCCGTGGCGTCTGTCGCACGGCCTTTGCGATCCTCGGCATGGGGCGGGAGGTGCGGGGCCCGGTGATGGAAGGGGTGGGCGCGGCGGTCGCGAACCACGTCTCATGGCTCGACATCTTCGCGCTGAACGCCTCGAAACGGATCTACTTCGTGTCCAAGTCCGAGGTGTCCGGCTGGCCGTTCATAGGCTGGCTCGCCCGCGCGACCGGCACGGTGTTCATCCGCCGCGACCCGCGCGAGGCGCGCGCGCAGCGGACGATGTTCGAGGCACGCCTCAGGGCCGGGCACCGGCTGATGTTCTTTCCCGAAGGGACGAGCACCGACGGCCGCCGTGTCCTGCGGTTCAAGCCGACCCTCTTCGCCGCGTTCTTCTCCCCCGGCCTGCCCGCGATGCAGGTGCAGCCGGTCACGCTTGCCTACCATTCGCCGGAGGGCGAGCCCGAAACGTTCTACGGCTGGTGGGGCGATCAGGATTTCGGGCCGCACCTCCTGCGGGTGCTGGCCTGTCCGCGTCACGGCCGGGTCGAGGTCGTCTACCACGCGCCGCTTGCCGTGGCCGACCATCCCGACCGCAAGGCGCTCGCCCGCGCGGCGGAGGCGGCGGTGCGCGCCGGACTCGGCGCGGCGGGGCGGTCGGCGTCAGGCGCGGAAGAAGGCCGTCAGCTCGGCTAGGTGCGCCGCCGGGTCGTCGGCCGTCCAGATCTCCTCGCCGAGCGCGATGAAGTCCGTCACGCCCGCCAGCGCCTCGACCACGTCGGGGCTCAGCGCGCCCTCGGCCACGACCGGCAGCTCGATCGTCTCCGACCACCAGGCGAAGAGCTCGGGCTCCGCCCGCTCGCCGGTGCCAAGCGCGGTCGCACCGACCGGCCCGAAGGACACGTAGTCCGCGCCGGCCTCGCCCGCGTTCATCCCCTCGTGCCGCGACGTGCCACAGAAGGCCCCGATGATCGGGTCCGGTCCCCAATCGGCCCGCAGCTTCCGGATCGGGCGCGGGTCGGACAGATGCACCCCGTCGAGGCCCAGCCGTTCCGCCAGCGCGACATGGTCCTTGATCACGAGCGGCACGTCGAAGCGATGCGCCACCTCGCGGCAGAGATCGGCACCGCGGGTCACGCGATCCTCGTCGCGGGAGGCGAGGTCGAGGCGCAGGCAGGCGATCTCCGCCCGATCCAGTACGCGGGCGAGGCGGTCCCCGAAAGCCGCGTCGATCTCCGGCGGGGTCACGAGATAGATCTGCGGCATGTCGGTCATCGAGCGTCCTTTCGTCCGCCCGAGTAGCGAGAGGCGGGGGAGGCCGCAAGCCGGGCGAATGTTGCGCTGCCCCATCGCCGGCTGTAGGCCCCGCGGATGCGGGCGGGGACCAGTGCGGACCCGGACCCCATCGACGCAAGGTTATGCAGGTGAACGGGACATTGGCGACGCCCCTCGAAGACCCCCGCGCGGCGAACGCCGAGGCGCCTCCCACGCCCCCGGCCTTCGTGCTCGTGCGTCCGCAGATGGGCGAGAATATCGGCGCCTCCGCCCGCGCCATGCTCAATTTCGGCCTCGGGCACATGCGCGTCGTCGCCCCTCGCGACGGCTGGCCCAACGAGCGGGCCGTGGCGCTGGCCTCCGGCGCGGGGCGGGTGCTCGACCGCGCGCGGCTGTCGGACACGACGGCCGAGGCGGTGGCCGATTGCACCATGGTTTTCGCGACCACCGCCCGCGACCGCGACCTGACCAAGCCGGTCTTCTCGCCCGAGGCCGCGATGGCCGAGGCGCGAACGCGCGGCGCGCGGGGGGAGCGCGTGGCGATCCTCTTCGGTCCCGAGCGGACCGGGCTCGAGAACGACGACGTGGCCCGCGCCGACGCCATCGTCAGCGTGCCGACGAACCCGGCCTTCGCCTCGCTCAACCTCGCGCAATGCGTGCTGCTGATGGGCTACGAATGGCGCCGGGCGACAAACGCGCCGGCGCCGGTGGAGGTCGCGATGGCGGGGACGGAGTGGGCCAGCCATGCCGAACGCGACGCGCTCGTGGCGCATTACGAGGAGCGGCTGGACGCGGCGGGGTTCTTCTTTCCCGAGGGCAAGGCCGCGGCGATGAAGGTGAACCTTCGGAACCTCTGGTCGCGGATGCCGCTCACCCGTGCGGACGTGCAAATCTTCCACGGCATGATGCGGCAGATGGTGCGATGGAAAGAGCGCGGCTGAGCGCATAGCTGACGCCGCGCAAGGACGGAGACGGACATGGCGAAACGTGCGATATTCCAGGACGTTCAGGGTGCGGAGCGTCCCGCGGCGCGGACCGGCGGGATCGACGCCAAGCGGCGCGGTGCGCGGGGCGCGGTGCGGATCTGGCTTGCCGTGCTTTTCGTGCTCGTCGTGACGATGATCACCGTGGGCGGACTGACCCGGCTCACCGATTCCGGCCTGTCGATCACCGAGTGGAGGCCCGTCACCGGGGCGCTGCCGCCGATGAGCGCGACGGCGTGGGAGGCGGAGTTCGAGCTTTACCGGCAGATCCCGGAATACGAGCTGCAGAACGCGGGCATGTCGCTCGCGGAGTTCAAAACGATCTACTGGTGGGAATGGGGCCACCGGCAGCTTGGCCGGGTGATCGGACTTGTCTGGCTTCTGGGCTTCGCGGGTCTGCTCGCGACCCGGAAGATGCCGCCGGGCTGGACCGGCCGGCTCGCCGGGCTGGGCGTTCTGGGCGGGCTGCAGGGCGCGATCGGCTGGTGGATGGTGTCGAGCGGGCTGGAGGGCACGATGACGGACGTCGCCTCCTACCGCTTGGCCACGCATCTGGGCCTCGCCTTCGCGATCCTGTCGCTGATCGCGTGGTACATGCTGTCGATGTCGCGGGCGGATGCCGCGCTCCTGCAGGCCCGCCGCCTGGCGGAGCCGCGTCTGATGCGGGCCGGAGCGTGGCTGATCGGCCTCGTCTTCGTGCAGATCCTGATCGGCGCGCTCGTCGCGGGGCTCGATGCGGGGCGCAATTACACCGACTGGCCGCTGATGGCGGGAGCGTTCCTGCCACCCGCCATGTGGGAGATCGCGCCGTGGTGGCGCAACCTGTTCGAGAACGACGGCACCGTGCAGTTCTTCCACCGCATCACGGGCTATGCCGTGCTTGCCGCCACGATCTATGTCTGGTGGCAGGCCCGCCAGTCGGCGAACCGCAAGACGCGCGTGGCCTTCGCGGGCGTGATGCACATGGCAATCGTACAGATGCTGCTTGGCATCGTCACCGTTCTCTACGGCGCGCCGTGGCACTTCGCGATCCTGCACCAGTTCGGCGCGGTGATCCTGATCTGCCTCGCGGTCCGCGCCCGCCACCGCGCGAAATATCCCCTGCCGCAATCCGTGAGGAGCTGACATGCCGGCCTACGACGATCTGATGGCGTTCCAGCGCACCACGCAGGCGCTGGGCGAAGTGGCCGGGCGCACCGGCTGGGATCAGGAGACGTTCATGCCGCGCGGGGCCGCGCCGCAGCGCGCGGAGGAGATGGCCGCGCTGGAGGAGGTGCTGCACGCGCGGCGCACCGATCCGCGTCTCGGCGACTGGCTCAGGGAGGCGCACGCGCCCGACGCGGCGGCCGACGCCAACCTGCGCGAGATCCGGCGGGTCTACGATCGCAGCCGCAGGGTGCCGGCCCGGCTTGCCGCCGAGCTCGCGCGCGTCACCTCGCTGGCGCAGGGGCAATGGGCCACGGCGCGGGTCCACGACGACGCGGCGGCGTTTCTGCCCGTGCTGGCGGAGGTCGTCCGGCTCCGCCGCGAGGAGGGGGAGGCGCTTGCCGAGGGGGGCGACCCCTACGATGCGCTGATGCAGGATTACGAGCCGGGCGGATCGTCCGACGCGATGGCCGCGATGTTCGACACGTTGCGCCCCCGGCTCGTGGCGCTGCGCGCCCGGGCGCTCGCGGGGGAGCCCGCGCCAACCGTCAACGGCACCTTCCCCAAGGCCACGCAGCTCGCCCTCGGCGCCGAGATCGCGGGCGCGTTCGGCTACGACTTCCAGCGCGGGCGGCTGGACCTCGCCGTGCATCCGTTCTCCTCGGGCTCCGGCCTCGACGTTCGGATCACGACACGGGTGGACGAGGCCGATCCGTTCAACTGCCTGTACTCGACAATCCACGAGGTCGGTCACGCGGCCTACGAGCAGGGCGTCGATCCCGCCTTCCTGCTCACGCCAATCGGCCGCGGCGCGAGCATGGGCGTCCACGAGAGCCAGTCGCGCAGCTACGAGAACCAGATGGGCCGGTCGGAGGCCTATTGCGGCTGGCTCTACGGACGCATGCGGGACATGTTCGGCGATCTCGGCGTCGGCTCGGAGCGGGACTTCTACCGCGCGGTGAATGGCGTCCGATCGGGCTTCATCCGGACGGAGGCCGACGAGCTGCACTACAACCTCCACATCATGCTGCGTTTCGATCTGGAGCGGGCGCTGATGCGGGGTGAACTGGAGGTGGCCGATCTGGAAGGGGCGTGGAACGATCGCTTCGCCGCCGATTTCGGCGTCGCGGTGGACCGGCCGGCGCACGGCTTCATGCAGGACGTGCACTGGTCGGTCGGCCTGATGGGCTACTTTCCGACCTATTCGCTGGGCAACCTTTACGCGGGCTGCCTGATGGCCGCGGCGCGGCGGGACGTGACGGGTATCGACGAGGCGCTGGCCAAGGGCGATCCGTCCCCGGCGACCGGATGGATGCGGGAGCATGTGCAGCGCTACGGGTCGCTGCGGATGCCCACGGAGACCGTGGCGCATGCCACGGGCGAGGCGCCGTCGGCGGAACCGCTGCTCGCTTATCTCGAGGCGAAGTTCACCGACCTCTATCCCTGATCCGCACGCCGGTCAGGCCGGCGTCCGTTCCGAGGCATTGGCGGTCATGTTGCCGTGCGCGCCGTAATAAAGGCCGACGACATGCTCTGCCTCCGCGAAAAAGAGCCAGCGCTGCACCGCCATCCCGGCCAGATAGCTCAGGACCGCGACGGCCGCGCTGACGTGATGCGCGCCAAGGACGAGGAGAACGAGGAGAGGCAGGACGACCATCAGGCCCATCGCGATCACGCGGAGCTTCACCGCGTGGCGGCGGCCGATCTGATAGACCATTTCCCGCGTCAGGTAGTTCTCGCCGGTATGCGGCTTTTCCCAGAGCTTCACGCGCCCCTCGAGCCGCGTGGCCGTTTCCAGCGTGGAGCCGACCTCGCCGAAGCGCCGGTCGCCTTTCCACCAGTGCCAGAGTACCACGATGCCCAGTAGCGCGAGGAGGAGGATGGCGGCCGTCGCGTTCCCCGACAGGAGCGCGCCGCCGGCGAGCGAGGCGACGAGGAACAGGACCGGCGTGGCCCACTGGTTCCATCGCGGCACGGCGCGCAGCTGCGTATAGATCATCGAGGTCGTGTAGACCGTGAAGAGCGACAGCGCCGCGCCGAGCCAGCCGAGCGGGGCAAGGGTGAGGCCGAAGAAGACCTGCCCGGCGGCGTAGAGGCCCATGACGACGAGGGACAGAACCGCCGCCCATGCTTCCCGCGACAGCCAGGAAGAGCGCCACTGGCTGTAGCTGCGCCAGGCGTTCTTGCGGTTCTTCAGGTGGAAGACCGAGGAGAGGAGCCCGATCACCGTGAGGCCGAAGGCGATCAGGTAGAAGACGAAGGCGACCCGACCCTCGACCGCCGGCAGGCCCAGGCCGAGAAAGATCAGGAGGCCGAAGCCCGCGCCCGACAGGGTGGAGAAGATGATGACGCTGGGAGCGGGGTGCATTCAGAGCCGCTCCAGCGCGCCGTCGAGCCATTTCAGGAAGCCCTGCGGCTCCTCCGCGACGGGGGCGAGCCAGGGGGCGAGGATGTCCTCGTCGCCCGTCATCTCGGGGGCTTGCAGCCGATCCTTCGGGCGCGGCGGCAGGTACTGGTTCACGGGTTTCGTGTTCTGTTCGGGCATGAGATCGACGCCGCCGCGCTCTGCCACGAGCCGGCTTACATCGCTGTCCGGGTCGCCCAGATCGCCGAAATGGCGCGCGCCGGAAGGGCAGGTCCGCACGCAGGCCGGCTGGCGATCCGCTTCGGGCAGGTTCTCGTTGTAGATGCGGTCCACGCAGAGCGTACATTTCTTCATGATGCCCGCGGCCATGTCGACCTCGCGCGCGCCGTAGGGACAGGCCCACGCGCAAAGGCCGCAGCCCATGCAGGCATCCTCGTTGACGAGCACGATCCCGTCCTCTGCCCGCTTGTAGCTCGCCCCCGTCGGGCAAACCGTGACGCAAGGCGCGTCCTCGCAATGAAGGCAGGATTTCGGGAAGTGGATCGTCTGCGACGCACCGTGCTCCGGCTCGACCTGATAGGAATGGATACGGTTCAGGAAGGTGCCGGATGCGTCTCCGTAAGCGTCCTGATCCGACAGCGGCGCCCCGTAATGCTGCGTGTTCCAGCCCTTGCAGGCGATGACGCAGGCATGGCAACCGACACAGGTGTCGAGATCGATCACGAGGCCGAGCTTCCGGTCGGTCCTTTCGGGCAAGGCGGTCATGGGCGTGCATCCCTCCTGTCGCGCCGTCGCCGCGGGGTGCGGGCCGCGACGGGGGAATGAGTCTCTGGGCCAGGAAGAAGGGTCATTTGACCTCCCAGCGAAGCTGGTCGGGGCCCTGACCCACGGGCGAGACCTGCGGCGCGAGACCGGGCCTGGAGGCGAGGTCGGGGGGCGGCGCCGTCTTCTCGACGCGCACCTTCAGGTCGAACCACGCGGCCTGACCGGTGATGGGGTCGGAGTTCGACCAGCGCATCCCGTCCTTCTTCGGCGGCAGCAATTCGTGGATCAGGTGGTTGAGTAGAAAGCCTTTGTCGGTCTCCGGCGCGTTGTCATGCAGGGCCCAGGCCCCCTTGCGCTTGCCGATCGCATTCCAGGTCCAGATCGTGCGATGGTTGAGCGCGGGCATGTGCGCGACCGGCACCGTGATCTCGCCGTGGGGCGAGGCGATGCGCGCCCAGTCGCCGTCGGCGAAGCCTTCGGCCTCCCAGATCTCGGTAGGCAGGTACATCGGGTTGCGGCCGTGGATCTGGCGAAGCCAGGCGTTCTGCGTGCCCCAGGAATGGTACATCGCCATCGGCCGCTGCGTCAGCGCGTGGACGTCGTATTCTCCGGCGCCGTCCTGCCCCTCCGACGGATCCCACCAGATCGGCAGCGGATCCATCGTCGTCCGGATGCGGTCGCGCAGGTGGTCGGGCGGCTGCAGGTCGCCCACGCCTTCGGCGGCGAGCTGGAACCGACGCAGCGGCTCGCACCAGAGCGTGAAGATGTAGGGCGACGGCTTGTCGAACAATCCGATCTCCACCGCCCAGTCCTGATAGGCCTTGTTCCAAGGCTTCATGAACTGCCCCTCTTCGGGGACATGGGCGAGGCAGAATCCTCCATTCTCGATATAGCGGTCGAGCTGCGCAGGGTTCGGTGCACCGCGTCCATGGCTTTCGCCACCCTCGCCGTTGCCGCGCCAGCCCATCAGCGGGCCGACGCCGGGGCGGCGTTCGTGATTGACCATGTAGTCCGCGAAGTCGGCGAACTTCGCCGTTCCGTCGTCCTTGACCATGCCGGGCAGGCCGAGCCGCGCACCGAGTTGGATCATGGCGGTCTGGAAGGCCCGCACATCGCGGTCCGTCTCCACCACCGGCCAGCGGATCGCGTCGGCCGCGGCCTCCGCCTCGGAGATCGGGCGGTCGAGGAGGGAGATGCAGTCGTGCCGCTCCAGATAGGTCGTGTCGGGCAGGACCAGGTCGGCGTAGGCGACCGTCTCCGACGAATAGGTGTCCGCGTAGATGATGTGCGGAATGACGTAGTCGCCGTTCTCGTCCGTGTCCGACAGCATCTCCATCGTGCCGCGCGTGTTCATCGAGGAGTTCCACGCCATGTTCGCCATGTAGAGGAACAGCGTGTCGATCCGGTACGGGTCGCCCGCATGCGCGTTGGAGATGACCATGTGCATCAGCCCGTGGGCCGACATCGGGTTCTCCCAGGTGAAGGCCTTGTCGATCCGCGCGGGCGAGCCGTCCGGGCGCAGCGCCAGATCCTCGGGGCCGTGCACGAAGCCCAGATGCGGTCCGTCGAGCGGGGCGTTCGGCTGGTGGTTGCGGTGCGGCTTCGGATGGGCGGTCGCGGCCTTGGGGTAGGGCGGCTTGAAGCGGAACCCGCCCGGCGTCTCGACGCTGCCGATCAGGATCTGCAGCATGTGGAGCGCCCGGCAGGTCTGGAAGCCGTTGGCATGAGCGGAGATGCCGCGCATCGCGTGGAAGCTCACTGGCCGGCCCTTCATCGTCGCGTGGCGGCGGCCGCGGAAATCGGTCCAGGGGATGTCGAGCTCGATCGCCTCCTCGAAGGCGGTGCGCGCGATCTCGGCGGCGAGCGCGTGGATGCGTCCGGCGGAGATGCCGACGCGGTCCGCGATGGCCTCGGGGGCGTAGGCGGGATCGAGATACTTGTCGACCATGTGCTGAAACACGGTGCGATGGACGATCCCGTCCCGCTCCCAGGTGCCGGCGAGATCGGGGTTGACCGTCTCGGCATCGAAGCAGCGGGCGCGCTGCTCGTCTCGGCACCAGACGAGCTTGTGGCCGTCGTCGTCGAGCAAGGCGAGGCCGTGCGTGGCGGAATCGGGGTCCGCGTCGATGAGGACCGGCGCGTCGGTATAGTCGCGCAGGTATTCCAGGTCGATTTTGCCGGCCTTCAGAAGGCAGTGGACGAGCGACAGGATGAGCAGACCATCGGTCCCCGGCGTGATCCCGTACCATTCGTCGGCCACGGCGTTGTAGCCGGAGCGGACGGGGTTGACGCCCACGACCTTGGCGCCGCGCTTCTTGAGCTTGCCGATGCCCATCTTGAGCGGATTGCTGTCGTGATCCTCGGCCACCCCGAACAGGATGAACAAGCGCGTGCGGTCCCAATCCGGCTGACCGAACTCCCAGAATGCGCCGCCTATCGTGTAGATGCCGCCCGCCGCCATGTTGACGGAGCAGAAGCCCCCATGCGCGGCGTAGTTCGGCGTCCCGAAGGCCTGGGCCCACCAGGAGGTAAAGCTCTGCGACTGGTCGCGGCCGGTGAAGAAGGCGAGCTTGGAGGGATCGCTCGCGCGGATCGGGCGCAGCCAGCCCTCGGCGATGCGAAACGCCTCCTCCCAGGAAATCTCCTCGAACTCGCCGGAGCCGCGCGGCCCAGTGCGCTTCAAGGGCGCGCGCAGGCGGGAGGGGGCGTTGTGCTGCATGATGCCCGCGGACCCCTTGGCGCAAAGGACGCCGCGATTGACCGGATGGGCTCGGTTGCCCTCGATATAGGCGACCTTGTCGCCTTCGGCCGTGTGGTTGATGTGCACGTCGATGCCGCAGCGGCAGGCGCACATGTAGCAGGTCGTCTTGCGGATCTCGTCGGAGACCTTGGGCGAAAGGTTCAGCTTGGGCTGGTTCATGTCGTCTCCCCCTTTCCGAGGGCGTCGATCTGCGCGGAGGTGACCGCGATCATGTCGAGGATGTCGTCGGCGCTGCATCCGCGCGACAGGTCGTTGGCGGGCCGGGCGAGGCCCTGCAGGACGGGACCGATGGCCGTCGCGCCGCCGATCCGCTGGGCGATCTTGTAGCCGATATTGCCGGCGTCGAGATCCGGAAAGACGAGCACATCCGCGTGACCGGCGACCGCGCTGCCGGGCGCCTTGGAGGCGCCGACGTCCACATCGAAAGCGGCGTCGAACTGCAGCTCGCCATCGACGGGGAAGGGCGCGTCGGACAGGCGTTCGAGCGCGTCCGTCACTTTGGTGACCTTGCGGTGATGCGCGCTGCCCTTCGTGGAGAAGCTCAGGAGCGCGACGCGCGGTTCGATGCCGAGAAGCGCGGCGGCGGAGGCGGCGGCCTGCCGCGCGATGGCGGCGAGCGCATCGGCGTCGGGCTCGATGACGAGGCCGCAATCGGAGAAGATCATCGCGCCGCCGGGCCGCGTCGGATGCGAGGGCGGCAGCACCATCAGAAAGAAGCTCGACACGAGCGGCATGCCGGGGGCGGCCCCGATCATCTGGAGCGCGGCGCGTACCGTGTCGGACGTGGTGTGGACCGCGCCGCCGATCGTGCCGTCGGCCCGGCCGGTGCGCACCATCAGCGCGGCATGGATCAGCGGATCGCGCACGGCTCGGGCCGCATCGTCGCGCGTCGGGTGACGCTTGGCGCGCGCCTCCAGATAGGCTTCGACCATGGCGTCGGTTTCGGCCGTCGCCGGGTCGCAACGCGCGACGCCGGGGGGCAGGTCGGCCCCCTCGGGCGCGAGCACGGTGACGTGCCCGATCCCCGCCTCCGCGGCCCGCAGTGCCGCGTCCACCACGCGGGGGTCGGTCCCCTCGGAGAGCACGATGTGGTGGCGGGCGGCGCGCGCCCGCTCCCGCAGCGTCTGGAGAAGGGAGGTCATCGGACCGGTCCGGTTATGGCGGCGCCGGCGATCACTCCGCGGCGACGTTCATGTCGTCCTTCGACACGCCGGCCACGCGGACCGGCTTCTTCATCGCGTCGCGCCGGAAAGGCTCGCCCAGCTCCTGGTTCAGCATGACCTCGATCAGGGTGGTCGTGTCGTTCTCCATCTGGTCGCGGATCGCCTCGTTCAGCGCGGCCGTCAGCTCCTCCATCGTGCGGACCTGCACGCCCCTCAGGCCGCAGGCCTGCGCGATGCCCGCGTAGCTCACCTTGGTGTCGAGTTCTGTGCCGACGAAATTGTCGTCGAACCAGAGCGTCGAGTTCCGCTTTTCCGCGCCCCATTGGTAGTTGCGGAACACGATCTGCGTGATCGGGGGCCATTCCTCGCGGCCGATCGCGGTGAGCTCGTTCACCGCGATGCCGAAGGCGCCGTCGCCGGCGAAGCCCACGACCGGCACGTCGGGCCGCCCGATCTTGGCGCCCACGATCGCCGGCAGACCGTAGCCACAGGGCCCGAACAGGCCGGGGGCGAGGTATTTCCGCCCCTCGTCGAAATCCGGGTAGGCGTTGCCGATGGCGCAGTTGTTGCCGATGTCCGACGAGATGATCGCCTCGCGCGGCAGCGCCGACTGGATCGCGCGCCAGGCCATGCGGGGGCTCATCCAGTCCGGCTTGGCCTCACGGGCGCGCTGGTTCCAGCTCGTGCCCTCGTCGTCGTCCTCGTGATCCATCGAGGAAAGCTGCTGCTTCCAGGCCGATTTCGTCTGGGCGATGCGATCGCGGCGCTCGTCCCGTCCGGCATCACCGGCGCTGTCCGAAAGATTCTCGAGGATGCCGGTCGCGACCTTGGCGGCATCGCCGACGATGCCCACGGAGACCTTCTTGGTCAGGCCGATCCGGTCGGGGTTGATGTCGACCTGGATGATCCGCGCCTCGGCGGGCCAGTATTCCATGCCGTAGCCGGGAAGGGTCGAGAACGGGTTGAGCCGGGTGCCGAGACAGAGCACGACGTCGGCATCCTTGATGAGCTCCATCGCGGCCTTCGAACCGTTGTAGCCCAGCGGCCCGGCGAAAAGGGGGTGGCTGCCCGGGAATGCGTCGTTGTGCTGGTAGCCCACGCAGACCGGCGCATCGAGACGCTCCGCCAACTGCATCGAGGCCGCGATCCCGCCCTCCGACAACACCACGCCGGCGCCGTTCAGGACGACCGGGTTCTTCGCGGTCGACAGCAGCTCCGCGGCGCGGCGGATCGAGTTCCCGCCACCGGGCGAGACCTCGAACTCGACCGGTTCGGGGATGTCGATATCGACCTGCTGGGTCCAGAAGTCGCGGGGAATGTTGATCTGCGCCGGGCCGGACAGGCGCTTGGCCTTGGCGATCACGCGGGTCAGCACCTCGGCCACGCGGGTCGGGTCGCGCACCTCTTCCTGATAGGCCACCATGTCCTCGAACAGCTTCATCTGCTCGACTTCCTGGAACCCGCCCTGGCCGATCGTCTTGTTCGCCGCCTGCGGCGTCACGAGGAGGAGCGGCGTGTGGTTCCAGTAGGCCGTCTTCACCGCGGTCACGAAATTGGTGATGCCGGGCCCGTTCTGGGCGATCATCATGCTCATCTCGCCCGTGGCCCGGGTGTAGCCGTCCGCCATCATGCCGGCCGAGCCCTCGTGCGCGCAGTCCCAGAAGGTGATCCCGGCCGACGGGAAGATGTCGGAGATCGGCATCATGGCGGAGCCGATGATACCGAAGGCGTGACGGATGCCATGTCTCTGCAGCACCTTCACGAATGCTTCTTCGGTCGTCATCTTCATGGCCATTCCCCCGGAATACGATTGCGGCAGCAATGAGACGGGAAGTCTCAATTCATTCGCATGTTGCTTCCAGATTAGGCGGGAGGTCAAGGGCGGGATAGGTCCAGACCGGCCTGTGCCCTATGGCCAAACAGGCGCGGCCGCGGTTGCCGCCAGCGCACCACCGGCCTCGGCGATCCGCGCGATTCCTTCGGGAATGTCGGCCGACGCGATGGAGGAATAGGCGAGACGGTAATGCGTCTCGGGGTCGCGGCCGGGCCCGAAGAACGGGCCGGCCGGTTCGATCAGGACGTCGCGCCCGCGCAGCGCCCGTGCGAGGGCCGAAGACGCCACCCCCTCGGGCGCGCGCATCCAGAAGGAGGAGCCGCCGAACGTGCCCGCCCCAGCGATCCGCAGCCCGTGCTCGGCGATCGCGCGTTCGGCCACGGTCCGGCGTTCGCGAAATGCGCGCGCAAGGCGGTGAACCTGCGCGTCGTGGTGGCCGCCGGCCAGAAAGAAAGCCGTCGCCCGTTGCAGATGCCCGGGCACACTCCGTATCGTCAGCCAGCGCAGCGTGCGAAGCTCCCGGATGAGCGGCTCCGGCGCGACCACGTAGCCCAGGCGCAGCCCGGGAAAGAGCGATTTGGCGAAGCTTCCGATATAGGCGACGCGGCCACCCCGGTCGAGCGACTTGAGGGCCGGGGCGGACGCGCCGGCGGAGGCCAGTTCCGGCTCGTAATCATCCTCTACAATCAGGAAATCGTCCCGCTCCGCGCGTTCAAGCAAAGCCCGGCGGCGGGCGATCGGCATGGTGGCCGAGGTGGGACATTGGTGCGAGGGCGTGACGAAGACCACGTCCGCGTCGCCCGGAATGGCCTCCGGTGGCAGGCCCCCGTCGTCGACGGGGATTTCGGCGGCGATGCAGCGCGACCGTTCCAGGATCTCGCGGAGCGCGGGATAGCAGGGCTGCTCCATCACGGCGGTCCTCCGCTGCGTCAGGAGAACCTGCGCAAGGATCCAGAGCGCGTTCTGCGCCCCCATCGTGATGAGCACCTCGGACGGATCCGCCGCGATCCCCCGGCGCGGCAGGATGTGGCGGATGATCTGGTCGACCAGGAACGGGTCGTCGCGGCCGTAGCTGTCCTCCGTCAGGGACCGGAATTCACGTGTGCCGAGCGCCTGCAGCGCGCTTTTGCGCCAGTTCTGCTGATCGAAGAGCCGGGCGTCGGTCTGGCCGTAGATGAAGGGATAGCGATAGCGGCGCCAATCCTCCGGCCGGGCGATCACCTGGCTCGCCGGAAAGCGCTGGCCGAGCGCCCGCGACCAGTCGACCCGGCTTTCGGAACGGGCGCGCGTCGGGACCGGCGCCGGCTCGGGCGCGCTCTCTGAGACGAAATAGCCCGACCGTCCGCGCGCCGACAGGTAGTCGCTCGCCACGAGGTCGGTATAGGCCAGCGTCACCGTGATGCGGCTGATCCCCAGATGCCGGGCCAGGCCGCGCGAGGAGGGCATCCGGTCGCCGGGGCGGAACCGTCCCGACAGGATGCCGTTCGTGACGATCTCCTGCAACTGCCTCTGCAACGTGCCGCGATGTGCGGGGTCGAGGATGAACTGTTCGACGGCGACGACCATGTCTGGTCCTCTAGCGCCGCCGAACTGGACGGAGAAGCCCTCGGCTTACGGCATCCGGGGGCCGGACCTCCCTAGTTGCCGAAGACCCGGCCCAGGGCGCCGTCGACGGCCGAGACGATGGCGTCGATGTCGTCCTTGGTCGCGATCAGGGCGGGGCTGAAGCAGAGCGTGTTGTTGCGGCCCGGCACGGAGCGGTTGGTGGCGCCGATGATGACGCCCTGCTGCATGCAGTCGGCGACCACGGCCTGCACCATCTTCTCGGACACGGGCTCCTTCGTGGTCCGGTCGGAGACGAGCTCGGCACCGAGGAACAACCCCTTGCCGCGCGCCTCGCCGATCACCGCGTGCCGTTCGCCGAGCGCGCGCAGCTCGTCGAGCATGTAGGCGCCCATCTTCGTCGTGTTCTCGAGCAGCTCCTCGCGCTCGATGATGTCCATGTTGGACATCGCCGCCGCCGGTCCGGCGGTGCAGCCACCGAAGGTGGAGATGTCGCGGAAATAGTGCAGGTGGTCGTCCGGCGCGTCCTTGAACATCTCGAAGACCCGCTCCGAGGTGACGCAGCAGGAGATCGCCGCGTAGCCGGAGGCCACGCCCTTCGCCATCGTCACGAAGTCGGGGCGGATGTCGTAATGCTGGTAGCCGAACCAGGTGCCCGTCCGCCCGACGCCGCAGACCACCTCGTCGATATGCAGCAGAATGTCGTATTTCTCGCAGATCTCCTGCACCCGCGGCCAGTAGCCCTCGGGCGGCACGATCACGCCGCCGCCGGCCGTGATCGGCTCGAGGCAGAGCGCACCCACCGTGTCGGGCCCTTCGCGCAGGATCACCTCCTCGATGGCGTCGGCGGCGCGGCGGCCGTAATCGGCCTCCCCGGACCAGCCCTGCTCGTGCGCGCGGTATTCGAGGCAGTGCGGCACGGCGACGAAGCCCGGGACGAAGGGGCCGTACTGGGCGTTGCGCTCCTGCTGTCCGCCGGCGGACAGGTTGGCGATCGTGGTGCCGTGATAGTCGCGGTCGCGGTAGAGGATCTTGGACTTGCGCCCGCCGTGATGGCGCGCCGAGATCTGGCGGACCATCTTGAAGGCCTTCTCGTTCGCCTCCGAGCCCGAATTTGCGTAGAACACGCGCTTCAGCCCCGGCATCTTCGCCGTCAGCCGCTCGGCGAAGCGGGCGCCGGGGATGGAGCCGGCCGATTGCGCGAAGTAGTTCATCCGCACGAGCTGGTCGCGCACGGCGTCGGCGATCTCCTCGCGTCCGTAGCCCACGTTGACCGTCCAGACCCCGCCCGACACCGCGTCGAGATGCTCCTTGCCGCCCTGGTCCCAGACCCGCATGCCGCGGCCCTCGACGATGATTCGCGGATCGGTCGTCTCCAGCGGCTTGTGCGGAAGCAGATGGTGCCAGACATGGGCGCGGTCGGCTTCGACGATATCGGTAAGGTCGTTCAGGGTCTGGTCCACGATTCGGACTCCTCGGCGGATGCGTGCGGCGAGACTAAGCGTCCCCGAGAGCAAAGCGCCAGTTCTGCCGTGCCGGTTAGGGCCAGAAGCCGCGCGAATCTGAGGCCAGCCCAGCCCCGTGCTTGTCACGCGCGCAATCCCGCCTCTACGCTTTCGCTTGCCGCGCACGGGCAGGAATGGTCCGGTGGGGCGACAGGGGGCCGTCAGATGCTCCCGTCGAAGCAACCAACCGGGAGAAGCCATATGTCGTTCAGATCCACTCTGCTCGGGACCGTCGCCGCCCTGACGGCCATATCCGGCGCGCAGGTCGCGCAGGCCCAGATGGACCAGATCACCGTCGCCTATTTCATGGACTGGCCGCTGCCGTTTCTCGTCGCGAAGAACGACGGCACCTACGAGGAGGAGCTCGGCGTCTCGATCAACTGGGTCGCCTTCGACACCGGCACCGCGATGTCGGCGGCGATGGCCTCGGGCGACGTCCAGATCTCCGTGAGCCAGGGCGTGCCGCCCTTCGTCGTCGCGACCTCCGCCGGGCAGGATCTGAAGGCCGTCGACGTGGCCGTCAGCTATTCCGACAACGACAATTGCGTCGTGGCGAGCAACCTCGAGATCGACAAGACCAACACCGCCGAGCTGGAGGGCAAGCAGGTCGCCGTGCCGATCGGCACCGCCGCGCATTATGGGTTCCTCGCGCAGATGCAGCATTTCGGCGTGGACGTCTCGACGATGGAGATCGTCGACATGGCGCCGCCCGAAGGCGCCGCCGCCTTCGCGCAGGGGGCGCTCGACATGGTCTGCGGCTATGGCGGGTCGCTCGACACGATGAAGGAATACGGCAACGTCCTGCTCACCGGGGAAGAGAAGGAGGAGGTGGGCATCCTCGTCTTCGACGTGACCTCCGCGCCGGCCCAGTTCGTGGCGGAGGCGCCGGACCTCCTCGCCGACTTCCTGCGCGTCACGGCCGAAGCGAACGAACGCTGGAACTCCGGCGAGGAAGCGCAGGCCGAGATGCTGCCGATCATGGCGCGCGAGGCCGGTCTGACGGAGGAGGCGGCGATGCAGCAGGCTCAGACGTTCCGCTTTCCCACCATAGAGGAGCAGCTGGGCGAACGGTGGCTCGGCGGCGGCGCACAGGACTTCATGCAGGGCGTGGCCGGCGTGTTCACGGAAGCCGGCTCGATCCCTTCGGCGCTGGAGACCTACGAGGATACGGTCGACGCCGACCCGCTCCGGCGGGCTCAGGACGGATCGTCCTGATCGGGACGTGACAGGTCGGGACGGTCCTGCCGTCCCGGTTCCGACGCGGGCGCGATCTGCCCGGCGGGGTTCGACTGGACCGGACATGACATGACGGGAGACACCGGATGAGCGGATTATCCATCGAGGGCGTCTCGATGCGCTTCGACCTGCCCGGGGGTGGGCATGTGCAGGCGCTGAAGGACGTCTCGCTCGACCTGGCCGATGGAGAGTTGCTGTCCGTGCTCGGCCCGTCGGGTTGCGGCAAGACCACGCTCCTCAACATCGTGGCGGGCTTCCTCGCGCCGACCGACGGGCGCATCGTGCTGCACGGCAACCGCGTCAGCGGTCCCTCGGCCGAGCGCGGGATGGTGTTCCAGCAGGGCGCGCTCTTCGAATGGATGTCGGTGCGCGACAACGTGGAGTTCGGCCCCCGCATGAAGGGCATGCCGGCGAAGGAGCGACGGTCCGGCGCCGACCACCTCCTCGACATCACCGGTCTCGGCGCGTTCAAGGAGAAGGCGATCTACGAGCTTTCAGGCGGCATGCAGCAGCGCGTGGCGCTTGCCCGCTGTCTCGCCAACGATCCGGATGTGATCCTGATGGACGAGCCGCTCGGCGCGCTCGACGCGCTGACCCGCGAAAAGATGCAGGGCCTGGTCCTGAAGCTCTGGAAGGAAACGGGCAAGACGATCATCCTCATCACCCATTCCGTCGAGGAGGCGCTGCTGCTGGGCGAGCGGCTCCTCGTCATGGCGCCGCGGCCCGGGCGCATTCACCGCGAGTACCGGCTGCCCTTCGCGGAGGCGGGGGTGAACGAGGATTTGCGGCAAGTGAAGAAGATGCCGGATTTCGCGACGAGACGGGAGGAGATCCTGTCGATGATCTGGGAGATGGAGGAAGAGATAATGGGCCGGACGGAGACCGCCTGACATGACCGGGATCATCCTCCTCGCCATCTACGTCGCGCTCTTCGTCGGCTCCATGCTCGCGGTCGGCTTCGCCATGCGGGGGCGGCAGCCGCGCGACTTCACCGCGCTCAAGACCGTGACCTTCGGCGACGAAAGCGCGGTGCGGCCGAACCGCGTCGCCTCCATCATCTCGGTCGTCGTCATCTTCCTCCTTTGGGCCGCGTTCACCGGCTCGAGCCTGTCGCCGCTCCACGTCCCCGGCCCCTTCCTGGGCGAGACGCGCTTCGCCTACACCGCCGCGAACGAGGCCGGCGAGACCGACGAGGCGGAGGTCGCCCTCGTCGTCCACGAGCAGGGCGCCGCCGTCGAACCGCCCGAGATCGGGGAGGGCGACGGCTTCGCGCTCAACGATTCCGGCCAGATCGTGGCCTACCGGACCGAGCTCCTGCGCGTGACCGGGAATGACGGCGAGGGCGCGCGCGTCGTCGCCGTGAACGGCCAGCCGATCGAGGCGGGCGGGACCGTCGCGATCGAGGGCGGCATCGTCGGCCTCACCCCGCGCGGCTCGCTCACCGTGACGCCCGACCGTGGCCTCCAGATGGAGCCGATCTGGCTTCCCTCGCCCGAGCGGGTCTGGGACGCGCTGACCACGATCGCCACCGAGGGCTACCAGAACGTGCCCCTGCTGGAACATCTGGGCTTTTCGCTCTTCCGCGTGCTCGTGGGCTTTCTACTGGGCGCGATCGTCGGCATCCCGCTCGGCTACGCGATGGGCCTTTCGGGCTGGTTCCGGGGCTGGTTCGACCCCATCGTCGAGTTCATGCGCCCCGTCCCGCCGCTCGCGCTCATCCCTCTCGTCATCATCTGGTTCGGCATCTGGGAGAGCGGCAAGATCGTGCTGCTGTTCCTCGCGGCGCTCTGGATCATGGCGATCGCCGCGCGCTCGGGCGTGTCCGGCGTGGCGATCGCCAAGGTCCACGCGGCCTATTCGCTCGGCGCCTCGAAATGGCAGATCCTGCGCCACGTGATCATCCCGAACTCGCTGCCCGAGATCTTCACCGGCGCGCGCGTCGCGATGGGGGTGTGCTGGGGCACGGTCGTCGCCGCCGAGCTCGTCGCCGCGCAGAAGGGCGCGGGCATGATGATCATCGCCGCCTCCAAGTTCCAGCGCACCGACATCGTCATCATGGGCATCATCCTGATCGGCCTGATCGGCTTCGGCATCGACATCCTGATGCGCAAGGCGGAGACGTGGCTGGTGCCGTGGAAGGGCCGGGCCTGATCCGGGTCAGGTCGGCCGGCGCATCCTGAGCCAAATCAGCGCGCCACCGGCCAGCGCGAGGAACGGCACCATCGCCGCGTTCACCGCGGCCCAGCCCGACACGGCATCGGCCGCGGAACCCATCAGCCCGCCCGAGGAAAGCGACGCGACGGTGACGAGGCCGAAGACCATCGCGTCGTTCAGCCCCTGCACCGATCCGCGCTCATGGGGCGCGTGGTTCGCCGTTAGCATCGCGGTCGCGCCGATAAAGCCGAAGTTCCAGCCCAGACCCAGCAGCACGAGCGCGCCGTAGAAATTCGCGAGCGCCGTGCCCGAAAGCGCCACGAGCCCCGCCCCGGCCAGAAGCAGCAGCCCGACGGACACGATCCGCGTGGTGCCGAACCGCGCGATCAGGTGGCCGGTGAAGAAGCTCGGCAGATACATCGCGACGACATGCGCGGAGACGACGTCCGCCGCCGTTCCCGTCGCGAAGCCGCAGCCGACGACGGCGAGCGGCGTCGAGGTCATCACGAGGTTCATGAGCGCGTAGGCCACCATCGCGCACAGGATCGAGACGAGGATGGGCGGCGAGCGCAGAAGCTCCGCCCGCGTCCGGCCGCGCGGCGCGTCGTGGGCGGGCTTCGCCGGCGTCGGGATGTCGAGCAGGAAGAAAAGCCACAGCCCCGCGAGGTTCAGAAGCACGATGGCCAGATAGCTCGCCACGAAGGGCAGCGCGGTCGCCTCCGCCGTCGCCTTGACGAGCTGCGGCCCGAGAAGCGCCGAGAGCAATCCGCCCGCCATCACGTAGCCGATGGCCTTGGGGCGGAACGCTTCCGGCGCGGTATCGGTCGCCGCGAAACGATAGAAGCCCAGCGTCGACATGAAGATGCCGCTCAGAAAGGCGCCCGCGAGGAACAGGGCGAAGCTGCCCAGCAGGAGCCCCGTCGCCGCCAGCGCCGCACCGCCGGCGCCCGCAAGTGCGCCGAGCACGAAGCCGAAGCGCCGCCCGCGGGCCTGCATCAGCGGACTGATCCAGGGGGCGGTGGTCATGGAGCCGAAGACGATGAGACTGATCGGCAGCGTCGCGAGGAGCGGCGTCGGCGCCAGCGTCATGCCTGCGAGCCCGCCCATGATGAAGTTCATCGGCAGCTGCGCGCCGAGGATCGCCTGCGCGGCGACCAGCACGGCGACGTTGCGCCGGGCGCGGGAATCTCGGGTGCGTTCGTCTGCGGGGAGGGCGGTGGCGTCGGTCATGCGCCGTGCCTACGCCGGCCCCCGCCCCGGGTCCAGCGGCGCGATCAGATGCGCGAAGCCGCCCGTCGCTTGCCCCGCGCAAAGCCCGTCCGGCGGCAGCGCGTTCCCCTCGGCGTCCTCGACCGCCCAGAGCGGTGTCCCCTCGGCCCGCAGCACGGCGGCGTAGTGGAACTCGTGCCCCGCCCAGCTTCCCGCGAAGGCGCCGTGCTCGCCGCGAAGCCGACGGTAACCGAGATGCAGCCGCCTTGCGGCGAAGGACGTCTCGAGCCGAAGCAGTCCCGCCATGGCGTGCCGTGCGCCCGCCGCGTCGACTAGTCCGTCGCCCATCACCATGTAGCCCCCGCATTCCCCGTGCACCGCACGGCCCTGGAGCGAGCGCAGGAACCGTGCGTTGCCGGCGAGGCGTCCGGCATGAAGCTCCGGGTAGCCGCCGGGCAGGTAGACGAGGTCGGCCCCCGGCGCGGACTCGTCGGCCAGCGGGGAGAAGGTTCGGATCTCGGCGCCCGCCGCATGCCAGCCGTCGAGCAGGTGCGGATAGGCGAAAGCGAACGCCGCGTCCCGCGCCACGGCGAGGCTCTGCGCCGGGGGCGCGACCGGCCGACGCGTCGCGGCGGCAAGGGGCGCGGCGATGTCCACTATCGAGTCGAGGTCGAGATGCGCGGTCATGAGGCGGGCCGCACCGACGAGGAAAGCCTCGATCCCGGGATGCTCCGCCGCCTGCACCAGACCGAGATGTCGCGATGGCAGGGCCAGGGCGGGGTCGCGCGGCACGGCGCCGAGGACGGGCAGCGGGCAGGCGGCGCGCAGCATCACCTCGTGCCGCGCGCTGCCCACCCGGTTCAGGATCACGCCGGCGACGCGGACCTCCGGGTCGAACCCGGCGAAGCCCGCGACGAGCGGCGCGACCGATTGCGCCATCCGCGCCGCGTCGACGACGAGGACGACGGGCAGCGACAGCATCCGCGCGAGGTCGGCCACCGCGCCGCGCCCGTCGGGCGGCGCGCCGTCGAAGAGGCCCATCGCGCCCTCGACGAGCAGCAGTCCCGGCCCGGCGGCGAGCGAGGCGATCATCTCCGGCGGCATGGCCCAGGCGTCGAGATTGGGGCAGGGCACGCCGCTCGCCGCTTCGTGGAATCGCGGGTCGATGTAGTCCGGCCCGCTCTTTGCCCCGCGGACCGCGATCCCGCGATCGCGCAGCGCGCGCAGAAGGCCCAGCGTGACCGTCGTCTTGCCGCTGCCGGAACCCGGCGCGGCGAGGATCAAACCGGGCATGGCCGCGTCAGCCCGTCTCGGCAGGGCGGCGAAGGTCGAGCGGGTCGAGATCGCGCGGCGCCTCGCCCCGCGCCTGCGCCTGCCAGTCGAGCACCTGCCGCAGCATCACGGCCATGCCCACGCAGATGATCGCCGGCGGCTCCAGCCCGGCGGCGGCGATATCCTCCGTCACCGTCCCGAGCGTCGTCTCGATCGTGCGCTGTGCGTCGAGCGTCGCCGTCGTCGTCACCGCGACCGGTTCGGCGGGCGCGCGCCCCGCCGCGATCAGCTTCGCCGCGATCGTGCCGATATGCTTCATGCCCATGTAGATCACGATGACCTGGCTGCCCCGCGCGATCCCCGCCCAGTCGAGCGCGGCGGGCGCCTCGCCCAGCCTGTCGTGGCCGGTCACGAAGGTCACGGACTGGTTCACGTCGCGATGCGTGACCGGGATGCCGGCATAGGCCAGCCCCGCGATCCCCGCGGTGATGCCCGGCACGATGCGGATCGGGATGCCGTGCTGCACCAGCGTCTGCGCCTCCTCGCCGCCGCGGCCGAAGACGAAGGGGTCGCCGCCCTTGAGGCGCAACACGCGCTGCCCGGCCCGGGCGAGCTCCACGAGGCGGAGGGAGATGTCGCGCTGCCGCGCCGAGGGCTTGCCGCCGCGCTTGCCGGCATAGATGCGCTCGGCCTGCGGCGCCCAGTCGAGCAGCCCCTCCTGAACCAGCGCATCGTAGACGATCACGTCCGCCTGCCGCATGGCATTGAGGGCATGGAGCGTGAGCAGCCCGGGATCGCCCGGCCCCGCGCCGCAAAGCCAGACCCAGCCGGGCTTCAGCTCGGGCCAGTCGCTGGCGGGCAGGTCGGGGGCGCGCGGGTCCATGACCTCTCTATGCCGCGCGGGTGCGGCCGAGGAAAGGCGCCGCCCGACCATTGGCGGCGCGGGGGCGTCATGCGAAGGATCGGCCATGAACCCTGCGCCCGACAGACCCCTCCGCCGCGGCTGGACCACCGGCGCCTGCGCGACGGCCGCGTGCCGGGCGGCGCTGGAGGGTCTCTGGGGCGGCGCGGTCCCGGACCGGGTGACGATCACGCTGCCGAAGGGGGAAACGCCCGGCTTCGACGTAGTGGGCGTCCGGCGCGGCGCGGGCTGGGTCGAGGCCGGCGTGATCAAGGATGCGGGCGACGACCCGGACGTGACCCACGGGGCGGAGATCCGCGTGCGGGTCGCGGCCTCCGCGAGCGGCGTGGTGTTCCGGGCAGGCGAGGGGGTCGGCCGCGTCACCAAGCCGGGCCTGCCGATCCCCGTGGGCGAGCCGGCGATCAACCCGGTCCCGCGCGCCATGCTCGACGAGATCGTGGCGGAGCTTGCGGCGACCCACGGGCGGGCGCCGGATGTGGAGATCACGATCTCCGTCCCCGGCGGCGCGGCGCTGGCGCGGAAAACCTGGAATCCCCGGCTCGGGATCGAGGGCGGCCTTTCGATCCTGGGCACGACGGGGATCGTGCGGCCGTTCAGCTGCGCCGCCTGGATCGCGTCCATCCATCGCGGCATCGACGTCGCGGTGGCCTCCGGTCTGACCCATGTGGCGGGCTGCACTGGGGCGACGTCGGAGCGGGTGGTGCAGGCGCTGCACGGGCTGCCGGACGGGGCGATGCTCGACATGGGCGACTTCGCGGGGGGGATGCTGAAATACCTCCGCCGCCATCCGGTCGCCCGCGTCACGGTCGGGGGCGGGATCGGCAAGATGACGAAGCTCGCGCAGGGGGCGATGGATCTGCATTCGGCGCGAAGCCAAGTCGACCTCGCGCTGCTGTCGGACTGGGCCGGGACCGATCTGACCGGGTGCAACACGGCGCTGGAGGCTGCGACGCATGTGCCGGCACTTGCCGGGATCGTCGCGCGGGAGGCCCGCCTGCGCGTGCGCGGGATGATCGCGGCGCAGGTCGACGTCGTGGTGATCGACCGCGCGGGTATCGTGCTCGCCCATGCGCTCTAGGGTTCTGATCCTTGCGGGAACGGCGGAGGCGCGGCGCCTTTGCGCCGCCGTGGCCGATCGCGACGTGGAGGCCTCCCTCGCCGGCGCGACGGCCGACCCGGCCCCGCTCGGCGTGCCGACGCGCCGGGGCGGGTTCGGCGGGGAGCCGGCGTTCCGCGCGGCGCTCGCGGACGTCGCGGCGGTGCTTGACGCGACGCATCCCTTCGCATGCGCGATGACCGCGCGCGCCGTGCGCGTCTGCGTCGGGATGGGCCGACCCTATCTGCGCCTCATCCGCCCGCCCTGGCCGGTCCGACCGGGCTGCCTCCCTGCGCGTTCGGCCACGGATGTCGCCGCCCGACTGTCCCCCGACGCCCGCGTCTTCCTCGCCACCGGGCCGGGCTCGCTCGACGCTTTCGCGGGCCGGGGCCTCGCGGTCTTCTGCCGCCGGATCGACCCCGCGCCCGAGCGGGACGGCGTGACCTGGATCGTCGGACGGCCACCTTTCGACCTCGCCTACGAGACCGCGCTCTTCCGCGATTTGGGGATCACCGATCTCGTGACGAAGAACGCGGGCGGGGCGACGGCGAAGCTCGACGCGGCGGCCGCTCTCGGGTTAGCCGTCCACGTGATCGAACGGCCGCCATCCGCCGGCGGGGAGGAGAGTCATGACATCCGACGCGCCATCGCTTTCGTCCGGTCCCACGCCGGGCCCCGCCCATAGGGCCGGACGGATCATCGAGGCCGACGACGACGTGGCCGAGGGCGCGGCCTGGCTCGCCGCGCGCGATCCGCGCTTCGCGGAGGCGCTCGAACGGGTCGGGCCGCTTCCGCTCCGGCGCCGCACGGACGGATTCCGGGCGCTGATGGGCGCGATCGTAAGCCAGCAGGTGAGCGTCGCCGCCGCCTCCGCCATCCTCGCGCGCTGCGAGGCGGCGGGGCTCGACGATCCGGCGAACGTCCTCGCCGCCGACGAGGAGACGCTGCGCGCCTGCGGCCTGTCGCGTCAGAAGTGCCGCTACCTTCGCGCGCTGGCCGCGCAGGACATCGACTACGACGCGCTGCGCGAGGCCCATACCGACGAGGTGGTGGCCGTGCTGACGGAGGTGCCGGGGATCGGGCGCTGGACGGCGGAGATCTACGCGATGTTCTCGCTCGGCCATGCCGACGTCTTCGCGCCGAACGACCTTGCCCTGCAGGAAGGCGCGCGGATGCTGCTCGGGCTGGAGGAACGTCCGAAGGAGCGTGCGATGCGCGAGATCGCCGGGGACTGGACGCCCTGGCGCGCGGTTGCGGCCCGTCTGCTCTGGGCCTACTACGCCGCGGAGAAGAAGCGGGAGGGCATCCGGTGAGCTTGAACCACGAACGCCGGGGGCCCGACGCGCCCAAGCGGCTCGTCATCTTCCTGCATGGCTACGGCGCGAACGCGGCCGATCTGATGGGGCTGGCCGACCCGCTGATGCCGCACATGCCCGACACCGCCTTCGCCGCGCCTGACGCGCCGGAGGCGTTGGCGGGCATGCCGGGGAGCTTCCAGTGGTTCCCTATTCCGTGGATCGACGGCTCCACCGAGGAGGTGGCGATGGCGGGGATGGACCGCGCCGTCGACGACCTGAACGCGTGGCTCGACGAGGTGATGGCCGAAGAAGGCGTGACGCCGGCCCAGACCACCCTCTTCGGGTTCAGCCAGGGCACGATGATGACGCTGCATGTCGCGCCCCGGCGGGCGGAGTCCTTCGCCGGACTCGTCTGTTTCTCCGGCCGGCTCCTGAAGCCCGAGTTCCTCGCCGAGGAGGCTGTGAGCAAGCCGCCCGTCCTTCTTGTCCACGGCGACGCCGACGAGGTCGTGCCGGTCGAGTCGCTGCCGCAGGCGGCCGAGGCCCTTGAAGGGGCGGGGTTCGAGCGGGTCTACGCGCATGTCATGAAGAACACGGCGCACGGCATCGCGCCCGACGGATTGCAGGTCGCGGTGGCCTTCATGCGGGACGTCTTCGACATCGCGTGACCGGTGGCGCCCCCCGGGTTCGGTTGCCGGAGAAACGTCACGAACATGTGCGATCGGACCCCCCGATCTGGGCACTTGTCAGCAAGCGTTCGCTAGATATAGTCCCACCCGAGAGGGCCGCGCGCCCGGGGGCCGGGCGGGCCGCTCTCCGATCAGGGAAGCGACCGGATGAGCCTCTTGACCGTCAGCGACATTTCCGCATCCGAGCCGGATTTCCGCAGCGAGTTCGTCCGCGACCCCGCCGGGCTGCGCCATTTCCCCGCCCTCGTCCTGAACGCCGATTACCGGCCGCTCAGCTATTATCCGCTGTCGCTCTGGCCGTGGCAGGACGCGGTGAAGGCCGCCTTTCTCGACCGGGTCACGATCGTGAGCGAATACGAGGAGGTCGTCCGCTCCCCCTCGATCGAGATCCGCATTCCCTCGGTCGTCGTCCTCAAGGATTACGTGCGCCCGCAGAAGGAGGTCGCGTTCACGCGCTTCAACCTGTTTCTGCGCGACGAGTTCCGGTGCCAGTATTGCGGCGCCCGGGGCGACCTGACCTTCGACCACGTCGTCCCTCGCGCGCGCGGCGGCATCACGAGCTGGCAGAACGTCGTCGCGGCCTGCGGCCGTTGCAATCTCAAGAAGGGCTCCCGGTCGCTCAAGCAGGTGGGCTTCACCCTGCGCCGTGCCCCACGACGCCCGGCTACGGGCGAGCTGATGAACCTCGGGCGGAAGTTCCCGCCGAACCACCTTCACGAGAGCTGGATGGATTATCTCTACTGGGACGCCGAACTGGAGGCCTGAGGTCGCGGGAACAGTCGGGGCGCCGGCCCGTTTGCCTCGCGACACGCGAGGAGACGCACCATGCCCAAGCCCGACCTGTCCCGCCGGGGCTTCCTTCATTCGACCGCGCTCGGTCTCGGCGCGCTCGGCCTGAGTGCCGGGACGGCTCAGGCGCAGACGGGCGCGGGCGGCACGCCGCCGGGGCCCGACCTGCCGGTCGAACCGACGGGGCGGCCGCAACCGGCCATGAACGGCCCGAACCCTTGGCCCGCGCCGCCGGGCGAGCGGGTCGGCTGGGCGGTCTGCGGGCTTGGCCATTTCGCGCAGAACTATGTCCTGCCGCATGTGAAGGAGGGCGTGGACAGCCGCCTGACCGGATTGATCTCGGGCACGCCGGACAAGCTCGCGCAGGTCGGCGACGCCTATGCCGTGCCGGAGGCGGCGCGATTCGGTTACGACATGGCAGGGCTGGCGGAGGCCGACGACATCGACGTCGTCTATGTCGTCACGCCCAACGCGATCCACGAGACGAACGTCGTGCGCGCGGCGGAGGCCGGCAAGCACGTCTTCTGCGAAAAGCCGATGGCGACGTCCCCTGCCGCCGGCCAGCGCATGATCGACGCCTGCGCGGCCAACGGCGTGAACCTCGGCGTCGCCTACCGGGCGCATTTCGAGCCGCACAATGTCGAGTTGAAGCGGATGATCGAGGCGGGCGCGCTGGGCCGGATCGAGTTCGTGGCTTCCGACCATCACCGTCCGCTCGACCCGAAGGCAACCCGGGACATCTGGCGCATGCGGAAGGATCTCGCGGGCGGGGGCTCGCTGCCGGATATCGGGATCTATTCGCTGAACGGCCTGATCTGGTTCATGGACGAGGTGCCGAACCGTCTCGTCGCGCAGACCCATGCGCCCGCCTACGACGACGACCGCTTCGCCGAGGTGGAGGGGATCTGCAACGTCCTGCTGGAGTTCCCCTCGGGGCGGCGGGGCCAGATCTCCTCGGGCTACATCGCGTCGAAGAAACGGATCGACGTCTGGGGTTCGGACGGCGTAGCGGTGCTCGACCCCGCGACCAGCTACATGGGCAATTCGCTCAGCGTCTCCCGCGTGGACGGAACCGAGGAGGTGGCGGTCGACGATCCGGATGCCCGGCAGTTCTGGGAGGAGATCGACCACTTCAGCCGCCATGTCCGCGACGGGGCGGAGCTTCGCATCACGGCCGAGATGGGCCTGCGCGACCTGCGGCTGATCGAGGCGATCTACGCCTCCGCCGAACGGGGTGTATGGGTCGAGATCGGCCCCGACGGCGCGATGAAGGGATAGGGCCGCCCGCTCAGACCATCGTCGGCGCGTTCCCGACCCGCGTGGCGAGGCGGCCGACGGTGAGTCCCTGCACGATGATCGAGAACAGCACGACGAAATAGGTGCAGGTCAGCATCAGGGGTTTCCACTCCATGTCGGGCAGCGACAGGACGAGGGCGACGGAAATGCCGCCCTTCAGCCCGCCCCAGGTCATGATCCGCGTGATCCCGTCCTCGAAGCCGGAAAACGGCTTCAGGACGACGACCGGGACGACCACGGCGACGAAGCGCGCGAGGAGGTGCAGCACGATGGCCGCGAGACCGGCCACGACATAACTCGCCTCGAAGGCGACCGCGAAGACCTCGACCCCGATCAGCAGGAACAGGACGGCGTTCAGAATCTCGTCCACGAGCGTCCAGAAGGTGTCCACATGCGCCCGCGTCTCCGCGGACATGCCGTATTTCGTGCCGACGTCGCCGATCAGGAGCCCGGCCACGACCGCCATGATCGGTGCCGAGACATGGAGCCAGACGGCGAGCTGGTAGCCGCCGAACGCGAGCGCGAGCGTGATCAGCACCTCGAGAGGCGGGTCGTCGATGCGCCGCATGACGCGGTAGGTCAGCCATCCGAGCGCCGCGCCGAGGGCCGCGCCCCCGAACGCCTCCTGCACGAAGAGTTGGGCCGCGCCGGCCAGGCCCCCACCATGCGCGTCGCCGGCCGGAAAGGCGATGCCGACGAGAACGAGGAACACGACGTAGCCGACCCCGTCGTTGAACAGGCTCTCCCCCGCGATCTTGGTTTCCAGCGTGCGCGGCAGGGACGCCTGCCGCAGCACACCCAGAACGGCGACCGGGTCGGTGGGCGAAATGAGCGCCCCGAAGACCAGCGCGACGAGGAGCGGCGCGCCGGCGATCCAGGCGAAGCCCAGCCCGGCGATCGCGGTGGAAAGCCCGACACCCAGCGTCGCCATCAGAAGGACGAGGAGCCATTCGCGCTTCAGGTCGGCCACCTTCACATGTAGCGCGCCCGCGAAGAGCAGGAGACCGAGCATCCCCTCGAGCAGCGTCTCGTCGAACTCGATGCCCCGGACGCCGCCGCGGATCTGATCGGCCAGGCCGAGACCGGGCAGGAGGGCGTCGACGAGCATCAGACCGAAGCTCGCCACGAGCGCGACGATCAGGATGCCGATGGCCGAGGGCAGGCGGAGGAACAGGTAATTCACCGCGCCGAACGCGCCGGCCAGCACGACGAGGAGGGAGGCGATGTGCAGGATGTTCATGTCGGTCTCCACCGTCCGGAATGTCGAGTTCGCCCGGCGCAGGCCCGAACCCGTCGAAGGTGAAGCCCGGATACGCGTTCGCCGGCCCCGGTCCGACGCCACCGGCCCCCTCCCGGAAGCGGCGCGGGGTCGAGCGTCGCGATGATGTCGTCCGCGTTCATGCCGATCCCCGTTCGCGCCAGAGAATGTAGAGCCCGGTCGCGATCGTCACGCCGATCCCGGCCATCGCCATCGGGTTCGGAAAGTCGCCGAAAAGGGCGAGGCCGATGATCGCCGCCATCGGGATCTCCAGATACTGCATCGGCGCGAGGGTCGAGGCCGGCGCGTAGCGCAGGGACCACGTCATCATCAGGTGCGCCCCCGTCCCAAGGAGGGCCATGGTCAGCAGAAGGGGGCCGTGGTCCGCGACCGGCGCGAGGTCGAAGGCGCCCGCGCGCGGCAGGACGGCGTAGACAAGCGCGAGGCCCGCCGTCGCCATCGCGCCCGACGCGGCCTGCATCGCGAGCGGGTCGGCTTCCCGCGCGACGCGGCGGGTGACAAGCATGAAGGCCGCGAAGACGAAAGCGACGCCGAGCGGATAGAAGGCCGGCCACCCGACCGCCGCGAAGCTCGGTTGCACGACGAGAAGCGTGCCCAGGAACCCGATGGCGCAGGCCGTCAGGCGCCGGGGCCCGACCTCTTCTCCGAGGAGGAGATGTCCGAACAGGAGAAGGATGAAAGGCATCACGAAGGCGATGGCGATGGCATCCGCCAGCGGTAGCCAGATCAGGCCCGTCACCATGAGCCAGATCCCCGCAATCTGCAGAAACGTGCGCGCCGCCGTCAGGATCCAGCCAAGACGCGACATCCGCCAGCTTCGTCCCGTCGCGTAGACCAGCGGGGCGAGCAGGATCGCCTGCGCGAGGAAGCGGACCGCGACGAGTTGCAGGACGGGAAAGTCCGCCGTCAGAAGCTTCGACACCGCGTCCGACAGCGGCGCGAGGGCGCAGAAGCCGAGCATCAGCGCGACGCCCAACGACGGGCGGTCGACCCACGGCGCCGCCCGGTCGGTCACGCGGTGGGCAGCCGCAGCCGGGCGACGGTGCCCTGGCCCACCTTGCTCTCGATCTCGAAGGTCCCGCCGGAGCGGTTGGCGAAGTCCATTACCATGGCGAGGCCCAGCCCCGTTCCCTCGCCCGGGGGCTTGGTGGTCACGAAGGGCTCGGTCGCGCGGGCAAGGACCGACGGCTCCATCCCCGGCCCGTCATCGGCCACGACGAGGAGAATCCAGGGCGACATGTCGGATGGCGCCGAGGGAGAGCTGATCATCTCGGCCGTCAGGGTGATGATCCCGCCGCGCCTGCCCATCGCGTCGCGGGCGTTGACGACGAGGTTCAGCATCGCGGCCTCGCATTGCGACGGATCGGTATTCAGCCAAAGCGGCCCGCTGGCCCCGATGACAAGCGTGATGTTGGCCGGCAGGATACGCCGGGCGAAGGTGCCGAATTCATCGAGAAAGGGCGCGAGGTCCAGAATCCGTGTATCGCTCGGCGCGCGCCGGCTGGCGTCGAGCAGGCGCCCGACGAGGCGTCCTCCGCGTTCGGTCGCGTCGCCGATCTCCCGCAGCAGCGGGTCGCGTTCGGATTCCGGCACCTCGGACAGAAGGTCGATATTGCCGCGCATGACGGTCAGCAGGTTGTTGAAATCGTGTGCGATGCCGCTGGTCAGCCGTCCGACGGCCTCGCCCTTCTGGGCATGGGCCAGCTCCTCCGTCCGCTCCGAAAGCCGCGCGCGCGTCCGGGCGGTGTTGAGCACCATCGCCGCGAAGTAGATCGTCACCAGGAAACTCGAGACGTGGAGGAAAACCAAGTCGGATGCCGGGATGGTCTTGCTGTAGCCGAACCCCGCGATCGTGAGTTGGGCGCCGAGTCCGACGATCACGGCGCCGATCCGCGCCGCGTCCTGCGACCGGGTGTCGTGACCGATGCAGTTCAGCGCCTGACCGAAGACGAGGAGGCCCGCGGACCACGCGGCGATGGCGGTGGGCCAGAACGCGTTGACCACGGCGAACGCGCCGAAGGCGAGCACGGTGACGCCATGATGCGTGAGAAGGGCGAACAGCATCCGGCTCGTGACGCGGGCCGCCCGGTGAACGCGCGCGACGTGCCGGACATAGGTGAGGTCGGACAGGAAATAGATCGGGGCGATCAGCGCGACCCAAGGCGATCCGCCGAAATAGAGCATCAGCAACACGCCGGCTCCGATCAGTCCGAGGCGCAGCGGACGGACGGATGCCTGTTCCTGTTCGACGGCGAGGAAGTCCGCCACCCGACGGCGGAACTGCCTGTCCTTCAGCGTGGGTGCATGCAACATCCGGCAGCTCCGATCACCCGGACGTTATCACGCGCCCGAGACCGCGCAAGCGCTCCGGCCCCGCGCGGCATGCGATTCCCGCCCGCATCTAGGCGCGCAGGATCGAGCGACCCGCGTAGCGTGCGGTCGTCCCCAGCGATTCCTCGATCCGGATAAGCTGATTGTACTTCGCCAGCCGGTCCGACCGGGCGAGCGAGCCGGTCTTGATCTGCCCGCAATTCGTGGCCACCGCCAGATCGGCGATGGTCGCGTCTTCGGTCTCGCCGGAGCGGTGCGACATCACGCAGGTCATGCGGTTGCGATGGGCGAGCGCCACGGCCTCCAGCGTTTCCGAAAGGGTGCCGATCTGGTTCACCTTCACGAGAAGCGAGTTCGCGGCCCCGCGCTCGATCCCGTCGGCCAGGCGAGCCGGGTTTGTCACGAACAGGTCGTCGCCCACGAGCTGCACCCGGTCGCCAAGCGCCTCGGTCAGCGCGACCCAGCCGTCCCAGTCGTCCTCCGACATTCCGTCCTCGATCGACAGGATCGGGTAGTCCCGCACCAGCGCGGCGAGGTAGTCCACGTTCTCGTCGGAGGAAAGCGTCTTGCCTTCGCCCGAAAGCCGGTAGGCGCCCTCGCGGTAATATTCCGTGGCCGCGCAGTCGAGCGCCAGCATCACGTCCTCGCCGGGGGCATAGCCGGCCTTCTCCACGGCGCGCAGGATGAAGTCGAGCGCATCGCGGGTGGAAGAAAGGTCGGGCGCGAAACCGCCCTCGTCGCCGATCCCGGTGGACAGCCCGGCGGCGGAAAGCTCGCCTTTCAGCGTGTGGAAGATCTCGGAGCCTGTCCGCACGGCGTCGGCCATGGTTTCGGCCGCGACCGGCATGATCATGAATTCCTGGATGTCGATCGGGTTGTCGGCATGCTCGCCGCCGTTGACGATGTTCATCATCGGCACCGGCAGGGTCCGCGCCGACGTGCCCCCGACATAGCGGTAGAGCGGCATGGCGCTCGCCTGCGCCGCGGCCTTTGCCACCGCCATCGAAACGCCCAGGATCGCGTTCGCGCCGAGCCTGCCCTTGTTGTCGCTGCCGTCGGCCTCGATCATCGCGGCGTCGATCGCCTCCTGCTCGGTGGCGTCGAAGCCCTCGATCAGCTCCCGGATCTCGCCGTTCACGGCGGCCACCGCGCCAAGGACGCCCTTGCCCTGGTAGCGAGCCTTGTCGCCGTCACGCCGCTCCACCGCCTCGTAGGCGCCCGTCGATGCGCCCGAAGGCACGGCGGCGCGCCCGAGCGTGCCGTCCTCGAGGGTCACGTCGACCTCCACCGTCGGATTGCCGCGGCTGTCGAGGATCTCGCGGGCGTGGATGTCGATGATGGTGAACATGGGGGGCTCCAGACTTCTGACACCCGGGCCTTACCCTTCGTCGGGCCGATTGGAAAGCCATGCCCGCGGACGGCGCCCGGGGTCGCGCCCTCGCCGCGCCACGCGCGAGGTCGCGCGACGCGTCAGCCGTCGTGCCTGCGACGGACGCCGAACAGCTCGAGCCGGTGGCCCTTCAGGTCGTAGCCCAGGCGCTGCGCGATCCGCTCCTGCAGGGCTTCGATCTCCGGGTCGACGAACTCGATTACCGCGCCCGTTTGCAGGTCGATGAGATGGTCGTGATGGTCGCGCTCGGCATCCTCGTAGCGGGCCCGGCCATCCCCGAACTCCCGCCGCTCGAGCAGGCCCGATTCCTCGAAGAGTTTCACCGTCCGATAGACCGTGGCGACCGAGATGTTCGGATCGAGCGCCGTGGCCCGGGCATGGATCGTCTCCACGTCCGGATGATCGTCGGACGCGTCCAGCACCTGCGCGACGGTGCGCCGCTGTCCGGTAAGGCGCAGATCCTGCGCTTCGCAACGGTCGAGGAGGGAGGGCAGGGCGCTCATGGCCCCGTCCTAGCCGCCGACGCGGCGCCGGACAATCATGTCCCGCAGAACGTGCGCGTCACCCGCTCCGCCTCCGTGGCGGGCTGCCGGTAGGGCGCGTTCGCCTCCGTCTCCCGCCAGGGATCGGCAAGCGCCGCGTTCAGGGCATGGAACGGCGCATGATCGCCCCGATAGGCCGCGGCGATGGCCTCCTCCACGCGGTGGTTGCGCGGAATGACCGCCGGATTGGCGCGAAGCATCGCGGCCCGGTCGGGGTCGCCCGACTGCCATTCCGTGTACCAGCTGTCGAAGCGCGTGGCGTTCACGAACTGATCCCGCGCCGTATCGGGCGCGGTCGCGAGCGCGCGGAACGTGTTGGTGAAGTCCGCCTGCCCCTCGCGCATGATGTCGAGTAGCTGCATGGCGAGCTCCATGTCGTCGACCCCGATCTTCGCGGCCATGACCTCCGTCCAGGCCTCCGCGTAGAGATCGCGGAAGCCCTCCAGCACCTCCGTCGCCTCGGCCACGGCCGCCTTCCGCTCGCCCATCAGCGGCAGCAGCGCGGTGGCCAGCTGCGCGAGGTTCCAGAGCGCGATGTCGGGCTGCTTCGACCAGGCGTAGCGGCCGAACTGGTCGATGGAGGAGAACACCGTGTCGGGGTGGTAGGCCTCCATGAAGGCGCAGGGGCCGTAGTCGATGGTCTCGCCCGAGATGGTCATGTTGTCGGTGTTCATCACCCCGTGCACGAAGCCGAGCCCCATCCAGCGTGCCACGAGGCTGGCCTGCTTCGCCATGACGTGCCGCAGCAGGTCCATCGGCCCCTCCGCCTCTGGCGCGTGGCGGGCGATCGCATAGTCGAGCAGCGCGCGCAGGCCCTCCACATCCTCGCGCGCCGCGAAGACCTGGAACGTGCCCACGCGGATGTGGCTCGACGCGACGCGGGTCAGGACGCCGCCGGGCACGGATCCTTCCTGTCGCAGCACCTCTTCCCCCGTCGTCACGGCGGCGAGCGCCCGCGTCGTCGGCAGGCGCAGCGCGTGCATCGCCTCGCTGACCGCGTATTCCCGGATCACCGGTCCCAGCGCGGAGCGTCCGTCGCCCATGCGCGAATAGGGCGTGGGCCCCGAACCCTTGAGCTGCAGGTCGAAACGCCGTCCCTCGTGGACATGCTCGCCAAGCAGGATCGCCCGGCCATCACCGAGTTGCGGCGACCAGCCGCCGAACTGGTGCCCGGCATAGAGCTGCGCGAGCGGGTCGGCGCCCTCGGGCACGCGGTTGCCGGCAAAGACGTCGATCGCGCCGCGCAGGGCCTCGGGGTCGAGGCCGAGATCACGCGCGAGCCCTTCGTTCAACGCGACCCAGCCGGGCGATTCGACCGGCGTCGGGTTCATCCTGGTATAGAAGCGGTCGGGCAGGCGCGCATAGGAATTGTCGAAGGCGAACATCGGGGCCTCCTTTCTGGATGGAGTGCCAACGCCGGGCGATGCGAGGTGGTTCGGCTGCATCTTTGCTTCTGACATATCCCGGAAAGCGCGAGAGGCTGGCCTCTCGCTCCTACAACCGCGACAGACGCTCGGTCAGAAGGCCGAAGAACCCGTCCGCATCGACGTCCCCGACGAAGAGCGCGTTCGCCGGCCGGTCCGTCACGCCCCACCAATCGGCGACGGTCATGCCGCGGGTGAGGGGCGAGTCCACCTCGATCTCCACATTGACCTCGCGCCCGGTGAAGAGGTCCGGCCGAAGAAGCCATGCGATCACCAGAGGATCGTGAAGCGGCGCGCCCTCCGATCCGTACTTCTCCTTGTCGAACCGCTCGAAGAACCCGGTCCAACCGGCCACGATCTCTCCGATGCGTCCCGCCGCGCGGAAGGCCGCATTGCGGGCGCGCGTCGTCAGCGCCTTGTGCGTCGCGTCGAGCGGCAGGACGGTGATCGGCGCGCCGGAGGCGAAGACGGCGCGCGCCGCCTCGGGGTCGACATAGATGTTGAACTCGGCGGCGGGGGTGACGTTGCCGACCTCGAAATAGGCTCCGCCCATCAGGACGATCCGCTCGATCCGTTCGGCGATGTCGGGGGCGCGTTCGAGGGCGGTGGCGATGTTGGTGAGCGGACCCAGAGGGCAGAGCGTGACCGTTCCGGCCTCCTCCCGCCGTAGCGTCTCGACGATGAAGTCGACCGCGTGCCCCTCGGCGAGCGGCATCGTGGGATCCGGCAGTTCGGCCCCGTCGAGGCCGGTCTTGCCGTGGACGTGCTCCGCCGTCACGAGGTCGCGCGCCATGGGACGGTCGCAGCCGGCATGGACGGGCATGTCGGCCCGGCCGGCGAGTTCGCAGACGATGCGCGCATTGCGGGACGTCAGCTCGAGCGGGACGTTCCCCGCCACCGTGGCGATGCCCAGAACCTCGAGTTCCGGGGATGCGAGCGCGAGCAGGATGGCGACGGCGTCGTCCTGTCCCGGATCGGTGTCGATGATGATCTTCCTGGTCATGACCGACACAGAGACGCCGGCGCCCGGAATGTCCAGCCCCGCCCGGCACGCGGCCGGGCGGGGACCGGAAGCAGGCTCAGCTGCCGGCGTCGAAGTCGACTTCCTCCACGAGCTTCAACGCCTCGGCGCGGTGGCTCGCGATCGCGGTCAGCGGCGTGTCGTCGGGGTCGATCCGGCCCCAGCTCCGCACCAGCTCGGACGGCTCGGCGTCCGGCGAAACAGGGTATTCGTTGACGACGTCGGCATAGATCGCCTGCGCCTCGGGCGAGGTCAGGTATTCCATGAACTCGAGCGCCACGTCGCGGTTCGGGGCCCCCTTGGTCATCGCGACGCCGGAGACGTTCACATGCGTGCCGCTGCCGTCCTCGAAGGTCGGAAAGGCGATCCGCACCGCGTTGGCCCAGGCTTCCTGCTCCGGGTCCTGCAGCATCGCGCCCATGTAATAGGTGTTGCCGATCGAAATGTCGCATTCCCCGGCCCAGATCGACTTGACCTGCGCCCGGTCGTTGCCCTCGGGCGCCTTGGCGAGGTTCGACTTCACCCCTTCGAGCCAGTCGCGGGTCGCCTCGACGCCGTTATGCTCGATCAGCGCGGAGATCAGGCCGATCGTGTAGTCGTGCGTCCCCGAGCGGGTGCAGATGCGGCCCTCCCATTTCGGGTCGGCCAGATCCTCGTAGGTCGTGATCTCGCCGTCGGCCACGCGCTCCTTGCTGGCATAGACGATGCGGGCGCGGGTGGTGACGCCGTACCAGTGGCCGTCGGCATCCCGCATGGCCTCGGGGACGTGCTGCGTCAGATGCTCGCTCTCGACCGCCTGCGTCACGCCTGCGGCCTTGGCTTCCGACAGGCGGGAGATGTCGACGGTGAAGATGAGATCCGCCGGCGAGCGTTCGCCTTCCGCCACCAGCCGCTCGGTGATCCCCTGATCGATATAGACGACGTTCGCCGTATGGCTGGTCGTCGATTCGAAGCCGTCGATGAGCGGCTGGATCAGCTCGGGCTGGCGGTAGGAATAGACATTGACCTCGCCGGCAAGCACCGGGGTGGCGCAGGCCAGGGCCGTGCTGGACAGGATAAGTGCGCGGAGCGGCATGGAAACCTCCTTCTTCGGTTCGGGAGACCTATTCCCGACCAAAGTTGTCAGGTCAATCCCGATTCTTTCGATTGGTCTTTCTCGGCCGCCTTCGCCGCATCCCAAAGGGCGTCCATCTCCGCGAGGTCGGACTGCGCCGGCGATCGGCCCTGTTCGGCCAGCGCATCCTCGATCGCCTCGAAACGGCGGGCGAACTTGGCGTTCGCGGCCCGAAGAGCGTGTTCGGGATCGACGTCGAGATGCCGGGCGAGGTTCGCCAGCACGAAAAGAAGGTCGCCCATCTCCTCCGACACCGCCTCGGACGTGAGCTTGTCGCGCGCCTCGATGAGTTCCGCCGCCTCCTCCTGCAGCTTTGCCAGCACCGCGTCCGTTGCCGGCCAGTCGAAACCCACGCGGGCGGCACGGTTCTGTAGCTTGACCGCTCGCAGCAGCGCCGGCAGCCCCAGCGCCACCCCGTCAAGCGTGCGCCCCTCGCGCTTCGTCGCCCGCTCCCGCGCCTTCGCCGCCTCCCAGTCCGCGACCTGATCCGCGGCCGACTTGTCGCGCGAGGCGTCGCCCCAGATATGCGGGTGCCGGTCCACCATCTTCTGTGCCACGCGGTCGGCCACGGATCCGAAGTCGAAGCGTCCTGCCTCCGCCCCCATCTGCGCGTGGTAGACAACCTGCAGCAGCAGGTCGCCCAACTCCCCCTCCAGCTCATCCCACGCCTCGCGCTCTATCGCGTCGGCGACCTCGTAGGCCTCCTCGATCGTGTAGGGCGCGATCGAAGCGAAGTCCTGCTCGATATCCCAGGGACAGCCGCGCGCGGGGTCGCGAAGGCGCGCCATGATCGCGAGAAGCCGCGGCATCCCGCCGCCCGGTTCGGTGCAGATGCGGTCTTCCGTCTCGTCGGCCATTCACATTCCCCTTTCGCGGGTGTTCTCTACCGCCGCACCAGAAGGAGAGAAAGCCATGCCCGTCCTCAACTCCATCGCCGCGATGGCGCCCGAAATGACGGAATGGCGGCACTGGCTGCACCGCAACCCGGAGCTGCTTTTCGACCTGCCGAAGACCTCGGGTTTCGTCGCCGACAAGCTGCGCACCCTCGGGGTGGACGAGATCCACGAGGGGATCGCCACCTCCGGCATCGTCGCGATCATCGAGGGCCAGGGCGAGGGGCCGACGATCGGCCTGCGCGCCGACATGGACGCACTGCCGATCCGCGAGACCTCGGGCGTCGCCCATGCCAGCGAGACGGAGGGCCGGATGCATGCCTGCGGGCATGACGGGCACACGACGATGCTGCTCGGCGCGGCGAAGTACCTCGCGGAGACGCGCCGCTTCCGCGGCCGTGTCGCGCTGATCTTCCAGCCGGCGGAGGAGGGCGGCGGCGGCGGCGAGGTCATGGTGCGGGACGGCGTGATGGACCGGTTCGGCATCACCCAGGTCTACGGCATCCACAATACGCCGAACGTCGAGGAGGGGGCGTTCTTCACCGCGCCCGGGCCGCTGATGGCCGCGGTCGACACGTTCCATATCGACATCACCGGCAAGGGCGGTCACGGTGCCATGCCGCACGACACGCGCGACCCGATCGCCGCCGCGCTGGGCATCGGGCAGGCGATCCAGACCATCGTCAGCCGCAACCACCGCGCCATCGACGACCTCGTCGTCTCGATCACGCAGATCCATGCGGGCTCCGCCGACAACATCATCCCCGGGCTCGCCTATATGGGCGGCACGGTCCGCACCTTCGACCCCGGCGTGCAGGACATGGTGGAGCGGCGCCTCGCGGAAGTCGTCGCGGGGCAGGCGGCGGCCTACGGGGTCGAGGCGACCTGTCGCTACGAGCGGGGCTATCCGGCCACGATCAACGACGCCGAAAAGGCAGGCTTCGCCGCGGAGGTCGCGGCGGACGTGGTGGGCGCGGACCGTGTCACGGCCGATACCGACCGCGAGATGGGTGCGGAGGATTTCAGCTACATGCTGAACGCCCGGCCCGGCGCCTATCTGTTTCTCGGCACGGGGCCGGGGCCGGTGCTTCATCACGCCGATTACGATTTCAACGACCGCGTCGCTCCCATCGGCGCGAGCTTCTTCGCGCGCATGGTAGAGACCGCGCAGCCGCTTTGACGTCCATGGCCTGACCGGAACGAAAGGCGGCGCGCGGCGCGGGCGTGCGCCAGGCCGGGCTCGTCTCTTCCGTCGTGTCCTGCATGCTGAAGGCGCCGGACAATCCCGACGGCGTGGACGCCGCGGTGTTCAGGCAGATGGAAGGACGGGATCAAGGCCGACCGGCCGGGCTTCCTTCGGGACTTCCTCAGGCACCTCTAGGGCACCGGCTTCCGTTCGCATCCGGTCTCCGACGGTATTCTGCACTGGTCGTGGATGATGGCGATGATGGCGAGCCCGAAGGCCACGCCCGACTGCATCGACGCCTTCGGAAAGACCGGTTTCCGCCCCGACATGGCGGCCGTCACGATGTTCACGCCGGTCGTGCGCGGCACCGGCGACACGACCGCTCCGATCGACCCATAGGGTCGGGCGGCGACAAAGGCCGTCGCGCGGGTGGGGTTCAAGGAGTATGACGATGCGCCGCATGAACTGCCGGCCACGAATGCGGAGCAGCCGACGCAGGACATGCTCGCCTTTCTCGATGGCCAGGACATCGGCGCGCGTCTGGTCATTCCGTGGCGCATGCTAGTTTCGGTCGCATGAAACCAATTCTCCTCTGGCTGCGCCGCGATCTGCGCCTGACCGACAACCCCGCCCTGAGCGAAGCGGCGGAAACGGGGCGGCCGGTCGTGCCGGTCTTCATTCTCGACGAGGTGGTCGAGACCTGGGGCGCCGCGCCCTCCTGGCGGATCGGGCTGGGGCTCGAGGCCATGGCCGGACGACTGGAGGGGATCGGCGCGCGGCTGATCCTGCGGCGCGGCCGCGCGCTGGACGTGCTGCGCGCGCTGGTCGAGGAGACGGGCGCGGAAACCGTCTGCTGGAACCGGCTCTACGTCGCCGACGAGCGCGAGCGGGACACGGGGGTCAAGGCCGCGCTCGAGGCGGACGGGGTCGAGGCGCGGTCGCATCACGCGCATGTCCTGTTCGAGCCCTGGACCGTCGAGACGAAGACGGGCGGCTTCTACAAGGTCTACACCCCCTACTGGAAGAACGTCCGCGACCGCGCGCTGGAGAGACCGCTGGCGCCCGTGGAGGCGCTGACGGCGCCGGAGAACTGGCCCGCTTCGGACGACCTGTCGGACTGGGGTCTCGGCGCGGGGATGGACCGGGGCGCGGCCGTCGTGGCGGGCCATGTTCATGTCGGCGAGCTCGCCGCCCGCGACCGGCTGGTCACGTTCGTGGAGCAGAAGCTCGACCGCTACGTCGCCGGGCGTGACGACCTCGCCGTCGACGGCGCGAGCGGGCTGTCGGAGAACCTGACCTACGGCGAGATCAGCGCGCGGGAATGTTGGTTCGCGGGGCAGAAGGCGCTGCACGAGGGCGAAGGGCAGGCGGAGACCTTTCTGCAGGAGCTGGCCTGGCGCGACTTCGCCCACCACCTCGCCTTTCACACGCCCCGGCTGACGAAGTCGAACTGGCGGTCCGAGTTCGACGCTTTTCCCTGGGACCGGGAGAGCGAACGGGCCGAGGCCTGGCGGCGCGGCGTCACCGGGGTGGAGGTCGTCGACGCGGCGATGCGCGAACTCTACGTCACCGGCAGGATGCACAATCGCGCCCGCATGATCGCGGGATCGTACCTAACGAAGCATCTGATGACGCATTGGCGGCTGGGCTGCGACTGGTTCGCCGACACGCTGATCGACTGGGACCCGGCCTCGAACGCGCTCGGCTGGCAATGGGTGGCGGGGTCGGGACCGGATGCGAGCCCGTTCTTCCGCATCTTCAACCCCGACACGCAGGCGCGGAAGTTCGACCGCCGCCGCCGCTACCGCGATCACTGGCTGAAGGACGACGACTTCTACGCCGCCATCCCGCGCCGCTGGAACATGTCTGCCGACGACACCTATCCCGACGCGCCGATCGTGGGTCTTGCGGAAGGCCGCACACGGGCGCTCGAGGCCTACAGGACACGCGACGACGCCTGATCGGACCCCTGAGGCGTTCCGGACTTGCCCGTCCGGCCGCGCGGTGATGTGGTACGATTACGCGATGGGGGATCTATGGACGCCTTGGCCACGACCGACGGTCAGACGGATCTGCCGCGCTATTTCCGGCAGGCCTTCCGGATGGCGCAGGCCGCGCGCTCCGGACGGATCGACGTGGTCCTCCCCGACGGGCGGCGCTTCCGGCACACCGGGCAGGCGCCGGGCCCTTCCGCCGAGATCCGGCTGCACCGGGGCGACGTGTTCGCCCGGCTGGTGCGCGAGGGCGACAACGGCTTCATGGAAAGCTACATGGACGGGTCCTGGACGACGCCCGACCTGCAGGCCGTGTTCGACTACATCAACAAGGAAGGGGACGTGCTGATCCGGCGGTTTCCCGGCCTGCGTCTCTTTCACGCCTACGAGAAGGTGCGCCACTGGCTCAACCGGAACACGAAGGCACAGGCGCGACGAAACGTTTCGCGGCACTACGATCTCGGCAACGCCTTCTACGCGACCTGGCTCGACGACACGATGACCTATTCCTCGGCGATCTACGAGACCGGACGGGAAAGCCTCGAGGCGGCGCAGACGGCTAAGTACAAGTCCATCGTCGACCGGATGGGGGTGCATCCCGGCGACCATGTGCTCGAGATCGGTTGCGGCTGGGGCGGGTTCGCGGAATATGCGGCCGGCACGCGTGGCCTGCGCGTCACCGGCCTGACGCTGAGCCGGGAGCAGCTGAAATACGCGGTGGAGCGGATCGAGCGGGCGGGCCTTGCCGACCGGGTCGAGTTCAAGCTGCAGGATTACCGCGACGAGACGGGCAGCTACGACGGCATCGCCTCCATCGAGATGTTCGAGGCCGTGGGCCGCGCTTACTGGCCGGTCTATTTCGACGTGCTGCGCGAGCGGCTGCGCCCGGGCCGCGCGGCGACGTTGCAAATCATCATCGTGCCCGACGAACGCTGGGCGATCTACACGCGCTCGGTCGACTTCATCCAGAAATACATCTTCCCCGGCGGCATGTTGCCTGCGCCGATGAAGCTCGCCGAGGAGGTCTCGCGCGCGGGACTGGAAGAGGACGGCTCCGTCAGCCTCGCGCGGAGCTACTCGATCACGCTGCGCCGCTGGTACGAGACGTTCAATGCCCGTTGGGACGAGATCGCGGCGCAGGGCTTCGACGAGCGCTTCCGCCGAATGTGGAACCTCTACCTCGCGGGCTGCGCCGGGGCGTTCGAATACGGGATGTGCGATGTCATCCAGATGACCGTGCGCAAGCCCGCCTGATGCCGAAGCCCGCCGAGTTCGTCGCAGCGATCCCATTCGCGGCGCTGGCATGGATCGTCGCCGATCGGGTTGTGCGGGTGGTCCTGCCGAAGGGCATGCGGAGCGGCCGGTTCCGGGAGACGCATCCCGCTGACGCGCTCCTCGTCGTCTGGCGCGTCGGCGGGCGGGCGGTGAGGACCTGGATGGACTTCCTGTGCCGCGACATCGCGACGATCGCCGATCCGCGGGTCTCCGGAACGCTCTCCGGCGACGGCGCGCGTGTCGGGCTGATCGCGGAAATCGTCGGTCGGGTGACGCGGTGAGTCGGTACTTTCTTTTCGGGACGCTGATGCACGAGGCGCTCCTGACTGACGTTGCGGGCCGCGCCGTCGCCTGTCGACCGGCCGCGCTCGCGGGGTGGCATGTCGAACGCGCGGCCGCCGGCGACTGGCCCGTCCTCGTCCCGGATGGCCAGGCGGAGGGGCTTCTGACGGAGTCGATGGAAGCCGAGGGGCGGGCGCGGCTCGACTGGTACGAGAGCGCGTTCGGCTACCTGCCGGAGGCGGTGGAGGTCGACGGGCCCGAGGGTCCGGTGCCGGCGCTGGTCTATCGTGCGCCCGACGGTTGCGGTTCGGGAAAGGCCTGGTCGCTTGCGGAATGGGTCGCGGCGCATGGCGCACGGACGCGTCTTGCCGCGTCGGAGGTGATGCGCGGGCACGGCACCGTGCGCTTCGAGGAGATCGCCGCGCGGCGCGGCGTGATCCAGGCCCGCGCGCAGGGGATCCTCGCGGCGCGGGAATATCGGCGGCTCGTCACGGTCGGGCAGGACACGCCCGCCTCCGCCGTGAACGTGGCGGAGGTGCGTTATCCCTACGAGGGTTTCCACCGTGTCGAGGAGTGGATCATCGATCATCCGCGCTTCGACGGCAGCCGCTCGGACCGCATCCAGCGCGCCATCAGCCACGTGACCGACGCGGTGACCGTGCTGCCCTACGATCCCGGCCGCGACCGCGTCCTGGTCGTCGAGCAACTCCGTATGGGCGCGCTCGCAAAGGGCGATCCGCAACCCTGGATGCTCGAACCGGTAGCCGGCCTGATCGATGCGGGCGAGACGCCGGTGCGCGCGGCCCTCCGCGAGGCGCAGGAGGAGGCGGGAATGGCGCTCCGTCCGGAGGATCTGCATCTCGTCGGACGCTACTACCCGAGCCCCGGGGGACTCGCGCAGGTGCTGCATTCCTACGTCGCGCTTGCCGATCTGCCAGACGGATCCGGGGGGCTTCACGGGGTCGCTGCCGAGAGCGAGGACATCCGGGCGCATGTCCTTTCCGCGGCCGACCTGATCGCGATGGCCGGCACCGGCGAGGCGGCGAACGCGCCGCTCATGCTCACCGCGCTCTGGCTCGCGCTCAATCGGGATCGCCTGCGCGGTTGAAGCGGCCTCGCGCGGGGTCTAGATCGGGCGGACCAAGCCGGAGGTCCCATCGTGCAGATCCACCGAAACCTTGCCGAAGCCGTCGGCAACACGCCCCTGATCCGGCTCAACCGCGTCTCCGACGCGACTGGATGCGAGATCCTGGGCAAGGCGGAGTTCCTCAATCCGGGTCAGTCGGTGAAGGACCGCGCCGCGCTCTACATCATCCGCGACGCGGTGGCCTCCGGTCGTCTGAAGCCGGGGGGCACCATCGTCGAGGGCACGGCCGGCAATACCGGGATCGGGGTGTCGCTCGTCGGTGCGTCGATGGGCTTCAAGTCGGTGATCGTCATTCCCGACAGTCAGAGCCAGGAAAAGAAGGACATGTTGCGTCTGGCCGGCGCCACGCTGGTCGAGGTGCCGCCCGCACCCTACAAGAACCCCAACAACTACGTCCGCTATGCCCGCAGGCTCGCCGAGAAGCTCGCCGAGACGGAACCGAATGGCGCGATCTTCGCGGACCAGTTCGACAACACCGCGAACCGGCAGGCCCATATCGAGGGGACCGGACCCGAGATCTGGGCGCAGACGGAGGGCCGCATCGATGGCTTCATCTGCGCTGCCGGAACCGGCGGCACCGTTTCCGGCGTGGGCGCGGCCTTGCAGCCCAAGGGCGTGAAGGTCGGTTTGGCCGACCCGATGGCCTCGGCCCTCTACGAATACTACGCGAACGGCGAGCTCAAGTCCGAGGGCAGTTCGATCAGCGAGGGGATCGGGCAGGGGCGCGTCACCGGCAATCTCGAAGGCTTCGAGCCGGACTTCGTCTGCCAGGTGACCGATGAGGAAAGCCTGCCGCTGATCTTCGACCTGCTCGAGCACGAGGGCCTGTGCATGGGCGGGTCGACCGCGATCAACATGGGCGGCGCGGTCAAGATGGCCGAGCATCTCGGACCCGGGCACACGATCGTGACGATCCTGTGCGATCACGGCTCGCGCTACCAGTCCAAGCTCTGGAATCCGGCCTTCCTGCGCGAAAAGGGCCTGCCGGTTCCGCGCTGGCTCGACGGGTCGGACCGCGAGGTGCCGTCGGCCTTCGAATGAGGATCCTTCTGGTCCTGCTGGCGGCGGTCTGGCTCGCGCTCGCCGCGCCCCTCCTCGCGCAGGAGGCGGCCCTTGATCCGGAGGCCCACGCGTCCTGGCTCGAGACACGTGACTTTGCCAACGAGACCGTCGGGGATACCGAGGCGACGATCGGGGCGCTGACGACGCTGCGCGAAACGCTCGTCGAATGGCGCAACCGCTTCGAGGCGGAGCTCGACCTGGATTCCGGCCGCATCGCGGCGCTACGCGCGCAGATCGAGGCGCTGGGTCCCGTGCCGCAGGAGGAGGGCGCGAGCGAGCCCGCCGCCATCGCCGCCGAACGCGCGGAACTGGAGGAGCGGCTCGAGGTGTTGCTGGCGCCGGTTCAGAAGGCGCAGGCGGCCTTCGCGGAGGCCGACGGCCTCGTCGGCGAGACCGACCGTCGCATCCAGGACGCCCGCGAAGAGGAGTTGCTCAGGAAATCGCCCGTTCCGCTCAACCCCTCGAACTGGCCGCCGGCGGTCGAGGCGATGAGCGCCTGGGCTCTGGCCTTCGGAAAAGAGCTTTGGGCGCCGTTTGCCACGCCCGAGGCCCGCGCGACCTGGATGAACAGGGGCGCGGAACTGGGGATCATGCTGTTCGCCGCGGTGATCCTGCTCTGGAGGTCCGGCGTGTGGCTGGGGCGGTTGCGCGAGCGCTTCGCGACGGCGGAGGCGGAAAGGGCGACGACCCGCCTTCTGCTGCTCGCGATCTCGCTCGCGCGCCTGATCCTGCCGGTGATCGGCCTCGTGATCGTCGTGCAGATGCTCACGATGATGGGAGCTACGGGCGATCGGATGCAGGCGGCGCGGACGCTCGTTCCGACCATGGGCCTCGTCATCATGGCGTCGCGCTGGCTCGCCCACCAGGCGCTGCCCGCGCGGGCGGACCTGCCGACCTTCGTGCCGGTCGCGCCGCCCCGGCGGGCGGAGGCGCGACTGCATTTCCTGACGCTCGGCGTGCTGGTGGCGCTCACCCTCGCGGGCGAGGTCCTCGCGCCGACATCCGTCGCGCCGGAACTCGGCCGCGCCATCTCGCATTTCGTGCTTCTGACCGTGGCCGGGATCGACCTGTTCCGGCTGGGACAGCTCCTGCTCTCGGAAGGACGGGTCGGACCGTCCGACGCTCCCGAGGGGGATAGCGAGGAGGGGTTCTGGAGTCCCCTTCTGCGCAATGTCGGACGGGCGTTGATGGTGGTTGGCCTGGCGGCGCCCATCGTGGCGGCCTTCGGCTACGTCAATCTCGGGCTCGCGGTTCTCTGGCCGTCGGTGATCTCGCTCGGGCTCGTGCTGCTGATCGGCACGCTGCAGAACTTCGTCTTCGACGCCTATGCCGCGATCCGCCGCCGACCGGATGCCGGGCGGGACCAGCTTCTGCCGACGCTTGTCGGTTTCACGTTGTGGGTCGCGTCGTTGCCGCTCTTCGCGCTGATCTGGGGCGTGCGCCCGACGACACTGGGCGAATGGTGGGCCGTGTTCCTGCGCGGCTTCACCCTCGGGGACACGCGCATTTCGCCGGTCAACTTCCTCTCCTTCATCCTGATCTTCGCGCTGGGCTATCTCGTCGTGGGTCTCGTGAAGAACGTGCTGCGCACATCGGTGCTCCCGAAGACGCAGCTCGACGCAGGCGGCACGAACGCCATTCTTTCGGGCACGAGCTATGTCGGGATTACGCTGGCCGCGCTGATCGGGATCGTGGCAGCCGGCATCGACCTGTCGGCGCTGGCCGTCGTCGCCGGTGCGCTGTCGATCGGGATCGGTTTCGGCCTGCAGACGATCGTGCAGAATTTCGTTTCCGGGATCATCCTGCTCATCGAGCGGCCGATCAAGATCGGCGACTGGGTGCAGGCCGGCGCGACGGAGGGCTTCGTGCGCGAGATCTCCGTCCGGTCCACCCGGATCGAGACCTTCGACCGGCAGGACGTGATCGTGCCGAACGCCGACCTGATATCGGGCGTCGTGACGAACTACACGCTCAACAACGCGTCCGGCCGGGTCGTGCTGCAGGTCGGGGTGGCTTACGGGACGGATACCATATGGGCGCAGTCGGTCCTGCAGGAGGTGGCCGAGGCGCATCCGATGGTCGTCCTGAACCCGCCCCCGCTCGTGACCTTCGACGCCTTCGGTGCGGACAGTCTGAACTTCACGATCCGTGTCGTCATCCGCGATATCCTTTTCAAGCCGATCGTCGCCTCCGAGCTCAACCATGCCTTGGCCAAACGCTTCCGCGAGGAGGGCATCGAGGTTCCCTTCGCGCAGCGCGACATCTGGCTTCGGAACCCGGAAGCGCTGCAGCCGCGCCAGACAGGAGCAGAGACCGAATGACCGAACCGCTTTTTCGCGAGGACGCGTATCTGAAGACCGCCACGGGGATCGTCCGCCGCCTGACGCCGGAGGGCGGCATCGTGCTGGATCGGACGATCTTCTATCCCAGGGGGGGCGGTCAGCCGGGCGACAGCGGACGACTGGTCTGGAACGGCGGGGAAAGCGGCATCGCCGGAACGGTCAAAGGCCCGGCCGAGGATCCCGATGCCATCGTGCTCGTCCCCGACGGGGAGGAATCGCTGCCGCCCGAGGGGGCGGAGGTCGAGATGCGCCTCGACTGGGCGCGGCGGCACCGCTTCATGCGGATGCACACGGCCCTCCACCTGCTTTCGGTCGCCGTTCCGCTGCCGGTGACGGGCGGGCAGATCGGGGCGGAGAAATCGCGTCTCGACTTCGACATGCCCGAGGTGATCCACGACCGCGACGTCATCCAGGCCCGGATGGGGCAGCTCGTGAGCGGCGACCACCCGGTCGGGGCGGACTGGATCAGCGAGGCGGAACTCGACGCGAACCCGGATCTCGTGAAGACGCTTTCGGTCCGGCCGCCGCGCGGGGCAGGGCCCATTCGCCTCGTGCGGATCGGGTCCGCGGAGGCGCCGGTCGATCTGCAGCCCTGCGGTGGGACGCATGTACGCTCCACCGCGGAGATCGGCCCTGTCGCGGTCGGCAAGATCGAGAACAAGGGCAAGGCGAACCGCCGGATTTCCATTACCCTCGATACCTGACGGCATCCCGGGCCTGCCGCGTCCTTCGGGGGACCGGACGTGCGGAGCCGTAGGCGTTCAACAGGGTCCTCACGCGCACCGCCCATGATCGCGCCGGAATTCGACGCTGAGAGGCGCGTTAGCGGAAGGGCTGGGGGGTAGCGCTCATGGGCGCGGGCGTAGCGACGCTTTGCGGAGCGGCGGTCTGGCCGGTCACCTCGTCGAACGCGCCGTGGCCTGCGACGCGGCCCGGCGGTCGGCCGAATGGGTCGAAAACGCCGCCGTGCGCCTGTTGCGGATCGCCGAACTGGCGCGAGACGCCCACGGATGCGGGCATACGGCGGATCGAGGAGATGGCGCGGTTCGGCGGCGTTTTCCGCTTCAAGGTCTTCGGTCCCGTCGGCTGGCTCCGCTTCGTGTCAGGCAAGGCGATCGTTCGTCACGCCGATCTGGCGACCCATAATTCCGTCGTCGTCCGAATTGTCGAGACCAAGCAACCTTTCACCGCGCTCAGGATCGGACATGGCGAACCGGAGCCTCTGGACGTCTACATCGAGATCTATCTGCCGGTCTTCGGCATGGAGACCTATCCTGGTCAAACGGAACACGCGGCACGGATCCGAGCGGATCATTCGCTGTTCTACTTCCCTGCAACGATCGGCCACGATCCCGGAACGCCGATGAACGGAATCGTCGAGGCCGTTCAGCTCCTCGATATGGCAAGCGCCTCCCCGAAGGACGGGCAGCTTCCCGAGTTTTGCGCAGCGGGCGGACGCTTGGATGAAAGGCGGGAGCCCTGGCTCCGCCATCGTCGATACCATCGGGCGCGATGGGCGGTCGGATCGCAGCCCACAGCGTTCCGGGTCGGCTCGAGCTTTCTCGTGACCATCCCCGTCGAGGCGCGGGTCGCCGGGATTGAGCCGGACATGCGGGCCGCGGCCTGATCGTTCGATCCGAGCGCGCCGCACCCGTTCCGTCGATTGCTGCCGCCCATGCGTCGAGGCCGCGACGGAAGCCGGAAAGGGGGCTGCCGGACAGCAGCGGGCCATCGCGAGACGGCGACCGGTCGTCCACGGCGATTGAGGGCGTTCCGCCTTGGCCGGGTCGTCGTCCGCTTCCGACACGGACTCGTTCGGACGGATCGCGCGGTCCCATCCGAAGGCGCGTCTGCGGCATTTCCAGGTCCGGATGTCGTTCCGCCGCCGGGATTCACCTTCGTCTTCACGTTTCATTTTCACATCTATGGAAAGGGTTCCCGCGAAAGTTCGAGGACCGGTCATGCCAGAGACAGACAACGAGATTCCTTCGTCGATCACGATACCGGCCGGTCTCGGCGTCGCCGGGGTGCCCGACGTCCACGCGCGGCTCGTCTCGGCAGTCAATGCGGCCGACCCGTCCGGCCACCTCGAAATCGACCTTGCGGACGGCCCGGTGGCGCCCCTCGCGCTTCAGCTCGTCGTCAGCGCGGTCCGCAGCGTCCCGGCGGATCGTCTGACCCTCGGCCCTCGCGCCGCCGCCGCCCTTACAACCCTCGAAACGTTTGAAGAGGACTGAACCGATGTCGAAGACCATCCTGAGCGTCGACGATTCCAAGAGCATCCGCGACATGATCGGATTCACGATGACGCCCCGGGGCTACAACGTCATCGGCGCCGAAGACGGCGTGGAAGGGTTGTCGACCCTGGCCGCGAACGAGGTCGACCTCGTCGTCTGCGACCTGAACATGCCGAACATGAATGGCATCGAGATGATCCGGAAGGTCCGGGAGAACAGCGCGTATCATGGCCTGCCGATCGTGATGCTGACGACCGAGGCGCAGAAGGAGAAGATGAAGGAGGCGAAGGAGGCCGGCGCGACCGGATGGATCGTGAAGCCGTTCGACGAGCAGAAGCTCGCCTCCGTGGTCTCCAAGCTGATCGGATGACGCTTTGACCAGTCCAGCCGATTCCTTCATTCAGGAAGCCACCGACATTCTAGAAGGCCTCGAGGCGATCTTGCTCGAACTCGAGGCCGAACCGGAATCCGCGGCCTCGGTCGATGCCGTCTTTCGCGCGCTCCACACCCTCAAGGGGTCGGGCGCGATGTTCGGCTTCGACGCGCTCGCGCGGTTCACGCACCACTTCGAGAATGCCTATGACCAGATCCGCGAGGGCAGGGCGCGGGTCACGCCCGAGCTGATCCAGCTTTCCCTTGCGTCGCGCGATCACATCGAACGGATGATCGATGCCGGCCCCGGCGCCGGGGATGATCCGGCCTCGGCCGTGCTCGTGGCCGAGATCGAGAAACTGTCGGGCGAGGCCGAGCCGGCTGCCGCCTCCGCGCCTGTGACGCCGAAGACGACGCAGCGGTTCACCATCCGTCTCGTTCCCGATGCGCTTGCCCTGCGCAACGGGACGCGCCTGGACCTACTGCTCGATGAGTTGTGCGAGCTTGGCGATGCCGTCGTGACCTGTCACGCCGACAGGGTGCCGAGGCTCGGCGAGATGGATCCCACCGTCTGCCACCTCTGGTGGACGATCGAGCTGGACACGTCGAAGGGGCGGGACGCGATCGACGAGGTGTTCATCTTCGCCAGCGATTGCGTGATCGAGATCGAAGAGTCGACGCCGGACGCCACGTGCGAGCCCGTGCCTGCGGAGATAGGGTCGCAGATGGATGCGCCCGCAAGGGTCGAGGCGGCGAAAACGCCGGACGCGAAGACCGCCGCGCCGAAGCCGGATTCGGTCCGGGTGCAGTCGCAGCGCCTCGACGAACTGATGGATCAGCTCGGCGAGCTCGTCATCGCCCAGGCGCGTCTCAACCGCATCGCGGGTGATCTGGATGACGTTGCGCTGGCCGGCACGGCGGAGGAGATCGGGAACCTGGTTTCAGGGTTGCGCGACTCCATCCTGTCGATCCGCATGCTCCCGATCGAGCCGGTCTTCACGAAGTTCCGGCGCGTCGTGCGCGATCTGTCGACGGAACTCGGCAAGGACGTTGCGCTCAGCACGCGCGGCGGGGAAACCGAGGTCGACAAGAACGTCATCGACAGCCTGACCGAACCGCTCGTCCACATCATCCGCAACTCGATCGACCACGGCATCGAGCTTCCCGAGGCGCGTCGGCAAGCCGGCAAGCCCGAGCAGGCCCGGGTCGATCTGCGTGCGCGGCAATCCGGCGGCAAGGTCCTGATCTCGATCACCGACGACGGCGCGGGGCTCGATGCCGAGGCGATCCGCGCGCGTGCCATCGAGCGCGGCCTGATCACGCCCGAGGTCGAGATGTCCGAGGAGCAGCTCTTCGGCCTGATCTTCGAGCCGGGATTCTCGACGGCCAAGACGCTGTCGAGCGTTTCGGGCCGAGGGGTCGGCATGGACGCCGTGCGGCGGGTGATCGAGGATCTGCGCGGCAGCGTCGATGTCCGCTCGCAGCGGGGCGTCGGCACCGAGGTCACGCTTTGCTTGCCCCTGACGCTCGCCATCATCGACGGTCTTCTCGTCAAGGTCGGCACGGAATCCTTCGTGATCCCGCTCTCGTCGGTGGAGGAATGCGTGGAGCTGCCCCCGGACGACGACGTGCGCGCCAGCGGCCGGTCGATCCTGCACATCCGCAACGAGCTCGTCCCGTTCCTCAGTCTCGACCGGCTCTTCGGCTTCGAGCGCCTGCACTCGGACGATCGCCGGGTCGTCATTACCAGCGTGGACGGCCGCCGTACCGGGCTGGTCGTGGATGAGGTGATCGGCCAGCACCAGACCGTGATCAAGCCGCTCAGCATCTACCACCGCGGGATCGAGGGGCTCGCTGGCTCCACCATTCTCGGCGATGGCTCCGTGGCCCTGATCCTTGACGCCGCGGCCATCGTGAAACGCGCCCAGAGCGCCCTGAAGGTGGCGGCGTGACCAAGGAGACGGCGATGGCCGAGACGACCGACGCCGCGATGGCGCTCACCTTCTCGCTCGACGGCGAGACGTTCGCCATCCCCGTGGAGCATGTGAGCGAGATCATCGACCCGCTGCCGGTAACCCGGGCGCCCAACGCGGACCCGTTCGCGCCGGGCCTGATCAATGTGCGGGGCGCCATCGCGCCCTTTGTCGACCTGCGTCACCGCCTCGGCATGGGGCCCGCCGCGATCAAGGACCAGAGCCGCGTCCTCGTCCTCGACCTCGCCGTCGCGGGCGAAGCGACCAAGGTGGCGATGCTCGCCGACAACGTCGACGACATCACGGAAACCGCCATGGCCGACATCGAGCCGGTGCCGGAGCTCGGCATCCGCTGGCCCACCGACCTGATCCGCGGCGTCGTCAAGAAGAACGGCGCGCTCGTCATCCTGCTCGACGTCGGAGCGGCGTTCGCGCCGACACATGCCCACTGACAGCTTCATACCTCGAAGAAAGATCCCGAGACCATGCGTATAACGATCAAGACCAAGCTGATCGCCGTCTTTGCGGTGCTGATCGCGCTCCTCGGCGCATCCAGCTACATGGCCCTGCAGAAGGCCTCGCAGCTTCAGGCGCAGTTCGACGACCTGGCGGACCAGACCGCGTTCCAGCTCGACCAGAGCCTGTCGATGCAAGCCGCCGCAGCGCGCTCCATGAGCCTCATCAAGAGTTATCTCGTACAGGACGACATCGAAGCGGCGCAGCAGATCGCGCAGCAGGTCGACGAGCAATTCGTCAAGGTCGAGGCCGCCGTCGCCAATGTGAGCGGTGTCCTGCATACCGACACGTCCAAGCAGATGCTCGCCCGTTTCCGGGCCGAATGGGACGAGTACCTCGCGACCGAGGCCGAGCTTCGCGAGCCGGGACTGGCCAACTCCAACGTCCGGGCGGTCGACCTCTATCATGCCGAAAGTGTGCCGGCCTACGCGGCACTCTATGCGCAAACCGAGGCGTTCATCGCCGATGTCCGTGGAAGGATCGCGGATTCGGCATTGCGCGACAGCCGCTTGGTCGCTCTCGAAGCAAACATCGACACGCTGACCGACAACGTGAGGGCCCTGCAGAGTGCCGAGCGCGACATGTTGATCCTCTCCGATGCGGACCTTCTGGCCCGGAACGCGGCCGCCATCGTCGCCGAAGAGCAGATGCTCGAGGAGAACCTGGCCGCCGCCGAACGCAATGCCTCCGGATCGGATCGCGAGGCACTCGAGTCGATCCGCGAGGCTTGGCTCGGGTGGTACGCGCTGCTCGATCAGACCGTCGCGCTCTCGTTGGCGAACACCAACACCGTTGCAAGGGAGATTCTGAACACGCGCCTCGAACCCGCGTTCAAGGAAAGCTTCGCCGCCGCCGACGTCCTGGCCGAGCGCTCCCGCGAGGTGATGGAAATTGCGCAGGTCGAAGCTTACGCGGCCTACCGGAACTCGCGCAACCTGCTCCTGGCACTGGGCGTCTTCGCCGCCGCCATCGCCATCGGTTCCGCATTCTGGCTTTCGACCACGATCAGCCGCGGTCTGAGCCGTGCCGGCCACGTCGCCAGGGAGGTCGCGCGCGGCAACCTCGAGGTCGATGCGAAGACCAGGAGCCGCGATGAGATCGGCCTGCTGCTGAACGAGATGGACGGCATGGTCGTCGACCTGAAGGGTATGAGCCGTGCCGCCGAGGCCATCGCCAAGGGTGACCTGACCGCCGACGTCACGCCGCGCTCGGACGAGGACCGTCTCGGCATCTCGCTGCGCGACATGACCTTGAAGCTGCGCGAGGTGATCTCGAACGCGAGCGTGAGCGCGACCTACGTCTCCGAAGGTGCGGCGAACATGTCGTCCACGGCCGAGCAGCTTTCCGGCGGTTCGAGCCAGCAGGCCGCGGCGGCGCAGGAGGCCTCGGCCTCGATCGAGGAGATGACGGCCAACATCCGCCAGAACGCCGACAACGCCAGCCAGACCGAGAAGATCGCCAACCAGTCCGCCGCCGATGCCAAGGCCTCGGGCGCGGCGGTGTCGAACGCGGTTCGCGCGATGAAGACCATCGCCGACAAGATCAACATCATCCAGGAGATCGCCCGCCAGACCGACCTGCTCGCGCTCAACGCCGCTGTCGAGGCCGCCCGCGCCGGCAGCCACGGCAAGGGCTTCGCGGTGGTGGCCTCCGAGGTGCGCAAGCTCGCCGAGCGCTCCCAGCAGGCCGCGGCCGAGATCAGCCAGCTTTCCGTGGAGACGGTCGACGTCTCGGGCGAGGCCGGGCGGATGCTGGAGACGCTGGTGCCCAACATCCAGCGCACGGCCGATCTGGTGGCCGAGATCTCGGCCTCGACGCGCGAGCAGAACGTGGGCGCCGAGCAGATCAACCAGGCGATCCGGGATCTCGACCAGGTGATCCAGCAGAACGCCAACACGGCCGAGGCCGCGGCGGCGACCAGCCAGCAGCTGGCCAGCCAGTCCCGACAGCTGAGCGCGGTGATCTCCTATTTCGAGATCGAGGCCGCAGCGCCGAACGCGCCCGCCGCGCCGGCGAAACCGCGGGTGGTCGCGATCCGAGACGCCGCCCCGAAGACCCGCCCCGGCCGCAACGCCCGCGACGTCGAGGCCTTCGAGCTCGACCTTTCCAACGACGTCTCCGACGCCGACTTCCAGCGATATGCAGGGTAATCCATGATCGACAGCAATCAGACCGACCTCGAGGGAGACGAGGAGGAGCATGCGTCCACGTACCTGACCTTCGATCTTGGAAAGCAGACCCTCGGCCTCGAGGTCAGCAACGTCCGCGAGATCCTCGACATGCGGAAGATCACGCCGCTGCCGAACGCCCCCCACGAGGTCCAGGGCGTGGTCGATGTCCGCGGCGCCAGCGTGCCGGTGATCGATCTGAAGGCCCGGCTCGGCATTCCCTCGATCGAGGGCGGCGAGGATACGCGGATCGTCGTGATCGAAGTCGTGGAAGGCGAAACGCGCAAGCCGCTGGGCATCCTCGCCGACCGGGTCCGCAACGTCCATCAGATCCCGGCCGCCGAGATCGAGCCCTGCCCCAATCTCGGCAGCGATCATTGGGACAGCCGCATCCTGCAGGGGATCACCCGTTCGGGGTCCGACCTGATCGTCCTGATCCGGCTCGACCAGCTCTTCGGTCATGCCGGCCCGGTCGATCTGACGGGAGCCATGCAGCACGTCTGAGCGCGACCGGCACGCAAGAGGACGCGTGTCGGCCCTTCCACCCGATCGTCCCCCGGCACGGGGCCGTCCAGACATGTTGAGCGACATGACACAGCTACAGATCGCACCCTCCCTCCGTCTCGACGACATCCGGCACCTCGTCGTCATGGCCAAATCCGTCACCGGGATCAGCCTCGACGAGACGCGCACCGATTTCATCGCGGGACGTCTCGGTCGCCGTCTCGCGGCCAACGGGCTGACCGACTACGCCGAATACTGCCGTCTTCTGAAGTCCGACATGGCCGAACGCGTGGCCTTCGGCGAGGCGCTGACGACGCATACGACCAGCTTCTTCCGCGAGAAGGCGCAGTACGACTGGCTCCTCGACGAGGGGCTCGCGGAGCTGCAGGATGGCGGGCGCACGAAGGGCCGCGAGACGGTCTTCTGGAGCGCCGCGTGCTCCACGGGGCAGGAGGGCTATTCGGCCCTGATGACGGCGCATGCGGCGCGCGACGGCGGCCTTCGCTCTTTCGAGCCGCGCCTCGTCGGCACCGACCTGTCGCGGCCGGTCGTTCGCCGGGCGGAGCAGGCGGTCTACGCGCGCGGCGAGACGGACGGTATTCCCGCCGAACTGCGCCCGCGTTTCCTTCTGTCCTCGAAGAAGTCCACGGGCATCTACCGCATCGTGCCGGAGTTGCGGACGCAGTCGACATGGCGCAACGCCAACCTCGTCACCGGCCACGGGCTCGACGGCATCGCGGCGGACGTCGTCTTTCTGCGGAACGTGCTGATCTATTTCGACGCCGAGATCCGCCAGCGCGTCATCGACAACGTCTACCGCCGCCTGCGCATCGGCGGTTTTCTGATGACCGGCCACACGGAAGCCTCTCACGCCCGGCGGGCCGGTCTCGAACTCGTGCGGCCCTCGATCTACCGGAAGGTCGCCTGATGGCCCCGAACACGAAGCGCGTCCTGATCGTCGACGACAGCGCCGTGGTGCGTCAGGCCATCAGCGAGATCATCTCCGCGCATCCGCAGCTCGAGGTCATGGCCACCGCCAACGACCCGTTCCAGGCGGCCGAGCGGCTCAAACGCGAATGGCCCGACGTGATCGTGCTCGACGTCGAGATGCCGCGCATGGACGGGATCACCTTTCTGCGGCGTTTGATGGCCCAGAAGCCCGTGCCGGTGGTGATCTGTTCCACGCTCGTCGGAGAGGGCAGCAAGACCTATCTCGCCGCGCTGGAGGCGGGCGCGGTGGATCTCATCGAGAAGCCGAACCTTTCGACGCGGCAATTTCTGAAGGAATCGTCGATCCGCCTGCAGGACGCCGTTCTGGGCGCCGCGCATGCCCGGGTGAACCGGCGGGAGACGGTCGCGCCGCAGGTGAGGCACTCCGCCGATGTCATGCTCGCGCCCGCCGGACACCGGGCGATGGCGCAGACCACGAACAAGGTGGTGGCCATCGGCGCCTCGACCGGCGGCACGGAGGCGCTGCGCGTCGTGCTCCAGTCGCTCCCCCACAACGCGCCGCCGATCGTGGTCGTGCAGCACATGCCCGAGGCCTTCACCAAGGGTTTCGCGAAACGTCTCGACGAGCTCTGCCAGATCACCGTGAAGGAGGCCGCATCGGGCGACAGCGTGCTGCCGGGGCAGGCCCTGATCGCGCCGGGGGCGAAGCACATGATGCTGGTCCGCAGCGGCGCGAACTACCGGGTCGAGGTAAAGGACGGCCCCCTCGTCAACCGTCACCGGCCTTCGGTCGACGTGCTGTTCCGTTCCGTCGCCCGCGTGGCGGGCGCCAACGCCGTCGGCGTCATCATGACCGGGATGGGGGACGACGGTGCGTGCGGCCTTCGCGAAATGCGCGACGTCGGCGCCCGCACCATCGGGCAGAACGAGGCCACGTGCGTAGTCTACGGCATGCCGGCGGAAGCGATGAAGGCGGGCGGTGTGGAGCAGGAGGTCGACCTCGACAATATCGCCCGCCTGATCGAGCGGCTGGGCCATCAGGAGGGCGAACGGCAGCTTCGCGCGTGACCGTTTTCCCGCCCTGACGCACGGCTTCGGGGGGCGGCTCTGGCTTGCCGCCCTGTTCGTGCCACGGCCGCGGTCGCGGCCGGTCCGGAGCTTCGCACCTCCCTACGAAAGGCGCCGCATGATGCCTACGGCACATCTAGACGTGGCAGGCCTGCGGCAGGACGAGGGAACGCAAGTCACGCCTATCGAGGGGGCGCGCACCCTGCGGAGCGAGGGGTCGGAGCGCGTCTCGCCGATTGCATCAGTGGTCACGCACGGCGCCTCCGCACGGGACGATACAGACCGGCTCTGCGCGGCCGTGCGCGGCGGCGGCGGCCTCGGCGGCATGGGCCACGCGTTCCGCGACGCGCCGGTCTGCCGGATTGTGGTCGGAGGTCAGCGGATCTCCATCCCGGCTAGACCATCGACGACCGCGTCGCCGTCACGCGCTCCGGTCCTCCGATCACCGGCGGGATCGAACGCCTCGATTGCCGCTCCAGGCCGTGTTCTCTTCGGACCGATCCGCGGCTCGACGTGCCTGTTACGATGACTTCGTCCGGTGAGCATGCCCCGGAGACCGCCGGCGCCGAGATGCCCATCGTCTGAACCGGCTCCTGCGGCGCCGAGCGGGTGTGCTATTCGGGCCTGGACCACGAGGCCGAAGCGCTTGCGCATTCGGCCGCGCGTGAGATCCTGCGTCGTGGCCGCCTTTGGGCCGCGAGATCATCCCGAGCCGAACGAGGACCGCAATGCGCAGCTACTTCTCCGAAATCGAACCCCTCCGCTACGACCCCGAAGCGGACGACCTGTCGTTCCGGCACTACGACCCCGACCGCGAAGTCGCCGGCAAGCGGCTGCAGGATCAGCTGCGATTCGCGGTGGCGTACTGGCACAGCCTCGTCTGGGACGGCTCCGACCCGTTCGGCGGCGGCACGTTCCAGCGCCCGTGGTTCCCGCACGACACGATGGAGCATGCGAGGGCCAAGGCGGACGCGGCCTTCGAGATGTTCCGCATCCTCCGCGTGCCGTTCTTCGCCTTCCATGACCACGACGTGCGCCCCGAGGGGGGCAGCCTGCAGGAAAACCACCGCCGTCTGAACGAGATCGCCGACGTGTTCGAGGCGAAGATGGCTGAGACGGGCGTGGGCCTGCTTTGGGGAACGGCCAACCTCTTCACGCATCGCCGCTTCATGTCGGGCGCCGCGACCAACCCGGACCCGGACGTCTTCGCCTGGTCGGCCTCGTCCGTGCGGGCCTGCCTCGAGGTAACGCACCGCCTCGGAGGTCGGAACTACGTGCTCTGGGGCGGGCGCGAGGGCTACGAGACGCTGCTCAACACCGACCTGAACCGCGAGCTCGAGCAGATGGGCCGGTTCCTGTCGATGGTGGTCGAGCACAAGCACAAGATCGGGTTCGAGGGTCAGATCCTGATCGAGCCGAAGCCGCAGGAGCCGACGAAGCATCAGTACGACTACGACGTCGCCACGGTCTACGGCTTCCTCCGGCGCTTCGGGCTCGAGAACGAGGTGAAGCTCAACATCGAGCAGGGCCACGCGATCCTCGCCGGCCACAGCTTCGAGCACGAGATCGCGCTCGCGCAGACGCTGGGCGTGTTCGGCTCCATCGACATGAACCGCAACGATTACCAGTCCGGCTGGGACACCGACCAGTTCCCCAACAACGTCGCCGAGGTTGCGCTGGCCTATTACGAGATCCTGCGCGGCGGCGGGTTCGGCCAGGGCGGCACGAACTTCGATGCCAAGCTGCGGCGGCAATCGCTCGACCCCGTGGATCTGATCGCGGCGCATGCCGGGGCGATGGATGTCTGCGCTCGCGGGCTCGAGGCGGCGGCGCGGATGATCGCGGACGACGCGCTCGAGGGGCCGCGCCGGGACCGCTACGCCGGTTGGGAGACGGAGACAGCCCGCGCCATGCTCGCCCCGGGCGCGAGTCTCGCCGATATCGCCGACCGGGCCGAGACTTCCGGCCTCGATCCCGCACCGCGGTCGGGCCGCCAGGAGATCCTGGAGAACGTCGTCAACCGCTACGTCTGAGCCCGCGCGGCCGGGCTTTCGCAGCCCAGCCGCGTCGCGAGGTCGGACCGCATGAAGAAGCCGTTCGGCGCGGCGAGAACCGGCGGCGGCGTCCTGATCCCGCCGTGCAGAAAGGCCAGCACGGCCTCGATCACGCCGCTCGAGAAGGGCTTGGGCACCACGCCGTCGCCCCGCTCGATCTCCGGCAGGAGCAGCCGGGGGTTGGCGGTCACGAACACGATCAGCGCCTCGGGCCAGGTCGCGCGGATATAGTCCGCAGCGTCGAGCCCGCAGGACTTCTCCGCGAGTTGCAGGTCGACGAAGGCCAGATCGACATGGAGGTCGGTATCGATGGCGCAAAGCGTGCGGACGCTCGAGGCATCGGCGACCATCCGGTGCCCCTCCGCCTCGATCATCAGCTCCAGATCCATCATGATGAGGGTCTCGTCCTCGACGACGACGATCTGCAGGCCCGTTTCATCCTGCGTCATCGAAGCTGTGCCCCTCATTCTGCCGGTTCGGACCGAAACCGGGTTCTGCTCATGGTCCCGTCCGCAGAACTAGTCCATTCCGTCGTCCCGTCGAGCTGACGCGACAGCCGATTGACGAGGACGAGGCCGAGCGACCGGCCGCAGGGACGCGGGTCGAAACCCGGTCCGTCGTCCGTCAGTTCCACCACGACCGCGCCGCCTGTGCGTTTCGCGGTGATCGTGAGCCGCCCGGAGCGGCCGTCCGCGAAGGCGTGCTTGACGACGTTGGTCAGGAGTTCGTTGACGAGGAGGCCGAGCGCGGTGGCCTTCGCCGCCTCGATATCCACCGCCTCGATACGGTCGACGACCTCGATATCGTGCCGGCCCGAAACCGCGAGGACGTCGGAGACGAGGCCTCGCAGGAAAATGCCGACGTCGAAGCGGCGGATATCCGGCGTCTGGTGCAGCGTCCGGTGGACGGTGGCGAGCGCGTCGACCCGCTCGAGCATCGTTCCGAGCGTGCGCGCGAGCTCCGGTTCCCCGACCGAATTCGCCTGCAATCGCAGGAGCGAGCCGATCATGGTGAGGTTGTTCTTCACCCGGTGATCGACCTCGTCGAGCAGGATCGTCTTCTCCTCGAGGGCGCGTTTGTTCTCCGCGAGGGCATCCTTGAGCTCCCGCGTGCGCGCCTCGACCTCCGCCTCCACGAGCGCTTTCTGCCGCGCGACCTTCTCCTGCGCCTCGACCCGGTCGGTCACGTCGATCTGCGAGGCAAAGAAGAACTGCACCTCTCCGTCGTCGTTGTGGACCGGCCCGACGAAGAGCGCGTTCCAGAACGGCGTTCCGTCCTTGCGGTAGTTCAGAAGGTCGACCTGGATCGCCTCCTCCCGCGCGATCGCCTCCCGCAGCTTGCGCACCTTCTCGGGATCGGTGTCGGGACCCTGCAGGAAGCGGCAGTTGCGGCCCATCACCTCCTCACGGTCGTAGCCGGTCAGGGTGAGGAAGGCGTCGTTCGCGAAGACGATCGGAATGTCGTCCTGGCGCGGGTCGGAGACGAGCATCGGCATGCGCGTCGATCGCACCGCCGCCGCGAACGGATCGCCGCGGCCCTGCGCATGGGGCACGTCGTCGGTCTGGTGCCAGTCATCGTCCGTCGTCATTCGCGAATTGCCCCGTTCGTTCCGGCATTTACCTATCGAAGACCGGCCGCGCGCCGCAACGCGCATGCGGCCCCGGCCGCCGGTCGAACGGAAGATTAGCGTTCCGCGTCACGGTTTCGACCGCTACCGTGGCCGGAACATCGGTGTCGCCCTCGCCAGCCTTTCGAGCGCGTCGAGCCGCGCGGCGCTCGGCCCCGGTGCGAAGCGCTGCACCTCGGCCACCAGCGCCTCCACCAGAACGAGCAGCGCCACCGTCGAATCCCAGCTCGACTGCGTCTCGATCGACGCGCGCAGCGAGTGCGCGGCGTATCGCTCCACGGGGGAGCCCCAGATGTCCGTGAGCAACATGATCCGCGCCGACCGGCCGGCCGCATGACGGGCCAGCGTCTCGATCTCGCGGTCGTAGCGGCGGATGTCGAACAGGACGAGCGTGCTCGCGGGCCCCGTGTCGATCACGGTCTGCGGCCAGAGCGCTGGCGAGGATTCGAGGATGCGCACATCGGCGCGGATCAGGCGCAGGTGATCGGCCAGATACTGCGCCAGCGACCGTGTGATGCGGCCGCCGGCGATATGCACCGTCCGTTCGGGGGCCGCCAGGTCACGGGCGATGGCGTCGAAGGCCGCGACGTCGAGCCGCCGGAGCGTCCGGTCGATGTTGCGCGCCGCCCGCTGCGCGAAACGGGTGACGACATGGGCGTCGGGCGCGACCGGCGGCGCCGCCTCGAGCTTGGCGAGCGGCTGCTGCATGCGGGCGGCGAGATCGGCGCGGATCGCGTCCTGCAACGCGGGAAAGCCGTCGAAGCCCAGCTTGCGGGCGAGGCGGATCACCGTCGGCGTGGAGACCGCGGCGATCTCCGCCAGGCGCGTGATGGATTGCAGGCCCGAAAGGAGCGAGTCCTCCTTGAGCACTTCCGCCAGCTTGCGTTCCGCGGCGGTCAGCACACCGCGGCGTTCGTCCAGAAGGTCGCGGACGAGTGGACGGTCGGCGGGCAGGCCGTCGGGCGGGTCGTCGCGGCGATCGGTCAAGGCGTCCCTCCCTCCCGACGGGCCGCCCGGTCGGATCTTGACACGCGGGGAAGCCCTGTAATGATGATTACAGAACAGGGACGGAGCGGGCAACGCGAATGAGGGACGAATGGACCGCCGTCGAGGTGATCCGGCCGAAAGGGGCGGGTCCGGCCGTGCTCGTCTGCGAGCACGCCTCCGCCCGGATTCCGTCCGAACTCGGCGATCTGGGTCTCTCGGCGGCGTCGCGCCATTCGCACGCGGCCTGGGACATCGGCGCGCGCGACGTGGCACTGACGATGTCGGCGCTTCTCGACGCCCCGCTGGTGGCCGGCGCCATCTCGCGCCTGGTCTACGATTGCAACCGTCCCGAAACCGCGCCCGATGCGATCCCGTCGCTGAGCGAGCGCCATCCCGTTCCCGGCAACGGGAGCCTCGACGCAGGGGGCCGCCGGGACCGTCGCCTGCGCGTCCACGACCCGTTCCACGCGGCGCTCGATGCCGTTCTCGACGCGCGCACCGACGGACCGGCGCTGGTGACGGTCCATTCCTTCACGCCGGTCTTCCACGGCCTGCCGCGCGACGTGGAGCTGGGCTTCCTGTCGCATTCCGACGCCTCCCTGGCGCGCGCCGCCTTGGCCAAGGTCGGTCCCCGGCATCGCTCGGCGCTCGACGCGCCCTACGGGCCGGGCGACGGCGTGACCTACACGCTCGCCCGCCACGGCGAGGCGCGCGGCCTGCCGGCGCTGATGATCGAGATTCGCAACGACCTGATCGACCGGCCCGAGACGGCCGCGCAGATGGGCGCGCATCTGGCCGGGATGCTGCTCCGCTCGCTCGATGCGCTCGACGAGGCGGCCGCGTGATCCGGGCCGCCCGAGCCTATGTCGCGGTCATGGACCGCGTCAGCCTCGGGCTCGGGCGCGTGATGATGTGGGGCATCTTCGCGCTCATGGGCGTGCTTCTGTGGTCCACCGCGTCGAAGGCCCTCGGCGCGCCGTCCCTCTGGACGCTCGAGACTGCGCAGTTCGCGATGATGGCATACTTCATGCTGGGCGGGCCCTACGCGCTTCTGATCGGCGCGAATGTCCGGATGGACCTGTTCTACGGAGAGCTCTCGCCCCGGCGCAAGGCGGCGACCGATTGCGTGACCGTGATCTTCCTGCTGGTCTATCTCGGCACCCTGATGTGGGGCGGGGTCGAGTCCACCATCTACGCCTTCCAGTACGGCGGCGAGCGCAGCCCGTCGGCCTGGCGCCCCTACATGTGGCCGATAAAGGTGGTGATGTGCACGGGCATCGCGCTGATGCTGCTGCAGGCGTTGAGCGAACTCGCCAAGGACGTCCTGTTCCTCGCGACGGGCCGTCCCGACCGCACCGCCACCGAAGGGCCTGCCGATGCCCTATGAGATGATCGCCGCGCTGATGTTCGCGAGCATGATGCTGCTGCTTCTAACGGGGCAGCGCGTCTTCGGCGCGATCGGCTTCGTCGCGGTCGTGTCGGCGGTCCTCCTTTGGGGCGACCGGGGCGGCTACGACATCGGCTTCGCGGCGGCAATCAAGGTGATGCGGTGGTATCCGCTGCTGACGCTGCCGATGTTCGTGTTCATGGGCTACGTGCTCTCGGAATCGAAGATCGCCGACGACCTCTACCGCATGTTCCACGTCTGGATGGGCGGCATTTCCGGCGGGCTCGCCATCGGGACGATCGGGCTGATGGTGCTGGTCTCGGCGATGAACGGGCTGTCGGTTGCGGGCATGGCGATCGGGGCGACCATCGCGCTGCCGGAGCTGCTCAAGCGGAACTACGACAAGCTGATGGTGACGGGGGTGATCCAGGCCGGTTCCTCCCTCGGCATCCTTGTGCCGCCTTCGGTCGTGCTCGTTCTTTACGCGATGATCGCGCGGCAGCCGGTGGGACAGCTCTGGCTCGCCGGCGCGGTGCCGGGACTGATGATGGCGGGGCTCTTCATCGCCTACATCGCGCTGCGCTGCCGGCTGAACCCGTCGCTCGGACCCGTGCTGGACCCGGCCGAGCGGGCGGCGATCCCCATGGCGGAAAAGCTGCGCCTGCTGCGCTCGGGCCTGCTGCCGGTGGGCATCTTCGCGGTGATGATGGTGCCCTTCGTCAACGGCTGGACCTCGCTCGTCGAGAGCTCCGCCATCGGCGCGCTCGCCGCGCTCCTCGCGGCCTTCGCCAAGCGGCGCATGACCTGGCCGGTCTTCGAGACCTGCCTGCGCCAGACGCTCGGCATCACCTGCATGTTCATGTGGATCATCCTCGCCGCGCTGGCCTTCGGGGCCGTCTTCGACGGGCTCGGCGCGGTGAAGGCGATCGAGGATCTTTTCACCGATCAGTGGGGCCTGTCGCCCTGGGTCATCCTGATCCTGATGCAGCTGAGCTTCATCCTGATGGGGACGTTCCTCGACGATACGGCGATGCTGGTGATCGTCGCGCCGCTCTACGTGCCGCTGGTGGGGGAGCTCGGCTTCGACCTGATCTGGTACGGCGTGCTCTACACGATCACCTGCCAGATCGCGTACATGACGCCGCCCTTCGGCTACAACCTGTTCCTGATGCGCGCGATGGCCCCGCCCGAGATCGGCATCCGCGACATCTACCGTTCCATCGTGCCCTTCGTCGCCGTGATGATCCTCGCGCTCGCGCTGGTGATGATCTTTCCCCAAATCGCGCTCTGGCTGCCGAACCGGGTCTACGGCGGATGAGCGGCCGCACATTAACCAGCGGCCGGACGAACCGGCCCGTCCCAACCCAGTCCAGACAGAGGAGACGACCATGACCTCAAGACGCAAGTTCCTGCGTGGCGCCGCGCTCGCCGCGCCCGCGACCCTCGCCACGCCCGCGCTCGTGCGCGCGCAGGAGGCGATCCAGTGGCGGTTCCAGACCTATGCCGGCGCCGCCCTGGGCGAGCAGGTGACCAAGCCCGTCATCGACTACATCAACGCCAATTCGAACGGCGAGCTGCAGGTGGAGCTGTTCTACGCCGACCAGATCGTGCCCACGGGCGAGCTGTTCCAGGCGCTCCAGCGCGGCACCATCGACGGGGTGCATTCCGACGACGACTCGATGGCCTCGCCCACGCCCACCCGGCAATTCGGCGGCTACTTCCCCTTCGCCACGAAGCACATCCTCGACGTGCCGGTGCTCTTCAACCAGTACGGGCTCGCCGATATCTGGCGCGAGGAATACGGCAAGGTCGGGGTCCAGTGGCTTTCGGCGGCGGGGCAGGACCCGTGCAACTTCAACACCACGCGCGAAATCACCAGCGTGTCGGATCTCGACGGGCTCAAGCTCTACACCTTCCCGACGGCCGGCCGCTTCCTGTCGCAGTTCGGCGTGGTGCCGGTGAACATCCCCTACGAGGATGCCGAAGTGGCGGTGCAGACGGGTGAGCTCGACGGCATGGCCTGGTCGGGCATCACCGAGGACTACACCGTGGGCTGGGCCGACGTGACCGACTACTTCCTCACGAACAACATCTCCGGCGCCTGGATCGGGTCGTTCTTCGTCAACCAGGAGCGTTGGAACGAGCTGCCTGAGCACCTGAAATCGGTCGTCATGGCCGGGATCGAGGCGGGCCACACCTATCGCAACCAGTGGTATTGGGGCGGCGAGGCGCGGCTCCGCGCGCAGGGCGACAAGCTGGAGCTGCGTTCCGTGCCCGCGGAGGAGTGGATGCAGGTGGAGGAAGCCGCAAAGAAATTCTGGGACGAGGTCGCGCAGGAGGGCGAGGTGCAGCAGCGCATCGTCTCGATCTTCCGCGACTACAACCAGGTCATCAACCAGGCCGGCGCGCCCTACACCAACGGCTGAAGCCACCGGGGGCGGCCCCGCCGCGGGTCGCCCCCGTTTCAAACTCAAGGAACATTCCATGCCCGGCACCCTGACCCTCGACGGCCTCCGCAAGCTGGCCGATTCCGGGGAGATCGATACCGTTCTCGTCGCGCTCGTGGACATGCAGGGGCGGCTCATGGGCAAGCGCTTCCATGTCACGAACTTCCTCGAGCACGGCGTCGAGGAAAGTCATTGCTGCAACTACCTCCTCGCCACGGATCTGATGATGGCGACGCCCGAGGGTTACGCTGCGACAAGCTGGCGGCAGGGTTACGGCGACTACCTGCTGCGGCCCGACCTCGACACGCTGCGTCCGGTGCCGTGGCTTCCCGGCACCGCGCTGGTCCTTTGCGACGTGCTCGATCACCACGACCATTCGCCCATCGCTCACTCGCCGCGGCAGATGCTGAAGGCGCAGGTCGCCCGGCTCGCGGAGATGGGCTATTCCGCGACCATGGCGACCGAGCTCGAGTTCTTCCTGTTCGAGGGGGATTACCGCAGCCTGCAGAAGGGCGGCTACCGCAACCTCGTCCCGCTCTGCGGCTTCAACGAGGATTACAACCTCTTCCAGACAACCAAGGAGGAGCCGATCCTCCGGCCGCTGCGCAACAATCTCGTCGCCGCCGGCATTCCGGTGGAAACAACCAAGGGCGAGGCGGAGCGCGGCCAGCACGAGCTCAACATCCGCCACGCCCCCGCGCTCGACTGCGCCGACAACCACACGATCGCGAAGCAGGCGATCAAGGAGAGCGCCTGGGCGGCGGGCTGCTCGGCCTCCTTCCTGCCGAAATGGGCGTCCGACAAGGTGGGTTCGGCGGGGCACGTCCACATGTCGCTCCTGAAAGACGGCGCGTCGGCCTTCTACGAGGAGGGCGCGGATTACGGCATGTCGCCCCTGATGCGGCATTTCATGGCGGGCGTCCTCGAATACGCGCCGGACCTGACCTTTTTCCTGGCCCCCTACGTCAACAGCTACAAGCGCTTCGCCTCGGGCACCTTCGCGCCCACGCGCACCGTTTGGTCGGTGGATAACCGCACTGCCGGATTCCGGCTGTGCGGGGCGGGCACGAAGGGCGTGCGGGTGGAGTGCCGGGTGCCCGGGTCCGACATGAATCCCTATCTCGCACAGGCCGCGCTCCTCGCCGCGGGCATCGCGGGCATCGAGGCGGAGCTGCCGCTACCCGATCCGACGAAGGGCGATGCCTACGAGACGAAGGGCGAGGCCGAGATTCCGCGCACGTTGCGCGCGGCGACGGAGACCCTGCGCGGCTCGAAGATGCTGCGGGCGGCGATGGGCGACGCGGTGGTGGACCACTATACCCGCGCCGCCGAATGGGAACAGGAAGAGTTCGACCGCGCCGTCACCGACTGGGAGATCGCGCGCGGCTTCGAGCAAGCTTGAGGGAATGACCATGTTGCAATGCATCTCGCCGGTCGACGGATCGGTTTACGCGGAGCGTCCAGCACTGAGCTTCGACGCGGCCCGCGCGGCCGTGGACGAAACCCGGCGCGCGCAGGCGGACTGGGCCGCACGGCCCCTCGACGAACGCGTCCGGCTCGTCCTCGCGGGGATCGAGGCGGTGGGCGCGATGAACGACGAGATCGTGCCGGAGCTCGCCTGGCAGATGGGCCGCCCGGTCCGCTTCGGCGGCGAGTTCGCGGGCTTCGCCGAGCGCGGCCGCTACATGGCCGACATCGCCGCCACGGCGCTTGCCGATATCGAGGTCGGCTCGGACAACAAGTTCCACCGCTACATCCGGCGCCTGCCCTGGGGCGTGGTCCTTGTCGTGGCGCCCTGGAACTACCCCTACATGACCGCGATCAACACCGTCGCGCCGGCGCTCATCGCGGGCAATGCCGTGATCCTGAAGCACGCCACGCAGACGCTTCTCGTGGGCGAGCGCATGGCGCGGGCCTTCCACGCGGCGGGCGTGCCGGAAGCGGTGTTCCGCAACGTCTTCCTCGACCACGACACGACCGATGCGCTCCTGCGTGCGCGGACCTTCGACGCGGTGAACTTCACCGGCTCCGTCGCGGGCGGGCAAGCGATGGAGCGCGCGGCGGCGGGCACCTTCGTCCCCGTCGCGACCGAGCTTGGCGGCAAGGATCCGGGCTACGTGATGGAGGACGCGGACGTCGCCGCGGCCGTGGACACGCTGATGGACGGGGCGATGTTCAATTCCGGGCAATGCTGCTGCGGAATCGAGCGCATTTACGTCCATGCCCGGCATTACGACGAGTTCGTCGAGCGCGCCGTGGCCTGGGCGCGGGCCCAGAAGCTGGGCGACCCGCTCGACCCCGAAACGACGATCGGGCCGATGGCCCATGCCCGCTTCGCCGCGCATGTCCGCGCGCAAACCGAGGCGGCGGTCGCCGCCGGTGCGACGGCGCATCTGGAGCCCGATCCGGCCGATGACGGCGGCGCGTATCTGGGCCCGCAGGTGCTGACCGGCGTGACCCACGACATGGACGTCATGCGGGAGGAGAGCTTCGGCCCCGTCGTCGGCATCATGCGGGTCGCGGACGACGACGAGGCGGTGCGCCTGATGAACGACTCCCGCTACGGCCTGACGGCGAGCCTCTGGTCGGCGGACGAGGCGCGCGCCGCCGCGCTCGGCGACCGGATCGAGACGGGCACCGTGTTCCTCAACCGCGCCGACTACCTCGACCCCGGCCTCTGCTGGACCGGCTGCAAGGATACCGGCCGGGGCGGGGGGCTCTCGGTGATCGGCTATCACAACCTCACCCGACCGAAATCCTACCATCTGAAGGTCTCCGCATGACGCTCTCCGGCCGCTGGTCCTATCCCAACGCCATCCGCTTCGGCGCCGGCCGCATCGCGGAGCTGCCGCAGGCCTGCATCGAGGCGGGCATGCAGCGCCCGCTTCTCGTGACCGACCGGGGCCTCGCGAAGCTCGACGTGACGGCGCGCGCGCTCACGATCCTGGAGGAGGCGGGTTTCGCGCCCGCGCTCTTCGCCGAGGTCGATCCGAACCCGAACGAGGTGAACCTCGCCGAGGGCGTCGCGGCCTATCGTGCGGGAGAGCATGACGGGGTGATCGCCTTCGGTGGCGGTTCGGGCCTCGACCTGGGCAAGATGGTCGCCTTCATGGCGGGCCAGATCCGTCCGGTCTGGGATTTCGAGGACGTGGCCGACTGGTGGACGCGCGCCGACAGCGACGCGATCGCGCCCATCGTGGCCGTGCCGACCACGGCGGGCACCGGTTCGGAGGTGGGCCGCGCGAGCGTCATCACGAATTCGCGGACGCACGAGAAGAAAATCATCTTCCACCCGAAAATCCTGCCGGCCATCGTGCTGGCCGACCCGGAGCTGACGGTGGGGATGCCGCCGCACATCACCGCGGGAACGGGGCTCGACGCCTTCGCGCATTGCGTCGAGGCCTTCTCCTCGCCGCATTACCACCCGATGAGCCAGGGCATCGCGCTCGAAGGGATGCGGCTGGTAATCGAACATCTGCCGCGCGCCTATGCCGAACCGGACGATCTGGAAGCGCGCACCCACATGATGTCGGCCGCCTCCATGGGCGCGGTCGGGTTCCAGAAGGGGCTGGGCGCGATCCATGCGCTGAGCCATCCGATCGGGGCCGTCTTCAACACCCATCACGGCACCACCAACGCCGTCTGCATGCCTGTCGTGCTGGACTTCAACGCGGACGCGATCAGCGACCGCTTCGATCGTGCCGCCCCCTATCTCGGCATCGAAGGCGGGTTCGACGGGTTCCGCGCCTTCGTGGACAGGTTCAACGACGGCTTCGGAGTGCCGAAGCGCCTGCGCGATCTCGGGGCGGATCCTGCGCGGATCGACGAGCTCGTGCCGATGGCGTTGCGCGATCCGTCCTGCGGTGGCAACCCGGTCGAGCTGACCGAGGCGGGGCTGCGCGATCTCTTTGAAAGGGTGATCTGAGGGTTCGGGCGAAACCATCCCGGCGGATGGGTCGTTGGGCGCGAACGGAGGTGCCCATGAACTGGTCCGAGATGTTCTTTCAAAGCTGGAGCGGGATCGTGCGAACGGTCATCGTGGGCACGCTCGCCTATGCGTTCCTCGTTTTCTCGCTCCGGGTCTCGGGCAAGCGGACGCTCGCGAAGCTGAACGCCTTCGACCTCGTCGTGACGGTCGCCTTCGGCTCCACGCTGGCCTCCATCCTGCTGAGCGAGAGCGTCGCGCTGGCCGAGGGGGTGACCGCGCTCGTCCTTTTGATCGTGCTGCAATATGCGGTGACCACGCTTTCGGTGCGCTCCGAGCGCTTCGCTCGCGCCGTCCGCTCCGAGCCGACGCTGCTGCTGCGGGACGGTGTGCCGCTGCCCGACGCGATGCGCCACGCCCGGGTCACGAAGGCAGAGCTCGAAACGGTGGTGCGGACCGAGGGGCAGCGCGGGCTCGAGGATATTTCCGCGGTGATCCTCGAATCCGACGGCTCCTTCTCGGTGATCGACGGAGGGCAGTCGAAGCGAAGCCCCCATTCCGACGCCGGAACCTGACGACGCTCACCCCTCGTCGGGCAGCCGGACCGGCGCGAAGAAGGGTGCCGTGACGACGGTGAGAGCGACGAGGCAGGCATAGCCGATCGCGCCCAGCATCGCCGCGCGGTAGGCCTCCTGGTCGCCCTGCGCCGCATCGCCCAGGATGGTGAAGAACACGCCTCCCATGATCGCCACGCCGAATGCGATGCCGACCTGCCGGATCGCCTGCACCGCGCCGGAGGCGGAGCCGGTATCGCTGTCGGACGCAGCGGCGAGGGCGACCTGATACAGCGGCGAGACGACGTTGCCGAGGCCGAGCCCGCCCAGAAAGAACCACGGCGCCATCCGGAGCCACGAGATCTCCGCGCCCATTCCCATCACGGCCCAGGCCTGCCCGATGAAACCCGCCGCGAACAGAAGGCCGCCGCCCACGACGCGCGGACGCATCCAGCGCGAGCCGAGCCAGCCGCTCGTGGCAGAGGCGACGAGCACGCCGAGCGGGAACGGCGTCGTCGTCAGTCCCGATTGCAGGGGCGTGAGCCCGTAGCCGGATTGCAGGTACAGCGCCATCACGAAGAAATAGGCCGGCGCGGCCGAGAACAGCACGCCGCCCAGAAGCCCGCCGGCAAGAAACGGGCCGGAGCGGGTCAGCCGCATGGGCAGAAGCTGGGGCCGGTCGCGCGCCTCCTGCCGGCGCTGCCAGCGCAGGAACGCCCAGCCGAGCGGGAAGGCCGCCAGGACGGGCACGATCATCCAGCCCTGCCAGCCGAGCGCGGGCGCCTCGATCAGCGGGACCAGCACCGCGAGCATGGCCAGCGCCGCCAGAAGGATGCCGATCCCGTCCGTGCCGAGGCGCGCATTTCCCTCCGCGCGGGGCACCAGCAGCAAGGCGCCGACGAAGGCCGCGATCCCGAGGGGGATGTTGACGAGGAAGATCGGCCGCCAGGTCAGGTCGAACAGATCGGCGCCGATCAACAATCCGCCGACGATGGGGCCGGTCACGGAGGCGAGGCCCGCTGCCAGCGCGAAAAGACCGAAGGCCGCGCCCCGCTGCTCCGGCGGGAACAGCCGCGGGACCAGCGCCAGCGTCTGCGGCGTCATGATCGCCGCGCCCATGCCCTGCACGACCCGCGCGCCGACCAGCGTGCCGATGCCCGGCGCAAGGCCGCAGACGAGCGAGGCCGCCGTGAAGACGACGATCCCGGCCATGAACATGCGCCGGCGCCCGTAGAGGTCCCCCATGCGACCCGCCGGTAGGAGCAGCAGCGCGAAGGAGAAGGTGTAGCCCGCGACGATCCACTCGATCAGGTTGGGCGGCGCCGACAGTTCCTCCTGCATCGAGGGCAGAGCAACGTTCACGATGGTGATGTCGATCAGGTTCATGAAGTTCGCCAGCAGGAGCACGGCCACGGCCGCCCATTTGCGGCGCGAGGCGGAATCGGGGGAAGGGGCTCTGGGCATGGCGGATCCGGAGTTGAGACGATGCGCAACCTAATGGCCGGGGCGCCGGGGTCTATGGTGACTGGCGCGACCGGTGCGGACCGTGTCCGGCGCGCACGACCGGACCCGGTCTCCGTCCGGCACCGGGGGCATTTCGCCGCGTCCCGCCCACGAGGGCCGCGTCGTTCTATGTCCCGCGTGAGGATGCAGCGGGACGAGGCACGTGTGACGAACGAGGATACCGAAGACGCGCGCCGGGCAGGCGTGCCGGTCCCGTCGGGCAGGCTTGCGCGGCTCGCGCGGCTCGGCTCCACCGGGGCGGGCGTGGCCGGGCGCGTGGCGGCGGGTGGGCTGGCGGAACTCGGTCGCGGGCGGCGGCCGCAGCTGCGCGACCTCGTGCTCACGCCCGGCAACGTGCGCCGCGTGACCGATCAGCTTGCCGAGATGCGCGGCGCGGCGATGAAGTTGGGCCAGCTTCTTTCGATGGATGCGGGCGAGGTGCTGCCGCCGGAGCTCGCCGCGATCATGGCCCGCCTGCGCGCGGAGGCCGACGCGATGCCGCCCGCGCAGCTCCGCCGCGTGCTCGACCGCGAATGGCCGCGGGGCTGGCTTTCGACCTTCGCCCGGTTCGACGTCCACCCGGTCGCCGCAGCCTCCATCGGTCAGGTCCATCGCGCATGGCTGAAGGACGGGCGGGCGCTGGCGATCAAGGTCCAGTATCCGGGCGTCGCGGCCAGCATCGACAGCGACGTGGCGAATGTGGGTGCGCTGTTGCGGATCTCGGGCCTGCTCCCGCGCGGGTTCGACCTCGCGCCCTATCTGGCCGAGGCCCGCGCGCAGTTGCACGCGGAAACGGATTACATGGCCGAAGGCGCTCATCTCGCCCGGTTCGCCGACGTCCTCGCCGGGGACGACCGCTTCGCCGTGCCCGAATACGTTGCATCCTTTTCAACCGGGTCGGTGCTGTCGATGTCGTTCATGGAGGGCGCGCCGATCGAGAGCGTGGCGGAGGCGTCGCAGGCGGTCCGCGACCGCGTGGCCCGCGACCTGATCGACCTGACGCTGCGCGAGCTCTTCGTCTTCGGCTGGATGCAGACGGACCCGAACTTCGCGAACTACCGCTGGGACGCGGAGGCCGGGCGCATCGTCCTGCTCGATTTCGGCGCGACCCGGCGGATCGACCCCGCGACCGCCGATCTGCACCGCCGCCTTCTGATTGCCGCGCTCGACGGTGATCGGGACAGGCTGCGCGCGCTGGCCGGGGAGGTCGGCGTGATCGGGCCCGACACGCCCGCCGGCCATGCCGACCGCATCCTCGACATGGCCGAGATCGCCTGCGCCGAGCTGCGCCGGACCGGCCCATTGGATATCGCGACGCTGGACCTGCCACGCCGGCTGCAGGCGGAGGCGATCGCGCTGGCCGAGGACGGCCTGGTCCCGCCGCCGCTGCCGATGGAGGCGCTGCATGTCCAGCGCAAGATCGCGGGCATGTACCTGCTCGCCGCCCGGCTTCGCGCGCGCGTCCCGGTGCGGGAGATGGTGGAGGGCTATCTCGGACGGGCGGAGCCGGATTAGCCGTCCGTCGTCCCGGCCCAGACGGGGAGAAGCGGACCCCCGTCGCCCCAGACCGGATCGGTTCCGGGTCGAGGTACGGCCGCGATCCGATCGCGCATGGTGTCGTCGGCCGGCGCATCGGCCCGGACGGTCTCGTAATCTGATTGCCCGGGGGGATAGGCACCGCAGATCCGGAAGTTCCCGCTCGCCACGACCTGGCAATGTCCGGTTCCCGGCGGCAACATGATCACGTCGCCGGCCGCGACCTCCACCCGTTCGCCCCCCGGACCGCCAAGCATCAGGGTGGCCTCGCCCGTCGCGACGGCCAGCACCTCATGCGCGTTCGGATGGTAGTGGTGATAGGGAAAGACCTGCCAGACCCAGGTGCCGGTCCAGCCATTCGCCTCCAGAAGCGCGGTCACCGCCTGCGGGTCGGCGCCTCCGCCCAACGCGCCCCGCATCAGGATCGCGGGCAGCGCGGGGTTGTTCGGAACCGTCCCGTCATCGACGAAGTGCAGCTTGCGGAACTCGACGTCGTCCGGCGGGGCGGGTTCTGCCATCCTGCTGCCCGATATCATGTCCGCCCCCTGACCTTTCGCACCCGGCGCCCACCGCACGGGATACCGCATCCTTCGGGAAAAGCCATGAGCATGACCGCCATCGCCGAGGATCGGGATTTCAGGGTGCGGCACGGGAAGGCGCCGACGCGTCGAAATCTTTCGGAACGACGGTCATTCTCGGTACGCAGGGTCCGCCCGCGACCGCCGCGTCGGAGTCTACGCGCCGCCGGGGTGGACGGGCAGCGCCGCGCGCATGCCTTCGATCGTCCAGATTGCCGCTCCGTCCCCTCAGGACGCCACCCGGGCTCGCCATTCGTCCGCGTAGGCCCGAAGCGCGGGCGCGTTCGAGGGCGTGATCGTCGTCCCCCGCGCCATCCGGCGCCTTTGGGCGAGCAGGAGCGCGCTGCCGGCGGAGGTTCCGGTGGCAGAGGCGTTGGCTTCCACCTCGTCGCGCAGGGTGGCGAGCATGTCGAGGTAATCGGCATTCCGCGCGAACGGCCCCTCGACCACGACCGGCCCCTCCGCGCCCGCGAGAGCGAGGCAGGTGTCGGTCATCAATGCGAGGTACCACGAGATCGCGAGCATTCGCGCGCCCTCGGTCGCAGGCTCCGCCGTGAAGCCGCCCCCGCGCGCGGGAAACGGACCCGTGCCCCGCTCAACGGCCGGCAAGCACCAAGGCCCGGAGAGAGCCGCCGCGCGGTCCTCGGGACTCGGCACCGTCGCCGTGCCATCGCGCAGACGTTCGTATTCCCGCCCGCCCATGAAGCGCGCGGAAGGGACGGGCTCGCCCCGGGCGGACACGTTGACCAGCGTGTCGCGCCCCGGATCGAGCGCCACCGTGCGGCCGCCGACCGCCATGACGACGACCCAGGTGCCGGTCGAGACGATCGCGAAGGGCGCCTCCCGGCCGGTGAGGTGCGGATAAAGCGAGGCGTTGCTGTCGTGGATGCCGCAGGCGACCGGGGTGCCGGGGGCGAGCCCGGTCCGCGCCGCGACCTCCGTCGTGACGGTGCCGAGGATGTCGGAGGCGTGACGCGGCGGCGCGATCCTGTCTGCGAGGCCGAGCCGGGCGGGCAGCGAGGAGAACCGTCCCTCCCACGGGTTCCACAGATCGGTGTGGCAGCCGAGCGAGGTTACATCCGTGGCGTGCGCGCCGGTGAGGCGGTAGCCCCAGTATTGCGGGTAGGTCAGGACATGCGCGACGTGCTCCGCGAGGTCGGGATCCTCGCTCAGCATCCAGTGCAGCTGCGCCCCGAGGTTGAGCCCGTTCGGCAGGCGGGGGGAGCCTGTCTGCGCGAAGGGCGGGCGGATCGCGTCGTAGGCGTCGGCGCTGCGCGCGGGCCCGTCATGCTCGTAGTCGAGCATCGGCGCCGCGAGCCCGCCCTCCGCGTCGAGAAGCACGGCGGCGGCGCCGTGGGTCGTCACCGAGATCGCGTCGATCCCGTGGGTGGATTGCATCGCCGCCAGCCCGTCGAGCAGGAAATCCCAGTGCCCCTCGAGGTCGAAATGCGGCCAGGGCGGGCCGGGGCGGACCGTGTTCGGACGGGTGCGGACGTCGATCTCGGTCAGGCTCTCGCTCTCCACCAGCGCGAGCTTCGCGTTGGTCTTGCCGATGTCGATGACGGCGATGCGGCGCGGATCGCTCATCGCAGGTGGAACACCGTCTCGAGATCGCGCGCGAGGGGGGAGCCGTCGAGGTTCGTCTCCATGATGTCGGCCATGTGGTCCCACCAACGCCGCATCACCGGATGGTCGGGCAGCGCGTCCATGCCGTGATCGTCGGTCCGCCAGAGCACCGCGAAGAGGGTCGAGGTCTCCCGGTCGAGATGGATGGAATAATCGCTGACCCCGGCGTCGCGCAGGAGTTCCACGAGTTCCGGCCAGATCGCGTCGTGGCGGCGCCGGTATTCCGCCTCCCGCCCCGGCAGGAGCTTCATCGCGAAGGCGTGTTTCCCGCTCATGCGGCCCTCCCGGTGCGGATCAGTCTGTAAAGGCGCGGCAGGGCGATCACCGCGATCAGGAGCGCGCCGGTGAAGATGGACATCACGATCCCCGGCACGTTGAGGAGGCCGAGCCCGAAGGTCGCCATCCCGATGATGAGCGCGGCCAGCACCACGCCCGGGATGGAACCCGCGCCGCCCAGGATCGACACGCCGCCGAGCACGACCATCGTCACCACCTCCAGCTCCCAGGCGAAGGCGATGGAGGGGCGGGTGGAGCCGAGCCGCGCGGTCAGGCAGATCGCCGCGATCCCCGACATCGCGCCGGTCAGCACGAAGAGGATCATCTTCACCCGCGCGACGCGGATGCCCGAGAAGGTCGCCGCCGTGGGGTTGTTGCCGATGGCGTAGACCTGCCGGCCGAAATTGGTGGCGTGCAGCACCACCGCGTAGAGGCCGGCGAGAAGCGCGAACAGTACGAGCTCGAACGAGACGACCCAGAACACGTAGCCGCGCCCGAGCCAGACGAAGCTCTCCGGGTAGCCGTTGAACGCCTGATCCCCCAGCACGATGTAGCTGATCCCCCGGAACAGGCTCATCGTTCCGATGGTGACGACGATGGAGGGCAGGCCCAGCCGGGTGACAAGCACGCCGTTGAAAAGCCCGCAGACCACGCCCACGCCGAGGCCGATCACCGCTAGCCCCGCCGCGCCCACGTCGAATTGCAATGCCCAGCCCATCGCGGTGGAGGCGAGCGCGATGATGCCCGCGACGCTCAGGTCGATCTCCCCCGCGATGATGAGGAACGCCATGGCGAACGCGATCATCGCCTTCTCGGTGAAGTTGAACGTCGCGTCCGAAAGGTTCCAGGGATCGAGGAAGTACGGGCTGGCCTGCGTGTTGGCGATGAAGATGAGGATCGCGATCACGGCGAGCAACAGCTCCCAGCTCCGCAGGATGCGCGCTCCGCACCCCGTGCCGCGGTCGGGCAGGCGACGGGCCTCGGCGGTCGGACTCATCGGGCGGCCTCCGGCTTCAGGATCACGCGGCCGGGCTGCCGGCGGGCGTGGAAGGCGACGGCGACGATGATCGCGGCGCCCGAGATCGCCATCTGCCAGAAGGGCGAGATGCCGGCGACGGGCAGGGCGTTCTTGATCGTGCCGAGGAACAGCGCGCCCAGCACCGCACCCGTCACCGTGCCGAGGCCCCCGGCGATGGAGATGCCGCCGATCACGCAGGCCGCGACGATGTCGAGTTCGAACCCGCCGGCCACATCCGTGTAGGCCACCGCGTAGCGCGACACCCAGAGATACCCGCAGAGCCCGGCGAGCCCGCCGGCGATCACGAAGGCCTGGAACCGCGTCCGGCCCACCTCGATGCCCGTATAGATTGCCGCGCCCGGATTGCCGCCGACGGCGTAGAAGGCCCGGCCGAGCGCGGTGCGGTTCACCCCCACGGCGAAGGCCGCGACGACCGCCGCCCCGGTCCAGCCGAGGAGCGGCAGGCCGAGGATCTCCGTGCGCGGGAGCGCCTTGTAGGCCGCGCTCATCTCGTGGCTGTTCACCCACTCGCCGCCCGAGACGAGGAAGATCAGACCCCGGTAGATCGTCAGCGTGCCGAGGGTGACGACGATGGACGGAATCTCGAGCTTCCAGACCAGAAGTCCGTTGAACGCGCCCATCAGGAGCCCGAGTCCGATGGCGGCGGCGATGAGAACCCCCATCGGCAGGTCCGGCATCGCGGCGTTCAGCATCGCCGTGACCATGCCCGTCAGCGCGAGGTTCGAGGCGAGCGACAGGTCGATGCAGCGCGTCAGGATCACCAGCATCTGACCGAGAGCGAGGATCACGAGGATCGAAGTGTCGTTGAAGATCGCGGCGAGGTTGCTGGGCGCGGCGAAGCCCGCGAAGCGCGTTTCCACGAGCAGGACGAGCGCGATCAGCGCGGCGAGAAGGATCGCCTCGCGGGAGCGCAGGAACGACCGGATCATGCGGCTGTCTCGTAGCCCGCCGCCGCGCGGACCAGCGCCTCGGGCGTGAGGCCCTCGCGGTCGAAACGCGCCGCGATGCGGCCGTCGCGCAGGACGATGACGCGGTCGGACATGCCGAGGATCTCGGGGATTTCGGAGCTGACCATGACGATCGACAGGCCTTCCGCGGCGAGCTCGGCCATGAACTCGTGGACGGCGGCCTTGGAACCCACGTCGATCCCCTTCGTCGGCTCATCGAGGATGATGACCGCGGGCCTCGTGGCGAGCCACTTGGCGATCACCACCTTCTGCTGGTTGCCGCCCGACAGCGTGCCCACTTCCTGATCCAGCGCGGCGGCGCGCAGGTCGAGCCGCTCGGTGTAACGGCGCGCAAGGCGGAACTCCTCGGCCATGCGCACGAAGCCGTGGCGCGAGGTCTGCGCGAGCGAGGGCAGGGTGACGTTCTGGAAGATCGGCATCGCGGTGATCGCCCCCTGCCGCCCCCGATCCTCCGGCACGTAGACGATGCCGCTCGCGATGGCGTCGGCAGGCGAGCGGATGACGAGCGGCCGCCCGTCGAGCGTCACCGTTCCCGAGGAGGGGCGGGTCACGCCGAAAAGCGCCTGCATGAACTCGGACCGCCCCGCGCCGACGAGGCCGTAGAACCCAAGGATCTCGCCCCGGCGCAGGGTGAAGGAGATGTCGGCGAACTCGGTTGGATGGCTCATCCCCTCGACCCGCAGAACCTCGCCGCCAGGGGTGGCCGTTCGGGCGGGAAAGATCGCGTCCATCGACCGGCCGACCATCCGCTCGACGAGCTGATCCTCGGTCACGTCGGCGATCAGGCCGGCATCAACCATCTCGCCGTCGCGGAACACGGTGTAGCGGTCGGCGATGCGGAAGACCTCGTCGAACTTGTGGCTGATGAAGAGGATCGCCTTGCCCTCGGACTTGAGGCGCCCGACGAGCTCGTAGAGCTCCTCGATTTCGGCCTGGCTCAGCGAGGCGGTCGGCTCGTCCATCACCACCACGCGCGCGTCCACCGACAGGGCGCGGGCGATGGCGACGAGATGCTTCGACGCGATGCCCAGCTCGCGGAGCGGTGTGCGCGGGTCGATCCGGGCGCCGATGCGATCGAGGATGGCGGCGGCGTCCCCCCGCATGCGCGTCCAGTCGACGAGGCCGAAGCGGCCCCGCGGCGCATGGCCCAGGAAGATGTTCTCCGCCACGGTCAGCTCGTCGAAGAGCACCGTTTCCTGATGGATCGCGGTGATCCCGGCTTTCGTCGCGGCCCCGGCGGAGGGAAACCGCGTCTCCGCCCCGTCGACCCGGATCGTGCCGGCGTCGGGCTGATGGATGCCGGTCAGCACCTTGACGAGCGTGGACTTGCCGGCACCGTTCTCGCCCACCAGCGCCGTGACCTGACCGGGATATAGCGCGAGCTCCACATCGGCGAGCGCGACCACGCCCGGAAACGTCTTGCATATCCCGTCGAGCCGCAGCACGGGATCGGCGTCGGTCTCTGTATCCTTCATACCGGGCGCCCCCATCCGTCGGACGGACCCGGCCTTTCGGCCGGACCCGCAGGCCGTCTCAGAAGACGCTCTTGAACTCGTCGATGTTCGACGCGTCGTAGGTGAAGGGTTCGCTCATCGCGGCCTGGTTGTCCTCGTCGAGCGTGGCAGTGCCTATCCGGCCCATCGAGATCTCTGCGCCGGGCTCCGCCGTCGCCTCGTCGCTGGCGAGCGCGTGCGCGATCATCGCGGTCGCGTAGCCCAGATCGACCGGGTTCCAGATCGCGAAGGATTTCGACGCGCCCGACTCGATGGCGCCCGCCATTTCCGAGGGAAGGCCGAGACCGGTGACGTTCACCTCGCCCACCTTGCCCGCGTCCTGCACTGCCTGCGCGGCGGCGACGATGCCCACGGAGGTCGGCGCGATGATCGCGTCGAGATCCGGGTAGGATTGCAGCAGGCCCTGCGTTTCCCGGTAGGACTTGTCGGCGAGGTCGTCGCCGTAGACCGTCGCCACCACCTCGATGTCGGGATACTCGCCCATCACCTTTTCCATCTCCTCGATCCAGACGTTCTGGTTGGTCGATGTGGAGGTGGCCGAGAGCACCGCGACCTGTCCGCCCTCGGGCAGCTGATCGGCGGCGAGCTTGATGATGGTCTGTCCGATCAGCTCGTCGGAGGACGGGGCAAGGTGCATCTCGCGGCCCTCGGGTGCCACGCCCGAATCCCAGGAGATGACGGTGATTCCCCGCTGCATCGCCTTCTGCAGCGCCGGCACAACCGCGTCGGGGTCGTTGGCGGAGATGGCGATGGCGTCGACCCGCTGCGCGATCAGGCTGTTGATGACCTCGATCTGGCCCTCCGCCGTGGTGGAGGTGGGGCCGGTATAGATGATCTCGACGCCGCCCAGTTCCTCGGCGGCCTCCTCGGCGCCGCGCGCGGCGGCCTCGAAGAAGCCGTTGCCGAGCGACTTGGCGACGAGCGCGATGCGCATGTCGTCCTGCGCCAGCGCGGTCGTGGACCAGAGCCCGGCCGCGAGGCCCGTGGCGATGGCGATCCGTCTGGTGATGCTCATGTCGTTTCCTCCCTGAATGAGCGGTGTTCGTCAGCCGGCGGCCGGTATCTCTGCGCGTCCGCGCCGGGGGCTCGCCACGACGAGGCGCGGGCCGGCCGCCTCCACCATCGCGGCGTCGGCGTCGGTGATGCGGTCGTCGGTGATCAGCGTGCCGATGCGGTCGAGCGGGCACAGGATCAGGCTCGACCGGTTCCGGAACTTGGTCGAGTCGACCATGAGCACGACCTCGTCGGCCTGTCCGATGAGCTTGGTCTCGGCCTGGATGATGAGCGGGTCCTGCTCCATCACGCCGAGCCGCGAGACGCCCTGCGCGCCGAGAAACATGCGGCGCGCCGCGAAATTCTTCGTCACGTCGTTCTCGAAGGGCGAAAGCACGATGTTCTGCTCCCGGTAGATCGTGCCCCCGGCGAGCATCACGGTGTTCTTCGACTGCTTGAGCAGGTGCTCGGCGATCGGAAAGGAGTTGGTGAAGACGAGGCAACGCCGGTTGGCGAGCGGATGGACCATCTGGAACGTCGTCGTCCCGCCGTTGATGATGATCGCGTCCCCGTCGGCGCAGAGCTCCACCGCCGCCTGCGCGATGGCCCGCTTCTCGGCGATCTGCCGGGTGGCGTTCATCTCGAAGGGACGCCCCGAAAGGCCCACGAATTGCGGCGGCGCGAGCGATTCCACGCCGCCCCGCACGCGGCGGACCTTCTTCTGCATGTGGAGCGTGGCGATGTCGCGGCGCACCGTGGCCTCCGACGCCTGGGTCAACTCGACGAGCTCGGCCACGGTCGCGACGGGTCTCGCCTGCACCGCGGACAGGATCGCCCTGTGACGTTCGCTTTCGATCATTGACGACCTCCCCGATGGGGTCGAGATTTCAGCTCAATCAGCTCACTGTCAATCAATATCTGTCATCAGGCCGCATTTCTGCGGCGCAGAATGATCGAAGGTGATCGAAAAAGATTGACAGAGCCGCGAACCCCGACGAGTTTGCGCGAAAATCGAGGCGGGGAGAGCACGATGCCGGGAAATGCAGGCGACGGCCGGATCGCCGATATCTGGGACGACGCGACGGCTTCGGGCATGAGCGAGCCGGAATTGCTTCTGTACCGCTCGAACCTCCTCGGCTCCGACAAGCGGGTCACGAATTATGGCGGCGGCAATACGTCAGCCAAGGTCACGGAAACCGACCCGCTGACCGGCGCGGCGGTCGAGGTGCTCTGGGTAAAGGGATCGGGTGGCGATATCGGCTCGATCACGCTGGACGGCTTTGCCACGCTCTACATGTCGAAGCTCGAAGCGCTGAAGGACCTCTACCGCGGCGTCGAATTCGAGGACGAGATGGTCGGCTACCTGCCGCATTGCACGTTCAACCTGAACACGCGCGCCGCCTCCATCGACACGCCGCTCCACGCCTACGTGCCGCACAGGCACGTGGACCACGTCCACCCCGACGCGGTGATCGCCATCGCGGCCTCCGAGAATTCCGAGGCGCTGACGAAGGAGATCTACGGCGACCAGATCGGCTGGCTGCCCTGGAAGCGGCCGGGCTACGAGCTCGGCCTCTGGCTCGAGGCTTTCTGCCGCCGGAACCCCAGGGCGAAGGGTGTCGTGTTGGAAAGCCACGGCCTGTTCACATGGGCCGACGACGCGCGGGAGTGCTACGAGCTGACGCTCCGCATCGTCAACCGCGCGATCGCGTGGTTCGAGGGGCGAACGGCGGACGGCCCCGCCTTCGGCGGCGAGATCCGAGCTGCGCTGCCCGAGGGTGAGCGTCGCCGCGTCGCGGCCGCGCTGATGCCGGCGATCCGCGGCATGATCTCGGGCGGAAGCCACAAGGTCGGGCATTTCGACGACGGGGACGCGGTACTCGAGTTCGTCGGTGGCCGCGACATGGAACGCCTGGCCGGACTCGGCACGTCCTGCCCGGACCATTTCCTGCGTACCAAGATCCGCCCGCTCGTCGTTGATTTCGATCCGGCGGACCCGGATGTGGACGGCACGCTCGATGGCCTGCGCGGCATGGTGGAGGCCTACCGCGCGGACTATTCCGCATATTACGAGCGTTGCCGTCACGACGACAGTCCGGCCATGCGCGACCCGAACGCGGTGGTCTATCTCGTGCCGGGTGTCGGCATGATCACCTTCGCCAAGGACAAGGCGACGGCGCGGATCTCGGGTGAGTTCTACGTGAACGCCATCAACGTGATGCGCAATTCCGACGCGGTAGGCGCCTATCGGGGCCTCCCAGAGCAGGAGGCGTTCGACATCGAGTACTGGCGTCTCGAGGAGGCGAAGCTTCAGAGGATGCCCGCGCCGAAATCGCTGGCCGGCCGGGTCGCGATCGTCACCGGCGGGGCCGGTGGCATCGGCTCGGCCACGGCGGAGAAGTACCTTTCCGAAGGCGCCTGCGTCGTGCTGGCGGATATCGACGCGGACGCGCTCGCCGCGGCGGAGGCGAATCTTGCGGCGCGCTATTCCGGGGATGTTGTCCGCTCCGTGGTGATGGACGTCACTTCCGAGGCGGCGGTGGCGGAGGCCTATGTGGCGATGGCGGTAGAGTTCGGAGGCGTGGATATCGTCGTCTCCAATGCCGGCATCGCCTCTTCGGCCAAGGTCGAGGACACGACGCTGGAGCTCTGGGACCGGAACATGTCGATCCTGTCCACGGGTTACTTCCTGGTCTCCCGCGAGGCGTTCCGGATGCTCAAGCGACAGGGAATCGGTGGGTCCATCGTCTTCGTGGCATCGAAGAACGGGCTTGCCGCCTCGCCCGGTGCCTCGGCCTATTGCACCGCCAAGGCGTCGGAGATCCACCTCGCTCGCTGCCTCGCGCTCGAAGGGGCGCCGGAGGGCATCCGCGTCAACGTGGTGAACCCCGACGCGGTGCTGAAGGGCTCCAAGATCTGGTCGGGCGAATGGCTTGACCAGCGCGCCTCGACCTACGGCACCGACAAGGAAGGGCTGGAGGAGATGTACCGCGAGCGCAGCCTTCTGAAGCGGTCGGTCCTGCCCGAGGACATCGCGGCGGCCTGCTACTTCTTCGCTTCGGACCACAGCGCGAAATCGACGGGCAACATCGTGAATGTCGATGCCGGCAACGTGCAGGCGTTCACGCGCTGACGACACGCCTTCGGCCAAGCACCGGGGCACGGGGAGGGACGACATGATCGACAACAACACGATCGCCGCCGCCAACGCGGACGGCGAGGGATCGCTCCGCGCCGAATACGACGCGCTCGGGGAGACGCTCGATCGGCGGGGCGTCGACATCGCCGCCATCCGCGACAAGGTCGCGGCCTGCGGCGTCGCGATCCCGTCCTGGGGCGTTGGCACCGGCGGCACGCGCTTCGCCCGCTTCCCCGGCGCGGGGGAGCCAGCAACGATCTTCGACAAGCTCGACGATTGCGGCGTGGTCCATCGTCTGACCAACGCGACGCCCCGGGTCTCGCTGCATATCCCGTGGGACGCGGCGGAGCCGGCCGACCTGCGCGCCAAGGCCGAAGAGGTGGGCCTCGGCTTCGATGCAATGAACTCGAACACCTTTCAGGACCAGGCGGGCCAAGCCCGCAGCTACAAGTTCGGCTCGCTCAGCCACACCGACGCCGGCACGCGGGCGCAGGCGGTGGAGCACAACCTGCGCTGCATCGAGATCGGAGACGCCATCGGCTCGAAGGCCCTGACGATCTGGGTGGGCGATGGCTCCAACTTTCCGGGGCAGGCGCATTTCGCGCGGCAGCTCGACCGCTACCTAGGCAGCGCGCGGGAGATCTACGCGGGCCTCCCCGCGGACTGGCGGCTCTTCACCGAGCACAAGATGTACGAGCCGGCCTTCTATTCGACGATCGTACAGGATTGGGGAACCAACTACCTGATCGCGCAGGAGCTGGGCGAACGGGCGTTCTGCCTCGTCGATCTGGGCCACCATGCCCCGAACGTGAACATCGAGATGATCGTGTCCCGGCTGATCCGCTACGGCAAGCTGGGTGGGTTCCACTTCAACGATTCCAAGTACGGCGACGACGACCTCGATACCGGTGCCATCGACCCCTACCGGCTGTTTCTCGTCTTCAACGAACTCATCGATGCGGCGGACATGCCGGGCTTCGACCCGGCGCACATGCTCGACCAGAGCCACAACGTGACCGACCCGATCGAGAGCCTGATGAGCTCCGCCATGGAGGTGCAGCGCGCCTATGCGCAGGCGCTCCTCGTGGACCGGGCCGCACTGGCGGATCATCAGGAGGCGAACGACGCGATCATGGCGTCGGAAACGCTGAAGCGCGCCTTCCGCACCGATGTGTCGCCGATCCTCGCCATGGCGCGGCTGGAGGCCGGCGCGGCGATCGATCCACTCGCGGCCTACCGCCGGTCGGGCTACCGCGCCCGGGTCGCGGAGATACGTCCCTCGGCGAGCGGGGCCGGCGGGGGCATCGTCTGAATGAATCGTTAGACTCCGTCTTGGGACTTCCTTGATGAAGGTTGCCGGATTTGCGGTGCGTTCGCCCATGCGCGATCATTTGAACTGGCATGCCCTCGATCATTACCTGCGGTCTTCATGCCTGATCGAGTCTCGCCGCTCCTTGCGTCCTGTATCACGCGCGGCTGTCCCGGATCATTGCGCACCTGCCGGGAGCAATCCTCGTCGAGCGGTCGAAGCCGACGGATGCCGAAACGCCGACCGTTCTCGAACCTTCACTCCCTCGGCGGCGGACCGCGAAGGCGGGTCGGCCGACGACCGGCCTATGAGAATTCGAAGCGTTGCGGAGCAATTCCCACGCTGGTCGCTGTCCGCACATGGGAGTCGTCTGGGACATTGTTCGAGGGCCCGACGAACCCGCGCGCCTGTCGATCCTGCTCCAGGACGTCGCGCGCCGCCTCGACCTCGCCGCGCGGTTCATCCGTGGGCGACACCACCTTGGGACCCGTCGGCGACGGGTCCCGAGGTGGTGTCCCGCGTGTCAGGCCACGGCGATCTGCGCGATCACCTCGTTGAAGGTCTGCGACGGACGCATCACCGCCGCGGCCTTGCCGGCGTCCATGTGAAAGTAGCCGCCAAGGTCCACGGCCTGCCCGCGGTCTGCGCGCAGCTCCGACAGGATGGTTTCTTCCTTCCGGGCGAGCGTTTCCGCGACCGGGGCGAAGGCACGCGCGAGCTTCGCGTCGTCCTCCTGCGCCGCGAGCGCTTCGGCCCAGTAGCGCGCGAAGTAATAGTGGCTGTCGCGGTTGTCCGGCTGCCCGACCTTGCGGCCCGGCGAGCGGTCGTGGTCGAGAACGCTCTGCGTCGCCACGTCGACCGCGTTGCCCAGGACGCGCGCCCTGGCATTGCCCGTCGTCTCCGCCAGAAGCCGCAGACTCTCGCCCAAGGCGCAGAACTCGCCCAGGGAGTCCCACCGGAGGTGGTTCTGCTCCAGAAGCTGCTGGACGTGCTTCGGCGCGGAGCCGCCGGCCCCCGTTTCGAAAAGGCCGCCGCCGTTCATCAGCTTCACGACCGAAAGCATCTTGGCCGAGGTGCCGAGCTCCAGGATCGGAAACAGGTCGGTGAGGTAGTCGCGCAGCACGTTGCCGCTCACCGCGATGTGGTTCTTGCCCGCGCGGATCGTTTCGAGCGCGACGCGCGTCGCGGGGCCGGGGGCCATGATGCGGAACCTGTCGGACACGCCGGCCGCTTCGAGAAGAGGCTTCACCAGCGCGATGAGCTGCGCGTCGTGGGCCCGCGTCTCGTCGAGCCAGAAGACCGCCTCGCATCCTTCGGCCGCCTGCCGCTCGATGGCGAGCTTCACCCAATCCTCGATCGGGGCCTTCCTGGTGCTGGCCGACCGCCAGATGTCGCCCGCCTCGACGCGGTGCTCGTGCAGCACGTCGCCATTGGCGGCGACCACGCGCATCGTGCCGTCCGCGGGCACCTCGAACGTCGTGGGGTGGGAGCCGTATTCCTCGGCCTTCTGCGCCATCAGGCCGACGTTCTGCACCGTTCCGGCCGTGGCGGGATCGAGCACGCCGGTTTCCTTGAAGTAGTCGATCGCCTCCCGGTAGATCGCCGCGTAGGAGCTGTCTGGGATCACGCAATTCGTGTCGGCCGGCGCGCCGTCCGGACCCCAGCCCTTGCCGCCAGCACGGATCAGCGCGGGCATGGAGGCGTCGATGATAACGTCGGACGGGACATGGAGGTTGGTGATCCCGCGGTCGGAATCCACCATGTAGAGCGGTGGCCGGTCGGCCAGAACGGCGTCGATCTCCGAGCGGATCGCGCCGCCGTTCTCCATGCCGTCCACCCGCTCGTAGAGCGCGCCCAGGCCGGAATTGGGATCGACGCCCGCCGCCCCGAGCGCGGGTCCGTGTGTCTCGAAGACGGGCCGGAGGTATTCGCGCACGGCATGCCCGAAGATGATCGGGTCGGAGACCTTCATCATCGTGGCCTTGAGGTGGAGCGAGAAGAGCGTTCCCTCCTCCTTCGTCGCCGCGATCTGTTCCGCGAGGAATCGGTCGAGGGCGCGGACCGACATGAAGGTCGCGTCGACCACGGTGCCTTCCGGGAAGGACACGCCCTCCTTCATGACCTGCGTGCCGTCCGCCGTCTCCAGTTCGATCCGCGCGGCGCCGGCTTGCGCGGCGGAAACGACGACCGAGCTTTCGTTCGCGCGAAAATCGCCCTCCGCCATGGTCGCGACGCGGGTACGGCTGTCGGCCGACCATTCGCCCATCGAATGGGGGTTCGCCATCGCGTAGCGCTTCACGGCCACCGCGGCGCGGCGGTCGGAGTTGCCTTCCCGCAGGACGGGGTTCACGGCCGACCCCTTGATCGCGTCGTAGCGGGCGCGGGCGTCGCGCTCCGTGTCGGTCTGCGGATCGCTCGGATAGTCAGGAAGGTCGTAACCCTGCGCCTGCAGCTCGCGGATCGCGGCGTTGAGCTGCGGCACGGAGGCGGAGATGTTCGGGAGCTTGATGACGTTCGCGTCCGGCGTCTTCACGAGTTCGCCCAAGGCGGCGAGGTCATCCGATTGCCGCTCGTCGCCCAGCGTTTCGGGGAACGCGGCGAGGATGCGACCCGCGAGCGAGATGTCGCGCGTGCCGACCGAGATGCCGGCGGAGGCGGCGAAGGACTGGATGATCGGCAGGAGCGAGGCGGACGCGATCTGCGGCGCCTCGTCGACTTTGGTGAAGATGATGTCGGGCGTGTTCTGCGCGGTCATGGTCCAGTCCTCCTGCGTTGTCGACCGTCTGACCGGAGGCACGGCCGGGGTCAACGAGGAACGGCCCCGGAATGCCTCGCCCGGAACGTCACGCCTGCTCCGCCACGAGATGGCGGGCACAGCGACCTCGGAGTGATCGTTTCAGGCGGGGTTGGCCAAGGCTTCGGGGGCATCCGACTCATCCGTCTTCGCGCCGATGGCCACGCGGGTATGCCAGTCGCGGCAGCGCGCTTCGAGATCGTCGGGCGGGGGGCGGTCGGTGAAGAAGGTGTCGATCTCCGCGAGCCCCGCGATCCGGGCGGGCGCGGAGCGCTGGAACTTGGAATGGTCGGCCACGAGGAACCGGCGGCGCGACTGCTGGAGGATCGCCTGACTCACGCCGACCTCCTGGAGGTCGTAGTCGAGGATGTCCCCATCGATATCGAGCGCGGAGCAGCCGATCACGCCGATATCGACCTTGAACTGCCGGATGGTGGAGATCGCCACGTCCCCCACCAGCCCGCCATCCGAGCGTCGCAGCACGCCGCCCGTCACGATCACCCGGAATTCGGCGTTCTGACCGAGGATGTTGGCCACGTTCATATTGTTCGTCACCACAAGAAGGTTCTTGTGATCGAGCAGCTCGGTCGCGACCGTCTCGGTACTGGTGCCGATATTGAGGAAGATGGAGCAGTCGTTCGGGATCTCCGCTGCGCAGGCCCGGGCGATCGCGGCCTTCGCCTCCGGATTCAACTCGCGGCGGTCTTCGTAGCCGATGTTGATCACCCGAGAGGGCAGGACGGCGCCACCATGAACGCGCTCGAGTTTCCCCGCCTCGGCAAGCTCGGAGAGGTCGCGCCGGATCGTCTGCAACGCGACCCCGAAATGCGTCGCGAGGCCCTCGACCGTGACCATCCTGTCGCGTCGGGCGATCTCCACGATCTCGGGCTGGCGAAACGATAGCGACATGGGTGGCCTCCCTGCGCGAAAATGTGCGGATCGACGCGCTTCTGTCAATCGGGCGCAGACGGTCGGTATCATGCGCGCGTGCTCGGATCGGAATATTCCGTCGTACCGGGCCCTGGATGGGACGGGGCCTCTTGCCCGAAGAAAGGGAGCAAAAACGCGCACAAAATGCTTTCGTTTTTGTTCGGCCGGCGCTATCACGGCGGTGTGAGCATCAGGCGGGGAGGGCCGTGTGTTCGATAGCGGGGACATTCAGGATCTCGTCATCGTCGGCGGCGGCATCAACGGCTGCGGCATCGCGCGCGATGCGGCCGGCCGGGGACTGACGGTCACGCTGGCGGAGATGAACGATCTCGCCTCGGCCACCTCTTCGGCCTCGACCAAGCTGTTTCACGGGGGGCTGCGCTACCTCGAATACTTCGAGGTGCGACTGGTGCGGGAGGCGCTGATCGAAAGGGAGACGCTGCTGCGCGCGATGCCGCACATCTCCTGGCCCATGCGCTTCGTGCTGCCCTATCACAAAGATATGCGGTTCGAGGGGGAAACGCCGACCTCGCGCATCCTCAACGTCGTCATGCCCTGGACGAAGGGGCGACGTCCGGCCTGGATCATCCGGCTTGGCCTGTTCCTTTACGACAACCTCGGTGGGCGGAAGATCCTGCCCGGGACGGAGACGATCCGCCTGCGGGGCACGCCCGAAGGGGCGCCGCTCGAGGATCGGTTCGAAACCGCCTACGAGTACAGCGATTGCTGGATCGAGGATTCCCGTCTGGTCGTGCTGAACGCGCGCGACGCCGAAGCGCGGGGCGCGACGATCCTCACGCGGACGAAGGTCACGGCGGCGCGGCGCGACGGTGACCTCTGGGTCGTCACGCTTGCGGATCGGGACAACGGCGAAGTGCGGGACGTTCGGGCCCGAATGCTGGTGAATGCGGGCGGGCCGTGGGTCGGCGACATCATCCGCAGCAAAGTCCGCTCGAACAGCCGCGAGGGCGTGCGCCTCGTGCGCGGCTCCCACATCGTCACGCGGCGGCTGTTCGATCACGACAAGTGCTACTTTTTCCAGGGGACCGACGGACGCATCATGTTCGCGATCCCCTACGAGGAGGACTTCACCCTGATCGGCACCACCGATCAGGAGCACGCGGATCCCGATGCGAAGCCGGTCTGCACCCCCGAGGAGCGGCGCTACATGCTCGACTTCGTGAACGCTTACCTCAAGCGGGACGTGACCGAGGCGGACGTGGTGTGGTCCTATTCGGGGGTGCGGCCGCTCTACGACGACGGCGCGCAATCCGCCTCGGCGGCCACGCGGGACTACACGCTGCGGGTCGATGCGGAGGGCGGCGCGCCCCTCCTCAACGTGTTCGGCGGCAAGATCACGACTTACCGCCGTCTGGCCGAAAGCGCGCTGGAGCGGATCGGCGCGCATCTCGAGGTGCGGAACGGATCATGGACGGCGGGGGCGCCCCTGCCGGGCGGGGATTTCGACGTGACCGCGGTCGACGACCTGACCCGGCGACTGAAGGCCGAACATCCGTTCCTGGGCGATTATGCCTGCCGCCGGATGATCCGCGCCTACGGAACCGAGGCGTGGGAGATACTCGACGGGGCGCATGAAGCGGCGGATCTGGGTGAGGATTTCGGCGCAACGTTGACAGCGCGCGAGGTCGAGTGGCTGATGTTGCGGGAATGGGCGCACAACGCGGAGGACGTCGTCTGGCGCCGCTCGAAGCTGGGCTTGCGTCTCGACGCGGCACAGATCGCCCGCCTCGACGAATGGATGGACGAGGCGCGGGCGCGGATCGTGCGTCGAGCAGCCGCGGAATAGCGGCGGGAGGAGGACCGAGATGACCCTGACCCTCGACAACGTCTCCAAGGTGGTGGGCGCGCAGACCTATATCCACCCGACGGACCTGACGCTCGAGAAGGGCACGATGAACGTGCTCCTCGGACCGACGCTCGCGGGGAAGACCTCGCTGATGCGCCTCATGGCCGGGCTCGACGCACCGACGACGGGGCGGATACTGTGGCAGGGACAGGACGTGACGGGTCAGCGGGTGCAGGACCGGCGGGTCGCGATGGTCTACCAGCAATTCATCAACTACCCGTCGATGAGCGTGCGCGACAACATCGCCTCGCCGATGAAGCTGATGGGTATGGACCGGGCCGAGATCGACCGGAGGGTGGACGAGGTGGCCGATATGATGCGCCTGACTCCCATGCTCGACCGCAAGCCGCTGGAACTCTCGGGCGGGCAACAGCAGCGCTGCGCGCTGGCCCGGGCATTGGTCAAGAATGCGGGCCTCGTGCTCCTCGACGAGCCGCTCGCCAATCTCGACTACAAGCTGCGCGAGGAACTGCGGGCCGAGATCCCGCGGATCTTCGAGGAATCCGGCGCGATCTTCGTCTATGCCACGACGGAGCCGGAGGAAGCGCTGCTTCTGAGTGGCAACACGGCCACGCTCTGGGAGGGGCGGGTGACGCAGTTCGGGTCCACGCCCGCCGTTTATCGCCGGCCTGTCGACGCGACGACGGCGCGGGTCTTCTCCGACCCGCCGATGAACTTTCTGCGCGTCCGCAAGTCGGGCGAAACGCTGTCCTTCGGCGACGGTCAGTCCGCGCCGGTCCCGGCGGCGGCGGCGAGCCTTTCGGACGGGAGCTACCTCGCGGGGTTCCGTCCGAACCACGTCGTACTCGACACGCCGTTCACGGGCGCGATGAGCTTCCGCACGAAGCTTGCCGTGACCGAGATCACGGGCTCGGAGACTTTCGTCCATCTCGACCATCACGGCGAACGCTGGGTCGGGCTCGTCCACGGCATCCGCGACCTGCGCCCGGGGCAGGAGCTGGTGATCCATCTCGACCCCGCGCATGTCTACGTCTTTGCCGAGGACGGCGCCCTCGTCTCGCCCGCATCCTACGCGGAGGCCGCCTGACATGGCCAAGATCACCCTCGATAACCTCGCGCATTCCTACGTGCCGCAGCCGCAGGGCGAGGACGACTACGCTCTGAAAGAGCTGAACCACGACTGGAACGACGGTGAGGCCTATGCCCTCCTTGGCGCGTCCGGCTGCGGGAAATCGACGCTTCTCAACATCATCTCGGGACTTCTTCACCCCAGCCACGGACGCATCCTGTTCGACGGGCAGGACGTGACCCAGGCACCGACGGCGGAGCGCAACATCGCGCAGGTGTTCCAGTTCCCGGTGGTCTACGACACCATGACCGTACGCGACAATCTCGCCTTCCCGCTGCGCAACCGGGGCCGGGACGAGAGCTACGTTGCCGAACGCGTGCAGGAGATCGCGCGGATGATCGGCATGGAGGCGGAGCTCGATCGCAAGGCGCGCGGCCTCACGGCGGATGCGAAGCAGAAGATCTCGCTTGGCCGCGGCATGGTCCGCAAGGACGTCAACGCGCTTCTCTTCGACGAGCCGCTGACCGTGATCGACCCGCACATGAAGTGGGAGCTACGCACGCAGCTCAAGCAGTTGCACCACGATTTCGGGCACACGATGATCTACGTGACCCACGATCAGACCGAGGCGCTGACCTTCGCCGACAAGGTGGTCGTCATGTATGACGGGCGGGTGGTGCAGATCGGCACGCCGCAGGAGCTGTTCGAGCGTCCGGCGCATACCTTCGTGGGCTATTTCATCGGCTCGCCCGGCATGAACCTCTTCGATGCGGAGGTGGACGGACGGACCGGGCGCATCGGCGGGGCGGAGGTCGATCTCGGCGCGGTCCACGAGACGGGGCGGGGCCGTTTGCAGATCGGCGTGCGACCCGAATTCGTCGCGCTGCGTGCCGGCGGCGCGGGCGTGCCGGCGCGCGTGCGCCGGGTCGAAGACGTGGGCCGTCACAAGATCGTCCGGCTCGACGTCGGCGGCACGCCGGCGAGCGCGATCCTGCCCGAGCACGAGACCGTCCCTGCCGGAGTCGACCGCGTCGTCTTCGATCCGGCCGGGATCAATGTCTACGAGAATGACTGGCGCGTGGAACCGGCGCGCCGGGGCAGGGAGGCCGCGTAATGAAGACCGTCAATCAGAAAGCCTGGTTCCTTGTCCTGCCGGTACTGTTGCTGGTGGCGTTCTCGGCCGTCATCCCGCTGATGACCGTCGTGAACTACTCGGTGCAGGACACGTTCGGCAACAACGTGTTCTTCTGGGCCGGGCTGGACTGGTTCCGCGACATGCTCGCCTCCGACCGGATGTGGAACGCGCTCGTCCGGCAGCTTGCCTTCTCCGCCATCATCCTTGCCATCGAGGTGCCGCTCGGCGTTTTCGTCGCGCTCAACATGCCCAAGCGCGGAGTCTGGGCGTCGTTCTGCCTCGTGCTGATGTCGCTGCCTCTCCTCATCCCGTGGAACGTGGTCGGCACGATCTGGCAGATCTTCGGCCGCGTCGACATCGGCCTCCTGGGCTACACGCTCGACGCGATCGGCATCGACTACAACTACACGCAGGGCTTCATCGCGGCGTGGACGACCGTGATCGTAATGGATGTCTGGCACTGGACGTCGCTCGTGGCGCTGCTCGCCTATGCCGGCCTCCAATCCATTCCCGATGCCTATTACCAGGCCGCGAAGATCGACCAGGCCTCGCGTTGGAAGGTGTTCCGCTACATCGAACTGCCGAAGATGGCGGGTGTCCTGATGATCGCGATCCTGCTGCGCTTCATGGACAGCTTCATGATCTACACGGAGCCCTTCGTGGTCACCGGCGGAGGTCCGGGCAACGCGACGACCTTCCTGTCGATCGACCTTGTCAAAATGGCGCTCGGGCAGTTCGACCTCGGTCCCGCCGCCGCCTTCTCGCTGATGTATTTCCTCGTCATTCTGCTGGTCTCGTGGGTGTTCTACACGGTGATGACCAACCTCGACAAAAGGGACGGCGTCCAATGACCGACGCGACCGCCTCCGCCCCCGGCGCATCCTCGATCCCCGGCCGCGTCACCGACAGCCATGCCGCCACCCGCACGCGCCGCCGCTTCCGCCCGAACGGCTCGGCGATCGTGATGGGGCTCTACCTGCTGTTCCTCATGCTGCCGATCTATTGGCTGCTGAACATGAGCCTGAAGACGAACAACGAAATTCTCTCGACGTTCTCGCTCTGGCCGCAAAACCTTACCTTCGCGAATTACGCGACGATCCTGAGCGACGCGTCGTGGTACATGGGCTACGTCAATTCGCTTATCTACGTGGTAATGAACACGGCGATCAGCCTCGCTGTCGCGCTGCCTGCGGCCTATGCCTTCTCTCGCTATTCCTTTATCGGCGACAAGCATCTGTTCTTCTGGCTGCTGACGAACCGCATGGCGCCGCCGGCTGTCTTCGCGCTGCCGTTCTTTCAGCTCTATTCCTCGGTCGGACTCTTCGACACGCATATCGCCGTGGCGCTCGCGCATTGTCTGTTCAACGTGCCGCTCGCGGTGTGGATCCTCGAGGGCTTCATGCGGGGCGTGCCGCGCGAGATCGACGAGACGGCCTATATCGACGGCTATTCCTTTCCACGCTTCTTCCTGCGGATCTTCATGCCGCTCATCGCCTCCGGCATCGGCGTGGCCGCGTTCTTCTGCTTCATGTTCTCGTGGGTGGAGCTTCTGCTGTCGCGCACGCTCACCTCCGTCGACGCGAAGCCCATCGCCGCCACCATGACCCGTACCGTGGGCGCCGCGGGTGTCGACTGGGGCGTACTCGCCGCGGCGGGCGTGCTCACCATCATTCCGGGCGCGCTCGTGATCTGGTTCGTCCGCAACTACATCGCCAAGGGCTTCGCCCTCGGCCGCGTTTGAGGAGGTTTCGTCATGGGTTGGATGGCATGGACCTGGCCGACGGCGGCCTTCTTCGCCACGATCGCGGCGCTGCTCGTGGTCTTCACGTTTCTCGCGATCCGCTACCCTGAAACGCCGCGCGCGGGCGTGCTCCGGATCGAGACGACCCGGGGTGACCGGCTCTTCATCACGCTCCTCGGATCGGCCTTCATCAACCTGATCTGGCTCGGCCTCGAACTCGCGCCGCAACCCTGGGCGATGGTCGTCTGCCTTGTCTACGCTGCGGCGGTGTTCCGCTGGGTGTAGTATTCCAAGCTGCGGTCGAGGGGATCCGCAGCACGATAACCGGTTCCAAAGGGAGGACACCATGAACCGACTACTTACTTCCACCGCCGCCGTGGCACTCGCCTTCGCGGCGCCGCCGGCCTTCGCCGACATGGAGGCCGCGCAGCAATTTCTCGACGCGGAGATCGGCGACGTCTCGACCCTGACCCGCGAGGAGCAGGAGGCCGAGATGCAGTGGTTCATCGACGCCGCCGCCGACTTCCAGGGCATGGACATCAACGTCGTCTCCGAGACGATCACCACGCACGAATACGAGGCTCAGGTGCTGGCCCCGGCCTTCTCGGCCATCACCGGCATCAACGTCACGCACGACCTGATCGGCGAGGGCGACGTGGTCGAGCGGCTGCAGGTGCAGATGCAGTCCGGCCAGAACGTCTACGACGCGTTCGTCAACGACAGCGATCTGATCGGCACGCACTGGCGCTACGGCCAAGCGCGCAACCTGACCGAATGGATGGCGGGCGGGGGCGCCGACGTCACCTCGCCGACCCTCGACCTCGAGGACTTCATCGGTACGCAGTTCACGACCGGCCCGGACGGCAACCTGTATCAGCTTCCCGACCAGCAATTCGCGAATCTCTACTGGTTCCGCTATGACTGGTTCACCGACGAGCAGACCAAGTCCGATTTCGAGTCCGAATTCGGCTACGAGCTGGGCGTGCCGGTGAACTGGGCGGCCTACGAGGATATCGCCGAGTTCTTCACCGGCCGCGACATGAGCTATATCGAGGGCGAGCCGACCTCGGTCTGGGGCAACATGGATTACGGCAAGAAGGATCCCTCGCTCGGCTGGCGCTACACCGACGCGTGGATGTCCATGGCCGGAATGGGCGACACCGGCGAGCCGAACGGCCTGCCGGTCGACGAATGGGGCATCCGCGTCAACGAGAACTCGCAGCCGGTCGGCGCCTGCATGGACCGGGGCGGCGCGACGAACTCGCCCGCGGCGGTCTACGCGGTCAACAAGGCGATCGAGTGGCTGCAGAACTATTCACCGCCGCAGGCCGCGGGCATGACGTTTTCCGAGGCTGGTCCTGTTCCGGGGCAGGGCGACATCGCGCAGCAGATGTTCATGTACACGACCTTCGTGGCGCCGCTCGTCGATAGCGAGGCGGTGATGAACGAGGACGGCACGCCCAAGTGGCGCCTCGCCCCCTCGCCGCATGGCGTCTACTGGGAAGAGGGGATGAAGGTCGGCTACCAGGACGTGGGTTCCTGGACGATCCTCGACTCCACGCCCGACGACCGCGCCAAGGCCGCCTGGCTCTACGCGCAATTCGTGACGTCCAAGACGGTGGATGTGAAGAAGTCCGACGTCGGTCTCACCTTCATCCGCGACAGCACGATCAACTCCGACTACTTCACCGACCGTGCGCTCAACCTCGGCGGTCTCGTGGAATTCTATCGCTCGCCCGCGCGGACGCAGTGGTCGCCCACCGGCACCAACGTGCCCGACTACCCCAAGCTCGCGCAGCTCTGGTGGCAGAATATCGGGGACGCGATGTCGGGGGCGAAGACGACGCAGGCGGCGCTCGACCAGCTCTGTGCCGACATGGAGGACGTGATGTCGCGTCTGGAGCGTGCCGGCGTGCAGGGCGATCTCGGCCCGGTCCTGAACGAGGAACAGGATGCGGAATACTGGCTGAACGAGCCCGGCGCACCGAAGCCTGCGCTGGAGAACGAGGACGAGGAGCCGCAGACCGTCTCCTACGACGAGCTGATCCAGTCCTGGCAGTGAGCCGCCCGGTCGGGGCCTTCGGGCCCCGGCCATTCCACTTACGAACGACGGGGCCGATCCCATGACGCACGTTCTGGCCATCGACCAGGGCACCACCTCCTCGCGGGCCATCGTCTTTGACGGCGAGATGCGGATCGCCGCGTCGGCGCAGGAGGAGTTCCCCCAGCATTTCCCCCGGAGCGGTTGGGTGGAGCACGACCCTGCCGACCTGTGGTCGAGCACCGCCGCCACCTGCCGTGCTGCGATCGAGCGGGCCAACATCCGGCCGGCCGACATCGCCGCCATCGGAATCACCAATCAGCGCGAGACGACGCTGATCTGGGACCGAAAGACCGGTCGACCGATCCACAACGCGATCGTCTGGCAGGACCGTCGCACCGCGCCCTTCTGCGCCCAGTTGCGGGAGGCCGGCCACGAGGCGACCGTCACCGATGTCACCGGCCTGCTGATCGATCCCTATTTTTGCGGCACGAAGATCCGCTGGCTTCTCGACAATGTCGACGGCGCCCGGGCGCGGGCCGAGGCGGGAGAACTCGCCTTCGGCACGGTCGATTCCTGGCTGGTCTGGAACCTGACCGGCGGCGCCGTTCACGCGACCGACGCGACGAATGCGAGCCGCACGCTGCTTTACGACATCCGGGCGGGTATTTGGTCACCCGAAATGTGCGAGATGCTGGGCGTCCCGATGTCGCTCCTGCCCGAGGTGCGTGACACCGACGCGCAGTTCGGCATGACCCGGCCCGACCTTTTCGGACGGGAAATCCCGATCATCGGCGTCGCCGGCGACCAGCAGGCCGCCACGATCGGGCAGGCCTGTTTCCGACCCGGCATGGTGAAGTCGACCTACGGCACGGGCTGCTTCGCGCTCCTGAACACCGGAACGGATCCCGTCCGGTCGCAGAACCGGCTCCTGACCACGATCGCCTACCAGTTCGGCGGCACGCCCACCTACGCGCTCGAGGGATCGATTTTCGTCGCCGGCGCTGTGGTGCAGTGGCTTCGCGACGGGCTTGGCCTGATCCGCTCCGCCGAGGAGACGCAAGGTCTGGCCGAGCGGGCCGATCCGTCGCAGGACGTCGTGCTCGTTCCGGCCTTTACCGGCCTTGGCGCACCGTACTGGCGCCCGGATTGCCGGGGCGCGATCTTCGGGCTCACTCGTGCCACGGGCCCCGCGGAGTTCGCCCGCGCCGCGCTTGAAAGCGTCGGCTACCAGACGCGCGACCTCCTCGAGGCGATGCGCGCCGACTGGACCCCCGAGGCGAACACGGCGTTGCGCGTCGACGGGGGGCTGAGCGCGTCGGACTGGGCGCTGCAATTTCTGGCGGACATCCTCGATGCTCGGGTTGACCGGCCCGCTATTCTCGAGACGACCGCTCTAGGGGCAGCCTGGCTCGCGGGGCGGGGGGCGGGCGTCTATCCCGATGCGGAAACCTTCGCGGAAACCTGGTCCCTTGACCGGCAATTCGTGCCGCAGATGACGGCCGAGACCCGGGACCGCAAGCTCACCGCCTGGGGCGCCGCAATCCGTGCCGTGACGAGCGCAGAATAGTCAAGGCACAGACTCGCGGACCCGTTACGATTTCGGTTCAGCGGATGCCGCAGATAACATGAGACACGGAAGTTAACGTCGTGCAGGGACGCAGGAAGAAGCAACAAACTGCGCAGGATACGTATTGACCCCGGAAGACGCCGCCGCTATCCCGGCCTCCACGCGCGGTTGTAGCTCAGTTGGTTAGAGTACCGGCCTGTCACGCCGGGGGTCGCGGGTTCGAGCCCCGTCAACCGCGCCATTCCCCATCACCGCACTATTCCCGCAAGCCATTCATGTTATCCCTCGGGGGGCTGTCTGCTTGGGATTTCATGATCCGGTCGGAATTGATCGGAAGTTCGGCACCCGGACATGCTGCAGTCTGAACGACGTCGTTCCTCCGCTCAGCTTGCTTCGAACTGCGTTCGTTCAAGCAGGGGGCTGCATCGATGATGCCGAGCATGCCGGCACAAATGCACCGGCATGGCAAGGAGGGCGAACCGGTTGAAAACCGCGCCGTCTTGAGCGTCAGGCGTTTTGCGACATGCGCTCCATCCATTCGCGGTGGCGCGTCTCGTCGGCCAGTGCCTTCTCGAAGAACGCCTTGGATTTCGGCAGCGCGTTTTCGTGCTGCGCGGCCCGCTCGTAGGCCATTACCGTGTCGTCCTCGTTGGTCTTCATCGCGCTGAGAATGGCGCTGTCGCCCATAAGATCGGCGAGCGCGATCTTGCCAGTCGTAAGCATCTGCTTTGCATCGCCTTCGGTCGGAGCCTCCGCGCCGGCTTCCGCCGCCATTTCGGTCAGCACCTCGAGATGCTGAAGGTGATCCTGGCGGAACCGGGCAATCTGATCGCTGAGCGCTTTGTCGGACAGTCGTTCGATCGAGGAATCGTACGCCGCAATCGCATCCCGTTCGAGATAGATGAGATTGGTGACGAGTTTGTCGAAAGTCGCTTCGTTGCCAACTGTCGTTACCATCGTTTTTTCTCCTCTCTTGCCCGGACCTTGCGACGCGGAAGCGAGGCAAAAGGGCCGGGCGGTTCACATCGATTGACGCTTCAAGACCCGCAATGTTCCGAGACGGGGCGGCGATGCATGAAATATCAGTCTGTGCCCAAGTCGCGGAACCGCAAACGAAAACGGCCCCGGGATCCGAAAATCCCGAGGCCGGATTTCCCCTCGATAGAGGGCTTATTCGGCGGCCTGCGTCCGCGCGACCTTATCGCGCGAAGGGAAACCAGCGAGCACATCCTCGGCAGTCGCCTTGCGGTTCTCCACGGAGCTTGTCCACTGACCCCAGACGGATGGGTCGATCTCGTCACCGTTGCCGCCCATCGATTGAAGGCGGCGCTGATCCTCGTCGGTCAGAACCTGCTTCGGCAACGGCGCAAGGTGCTTCACGTCCTCGGCTCCGAGGCCGATCATTTCGCCGACGCGACGTCCGTAATCGTCATGGATGAGGAACAGGTGCCACACCATGCGTTCCTGCACGTCGCGCTCGCAATCACCCAGCATCGTGCCCATCGTCTTGATCAGGTCGTCGCGTTCCCAATTCAGCATCGTGCAGAAACGGGCGCGAGCCTGAACGTAGTCGTTGCGCCGGTCGAGCACGCTGCGAGTAAGACGTCCCTGAATCTCGGGTGCGTTGTTCGGCTCTTCCCGCGGTGCTTCGGCAAGGCCGTCATGCAGCGACGGCTCGTAGTTCACGTGTGGGTTCTGGCCTTCCGCGGTGTCGCGGTAGTAGGACATCTGCCCGTCCGATTGGTTGGTCGCGACCTTGGCCTGCTTAGGCTGGTTCACCGGAAGTTGCAGGTAGTTCGGTCCGACCCGGTACCGTTGCGTATCGGAATAGGAGAACGTGCGCCCGACCAGCATCTTGTCGTCCGAGAAGTCGAGCCCGTCGACGAGGACACCGGTCCCCATCGCAATCTGCTCGTTCTCGTTGAAGAAGTCCTTCACGTTCCGGTTGAGCGTCATCGTGCCCACGTGTCGGAGCGGGAAATCACGCTCGGGCCAGACCTTGGTGTCGTCGAGCGGATCCCAATCGAGTTCGGGATGGTCGTGGTCCTCCATGATCTGCACGTAGAGATCCCACTGCGGGTAGTTGCCCGATTCGATCGCGGTGTAGAGGTCCTTGGAGGCGGAACCGAGATCCTGGCCCTGTACCTTGGCGGCCTCCTCCTCGGTCAGGCTCGCCACGCCCTGCCTGGGATGCCAGTGATACTTCACGAGACAGGTTTCACCTTCGGCGTTCACCATCTTGTAGGTGTTGACCCCGAAACCTTCCATGTGCCGGTAGTTCGCTGGGATGCCGCGCGGGCTGAACAGGTGCGTCAGCATGTGCATCGACTCGGGGGTCTGGCTCATGAAGTCGAAAATCCGGTTCGGCTCCTGACGGAAGGTGACCGGATCCGGCTTCAGCGAGTGGATCACGTCGGGGAACTTGATCGCGTCGCGGATGAAGAACACCGCGAGGTTGTTGCCGACAAGGTCCCAGTTGCCGTCCTCTGTGTAGAACTTGATCGCAAAGCCACGCGGGTCGCGGGCGACCTCGGAGCTGTCGCGACCACCAATCACGGTGGAGAAGCGGATCGCGAGCGGGGTCTTCTTGCCCGCCTCCTGAAACAACTTGGCGCGGGTATAGGTGGAGGCCGGCTCGTCGCCGATCTTTCCGGTCGCCTCGAACTTGCCGTAGGCGACGAAGCCGCGGGCATGCACAACGCGTTCGGGGATGCGCTCGCGGTCGAAATGGCTGATCTTCTCGAGAAACTGGTAGTTCTCGAGCGTCGCGGGGCCGCGCGCGCCGACGGTACGCTGCGACTGGTTGTTGATGACCGGATGACCCTGGCGGTTCGTCAGAACGCGCTCGTCCGAGCCCCGAGGGCCGGTCCTGGTATCGGTTTCATTGGATGACATTGGAATCCTCGTGGTCCGCTGCTGTACGGCACAACGCATTCCACAGCAATTTGTGCCCCGACGGAGGCGATTAACTTCGATCGCCGGACGGCGAGCTCCCTCGGCGCTGCCCAGTAGGGAAATCAAAGCGGTTTGCCTCTGTCCCGACTTACGGGGGATACCCGAGGGGTGGTTGGCCTTCGCCAGGCTGAAGGCTCACCTCCGCCGCATCGGCGCACGCGCGAACCGCTTCAGGTGCCGTCTTCCATCGAGGAGGCTTCGATCCGCTCCCGCTCGAGTGTCCCCAACCGTGTCTCGGATGGTGCGACTGTCGCCGATGGCCAAGACCTTCACGATGTTACTTTCGCTGTCCGGATCCGGCCCGGCACGCTGGGCGTTCGCAGGCAGAAAAGAAAGGTCCGGCGCCGCAACGATCCGCTTCCGGGGAATGTGGAGCGCCGGGGAAGCGCGTATCGCAAGCCCGGTCGCGTCGAATCCGACATCGCCTCCGCATCGGCCGGCGTATGACGCAGGATCTCCGCAGCTACGAGGTCGACGCATTCGGGCAGGGCGATGACCTGGCCGCGCATTGCGAGCTCCGTCATGATCCATATCGCGGGCCGCCCCTCTCGTTCGGTCGAAAGAAGGCGTAGAAGACCGTGATCGAGAACGCGTCAGCGTGTCCGGGGGGCCGTCAGACCTGCACGTCCTTCTGTGGCTCCGTCGAGGGTTCGCAGAGATGCGCGGCGCAGCCGGTCAGCGCGGCGTAATCGTCGAGCACGAGGCGAACCGGGAAGTTTGTCATAAAGTCGGAGAAGCGGCCCTTGTCGCCGAACGCCGCCGCGAACCCCATCGGGCCGAGATAGGGTGCCATCGCGCGCGCGACGCCGCCGACGAGGTAGACGCCACCGAGGGGCAGGTGGATCAGCGCGAGGTTCCCGGCCACGGTGCCGAGCATGCGCACGAACTGTCGCACCGCCGCCTCCGCCCGCGGGTCGGAGCCGACGCGCGCCATGATCTCGGCGGCCGGGTATTCCTCGCGCGACCCCGCCTCCGCCGCGAGCCAACGATAGACCTGCACCAGTCCCCGTCCGGACAGGACGTCCTCGACCGCCGGGAAATCATGCGCCGTGGAGACGAAATTGCAAAGCCGGAGCTCCGCTTCCGTCCGGGCCGGCAAGTTCGTGTGACCCGCCTCGCAGGGGGGCACGAAGCGGCCCTTCGGCGTCTCGTGGACGGGGGCGGCATTGAAGCCCGTCCCGACGCCGATCACGAGGCGCGAAACGCTCTTGACCGCGGGCGCGACGATCACGTCCTGCAAGGCGCCCTCGTCCAGATGGCCGAGCGCGTGACCCTGCGCCTGCAGGTCGTTCAGGATCGCGCCGCGGGGCGCCCCCGTCGCTGACAGCAGGCTGGCCGTATCGATCGACCAGTCCAGATTGGTCAGCTCTGCCCGGCCTTCGCCGACCGGACCGGCCACCGCGACGCAGGCCCCGTCGGGCCTGCGGCCGCCATGGTCCTCCCGGTACCGCCGAAGAACGGGTGCGAGATCGACGAAATCCCGGTTCGTGTAGCGGCGAATGCTGTCGGTCTGCACCACAGCTCCGCGCGCCATCGCAACGCGCGTGTTCGTTCCGCCGACATCGGCCACGAGGAGCAGGGGATCAGCCATGCCTTCGCGTATCAGGCGGCCAGAGCCCGGACAAGCGCGTGGAAACTTGCACGCGGCGTCCGCAGCTGGGTTTCGAAATCGACATGGACTAGGCCGAACCGCTTGTCGTAGCCGAACGCCCATTCGTAATTGTCCAGAAGCGACCAGAACGTGTAGCCCTTCATCGGCACGCCGCCCTCGATGACGCGCCGGACAGCGTGAAGGTGGCCGTCGAGATACGCGATCCGCTCCGGATCCTGTCCGAGAACGGCATCGCGGTTCGCCATGCCGTTCTCGGTGATATAGAGGGGCAGGTCGCCCGTATACTCCGTCGCGGTCCGGCGCAGCAGCTTCTCCAACCCTTCGGGGTAGATCTCCCAGCCCATATCCGTCTTGGGCAGCGGCCCCGGCGCGTCGACGATCCGGGGCCATACGTCGCCCCCGCGGGTCAGGCGCTTGCAGGTGTAGTAGTTGATCCCGAACCAGTCGATCGGCTGCGCGATCGTCGCCATGTCGTCGCGCCAGCCCGCCGGCAGATACGGCTCGAGCCCGGCCATCACCTCTTCGGGGTATTGCCCCTTGGTCATCGCGGCCGCGAACCACCGGTTGTAGATCCCGTCGTAGATTCGGGCGGCCTGCCGGTCCTGCTCGCTGTCGGTCAGCGGATGCGGGTATTCCATGTTGCAGACGGCGCCGAGATTGCCGACGTTCTCCGCGCGAAGCGCCGCGACCGAGAGCCCGTGGGACAACGCGACGTGATGCATGGCCTTTCCCGCGGCATCGAGGCTTTGCAGTCCGGGCGCGTGGTGCCCCTCGTAATGGCTGAGCCAGGCCACGCACCACGGTTCGTTGATCGGGGCGGTGGACCACAGCCGGTCGCCCAGCCGCCGCCCGATGATCGAGGCGAAATCGGCGAGGCGTTCGGGAATCTCCCGCACGGTCCAGCCTCCGCGCCGCGACAACGCTTCGGGCAACTCCCAGTGATAGAGCGTCGCCATGGGCTTCAGGCCACGGTCCAGCATTCCGTCAACGAGCCGGTCGTAGAAGTCGAGCCCTTCGGGATTGACGTGTACGCCATCCGGCATGACGCGCGCCCAGGAGGTCGAAAAGCGATACCCGTCGAGCCCCGCCTGCCGGACGAGATCAAGATCCTCCGGCCAGCGGTGAAAGTGGTCGCAGGCGACGGCGCCGGTATGGCCCTCGTGGACCCGTCCCGGCATCTCGGCGAAGGCGTCCCAATGGGTCCGCCCGGCGCCGCCGAAAGCGTGTCCCTCGATCTGGTAGGCCGACGTGGCGGCGGCGAAGACGAAGCCGTCCGGGAAGTCCGCGCGTCCGAGGGTCAGTTCGTCCATGTCGCCGCCGATCCTGAACCGGAGGCCGCCCGCGCATCCGTGCCGCGATCCGGTGCCGCCGCGGGGCCGCGTTCATCCGGGCGTCTCGCGTCCATGTTTCCCCCCTGCCGGTTGCGTGCGGACGATGCCTTGATTTCCGACGAGCAGAAGCCGCCATTTCATTCGCGGCTGCAACTGCAAATACGTTCGCGCGCGTCATGCCCCCCGGTTGGGGCCGTTGACATCCAAATGTCCGCCCCCCCATGATTTCCTGACATGCGCGGCACGAGGGCCGGCGCAGATCGTCGGGACGCGGATCGCATCCGCAGGGGAGGAACGATGCTGAGGACGATGCAGACTTTGATGACCGGCACGGCTGTCGGCCTGCTGGCCGCCGGAACGGCGATGGCGCAGAGCCACGGCGACTTCACCGTGGGCGAGGGCGACTTCACCTGGGACAGCTACCAGGAGTTCGCGGACGCGACCGATCTCTCGGGCGAGACGCTGACGATCTCGGGTCCCTGGACGGGGGACGAGAAGGCGAAGGTCGACATCGTGATGGCCTTCTTCGAGGAAGCGACCGGCGCTTCGGTCGAATATTCCGGCTCCGACAATTTCGAGCAGGACATCATCATCGCCGCCCGTGCCGGGTCCGCGCCGAACCTCGCGGTCTTTCCGCAGCCGGGCCTTGCCGCCGACATGGCCGCGCAGGGCCTGCTGACGCCGCTCGAGGAGGGGACGGCCGAATGGGTGGCGGAGAACTTCGCCGCCGGGCAGTCCTGGGTCGATCTTGGCACCTACGAAGGGCCGGACGGCGAGGAGCAGCTCTACGGCTTCTTCTACCGCATCGACCTCAAGTCGCTCGTCTGGTACTCGCCCGCCGCCTTCGACGAGATGGGATACGACATTCCGGAAACGATGGAGGACCTGAAGGCGCTCACCGAGCAGATCGTCGAGGACGGCGAGACGCCGTGGTGCATCGGGCTCGGCTCCGGCGCGGCGACGGGCTGGCCCGCGACCGACTGGGTCGAGGAGATGATGCTGCGCGTCAACAGCCCCGAGGACTACGATGCCTGGGTGACGAACGATCTGCCTTTCGACGACCCGAAGGTCATCGCCGCGATCGAGGAGTTCGGCTGGTTCGCCACCAACGACGATTACGTCTCGGGCGGCGCGCAATCGGTCGCCAATACCGACTTCCGCGACAGCCCCTCGGGCCTCTTCGAGATTCCGCCGGGCTGCTACATGCACCGGCAGGCCTCGTTCATCCCGGCCTTCTTCCCGGAAGGGACCGTGGTCGGGGAGGATGTCGACTTCTTCTACTTCCCTGCCTACGAGGATCGGGATCTGGGACAGCCCGTTCTCGGCGCCGGCACGCTCTTCGCGATCACCGATCCGTCGGACGCGGCGACCGCCATGATCGATTACCTGAAGCTGCCGGTCGCGCACGAGCTCTGGATGGCGCAGGGCGGGTTCCTCACGGCGCATGCCGGGGTGAACCCCGACACCTATGCCGACGAAAGCCAGGCCGCGCAGGGCGAGATCCTGTCGGAGGCCACGACCTTCCGCTTCGACGCCTCCGACCTGATGCCGGGCGAGATCGGCGCCGGCGCGTTCTGGGCCGGCATGGTGGATTACGTCACCGGTGCGGACGCCGAAAGCGTGGCGGGGCAGATCCAGCAGCGTTGGGACGCGCTCAATTGAGCACGCTCCGGCCCGCGCTTCCGGGCGCGGGCCACTTTTCCTTTGACCGGGGAACCGAACCCGGCCTTAGCTGCAGGACCCGCGGGTCAGGGAGGAAGCCATGTCGCCGTTATTTCAAGGAGTTCTGACGGTCGTCATCGGCGTTGGCGGGTGCATCGGTTATTTCTGGACCTCCAACCTTGTCCTCGACAAGGTCCTGTTCCCGCCGCGTGGTCCGAATGCCGGGCGGAACATCAACCGGGCCAATGCGATCCGCCCCTGGCTCTTCCTGCTGCCGGCGATGCTCGCGCTCGCCCTCTACCTCGTCTATCCGGTCTTCGGCAGCTTCTGGCGCTCGCTCTTCAATCGCGCGGGGACCGACTTCGTCGGTGCCGGGAACTACGTCGCGTTGATGGGGGACGGGGAGTTCCGCGGGGCGCTGTTCAACAACTTCCTCTGGGTGCTCTTCGTGCCCGCCGCCGCGACCTTTCTGGGCCTTCTCGTGGCGCAGCTGACCGACCGGTTGAAATGGGGGAACATCGCAAAGTCCCTCATCTTCATGCCGATGGCGATCAGCTTTGTCGGCGCGTCGCTCATCTGGAAGTTCGTCTACGCGGTCGATCCCGACATCGGCATCATCAACGCGATCCGCGACACGTTCGGCATGGCGCCGGTCGACCCGCTCCAGGTCGGGTTCTGGAACAATTTCTTCCTGATGGTCATCCTGGTCTGGGTTCAGACGGGCTTCGCCATGGTCATCCTCTCGGCGGCGCTGCGCGGCATCCCGGAAGAGACGATCGAGGCGGCGATCATCGACGGCGCGAGCCCCCTGCAAATCTTCTTCCGCATCAAGATTCCGCAGATCATGGGCACGATCGTCGTCGTCTGGACCACGATCACCATTCTGGTCCTGAAGGTCTTCGACATTGTCTACGCGATGACCGGCGGCAACTTCGGAACGCAGATCCTGCCCAGCTACATGATGGAATACATGTTCCGCGACGACGGGCGGGCGACGGCGGTGGCCTTCGTCATTATGATCATCGTGCTTCCGGTCATGGTCTGGAACATCGTGCAGGCGAATAAGGAGGTTCGCTGACATGGCCGCAGCATCCGATGACGGCATCGCAGGCGCCAAGAGCGGCCTGTCCCTGGTCACCAACGTCACCGTCCTCCTCCTCGTCATCCTCTGGCTGATCCCCACGGTGGGTCTGCTGGTTTCGAGCTTCCGCGACCGCGATGCGATCGGCGGCTCTGGATGGTGGCGGGCCTTCACGGCGACGAGCCAGAACGTCGCGATCTCCACGGAAGGCGAGTTCACGCAGACGCCGGACGGCTGGACGCTGACGGGCAACGTCTTTGGTCCGGACGGGTCGGGCGAGGTTTCGGCCTTCGGCGGGCGACGCTCGGAGCCGAACGCCTTCGCCCCCGGCGAGACCGGCGAACTGGTCCGCGGCCGCACACTCACGATCGAGGCCGACGGCGACTTCGTCTATGTCGACCCGGATGCGGAGGAACCGTCCCGCAATCCGACGCTCTATGTTGCGACGGAAGTGCCGCCGACGTTCGGGACCGGTAACTACGAGACGATCCTGTTCTCGAACGGCATGGACCGGGCCTTCATCAACACGCTGACGGTGACGATTCCCGCGACGATCATCCCGATCCTCGTCGCGGCCTTCGCCGCCTATGCTCTGGCCTGGATGGACTTCCCGTTCCGCGGCACGATTATCGCGATCATCGTCGGCTTGCTGGTCGTCCCGCTTCAGCTCGCGCTCGTGCCGATGCTGAAGTTCCACAACACGATCGGTATCGGGCAGAGCTTCTACGGGATCTGGTTCGCCCATACCGGGTTCGGCCTGCCGCTCGCGATCTACCTGCTTCGCAATTACATGGTGGGTCTGCCGCGCGACATCATCGAGAGCGCCAAGGTCGACGGCGCCACCGACTTCCAGGTCTTCACGCGGATCGTGCTGCCGCTCAGTTTCCCTGCGTTGGCCTCCTTTGCGATCTTCCAGTTCCTGTGGACATGGAACGACCTGCTCATCGCCAAGGTGTTCCTGCCGTCGAGCGCGGAATCCTGGGTGATGACGGTCAAGATCGCGGACGACCTGCTCGGTTCGCGCGGCGGCGACTGGGGCATCCTCGCCGCGGCGGCCTTCGTGTCGATCGCGGTTCCGCTTCTGGTTTTCTTCACGATGCAGCGGTATCTGGTGCGCGGCCTTCTGGCCGGCTCCGTGAAATAGGACACCGCATGATCGCCATCGCCGAAGCCCAGCAGCCCGCGCAGAATCTCGATTGGTGGCGCGGGGGTGTGATCTATCAGATTTATCCCCGGTCCTATCAGGACAGCAACGGCGACGGCATCGGCGACCTCGCGGGCATCACCGAACGGCTGCCCTACGTGGCCTCGCTCGGGGTCGACGCGATCTGGATCAGCCCGTTCTTCACGTCGCCCATGAAAGATTTCGGCTACGACGTCAGCGACTACCGCGACGTCGATCCGATGTTCGGCACGCTCGCCGATTTCGATGAGCTGGTGGCGACCGCGCATCGGTTCGGCATCCGGGTCATGATCGACCTCGTCCTGTCGCACAGCTCCGACAAGCATCCGTGGTTCCGCGAAAGCCGCGGCTCGCGCCACAATCCCAGGTCGGACTGGTATGTCTGGGCTGATCCGAAGCCCGACGGCACGGCGCCCAACAACTGGCTGTCGATCTTCGGCGGCCCGGCCTGGCAGTGGGACACCCGGCGGCAGCAATACTACCTCCACAATTTCCTCGTCAGCCAGCCCGACCTGAACTTCCACAACCCCGACGTGCAGGACGCGCTGCTCGACGTGGCGCGCTTCTGGCTCGATCACGGGGTCGACGGGTTCCGGCTCGACGTCATCAACTTCTACTTCGCCGACCGCTACCTGCGCGACAATCCGGCCCTGCCGCCCGAGCGTCGCAATGCGCACATCGCGCCGCAGGTGAACCCCTACAACCACCAGGAACACATCCACTCCAAGAACCAGCCGGAGAACCTCGTCTTCCTGAAGCGGTTCCGCGACCTTCTGGACGCGTATCCCGGCACCGCCGCGGTCGGCGAGGTCGGTGATGCGCAGCTCGGCATGGAGATCCTGGGCCAGTACACGCGCGACGGGGAGGGGGTGCACATGTGCTACGCCTTCGATTTTCTCGCCGCCGATCCGCTGACCGCCCGCCGCATCGTCGACGTCTTCGACCACATGGACCGGGCCGCTCCGGATGGCTGGGTTTGCTGGGCGCTGTCGAATCACGACGTGACCCGCCACATGACCCGGTGGCATCTGACGGAAGCAGCCGCGCGCTGCTACGCGACGCTCATCCAGACGCTGCGCGGCTCGGTCTGCCTCTACCAGGGAGAAGAGCTCGGCCTGACGGAATCGAGCGTCGCCTACGAGGATCTGCGCGATCCCTACGGCATCGAGTTCTGGCCTGAATTCGCCGGTCGCGACGGATGCCGCACGCCGATGGTGTGGGAGACGTCGAACACCAATGGCGGGTTCAGCCAGACAAAGCCCTGGCTTCCGGTCGCGCCCGAGCATCTCGGCAAGGCGGTCGCCGATCAGGAAGGGGCGCCGGATGCCATGCTGCATCACTACCGCCGGGTGATCGCGCTTCGCGGCGCCCACGAAGTGCTGCGCTCGGGAACGCAGCGCGACACGACAGCCCGCGGCGACGTTCTCAGTTTCACCCGGGAGGGCGGAGGCGTGCGGATCTTCGCGGCGTTCAATCTCGGCAAGGGGACGAACACCGTTCCGGCTCCGGCCGGGCTCTGGCGCGCGATCGAGGGAATCGGCGGGTCGGAGCTGAACGACGGGACGGGCGGGCTGATCCTCGGCCCGTGGGACTACGTGCTTCTGCGCGCGACAGGCTAGCGCAGCGAAAGGGAGGGGCGGAATGGCGAATCTGAAACTTACGGATGTGGCCAAGGTTTATGGCGGTCAGGTCGAGGTTCTGAAGAACATCGACCTCGACATCCGGACCGGGGAACTCATCGTCTTCGTCGGCCCGTCCGGCTGCGGCAAGTCCACGCTCCTCCGGATGATCGCCGGTCTGGAGAAGATCTCCTCGGGCACGCTCGAAATCGACGGACAGGTGGTCAATGACGTCCCGCCGTCGGAGCGCGGCATCGCGATGGTGTTCCAGTCCTATGCACTCTACCCGCATATGACCGTGCGCGAGAACATGCAGTTCGCCCTCAAAATTGCGAAGGTCTCGAAGGCGGAGATGGAGTCCGCGGTGGAGGCGGCGGCGCGGAAGCTTCAGCTCACGCCATATCTCGACCGTCTGCCGAAGGCGCTGTCGGGCGGCCAGCGGCAGCGGGTCGCAATCGGCCGCGCCATCGTGCGCGACCCCAAGGTCTATCTCTTCGACGAGCCGCTCTCGAACCTCGACGCCGCGCTTCGCGTCGCGACCCGGATCGAGATCGCGCAGCTGAAGGAGCAGATGCCGGATTCGACGATGATCTACGTCACGCACGACCAGGTGGAGGCGATGACGCTCGCTACCCGCATCGTGGTCCTGGCCAACAAGGGGATCGCGCAGGTCGGCACGCCGCTCGACCTTTACGAGCGCCCGGAGACCGAGTTCGTGGCGCAGTTCATCGGCTCGCCCGCGATGAACCTCATGGCCGGGGAGATCGTCGGGACCGGTCCGACGACGCGGCTAAGGCTTCATGAAGGGGGCGGCACGATCGAATCGGGCGTGCCGTCCCGCGAGGAGGATATGGGAGCCACGGTCAATGTCGGCATCCGTCCGGAGGACATGATCCCGGCCGAAGGCGAGGATTACGCGTTCCGCGGCAAGGTCGACATCGTCGAGGCGCTCGGCGAGGTGACGCAGCTTTATTTCGAAGTGTCCCGGACCGGCGAGGAGACGGACACGATCATCGCCAAGCTGCAGGGCATTCATACCGATATCCGCGGACGCGAGATGTCCCTCACCGCGAAGCCGTCGAAAGTGCATATCTTCCGCAACGGCGTGTCCTTGCTCTATCGCTGACCGGACCCGACGCGACCGCCCGGGATACGCCGGTCGGCCGCGCCGCGTTTGCGTGCCGGATGGCGGCGGGAGCTATTCGTCGGACGTCGCCGCGCCGACCGTGCCGCCGACCACCGCGCCCGCGGGCCCGGCCAGCACGGCCCCGCCGAGACCGCCGGTCGCGGCGCGTTCCGTCGCACCGCTGCCGCAGGCGGCCAACCCGACCAGACTCCCCATGAGAAAAACGATGCGACCGAACATGAAGACCTCCCATACGACGATGCCATTGGCATCTTGATTACATCGCGGCGTGTCCGCGTCCGGTTCCCTGCTCGTCCGGAACGCCGGGGTTCGCGACGGTCAGGATCGCATCCGTACGACGCCGATATAAGGCAGGTTCCGGTTCCGCTGCGCGTAGTCGATGCCATAGCCTACGACAAAGGCGTCGGGGATCTCGAAGCCCGTCCAGCTTGCCCTGACATCCACTTCCCGCCGCGATGGCTTGTCGAGCAGCGCGATCGTCTCGAGCCGCTTGGGGTCGCGATGACCGAGGAAGTTGATGACGTGCCGCAGCGTATGGCCGGTATCGACGATGTCCTCCACGACGAGGACGTCGCGCCCCGCGATCTCCCCCCGCAGGTCCTTGAGGATGCGGACCTCGCGGCTCGATTCCATGGCGTTGCCGTAGCTTGACGCTTCGAGGAAATCGACCTCCACCGGCAGCTGCAGCTCGCGCACGAGGTCGGCGATGAACACGAAGGAGCCGCGCAGGAGGCCGACGACGACGAGCTTCTCGGTGCCGGCGAACCGCGTCTCGATCTCGCGGGAAAGCGCCTCGATCCGCGCGGCGATGGCCTTGGCGCTGATCATCTGCTCGATCACGTAGTCGTCCTGCATGTTGCCCCCTTCGGACCCTTGCGCCATCAGAGGCGTTAACATGCAGATCGCCCGACCCCAAGGATGACATGACCCGCCATTCCGAGACCCGAGAGCTGCCCTATACGGCGGACCAGATGTACGACCTCGTCGCCGACGTGGAACGCTATCCCGAATTCCTTCCCTGGACGGCCGCCGCGCGGATCCGTTCGCGCGAGGGCGGCTCGGACGGCGAGGTAATGCTCGCCGACCTCGTCATCAGCTTTCGGGTGTTTCGGGAGAGCTTCGGCTCCAAGGTCACGCTTTGGCCTGCGGAAAAGCGGATCGAGACGGCCTATCTCGACGGGCCCTTCGACCATATGAACTCGGAGTGGCGGTTCGAGCCGACGGAGACCGGCTGCCGCGTGCATTTCTGGGTCGATTTCGCGTTCCGCAACAAACTCATCGGGCGCGTCGTGGGCAGCGTGTTCAATCAGGCGATGCAGCGCATCGTCGCGGCCTTCGAAAAGCGCGCGCGGGAGCTCTACGGACCGGCCGCCGCCTGAAGCAGCGCGATGGCGTGATCGCGCGCCGCCCTCCGGACCGCGTCGCGGCCGAGCGCGCCGAACTCGACCGTTTCCGCCCGCACGCCGTTCGCGTCAGCCACGGCGAAGCAGACGCGGCCCTCCGGCTTGAACTCCGAGCCGCCGGGCCCCGCGATACCGGTGATCGCGACCGCGAGGCTTGCACCGGACCGCCCCTGCGCGCCGGCTGCCATCTCCCGGGCGACGCGTTCGGACACCGCGCCATGCTCGACGAGCGAGACCTGCGCGACGCCGAGCTGCGACCGCTTGGCCGCGTTCGAATAGGTGACCGCCCCCCACAGGAACACGTCCGACGCGCCGGGCGGATCGGTCAGCGATGCCGCCACCATGCCGCCGGTGCAGCTTTCGGCCGTCGCGATCGTCAGACCGCGCTCGCGGCAGGTCTGCAGCAGCCGGGCGACGCTCATAGATGCGCCAGCCCCGCCAGCAGCACGACACCGCCCGCCGCCATCGCGCCGGCCACCGCGTCGTCCAGCATCACGCCCCAGACATCGTTCCGTCGATCCAGCCAACCCACCGGCCCCGGCTTCCAGATATCGAAGACCCGGAACAATACGAAGGCCACGATCCAGCCAGGCCAGAGCGCCGTCACCGGTACCCCCGCCGCCCAGGCCCCCCAGGCGACGGGCATCAGAGCGACCCATTGACCGAGGAGTTCGTCGATCACCACCTCCGACGGGTCGTGATCGGTTGCCCCGCGCGTCGCCACCGAGGTGGCCCAGTAGCCGACGGGCAGGACGAGGATCGCGAGGAGGGTGAAAAAGAACGGCCCGCCCTGCATGGCGAGCCAGCCGAGCGGCAGAGCGAGGAGCGACCCCCATGTTCCAGACGCCGGCGTGAGCAGGCCGACATAGCCGAGAGTGGCAACGGCCTTCGCGATCATCGCGCCACCAGCGTCGCGGTGGCCATGCAGGCGATCCCCTCGCCGCGCCCCGCGAAGCCCAGCCGTTCCGTCGTGGTCGCCTTCACCGACACGCGCCCGATCTCCATCCCCGCAATCTCCGCCACCCGCGCCCGCATCGCCGCGGCGTGCGGGCCGACCTTCGGTTCCTCGCAGATCAGCGTGACATCGACATTGCCGATGGAGAAGCCTCGTTCCATGGCCAACGCAGCGGCATGCGCAAGGAACACGGCGCTGTCCATGCCCTTCCATTGCGGGTCGGAGGGCGGAAAATGACGACCGATATCACCTTCGGCCAAAGCGCCGTAGATGGCATCCGTCACCGTGTGCAGGCCGACATCGGCATCGGAATGGCCTCGCAAACCCCGACCATGCGGCACACGCACCCCGCAAAGCATGACGTGGTCGCCAGCCCCGAACCCGTGCACGTCGAACCCGTTGCCTACGCGGACATCCATGCACCCCTCCCTGAACAGACGTTCCGCCCGGGCGAAATCCCCGGACGTGGTGATCTTCATCGCCGCCTCGTCGCCCGGCACGATGCGGACGGCAAGCCCCGCTGCAAGCGCCACGGCCACGTCGTCGGCAGCCTCGCCCGGATGGGCGGCATGCGCCGCGCGGATCGCCTCGGTCCGAAATCCCTGCGGCGTCTGCGCGCGCCAAAGCCCCGTCCGGTCGCGGATTTCGTCGACGATGCCGTCGCCCGCCCAGAGCGCGTCCGTCACCGCGAGGGCCGGGGCCGCGCCGTCCGCCGTTTCCAGAGCGTCCAGCACACGCCGTATCACGTCGTACGGCACGCTCGGTCGCGCGGCGTCGTGGATCAGGACATGCGACGTTTCGATTGCCGCCAGCCCCGCCGCGACCGACGCCGCGCGCGTGGCGCCGCCCTCGACGAGCCGGACGCCCGGCGCCACCGCCTCCGCCAAGGCCCGGTCGTCGGGATGGATGACGATGACGACGTCCATCGCGTCGGCGAAGGCCGCCACGCTGCGGGCGAGGACCGGCCGCCCGGCGAGGTCGCGATACTGCTTGGGCGTTCCGCCACCCGCCCGCAGGCCGCGGCCCGCGGCGACGATCAGGGCGGTGAAGGTGGGAGGGGGCATGCACGCTCCGTTCCGGCGGACGCCCCGTCCTAGCGATCCGCCCCGGAGGTGACAACCGGACGGGCCGGGCACTGGCGGTTTGCCCAACTTTTGGGCATATCCCGGATTGGACGCTCTCCGTCCGCGGCATCACCCTGCCAGTGCCGACACCGCCCCCGTAGGACTGCTGCGACCAGCCCGGAAACACAGCATATGCCGAAAAAACCCGCGGATACCATCGACCCCCGCCTTAAGGCGCTCGGCCTGCGCAGTCCGGTCGTCCTTGCGCCCATGGCGGGCATCACGGATCTGCCGACACGCCTGCTTGTCGCGTCATTCGGCGCAGGGCTCGTCGTTTCGGAAATGGTGGCGAGTCGCGAGATGGTGGAGGCCAAGCCGTCCGTCCGCGACCGGGCCGAACTCGGCGCGGACGTGGCCGGAACGGCGGTCCAGATCGCGGGGCGGGATGCGTTCTGGATGGCGGAAGCGGCGAAGACGCTGGCCGGGCAGGGCGCCCGGATCATCGACATCAACATGGGTTGCCCGGCGAAGAAGGTGACCGGCGGGCTGTCCGGCTCGGCGCTCCTGCGCGACCACGACCATGCCCTGCGCCTGATCGCGGCGGTGGTGCGCGCCGTCGACGTGCCGGTGACGCTCAAGACGCGGCTGGGCTGGGACGACGACAGCCGGGATACCGCGGCCCTGGCCGTCCGCGCGGAAGCGGCCGGTGTGCGATTGCTGACGATCCACGGCCGGACCCGGTGTCAGTTCTACCGCGGCCGGGCCGACTGGGCCGCGATCGCGCCGATCGCCCGCGCCGTCTCGATCCCCGTTCTGGCGAACGGCGACATCACCGACGCCGCGACCGCCCGCGCGGCCCTTGCAATGTCGGGCGCCGCCGGCGTGATGATCGGGCGCGGCGCACAGGGAAGGCCTTGGGCCCTTGCCGGGGTCACGCATGCGCTCGGCCACGGTCCGCGACCGGACATACCGTCGGGCGAGGCGCTGGCTCGCATGGTCGCCCGCCACCACGCGTCCATCGTGGCGTTCTACGGGTCGGAACTCGGCGGGCGCGTCGCGCGGAAGCATCTCGGCTGGTACATGGACGATGCGGGCACACCGCCGGCGCTCCGCAAGCGGGTACTCACATCCCCGCCGGACGATGTGGCTGCGCTGCTGCCCGAAGCGCTCGCCGTTCGCGAACGCCGCGCGGCATGAGGGATCCCGACATCTGGCAGGCACTGCCGATGCCGGCGCTCGTCATCGGGCCCGACGATCGCATCGTCGCGGCGAACGGGCCGGCGGAGGGTTTCCTGAACCGCTCCGCCCGCGCATTGGAGGGTGCGATCCTGCCCGCGCTGCTGTCGGTCGAGGGCGGGCTCGCCAATGTCGTGGCGCGGGTACGGGCGCGCGAGTCGCCCATCACGCTGCACGACACCGCCCTGCGGATCGGCACCGCGCCGGATCTGCGCTGCGACCTGCATCTCGCACCGCTCGGCGGCGACATTCTCCTTCTGATCTCGCCACAGGATGTCGCGGCCCGGCTCGACCGCGCCGAACAATCGCGCAGCGTCGCCCGCTCGGCCGTCGGCATGGCCGAGATGCTGGCCCACGAGATCAAGAACCCGCTCGCGGGCATCACCGGCGCCGCCCAGCTCATCGGCATGAACCTCGCCGGCGAGGACCTCGAGCTGACCGAGCTCATCGTCGCGGAAAGCCGGCGGATCGTGAAGCTTCTCGAACAGGTGGAGCGGTTCGGCGACCATCGCGCGTTCGAGTGCCGGGCCGTGAACCTGCACGACGTGCTCGACCGCGCCTGCCGCTCCGCCATGGTCGGCTTCGCGTCGCGCATGACCCTGATCGAGGATTACGACCCGTCGCTTCCGCCCGCATGGGGGGATGCGGACCAGCTTTTGCAGGTCGTCCTAAACCTACTGAAGAACGCGGCGGAAGCATCGATGTGGTCGGGGAAAATAACCATCCGGACCTTCTACGACATGTCTCTGCGCGTGCGCCGGCGGGACGGCACCGACGGCGCCGTTCCCCTGCAGGTGGAGATAGCGGATGACGGACCGGGCATTCCCGCGGAGATCGCAGACAACCTGTTCGAGCCATTCGTATCGGGCCGGGAGAACGGTACCGGGCTCGGCCTCGCATTGGCATCGAAGATCGTCCACGAGCATGACGGCTGGATCACGGTGGATTCGCATCCGGGACGGACCGTTTTCCGCATCTCCCTGCCGCGCGCGCTGACGGACCTGAAGAGCGACGCACAACGGGTTGAGGGATAACGATGGACGGCACGATCCTGGTCGCCGATGACGACCGCACGATCCGAACGGTCCTGACGCAGGCGCTGACGCGGGCCGGCTGCAAGGTGCATGCGACCGCATCGCTCGACACGCTCCTGCGGTGGGCGGAGGAGGGCAAGGGCGATCTCGCGATCACCGACGTCGTCATGCCCGACGGCAACGGGCTGGAGATGCTGCCGCGGCTGGCGGAGCTGCGGCCGGACCTGCCGGTGATCGTGATCTCCGCGCAGAACACGATCATGACCGCCGTCCAGGCCGCCGAGGCCGAGGCGTTCGACTACCTGCCCAAGCCCTTCGACCTGCCGGATCTGATGAAGCGCGCCGCGCAGGCGCTGAACGAGCGCAACAAGGCCGCCGCGCCTCGAACGGAGACCGAGCGCGCGGACGACCTTCCGCTGATCGGACGGACCCCGCTGATGCAGGCGCTCTACCGTCTCATCGCGCGAGTAATGAACACCGACCTGCCGGTCCTGATCCAGGGCGAGAGCGGCACCGGAAAGTCGCTGATCGCCCGGGCGATCCACAATCTCGGGGATCGTCGCGCCCTGCCGTTCGTCGTCGCGACCGGCGCCGATTTCGAGGGCAACGACGGCCCGTCGGAGCTTTTGTCGCGGGCGCGGGGCGGCACGATCCTCTTCGACGAGTTCGGCGATCTGGGCCTCGATGCGCAGGCGCGGGCCGCACGGCTGATCGACGGTCTCGACGGGTCGGGGCCGCGGCTGATGGCCACGACGCAGCGGGACCCCGGCCCCCGGCTTGACGCCGGGGCGGGGAGCGTCCGGTCCGACCTCTACTACCGCTTGGCCGGGGCGCAGATCGACGTGCCGCCGCTTCGCGCGCGCGTCGACGACATCCCGCTTCTGGCAACGCATTTCCTGCATCGCGTCGAGCGCGACGGCGCCGCCGTGCGTCGGTTCTCGACCGAAGCCACGGATCTGCTGCGCGCCCATCCGTGGCCCGGCAACGTGCGGCAACTCGAGAATGTGACCCGTTGGCTCGTCGCCACCGCCCCTGCGGAGGAAATCACGCGGCTCGAACTGGAGGCCGTGCTTGGCCCCGCCGCCGCGGGACCGAAGGCGGCGCGCGCGACCGACGACCTGTCGGAATCCGTGCGGGCGCATTTGCAACGGTATTTCGATCTGCAAGGCGGCCAGCTTCCGCCCGCGGGCCTGCATGCCCGCGTCCTGCGCGAGGTGGAAGCGCCGCTGATCGGGATCGCGCTCGACGCGACCGGCGGCAATCAGGCACGTTGCGCGGACCTGCTCGGGATCAACCGCAATACGTTGCGAAAGAAGATCATCGACCTCGATATCCTCGTGACACGACGACGCAAGATGATGTAAACGCGTCACACGCGTTGCAGATCGGGAACAACCCGGCGTGAGCGGCGTGAGGTAGGACATTGATACGAGGCAATCTTGCGGTCTTCCGCCCCAACGGCCGACCTGTTGTCGCGCAGTTTCCTCTGGAGCGGCCGGCGCGATGTGCAATCCGTCCTGACGGTCACGCTCGTCGTGCTTGGGCCGCTCCTGGTGATCGTGACCTTTCTCACGCTCGACCTGCGCGGCCCGGGCGGCGAGTACGGCTGGCTGCGCGCGGTCCTGCTGGGCGATCTCGTCTACATCCTCGCCATCGCCGCGTTGGTCGTGCGGCGCCTGACGAGCATGATCTCCGCGCGCCGGGCCCGCTCCGCCGGGTCGCAGCTGCATCTGCGCCTCACCGGGGTCTTCACCGGCATCGCGCTGATCCCCACGGTGCTCACGGCCGTCTTCGCCACGGTGACGATCAATATCGGTCTGGAAGGGTGGTTCTCCGACCGGGTCCGCAACGCCCTCGGAAATTCGGTTGAAGCCGCGCAGGCCTATGCGCAGGAGCATCGCGACGGGCTGACGGAGGATGCCCGGGCGCTGGCCGGTTATCTCGACGTCGCGAAGCGCGCGTCCTTCTTCATGGCCGACGGCGACCTGCGGGAGCTGCTGGGACAGGGGCAGGAGCTCGTGCAGCGGGGGCTGGAGGAGGCCTTCGTGATCGACGGCACGGGCGAGATCCGGGCGCGGGGCGAGAGCTCCTACCTGTTCGACTTCGAGCCGTTGACCCCGGAGCAGCTCGCGCGGGCGCGCGACGGGGCGATCATCCTGGTCGAGGACAAGGAGATCAACGAGTTCCGCGTCCTCCTCAAGCTGCAGAACTATGCCGACCGCTATCTCTACGTTACCCGGACGGTGGACGGCGAGATCCTCGAACTGCTCGACGAGACCGAGGCGACGGCGCAGCTCTACCAGCAACTCGAGCGCGACCGCGGGCGGCTCCTGTTCGAGTTCGGCCTGCTTTATCTCGGCTTCGCGCTGATCCTCATTCTCGCCGCGACCTGGGCCGGGCTGTGGTTCGCGGAGCGGCTGTCGCGGCCGGTGGGCCGGCTTGCCGGGGCGGCGCAGAGGGTCGGGCAGGGCGATCTCGACGTGCGTGTCCGGGAGGAGGCGGGCGACGACGAGATCGCCATGCTGGGCCGCATCTTCAATCAGATGACGCGACAGCTGAAGGGCCAGCGCGACGCGCTCGTCGAGACCAATATGCAGACGGAACGGCGGCGGCGGCTCTTCGACTCGGTGCTGGGTTCGGTGACGGCGGGGGTGATCGGGCTGGACGCGGAAGGTCGGATCGACTTCATGAACCGCTCGGCGCAGCGGCTCCTCCGGCTCGACGACGACCGCGACGGCGACACGCTGGCGCAGGTGGTGCCGGAATATCGCGATCTCTTCGACCGCCTCCGGGAAACCGGCGCCGAGACGATGCAGGAGGAGGTCCGGCTGGCGCGCGGGGGCAAGCTCGAAAGCCTGCTCGTTCGGATCGCCACCCGCGCCGGCGAGGACGGCGCGCCCGAGGGTTACGTCGTGGCCTTCGACGACGTGACCGACCTTGTCTCCGCGCAGCGCATGGCGGCCTGGGGCGACGTGGCGCGGCGCATCGCGCACGAGATCAAGAACCCGCTGACCCCGATCCAGCTTTCGGCGCAGCGCGTGAACCGGCGCTTCGGCCGCGAGCTCGCTCCCGAAAGTGCCGCCAAGCTCGCCGAGCTGACCGACGTGATCGTCCGGCAGACCAACGACCTGCGCCGCATCGTCGACGAGTTCTCCAAGTTCGCACGTATGCCGGTCCCCGAGCGCCGTCGCGGCGACCTGGCCGCGCTGCTACGCGAGACCGTGACGCTGCAACGCGCGGCGCTCGATCCCGTCGAGATGGTGGCGGAGATTCCCGACGGGCCCGTCGCCGCCGAGTTCGACCTGACGATGATGGGACAGGCCTTCACGAACCTGATCAAGAACGCCGGCGAAGCCATTGAATCCCGGCAGGAGGAAGCGAATGCGGACGTCCCGCGCCGGGTCGCCGTGACAATGGAGCCGGGGGAGACGCATATCGAGATCCGCATCGCGGATACCGGCATCGGTCTGCCCGCGGACCGCGCCCGCCTGTTCGAGCCCTACGTCACGACCCGCGACAAGGGCACGGGGCTCGGCCTGCCGATCGTCAAGAAAATCGTCGAGGAGCACGGCGGCACGCTGGAGCTGCGGGACGCGGCGCCCGACCCGACGGGACATAAAGGAGCGGAGGCCGTCGTAAGGCTTCCCCGCATAGAGGAGCAGTGACATGGGCGACATTCTGATCACCGACGACGAGGCCGACATCCGTAGCCTCATCTCGGACATCCTGGAGGACGAAGGGTACACCTGCCGCACGGCCGGGACCGCCGAGGCCTGCATGGCCGCCCTCGCGGAGGAGCCGCCGGCGGCGATGATCCTCGATATATGGCTCAAGGACAGTGACATGGACGGGATCGACATCCTGAAGTCGGTCCGCCGCTCGCATCCCGATATTCCGATCATCATCATCTCGGGGCACGGCAACATCGAGATCGCGGTCGCGGCCATCAAGCAGGGCGCGTACGACTATATCGAGAAGCCGTTCAACATCGACCAGCTCATGGTCGTCATCACACGCGCGATGGAAACGGCGCGCCTCAGGCAGGAGAACAGCGAGCTTCGCCGCAAGGACGCCGCCTCGGCCGAGATGATCGGGCAGTCGGCCGCCTACAAGATGCTGGTGGGGCACTTGAAGAAGGTGATGAACTCCAACAGCCGCGTCATGCTGACCGGGCCCGCGGGCGCGGGCAAGGAGGTCGCGGCGCGCTACATCCATGCCAAGTCGAGCCGCGCCCACGCCCCCTTCGTCACGATCTCCTCCGCCTCGATCGAGCCGGAGCGGATGGAGACGGTGCTGTTCGGGCGCGAGAGCCCGGAAAAGGGCATCGAGCAGGGAATGCTCGAGCAGGCGCACGAGGGGGTGATCTATTTCGACGAGATCGCGGACATGCCGCTCGGCACGCAGTCGAAGATCCTTCGCGTCCTCGTCGAGCAGGCCTTCACCCGCGTCGGCGGCACCGAGAAGATCCGCGTCGACCTGCGGGTCATCTCCTCGACCAACCGTGAGCTGACGCAGGAGATCCGCGCGGGCCGGTTCCGCGAGGAGCTCTACCACCGTCTCAACGTGGTCCCGATCGCAGTGCCCTCGCTGGAGGAGCGGCGCGATGACATTCCGGTGCTGGCCAACCATTTCATCTCCGCGCTCAACAAGGTGCAGGGACTGCCGCTGCGGGCGCTCTCCGACGAGACCAGCGCGCTTCTGCAGACGATGCGCTGGCCCGGCAACGTGCGCCAACTCCGCAACGTGATCGAGCGGGTGCTGATCCTTGGCGACGGGACCGGGCCGATCGAGCCGAGCGAGCTTCCGAACCCCTCCGACGGCGGGACGGACGGGGGTGAGATGACGCTGTCGGGCTCCCTCGCCTCACTGCCGCTGCGCGACGCGCGCGAACTCTTCGAGCGGCAATACCTGATGACGCAGATCAACCGGTTCGGCGGCAACATCTCCCGCACGGCGAACTTTGTCGGGATGGAACGGTCGGCCCTCCATCGAAAGCTGAAGTCGCTGGGCGTGGTGACGACGACGCGGGGCGGCGCGCGGGTGGCGCGGGTGGACGACTAAACCGGTCTGCGTTCAATCGGGCGCGTATCCCGCGGCGCTGAAGGCGGTCCGGCACGCCCCGAAATCGAACAGGCCGCAGATGTCGCCGAGAGCTTGGAGACGGGGATCGCAGGCACGTGCGCCGATGGGGCGGAGGTGAGCCTTCGGCCCGGAGAAGGCCGTTTCGATCGGGGTCGGGTCTGGCACAAACGGGCCGGACCGGCATCCGGCCTCTCTGGCCGTTCCGGATCCCGGCCGCTTTCGGGCTCCTGCGGAGATGTCGTCGGGGATCACGACGGTGCCGGGCGACAGGGCCGGGGTGAGCCGGGTCTCGACGTGGATGCCGAACGCGGTCCGGTCCATCGCGTCCCCGATTGCCCGGGGCGCGAACCCCGCGTCGCGGGCGAGCCCGGCGATGAAGGTCCGCGGCGTCCCGCGGCCGACGGGCGCGCCGCCTCCGGCGCCCCGGCCTGCTCCTTCAGGGGCCGGCTCTTTCAGGGAGATGTCCGGCGCCGCACGGACGATCCCGGCCGGGAACGCCATGTGCGGCGCGGGCTTGCCCGCGGGTCCCGGTGCGCGACCCTGCCGCTTCGGGCGATCGCCCCCCGATCACGGCGATCGGACACCGGCCGGATCGCCGGACTCGCGCCGACCACGACCACCCGCGCCACCGCCCGGCACGAACGACCCGCGAAGATGCGGCCGAGGACCTGCTCGCGACGATCCATCGCGTGGGACGTGCCCCTGTTCCATCTCCCGCCGAAAGCGAACCGGACGAACGACACCGCGGGAATCCCCCTTGAGTCGGGATGGGGGCAAACCGCTTTAGTCCGCGGCGATCCGTCCGTCAGCCTCGCACAGGCCACGAAGGTCGTAGGGCTGACTCTGCAGGATTGCCGCATCCTGCGTGGAACAGGCCGGCAGATCCACCGCCCGATAGCCCTTCGTCGTCATGCAGACATCGAAAGCGCGGGCGCGCAGCTCTTCGTTCGGATCGTCCTCGTGGACGTCGGGCGCGGAATAGCCGCCGTAGCAGAACCAACCCCGGCAGATGCTCGTGCCGACCGTGATGCGCGACGACGACCGGATCCGGCTCGCGACGGGAAAGTCGGTCTGCGCCCGGGCGGCGCAGGCGAGATATTCCTGCTCAGCCTTCAGCGCGGGCGTTCCGGGCTTGATCCAGACCGGATCGGACACACCGGCGCAGGCCGCGAGGAAAAGGGCCAGAGGTAAATACCGCATAGGCGCGACCCTAGCACACGGACAGGACATGACAATCGCCCGCGAACGCGGGACACGCGCCGTCGCAGGGCCGTTGACCGTCCGGTGCGGCCTGCCTATCCAATCCCCGAAACAGGGTGCCGAACCGGCCGTTCGGGGAAGGGGGACCATGAAGGTCATCATCTGCGGCGCGGGACAGGTCGGCTGGCAGATCGCGCGGCACCTCGCCGGCGAGCGCAACGACGTCACCATCGTCGACAACAATTCAGCTCTCGTGCATCGGGCGACCGACACGCTGGACGTGCAGGGCATCACCGGCTTCGCCTCCTATCCCGACGTGCTCGAACGGGCGGGGGCGGAGGATGCGGACATGCTGATCGCCGCGACCCATTCCGACGAGGTGAACATGGTCACCTGTCAGGTGGCGCATTCGATCTTCACGGTACCGCGCAAGATCGCCCGCCTGCGCGCGCAGAGCTATCTTTCCGCGGTGCGCGCCGACCTTTACCGGCGCGACCACCTGCCGATCGATGTCGTGATCTCGCCCGAGCGGGAGGTGGCGGAGGCCGCGCTGCGCCGGCTTCGCGCACCCGAGGCTTTCGACGTGGAGGAGTTCATGGACGGCGGGGCGACGTTTATCGGCCTGAACCTCGACGCCGAATGCCCCGTCCTCGACACGCCGCTGCGCCAGCTTTCGGAGCTGTTCTCGACCCTGCGCGCAGTCGTCGTAGGCGTCCGGCGGGACGGCAAGCGCCTCTTCGCGCCCGATCCGAACGACCAGCTGAAGGCCGGAGATCAGGTCTACATCGTCTCCCATTCCGACGACCTGCACCGCACGCAGGAAATCTTCGGCAAGAAGGTTCGCAAGCAGAATCGCGTCGTCATCGTCGGCGGCGGCAATGTCGGGCTCGCAGTGGCCGAGGCGCTCGAAAACGCGCCGGAGCGTATCCGCGCCAAGATGATCGAGCGTCACCGACCTTCGGCCGAGCGCGCGGCGGAGGCGCTGACCCGGACCATCGTCCTGTCGGGCGACGGGCTCGACATCGAGCTTCTGCGCGAGGCGGGAATCGAGCGGGCCGACGCGGTGCTGACGGTGACGGACGACGACAAGACCAACCTCCTCGCGGGTGTGCGGGCGAAGGCCGCGGGCTGCAACCGCACGATCGCGCTCATCAACGACCCCACGCTCGTACCGCTGATGGAGCCGCTGGGGATCGACGCCTACATCAACCCGCGGCAGACCACGGTGTCGTCGATCCTTCGGCACGTCCGGCACGGCCGGGTGCGCAATGTCTATTCGGTGGGCGACGCCGAGGCCGAGGTGATCGAGGCGCAGGTGCTCTCCACCTCGCCCATGACCGGGCGTCTGATCCGCGAGGTCGACTTTCCCGAGGGCGCGCTCGTGGGGGCGATCCGCAAGGCGGACGGCCGCGTGATCCGGCCGCACGGCGCCACCCGGATCGAGGAGGCGGACGTGGTCGTGATCTTTGCGCTTTCCTCCGACGTGACGGAGGTGGAACGCCTTCTGCAGGTGCAGGTGGACTTCTTCTGATGCACCGGACGCGCGCCCGGCCCGGACGGCTCGCCCTCGTGGGCCAGCAGGTCTCGCTCTCGGTGTTGATGGCGATGGGCCTTTGCGCGTCGATGTACGGCCCCGCGCTCCACGCCGAGATCGCGGGAGAACATCCGACGGCGCGGGCGTTCTTCTATTCAGCGACGCTGCTTCTCGCGTTTCTCGCCGCGGTCGCGGTGGCGAGCGCGCGGCGCCGGCCCTCGAACGTCTCGCGCAGCCATCTCGTGGCGCTCCTGATGGCGTTCACGACGCTGCCGCTCCTTGCGGCGATCCCTCTGGCGCAGGTGATCGTCGATACGCGGCTCCTGAACCTTTATGTCGAAATGGTCTCCGCCGCGACGACCACGGGGGGCAGCCTCTACAAGCCCACACGGCTGAACGACAGCGTGCATCTGTGGCGTGCGGTCGTCGCCTGGGAGGGCGGGCTGGTCATCTGGGTCGCGGCCATCGCGATCCTCGCCCCCCTCAATCTCGGCGGGTTCGAGGTCGCCGAAGGCAACACCAGCCTGCGACACGGCGGCGAAGGGCCGAACGCGATCCGCGTCCGCGACCGCAGCATCGAGCCCGAAGCGCGGGTATGGCGGGCACTCGGCACGCTCGGGCCGATCTATATCGGATTGACGCTTCTCCTGTGGGCGCTCCTCGTCACGCTGGGCGAACGTTCCGTCACCGCCCTGATCCATGCCATGTCGACGATGTCCACCTCCGGCATCACCGACGGGACCGGGATGACCGGCGTGGGATTCCGCGGCGAGGTCGTGATCGCGCTGTTCCTCGTCTTCGCGCTGTCACGGCAGACCTTCACGACCGACATGAACCGGGAGCGGAGCCGCCATCTCGGGAACGACCGCGAAATCTGGACCGCCGGTCTTGTCGTCGCGGCCGTCACCGTCCTCCTTTTCGCACGTCACTGGGTCGGGGCGTTCGAGATCGGCGATCTGTCCGACACGGAGGCGGCGCTCGGGGCGCTGTGGGGCTCCATCTTTACCGCCCTGTCGTTCCTGACCACGACGGGGTTCGAAAGCGTCCACTGGGAGGCCGCACAGGACTGGTCCGGCCTGAACGCGCCGACCGTACTCCTTCTCGGCCTCGCGATTTTCGGCGGGGGCGTGGCGACGACTGCGGGCGGCGTGAAGCTTCTGCGGATCTACACGCTCTACGAGCACGGCCGACGCGAGATGAACCTCCTTGTCCATCCGAGCGCGGTGGCCGGCATGTCGGGCGCGTTCGGGCGCATCCCCAAGGGCGGCATCGAAGGCGCCTGGGTGTTCTTCATGCTCTTCGCCACCTCGATCGCCGTGGTGACCCTGGCGCTCACGGCGGCGGGGCTCGATTTCGGCGCGGCGATGGCCCTCGGCGTGGCCTGTCTGACCACGACCGGCCCGCTCGCGGAGATCGTGCTGGGCGGACAGGGCACGTTGAACTCTCTGGGGGACGGCGGAAAGCTCGTCGCCGCCGCCGCGATGGTCGTCGGTCGTCTCGAGGCGCTCGCGTTGATCGCGCTCCTCAACCCCGACTTCTGGCGGGACTGAACGCCTTTTGTCCAGGCTCGCGCGCGCATTTCGACGGTCTGAACCCCGTTCCGGGGGGAAGCCTCGCGCCGCGCAACGCCGGAACGCAATCTTTCGGGGTGGAAACTTTTCCGTGAGCGTCACATAAGATCCGAACGGTCAAGAACGCCTTCGAAGACGGGGCGCTGAAAACAGGGACGGATGCATGGCCTCGGACAAGCAGAACCTTCAGGATGCCTTTCTCAATCAGGTCCGCAAGCAGAAGGTGCCGGTGACGATCTTCCTGATCAACGGCGTGAAGCTGCAGGGCGTGATCACCTGGTTCGACAATTTCTGCGTCCTGCTGCGTCGGGACGGGCAGTCGCAGCTGGTCTACAAGAGCGCGATCTCGACCGTGATGCCGGCCCAGCCGATCCAACTCTACGACAGCGGGGAGGAAGCGTCTGCCGACGCCTCCTGAACAGACGCATTCGACCGCGGCCAAACCGACCCGCGCGCTCGTCCTGCACCCCGACACGCGGGGGGGCGACCGGTCCGGCCGCGATCCGAAATATGCGGTCGCGGAAGCGGTCTCGCTCGCGCATGCCCTGCCGGGGCTCGACGTCGTGGGGGGTGAGGTCGTGCGCCTGCCGCGACCGCATCCCGGCATGCTCTTCGGATCCGGCAAGGTCGAGGAGCTCGGGGCCCGGATCGAGAGCGAAGACATCGATCTCGTCCTGATCGACGGCGCCGTGACGCCGGTGCAGCAGCGCAATCTCGAGAAGGCGTGGAAAATCAAACTGCTCGACCGCACCGGGCTCATCCTCGAAATCTTCGCCGACCGGGCCGCCACGCGGGAAGGAGTGTTGCAGGTCGACCTTGCCGCACTCTCCTATCAGCGCACCCGGCTGGTCCGCGCCTGGACGCACCTCGAACGGCAGCGCGGCGGGCTGGGCTTCGTGGGCGGCCCCGGCGAGACGCAGATCGAGGCGGACCGTCGTGCCATCGACGAACAGATGACGAAGTTGCGCCGTCAGCTCGACAAGGTGGTCAAGACGCGCGAGCTTCACCGCGCGGCGCGCGCCAAGGTGCCTTACCCGGTCGTGGCCCTCGTGGGCTACACCAACGCCGGCAAGTCCACGCTCTTCAACCGCCTGACCGGGGCGGAGGTAATGGCGAAGGACATGCTCTTCGCCACGCTCGACCCGACGATGCGCGCAGTGGACCTGCCGCACGGGCTCCGGGTGATCCTGTCGGACACGGTCGGGTTCATCTCCGACCTGCCGACGCAGCTCGTCGCCGCGTTCCGCGCCACGCTGGAGGAGGTGCTGGACGCCGATCTCATCGTGCATGTCCGCGACATCTCCCACCCCGAGACCGAGGCGCAGGCGGAGGATGTGGAGACGATCCTCGAACAGCTTGGCACCGACGCGGCGATCCCGCGGATCGAGATGTGGAACAAGGCCGACGCGCTGCCGGCCGAAGCGCAGGCGACCGCCGGGAACCTCGCGGCACGGCGGGACGACGTCTATCTCGGCTCGGCGCTCACGGGGCAGGGGCTCGACGCGCTTCTCGACCGGATCGCGGACGAACTGACAGAGACGTTGAGCGATCTGGATTTGTTCCTTCCCTTCGCCGACGGGCGCGCGCGCGCCTGGCTGCATGAGGAAGGGGTCGTCCGGGAGGAGGCGCAGACCGAGGAGGGGCCCCGACTTTCCGTCCGTTGGACCGCCCGGCAGGCCGCGCGCTTCGCCGCCGCGTTCCCCGACCGCGCGCCCGCCGGTCTGGTTCCACCCCGGGATGCGCCCGAGCGTGATACGTCCGACGATCCCTGGACTCCTTGACGGGGTCGGTCGGTCAGCGTCGCGCCCGGCTACCGACAAGACGGGAGGGTGGGGTTACGGGGTCGCCGATACGCCGCGTCCGACGGCAGTCCGCACCGCGAACGGCGCGCCCTGTCAGGGGTGACAGGGGCGCGGCCGCCTGCTACCGTCGGTGTCGACCGGACCGTCAGAGACCGGCATCGGCAGAGCAGACATTGGACAGGATCCGCCCCATGACCGTATTCACGCGTCGCAGCTTCCTCGCTGCGGCCTCCGCGCCACTTGCGCTTACCGCCTGCGGCAACGGGATCGGCAGCAACGGCGCCCCTCGGATCGACGGTCGCGTCGATCAGGCCTTCGCCTTCATGTACCGGACGCTTCCTGAAACGCAGGTCCTCGCCGAGAAGGCCGTGGGAATCCTGATGATGCCGGTCGTCACCGAAGTCGGGCTCGGCCTCGGCGGTGCCTATGGGCGCGGGGCGCTCCGCGTCGACGGTGTGACGGTCGATTACTATTCCACGAGCGAATTGTCGTTCGGCCTTCAGGCTGGCGGGCAGCAATACAGCCACGCGCTTTTTTTCATGACGCAGCCGGCGCTTCTGAACTTCCGGACCTCGCCCGGCTTCACGGCAGGCGCGAACCTCAGCTACGCGGTGTCGACCAATGCCGGGGCGATCTCGACGGGGACGACGGAGCTTCTGACCCCGGTTATCGCGGTGATCTTCGGACAGGCCGGCCTCATCGCCGGGGCCTCGCTCGAAGGCACGAAATACAACCGAATCATTCCCTGAACCGACGGGTCCGAAGTCGCCCCGATCCCGCCGCCGCGTCAGCACCGCGAACGGCCCTTTCAGGCTTGCGTTGCCCGGCTCCGCCTCCTAGAAGGCCCGCACTTCACAGACGGGGGCGGGCCCTCGGGGGAGACATCCCCGTCGGTCCACCGGTTGAGCCAAGGCTCTGATCCCCCGTCCCAGGTTCAAACCGGAAAGGTATCGAATACATGGCTCTGCCTGATTTCTCCCTACGTCAATTGCTCGAGGCCGGCGTCCATTTCGGCCACCAGACGCAGCGCTGGAACCCGCGCATGGCGCCCTACATCTACGGCGCGAAGAACGGCATCCACATCATGGACCTGACGCAGACGGTTCCGATGCTGGATCAGGCGCTGCAGGTCGTTCGCGACACCGTCGCGCGGGGTGGCCGCATTCTGTTCGTCGGCACGAAGCGGCAGGCCCAGAAGCCCGTCGCCGACGCGGCCGAGCGTTGCGCGCAGTATCACATGAACCATCGCTGGCTCGGCGGCACGCTGACCAACTGGAAGACGGTGTCGAACTCCATCAATCGCCTGAAGAGCATTGACGAGGCGATGGAGACGGGCGGCGAGGGACTGACCAAGAAAGAGCGCCTCAACATGGAGCGCGACCAGCTGAAGCTGCAGGCATCGCTCGGTGGCATCCGCGAAATGGGCGGCTTGCCGGACCTTCTGTTCGTGATCGACGTGAACAAGGAGGACCTGGCGATCGCCGAGGCGCGCAAGCTCGGCATCCCGGTCGTGGCCGTGGTGGATTCGAACGCGTCGCCGGCCGGCGTCGACTACGTTATTCCCGGCAATGACGACGCCGCCCGCGCGATCGCGCTCTACTGCGACCTCGTCGCCCGGGCGGCGCTCGACGGCATGTCGGCCCAGCTCGGTGCTGCCGGCGTCGATATCGGCGCGATGGAGGAGGCGGGCGAGTCCGTCGATCCCGGCGCGTCCGAGACGCCCGAAACCGACGTGCCCTCGGACACCGCGACAGCCGAAGCCAACGCCTGACGGCAGGCGCAGATTGACGACGGGGCGTGGCCTGTAGGGGCCGCGTCCGTTCCCATTCAAGGAGACAGGATCATGGCGATCACCGCTGCGATGGTGAAGGAACTCCGCGACACGACCGGCGCGGGCATGATGGACGCCAAGAAGGCGCTGACCGAGACCGACGGCGACATGCAGGCTGCGGTCGATTGGTTGCGGACCAAGGGTCTGGCGAAGGCCGCCAAGAAATCCGGCCGCACAGCCGCCGAGGGGCTTGTCGCCGTCGCGGTCGACGGCGGCTACGGCGTCGCGCTCGAAGTCAATTCCGAGACCGACTTCGTCGGCAAGAACGCCGAGTTCCAGAAGATGGTGGCGGACTTCGCGAAAACCGCGCTGAACGTCGGATCCGTCGAGGAACTGAAGACATCGGAGATCAACGGAAAGACGGTCGACACGATCCTGACCGACAAGATCGCCACGATCGGCGAGAACATGACGATCCGCCGGATCGCCCATCTGTCGGCGGCCAGCGTCGTGACCTACGTTCACAACGCCGCGGCGACCGATATGGGCAAGATCGGTGTTCTGGTGGGTCTGTCGGGCGAGAACACCGAGTTCGGCCGTCAGGTCGCGATGCATGTCGCTGCCGCGAACCCGGCCTCGCTGTCTGAAGCCGACCTCGACCCGGCGATGCTCGACAAGGAGCGGCAAGTCCAGATCGACATCGCGCGTGAGAGCGGCAAGCCCGAGCAGGTAATAGAGAAGATGATCGAAGGCCGGATGAAGAAGTACATGGCCGAGGTGACCCTGCTAAACCAGCAATTCGTCTTGAACCCGGACCTGACCGTTGGCAAGGCCGCCGAAGAGGCCGGCGTCGAGATCACGGGCTTCGTTCGGCTCGAAGTCGGGGAGGGGATCGAGAAGGTCGTCGAGGATTTCGCCGCCGAAGTCGCCAAGGTCTCGCAAGGCTGAACCTGCCGGTATGTCGCGCGTCGGGTCACGGACCCGGCGCCGATCGACCGGAAATGGTGGAAGGTCAGGTTGACCCGATCCGGGCTTGAATGAACCCGGACCGAGCCGATTCCGAAATTCATCGGTCGAACCCGTTCCACGGGTGAATGTCTCCGCGGTTCGAGCCCGAATAGTCCCGGGCCAAATTGCCTTCACTCACAAGACATGTTGCTTATGCCCGGCGAAACCGCGGAACGTAAGTCTGGATTCCCTTACCTTTTATTACAGATCGGTAAGATGGCCTCACGCATCCAGGCGAAAGAACTGATTCTGCAGGCCGGCTTTCAGGATAGCCTGTGCCGTTGTCTCTACGTCCAGGGCTTCGCGCGCTAGACGGAGATGCTTCTCGATCGTGGTGGGGTTCCGACCAAGGACGAGCGCAACGTCTTGGATCGTCTTTCCGTCGGCGACGAGTTCGAGCACTTCCCGCTGGCGCCGGGTCAGGGTTCGACCATGAAGTCCGTGCGGCAGCGACAGTAGCGTGAGATGCGCGACATGCGCGACGAGTTCGATTTTGCCGCCATTCTCGGCCCAGATCGCGTTCACCTCCGCTTGGTTCCGTGTCGAGCTCGCTATTCCGATGCCGTGTCCGGTCCGGGCGGACACGCGGGGAAAGCTGATCCCGTAGCCCGCGACCACTCCCTGCCTACGATTGAACTCGACGACGCGCATGCATTCGGGCGGCAAACGGCCGGCCATCGCGTCCTGCGCGATCACGGACCAGGACAACGTGCCGACGTTTTCCATGGCCCAACGAACCATGGGTGCGTCATAGAACATGCCACCTTCGAGATAGGGCTCGGTGAAGGATTTCGGATAATTCGTGAGGATACGCGCGTCGCGCAAATCCCCCATGCTCGTGTTCGTCCGGAACCGCGTCGCGGCATACATCAAACGGTCGAACCCATGATCCGCCATCCAGTCCTGCAGGTCTTGCCAGAGACCTTCGACTTCGGTGTGCTGCGCAAGGCGAAGGAGGAACCGATCCGTCTCGGACGATGACATGACAAACTCGTTACCTTCGATCTACGCCTCTCACAGCGTCAGTAGAAAATGATGTGCATCGACCGGAAGCGATGCAAGGCGGAATCGATACACTACATAATCGGGGTTATAAGAGGGGTCTATGCAGGCGCAAAGCTAAACTGTCTCCTTTCGTGCGGAACCACGACATGGTTTCGCAGACGCTCGCGGATCTGTACATGATCTTGCGGAGCTTGCTGGCGAGATCGGGGCGAAGCGCACCGATTGCGCGCAACAGGCCTCGCTGCGCCTGTGCGGAGCCAGACAGGGCACCAACGAGGATAACGTGCTTTAACGAGTTCCGGTCAGGCGGCGGCTTCTTCGGCCAGTTGGCGGTACCACATCGAGGCATAGCGGCCCCCTTTCGCCAGAAGGGTGCCGTGCGTGCCCTCCTCGACGATGTGGCCGGCTTCGAGCACGACGATGAGGTCCGCCTCCACCACCGTCGACAGACGATGCGCGATGGTGATGACCGAGCGGCCGCGCGAGATCGTCGCAAGCTCGTTCTGGATCGACCTTTCGGTCTCCGTGTCGAGCGCGGACGTCGCCTCGTCGAGCACCAGGATCGGCGGGTTCTTGAGGATCGTGCGGGCGATGCCGACCCGCTGCTTCTCTCCGCCCGAGAGCTTGAGGCCGCGCTCCCCGACCGTCGTCTCGTAGCCGTCCGGCAGCGCCTCGATGAAGGCGTCGATCCGCGCCGCGCGGGCGGCCTCGCGCACCTCCTCGAACGTCGCATCGGCGCGACCGTAAGCGATGTTGTAGCGGATCGTGTCGTTGAAAAGGACCGTATCCTGCGGCACGACGCCGATCATCGCATGGAGGCTGTCCTGCGTCACGTCGCGCACGTCCTGTCCGTCGATCCGGATCGCGCCTCCGTCGATGTCGTAAAAGCGGAAGAGGAGTCGGCCCAGGGTCGACTTCCCGGACCCCGACGGCCCGACCACGGCCACGGTCCGGCCGGGCTCGACCGTGAAGGAGATGCCATGAAGGATCGGCCGGGCGGCATCGTAGCCGAAGCGCACTTCGCCGAACTCGACCCGGCCCGCATCGACCCGGAGCGTCGTCGCGCCGGGCCGGTCCTTCACCTCGGGCGGCTGCTCGAGCAGGCCGAACATCTCCGCCATGTCGACGAGCGCCTGCCGGATCTCGCGGTAGACCGTGCCGAGGAAATTGAGCGGCATCGTGATCTGGACCATATAGGCGTTGACCATCACGAAATCCCCGACGGTGAGGTCACCGCTCTGCACCCCGATGGCGGCCAGGACCATCACGCCGACGAGCCCCGCCGTGATCAGGATCGCCTGGCCGAAGTTCAGGAAAGCCAGCGAATAGGACGTGCGCAGCGCCGCCCCCTCGTAGCGCCGCATCGCGTCGTCGTAGCGCGCCGCCTCCCGCGCCTCGGCGCCGAAATACTTCACCGTCTCGAAGTTCAGGAGGCTGTCGATGGCCTTCTGATTGGCGTCCGTGTCCTGCTCGTTCATGACGCGCCGGAACCGGACGCGCCATTCCGTCACCTTGAAGGTGAAGGTCACGTAGGCGGCGATCGTGGCCGTGACGATCAGAAGGTACCAGACGTCGAAGACGAAGAAGAGGATCGCCCCGATCAGCAGCAGCTCCAGCACCAAGGGCCCGATCGAGAAGAGCAGGAACCGCAAGAGGAAGTCGACGCCCTTCACCCCGCGCTCCACGATCCGGCTGAGCCCGCCCGTCCGCCGCGTGATGTGGTAGCGCATCGACAGACGGTGCATGTGCTCGAACGTCTCCGCCGCGAGCCGGCGCAGGGCGCGCTGCCCCACCGGCGCGAACAGGGCGTCGCGAAGCTGCTGGAAGCCGGAATTCATCGCCCGGGCCAGTCCGTAGACGATTGTGAGCCCGACCGCGCCAAGACCCAGGGCAAAAGCCGGCGGGATGGTCTCCGGCGCCAACGCGTCGACCGCGGCCTTGTAGAAGAACGGGGTCGACACGGCGATGAGCTTGGCCACGACGAGCATGGTCAGCGCGGTGACCACGCGGACCTTCATGTCGGTCTGCCCCTCGGGCCACAGATACGGCGCGACGCGCCGTATGATGCCAAGCGCCCCCGCGGGGGGCCCTGTTGTTGTTTTCGTGCTGCGGCGCATGATCGTTCCCGGCCTCGGCTGGAGGCTAGGCCCTTCGGGCGCGAGATGGAACCACCGCAAACCGATCTCCATGATACTGCAACGTCATGTGGCCGGCACGACTTGTTGCAGCAAGGTTAACGGTTTACTGTCCGAGCATTGCATTAATAATTAGCCTCCGGAGAGACAACATGGAATTGAAGGTAAGCGCCGCCGCGGCATTGCTCGCGGGCTGCATGACGATTTCGACACCGGCACAGGCTGCGGTCTACGATTTCTTCTTCAGCGCCGACCCGGCGAACGACGCGAACATCACGTCGTCCGCCGATGCGTCGCTGCGCGCCATCGGCACGATCGAGATCGACGCTCCGAACGGCGCGACATTCGACGTGAACAGCCTCGTCGACGTCGCAATCGACGTCTTCGCGGACACGATCCCCGGCTTCACCGTCACCGATCTGCAGATCCTGAACGGATCGGTCAGCGAGGATGGTACCTCGATCGCGCTGACCGATATCGCCACGCCCTTCTCCGACGTGCTCACGCGCTTCTTTGGATGCGTCTTCGAGGCGTGCGGAAACCCGGCTGCCGGTCTCGTGGGGGTGCAGGACGGGGACATCGCGCTCGACGTCGTGTTCGCGAGTGGCGCCGCGGCCCTCGACTCGCTCGAGGTCACGCAATCGGGCCTGCCACCCTCGCCAATGCCGTCCCCCGTGCCCCTGCCCGCTGGCCTGCCGCTGGCCTTGTCGGGGCTCGCTCTTCTGGGTCTGGTCCGCCGCCGCAAGGGCTAAGGCCAAGCGTCGTTCGAACGATAGGTCCGCCCCACGACGGGGCGGATCGATCCGGGCGGCCACGTCGCCGGATCAGTCCTGCGGGAGCGTGAAGATCTGGCCGGGAAAAATCAGATCGGGATCGCGGATTCGGCCGCGGTTCTCCTCGAAGATCTGTACGTAACGGATCCCCTCGCCGAAATATCCCTCGGATATGGCCCAGAGCGTGTATCCCGGCTGGACCGTGATCGCCGTCAGCCCGTCGCGACGGGCCGCTGCCGCGACCTCCGGGGCGGTGCGCTGGAACGGCGTCTCGATCCGGCCGACGACGCTGCCATCTGGCGCGAGCGCGTCGACCCGCAAGGTGTAGACCCCGCTTTCGAGTGGGGACAGCACCGCGGTCCACGCCCCGCGTTCGTCGACCTGCGCAACCTGGACCGGACGATCGTCGAGATAGATGCGCAGGCGCATCTCGCGCAGACCGTGTCCGGCGATCTGGACTTCGCCCGACGCATCGTAGCTGATCGCATCGATGCTCACCTTTTCGCGAAACGCCGGCTCCGTCGCGGCGCCCGCAAGGACCGTGACGCCGTCGGGTCCGGCACGCAGGAGACGGGGCGGCGGTGCGCCTGCCACGCCCGTTGCCGAGGCAAGGTTGGCGTCGGTTTCGCGCGATCCGCCCGGAACGTCAGCGGGCGCCGAGGTCTTCATTCCGGTGTCGAACAGGTCTAGCGGTTCGTTCCGCGCGGACACGCGTGCGACGTCTGCCTTGTTGTTTGGAAGCAATGGCCAATCCAAGTCCGACGCGACGGACGAAATGATACCGCCAGGATCGAGCGAAGCGCCGGCGAGCTTGTCCGGGATCGTTTGGTCCGACGTTTGCGCGGGCGTGGCGGCATCGAACGGCTGCGCGGCGCGACCCGATCCGGTATCGTTCGATGGTACGAGGCCCAACGTCCCCATAATGCTCGGTCGGGCTGTGCCGGAAGCGGTGTCGGCAAGTTCGAGCTCGCCTGGATCGCGCGATGTTAATTCGCCGATCCTGATCTCGCGCTTGCGTTCCTTCGCGGCCGACATGTCACTTGTCATGTCCGCCATGACGGATGCCGCGGTTCTCGCGGGGGCGACGATGATGCTTTCTTCCCCTCGAACGAAGCGCCCCTCCCCGTAGCGAATTTCGACCGTCAAAAGGCCGGGCGCATCGGCCGGCGGCAGATCGAAAAGGGACACGAAGTTGCCAACGGCGTCCGTTCGGGACGTGGCGACGGGCGCACCGTCGAGCCGTACGACGATCTCTGCATCCGCTTCGCCGCGTCCCGCGACCACTGCACCGCCCTGTGCATCAACCCGGACGATGTCGAGGTCGAGGCTTGGGCTCACCGCGTCTGTTGGTGGCACGGGCGTCGTATCGAGCGTTTGCGGCGTTTCGACGGACGAAGCGGCGACCCTGCCTTCGGAGGCGGCGCCTACGGCATTGCGAGACCGCGCCTCAACTACCTCCTCGGAGGTCACGACGACCGGCGCCTCGAATGTTTGGGGGGCAAGCCCGAAACCGATCAGGCCGAGCGTCAGCAGCGCTGCGACCGCGCCCGCCATCTGCCTGACGTATCGGGTTCCCGACATCGGTCGCGCTCCCTTGTCCCCCTGTGGGCAAAGACAAGGCTAGCAGCGCTTGAGCGAGGGGTCAAAAGGCGCCGACGTGGTGCCGCTGCTCCCGGAACGCGAACGGCCCCCGAAACCGGGAGCCGCATTCCAGATCCCTTCGAGTTTCAGGCGGCGCTGTCCATCTTGTCGATATGCGCCTTCACGAGAGTTTCGATCTCGTCGCGCGGATGCCCCGTCAGGGTCTTCGGGATTTCGGCCACGACCTTGCTGGACACTTCCTTGTGCATCTCGTTCCGCAATACGCCAAGCACTTGCGGCGAGGCGACGATGACGAGTGACTCGAAACGGCCCGCATGTGCCATCTTGTAGAGCTTCTCGGCGAGGTCGGCGGCGAAGCGTTCCTTCTGCAGCTCGTGGAAGTCCGTTTCGTCGTAGGACCGTACGCCGGGGGATGCGCTTTCCTGGTTCATGCCCTTGCGGTTCGCCTTTTGCTCCCGATCGGGCGGGTTGGCCTCCTCGTCGACGCGAACGACGTCGAAATTCGGATCCTCCCCGTCGGTCAGATTGACCATGAACAGCGCCTTCTCGCTGTCGGTCACCACGACCATCGTACCGTTCTTCAGACTGGCCATCTACTTGTCCTCCGATCCGGTGCCATGAAGACCGCCGAGATTGCCCTCGCCCTTCTCGTCGGATTTGGTCACGCGGGTCACACCCTCGCCATGCTTGGCGGTCTCCTCCTCGGCGCGGGAGCCGACCTGCCGCTCGAGTTCGCCATCGGCGCGACCCTGTTGGCTCGGCGTGGCGGGCATGTCCTCGACGAATTGGTCGGTGTCGCGGGTTCCGTCGCTGGAGCGATGACGTTCGGCCATGATGTTTTCTCCGTAGCTGTTCAGTGGATCAACCCCGTGACGGACGGGATGTTCCGGACATGAAAAAGGGGCCGTGAAGGCCCCTTTCCGTCCCGTCCGCCGGAATCACATGCGGGAGGCGACATTCTCCCAGTTCACCAGCTTCGACAGGAAGTTGTCGAGATAGGCCGGGCGCTTGTTGCGGAAGTCGATGTAGTAGGAATGTTCCCACACGTCGCAGCCCAGAAGCGCGGTCTGGCCGAAGCAAACGGGGTTCACGCCGTTCTCGGTCTTGGTGACCTTCAGGCCACCATCCGCGTCCTTCACCAGCCAGGCCCAGCCGGAGCCGAACTGACCCGCGCCGGCGGCGGCGAACTCTTCCCTGAACTTGTCGACCGACCCGAAACTGTCGGTCAGCGCGCGTTCCAGCTCGGAGGGCATCTGGCTCTCGCCCGGGCTCATCATTTCCCAGAACTGGTTGTGGTTCCAGAGCTGGCTGATGTTGTTGAAGATGCCCGATTGCGCCACGGCGTTCGGATCGTAGGTGCCCTTGATGATCTCCTCGAGGGACTTCGATTCCCATTCCGTGCCGGAGATCGCCTTGTTGCCGTTGTCGACATAGGCCTTGTGGTGAATGTCGTGGTGGTATTCCAGCGTCTCCTTCGACATGCCGTCGGCGGCGAGCGCGTCGTGGGAATACGGAAGGTCGGGAAGCTCGAAAGCCATGATGTCTCTCCTCGGTTTTCGTCCTGCGACATGTTGCCCGGATCGCCGCGGGGTCAACCCCCGGGGCGGGGATCAGGCCGGAACGGCGCCGCGCAGTAGCGTCTCCGCGTAACGCGCGACAGAGCGGAAGCACATGACCCGCCATGCCGCGCCCTCCCGCCAGATCGCGGCGGGGATCTGTGCCATCCGGGTGCGTCGAACCTCGGCGGGATCGAGCCGCGCGAAATCCACGGGCATCAGGCTCGCCAAAGCCAGAACCGCGCCCGGCCCGGTGAGCTCGAACAGCACCCGCGCGTCGCTCACCACGACGACCGTCGCGAAGGCGTCGCCCAGCCGGTCAGTCAGGCGCGCGGCGATGTCGGGCGCTGCCGCGTGATCGCAGATCAGCATCAGCTCGTCGGGCGACATCCACATCACGCGCATCCCGTTCGCCGCGGTCGAGAGGCGTTGCGCGGGACGGGCGCAGCCGGTCTCCGCCTCGACGGCCGGGGCGAGCACGTCGAGCGGGCCGCGCAGGGCGATCAGGCCGACGGGATCCATCGCCAGGACGGTGGTGTCAGACATTCTGCTTCTCCCCGTCCCTGTCGAAAAAGACCGGATCGACGATCCGTGCCGCCACCGGTTCGCCCCCGATCTGGGTGAAGCGAAGCGTCTCGCCCATCCGATCGGGCCCGCGCGCGACAAGGCCCATCGCGATCCCCCGGTCGAGCGTCGGCGAGTAATAGGTGGAGGTCACGCGCCCCTCCGTCCGGCGCTGACCGTTCTCGTTCGTGCCGTCGGCGATGGCATAGGCGCCGTCCTCGAGGATCGAGCCGTCGATCGTTTCGAGCCCCACGAGCTTCCACCGATCGGGCTTTCGGAACGCGTCCCGCCCCTGCCCGCGCTTGCCAAGGAAGTCCTCTTTTTTCTTGGAGATCGCCCAGTCGAGACCCAAATCCTGTGGGATGATGGTTCCGTCGGTTTCATCGCCGATCATAATGAAGCCCTTCTCGGCCCGCATGACGTGCAGCGCCTCGGTCCCGTAGGGCATCGCGCCGAACTCGACGCCCGCCTCCATCAGCGCGTCCCAGAGCGCGCGGCCCTGGCCGGCCGGCACCGCGATTTCATAGCTGAGCTCGCCCGAGAAGCTGATCCGGAAGACGCGCGCCTCGAAACCGCCGAGCGTGCCGTCGGTCCAGGCCATGAACGGCAGCGTTTCGGCCGAGACGTCCATGCCACCCAGCTTTTCCAGCACCGCGCGCGCCTTCGGGCCGACAACGGCGATTTGCGCGAACTGCTCCGTCAGGTTGAGCGTGTGGACCTTCCAGTCCCACCACTCGCATTGCAGCCAATCCTCCATCCAGACGTGGATGCGCTCGGCCCCGCCGGTGGTGGTGTGACAGAGGAAGGTCTGATCGTCGATCCGCGCGACGACCCCGTCATCCATCAGAAAGCCGTTCTCATCGCACATGAGCCCGTAGCGGCACCGTCCCGGCTTCAGCGTCGACATCATGTTCGTGTAGAGCATGTCGAGGAACCGCCCGGCATCGGGACCGCGGACGAGGATCTTGCCCAGCGTGGAGGCGTCGAGCAGTCCCAGCCTCTCGCGTGTGTTCCGAACCTCGCGGATGACGGCGTCGGCATGGCTTTCGCCCGGCCTTGGGTAGCAATAGGGCCGCCGCCACTGGCCCACCGGTTCCCAATGGGCGCCGTGGTTCTCGTGCCAGTCGTGGACCGGCGTCCGGCGCAGCGGCTGGAACGCGACGCCGCGCGCCTCGCCCGCGAGCGTGCCGATGGTGACCGGCGTGTAGGGCGGACGGAACGTCGTCGTGCCGACCTGCGGGATCGTCGTGTCGAGCCGGTCGGCCAGCACGGCGAGCCCGTTGATGTTGCTGAGCTTGCCCTGATCGGTCGCCATGCCGAGCGTGGTGTAGCGTTTGGCGTGCTCGACGCTCTCGAACCCCTCCTGCGCGGCGAGGCGTATGTCGGAGACCTTCACGTCGTTCTGGTAGTCGAGCCACATCTTCGCGCGCAGCTTGTGCGGCGCACCCTCCGGCATGGTCCAGACTTGCCGGATCGGGCCTTCCGCGATGTCCTCGACCTCGGGCGCCGGACCGCCCAGCGTGTCGGCGACGTCTGTCAGCACCTCCGCCGTGCTCAGCGCCCCGCTCGCGGCGCCGATCACGCTCACGAAGCCCTTGCCGTCCGCGCCGGTCGGCGGATTGTCCGCGTCGGGCCGGAACATCGCGCGGGCCTCGTCCCACCAGAGCTTGCCGCCGCAATGCGACCACAGATGCACGACCGGGGACCAACCGCCCGACATCGCCACGCAGTCGCAGCGGATCTCCTGCAGCACGGTGCCGTCGCCCGACTGCGCGCAGACGGAGACGCCGGTGACGCGCCCGTCGCCATGCACCCTCGCGATGCCGCGTCCCGCATGAACGCGGACGCCCATCCCCTTGACCTCGTTCACGAGAGGGCTGTTCATTCCCTCGCGCACGTCGAGGATGGCCGGCACGCGCAGACCCGCCGCGAGCAGCGCCTTCGCCGTCCGGTAAGCATCGTCGTTGTTGGTCACGATGACGGTCCGCTCGCCCAGCGAGACGCCGTAATCCACGACGTAGTCACGCAACGCGGAGGCCAGAAGCACGCCCGGCACGTCGTTGCCGGCGAAGCTGAGCGGTCGCTCGATGGCGCCGGTCGCCGCGACGACGCGACCGGCGCGGACGCGCCAGAGACGTTGCCGGGGGCCGGACTTCCCGGCCAGATGGTCCGTCAGCGACTCGGTGCACAGGACGTAACCATGATCGTAGACGCCGGACCCCTCGCAGCGGAGGAGCATCGTGACGTTCTCCATCGCCCCAAGGGCTTGCACGCTGTCCCTCACCCACTCGGCGGCAGGTTGTCCATCCAGCGTCGCGCCGTCGGTCGGAGCGCGTCCGCCCCAAAGTTCCTGCCGTTCCACGAGCATCACGCGCTCGCCCGCCGCCGCCGCCGCGCGCGCAGCGACAAGGCCGGCGATCCCGCCGCCGACCACGAGCGTGTCGCAATAGGCGTAGCGATGGGCGTAGGTGTCGCGATCCGCCTCGGTCGGCGCCGCGCCGAGACCCGTCGCGCGCCGGATGAGGGGCTCGAAGACATGCTTCCAGAACGGGCGCGGATGGATGAAGGTCTTGTAGTAGAACCCGGCCGGCAGGAACTTCGACCCGTAATCGTTGACCCGACCGATGTCGAAATCAAGCGACGGCCAGGCGTTCTGGCTCCGCGCGACGAGTCCTTCCCAGAGCGGCTGCACCGTGGCGCGCTGGTTCGGCTCGAACCGCGCGCCCTCGCCGATGGAGACGAGCGCGTTCGGCTCCTCCGGGCCGGACCCCACGACGGAGCGCGGTCGATGGTACTTGAAGCTGCGCCCCATCAGGAGCTGGCCGTTGGCGAGCAGGGCCGAAGCGACGGTGTCGCCGGCGAAGCCGCGCATCTCGCGACCGTCGAACGTGAAGCTCACGGGGCGGCTGCGGTCGATGCGCCGTCCGCCGGTCCTGAGGCGTCGGCTCATGCCCCCGTCCTCCGCGCGATCTCATCCCGGATATGCTGCGGCGGCTCGGTCGTCCGGGCCGGATACGTGCCGTAGACCTCCAGCGTCGCGGTGTTGCGGGCGGCAAGGAACCACTTGCCGCACCCATAGGCATGCCGCCAGCGCTCGAAATGCACGCCTTTCGCGTTGTCGCGCAGGAACATGTATTCTTCGAACTGCTCGGCGGTGGAATCCGGCCCGAAGCGCTTCAGATGCGCCTCGCCCCCAGGCGCGAGTTCGGTTTCCTCCACCGCGAGGCCGCAATTCGGACAAGTCAGCAGAAGCATGACGCATCCCCGTCACGCATGGCACGGACGGCCATTGCCGGCCGCCTTCCGTCAGGGCGTGACGAGTCGCGCCGTCTTCGGAGCGTCGATCCGCACCTGCGGAGCGCCTCCGACGCCGAGATCGAACACACCGCTGACCAGGACGACGCCGAGTACCAGGATCGCCACTCCGGCCCCGCCGAGGACGAGAGCCAGACCACGCGGTCGCCGGCGAATGATTCGGGAAAGCATGACGCCTCGATGGAAATTGCACTCGGTCGCCAATATACATTATCGGCGAAGTTTCGCCAGCTACGACCTGCTTTCAAATTTACCAACTTGACGCGCAAGGTGGTTTGCGAATGCGCACGCATCAATGGGCCACCCCCGCGGCAACGGATTCGTCGATGAAGCGCCCCTCCCGGAACCGTTCCAGTCCAAAGGCCGCGGTCAGCGGCGAATACCCCTTCGCCATCAGCTCCGCCATGCCGAAGCCGGATCCGGGGATCGCCTTGAAGCCTCCGGTGCCCCATCCGCAATTGACGAAGATGCCCTCGACCGGCGTCCTGGACAGGATGGGGGAGCGGTCGCCCGTCACGTCCACGATCCCGCCCCATTGGCGCAGCATCTTCAGGCGGGAAATCATTGGAAAGGTCTCCACAAGCGCGCGCAGCGTTTCCTCGATGTGGTGGAAGGAGCCGCGCTGCGTGTAGTTGTTGTAGCCGTCCGTGCCGCCGCCGATCACCATCTCGCCCTTGTCGGACTGGCTCATGTAGCCATGCACCGTGTTCGCCATCACGACCACATCCATGCAGGGCTTGACCGGCTCGGAGACAAGCGCCTGCAACGCCACCGATTCGAGCGGCAGGCGGAAACCGGCCATCTTGGCCAGCACACCGGAATGGCCGGCCACCACGATGCCGAGCTTGTCGCAGCCGATCGGGCCTTGGGTCGTCTGGACGCCGGTCACCCGCTCGCCGTCGCGGTCGATCCCCGTGACCTCGCAGCGCTGGATGATGTCCATGCCCATGTCGGTGCAGGCGCGGGCATAGCCCCAGGCGACCGCGTCGTGCCGCGCGGTGCCGCCGCGCGCCTGCCACAGACCGCCGAGGACCGGATAGCGCGGCCCGTCGATATTCATGATCGAGCAGAGTTCCTTCACCCGCTCGGGCCCGATCCATTCGGTCGCGACGCCCTGCAGCGCGTTGGCGTGCGCGGTGCGCTTGTAGCCGCGGACCTCGTGATGGGTCTGTGCCAGCATGATCACGCCGCGGGGCGAGAACATGACGTTGTAGTTCAGCTCCTGACTCAGCGTCTCGTAGAGGCCGCGCGACTTCTCGTAGATCGCCGCCGACGGGTCCTGCAGATAGTTCGAGCGGATGATCGTGGTGTTGCGACCGGTATTGCCGCCGCCGAGCCAGCCCTTTTCGAGGATGCCGACATTGGTGATGCCGAAGTTCCGGCCAAGGTAATACGCCGTCGCGAGCCCGTGCCCGCCCGCGCCCACGATGATCACGTCGTAGCGTTTCGCGGGCGAACGCTTGGCCCAGGTCCGGCCCCAGCCCTCGTGGTTTCGCATGGCCTCGCGCGCGATGGCGAAGGCGGAAAAGCGTCGCATGGGCGGGCGGCCCTCCGGTTCTCGGTCCCTGATCTCGGCTCCCCTTCGCATGGCCGTCGCGGTCGCTTCTGACCCGCTGCGGCATCTGCGAGGAGTTTCGCGACATCGCCGGTAGCGTGCGCGGTCACGAAGCCGCAAGTGGGGCTTCTGTCGCAGGGCGAACGGGGCTAGGTGCGGCGCATGATTTTCTGGATCGTCGCGGCCCTCGTCTTGGCCGTCTGCATCGCCACCATCGCCTCCGCGCTTCTGCGCGACCGCCCCGCCGGGCCGGCGGCGCCGGACGTGGAGATCTACCGCGATCAACTGGCCGAACTGGAGCGTGACAGGACGCGCGGCACGCTCGCGCCCGAGGAGGCGGAGGCGGCGCGGGCCGAGGTCGTGCGCCGCCTCCTCGCGGCCGATCGCCGACAGGCCGCCGCCACCGGGCCGGGCGGCCGCTGGCTCGGCCTCGCGCTCGTCGCGGTGCCGGTCGTCGCGGTCAGTCTCACCACCTATCTCGCCATCGGCGCGCCGGGCTACGGGGACATGCCGCTCCTCGGGCGGATCGAGCGGATCGATGCGGCCCGCCGCGGCCGGCCCTCGCAGGAAGCGGCCGAGGTTGCGGCACCCGAACGGATCGACACGTCCCGACCGGACGTCACCGGGATGGCGCAAAACCTTCGCGCGGTGCTGGCCGGGCGGCCGGACGACCTGCGCGGATGGGAGCTTGCGGTCACGACCTTCTCGGGTCTGGGCGACATGCGCGCGGCGTGGCGGGCGCAGGACCGGGTTCTGGCCATCCGGGGCGACAGCGCGAGCGGCGAGGACCTTGCCGTTCTGGGGGAGCTCATGGTCATCGCCGCTGGCGGCTACGTCTCGCCCGAGGCGGAGCGGGCCTTCTCGGAGGCCGTGCGCCGCGACCCGGAGAACGGCCTCGCCCGCTACTATGCCGGGCTCATGTACGCGCAGGGCGGCCGGCCCGACCTCGCGTTCCGCCTGTGGCAGCGGCTGGTGGCCGACAGCGCGCCGGACGATCCCTGGCTCGAGCCCATCTACGCGCAGATCGAGGAGGTCTCCGTCCTCGCGGGCGAGCCGACCGCGCTCGACGAACTGCCGGCCCCGCGAGGGCCGGGCGAGGCCGACATCGCGGCAAGCGCGGACATGACGCCGGAGGACCGTGTGGCGATGATCGCCGGCATGGTCGAAGGCCTCGCCACGCGCCTCGCGACCGAGGGCGGCCCGCCCGCCGACTGGGCGCGGCTCATCACCTCCTTCGGCGTGCTGGGCCGCACCGACGACGCGGCGGCGGTCTACGCGGAGGCGAAGTCGGTCTTCGCCGGAAGCCCCGACGCGCTCGACCTCCTTGCGCAGGCGGCGGACGATGCGGGGCTTGCCCGATGATCTGCGAGACGATGGAGGACTACGCGGCCGCCCTGCCCCGCTATGGCGCGCTGATGGGGCTCGACCTCGGCACCAAGACGATCGGCGTCGCGGTGAGCGACACGATGCGGTCCGTCGCGACCCCGCTCGAGACGATCCGGCGCACGAAGTTCACCGCCGACGCGGTCGCCATCGAGGCGTTGCTCGCGGCGCGGTCGGTGGCCGGCATCGTCCTCGGCCTGCCGCTCAACATGGACGGCTCCGAGGGGCCGCGCCTGCAATCGACCCGCGCCTTCGCGCGCAACCTCGCCCGGCGGATCGACACGCCCATCGCCTTCTGGGACGAGCGCCTTTCCACCGTGGCCGCCGAGCGCGCGCTGCTCGAGGCCGACACTTCGCGCAAGCGCCGGGCCGCCGTGATCGACCACGTCGCAGCGGGCTACATCCTGCAGGGCGCGCTCGACCGCCTCCGCCATCTGGGGGCCGCGTGAACGACGACGGGCTCTGGCGGCGCGACGAGATCGAGAGCCCCTGCATCCGGGTCTGCGTCGTGCACCCGGAGACGCGGCTCTGCACCGGTTGCCTGCGGACGCTGGACGAGATCGCGGCCTGGTCGCGGATGACGCCCGAGGCGCGTCAGCAGGTCATGCAGGAACTTCCGGACCGGGCCGCGCGGCACAGGGTCCGGCGCGGTGGACGGGCGGGGCGACTGACGCGCCAAGGTCCGCCGCGTTAGGTCAGGATCTTGCGCAACATGTTGAGCGCGACCAGCAGCAGAAAGAAGGCGAAAGCCCGCTTGAGCGGCGCCGGATTCATCCTGTGCGCGAGCTTCGCGCCGAGCGGCGCCGTCAGCAGGGTCATCGCCACGATGACCACGAAGGCCGGCAAGTTGACGAGGCCCAGCGTGAAGGGCGGAAACGTCCCCCGCGTCGGCAGCGCGAGGAACAGGATCACCGCCGGCACCGCGATCAGGATGCCGAATCCCGCCGCCGTCGCGACCGCCCGGTGGATCGGAATGCCGTGCAGCGTCATCAGCGGCACCCCGAAGCTGCCCCCGCCGATTCCCATCAGGACCGACAGGAACCCGACGAGCGGCGAGTAGAGGTAGCGTTTCCAGCCGCGCGGCATCTCGTCGGCGATCCGCCAGGTCGGGCGGGACACGCCCATGTAGATTGCCACGACGAGTGCCAGCGCCGCGAACACGCCGGTCAGCGTTTCCGAGCGCAGCTGCGTGGCCGTGAGCGAGCCCAGCAATGCCCCGATCACGATGCCCGGCCCCCATCCCCTGAGGATGTCGAACTCGACCGCGCCCTTGGCCGCATGCGCCTTCACGGAGCGGAGCGAGGTCACGACGATCGTGGCGAGCGAGGTGGCGACGCAGACCTGCATGATGTTCGGCCCGTCGAAGCCGAGCGTCTGGAACACGTAGTAGAAGGCCGGCACGAGGACGATCCCGCCGCCGACCCCGAGAAGGCCCGCGAGGATGCCCGCGAAGGCGCCCACGGCGAGCAGGAAGGCGAGCAGGGGCAGCAGGATGGCGACGTCGGGCATTGCGTTCTCCGGACACGAATTCGCCCGCCATATCTTGCGGCGCCGGGCGCGGCCAGTGCGAACGGGGGTTCAGGCGGCCGCGGCCGAGACGTGTTCCAGAGCGGCATGAAGGACCTCGGGGCCCGCGCCGGGACGTGCCGCGCCCTCCGACAGCGTCCGCCGCCAGCCGCGCGCGCCGGGAAGGCCCGCGAACAGGCCGAGCATGTGTCGCGTGACCTGTCCGAGCTTGCCGCCCGCCTCCAGATGCGCCTCGATATGGGGCACCATCCGCAGGGCCGCCGTGGCCCGGTCCGGACAGGAATCGGCGACTCCGTAAACGACGCTGTCGGCCCGCAGCAGAACGCCGCCGGGGTCGTGGTAGGCCGCGCGGCCGATCATCGCCCCGTCCACATGCCGAAGCTGCGTGAGCGCGTCGTCCAGCGACGCGATTCCCCCGTTGATCGCGACGGAAAGGCCGGAAAACCGCGCCTTCATCGCGTGGACGAGCGGGTAGTCGAGCGGCGGAACCTCCCGGTTCTCCTTCGGGCTCAATCCCTGCAACCAGGCCTTGCGCGCGTGGATCGTCACCTGCCGGACTCCGGAATCGGCCATGCGCGACAGAAGGTCGGGCAGCACGACGGCTTCGTCCTGTTCGTCGACCCCGAGACGACACTTCATCGTCACGGGAACCCCGCCCGCCGCGCGGACCATCGCGGCGAGGCACTCCGCCACCAATGCGGGCCGCTCCATCAGCACCGCGCCGAAGCAGCCGGACTGGACCCTGTCGGACGGGCAGCCGACGTTCAGATTGACCTCGTCGTATCCACGCGCAGCGCCGAGGGCCGTCGCCTCCGCGAGCTCGACCGGATCGCTGCCGCCGAGTTGCAGCGCGACCGGGTGCTCCACGGGATCGAAGTCGAGCAGGTGCGTCGCGCCCCCCCGGACGAGGGCCGCCGCGGTCACCATCTCGGTATAGAGCAACGTCCGACGCGTCAGGACGCGATGGAACACCCGGCAATGCCGGTCGGTCCAATCCATCATCGGGGCGACGGACAGGCGGGCGGGGGCGCCTGTCTTCGGCGCGGAGTCCAAGCGTTCCATCTCGGGCCTCACGTTTGCTGATCCGCCCTGTTACGCGTCCTTTTCCGGCGTTTCAAACCCCCGGCCCGCGCGGTCTCACGTCGTCGGGATCAGGACAGCCGCTCGAGGAGGTCGATCGCCGCTTCGATCCGCGCCTCGGGCGCCTCCAGCGCACGTCGCAGCACGAGGCGCTTGCCGGAACGTTCGACGTCGTCGGGCACGTCGTCGGGCGCCTGTCCCGCGAAATCGAGCGCCACCGCCTCCGGTCCGGCCGAGACGCCCCGGAGCGTCAGCCGGGTCGCGAGCGCGCGGAGCCGGGCGAGCCGCAGCGCCATGCGCTCTTCGGGCGGGGGCGGGCCGAACCGGTCCTCGACTTCGTCGGCGAGGCGCGCCGCCGCCGCCGGCGCGTCGATCCGGCCGAGCCGGACATAAAGCGTCGCCCGCATGTCGGCGCTGTGGATATAGTCCTCGGGTAGGCTCCAGGGGGCGTCCACCCGGATCTCGGGCCGCGGCGGCTTGTCTTCGCCCTTGGCCCTGCGCAGCGCGTCGGCCAGCATCGCCGCGTGCAGCGCGGGACCGACCCGTGCGTCGTGCCCGGTCTGCGCCAGACCGAAAAGGTCGCCCGCGCCGCGGCGGTCCAGATCGGCGACCGAAAGGGCGAGCCCGGCGCCGAGCGTGTCCATCGCCGCGATCGTATCGAGGCGTCGCTCCCTGGCCTCGTTCGGCGGAACGTCCGGGTCGGTCAGGAGCCAGCAATAGGCCTGCCGGCTGCCGCGGCCCACGCGCCCGCGCAACTGGTGGAGCTGCGCAAGCCCGAGGAGGTCGGGCCGCAACACGATCATCGTGTTGGCGCGTGGCACATCGAGGCCGGATTCGACGATCGTCGTCGCCAGCAGCACGTCGCCCGCGCCGTCGGCGAAACCCGTCATGGTCTCGTCGATCTCCCGCGCCGGCCGGTCGCCATGGGCGACCCGGACGTCCAGATCGGGGACGAGCTCGGCCAGCATCGCCTCCGTGGCTTCGATCTCCTCGATCCGCGGCACGATGACGAAGCTTTGGCCGCGGCGCCGGGCTTCGCGACACAGCGCATCGCGGATCGCACCGGGCTCGGCCGGCGCGACGATCGTCCGGATCGGGCGGCGGCGGGCCGGAGCCGTGCGCAGAAGGCTCAGGGGCCGGACCCCGGCGATGGCGCCTTCGAGCGATCCGGGGATCGGCGTCGCGCTCATGGAAAGCGTGTGGACGGCGGCGCCCATCGTGCGCAGCGCCCGTTTGTGAGCCCGCCCGAAGCGCTGCTCCTCGTCGATCACGACGAGGCCGAGCGCCTCGAACGAGACATTCTTGCCGAGGATCGCATGCGTGCCGACCACGACCCGGACCGTCCCGTCGGCCAGGCCCGCGCGCACGCGCTTCGCTTCGGCGGGATTCGTGAGGCGGGACAGCGAGGCCACCTCGATCCCGACCTGGGCGAGTCGGCGGCCGAAGGTCGTGGCATGCTGTCGCGCGAGAACGGTGGTCGGCGCGACGACGGCGACCTGCATTCCCGCGAGCGCGGCGGCGGCGGCCGCGCGGATCGCGATCTCGGTCTTGCCGAAGCCGACGTCGCCCACCAGCAGCCGGTTCATCGGCCGCCCCGAGGCGAGGTCGGACAGCACGTCGCCGATCGCCGCGCGCTGGTCCGGGGTTTCCTCCCACGGAAAGGCGGCGGCGACCGTCTCGTAGGCGGCCGCTTCGGGTTTCAGGACCGGCGCCTCCAACTCGGCGCGGCCGCGCGCGGCCTCGACCATCGCTTCCGCGGATTCGCGGATGGCGCGGGAAAAGCGGGCGCGGCGGCGGTCCCAGCCCTTCCCGTCCAGCCGGTCGAGCGCCACGCCGTCCTCGTCCTGCCCGTAGCGCCAGACATGCCCGGCCTCCGAGGCCGGGACGAGACGCACGTCGTCGTCGCCATAGACGATGCGCAGGGCCTCCCCGCCGTTAAGGGGTTCGAGCCCCTCAAGCCGGCCGAGCCCGTGCGCCTCATGCACCACGAGGTCGCCGAGATGCAGTTCCTGCGCCTCGGCGATCCAGGGCGGCGGTGCGGCCGGGCCGGTGGCGGCCGCGGCCTGCCGTCCCAGCACATCGCGCCCGCTCAGCACCAGCGTCGCGCCATCGCGATGACCGTGATCGAGCGGCGCCACGAGCGTGGCGGCGCCGCCACGCTCGAGTTCCTCCGTCTCCGACCAGCTATCGGCGGCGATCGCGTCCATCCCGGCCATGCGCGCCAGACGAGCGCGTTCCCGGGCGGTACCCGCGACGAGGATCGTCCGCCCGGCCCCAGCGATCGCCGCCCGCAGGGCCGCACGCGGCCGGGCCTCGCCGGCGATGACGGGCGCCGGAACCACCCCGTCGAGGGCGATCTCCGCCGCTTCCTTTCGCCAGGACGTCCAGTCCGCCGGGGCGAGGTAGAGCCGGTCGGGCGGAAGGGGGCGCCGCGCGCCGCCGCCATCGACCTCGGCCTGCATCCGCTCCTCACGGGCGGCCGGAAGGCCGGACAGGATCCGGCCCACCGCCGAAAGCGCGTCCGGGCTCCCCGAGAGCCGGGCCCCCGGCACCTCGTCGCGAAGCGGGACGAGCCGATCGTGGTGGTCGGGAAGCCAGTGTTCCGCCCCCGCCTCGCGCTCGCGCGCGATCTCGGCCGGAAGCTCGCTCGCAGGGTCGATCACCGCGCTGTCGCGATCCGCGACGGTCCGCTGGCTGGCGGCGTCGAAGACGTGGATCGCGGCGATGCGGCCGTCCTCGAACGCGATGCGCAGCGGATGGTCGAGGCCGGCCGGAAACACGTCGAGCACCGCGCCGCGCAGGGCCATCTCGCCCGGCTCGTCGATGCGCCCCTCCTCGTGGTAGGCGAGCGCGGCAAGGCGGTCCACCACGGCCTCCGCCTCCATCGCGTCGCCGACGGAGAGCGCGAGCGCGTCGCGCGTTCCGCGCGGCACGACACGCTGGATCACGGCGGCGGGCGTCGTGACCAGAAGCGCGGGGGCGTCCCCTGCCCCGGCCACTTCGCGCAGCGCCGCCAACCGGTGGCCCATCGCGGCCGAGGAGGGCGAGGCCCAATCGTAGGGCAGGCAATCCCAGGGCGGCAGAAGGTGGATCGCGAGCGACGGATGCGTCGCGCCGAGGAAACGAACGATCCCTTCGGCCCGGGACTCGGATGCCGCGACATGGATCACCCGGCGCGCATCCGTCTTGCGCATCCACTCGGCGAGGCGCAGTGCTTCCGCACCCGCCGGTCTGCTCTGCGTCATACGGTTCCCTCGCCGTTCGGCAGGCAACCTTCGGTGCGCGATCCTGGTTCCGCCCGGGACGCCTTGCCGCAGCCGGTCCGGCCCGCGCCCCTAGCGCGGCAACGACCGGTGCCGCCAGACGAGCCAGGCGACGAGCCCGAGCCCCGCCGCGCCCGCGATCAGCGCGAGGTGACGCGGGCGCAGACCGTGGCCCGCCGCGGCCGGCTCTCCGGGCTCGTAGCGCGGATCGAAGAGGCGCGTATCGGCGAGGAACTCTCCGAGCAGATCCTCCGGAACCCGTTCGATGGGACGCAGGGCCCGGCCGCCCTCCACGCGGAGGGATTCGATCGCCCCGATCAGCGTGCCCTTCTCGTCCAGCGTCGCCTCGACCTTCTCGACCGGCACGGCGAGATGCTCAGCCAGGAGCCTGGCGCGGAAAGCGCGCACCGAATGGCGCTCCCCTTCGAAAGCGATGTCACATTCGGTATCGAAGCCGAGCGAGCGGTCGTTCAGGTTGCTGGAGCCGATGCGGAGGATCTGGTCGTCGACGATGAAGATCTTCGCATGGACGTAGATCGGCTCGCCTTCGCGGTTGACCGGGTGGTAGATACGGAACCGGTCGCCGTGATCGGCCGCGCGCAAACGCTCCACCAGCCGGCCGCGAAGCACGTGCATGGCCCTGTCCTCGACATAGGCCAGCGCCGCCTCGGGGTTGACGACGACGATCTCCGGTCCCGACTCCTCCCGCAGGCGAGCCTCCAGCGCCTCGCAGATCGATTCCGCCGCGAAATATTGGGATTCGACGTAGATGACGTGCCGGGCGGCCGCGATGCTGTCGAGGATCAACCGCTCGATCTCGTTCGTCAGCTCCTCGCCATCGAAGGGCGGCCCGGTCCGGGCGATCGCCACCTCGACGTTCTCCGCATCGACATGGAGGTGATCGGGCCAGAGGATCGGCCGGACGTCGTCCGGCGGCACGAGCTCCTCCCCCGTCGCGCGTCGCCAGCGATTGCGTGACAGCTCGCCCAGGGCTTCGGCGACCGGCCCGGTCAGCGCGGAAGTCGCATCGTGCCACGGCTCGGAGATCGTGCCATTCGCAAGCGCGCGGCGCGGATCCCCCGGCAGGTGCTCGGGCGTGTCCCATCGGCCCGCGGTCGTGTCGATGCCGCCGCAGAAGGCGAAGGTGTTGTCCGCGACGATGATCTTCTGATGGTGGCAGGCGCCGAACGGATGATGACCGTCGAGCGCGAAATGGATCCGGTCGTCGCCGAAGATGTCGAGCGCGACCGTCGGCAGGAACCGCCCCGGCGCAACGAGGACCGCGCCGTTCCACTTCAACATGTAGATGTGCAACTCCGGCGTGCGGGCGACGACGGCCTCCAGAAACGGGCCGAGCGTGTTCGGATAACCGTCGGGCGCGAGACCGTCCCCGTCGCTTTCGCCCGGCAGCATCTCGATCTCGAAGTCGAAATCCCAACCGATGAGCAGCAGCTCCCTCTTGGCTTCGAGGAAAATGCCGCGCAGCATCCGGAAGTAATCCGCCGCGTCGATGATCAGCGCCAGCTTCTCGGCGCGCGCGACGCGCCAGCAATTCTCGCCCGGCTTGAAAATGGACGCCGAAGCGTCCGGGTTTCGGGACCTTGTCTCGTTCACATCCGCTCCTCGCAGTTCGGCGTCGCTCGACCTGGCCTGCGGCCCGTAACCTGAGCGCCGGCTACCGCATTCACGCAGCGGCACGGCAAGCTGGCCGGACGTGGCTTCAAAGGCCGACTTAGTCGTTAACCTTTCCGATTGCCACCGATCCGATGGAATTCAAGCCCGATCCCGTCGTTGCGCCCTCTGACAGGGCCGGTTTGCCCCGACCGGATATCGTGCCGTCCCGAGCCGGGTTCAGCGAAAAGGAACACGCTCAAAAAAGGTCCACATGACCCCCGTTCGGGTTCGGCGCCCGGGTCTCGGACACGATGGAAGACCGCGGCATCGCCGGTGCCGCGTCGTCGAGACCGGCGAGCAGCCCGCTCCGGATCTCCCCGAGCGGAATCGCGACGATGTCCGGGCGCGCGTCGACGCCCACACCTTCCGGCACGACCGCCGACAGGCGATCCAGAAAGGCCGACAACGCCAGCACATGCTGCGAAAGCCGGTCGAAGGCTTGCAGCCGCGCCCGAACCGCGCGATCGCCCAGGGCCGGTCCGCCGGCGCGGATGGCCACGTCCTCGAGTTCCGCCAGCGGATCGTGGAGCCGGCCGACCTCGTGCGCGGCGTTGCGGATCAAGGCCGCGAGGGGCAACTGGCTGGCGGCGTCCTGCGCGGTCGCGGCGTCCTGCGCGGTCACAATGGCCCCACGACCTTCTCGATGCAGTCGCGCAGCTGCGCCGGCGTGAACGGCTTCTTCAGGATCGAGTTCACCCGGAGCGCCTTGCCGCGCGTGACCACGTCGGGCGTGGGCGAGCCGGTCACGAGGATGAATGCCGTCTTCTGCGTCCTGGGGCTGCGGCGGAGATGTTCCAACAGGCCCAGACCGTCGAGGCCGGGCATGTTGTAGTCCGACAGAACCAGATGGACCGGCTTCTGCTGAAGCTTCTGATACGCGGACTTGCCGTCGTTCTCCTCGCAGTAGTTCCACACGCCGAGCGCGTCGAGAGCCTGGGTCAGGAGGCCACGGCTGGTCGACATGTCGTCGACGACCATGACATGCAGTTTTTCGCGGATGCCCATTTCACTCGTCCTCTCTTTCATCCGGCCCTGAGGCCGTTCTATGTCTTCCGGTAGGATGTGACGCCGCAATTCCGCAGCTCGTCCGCCGCCGGTCCGGACAATCGCTCCGAATGGCCGATCATGAGCTGGCCGTCCGCCGTCAGGAGATCCGCGAAACGCTTCCACAGCCGCGCCTGTGTGGCGGAATCGAAGTAGATCGCCACGTTGCGGCACATGATGACGTCGAAGCGCCCCGTCATCGGCCAGGGCTCCATAAGGTTGAGCTCGCCGAAGGAGACGAGCCGTCGCACGGCCTCCGACATGACGAAGCTGTCGCCGTCCGTCACCGTATGCGTCTTCCGCATCCCGACCGGGATCGCCTCGCGCTCGGCGAGCGGATAGCGCGCCTGCACCGCGCGCTCCAGGATCACCGGGTCGATGTCGGTGGCGAGGATGCGCAGGTCGTACTTCGAGACCTCAGGGCAGAGCTCCAGAATGGTCAGCGCGAGCGAATAGGCCTCCTGCCCCGCGGAGCACCCCGCCGACCAGAGCCGGACCCGCCGCCCGGCCTTGGCGCGGCGGAGAAGCTCGGGCAGGATCTCCGCGCGGAGCTGATCGAAATGGTGCCTTTCGCGGAAGAACTGGGTGACGTTCGTGGTCAGCGCCGAAAGCATCTCGCGCAGCTCATCCTCGCCGAGCGGGCCGCGGAGCATGTCGCAATACTCACCGAAGGTTTCGAGCCCGAGGAACCGCAGGCGTCTGGCCAGCCGCGAATAGGCCAGCTGCTTCTTGCAAGGCTCCAGGAACAGGCCGAAGTTTTCGTGCGCGAGCGCGGCGATGGTCCGGAAGTCGCGGTCGGTGAACGGATAATCCCCCCGAACGGCGGTGGCGGCCATCAAAGGACCTCTTCCATCGCGGAAACGACGTCGCCGACGCTGATGATGCGGATCACGCCGCCGTCGGTGGTGATGAGTCCGCGGATGCAGGACGTGCTCGTGTCGCGCTTGGCGCCCGGCGCGTCGCGGATCTGGTCCGGCGTCACGCTCAGGATGCGGCGCACCGCCTCGACGGCGAGACCGATGATCTTCTCCTCGTGCTCGATGATGACGATCACGTGGCGATCGGTGGGCTCGATCCGCGCGAACCCGAAAAGCGCGGCCAGATCGATGATCGGGATGACCTCGCCGCGCAGGTTCATCGTGCCCATCAGGTAGTGCGGCGCATGCGGCAGCGTGGTCGTCGGCGACCAGCGGCGATTCTCGCGCACCCGCTTGATGTCGATGCAGAAGTCCTGCCCGGCCACGATCACCGTTGCGTAGAGTTCGGCGGGCGCGGCGAGCGTCTCGGCTTCAGGCGGCATCTTTCTTCTCCTCCCTGCGGGTTTCGTCCTCGGTGCGGGAACGCATCGACCCGGCCGAGGGCGGATCCTCGGCGATCCCGTCGGGGTCGACGATCAGCGCAACCTTTCCATCGCCGAGGATCGTCGCGGCGGAGATGCCGGCGATGTGACGGTAGTTCTTTGCCAGGCTCTTGATCACGACCTGCCGCTTGTCGACCACGCCGTCGACGGCCAGGGCGACCCGTGATCCGTTGGACTGGATTATCAGAAGCGTCTTCTTGGTCAGCTTCTTCGCACGTGTCGGATGGCCCAGACGCTCGGCCAGGTCGATCACCGGCAGGTAGTCGCCCCGGTTGAAGAACAGCGTCCGCCCGGTGCCGAGCCGGCTCAGGTCGTCCTTGCGCGGCCGGATCGCCTCCTCGATGCAGGCGATCGGCACGACCATGGTCTCCTCGCCGAGCCGGACGACCATGCCGTCGAGCACGGCGAGCGTCAGCGGCAACAGGATTGAGAAGACCGACCCCTCGCCGGGCGTCGAGGCGATGGAGATGCGCCCGCCGAGCGCCGCGATCGACGTCCGGACCACGTCCATCCCGACGCCACGGCCCGACAGGCTGGTGACCGAGGCGGCGGTGGAGAAGCCCGGCCGGAACAGGAGCTGGTCGATCTCCGCGTCGCTCAGATCGACATCGGCGGGGATCAGCCCCTTCTCGATGGCGATCTGCCTGATGCGCGGCCGGTTCAGGCCCGCGCCGTCATCGGCGATCCGGATGAGCACGTCGCCCGACTTGTAACAGGCGGTGAGCTTGACGGTGCCCCGTTCCGGCTTGCCGGCCTCGCGCCGCTTCTCCGGCACTTCGAGGCCGTGGTCGATGGAATTGCGGATCATGTGCGTCAGCGGATCGGCGAGCTTCTCGATGACCTTCTTGTCGACCTCGGTCTCCTCGCCCTCGATGACGAGCTGTGCCGACTTGCCGGCCACGTCCGCCGTTTCCCGCGCGATCCGGGTCATCCGCTGGAAGAGCTGCTTGACGGGCTGGGTCCGCAGGCCCATCACGCCTTCCTGCACCTCGCGGGCGAGCTGCTTGTAATCGTCCAGATCGGTCGCGATCTCGGGCGTCAGCGGCACGCCGATCTCGCGCACGCGCTGCGTGATCATCGCCTGATTGATGATGAGCTCCCCCACCGTGTTGATGAGCCGGTCGATCCGGTCGACATCGACCCGAAGCGTCGCCCGCGCGTCCTTCCTGGCCGGGGCGGGCTCGGCATTTTCCCTCGCAGGCGTCTCGGCCGACGCGGCTGGCGACGGCTCCACCGACAGGTCCGGCAGGTCCGCGGCGTCGTCCGGCGCGAAATCGTCTAGATCGGGAAGCTCCGGCAATCCCGTCGCGTCGCCGCTGCCCCCGGACCGGACGACCGTGATCTCCAGATCGCAAAGGCCGTCGACGAATTCGAACACCTCGCGCACGGCGCCCTCGGGCTCCGACGAGACGAGCGTAATCTCCCAGGCGAGGTAGCTCCCTTCCCAATCGAACGCGTCGATGCCCGGTAGGCCCGACAGGTCGACCGCGACCGCGATTTCGCCGAGATCCGCGAGCGCCTCGATCAAGACGAGCGGCTCGTGCCCGGTGGCGTAGAGGTCGCGCCGGGGCGCGAAGGCGATGGTGTAGGTCGTGGATCCCGGCTCGTCGTCGTCAAGATCGGGCAGTGCGAAGTCGAAATCCGCGCCCACCGCGTCGAACACGAACTCCTCTTCGACCGCGCCTTCCTCGCCGAGAACGGCCTCGAGTGCGTCGGACGTGGTGGAAACGGCGGCGGCGTCGAACGGGCTCTCGTCGCGCGCGGTTTCCACAAGGTCCGCGAGGACGTCTCCGGCGCGTTGCAGCAGGGCGATGAGCTCGTCGGCCGGCTCGAGGTCGCCCGAGCGGATGCGGTCGAGCACCGTCTCGAAGGTATGCGCGAACCCCACGAGGTCGTTCAGGCCGAATGAGCCCGCACCGCCCTTGATCGAATGGACCGCACGGAACACGGCGTTCACCGTCTCGCCGCCGTGGTCGCCGCCGGCCATCTCGCCGAGCCCTTCGTTCAGAGCCTCGATGAGGTCCTCGCATTCCTCGAAGAACGTTGCCCGGATCGCGTCGAGTGCAGCCATGGCGTCAGATACCCGTAATGCGCTTGAGGACGGAGACGAGGGACGTCTCGTCGAAGGGTTTCACGATCCAGCCGGTCGCGCCGGCCCTGCGGGCCCGGTCCTTCAGGTCCGCGCCGCTTTCGGTCGAGAGCACGATGATGGGCACGGTCTTGTTGACCGACCCGCCGCGGATACCCTCGATCACGCCGAAGCCGTCGAGGTTGGGCATGTTGATGTCGGTGATGACGACCCTCGGTGAGGTTTCGGCGAACTTCTCCAGTCCGTCGACGCCGTCCACGGCGGTCGTGACCTCGAAGTCGTATTCCTCCAGCGTCGCGGCGAGCAATGACCGGATCGTACGCGAATCGTCGATGGCGAGAACCTGGGCCTTCATGCGGCAGCTCCCTCGTGGATGAGGGCATCGGCGAACGTCTCGGCAAGGCCCAGGGTTTCGAGGCTCCGGGCGACGATGCCCGAAGGATCGACGATCTTCAGCGGCACGGCGTCCTCGGCCCGGCAGCGCACCGCGACCGCGAGGGTCTGCGCCGCCTGCGCGCCGACCCTGCCCGAGGCGGTGCCGTCGATCGTGACAGGAACGCCGCGCCGCACGGCGAGGAACTCGGCAAGCTCGCGGACGGTGTCGTGATTGAGGGTCGCGGACAATGTGAAGACCGCTGGTTCGGATGTCTGGGTCACGTCGATCTCCGCATCTCGTCTCGGACGCCGGCTCGCGGCGGCGTCCCGTGATGGCGGCGATCTAGGCGGCAGAGTCTAACGAAGCGTGAACCGCCGAGGGACCGGAACGTGAAAATGCAAGGCATAACGACCGGTCTCCTTAAGGCCGCCTTCACCCTACTCCCCCGATGACCCACGCCACATTCCGGCCCCGCATCCGACGCAGGGCGGCCGACCCAAAGAACCAAGGATCGATCGATGCGACGCCTTTCCGACCTCCCCTTGTCCATCAAGTTTCCCGCGGCGATCACGGCGCTCGTGATCGCCGCCGTCACGATCTCGACGATGCTGCCCGCCGTCCTCGAGGGCCGGGTGACCGGAGAGCTGCTCTTCGCAATGGAGCTCGTTCTGCTCGGCGCCCTCGCCGCCGGTGTCGGAACGCTGCTCGCCCGCGGCATCAGCCGTCCGCTGCGGCGCATCGCCGGCGCGCTGCGGGCCGTCGGCGGCAAGCAGTTCGACACCGGGATTCCCGAAGCCGGCCGCGGCGACGAGATCGGCCGCGTCGCCGAAGCCGCCGCGGAATGCCGCGACCGGCTCGCCGCGGACGAGATGACCAGCAGGGAGACGTCCCGCCTGATCGAGGCGATCGGCGCCGCGCAGGGGATGATCGAATTCGACCCGGACGGCACGATCCTGAAGGCGAACGACACCTTCCTCCGGATCATGGGCTACGCGTCCGACGAGGTGATCGGCCGCAATCATTCGATGTTCGCCCAGGGGGGCGACGCCGATACGGCCGGGCATCGCCGGATGTGGGACGGGTTCGCGCGCGGCGCGCCTGTGACCGGCATCTTCCCGCGCCTCGCCAAGGGCGCGCGCGAGGTCCATCTTCAGGCCATCTACAGTCCGATCCTCGACGAGGCGGGCCGTGTCGTCCGTTTCGTCACGGTCGTCTCCGACGTGACCGAGGCCGAGACCCGGCGCCGTCGGCTCGAGAGGGAGAGCGCCGAACAGGCCGCAATCATCGAGGCGATCAGCGACGGGCAGTTGATGATCCAGTTCGACGCGAAGGGCAGGATCCTCGCGGCGAACCGGAACTTCTCCGACGTGATGGGATACCCCGAAGCGGAGATCGTCGGCCGTCACCATTCGATGTTCGCCCCCGGCGACCACGCGCAGACCGCGCAATATCGCGATCACTGGCGCGAGCTGAGCGAAGGTGAGACGATCACGGGCGTGTTCGAGCGGGTCGACAAGGCCGGTCGCACCGTCTGGATGCAGGGGTCCTACAACGCCGTGCGCGACGGCGCCGGCAACGTCGTCCGCGTCGTCAAGTTGGTCAACGACATCACCCGGGCCGAGACCGAGCGCCTGCAAGGCATCGAGGACCGTCGCGCGATGGAGGCTGACCTGTCGCAGGTCGTCGACCGGCTGAACGGCGCGCTGTCGAACCTCGCGGACGGGGATCTCACCGTTCGCCTCGACGAGGCCTTCGCCGCTGGCTACGACGACCTGCGGCAGAACTTCAACACCGCCATCGCACAGCTCGACGACACGATCTCCGCCGTCGCCTTCAACGCCGCCAACATGCAGAGCGAAGCGAACCAGGTCGGCGGTGCCGCCGACGACCTGGCCAAACGGACGGAGAATCAGGCCGCCGCGCTGGAGGAGACCGCCGCCGCGCTCGAGCAGCTCACGACCAGCGTCAAGGCCGCGGCCGAGGCGGCCGACGCCGCCAGCGCCGACGTATCCGGCACGCGCAAGGCCGCCGTCGACAGCGGCCGCATCGTCAAGAAGGCCGTGAAGGCCATGAGCAAGATCGAGAAGTCCTCCGAACAGATTAGCCAGATCATCGGCGTGATCGAGGACATCGCCTTCCAGACCAACCTCCTCGCGCTCAATGCGGGCGTGGAGGCGGCGCGGGCGGGCGATGCCGGCCGGGGCTTCGCCGTCGTGGCCTCCGAGGTCCAGGCGCTCGCGACCCGCTCCGCGGAGGCGGCCAAGGAGATCAAGGCGCTGATCTCGACCTCCTCCCAACAGGTCGAGGCGGGCGTGGAGCTCGTCGACGAAACGGGAAAGGCGCTCGCGACCATCGTCGACTCGGTATCGACCATCACCTCGCTCGTGAATGGGATCGCGTCCTCCGCGCGCGATCAATCGGTCGGACTCAGCGAGATCAACACCGCGGTCGGCCAGCTCGACCAGGTGACGCAGCAGAACGCCGCGATGGTCGAGGAGGTGAACGCCGCCAGCCAGACGATGCGCTCGGAGACCATGTCGCTCGCCGGGCTGATGGCGCGGTTCACCACCGGGGACGCCGCGAATGCAAGCCAGGCGCCGGGCCGGGGCAACGTCACGGCCCTGCCGGTTCGTCCGAGGGCGAATGCGGTGCCGCTTCGCGCGCAGGGCAACATCGCGCTCGCCGACGAGCCGCGGACCCTGATGAACGACTGGGAAGAGTTCTGAGAACCGCCCTGTCGGCAGGGGCGTCCGCGCCCCTGCCCCTGAACCGCGATCGCCGATGACGCGATCCTGTCGCCTGGTAAGGATCGTTCACGATGAGAAACATCCGGGTTCTGGTGGTCGACGGCTCCCCGGTCATGTGTGCCGTCTTGAGGACGGAACTGGAACGCGATCCCCACACAAGCGTCGTGGGGATCGCGTCGACCGCCGGCGCCGCGCGCGAGGCGATCAAGGCGCTCGATCCCGACGTGCTGACCTTCGACCTGTGGATGCCCGGCATGGACGGGCCCGGCTTTCTCGCGAAGCTGATGCGCTTGCGGCCCATGCCGGTGGTGGTCGTCTCCGCCAGGGTCGGGCGCGGCAGGACCGCCACCTCCGTTCAGGCCCTGGCCCTCGGCGCCTACGACGTCTTCATCAAGCCCGAGGACGGAAGCCTGCCGCAGGCCTACGATCCTCTTCGCGAGCTGGTGCGCGGCGCGGCGAAGACGCGCCTCCTTCCGCGGGACGTCCCGGCGGCGCCGGCCGCTGCGCCGGATTTCGCCCCCGACGGCCGGATCGTGGCGATCGGGGCGTCGACGGGCGGCGTCGATGCGCTCCTCGCGGTCCTGTCGGGCTTTCCGGCGAACTGCCCCCCGACGGTCGTCACCCAGCACATGCCCGCGGCGTTCACGGCGAGCTTCGCGAGCCGCCTCGACGCGCACTGCGCCGCCGATGTGCGGGAGGCCACCAACGGCGCACCTTTGAAGCCGGGACGGATCTACCTCGCCCCGGGCGGGTCGCGGCATCTCGAGGTCATGGGCCGCGACAGGCGCGTCTGCCGCCTGCGGGAGGGCCGGCCGGTCAACGGCCACCGGCCCTCGGTGGACGTGCTGTTCCATTCCCTCGCCAGGCTTGGCGCACCCGCCCTCGGCGTGATTCTCACCGGCATGGGCGACGACGGGGCGCGCGGACTCGCGGCGATGCGCGCGGCCGGCGCGCGGACGCTCGGCCAGGACGAGGCGACGAGCCTCGTCTACGGCATGCCCCGCGTGGCCCACGAGATGGGCGCCGTCGAGAAGCAGCTGCCGCTGTCTCGGATGACCCGCGCCGTTCTCGAACGGTGCAACGCACGGTCCAAACCCTCGCGCGCAGCCTGAGCGCGACAGCGCCGATCCGATCCCGGAGTCTCCATGATCCTCAACGTCGCACAGGGAACGCACGCGGTCTCCACCGATCCGGAGGCGGTCATCACGACCGTCCTCGGATCCTGCGTGGCCGCCTGTCTGTTCGATGCCGGGGCGGGCCTCGGCGGGATGAATCATTTCCTTCTGCCCGAAAGCACGGCGCATTCCTCCCGGAACGTCATCTACGGCGCCCAGGCGATGGAGCTTCTGATCAACGACATGATGAAGAAGGGCGCGCACAAGGAGCGGATGCGGGCCAAGCTCTTCGGCGGGGCCCGGATGGTCGACGGCCTGTCCGACATCGGCGCGGCCAACGCCGCCTTCGCGCTGCAATTCCTGGAGGACGAAGGCATCCCCTGCATCGCCGCGTCGCTCGGCGGCAAGAACGCCCGGCGGTTGCGCTTCTGGCCGACCACCGGGCGGGCGACGCAGAAGTGCTTCGCCACGACGGCGCCTGCCGTCGCGCGGCCGGCGCCCGCGCCCGTCTACACGTTCCAGTTCACGCAGTTCTGACCCCGGCGGGGCGGCGGGAGCCGCGGCTCAGGCGACCCCTTCGGTCTTGATATGCATCGTCGCGCCGCAATGCTTGCAATGCACCGCATCCGGGTCGTGCAGCAGCAGGCCGCAGCGCCTGCATTCCTTGCGCACCTTGCGCGGCCGGAACAGGACCTGCAGCAGGCGCAGAAAAAGCGTCACGCCGAAGATCATCACCGCGACCGACAGCATGCGGCCCCACGGCCCGATCAGGGTGATGTCCCCGAACCCCGTCGTCGTCAGCGTCGTCACGGTGAAATAGAGCGCGTCGGCATAGTTGCCGATCTCCGGATTCACCGCCCATTGCACCGTGTAGATGAGCCCCGTCATCACGAACAGGAACACGCCCAGGTTCACGGCCGCGAGGATGATGTCCTGATGCGTGCGGAAATACCGGAAGTCGCGGCGCAGCTGCATCACCAGGTGATAGCTCCGCAGAAGCCGCAGCGTCCGCAGGATGCGCAGGAACCCGAGCCCCTCGCCCGCCAGCGGCGCGAGGAACGACACGATCGCCGCGATGTCCGCCCAGGTCGTGAACCGCATCAGGAAATAGCCGCGCCGCTGCTCCAGAAAAAGGCGCACGAGGAAATCGGCGAGGATCAGCGCGCCGAACACGGCGTCGAGCACCTCGATCAACTGCGTGCGCGGAAAGAACGAGGTGACGATCACGAACAATATCGTGACGATGTCGAAGAGCAGCAGGACATAGCGGAACCGGCGCGCGGCCGGCGTGTGGCCGCGATAGAGCGAGTGTAGGAAGCCGGCCGGGCCGATATCTCGCGTCGACGACATGCCGTCTTGTTGGCATGGACGCGGCGGCGACCGCCAGCCTCCGATCCGCCGGCGGATGCGGAAAACGCGGGAGCGGGCAAACCGGGAGCGTCAGGGGGACGCGGCGCGCCGACGCCACAATCGCGTCAAATGTCCCGACCTTTCTTGTGCCTAGGCCCGGCCTTCTCCAAAACGTCCCAACGGCCGGCCGCAAGCAAGGAGATCGCGTGTCCCTCTTTCTTATCGTCGCGTTGCCCTTTCTCGGGGCCATGCTGCCCGGATTGATGAACGCGGCGGGGCGGCAGGCCTGCGCCGGCGTGACCTTCACCGTCACCCTGCTGGCGCTGGTGGGCCTCCTGACGAACCTTCCGGCGGTGCTCGCCGGCGAGATCGTCTCCGCGCGCGTGGCCTGGCTGCCCGGGCTCGGGCTCGACGTGACGCTGTGGCTCGACGGGCTCGGCTTCTTCTTCGCCGCGCTGATCCTCGGGATCGGGCTGCTCATCATCGCCTATGCCCGGCACTACCTTTCGCGCGACGACCACATGGGCGAGTTCTTCACCTACCTGCTCCTGTTCCAGGGGGCGATGGTGGGGATCGTCCTGTCGGACAACGTGCTGCTTCTGCTCGTCTTCTGGGAGCTGACCTCGCTGTCGTCGTTCCTGCTCATCGGCTACTGGAAGCACCTCCCCGAGGGGCGGCAGGGCGCGCGGATGGCCCTCGCCGTCACCGGCATGGGCGGGCTCGCGCTGATCGGCGGCATGCTGATCCTCGGACGGATCGCGGGCAGCTACGAGCTGAGCGTGATCCTCGAGAACCGCGACGCGATCCAGGCCTCGCCGCTCTACCATCCCGCGCTGGTGCTGATCCTGCTCGGCTGCTTCACCAAGTCAGCGCAGTTCCCGTTCCACTTCTGGCTGCCGCACGCGATGGCCGCGCCTACGCCGGTCTCGGCCTACCTGCATTCCGCGACCATGGTGAAGGCCGGGATCTTCCTCCTGGCACGGCTCTGGCCGGTCCTGTCGGGGACGACGGAATGGTTCGTGCTCGTCACCGGGGCGGGACTGATCACGATGGTGCTCGGCGCCACGATCGCGCTCTTCAAGCACGATCTGAAGGCGCTCCTCGCCTTCTCCACGGTCAGCCATCTGGGCCTCATCACCATGCTTCTGGGGACCGGCACCGCCTTCGGCGCGATGGCCGCGGTGTTCCACATCCTCAACCACGCCACGTTCAAGGCCGCGCTCTTCATGTCCGCAGGCATCATCGACCATGGGGCGCATACCCGCGACATCCGGCATCTGGGCGGGCTCCGGCGGCTGATGCCGGTGACCTTCGTGATCGCCACGCTGGCCGCGCTGTCGATGGCGGGCATCCCGCTGCTGAACGGCTTCCTCTCCAAGGAGATGATGCTGGAGGAAGCGGCGCATACCACGCTCTTCGACCTCCCCTGGCTCGTGCCCGCGCTCGCGGTGCTGGGCTCGCTCTTCTCGGCGGCCTACTGCTTCCGGTTCGTGGGTCAAGTCTTCTTCGGCCCGGTGCGCGACGACTACCCGAGCCATCCGCACGATCCGGGTCCGGGTCTCTGGGGCCCGCCCGCGCTGCTCGTCGTCCTCGTCGTCGGGATCGGCGTGATGCCCTTCCTTGCGGAGCCCTTTGTCAAGCTCGTCACCGCCGCCGTGCTGGGCGGCACGGCGGAGGTGCCCGGGGCGCATCTGGCGATCTGGCACGGGCTGACCCCCGCGCTCTACATGTCGATCGTCGCGGTGGGCGGGGGCCTCCTGCTGTTCCTCGCGCATCGCCCGGCGCAGCGCCTCTGGGACGGCACGCCGCGGCCGGAGGCGAAGGCGCTCTTCGACGGCCTGGTCGCCGGGGCCGTGGGCCTCGCCCGGCGGACGGTCGCGCCGCTCCACGACGGCGCGTTCTCCCGCTATGCCGCGATCCTCGCCGTCACGGTGCTGGCCGTGGGCGCCCATGCCTGGCTGACCGGTGCCTCGGAGGGGCCGAGCCGGACGATGCAGACCCCGAGCGTCGTTCACGTCGCCGGCTGGGCGATGCTTGTCGCCGCCGCCGGCGCACTCGTCTTCTTTCACCGCAACCGGCTGCTGTCGCTCATCCTGATCGGCATCGTCGGCCTCATGGTCACCGCGGGCTTCGTCCTCTTCAGCGCGCCCGACCTCGCCATGACGCAGCTCACGGTGGAGGTGGTGACGATCATCCTGCTGCTGCTCGCACTCAATTTCCTGCCGAACCGCACGCCGGTCGAAAGCTCCTCCCTCCGCCGCGTCCGCGACGGCGCGATCGCGGTGGCGGGCGGTCTCGCCACGATGGCGCTCGCCTGGCACTACCTGCTGCGCGACACGGTGGCGCCCAGCATCTCCGAGTTCCACCTCGCCAACTCCTACAAGGGCGGCGGCGGCACCAACGTCGTGAATGTCATCCTCGTCGACTTCCGGGGCTTCGACACCTACGGGGAGATCATCGTGCTCTCCATCGCCGCCCTGCTGATCTTCGCGCTGACCGAGGCGCTGCTCTCCGGCCCGGTCCGCGCACGCCTCCTCAACCGCGTCCCCGATCAGGCCCGCGCGGGCGGCACGCATCCGATGCTCATGGTCATCGTCACCCGCGTCATCATGCCGGTGGTGATGCTCGTCGGATTCTACATCTTCCTGCGCGGCCACAACGAACCGGGCGGCGGCTTCATCGCCGGGCTCATCGTGTCGATCGGCTTCGTGATGCAGTACATGGCCTCGGGCTTCGCTTGGACCTCCGCGCGGCTGAAATATCCCTACCACGGCGTGATCGGGGCCGGCGTGCTGACCGCGGGGCTGACCGGGATCGGCTCGTGGTTCTTCGGCGCGCCGTTCCTTACCTCGGCCTTCACCTATGTCCGCATCCCGCCCTTCGACAAGTTCGAGCTCGCCACCGCCGCGATCTTCGATCTGGGCGTGTTCCTCGCCGTCGTGGGCGCGGTGATGCTCTCGCTGGAAAGCTTCTCGCGCCTCGCCCGCCGCGCGCACGGTCCGGAGGACGATTATCCGATGGGGGTCGACCCCTCGCGCGACGACCTTCCCCGCACCACCGAAATGGGGGCCTGACATGGAATTCCTCGTCGCCTCCGCCATCGGCGTGCTCACCGCCGCGGGCCTTTACCTCGTCCTGCGCCTGCGGACCTTCCCCGTCATCATGGGCACGTCGCTGCTGACCTATGCCGTGAACGTCTTCCTCTTCGCCTCGGGGCGCCTCGCCACCGGCGCACCGCCGATCCTGACCGACGCGGAGCGCTACACCGACCCGCTGCCGCAGGCGCTGGTCCTGACGGCCATCGTGATCTCCTTCGGGATGACCGCGGTGGTGGTGATGATCGCGCTCGGCGCCTATCTCGGCGCGGACGACGACCATGTCGACGACGCCCCCGCCGGGGAGGACGCCCGATGAGCCACTGGATCATCCTTCCCGTCGTCCTGCCCGCGTTCCTCGCGCCCTTCATGGTGCTGGCCGCGCGCCACCACATCGACATCCAGCGCGCCATCTCCGTCGCGGGCGGCGTGGCGATGGTCGTCCTCGCCGCCGGGCTCGCCTGGCGGACCTCGGACGACACCGTCATCCTCTATCAGCTCGGCGACTGGGCCGCGCCCTTCGGAATCGTCCTGCTCGGCGACCGGCTCTCGACGCTGATGGTGCTCCTGACGGCGATCCTGTCGCTCCTCGTGCTCCTTTACGCGATCGGCTCGCGCTGGGACGCGCGGGGGCGGCACTTCCACGCGCTCTGGCAGTTCCAGATCATGGGGATCATGGGCGCCTTCCTGACCGGCGACGTCTTCAACCTCTTCGTCTTCTTCGAGGTGCTGCTCATCGCCTCCTACGGGTTGATGATCCATTCGGGCGGCACGGTGCGGCTTCGGGCGGGCACGCAATACGTGCTCTACAACCTGCTCGGCTCGACGCTCTTCCTGTTCGCGCTCGGCGCGCTCTACGCGGAGACGGGGACGCTCAACATGGCCGACCTGGCAGAGCGGGTGCGCCTCATCCCGACCGACGCGAACGTGGGCATCCGCGTCGCCGCCGTGCTTCTCCTCATGGTGTTCGCGATCAAGGCCGCACTGGTGCCGCTGCATTTCTGGCTGCCGTCGAGCTACGCCGAAGCGCCCGCCCCCGTGGCCGCGCTCTTCGGGATCATGACCAAGGTCGGCGCCTACGCGATCATCCGCATCTACACGATGGTCTTCCCGCCGGGGCTCGAGGCGACGGAGGGCCTCCATGGTTGGTGGCTCCTGCCCGCGGCGCTCGTCTCCGTCGCGCTCGGCATGATCGGCGTGCTCGCGGCGCGGCGGCTCGACCGGCTGGTGGCCTTTGCGGTGATCGGCTCCATGGGCATGGTGATGGTCGCCATCGCCCTCTGGACCGAGGCCGGCATCGCCGCGGCGCTCTACTACATCGTCCATTCGACATTCGCCTCGGCCGCGCTGTTCCTGATCTGCGACCTCGTCCGCGCCGGCCGCTCCGACCTCGACCTCACGGCGCAGCCGCCGGTCGCGGGCGCCGCGATGACGGCCGCGCTTTTCTTCGTCGCGGCCATCGCGATGGTCGGCTTGCCGCCGCTCTCGGGCTTTCTCGGCAAGCTCCTGATCCTCGACGCGGCCTTCGGCACGGAGGCGGTCGTCTGGGTCTGGGCGGTCATCCTCGTCACCTCGCTGGTCAGCCTCGTGGGCTTCGCCCGCGCGGGGACGGAGGTGTTCTGGAAGGCCCGCGCCATTCCCCCGGAGGAAACCGCCTTCGCCCCGGCGCGGCCCCCGGTCCTGTCTTACGTGGCCGTCGGCGGCCTCCTCGCGCTGCTGGTCGCGCACACGATCTTCGCCGGCCCCGTCACGGCCTACACCTCCGCGATCTCCGCACAGCTCTTCGCGCCCGACCGATACCTCTCGACGGTGCTCGAGACGCCGGGCAAGCTGTCGGACGCGGACCCCGACGAGGAGGCGCACTGACATGCTGAAGCCGCTCCGCTGGCTCCTGCCGCATCCGGCGCTGACGCTCCTGATGGCCGCGGTCTGGATGCTGCTGCAGCCCGAGTTCTCCGCCGGGATGGCCGTGTTCGGCCTGATCCTCGGCATCGTCATCCCGATCGGCACCGCGCGCTGGTGGCCCGACCGGCCCGAGCGCATCTCGCTCGGCCGGGCGCTGCTCTACTGTCTCCTCGTGATCTGGGACATCGTCGTCGCCAACGTGCAGGTGGCATGGATCGTGCTGACCAAGCCCAACGCGAAGATGCGTCCCGCCTGGGTCGTCATCCCACTCGATCTGCGCGAGCCGGAGGCGATCTCGATCCTCGCCGGCACCATCACGCTCACCCCCGGCACCGTCAGCGCGGACCTGTCGAACGACGGGCGCTCCCTCCTCGTCCACGCGCTCGACGCGCCGGACCCGGACGCGGTGCGCGACGACATCAAGCAGCGCTACGAACGCCGCCTCAGGGAGATCTTCCTATGACCTTCGCGACCACCCTCATGACCTGGACGCTCTACGCGGCCTTCGCGATCACGGCCCTGTCGCAGATCATGGCGATGGTCCGTCTGTGGATCGGGCCGGGGACCGGCGACCGGATCCTCGCGCTCGACACGATGTTCATCAACGCGCTCGGCCTGATCGTGCTGCTGGGCATCCATCAGGGCACGGCGATCTACTTCGAGGCGACGCTCATCATCGCCATGCTGGGCTTCGTCTCCACCGTCGCCTATGCCCGCTTCGTGCTGCGGGGGGACGTGATCGAATGATCGAGATCGCAGCCACGCTCGCCATCGCGGCCTTTCTGTTCATCGGCCTCGCGTTCACGCTCGTCGCGGCCATCGGGCTCCTGAAGCTCGCCGATCCGATGACCCGGCTGCACGCGCCGACCAAGGCCGGCACGCTCGGGACCGGCGCGTTCCTGATGGCCTCGATGATCCACTCCTTCACCTTCACCACCGGCGCGCTGCACGAGGTGCTGATCATGGCGTTCCTGTTCGTCACCGCCCCGGTCTCGGCGAACTTCATCAGCCGCGTGAACATCCACAAGCGCACCTGCGACACCCCGCCCCCGCCCGGCAACGGCGCCACCTGGTCCACCCTCGACGTGCCGGAGGAGGACCGGGAGTACCGGGAGCAGGCGGGATAGTCCCATTGAACGGAAGCTGCGCGTCCTAGTCGCCGGCTGCCGCCGGAGGCGGTCCTGCTTCGTCTGGCGAACGAAGCGGACGGCGGATCCGGCGGCCCACCCAAACCCCGTTTGCGCCCCGTCCCCGTTTGCGGCAAACCATGCCGCACGGGAGGACGGACCGGCAGGGGGCCGGCCGCAACAGGGAGACACGCATGAAACACACCGCACTCGGCCTCGCCGCCGCCGCGACGCTCGTGGCCGGCGGCGCCACGGCGCAGCAATCCATCGTCATCGGCCATTCGCTGTCGCCGGATTCGCATTACGGCCTCGGCGCGCAGGCCTTCATCGACACGCTGGAGGAGCTGTCGGGCGGCGAATGGACCGGCGAGCAGGCGCCCGCGGGGCAGCTCGGCGGGGAGCGCGACATGATCGAGGGGCTGCAGATCGGCTCGCTCGACGTGGTCATCACCTCCACCGGCCCGCTCGGCAACTTCGTCCCCGAGGTCTTCGTGCTCGACCTGCCGTTCCTGTTCCGCGACTACGACCACGCCCGCGCCGTGCTCGACGGCGAGATCGGGCAGGAGCTTCTGGCGAAGATCGACGAGAACGGCCTCGTCGGCCTCGGCTGGTCCGAAAACGGCTTCCGCCACGTCACCAACGCCCGGCAGCCGGTCGAGACGCCCGCGGATCTCGAAGGCCTGAAACTCCGCACGATGGAGAACCGCGTCCACATGGAGGCGTTCGAGGATCTGGGCGCCGCGCCCACGCCCATGGCCTTCCCCGAACTCTTCACCGCGATGCAGCAGGGCGTCGTCGACGGGCAGGAGAACCCGATCACCGTGATCGTCGCCGCCAAGTTCTGGGAGGTGCAGGACTACGCCACGCTGACCGGGCACGTCTATTCCCCCGTCGCGATCCTCGCCTCGCCCGTCCTCTTCGACGGGCTGTCGGAGGAGGAGCAGGGCTGGTTCTACGAGGCCGCGAAGGCCAGCGCCGAGGCCACCCGCGCCGAGGTCAACCGCCTCGAGGAGGAGGGCGTGCAGATCATGCGCGACAACGGCATGGAGGTCGTCACCGAGATCGACAAGGCGGCCTTCGCCGCCATCGCGGAGCCGGCCTACGCCATCTACACCGACGAATACGGCTCCGAGATGGTCGAGCGCATCCGCGACGCCGAATAGGCCCGCCGGCCGGCGCGGCCGTCCGCGCCGGCCTTTCCTTTCCCCGAACGGCTTACTCCCCATGATCCGCGCCTTCCTGCGGCTCGAGGCGATCACGACCGGCCTCGCGCTCCGCGCCGCCATCGCGCTTCTCTGCGTCACCGCCGGGCTCGCGATGTTCCAGGTCGTGACCCGCTTCGTGTTCGACGCGCCCTCCACCTGGTCGGAGGTCGTGACCCGTTCGGCGATGATCTGGTCGGTCTTTCTCGGCGTCGCCGCCGCCTACCGGCATGGCGCGATGATCTCCGTCGACATCGTCCAGACCGCGCTCCCCGCGCCCGCGGGCCGGGCGCTGTTCCTTCTCGCCAACGCCGCGTCGTTCGGGTTCTTCGCGATCCTCCTCTGGCAGGGCTGGCTCATGTGCGGCCGCGTCGCGCGCCAGAACCTCGCCGCGCTCGAGATCTCCATCGCCTGGGTCTACGCCGCGCTGCCCGTGGGCTCCGCCTTTATCCTCCTCGCGATCCTCGCCGCCACGATCCGCGGCCTGCGCGGCGAAGCGATCCCGCCGCAGACCTTCGGGGCCGCCCCGTGAACGCGGCGCTCGGCCTTTCGCTCGCCATCCTCTTCCTCGCCGGCGTGCCGATCGCGGTGGCGATCGGGCTCGCCTCCGTCGCGGGCATCGAGGCGCAGGGCCGCCTGCCCCTGCTCCTCGTCGCGCAACGGATGTTCACCGGCATCGACAGCTTCCCGCTCGTCGCGATCCCGCTCTTCATCCTCGCGGGCAACCTCATGTCCGCCGGCGGCATCTCCGTCCGCCTCGTCGACCTCGCCAAGTCCCTCGTGGGCGGCGTGCAGGGCGGGCTCGCCTGCACCTGCGTGCTGACCTGCATGCTGTTCGCCTCGGTCTCCGGCTCCTCGGTCGCCACCACCTTCGCCATCGGCGCGATCCTGATCCCGGCCATGGCCGATCACGGCTATCCGCGTCCGCTCGCCGCCTCGATCCAGGCCTCCTCGGCGGAGCTCGGCGTGCTGATCCCGCCCTCGATCCCGCTCATCCTCTACGGCGTCTCGACCGACACCTCGATCGGCCGCCTTTTCGTCGCGGGCCTGGGCCCCGGCTTCGTCGTCGCCGCCACGCTGATGGCGCTGGTCCTCGTGATCTGCCGGCGTCGCGGCATCGGGCAAAGGGACGGCGAGGGCCGCCTCGACCCCGGTTCCGCGCTCATCGCCGCGCTGCCCGCGCTTCTGGTGCCGGTGGTGATCCTGGGCGGCATCTATTCCGGCATCTTCACCCCGACCGAGGCCAGCGCCGCCGCCGTGGCCGCCGCCCTCGTCGTGGGAATGCTCCTGTACCGGGAGCTGCGTCCCCGCGACCTGTCGGGCATCCTCGCGCGCACGGTGATCTCGACCTCCGTGATCATGATCATCATCGCCGCCGCCGCGCTGTTCTCCTTTCTGATCGCGCGGTCGGGGCTTCCGAACGAGATCGCCGCGTGGTTCCAGACCATGTTCGAAAGCCGCGTGGCCTTTCTCCTCGCCGTGAACCTCCTGCTGCTCGTCGTCGGCATGTTCATCGAGACCTCGGCGGCGATCCTCGTGCTCGCGCCGATCCTCACGCCCATCGCGGTGGCCTACGGGGTCGATCCGGTGCACTTCGGGCTGGTCGTCGTGGTCAACCTCGCGCTCGGCATGATCACCCCGCCGCTCGGCGTGAACCTCTTCGCCGCCTGCGCGGTGGCGCGGATCCCGGTCGAACGCATCGTCCCGCAGCTCGCCGTGTTCGTCGCCGCCGTCTTCGCGGCGCTGATGCTGATCACCTATATCCCCGCCCTGTCGCTCTGGCCGGTCGAGATCGTCTACGGCAGGTAAGGCCGGCCCCGGCCCTGTCATGCCGCACGACGACCTTTGCCGTGAACGGTCCGGCTTTGCGGGGAACGGTCCGGGCCGCATCGGGAAGCTCGCGCGCCGCCCGCGCCCCGAACCAGGGGCGGAGATCGCATGGAGCGACGGCGCCACCGGCGATCCCGCGATGCACGGGCGCCTCTTCGCGTCGATACGGTGCACGGCCGCTGGCCGGCAGGGTTCGGCCACGACGCCGGGCTCGCGCCGGTCCCCGCCGCGCTGGCCTGACGGCGCCCCCTGACGCGGCGATCCATCCGGCGGGCCGCTTGAACAATCCCGCCGTTTGCCCGATGCGGCACGGCGATGCGTGCCGGCCCCGCATCCGGGCCGCCGCTTCGTTCGCACGTGCCGCCGCGCACCGACCGACAACCGGAGGAAAGACCCGCCATGACCGAAGACCTCATCGACATCCATCCCGACGTCCAGGCGGCGCTTCGGGCCGGTCGCGCCGTGGTCGCGCTGGAATCCACGATCGTCACCCACGGCATGCCCCATCCGCAGAACGTGGAAACGGCCCGCGCCGTCGAGGACGAGATCCGCGCCCTGGGCGCCGTGCCGGCGACCATCGCGGTGCTCGACGGGCGGCCCAGGGTCGGGCTGTCGGAGGCCGACCTCGACGCGCTCGTCGCGCGTCCGGACGTGGTCAAGGCCTCGGGCCGCGACCTCGCCGCGATCATGGCGCGGGGCGGCAGCGCGGGCACGACCGTGTCCTGCACCATGCGCCTCGCCGCGCTGGCGGGCATCCGCGTCTTCGCGACCGGCGGCGTGGGCGGCGTGCATCGCGGCGCGGAGGAGAGCTGGGACGTCTCCGCCGACCTGGCCGAACTCGGGCGGACCGAGGTGGCGGTCGTCTGCGCCGGGGTGAAGTCGATCCTCGACATCCCCAAGACGCTGGAAGTGCTAGAAAGCCAGCGCGTGCCGGTCATCGCCTGCGGCACCGACGTCTTTCCCGCCTTCTACGCCCGCGACAGCGGCGAGCGGGCCGACCATCGCCTCGACACGCCGGAGGAGATCGCGCGCGCCGTGGACCTGCATTTCCGGCTCGGATCCGGAACCGGTCTCCTGATCGCCAACCCCGTCCCCGAGGCCGATGCGCTCGCCCCCGCCGAGATCGACGGCATCATCGCGGAGGCCATCGAGGCGGCCGCCGCCGAGGGCGTGTCGCGCAAGGATCTCACGCCGTTCCTGCTGGAGCGAATCGCGACCCGGTCGGAGGGGCGCAGCCTCGCCACCAACATCGCGCTGGTCCGGAACAACGCCCGCCTCGCCGCGCGGATCGCGGTCGCGCTCGCCGGGGGCGACGCCGCGCGATAAGACGCTCGATCCGGACGCGGACCGGGGTCGGGCAGCGCGTAGGACGGCGCGTCGCGCGGCGTCCGCTCCGGGGCGGACGGGGGGTGCCCGGCGTCATTCGCCGCTTCGTCCTCCGCAACTCCGTCTCCCCGATCCGGCCGGGCTGGACCCCGCGCGCCGGATGCGATCAGGTGACCGCCGACATTCCGGGAGGAGCCTGCCATGGAGATCGAGCCGTTCGCGGTCGAGATGTGGATGAACGCGCACGAGAACCACTGCGCCTTCAACCTCGCCGAAACCTGCGTGTCGAGCCTGACGCTGGACGAGCTGTTACGACTCTCCGGACGGAACGCCGATGCGCTGGCCGAACTCCTGCCACGCAAGCTGACCTACGGCGCGATCGAGGGATCCGACCGCCTGCGCGACGCGATCGCCGCGCTCTACGAGACCGCCACCCGGCGGGACGTCGTCGTCGCCCACGGCACGGCGGGCGCCAACGCGCTCGTCTGGCAGGCGATGGTCGGGCCGGGCGACAGGGTCGTGAGCCTTGTGCCGACCTATCAGCAGCACGTCTCGATCCCCGAAAGCCTCGGGGCCGAGGTCGTCCGCTTTCCGCTCCGTGCCGAGGATAACTGGCTGCCCGACATGGACGCCCTCGCCCGCGCGGTGACGCCGGAGACGCGCATGGTCGCGCTGACCAACCCGAACAACCCGACCGGCGCGCTGATCGACCGGACGGGGCTGGAGCGCATCGCGGGGATCGCGCGGACGGCGAATGCCTGGGTCCTCGTGGACGAGGTCTATCGCGGCACGGCGCAGGACGACGACGCCATCGGCCCCTCGGTCTCGGATCTCTACGAGCGGGGCATCTCGACCGCCGGCATGTCGAAGGCCTTCGCGCTGGCCGGGCTCCGGCTCGGCTGGGTCGTGGCGCCGGAGGAGGTGCTCGCCGCCGTGTCGCGGCACCGCGACTACAACACGATCTCGGTCGGCCTGATCGACGATCACCTCGCCGCGCTCGCGCTCGAAAGCGCCGACCGCGTGCTCGACCGCTCCCGGCGCATCACGCGGGCCAACCTCGACCGGATCGACGCCTGGATCGCGGCCGAGCCGCGGCTCGACTGGGTGCGTCCGCGCGCGGGCACGACGGCCCTCGTGGCCTACGATCTCGACGTGCCGTCCGAGCGCTTCTGCCTCGACCTGCTGGCGGAGGAAGGCGTGCTCTTCACGCCCGGCTCGGCGATGGGGATGGAGGGGCATGTCCGCATCGGTTTCGCCAACGACCCCGACGCGCTCGAAGCGGGGCTGCCGCGCGTCTCGGCCTTTCTCGCGCGGCGCGGGGACATCCGGCCGGACACGTCGTCCCACGCCCGTGCCACAGCGGTAACACAGCCATAACACAGCCGTAACACGCCCCGATCAGGCGATTTCGGCGCGAATCTCGTCGAGGATGCGCTTCGCCTCCGAGCCCTGAAGGCGCTGGATGTCGTCCTGATACTTCAGGAGCGCGCCGAGCGTGTCGGCGATCACCGCGGGCGAAAGGTCGATCACATCGAGCGCCAGCAGGCACTTGGCCCAGTCGATCGTCTCCGCCACGCCGGGCCGCTTGAACAGATCCTCGCCCCGGAGGCGCTGCACGAAGGCCACGACCTCGCGGCTCAACCGCTCGGCCGCCTCGGGCGCCCGCGCGGCGAGGATCTGCATCTCGCGGGCATGGTCCGGGTAATCGACCCAATGGTAAAGACACCGTCTTTTCAATGCGTCATGCACTTCCCGCGTCCGGTTCGACGTCAGGATCACGAGCGGCGGCGCCGGCGCCTTCACCGTTCCGGTCTCCGGAATCGTGACCTGAAAATCCGACAGCGCCTCGAGCAGGAACGCCTCGAACGGCGCATCGGTGCGGTCGATCTCGTCGATGAGCAGGACCGGCGGCCCGCCCGGCTGCGGCCGCATCGCCTCCAGAAGCGGGCGGGCGATCAGGAAGTCGTCGGAAAACAGATCCGGCGGCGTGGTCCCCGCGGCCTCCGCCGAACGGATCGCCACCATCTGCGCGGCAAAGTTCCATTCGTAGACCGCCGAATGCGCGTCGAGCCCCTCGTAGCATTGCAGCCGGATCAGCCGCCGCCCGAGCGTCGCGGCGAGCGCCTTGGCGATTTCGGTCTTGCCGGTCCCCGCCTCGCCCTCGAGGAAAAGCGGCCGGTCGAGCGCGATGGCGAGGAACACCACCGTCGCCAGCGCCCGCCCGCAAACGTAGTCCTGTTCCGCGAGCCGTCTCTGCACGTCGTCGATCGTCTTCATCGGCGCATGGGGCATGAGCGGCCCCGTGCGGTCAAGCCGCGTTGCCGTCGCGCGTCGGGCGGCGTATCTATGACCAAACGGAGGAACACGACATGAAGGACACGCCAACCGAGGGACGCGGGCCCGATCTGGGATCGTTCGACTGGGCCGACCCGTTCCGGCTGGAGGACCAGCTTAGCGAGGAGGAGCGGATGCTGCGCGACGCGGCGAACGCCTTCGCACAAGCCGAGCTCGCCCCCGTGGTCCGGGACGCCTACCGCGACGAACTCGACGCGCCGGAACTCTTCGCAAAGATGGGCGCGGCCGGACTTCTCGGTGTGACCATCCCGGAGGAATACGGCGGACTCGGCTCCGACTACGTGACCTACGGCCTCGTGGCGCGCGAGATCGAGCGGGTCGATTCCGGCTATCGATCGATGATGTCGGTGCAATCCTCCCTCGTGATGTACCCGATCCACGCCTATGGCTCCGAGGAGCAGCGGCGGAAATACCTTCCCGGCCTCGCGGCGGGCGACCTCATCGGGTGCTTCGGCCTGACCGAACCCGATGCCGGCTCCGACCCGGCCGGCATGAAGACGCGTGCGGTTCCGACCGACGGCGGATACCGGATCGACGGCGCGAAGATGTGGATCTCGAACGCGCCCTTCGCCGACGTCTTCGTCGTCTGGGCCAAGTCCGACGCGCATGACGGGAAGATCCGCGGCTTCGTGCTCGAAAAGGACACCGCGGGACTCAGCGCGCCCCGGATCAAGGGCAAGCAGAGCCTCCGCGCCTCGACCACGGGCGAGATCGTCATGGACGGCGTGGAGGTCGGCGAGGATGCGCTTCTGCCGGGCGTGCAGGGGCTGAAAGGGCCCTTCGGCTGCCTCAACCGGGCGCGCTACGGCATCGCCTGGGGCGTGATGGGCGCGGCGGAGACCTGCTGGCACGCGGCGCGGCAATACGGGCTCGACCGCAAGCAGTTCGGCCGGCCGCTGGCGCAGACGCAGCTTTTCCAGAAGAAGCTCGCCGACATGCAGACCGAGATCGCCTTCGGTCTGCAAGGCGCGTTGCAGGCCGGCCGGCTGATGGATCAGGGCCGCGCGGCGCCGGAGCTGATCTCCATGATCAAGCGCAACAATTGCGGCAAGGCCCTCGACGTGGCGCGGCTGGCGCGCGACATGCACGGCGGCAACGGCATCTCCGAGGAATACCCGGTGATCCGTCACATGATGAACCTCGAGACGGTGAACACCTACGAGGGGACGCACGACGTTCACGCCCTGATCCTCGGCCGCGCACAGACGGGGTTGCAGGCGTTCTTCTGAGGTCGATGCAACAGGCCGATCCCGCGCGACGGCGCAGCGTTCCTCCGACGCGGCCCGGAGGGCGGGGCGGCTCCGCCGAAAGTCGGCCCGTCCGACTTCGTACGGCTGCGGATCGGCGGTAACCACATGGAACTTCGTCCGAACCTATGCGTCGACACCGTAGAATGAAACGAGATGGAGCCCACGCAATGATGAAGCCACTTGCAACGACCGCCCTCGCCGCCGCCCTCGCCACCGGCGCGCCCTTGGCCGCGCTCGCGCAGGACGCGATGGCCGACATGTCCGACCTGATCCGGACGCGCGACATCACGGGGGGACCGGTCTATTCGATCGCGGATCGTTACGACGATACCACCTGGGCGGATACGACCAACCGGGACGCGTACGGCTATACGAACTACGCCTACGGCACCGATTACAGGCAAATCGGTGAGATCGAGGATATCGTGCTCGACCAGAGCGGTCAGATGATCGGGATCGTCGCCGAAGTCGGCGGTTTCCTGGATATCGGCGACAAGCACGTGATGGTGCCGACGGAAGATCTGCGGCTTGAAGCGGTCGACGAGCAGACTTACAGCTACATCACCCGGCTCAGCGAAGAGGAACTGGAGGAGCTGCCCTCCGTGGACGAGAGCTGGTTCGACTAAGCTTTCCGTTGGCAGACGGATCGGGAGGGCCTCAGCCCTCCCTTTTTCGTTCGCGCACCCGCATTCAGGCCTCGGCCTGCATCGCTTCGATAGAAATCGTCACCTCGATCCCGCTGGAGGCGATTTCCGTATCGAGATCCACATCGAAGCCCTGCCACGACTTCTTGTCTGGCGGATACTGACCGGAGTGGGTCAGCTTCGCGTCGAGGACAACCTCTCGTCCAAGGTGAGGTCACCGGTGGCAGATGTCGTCACCTCTTACGTCACATCGATGCCCCCTTGCGCGCCGCGTCGGCGTCGCTATACGCGGCCCACCCGCCATGCGCCCATTCCGCGTGGTCTCTCGTGTCCGGGTGGCGGGCCATGCGCCCCGGACTATGAAACACGCGCCGACAAGACAGGAGTGAACATGCCGCTCTACGAGCATGTGATGATTTCGCGGCAGGATCTGTCCACCGCGCAGGCCGAGGGCCTCGTCGAACATTTCAGCACCGTCCTCGCGGACAACGGCGGCACCGTCGTCGACAGCGAGTACTGGGGCGTCAAGACGATGGCCTACAAGATCAACAAGAACCGCAAGGGGCACTACGCCTTCCTGCGCACCGACGCCCCCTCGGACGCGGTGCACGAGATGGAGCGTCTCGCGCGGCTGCACGACGACGTCATGCGCGTGCTGACCGTGAAGGTCGACGCCCACGAGGAAGGTCCCTCGGTCCAGATGCAGAAGCGCGACGAGCGGGATACCCGCCGCGAGCGCCGGTAAGGAGAGCGAGACATGGCTGCCAAACCTTTCTTCCGCCGTCGCAAGACCGATCCGTTCGAGGGCCCGAACGCGCCCAAGATCGACTACAAGGACACCCGCCTGCTGCAGCGTTACGTCAGCGAGCGCGGCAAGATCGTCCCGTCGCGCATCACCGCCGTCTCCGCCAAGAACCAGCGCCGCCTCGCCCGTGCGATCAAGCGCGCGCGGTTCCTGGCGCTGCTGCCCTACGCCGTGAAGTGAGGAGATCGACATGCAAGTGATCCTTCTGGAACGCGTGGCCAAGCTGGGCCAGATGGGCGAGGTCGTCGACGTCAAGTCCGGCTACGCCCGCAATTTCCTGCTGCCGCAGGGCAAGGCGCTTACCGCGTCGGACGCCAACGTGAAGGCGTTCGAGGGCCGCAAGGCGCAACTCCAGGCCGAGAACCTCGAGACCAAGAAGGAGGCCGACGCGATGGCCGCCCGCCTGAACGGCGAGCAGTTCGTCATCATCCGTCAGGCTTCCGATTCCGGCGCGCTCTACGGCTCCGTCACCACGCGCGACGCGGCCGAGGCGGCGACCGAGGCGGGCTACACCGTGAATCGCGGTCAGGTCGCGCTGCAGCAGCCGATCAAGTATCTTGGCCTGCACACGGTTACGGTGCGCCTGCACCCCGAGGTCGAGGTCGAGATCGAGCTGAACGTGGCGCGCTCCCCCGAGGAGGCCGAGCTTCAGGCGTCGGGCAAGTCCATCCGGGACCTCGCCGCCGAGGAAGAGGCCGCGGCGGAGTTCGAGATCTCCGAGCTGTTCGACGATATCGGCGGCGCGGCGGACGAATACGGCGAGGACCGCAGCGGCCCCGTCTCCACGCCCGAAAGCGACACCGGGGGCGAGGAACAGCCGAGCTGATCCGGTCCTGACTGACATGCGAAGGGCCGCCCTATCGGGCGGCCCTTTCTCGTTCCGGCATGCGCCTGCGCTGCGCCTCGCTCACGGTCACAAATTCGCTGCGGCCTTGCGGCAATCCTCGGCGCATTCCCGGCACATCGTCGCGCAGCGCCGGCAATGGGCGTCGTCGTGCATCTCGCACATTTCCGCGCAGGTCTCGCAGGCCTGAATGCAAAGTTCGAGCGTCGCCCGCAGAAGCGCCTCATTGCTGCCCGTCCGACGCGTCGCGACGCGGTAAGTCGCCTCGCAGATGTCCGAGCAGTCGTTACACTTGCGGATACAATCGACCCGCTCGGCCACGTCCGGCTCCGCGGCGCAGGCATCGGCGCAGGAGTTGCAGATCGCCGCGCAGTACATCGCGTGGCGCACGGCCTGGCCCAGAACCTCGTTATCGTGGCCGGCCACGTCGGGATGCTCGGCGATCATTTCCTTGATGGACATCTCGTTCTCTCCGTCGGCTGAAGTCAGCGGACCAACGGACGAAGCCGCCGACCGTTCCACGCTGCCGTGCTCCGTCGTGCATCCGCCGGCGAAGCGGATATCTGCGCGACCTATCCATACCTCTGCAGAGCCCCCGATGATCCTCGACCGCCGACGCTTCCTTGCCTCCGTTCGTAGTTGAGGAGAACGCGGTCGACACGATTTGATGCTGCGCCCGTCGCCACATTCAAAACGCCGGGCTGGATGCGGACGGCACGCTCCGGGTGATCGAGCACGGGCCGAAGGGCGGCGACGAGCCGAAACGGCCGGAGGGGGTCCGAACCTCGGCTGGCCGGCGATCACGTGCGGCAAGCGATATCCGGGGCAGTCGGTCGGCTCCGATGACGCTGCGAAGGAGGGCATGGAGCAGCCAATCTGTTTCCGTGATCCCGTGACCGCTCCGGGCGGCACGGCCTTCACATCCGGCGAGACCTTCGCGGACTGAAGTGGGCCACTTTGATCGGCTCGCTTATCCCGGCGGCGTTGTTCGTGAGCCCTTCGACGAAGGAGGGCCATGTCGTCGAGGAGGAGCGTCTGTTCCACGATCAAAGCCCCGGCGGCGATGTGGAAATGCAGGACGACGATACCTCCCGCGTGATCAGCGGTTTCGAGAGCAACAACCTGATCCAGGTTCGGTCCGCGCCGGACCGAAGCGATGAACGAAAAAGGAAGCCCCGGCGGCGCCCTTTCCGTGTTTCAAATGTAACGCCGATCAGACCTCTTCGAGCTTCTCGACCTCGGTCTGAAGCTCTTCCTTGGTGACGGTCTTCTCCGTTACGGCAGCGCGCTCCAAGATCAGGTCGATCACCTTGTCCTCGAAGAGCGGCGCGCGAAGCTGCTGCTGGGCCTGCTGGTTCTTCTGAATGAACTCGAAGAACTCGCGCTCCTGCCCCGGATACTGACGCGCCTGGGTCATGATCGCCTGCGTCATTTCCGCGTCGGAGACCTGGACCCCCTCCTTCTGGCCAAGCTCGGCCAGAAGCAGGCCGAGCCGCACCCGGCGCTCGGCCAGCTTGCGATGATCGTCGTTCGGCTCGATCTTCGGATGGTCGTGGCCCTGAACGTCCGGGTTCTCCTCGTGCCAGAGCTGATGCGCGATCTGCTGCGCCTCGGCATCCACGAGCGAGGACGGCAGCTCGAAGGTCACGAGCTCGTCGAGTTGATCGAGGAGCTGACGCTTCACCACCTGACGGGCGGCGCTGTCGTATTCGCTCTTCAGACGATCGGAGATCTGGGTTTTCAGCGCGTCGAGGCTGTCGGCGCCGAACTGCTTGGCGAGTTCGTCGTTGATCTCGGCCTCGGCCGGCTTCTTCACCTCCTTGACGGTGCAGTCGAAGGTCGCCGCCTTGCCAGCAAGATGCGGCGCCTGGTACTCGGCCGGGAAGCTTACCTCGACCTGCTTTTCCTCGCCCTTCGAGACGCCGACGAGCTGCTCCTCGAAGCCCGGAATGAAGCTGCCCGAGCCGAGCACGAGCGGATAATCCTCGGCGGAGCCGCCGTCGAAGGGCTCGCCGTCGACCTTGCCGACGAAATCGAAGACGACCTGATCGCCGTTCTCGGCCGCGCCGTCCTTCGCCTCGAAGGTCTGCGCGTTCTTGGCAAGGCTCTGCAGCGCTTCGTCGATGTCGGCCTCGGCCGGCTCGACCGAGAGCTTCTCGATCGCGACGCCGGAGAAGTCCACGTCGGGCACCGTCGGCAGCGCCTCGTAGCTCAGGGTGACCTCGACGTCGTCGCCTTCCTTCCAGTCCTGGTTGGCCATCTCGACCTTGGGCTGGATCGCCGGCCGGTCGCCCGAGTTCTCGAAATGCTTGCCCATCGCGCCATCGATGGCCTCCTGCATGGCTTCGCCCATCAGGCGCTGGCCGAACTGCTTTTTCAGGAGCGGCATCGGCACCTTGCCCTTGCGGAAGCCCTTCATTTCGATCGTCGGCCGGGCCTCGGTCAGCTTTTCGTTGACCTTCGTATCGAGATCGGCGGCGGGCACCGTGATGGTGTAGCCGCGCTTGAGGCCTTCGTTCAGGGTCTCGGTGACCAGCATGGGATGTTCCTTCCGCGTTCCGAATCCGGGCCCCGCGGGACCTGGTTGCATATGCAAACGCCCCGCCGGGAAGGCGAGGTTGAATCGGTGGCGTTTCTATGAGCGGAAAGATCGGGAAGCAAGCCGGTTTCACCGGCGGGAAGACGGGGCATTCTGCCTCGCATCCGTGGGACCGGGCGGCAAAACCCGCCCGGCGCAATCAGTAGATGTAGCGGATCTGATCGGACCAGTAGCGCTCCACGCGGCGCAGCGTGGAAACGATCTCGACGAGGCCCGCGTCGGACAGGACGCCGGTATGGCGGATGCCGTCGGCATGGCGAGCGAACAGGCTCTCGATCGCATCGCGGACCTCCCGGCCCTTGGCGGTCAGACGGACGCGGACCGCGCGCCGGTCGATCTCGCAGCGCTGATGGTGCATGTAGCCCATCTCGACGAGCTTCTTGAGATTGTAGCTCACGTTGGAGCCCTGGTAGTAGCCGCGCGACTTCAGTTCGCCCGCGGTCACCTCGTTCTCGCCGATGTTGAAGAGCAGCAGGCCCTGTACGGCGTTGACCTCAAGGATGCCGAGACGCTCGAACTCGTCCTTGATGACGTCCAGAAGGAGGCGGTGCAGACGCTCGACCAGCGTCAGCGCGTCGAGATAGCCGGACATGAAGTCCGGCTCATTCCGGGGTTGAATGTTTTCCAGTCGGCTCATGGCTTGCCCTAATTCTCGCGATGTCACTGCGCGGAATAAAGCTTCAACATGCTGATATTTCGTTAAACGAAGAACGAACTTGCGACAGCTTCGTCGAGATATCGATCGAGATCAGCGGGCCCGGCCGGGATCGCGGACGGACAGCTCCGCGACAAGCGGGGCGAAGCGCGCCGGCGGGGCGGCCTGCCCGGTGACCCAGGCGAAAAGGTCGTGGTCGTTCTCGTCCAGGGCGGCCTCGAAGGTCGCGATCTCGTCCTCGTCCATGGCGGCGAGCCGGTCGTCCGCGTAACCGCCGAGGATCAGGTCCATCTCCTTGATGCCGCGGCGCCAGGCGCGGATCCGCAGCCTTTTGCGACGTATCCCGGTTTCGCTCACCGTTCCACCTCGAGCCGGGCCCGAAGCCGGGATTCCAAGAGATGCAGACGGTCGGTCAGGCCCGCCGCCTCCCGCGCGAGACGCCCGACCTCCTCCAGCATCTCACCGTCGCGCGGCGCGTCCGTGGTGACCGGTCCCTTGCCGACGCCGGTCATCAGCCAGACGAGCGACACGTTGAGGATACCCGCCAGCATGGAGACCCGGTTGGCCCGCGGCTCGGTCCGGTCGCCCTCCCAGGCGCGGATGGTCTTGACCTTGACGCCGAGCCGCTCGGCCAGTCCCTCCACGTCGAGACCCGCCGCCTCGCGCGCGCCGGTCAGGCGGTCGCCGAAGGTCGTCGCAGCCGGATCGTACCAATCTGCGGTCTCGGTCGTCTCGTCCATCGCGAGGCTCCTTGAATGCCGGTGTCGCGCAACCTAGGACGGGGCCGATCCCGTGCCAACCCGGAGTTCCGACCTCATGGCGTTCCTTTCCGACACATTGTCCCGAGTCACGCCGTCGCCGACAATCGCGGTGACGAACAAGGCGCGCGAGCTGAAGGCGGAAGGCCGCGACGTGATCGGCCTGGGCGCGGGCGAGCCGGATTTCGACACGCCCAAGAACATCAAGGCCGCGGCGATCCGCGCGATCGAGGCGGGACATACCAAATACACGGCCGTCGACGGCATCCCCGAGCTGAAGAAGGCGATCTGCGCCAAGTTCCGGCGCGACAACGGGCTCGACTACGCTCCGTCGCAGGTCACCGTCGGCACCGGCGGCAAGCAGGTCCTCTACAACGCGTTCGTCGCGACGCTCAATCCGGGCGACGAGGTCGTCATCCCCGCGCCCTACTGGGTGAGCTATCCCGACATGGTCCGCCTCGCGGGCGGCGAGGCGGTGATCGCGGAAGCGGGGATCGAGACAGGCTTCAAGCTCACGCCCGAGGCGCTGGAGGCGGCGATCACGGAGCGGACCAAGTGGTTCGTGTTCAATTCCCCCTCGAACCCGACCGGCGCGGCCTATTCGGCCGAGGAGCTTAAGCGCCTGACCGACGTGCTCCTGCGGCACCCGCATGTCTGGGTGCTCTCCGACGACATGTATGAGCATCTGGTTTTCGACAACTTCGTCTTCGCCACGCCCGCGCAGGTGGAGCCCGCGCTCTACGACCGCACGCTCACGGTGAACGGCGTGTCCAAGGCTTATGCGATGACCGGCTGGCGGATCGGCTACGCGGCCGGGCCGGAGGAGCTGATCGCGGCGATGCGCAAGGTGCAGTCGCAATCCACCTCCAATCCCTGCTCGGTCAGCCAGTACGCCGCGCTCGAGGCGCTCGACGGGACGCAGGACTTCATCCGCCCCAATCAGACGCTCTTCCGCGGGCGGCGCGATCTTGTGGTGGAGGGGCTGAACAGCTGCCCGGGCATCGACTGTCCGAAGCCCGAGGGGGCGTTCTACGTCTATCCCTCGATCGCCGGCTGCATCGGCAAGACGAGCCGCGGCGGGGCGGAGATCGTCGATGACGAGGCCTTCGCGACCGCGCTCCTCGAGGATGAGAACGTGGCCGTGGTCTTCGGCGCGGCGTTCGGCCTGAGCCCGTATTTCCGCGTCAGCTACGCCACCGGCGAGGACGCGCTGCGCGAGGCCTGCACGCGGATCCGGCGCTTCTGCGAGGGCCTTTCGTGACCGCCACGGGCGCGCTGCCGCCGCTTTACTTCCGCGTCAAAGAGAACGGCGCGCTGGTTTTCCGCGTCGAGACGCAGAACCGGGAGCGGCGGCTCGAGCTCGTGCCCATCGCGTCGGTCAATGTCCGCAACGGCGAGATCCGGCCGCAGGGCGGCGGCGAACTCGCGGAAGGCGACCGTGCGGCCATGGAAAACTGGATCGCCGAGCGGAACGCCGAACTGGCCCGGCGCGAGATGTCGGGGCTGGGCGAGCTGATCGAGGGGTTGAACCTCGCGGCGCAATGGGCGCAGGCGCGCGCGACGCCGGAGGAGCTCGACGCCGTGACCGACCGGCTGCTCCTGGCGATGCACGACCTGCGCTCGGTGCTGGCCAGAAAACGGGCGGAACGGTTCATCGGCGGCTGAGGCGGGGGCGCTGCCCCACGCGCTCCGCGCGCCCCCGAGATATTTCCAAAGCAAAGACGCGAGGCCCATGAAGATCGCGACCTACAACATCAACGGGATCAAGGCCCGCTACGAGACGGTGTCGGCGTGGCTGCGCGAGGACGCGCCCGACGTCGCGGTCCTGCAGGAAATCAAGTCTGCCGACGCCGTCTTTCCGCACGAGATGGTGGAGGATGCCGGCTACGAGCTGCATGTCCACGGCCAGAAGGGATTCAACGGCGTAGCGCTCCTGTCGAAGACGCCGCTGGAGGACGTGACGCGCGGCCTGCCCGGCGACGATGCGGACGAGCAGGCCCGCTACATCGAGGGCACGGTGATCGGCGATGCGGGTGCCGTGCGCGTCTGCGGGCTCTACCTGCCCAACGGTAATCCGGCGCCGGGGCCGAAATACGACTACAAGCTCGCATGGATGGCACGACTGGAGGCGCGGGCGCGGAACCTGCTCGCCGCCGAGATCCCGTTCCTGATGACCGGCGATTTCAACGTCATCCCCGACGCGCGCGACGCGACGCGACCCGAAATCTGGGAGACCGACGCGCTCGGCCTGCCCGCGACGAGGACGGCGTGGCGCCGGCTTCTGAACCTCGGTCTGACGGAAGCGTTCCGCGCCCGCACGCCCGCCCCCGGCCATTACAGCTTCTGGGACTACCAGGGCGGCGCCTGGGATCGCGGCAACGGGATCCGCATCGACCATTTCCTGCTCTCGCCCGCCATCGCGGACCGAATGCGGGACTGCACGATCCAGACCGAAATGCGCGGGCGGGAAAAACCGTCCGACCACGTTCCGGTCTGGCTCGACCTCGACCTCTAGGAGACTTCATGCGCACCGTACCGCTCGGCCGACACGACACCATTTCCGAGATCATGCTCGGCACCATGACCTGGGGCCGGCAGACCGGCGAGGCGGACGCCCACCGGCAGCTCGACATGGCGATCGAGGCCGGCGTGACCTGGCTCGACACGGCGGAGATGTATCCCGTGAACCCGGTTCGCGCGGAAACGGTCGGCGACACCGAGACGATCATCGGCAACTGGGTCGCCAAGGGAAACGCGGATCGCATCCGCATCGCCACCAAGCATGCGGGCAAGGGCGGGCTCGCGCATGACGGTGCGCCGATCACCTCCGCGAGCATCCCGCGCGCGATCGAGGCCTCGCTGACGCGCCTGCGGGTCGAGACGATCGACCTCTACCAGTTCCACTGGCCCAACCGGGGCAGCTTCCAGTTCCGCAAGTACTGGAACTACCGCCCGGAGGGTCGGCGCGACGCGATCCTACAGGACATGGCCGATTGCGTCGGCGCGTTGGAGCGCGAGATCGAGCGGGGAACGATCCGGGCCTTCGGCACCTCCAACGAATCGACCTGGGGCATGGATCAGTGGTTGCGTCTCTCCGGACGGGACGCGGCCGGCGACGGCCCTGCGCGGCCGGTCTCGATCCAGAACGAGTATTCGCTCCTTTTCCGGCTCGCCGACACCGACCTGACCGAGATGATGGTCTACGAGAACGTCACCATGCTTGCCTTTTCGCCCCTCGCGGCGGGGATCGCGACGGGCAAGTACCAGAACGGAGCGCTGCCCGAAGGTTCGCGCCGGTCGATCAACGAGGGGATGGGCGGCCGCTGGTCGGAGCGGGTGGAGCCGATCACCGGCATCTACCTCGAACTCGCGATGGCGCACGGGATCGATCCGGTCCACATGGCGCTGGCCTGGCTGCAGACCCGGCCCTTCGCCTGCTCGGCCATCCTCGGCGCGACCACCGCCGACCAGCTCGCGCATGGGTTGGCGGCACAGGACATGGTGCTGTCCGAAGAGGTCGTCTCCGCCATCGACGCGATCAACCGCGGCAATCCCCTGCCCTACTAGACCGGTCACAGGGCCGGATCGGGGGCGAAGGCGCCGGGGCGGAGTGCGCATCGCGTTGGCGGAGTGGCGCTGCCCCCTTGCCGCCCCCGGGGCCGTCTGGTCTACCATGACGCAAACGTGAGGCTCGGAAGCAATGGCCGACACATCCGATACGATCGACTACGGCACGATGATGCACGACGCGATGCGCGACCTGATCGCGCGGGTCCTGCGGCGCGTTGCCGAGACCGGCCTGCCGGGGGAACATCATTTCTTCATCTCCTTCGATACGACCCATCCCGGAGTGGAGATCGCGGATTGGCTGCGCGAACGGTATCCCGACGACATGACCATCGTGCTCCAGCACTGGTTCGACGCGCTCGACGTGCGCGACGACGGCTTTTCCGTGGTGCTGAATTTCGGCGACAATCCCGAGCCGATCACCGTGCCCTGGGGCGCGATGAAGACTTTCGTCGATCCGTCCGTCGAGTTCGGCTTCCGGTTCGAGCATCGCACGGGCGATCCCGACGACGACCCTGACGGACACGACGAGGAAGCGCCCTTCGAGGAGATCGAGGACGACGACGCGCCGCATCAAGACGCCGAGATCGTGCGCCTCGACCGGTTCCGCAAATGACGCGGATCGCCTGACCTGATCTTCCATTCCAGCGGCGCGCGGCCGGCGCGACGCGCGACCGACGGAGCCACCACGATGACCGAGACCCGAACCGAAACCGACAGCTTCGGCCCCCTCGAGGTGCCCGCCGCCAAGTACTGGGGCGCGCAGACGCAGCGGTCGATCCGGAACTTCCCGATCGGTTGGGAAAGGCAGCCCGTCGCCATCGTCCGCGCGCTCGGCGTCATCAAACTCGCCGCGGCGCGGGTGAACCTCGATTTCGGCGATCTCGACGCCGATCTCGCGCAGGCCATCGAGCAGGCCGCGCAGGAGGTCGTGGACGGCCGCTTCGACGACAACTTCCCCCTCGTCGTCTGGCAAACCGGGTCGGGCACGCAATCGAACATGAACGCCAACGAGGTGATCGCGAACCGCGCCATCGAGATCCTGAACGGCGAGATCGGCTCGAAGAGCCCCGTCCACCCGAACGACCATTGCAATATGGGCCAGTCGTCCAACGACACGTTCCCGACGGCCATGCATGTGGCGATCGGGATGACCGCCCGCGACATCCTTCTGCCGGGTCTGCGCAAGCTGCACGACGCGCTCGCCGCCAAGGCCGGGGAGTTCGCGGACATCATCAAGATCGGCCGGACCCATACGCAGGACGCGACGCCGCTGACCCTCGGTCAGGAGTTTGGCGGCTACGCCCATCAGGTCGCCAAGGGAATCGAGCGGGTCGAGGCCTGCCTGCCGGACATCTACGAACTGGCGCAGGGCGGCACGGCGGTCGGCACGGGTCTCAACACACGGAAGGGCTTCGCCGAGAAGGTCGCGACCGAGATCGCGGAGATCACCGGCCTGCCCTTCGTCACCGCACCCAACAAGTTCGAGGCACTGGCCGCGCATGACGCGATGGTCATGTTCTCGGGCGCGCTGAAGACCGTCGCGGCGAGCCTCTTCAAGATCGCCAACGACATGCGGTTCCTGGGGTCGGGGCCGCGCTCGGGGCTGGGCGAGCTGATCTTGCCGGAGAACGAACCCGGCTCCTCGATCATGCCGGGCAAGGTGAATCCGACACAGGCCGAAGCGCTGACGATGGTCTGCGCGCAGGTCATGGGCAACGACGCCGCCGTAGGCTTCGCCGGCAGCCAGGGGCATTTCGAGCTCAACGTCTACAACCCGATGATGAGCTACAACGTCCTGCAATCCATGCAGCTTCTGGGCGATGCCGCGTCGAGCTTCACCGACAACATGGTCGCGGGCACGCAGGCAAACGTGGAGCGGATCGAAAAGCTGATGAAGGAGAGCCTGATGCTGGTCACCGCGCTTGCCCCCACGATCGGCTACGACAACGCGACGAAGGTGGCGAAGACCGCGCACCGCAACGGCACGACCCTCCGGGAAGAGGCGATCGGCCTCGGCCTCGTCGACGCTGAAACGTTCGACCGGGTCGTCCGACCGGAGGACATGATCGGGCCGAAGGACTGAACGCATGACGTCGAACGCGCGCGGGGACGGAACGGGCGGCAAGGTCATCAGCCTTTCGCGCATCCGCAAGGCCCGCGCGCGTGACGCGAAGCGGGCGGAAGCGGATGCCAACGCGGCGAAGCACGGTCAGCCAAAGGCGGAACGATCCCGGACCGAGGCGGAGAACGCGAAGGTCCGCCGCGACCTCGAGGCCCATCGCCGCGACGACCCCCCGGAAAACGACGGGCTGCCGGAGGATGACGGACCCGACATCGCATGACCGACCTGCGGCCCCGCAAGCGCTCCCTGACCCTGCACGGCCACCGGACCTCGGTCTCGCTGGAGGACGCCTTCTGGTGCGAGTTCCAGAACATTGCGAAATCCAAGGGCCTTTCGGTCAATGCCCTCGCCGCGCGGATCGACCGGGACCGGGGCGTCAGCGCGGGCCTGGCCTCGGCTATCCGGGTGGCCGTGCTCCAGGATCTGCGCGCCCGGGTCGACCGTGAAAGCGCCCCGCAAGGTTTTTGAGCCGCGGCGCCCCGCCCGGGCAACCGCCCGACGCGTCAGGCCGACCCGACCGGTCGCGGCGGGGCGTCCGAAGGGTGGCCGCACATGGACCAGCCATTCTCCAGCACCATCTCGGCCCGCAGCCGCGGCAGAGCTGCCGGATGCGTCGCCTGCATCCAGGCGATGACCTTCTCGCGCACCTCGCAGCGGAGATCCCAGTTCGTCGGCGAATCGTGCGAGGACATCAACGCGCGGAGCTGCATCACCGTCTTGTCGGTCTCGACCACCTGAAGGTTCGCGACCTTGCCGTCCCATCGCGAACTCGCACGAATGATGCGCTCGACCTCCGTGCGCATCTCCTCGACCGGCATCGTGTAGTCGACGTACCAGAAGACGGAGCCCATGATCGTCGCGTTCTGCCGGGTCCAGTTCTGGAACGGCTGCTCGATGAAATAGCTGAGCGGCACCACGAGCCGGCGCCAGTCCCAGATGCGGACCACGACGAAGGTGGCGAAGATTTCCTCGATCCAGCCCCATTCGCCCTCGACCACCACCACGTCGTCGATCCGGATCGGCTGGGTCAGCGCGATCTGGATGCCGGCGATCAGGTTCGACAGGACGGGCCGGGCGGCCAGTCCCACTACGAGCCCCGCGGCACCGGCCGAAGCGAAGAGCGACACGCCGTAGCGGCGCACTCCCTCGAAGGTCATCAGCACCGCGGCCACCGTTAGAAGCACCGTCACGATCGTCACCGCCTGCCGCAGGATGCGGACCTGCGTCAGGAACTTCCGCGCCATCAGGTTGTCGGCCGTGTCGAGCCGGTGATGCCGCAGCGAACGCTCGGTCAGGAGGTCCATGACCACCAGCACGCTCCAGCCCACGAGCACGATGATCGCGATCAACACGCCGTGGCTGAGGAAGGACGCCAGCCGGTCGGGAAAGGTCAAGCCTTGCGTAACGAGCGCGATGGCCAGAAGCGACAGGGCAAGCCGCAGGGGACGCCGGGCGCGACGAAGGAACCGCGCGACGATCGTATCTTGCAGCAGGAGCCGGCGTTGCAGCACGCTGAAGATCGCCGCATGGGCAACAACCGCCACGGCGATCGCACCGAGCACCTTCGCGAGGGGTTCGAGGACGGGGGAGAACTCGGCCCAAAAGGTCGGCAGGCGCGGCAGGAAATCGTTCATCCGCCCTCATTGCCGCAGCGCGGCGCCGAAGTGCAACCGCTTAGGCAGAGGCGTCCAGAACGGCGCGCACCACGTCCGGCGGCACGGCGTCGGTGACGAAAGCCGCGCCGATCCCCCGCGCGAGGATGAAGCGAAGCCGCCCGTCGATGACCTTCTTGTCCTGTCCCATCAGGTCGACCAGCGTCGCCGCATCCGGAAGATCGCCGGGAATGTCGCGCAGGTCGCGCGGCAGGCCCATCGCGTGCAGGTGTGCGCGCACCCGGCCCGGCAATTCCTGCGCGCAGAGACCGAGTCGCGCCGAAAGGTCGAAGGCCAGCGCGCAGCCGATCACGACGCCCTCGCCGTGGAGGAGGCGGTCGGAATAGCCCGTCGCCGCCTCGAGCGCGTGCCCGAAGGTGTGGCCGAGATTCAGAAGCGCGCGGTCGCCCTGCTCTGTCTCGTCGCGCCGCACGATATCGGCCTTCATCGCGACCGAGCGGCGCACCGCCTCGGCCCCTAGGGCCGCGTCCGTCTCCAGGTTCGGCGCGTGTTCCTCGAGCCATTCGAAGAACGCCGCATCTCCCAGAAGCCCGTATTTCATGACCTCGCCGTAGCCCGCGCGAAAGTCCCGCGCGGGCAGGGTCGAGAGCAGATCCACGTCGGCCAGGACGAGCACGGGCTGGTGGAACGCGCCGACGAGGTTCTTGCCGTGCCGCGTATTGATCCCGGTCTTGCCGCCGACGGAGCTGTCGACCTGCGCCAGAAGCGTTGTCGGCACCTGCACGAAGCGCACGCCGCGCCGCAAGATCGCGGCCGCGAAGCCTGCCAGATCCCCGATGACGCCCCCGCCGAGCGCCACGACGACGTCGCCCCGCTCGCAGCGCTGGTCGAGCAGCCATTCGACCGCCTGCGTCAGCCCCGCCCAGCCCTTGGTCCCCTCTCCCGGCGCGAGCGCGAGGGCGGGCGCTTCGATCGCGCCCAACCCGGCCCGGAACGCGTCGAGATGATGCGCCGCGACCCGGTCCTCCGTGAGGACGAAGACGCGCCGGAGTCGCAGATGCGGTCCGATCAGGTCGCCCGCCCGCGCAAGAAGCCCCCGGCCGACATGCACGTCGTAGGCACGCGCGCCGAGATCGACATGGACGACGTCGCTCATGCCAGCACCCCCGCTTGCTTCAGCGTGTCGACGACCCGCCCGGTCATGCCGGCGATGGAGACGTCCGGGTCGCTCTCTACCGCCAGGTCGGCCTCGGCATAGGCGGGCGTGCGGCTCTCGAGTAGCTCGAGGAGCGTGGCCTTCGGGTCCGCGGTCATCAGCAACGGACGGGTCGTCTTGTGGCGCACGCGGCTCCACAAAAGCTCCCCGTCCGCGCGCAGCCAGACCGAAACGCCCAAACGTCGGATGGCTTCTCGGTTCTCGGGCCGCAGGAAGGCGCCGCCGCCGGTCGAGAGAATTCCCGGCCCCGCGGCCAGCACCCGTCGCAGCACCTCCGTCTCGCGCCGCCGAAAGAACGCCTCGCCGTCGCGCTCGAAGATTTCGGGGATGGTCATGCGGGCCGCGGCGACCATCTCCTCGTCGGTATCGCGGAACGGCACACGCAGGCGCATGGCGAGGGCGGTGCCGACGGCGGTCTTGCCCGAGCCCATCATGCCGACGAGGACGACCGGTCGCATCAGCCGCAAACCCCGTTCGGCCGTCACGATCCCCGGCACCCTGTTGCCCATGTGCTGCACTGTTCCCCCCTGCGCTGTTGCCGCGCCGATTGCCATCTATATCCCGGGCCGCCACAATGGATGCAACGATAACGCTGAAGGCGAGCATGCTCCAGTTCCTCAAGTATCTCCTTATCCTCCTGATCCTCGGAACGCTCGGGCTTTGGGGATATTCGTACCTCCTCGAACCGGACACCGCGCCGGTGAACGAGACGATCCAGATCGATGCGGGCTGACGTCCTGCTCCTGACCTTTCTGGTCCTCGGCGGGCCGGCGGTGGCGCAGACTGACGCGCCGGCTTCCGCGATCCCGTGGCTATCGGACAGTTTGCGCGCACCGGACGCCGCGCCGGCAGAGGTCGAGGCGACGCCGCTGGAGGGCACGGAAATCAGCACGTCCCCGCTGTCCGGCACGCGTCGCGACGCGGTGGGCCTCCTCCCCGCCAACGCGACCGGCCTGCCACGCGATGCGTTCGCGGGTTCCGATCCGCACCGCGTGGCGGAACTGATCGCCGAGCTGCCACAGGACGCGTTGCCGGCGGTGCAGGACCTCGTGCTGATGCTGCTTCTGGCCGAGCTCGACCCGCCTGTCGCCGCGACCGACGGCGACACGCTCTTCTTCGCGCGCGTGGATGCACTTCTGCGGTTCGGAGCGCTGGAACAGGCACAGGCGCTTCTTGAACGGGCGGGCGCCACGGATTCGGAGGCGTTCCGGCGCTGGTTCGACGTCTCGCTTCTGACGGGCTACGATGCCCGGGCCTGCGATGCGATGACCGCCAATCCGGGCGTCGCGCCGACGCTTCCGGCCCGCATCTTCTGCCTTTCGCGCACCGGCGACTGGGCGGCGGCGTGGCTGTCGCTCGACACCGGGCGGGCGCTCGGCGCCGTGTCGGAGGAAGAGTACGCGCTGCTTGCCGCGTTCCTCGATCCCGAGGGCGTGGAACTCCTGCCGCCGCCCCCCGCGCCCGTTCCGATGACGCCGCTCGCTTTCCGCCTTCTCGACGGGATCAGCGAGGCGCCGCCAACGCAGCCGCTGCCTCTCGCTTTCGCGGTGGTCGACCTCAGGACGACCACGGGCTGGAAGGCGCAGATCGAGGCGGCGGAGCGGCTCGTCCGGGCGCAGGCGCTCGACCCGAACCGGCTCCTGGCGCTTTATACCGAACGCCGCCCCGCCGCGTCCGGCAGCGTCTGGGATCGGGCCGCGGCGGTGCAGGCGCTCGATCGGGCGCTGCTCGCACAGGACGCGGACGCGGTCGCCGCGGCGCTGCCGGACGCGGTCGAACGGATGGCGGAGGCGGGCCTGCTGGTGCCGTTCGCGACGCTCTTCGGCGCGCAGCTTGCCGGGTTGTCGGTCCAAGGGGCGGCGGCGGAGGCAGCGCTTCGCGTCGGACTCCTGTCGCCCGCTCATGCGGCGGTCGCGGCCTCCGCCGAGCCGGTGGACCCGCGCGACCGCATGGCCGTGGCCATCGCGCGCGGCGCGCACCCGGGCGATCCGCCCGAAGACCCGCTGGCGCGCGCGGTGGCGGACGGTTTTGCAGCCTCGGCTCCCGAGGATCTTGCGCGGCTTGCCGGGGAGAAGCGGTTGGGCGAGGCGCTCCTGCGCGTCGCGAAATCCCTCGCGTCCGGCGCGGAGACCGACCCCCGGGACGTCGCGCGCGGTCTCGCATTTCTTCGATCCGTCGGTCAGGAGGACGTTGCGCGACGGATCGCCCTGCAGATGCTGCTCCTGTGAACTGGGTCGAGATGTTCCTCGAGGCGCAGGCCGCCGAACGCGGGGCCGCGCTGAACTCACTCCTCGCCTATCGGCGCGACCTTACGGATTACCTCGCCCATCTGCGTGTGAAAGGCCGCGACCCCGAAAGCGCCACGCGCGGCGACATCGAGAGATACCTCATTGCCTGCGAGGCGGCCGGGCTTGCCGCCTCGACCCGGGCGCGACGGCTGGCGGCCATCCGGGGGCTCTACCGTTTCGCCTATGAGGAGGGCCTGCGCCAGGACGACCCGGCGATCCGCGTCACCGGCCCCACCAAGCCCAAGAGCCTGCCCAAGACGCTGAGCGAGGCCGAGGTGGACGCGCTTCTCGACGCGGCCGAGGAGATGGGCCGGACGGAAACGGAGCGCCTGCGCGACACCTGCCTGATGCAGCTGCTTTACGCGACCGGCATGCGGGTGAGCGAGCTGGTCGGCCTGCCGGTCTCGTCGGCCCGGGGCGATCCGCGAATGCTCCTCGTGCGCGGCAAGGGGGGCAAGGAACGCATGGTCCCGCTTTCCCCCGCGGCCCGCGCGGCGCTGACGGCCTGGCTCGTCCGCCGCGACGAGGACGAGGCGGCGGGGCACGCCGCGAAGGGCACGCCGCCCTCCGCGCACCTGTTCCCGTCGCGCGGCAGGTCCGGGCACTTCACGCGAATCTGGTTCCATTCCCGTCTCAAGCTTCTCGCCGCCCATGCCGAGCTCGACCCCGCCCGCGTCAGCCCGCACGTCCTGCGCCATGCCTTTGCCACGCACCTTCTGTCCGGCGGGGCGGATCTGCGCGCGATCCAGACGATGCTGGGCCATGCCGACATCTCGACGACCGAGATCTATACCCACGTCCTCGAGACCCGCCTGCGCGAATTGGTGCTTACCCATCACCCGCTGGCCCGACCGGATCCGCTTGAAGGGTCCTGACGTCACGCCCATAACCCGCGAATGGAACAATCGATCGAAACCTTCAACTGGGGCGCCACCATCGGCACGGCGCTGGCCATCCTCGTGCTGCTCGCGATGTCGGCCTTCTTCTCCGGCTCCGAGACGGCGCTCACCGCGGCGAGCCGGGGAAAACTCCGTAGTCAGGCCGACAAGGGCAGCAGCACGGCCGCGCGTGCGTTGAAAGTCACGGAGGATAGCGAACGCCTCATCGGTTCGGTCCTGCTTGGCAACAACATCGTCAACATCCTCGCCGCCTCGCTCGCCACCGCGCTCTTCACCACGGTGTTCGGCGATGGTGGCGTGGCGATCGCGACGTTGGTGATGACGCTTCTCGTGCTCATTTTTGCGGAGGTGCTGCCGAAGACCTACGCGATCACCAACCCCGAACGCGCGGCAAGCCTCGTGGCGCCGTCGATCTCGATCATCATCCAGGTCTTTTCGCCGGTCGTCTTCGCGGTCCGCAAGCTCGTACGCGGCGTATTGCGCCTCTTCGGTGTCGACGCCGATCCGAACACCAACATCATGTCCGCGCACGAGGAGATCGTGGGCGCGATCACTCTCGGCCATACCGAAGGCGGCGTCGAGAAGGAGGATCGCGACCGGCTTCTGGGCGCGCTCGATCTGGGTGAGCGCTTCGTGGAGGAGATCATGCTCCACCGCTCCGGCATCGAGATGATCGACGTCGAAAGCGCGCCCGCCGAGATCCTCGACCAGTGCCTCGCAAGCCGCCACACCCGCCTGCCCGTCTACCGTGACGAGCCCGAGAACATCATTGGGGTCCTCCATTCCAAGGATCTCCTGCGGGCGATCGACCGGATGGTCCGTCACGAGGGCGGCGGCGTCGATGCGGTGAAGAAGCTGCGAGTGACCGAGGTGATGATGAAGCCCTACTTCATCCCCGAAACCACCACGCTCGACGACCAGATGCGGGAGTTCCTGAAGCGGCACACGCATTTCGCTCTGGTCGTCGACGAGTACGGCGCCCTGCAGGGACTTATCACGCTTGAGGACATCCTCGAGGAGATCGTGGGCGAGATCACCGATGAGTACGATCAGCCCGACGCGCCGGTGGTCGAGCCCGAGGCGGACGGAACTTACGTGATCGACGGCCAGATGACGATCCGCGACCTGAATCGCGCCACCGACTGGAGCCTGCCCGACGAGGAGGCGAACACCGTCGCGGGCCTGGTGATCCACGAGGCGCAGACGATCCCGACCACGGGTCAGGTCTTCAGCTTCCACGGCTTCCGTTTCGAAGTCGCGGCGCGGGAAGCCAACCGGATCACGCAGCTGCGCATACGCAAGCTCGCCTGAACCCCGAGGTCGGGTTTCCCGTCGTTCCGGATGGGGGCCGTTCGTGCTACGATGGTTCCGTCGCGTAATGAGTTCCGTTCGTCTCATGTCTTCCAAAGCAACCGCGCTTTTTTGCATCTTGCTATGCGCCGGCCCCGTTCGGGCCGATCCGAGCTTCGATTGCGCGCGGGCCGGGACCCCGAGCGAACACGCCATCTGCACGGATCCGGGCATGGCCGCGCTCGACACGCGTTTGGCTTCCCTGTTCCGGCGCGCGTCAGCCGCCGGCGACGCGGACGAGTTGCGGGCGGACCAGTTGGCATGGTTGCGCTGGCGCGACCATTGCCGGGCCGACACGCGCTGCCTCTACCGACGCTACGAACAGCGCGTCCGCGAACTCCAAGCGGTCGGAGCCCCGCCGCGCGGGGAAACCGGAAGCGCCAGTCCGGGCGGGCGGGAGTCCAAGAGCACGCGGCTCGTCGAAGGTCGCTTCGAACGGGTTCTTCCCGATGGAACGATCGCCTGGACCGCGGTCGACGGCTCCGGCTCGGGAATGATCTTCGCCGACGGGTCCGAAAGCGTCACCCTTCGCAGCCAGGCCGTGCCCCCGACTTTCCCGGGCTTCCCTCCGAACGGGACCGCCTGGGCAGCCGCGCTGGAGTCGAACATGCTCGGCATCATCGACGCAATCCTGCCGCCCGCCGACCGCGCCGCCTATCGCGCTTTCCATGCCGGCGTTCCCCAGCCCGCACGGATCGACCGCCATGTTCGCGCCATCCGGATCCTGATCGGTGATTGACGCGATCCTCCGGGCCTTGTTGGCTGCGATGTTCGTCATGCTTGTCGCCGGCGCGGTGCTTGCGCAAGACAACGAAAGCGACCCGTTCGGCGCGCTGACGAAGATCTTCGATGAGCCGGTGCAGGTCCTCCCCGACGGCGCTGACCCCGAGTTGATCTTTCCCGACCTGCCCCTGGGCTTCGAGCCGAGCGATGCGACCCTCGCAGCGATCGATGTCGCCGTGCACGATTACTACGCTTATCGAACCGAGCAATACGCGCACCGGCAGGCCGTCTTCGCCTGGCAGCACAGCTCGTCGCGCCTTCTTTTCTTCGTGGTGATCGGGGTCGTGCTCGTCGGGCTATACTTCTCATGGCTGCAATTCCACGCCGCGCGGACGGGGCGGGATCTGACGCCCACCACGCTCGAGGCGTCCAAGACCGGCCTGAAGGTCAGCTCCCCGGTTCTTGGCGTGATCATCCTGCTGCTGTCGCTGGCATTCTTTTATCTCTACCTCGTGCACGTCTACCCGATCAGCGAGGTCTTCTGACGCGCGGGCGCGTGTTTTCGCGCGATGGAACGCCCTCGCGTCCCGCCAGGTTCGCTTTGGAGCAAGCGACGCCGGCAAGGAGAGATCGTCCATGAGACACCGCGCTATCACCCTCGGTCTGGCCGCCATCGCGTCCTGCGCCCTCGGTCCGCCCCTCGCCGCGCAGGAGGTGGACCGACTGGACGAGATGCGGCGGCACGCGCTCGAACGGGTCAACGACGCCCGGGACGAGGCCGGACTTTCCGCGCTCCGTCCCGATGCCGGCCTGAACGAGGCCGCGCAGAACCACGCGACCGATATGGTCGCGCGGGATTTCTATGCGCATGTCGGACCCGACGGGCGGACGCCGCGCGACCGGTTCCTCGCCACCGGCGGGAGCCGCTGGTCGCTCAGCGGCGAGAACATCGCCATGTGTTCCGGCTGCACACCGCCGCCCGACCAAGAACGCGTCGAGGCGTTCCAGACCGGTTGGATGCAGAGTCCCGGGCATCGCGAGAACATTCTCGCCGAAGGATTCGACCGGTTCGGGTTCGGCATCTCCGGCGGGGGCGACGAGATTTATGCCGTACAAACGTTCTCGGGCGCCGGGTCGGACGGCGATGGCACGGCGCTGGACGACGAAGGGACCCGCGCCGCCGCCCTCGATGCCGTGAACGCCCGGCGTGCGGATCGTGATCTTTCGCCGCTGGAGGGGAGTGCGGCGCTCGACACGGTCGCGGAACGGATACGGGATGACATGACGTCGGAGGGCGGGCTCCCCGACGATCTATTCGGCCTTTTGCCCGAGGACGCGACGGGCTGGACCAGCCTTTCGGTCCTCAGCGGGAGCCGCGGCGGCCTGGGATCGTCCCTTTCATCCGAAGACGTCGTTGTCTTCGTCGATAATTGGGCCTCGGCCGACGGCAAGGCGTCGCTCGGCGACACGCGCGCCGGCTATTTCGGCTTCGCCGCCGCGACGCGCGCCGACGGCCGCGCCACGGCCGTCGCTGTGTTCGGAGGAAAAGACTGACAGGTTGGTGCGGGGGCGTGGTGCCGGCATTCCGGCAGCGCCCGACCGTTCCGACTTCTTCGTAGCCGACGTGCTGAAAGGCAGGCGTGACGGTATCCCGTCACGCCTCAGCCGCGTCCCTCAGCTACATCCCGACGTCCCGCCGCAGGTGTTGCACTTCATGCAGGTGCCGTTGCGGACCAGCGTGTAGTTGCCGCATTCGCCGCAGGCCTCGCCCTCGTAGCCCTGCATCTTGGCCTTGGCCCGCGGGTCGAGGCTCGTCGTCATGGCGACGGTCGACGTCTCGGATTGCGCGACCGTCATCGTGTCGCCCCGGCCCCGCGCGAGCTCCGCCGCAACGCGGTCGGCCCCGCCGCGGAGGGCGACAAGGTCGCTCGGCAGCCGCTTGCGAAGATAGCCCGAAGAGGTGACCGACTTGATGACCTCCAGCGACTTCGACGCCGCCGAACGCTCGACCGGGGCGACATTGCCATCCTCGCCCCTGGCCGCCTCCGCCTCGCCGATGGAGTCGAAGGTCGTCCCCTGCGGCTTCACATGCGCCAAGTCCTCCCGGTCGAGATAGCTGACGGCGAGCTCGCGGAAGATGTAGTCGAGCACCGAGGTCGCGTTCTTGATCGAGTCGTTGCCCTGCACCATGCCCGCGGGCTCGAACTTGGTGAAGGTGAAGGCATCGACGAATTCCTCGAGCGGCACGCCGTATTGCAGGCCCACCGACACGGCGATGGCGAAGTTGTTCATCATCGCCCGGAAGCCCGCGCCTTCCTTGTGCATGTCGATGAAGATTTCGCCGAGATTGCCGTCGGCATACTCGCCGGTCCGCAGATAGACCTTGTGGCCGCCGACCACCGCCTTCTGCGTGTAGCCCTTGCGGCGTTCCGGCATCTTCTCGCGGTGGCTGCGGACGACTTCCTTGACGACGATCTTCTCGATCACCTTCTCGGCCAGAACCTGCGCTTTCGCGGCGGGCGAGCCGCTTTCCAGCACCTCCGCGGCGTCGTCGTCATCCTCGACGAGCGACGCGGCAAGCGGCTGGCTGAGCTTCGAGCCGTCGCGGTAGAGCGCGTTGGCCTTCACGCCGAGCGACCAGGAAAGCTCGTAGGCGGCCTTGCAATCCTCGATCGTGGCCGCGTTGGGCATGTTGATCGTCTTGGAGATCGCGCCCGAGATGAAGCTCTGCGCGGCGGCCATCATGTGGATATGGCTTTCGACCGACAGGAAGCGCTTGCCCTTCTTGCCGCAGGGATTGGCGCAGTCGAAGATGGACAGGTGTCCGGGCTTGAGACCCGGCGCGCCTTCCAGCGTCATGGTCCCGCAGACATGGTCGTTCGCCGCCTCGATCTCCTTCTTCGAGAAGCCCAGATGTCGCAGCAGGTCGAAGGTCGGATCGTTCAGCTTCGCCGCCGGAATGCCCAGCGTCTCCGTGCAGAACCGCTCGCCCAGCGTCCACTGATTGAACACGAAGCGGATGTCGAAGGCCGAGGGCAGCGCGGCCTCGATCTTGTCGAGCTCGGCCTTGCCGAAACCGTGGCCGATCAGCGCCGTGTGGTTGATGCCGGGCGCGTTGCCCAGGGAGGCGTGGCCCACGGCGTAGCCGATGATCTCGCCGATCTGCGCTTCGCCATAGCCGAGCTTGCGAAGTGCCGCGGGCACCGACTGGTTGATGATCTTGAAGTAGCCGCCGCCGGCCAGCTTCTTGAATTTCACCAGCGCAAAATCCGGCTCGATCCCCGTTGTGTCGCAATCCATGACGAGCCCGATCGTGCCCGTGGGCGCGATCACGGTCGCCTGTGCGTTGCGGAAGCCGCTGACCTCGCCCCGCGCCACCACGTCGTCCCAGATCGCGGCGGCCAGTTCCGTCAGCCGTCCGTCGGGGCAGCCCGCGATGTCGAGCGCGACCGGGTTCACGGCGAGCGACTCGTAGCCCTCGGTCCGCCCCTGCGCGGCGTTGCGGTGATTGCGCATCACCCGCAGCATGTGATCGGCGTTCTTCGGATAGCCGGGGAACGGTCCGAGCTCGCCCGCCATCTCCGCCGAGGTCGCGTAGGACGTGCCGGTCATCACCGCCGTCAGCGCCCCGCAGAGTGCCCGGCCCTCACGGGAATCGTAGCCCAGCCCCATGTTCATCAGAAGCCCGCCGATATTGGCGTAGCCCAGACCCAGCGTGCGGAAATCGTAGCTGCGCTGCGCGATCTCCTTCGACGGGAACTGCGCCATCGCCACCGAAATTTCGAGCGTGATCGTCCAGAACCGGCAGGCATGGACATAGCCCTCATGATCGAAAGCGCCGTCGTCGCGCAGGAACTTCAGAAGGTTCAGCGAGGCCAGATTGCAGGCCGTGTCGTCGAGGAACATGTATTCCGAGCACGGGTTCGAGCCGCGGATCGGCCCATCCTCCGGGCAGGTATGCCAGTCGTTTACGGTGTCGTGGAACTGGATGCCCGGATCGGCGCAGGCCCAGGCGGCGTGGCCCACCTTGTCCCAGAGCGCGCGCGCCTTGACCGTCCGCGCGACGCGGCCGTCCGTGCGGTTCGTCAGCTCCCAGTCGGCGTCCTTCTCGACGGCGTAAAGGAAGCCGTTCGTCACCCGCACCGAGTTGTTGGAGTTCTGGCCCGAGACGGTGTTGTAGGCCTCGCTGTCCCAGTCGGTGTCGTAGACCGGGAACTCGATGCTGTCGTAGCCCTGCGCGGCGTATTGCAGGACACGCATGATGTAGGCCTCTGGAATCATCTGCTTCTTCGCCGAGCGGATGACCGATTTGAGCGCCTCGTTGACGGTCGGATCGGTCGCGTCCTCCAGCGCGCCGTCCCAGGCACGGACCGCCTGCATGACCTTCGTGAGCTGCGCCTGATGCGCCTTGGACCCGGCGACGAGGGCCGCGACCTTCTGCTCCTCGATCACCTTCCACTCGATGAAGGCCTCGATGTCGGGATGGTCCATGTCGACGATGACCATCTTGGCCGCCCGCCGCGTGGTGCCGCCCGACTTGATCGCCCCCGCCGCACGGTCGCCGATCCGGAGGAAGCCCATCAGGCCGGAAGACTTGCCGCCGCCGGACAGCGCCTCGCCCTCGGCCCGCAAGCTCGAGAAGTTGGTCCCTGTGCCGGAGCCGTACTTGAAGAGCCGCGCCTCGCGAACCCAGAGGTCCATGATCCCGCCGTCGTTGACGAGGTCGTCGGAAACGGACTGGATGAAGCAGGCATGCGGCTGCGGATGCTCATAGGACGATTTCGAGCGAACCAGCTTGCCGGTCTGCGGATCGACGTAATGGTGCCCCTGCGCCGGGCCGTCGATGCCGTAGGCCCAATGCAAACCGGTGTTGAACCATTGCGGCGAGTTCGGCGCGGCCATCTGACGGGCGAGCATCGCGCGCATCTCGTCGAAATAGGTGCGCGCGTCCTCCTCGCTCGAGAAGTAGCCGCCCTTCCAGCCCCAATAGGCCCAGGCCCCGGCCAGCCGGTCGAAGACCTGCTTCGAGGAGGTCTCTCCGCCGAAGCGCTCGGCCTCGGGCAGTTCGGCCAACGCCTTCTCGTCGGGGACGGAGCGCCACAGGAACTCGGGCACATCCTTCTCCGGCACGCGCCTCAGCCGCGCGGCGACGCCGGCCTTGCGGAAATACTTCTGCGCGATCACGTCGGAGGCGACCTGGCTCCAGCCCTTCGGCACTTCGACGGCATCGAGCTTGAAGACGGCGCGGCCATCGGGATTGCGGATCTCGCTGGTCGTGGTCGTGAAGGTCAGCGCCGCGTAGGCGTCCTGTCCGCTTTCCGTGAATTTCCGCTCGAGCCGCATGGCCGCCTCCTGATCTGTCTGGTTGCGGATCGGCGAAATCCGTCGGAAGCCCGGCGCCGGAGCGCACCGCGACCGCACACCGACCAGGGCATGCCGAACCGTTCCGTGATCCATCGTCCCACCGACGACACCACCATATCTAGTGCCGTGCGTCGCTAAGATCGCAAATTAGAGGGCACGTAAATCCATCGTCAAGGATTCGAGGGTTAATGAAATCGAATGGTGAACGGCTGATCGCGCCTCTGCACCGCCTCGAGAAAAACGATCCACAGGATCCACAGCCTGTGAGGTATCGGGATCGGCAACGTGGCATGGCCCGACCGCGTCTTGCTCACCGGTTTTCCCCGTGCCCCGGCCTGTCCACGGTCTTCTACACAGCCCGGAGATTTTCTGTGGATAAGTCGTCGCTGCCTTCCGGATGCAACATCGGCCGGCAGACATTCGACGCCCCGCCGCTACGGATTGTCCCGGCAGCTCGGTTTCCCGCGACCGTGGCCCATCTGCATCATCAGGATCACGACACGGAATGGCAGGATGATCGAAGCAACGGCCATTCTCTGGCTCGTCCTCGGCATAGCCCTGATCGCATACCTGGCGAGGGTGATCGTCATCAGCACGTGAAGATCATGGAGATTGCCGAGGAGGTCACCGTGAAGTCGAACCGGACGGCGACTGACCCCTTAACTCTCGCGATGGTCGGGGCGGCGAGATTCGAACTCACGACCCCCTGTACCCAAAACAGGTGCGCTACCAGACTGCGCCACGCCCCGACATCCGCGCTCTAGCAGCGCAGAGCGGGCGGGGAAAGGCCTACTCGCAGGCCCACGCGGCCGTATCCTGCGGAAGCGCGGGGCTGCGCACCTCGTCGCCCGCGTCGATCCCGAGCCGGGCGGCCATGCCGCCGTTGATCTCCAGCACTGCGAGCGTCTGCGCGCCCGCAGGGATGGCCGTTTCGTCGAGCGGCACAGCGTTCTCATGGACCCGCACGACCCGCCCTTCCGCATCGATGAAGATCATGTCGAGCGGGATCAGCGTGTTCCGCATCCAGAAGGAGACGTCGCGCTCGGACGGGTAGACGAAGAGCATGCCGGCCAGTTGCGCCATTTCCTCACGAAACATGAGGCCCTGCGCCTGTTCCTCGGGGGTGCGCGCAAGCTCGATCCGGAAGCGAACCTTGCCGAAATCGCCGCGCAGATCGACCGCGTTCTCGTTGCAGCTCTGCGCGGAGGCCGGAAACGCGGCGAGCGCGACGGCGATCCCGAACGCGCCCGTCTTCAGGCGGTGTAGTATTCCCATCTGCGCACCTCGACGGCCAATCGTCCCCGCGCACCATCCAGCGCACGGATGCAGATTGCCTCCCCGGGTGCGAGGTCCGCAAGACCGAAGCGCCGCAAGACCTCCATGTGAACGAAGATGTCATCGTGCGTGCCGAAGACATTCGCGAAACCGAAACCCTTCGCCCGGTCGAACCACTTCACCCGGGCCGGCAGGTAGGGCACGTCATCGGGGATCGGCTGGAGGTATTCCGGTCCCGCACCGCCTTCCCGGTCCGGCGCCTCGATCGACAGGACTTCGACCGCCTGAAGGCCCCGGTCGCCCGCCTGATAGGTCAGGCGGATATGCGACCCGTCACTCACCGAGGATTGCCCGAAATTGCGCAGAACGTTGACGTGGAGCAACACGTCCTGCTCAACCGCGTCCGACACGACGAAGCCGAAGCCCCGTTGCGCGTCGAACCACTTGACCTCACCTTCGATCACGGGCGCCAAAACACGGTCCTCGACCGGCACATCAACAATCTTACTGCTCATCATTTTTACGTCTGTTTTGTTTTTTTCGTGTTTGCAAAAATGTATAGGTGGCGGTTCCCGGATCAAGGCGTTGGAGGGCCACGATGGATACCTTCAACGTAACGTTACGACGGGCGGCAGGATCCGGCCGAAACCCGATCCGGCCCCATCGCCCGTCAGGGATTGAGCCTGGCGACGTCCCAGCCTGCCTCGTCGGGAGCGGACCGCGAGAACCGGAAACGGTCATGGAGGCGGAACGCTCCGTCGGCCCAGAGCTCGATCTCGACAGGCTTGATGCGGAACCCGCCCCAGAACGGAGGCCGTTCCGGGTCCGCGCCCTTCGTCGCCGTGACCTTTGCGACCGCGGCCATCAGAGCGGCTCGGCTATCGAGCGGATGGGATTGCCGCGATGCCCAAGCGCCCAGCCGCGATTGCAGCGAGCGGGACCGGTAGTAGGCGTCCGCCTGCGCGTCGGCGACGCGTTCCACCGGGCCGCGTACGCGGACCTGCCGCCGCAAGGACTTCCAGTGCATCACGAAGGCCGCTTTGCCGCTCGCCTCGATCTCGCGGCCCTTCGCGCCCTCGAAATTCGTGTAGAAGACGAAGGCCCCCGGGTCGCGCTCGATCTCCTTCAGTAGAACCATGCGGACATTCGGCATCCCCTCCGCATCCGCGGTTGCCAGCGCGATGGCGTTCGGGTCGTTCGGCTCCGTCGCCCGGGCTTCCTCGAGCCAGCGCGCCGCGATGGCAACCGGATCGCTTCCCTTGAAAATGCCTTCGCGCTTCGGCGTCATCCCGCTGCCCCGCTTCCCTTGCCGCATCAGGGCCTTTCGCCTATTGCCGGGGCCGAGACAAGGTGGAAGCGGGGGACGACGGTGGGGATCATGGACGGCAAGCGCGGGCTCATCATGGGGCTCGCGAACGAGAAATCCATCGCGTGGGGCATCGCGAAGGCCTGCGCCGAGCAGGGCGCGGCCCTCGCCTTCAGCTATCAGGGCGAAGCGCTCAAGAAGCGCGTCGCGCCCCTCGCGAACCAGCTCGGGAGCGAGATCGTCATTCCCTGCGACGTGGGCGACGGCGCCTCCATCGACGCGATGTTCGCGGAACTCGGCACCCATTGGGACAATTTCGATTTCATCGTCCACGCGATCGGCTTCTCCGACAAGTCCGAGTTGCGCGGGCGCTATCTCGACACGTCGCTCGACAACTTCCTCAAGACCATGAACATTTCGGTCTATTCCTTCACGGCCGTGCTGCAGCGGGCGGAGAAGATGATGCGGAACGGCGGATCGGCCCTGACGCTGACCTATTACGGCGCCGAGAAGGTCATGCCGCATTACAACGTCATGGGTCTCGCCAAGGCCGCGCTGGAATGCTCGGTGCAGTATCTCGCCGAGGATCTGGGCCGCGACGGTATCCGCGTGAATGCGATCTCGGCGGGGACGATCAAGACGCTCGCCGCCTCGGGCATCGGCGACTTCCGCTACATCATGAAGTGGAACGAGTACAATTCGCCCCTGCGCCGCACCGTGACCATCGACGAGGTCGGCCAATCGGCAATGTATCTCCTGTCCGACCTGTCCTCGGCGGTCACGGGGACGGTGCACCATGTTGACGCAGGCTATCACGTCGTCGGCATGAAGAACGTGGACGCCCCCGATATCACGCTGGAGAGGCGCCCGGCCGATGGCGAGGCCACGGGACCGGCGGTGCAGAAGGGCTGATGGATGGGCTGACCGCCGGCCACCTGCTCGCCTTCAATGCGGCCCTCTTTCTTGCGGTCGCGGCGCCCGGCCCGGCCTTTCTCGTCTGTTTGCAGGCCTCGCTGCGGGGCGGCCCGCGCGAAGGCGTACTGACCGGGATCGGGCTCGCGGTCATGGCCGGTCTCTGGACCTTCGCGGCGCTGCTCGGGCTGGAGGCGGTCTTCGAGGCTTATCCCGTCGTATACACGATGATGAAGATCGGCGGCGGTCTCCTCGTGATCGCCTTTGCCGTCCAGACCTGGCTGGGCGCGGCCCGGCCCGTCGCCGATGCGCCGCCCGCCTCGCCGCGTCGTGCGTTCCTGCGGGGGTTTCTGCTCAATCTCGGCAATCCGAAATCGATCATCTTTTCCGTCGGCGTCCTCCTCGTGATCTTTCCGCCGAACCTGAGCGGCGTCACGATGCTCCTCGTCACGCTCGACCACATCGCGCTCGAGATCGCGGTCTATTCGACCCTCGCGACGCTCGTGTCGCGGGATGCGATCCGCGACCGCTACCTGGCGGCGAAACCGCTTCTGATGCGCGCGATGGGGATCGTCCTGGGCGGTCTCGGCCTCAGGCTTCTGGTGTCGCCGTGAGTCCGCTTGCCTTTCTCGGCGTCGCCGCGATCCACCTCGCAGCGGCGATCTCGCCCGGCCAGGCCTTCGTCCTCGCGGTGCGAACGGCCGCGGCCGAGGGATACCGGCCGGCACTCGGCCTCGCGCTCGGGTTCGGCATCGGTGCCTTCGTCTGGGCCGCTGCGGCACTTCTCGGCCTGTCACTCCTGTTCGAGACGCTGCCGGTTCTCTTTACCGCGATGAAGGTCGCGGGCGGCCTGTTCCTCGTCTATCTCGCCCTCCGCATGTGGCTACATGCGCCCGATCCCCTGCCGGCGATCGACCCTGCCGCCGCGCCACGCGGCCTCGGCTCGGCGATCCGGCTCGGGCTTCTCGCCATGCTCGCCAACCCGAAGCCCGCGATCTTCTTCGGCGCGGTCTTCGTCGGCCTCGTCCCCGCGACGGCGCTCGTCTGGGAGAAGGCCGTCATCCTCTTGAACATCCTCTGGGTCGAGGCGGCGTGGTACGTCGTCGTCGCCCGTGTCTTTTCCCTGCCCCGCGCCCGCGCGGCCTATGGCCGGCTCAAGACGGTCCTCGACCGGGGCCTCGGCCTCGCGCTCGGGGCGCTCGGCCTCCGTTTCGCCATCCCGTAAGAGGTTCCCATGCCCGATCCGCACCCGCTTCCCCACGAAAAAGGCTTTCACATCAGCTGGGACCAGATTCACCGCGACAGCCGCGCGCTGGCCTGGCGCCTCGATGGGCGTGGCCCGGACGAAGGCGGCTGGCGGGCCATCGTGGCGATCACGCGCGGCGGCATGGCGCCCGCGATGATCGTGGCGCGCGAGCTCGGCATCCGTACCGTCGATACGATCTCGGTGAAGTCCTACGATCATCAGACCCAAGGCGCCGCACAGGTCCTCTCCAGGCCCGACCCGGAAATGATGGGCGACGGCACCGGCATCCTCGTGATCGACGACCTCGTGGATTCCGGCAAGACGCTGGAGGTCGTGCGCGCGCTCTACCCGAAGGCCCATTTCGCCACCGTCTATGCCAAACCCAAGGGCGAGCCGATGGTCGACACCTTCATTACCGGGGTAAGCCAGGATACCTGGATCTTCTTCCCCTGGGACATGGCGCTGCAATATGTCGAGCCCTATCGCGGTCGGGACTGAGTCCGTTCTTCATCTTGGCCGAAATACTCAATCCGCCGTTCGCCCCGAGTGGATCCGCCGGAGCTTGAGCTGGATCCCGTCCCGCGACCGTACCGTCAAATGAGCCACCGGGACGGGCGGCGGCCCGTCCGGCGAAAGCTCGAACGCGTCCACGACCGCCGCGACCATCACGACGAGCTCGGCCATCGCGAACCCCGCACCGGGGCAAACGCGCGGTCCCGCGCTGAATGGCAGGAACGCTTGCCGCGCCGCCCTCTTCGTCTCCGCCCGCCGCCAGCGATCCGGGTCGAACGCGTCCGGCGACTCCCAGATCCGTTCGTGCCGGTGCAGGTGCCACGGGCTCAGCACGATCTGCGCCCCCTTGGGCGCGGGGCGACCGCGAAAGGTCTCGGCCCTCACGGTTTCACGCACCATCATCGGCACCGGCGGATAGAGGCGCAGGGTTTCGCGCACGACGTCGCGCGTGAAGGCATGGCTGGACAGGTCGGAAAAGACCCGGCAATCGCCTTCGTTCCGCACCCGTTTCCGCGCCCCCGGATCACGGGCGAGCAAATACAGCGACCAAGCCAGCGCCGCGGCGGAAGTCTCGTGCCCGGCGAGAAAGAAGATCGCAACCTGATCGACCATCTCCGCCTCGGTGAACGGCGTTCCCGTTTCCGGATCGACATAGGTCATGATGCGGGTCGCCAGATCGTCTGGCGCGTGGCCCGTCGCGATTTCTCGGGCGCGCCGGGCGACGAGCGCCGCCACTGCCCCGCGGATCGCCCGTGCCGCCGCCCGGGCGCGGGGACGGTGCAGGCGCGGCATCCAGACCGGCAGGCGCAGGAAAGCCGCAAGGTTCAGAAGCGGTTGCGCCCGCTGGTAGACGCGAAAGGCTTGGAAGACCTCGGTCGCCAGCCGGTCCTCGATCGGTACGGAGAAAAGCGTGCGGAAAATCGCGTCCGCCGCCGCCCGGCTCGTCTCCGCCTCGATTTCCCAGACGCCGTCCGACAGTCGCGCGACCATCGCCTCCGCCGCCGCGCGGATCGCCGGAAACGCCTGCCGGACTTCGCCGCCCGCGAAGGCCGGGTCGATGATCCGCCGTTGCCGCGCCCATTCCGCGCCGTTCGTCACGAAGACGGACCGGCCCAGCATCGGGGCCAGCCCCTCGGTCACGCGTGCCGATTTCGGAAAATCTGCCAGCCGGCCCTTCAGAACGAGATCAACGAGCTGCGGATCGTTCATCATGTAGCTTCGGAAGAACGGTGTCCGGTACTCCGCCATCCAGGCTCGGTAAAGATGAGCCGGTTGCGCCGACAGGATGTCCCTGCGGAACAAGCGCAGGTAGCGCAGCCATCCGGCACGACCCAAGCGCGACGACGGTTTCGGTGGGATCATGCGGCGCGCCGGGCGGCGCGCCGGTCGGGGTCGCGCAGCGTGGAGGGGCTATCTTCGCGTCCGGCGAAACGATCTGCGAGCCGCTTCGGCCCCGCCGTCACGCGGAAATAGTCGTATTCGCCGGGCCGCCCCGCGAGGTTGTCGAAGGCACAGAGATACTGAAAGTGCTTGCGGAAGAAACGCCGACGGAGGCTTTTTTGCTTGGCCGGCGTCAGAGTTCGCGAGAACGCCGCCGAAAGGATGCGCGGCCCGGTCCGCACCCGGGGGGTCTGACCCGAGATCGCGACGGGATCGCAGAGCGCGAAGGTGCAGCCATCACCCGGAGCGGACACGTCGACCCACGGAACAAGGGTCTGACCGCCCATGAGGTGAAGATCGTCCCGCAACCTTTGGGCATTGGGCAGAAAGCTCACCATCGGGACGACCTGTCCGAGGCTCAAGAACGCGCAGCGATTGTCCGGAATGCGGTTCGCGCGGATCAAATCGGCCAAGACGGAGATGCCGATATGCACGCCTGCGGAATGCCCGACGACGAGCACCTCCTCCGCGTCCGTCGCGCAGGTGGCCGCGACACGATCCGCGAAGGCGGCCAGTCGCGTCTCGAACCCGGCCGGATAGGCGCCCTTTCGTCGGGCCATGTAGGCATAATCATGCAGGAGGTAATGGGCGAGGATCCGGTTGTCGCGCGCCTTGAACCACCGAAGCGTAACCCAGCCGGTGACAAGCCCGGCCGCGACGCCGAGCGCCTGCCCGACATAGCCGCCGGCCATCACGGCACAGGCCCACCAGGCCAGGACGGCGATCACGCCGGCGAAGGCCAATTGCAGGATCAAAACCACGGTCGAGTAGGCCACCGCGATCATCGGTCCCTTGCGCAAACGCATCAATCGGCGAATTGCCCCCGAGCGGAGGTATATCCACGCCGTGCGCAAGAGCGTGGCGTAGGTTCCGAGGATCGACGTCGACATGCCCTCGGCAACAAGGTCGGACCAGACCAGAACCTCGAAATCGGTCCGCGTCCGAACGCCCTCGATCTGGGCATCGACCTGCCAGCTGCGGACGTTCGATCCCGCGGACAGGCGCAGCGCGTAGCCCGACAGCCGCGCTTGCTCCGCCCCCTCCCGGCGATAGAGCTCCCGATAGCGCCGAGGCGGGAACGGGTCGAAGCCGGGGATGTAGAGCACTTTCCGGCGGCGTATCGTCTTGGGGTCGTCTGCGGTCATGGCTTGCCTCGTCTCCTGCCACGATGGCAGATAGCGGGACGGGTTTCAGGAATTTTTAGCATGGACATGGAAGTGGACGCGCTCGGGCTACTCTGCCCGCTGCCGGTACTGCGACTGCGCAAGCGGATGCAGCCGCTGCCCCCGGGCGCGGAGGTGCATCTGCTGGCCGACGATCCGGCCGCGCTTGTCGACGTGCCGCATTTCTGCGCCGAAGGCGGACACGAGTTCCTGGGCGTGGAAGGCCAACGCTTCCGCATACGGAAAGGTTGATCCGCACCCGGGTCCCCTTCCGGACCCGTGGCACGAATCGATCCTTCATCCCGCTGGTTGAGGATACGCGCACCGGCTGGTTGAGGATACGCGCGCCGGTTCTTCATCTCCTGGATGAATACGAGGCAGACTTGCATCGTCATGATGCGCGCGGTCACGGCACACTCTTCGGACAAGGAATGATCGTTCAGGGAAACGTGAAGGCTGGAGGGCCTTGCGTCACGCTGCGGACAGCACAGGTTACGAGCCTGCCCCGTGAGAATTCTTCGGAGAGAATTAGTCTTCGCTTTCCTATATAAGCGATGGTGGCCGGGATCGGATCGAGGACGACAGGATGGATTGGGACAAGCTGCGGATCTTTCATGCGGTTGCCGACGCGGGTTCGCTGACCCATGCCGGCGACGTCCTGCACTTGTCGCAATCGGCCGTGAGTCGTCAGATCCGCGCGCTTGAGGAAAGCCTGGAGACGACGCTGTTCCATCGGCACGCACGAGGGCTCATCCTGACCGAACAGGGCGAGCTGCTGTTCGACGCCACGCAGGCGATGTCGAAGCGGCTCGACGCGGCCTCGGCACGTATCCGCGACACGGAGGAGGAGGTTTTCGGCAATCTCCGCGTGACGACGACGATCGGTTTCGGTTCGATCTGGCTCGCCCCGCGGCTGCGGAAGCTTTATGCGAACTACCCCGACCTCAGCATCGACCTGATGCTGGAGGAGCGCGTGCTCGACCTGCCGATGCGCGAGGCCGACATCGCGATCCGCATGAAGGAGCCGAGCCAAGCCGATCTCGTGCGCAAGCGGCTCATGGACATCCGCATGCAACTTTTCGCCTCGCCGGCCTATATCGAGGCCAACGGCATGCCGCGGCGGATGAAAGACATGACCCAACACCGGCTCATCTGTCAGGCGCAGGGCGCGACGCAGGTGAGCGCCGGCGCGATGCTGGTCCGGGAACTCATGACCTACGCGGTCGAGCGCACCCTGACTGTGAACAACTATTTCGGCGTCCTGCAGAGCGTCGTGAGCGACCTCGGCATCGGTGTGCTGCCTGACTACCTGCAACAGGACTTCCCGCAACTCGTCCGCGTCCTGCCGGAAGTCGAATCGAACGAAGTGCCGGTCTTTCTCGCTTTTCCCGAAGAGCTACGCGGCTCACGGCGGGTGCAGGCTTTTCGCGACTTCGTCGTCGAAGAGGTCGTCGCCTATCGACGAGCCCGGCAGATCGCCGCCCAATAGGACGAAGCCATGCGCTAATTGCATGACGGCGTTGCAAAACGATCTCCTGTCTGAACCTTGCCCGGCCCGGGGTGGCGGAATAATTCTTCAATTGAAGGACGCGCTCAGGCGCCGACTTCACCTCCCTGTTGGACTTAGGCCGGGCTTGATGCCCGGCTTTTTTTTGCCGCAAGGGAAACACGATGCAGATCATCGCGATCGAGGTAATCTCGACGTTCAGGTTCGTTGCCGAGCGCGGCCGGGCCGACGATCGCCAGAAACGCGAGAATCGCGACCGGGGCCTGCCACTGCTGGAACGCCCGACCGCCGAGCGTGGCGGTCGCCACGACGTTGCCGGACTTCGCAAGCGGTTCCGGATCCGCGACGCAGCCTTCGAGAAGATGCTTGTCGTCCGGCCGCAGCCGCACACCGGAGGACGACAGCTGTGTCGTTCACGAACGCCGATGCGAAGAGCGTCACGCCGATGATGAGGGTGATCCCGGGAAGCTTGCTCTTCCGGGTCTGGGCAAGGACGGAATTTCTTGCCGCGCTCGGAGTGCGCGACCCGTCCCATCCTGACGCTGCCGCGGGCGGCTGTCAGAACCCGATCCGGCACCACGGCCGCGCGTCTTAGCCGGCTTCGGTGGCTGCTGCGACCTCGCGGATGCGGCGGACCATGGCGCGCAGCCCGTTGGAGCGCTGCGAGGACAGGTGATCGTCGAGGCCCAGCCGCGCCAGCTCGGCCGGCGCGTCCACCGCGCCGACCTCCGACAGCGTGAGCCCGCCATAGAGGTCGTGCAGGATCGCGATCAGTCCCTGCACGATCATCGCATCGCTTTCGCCGCCGAACTCGAACCGCGCCCCGGCCCCCTCGCCTTCGATCCGGGGATGCAGCCAGACCTGGCTGGCACAGCCCTCGACCTTCGTCGCCGGCACCTTCAGGGCGGGGTCGAGCGGCGGGAAGGCCCGCCCCATCTCGATGACGTGGCGGTAGCGGTCCTCCCAGTCGTCGAGAAACTCGAATGTCTCGACCAGTTCCTCGAAGCGTTCCTGTGCCATGCGCGTCCCTTCCTTCAACAGGGGAGCTAGGGTCCGCCGGCGCGAAGGTCCAGCCCGCTTCCCAAACATGGTCTGATCGTCTAGCCCCGAAGCCGGACGACAGGAGGGCGCGGGCATGGACGGACGGGTGCGGATCGGAGCGGCGGCGCTTGCCCTTGCGGCAACGTTGGCGGGTTGCGGCGGGACCGAACGGACCAGCCCCAGCCCCATGCGCATCCTCGATTCGCCCCGCGACGCCGCGATGCGCGAGGCGCTGGCCGCCGGTGCCCCGAATGTGGAGCGGATCGTCTCGCTCTCCGCCGCGCCGACGCCGTCGGGCCTGATCGTTTCCGCCGTCGGCCTGCCGCCGACGCAGGGCTACTGGGAGGCGGAACTGGTCGACGCGCCCCGCGCGGATCCGGCGACGCTCGTCCTCGACTTCAAGCTTCTCGCGCCGCTCGAACCCGAGCCGGTCGGCACGCAGCGCTCGCGCGAGGTGCTTGCCGGTCGCTACTTCTCCCGGCAGGATCTCACGGGGATCAGCGGCATCGTCGTGCGCGGGGCCACCGACAGCCGACGGATCACCCGCCAGTAGCTTCGTGGACCGATGTGCCAGAGGCATCGTGTCCGATTCTCACGTGAACGATCCGCCGAACCCCGCGTTGGCTCAGGGGTTCGCGCAACGGGGGCGAGATGGCGAAGGTCACGGATATCATATCGACGCTGAAGGAGGCGGGGAACGGGACGGACGAGGTCACGCTGGGCGAGATCAACGATGAACTCGGGCATCGCGGCACGGCGGCGCTTCTGGGCATACCGGCCGCGCTCGAGCTGACCCCCATCGGCGGCATTCCGGGCGTGCCCTCGATCATCGCGCTGATTATTGGCCTCTTCGCCGTGCAGATCGTGTTCGGACGCGAGGACATGTGGCTGCCCGGTTTCCTCGAGAACCGCTCGGTCTCGAAGGAAAAGCTCCGCACGTCGCTGGACAAGCTCCGCCCCGCCGCGGAATGGGCCGACCGCCATCTGGGCGATCACCTCTCGATCCTCGTACATCCGCCCGCCACCCGCATCGTCGCGCTGGCCATCATCCTTCTGTGCTGCACGATTCCGCCGCTCGAACTCCTGCCCTTCGCGTCTTCGATCCCGGCCGGAACGATCCTGCTCTTCTCGCTTGGCCTTCTGACCCGTGATGGCCGGGTCATGGCGCTGGCGTGGATTGCCTTCGTCGCCGCGCTCTGGGGCATCTGGACGCTTTGGCCCTGACCCCGGCGATCCGTCCCACGGCGCCCGCCCGACCGCTTCCGGGGCCGTCCGGCCTCAGACCCGCGCAAGAACCTCCGTCACCGCTTCGCGAATCAGCGCAAGCTCTTCCGGCCCGGAGAAACGGTGGTCCGCGCCCTTGACGAGCGTCAGCCGGATGTCCCCGCCCGAGGCATGCGCGATCAGGCGCGTCGCCGTCTCCACCGGAACGGCGTCATCGGCGGTCCCCTGCAGCATTCGCACCGGCATCCCCAGCTCGAGCGGTGTCCGCAAGACCAGTCGGTCCCGCGCCTCCTCGATCAGGTGTCGGGTAATGACAAAGGGCTCGCCGTACTCCGACGGAACGGCGACGCGACCGTGCGTCATCAACGCCAGCCGCTCCTTTTCCGTGAAGCCCGCCCAGTAGCCGTCCTCCGTGAAGTCCGGCGCGGCCGCGATCGTGACGAGGCCCGCGACACGCTCCGGCCGGTCCCGCGCGACGAGGAGCGCGATCCAGCCCCCCATGCTCGACCCCACGAGGACTTGCGGTCCCTCCGTCGCCGCCTCGATCACGGCCAGCGCGTCGGCGCACCAGTCGCCGATGCTGCCACCCTCGAACGTGCCACCGGAGGCGCCGTGGCCCGAATAGTCGAGCCGAAGAAAGGCCCGCCCCGAGGCGCGCGCCCATTCCTCAAGCGCCACGGCCTTCGTTCCCGACATATCGGACCGGAGGCCGCCCAGGAACACCACGCCAGGCCCCCGCCCCGGCGTCGCGTGATAGGCGAGGCTGTGTCCGGCGCGGGTGATCGTCTGGGTCATGCGGCCTCTCCGAATTCGCGGTGTCGCTCCCGTGCTAGGCGGAACCGCGTCGCGGCGCAAATGCCGCAGAACCCGCACGCCCTCGCCCGCGTTCACCCGTAACGATCACAGGAGCCTGCAATGAACGACCGCGACGCCCCACAGCAACCCATTTCCGACCGCAACCACGCCCCCGGCGACCCGAAGGAGAACGCCTACGGCGAAAGCGAGGCGCAAGAATCTCCCGAGGGCGGCAAGACGAAATACGACAAGCCCTCCGACGGCGCCGACGATTTCTCCATCGACGAGGATCGCGACAAGCGCATTCGCGGCAACGAAGCGCCGAAGGACGTCTGACTTCGTGGGGGCCCGCCTCAGACGGGTCCCGGACCGCGGTTCTGCTCGCGTTCGAAGACGACCCGCGCCAGGCGCCGGATGCGCAGGGCGCGGTTGAGCTCGCCGCCGAAGATCAGGACCAGCGCGGCGAGATACAGGAAATACAATGTCGCGATGATGCCCGCGAGCCCGGCGTAATAGCTGGCGTAACGCGCGAAATGGCTGAGGTAGAACGAGAACACGACCGCCAGAATCGTCCAGGCCGCCGTGGTGAAGATCACGCCCGGCCAGATGTTCTGGAACTTGGTGCGGCGCGCCGGCAGGAACACATGCGCCGCGAACAGCGTCGCGATCAGGATAAAGGCCGCGACAGGGTAACGGACCAGCCGGATCGTGACGGAGGCCGGATCGAACCCCGGCATCAGTTCGTGCAACCACGATCCCGCCTGTGGCGCCAGGACCAGCATGTAGCCGATCAGCACGAGCACGAGACTGACGAGGAGCACCACCGCGGCCATGACCGAATAGAGCACGATGACCGATCGTGTCTCGCGGATGCCGTAGGCGCGGTTCAAGCCGATCCGTACCCCGTCCACGCCGCCCACCGCGAACCAGACCGTGAGCAGGATACCGAGGCTCAGGACGCCGCTGCGCTGCACCGTCATCACCTGCTCCACCTCGGAGACGATCGGCTCGACCAGCGTCGGCGGAACAATGGCGATCAGGAAGTCGATGAGCCCGTCGGCCATCGACCGGTCGCCCACGAAGGCGGTCAGCGAACTGGTGAAGATCAGGAACGGGAACACCGCGAGCAAGGCGCGGAACGCCACGTTGCCGGCCAGTCCGAAGGCGTCGTCGCTCCAGAGACGGAGCGCCGCTTCGCGCAAGACGCCCCGGACGACGTACCAGCCGCTGCCGTGGAGCAGGTCCTCGGGTCGGCTGCTGACGACGCCGTGCGTGAGGATCGCGTCGCGCCCCGGCTCGTCTTCGGACATTCCGTTCACGCCCTGTCTCCGCATCCCGCACGCGTCCTGTCGCGCGAACCCGAACCGTAGCTCTCGCGCGTCCGCCGCGCCAGTCTCGCCGCCGCGCCCGCTCCGGGCCGGTGCTGATGGGTCGCAGGTCGGTCCCGGTCCGCGCATCGTCGGGCCGAACGCGCGCGACGTGCCTTAGCCGCGGAAGCCTTGCGCCACGACGAACTTCTCGGAGGAATCGGACCGGCTCGCCCCCGGCTTGACGTTCGCGACCTTTTCGAAGCGCTGCTTCAGCTGCTTCTGCAATTCGCCCTCGGCCCCGCCGGCGAGCACCTTCGCCACGAAGGTCCCGCCCGGCGCGAGCACCTCGAAGGCGAGTTCCGCCGCCGCCTCGCAAAGCGCGATGATCCGCAGGTGGTCGGTCTGCTTGTGGCCGGAGCTCGACGCCGCCATGTCCGACATCACCACATCCGCCGGACCGCCGAGCCAGTCCTTGATCGCAGCGTCGGCGCCGTCGGACAGGAAATCGAGCTGATGGATCTCCGCCCCCGGCACCGGATCCACTTCCTGCAGATCGATACCGATGATGCGTCCCTGCGACTTTCTCGCGCTGGAGGAGTCGGCGTTGATCCGCGGCGCGGCGACCTGCAGCCAACCGCCGGGCGCGCAACCCAGGTCGACGACCCGCGCGCCGGGCACGAGGAAGCCGTACCTGTCGTCGAGTTCCATGATCTTGTAGGCCGCCCGACCGCGATAACCCTCCGCCCGCGCGCGCTGCACGTAGGGATCGTTCAGCTGCCGCTCGAGCCAGAGCTTCGAAGAGAGCCTGCGCCCCCGTGCGGTCTTGACCTTGACCGTCAGGTCGCGCCGGCCGCGGCCGGACGTGTTGGTGGGCTTGTTGACCATGATTGCGCAGATAGGCGGATCGGCCACGCTTGGGAAGCCGGTCCTTGCAACTCAGTACGGCCCGTCGTCGAGAACCCCGTCCGCCGACATCTGCGCATAAAGCAGACCTTCGCGTAATCCCCGATCCGCCGCCGAGAGACGGTCGGTCGGCCAGACGCGCAAAAGCGCCTGCAGGATGGCGGCGCCCGACATGATCAGGCTGTGCCGGTCGCGCCCGATCCGCGGATCGTTGCGCCGTCCGTCGGGGCCCTGCGCGAGATAGCCGCGAATGACCTTGTCGATCTGCTGCGACGTCATCCGCAACCCGTCGACCTTGTTGCGGTCGTAACGACGCAGGTTCAGGTGCGTGGCGGCGACCGTGGTCACGGTGCCCGACGTGCCGATGATCTGGAAGCCCGGATCGACCGCGCCCTCGGCATCGGCGTAGGGCGAGAACTCGGCCAGGCATTCCTCGAAATGCCACGACATCAGCGCGAAGCGCGCGGCGTCGTCAGTCACGTCACGGAACTGGTCCTTGAGCGTGGCCACGCCCAGCGGGATGGAGATCCAGTCCACGACCTTGGCGCGCGGGAACGGATCGTCCCGTGCTCCCTCGAACCCCGCATGGAGGCGCATGATCGCGCGGGCCCGGTCGTGGCGCGGCACGCGGGTCAGGTCGATCCAGACGAGCTCGGTCGAGCCGCCGCCGATATCGACCACGAGAAGCTGCTCGGTCTTGGCGGCGACGAGCGGCGCGCAGGAAACGACGGCCAGCCGCGCTTCCTCCTCCGGCTTGATGATTTCCAGCGGCAGCTCGGTCTCGCGCTCGACGAGGCGGATGAACTCGGCCGCGTTGCTGGCCCGGCGGCAGGCCTCCGTCGCGACGAGGCGCATCCGGCGAACGTCGTGCATCTCGAGCTTGCGGCGGCAGATCTTGAGCGCGCCGATCGTGCGCGCCATCGATGCGCGGCTCAGGCGCCCCGACGTCTCCAGCCCGTTGCCGAGCTGCACCGACTTCGAAAAGCTGTCCACCACATGGAGCAGCGCGCCCTTGGGCTGCGCGATCAGCATCCGGCAGGAATTGGTCCCGAGGTCGAGCGCGGCATAGAGCTCCGCGGGATCCGGCCGGTCCGGAACCTTGACGGCCTTGTGTGCTGGACGGACCCCGGGCCCGGCGGTGCGCAGGGCACCGATAGCGGGCCCGGACACGTCCGTCCGGTCGTCCGGTGGCATTCTTGCCTCCATGTTTCAGGTTGCAGGCATCCTAGCGACTGGATCGTCTGCTCCACAAGCATTCTTCATCTTCGACATGAAACCTTCGATGCCGCCGGCCCCTCGTCATCGACGCCGGGCGCGGCTATGCCCGCCCGTGTCGCCATCGGGCGGCGCGGTGTCGAAATCCGCTGCGGGGGCGACGCTTCGCCGCCTATAGGTGGCAGAACGCGAAAGGGTGGAGGCATCATGGCGCAGATCACGGTCGTCTATTGGCGGGACATTCCCGCGCAGGTCATCGCGGGCTCCGGCCGGCGCGCAGCCAAGGTGCCGCTCTCCGAGCGGTTCGAGCAGGCGATCGACCGCGCCGCGATGAAGAGCGGCGCGTCGGGGACCGACGATTACCTCGCCGACTGGCGCAAGGTGCCCGCGGGCGAGGCGGAGGGCGACGGGGCGGACGCGGCCGCGGCCCGGGCCGCCGCGATCGAGGCCGAATGGACGCCCGACCGCCTGCGCGCCGCCGCGCTGGCAGGGGGCGTGGAGGCATGAGCATCCTCGGCTTCCGCCGCGCGCAGCCCGCCGACGCCCCGTCGAAGGACGCGGTGCTGGCCGAATTCCTGCGGGGCCATTCGATCGAGGTCATGCCCCGCACCGCCGAGAAGGTCGAGGATTTCGCGGACCTCCTGCCCCGCGGCACCCGCGTCTACATCGCCCATATCGACGGCACGCCCGTCGAGGACATGGTGGCCACCGCCGCGCGCCTGCGCGCCGAGGGGATGGAGCCGATGCCGCATTTCCCCGCGCGCATCATTCCCGACCGCGCCACGCTCGCGGACTGGATCGCCCGCTACCGCGGCGAGGCGGACGTGCGGCAGGGCCTGATCCTCGCCGGTGGCGTGCCCGAGCCGCGCGGCACCTACGCGACCTCGATGCAACTTCTCGGCTCGGGCGCCTTCGACGGGTTCGAGCGCCTCCATGTCGCCGGACACCCGGAGGGCAGCCGCGACATCGACCTCGACGGCTCGATGACGAACGTCTCCGCCGCGCTCGACTGGAAGCAGAAGTTCTCCGAGCGCACCGACGCGAAGATGGCCATCGTCACGCAATTCTGTTTCGAGGCCCGTCCCGTCATCGAATGGGCCGACGCGATCCGCGACGCCGGCATCGACCTGCCCGTCCATATCGGCGTGGCGGGACCGGCGAAGCTGCAGACGCTGATCAAGTTTGCCGTGGCCTGCGGCGTCGGCCCCTCGCTGAAGGTCCTGCAGAAGCGCGCGATGGATGTCAGCAAGCTCCTGCTGCCCTACGAGCCTGTCGATTTCACGACCGAGCTCGCCCGCCACAAGGCGGCGCATCCCGACTTCAGCATCGAATCCGTCCATGTCTTCCCGCTGGGCGGGATCAGGACATCCGCCGACTGGCTTGCCACCCACACGAAGGACCGCGAATGACGCGCACCGTACTGGAATCGAAGACGAAGACCGTCACCATCGGCTTCGACGAGCCGTTCTGCGTCATCGGCGAACGCATCAACCCCACGGGGCGCAAGAAGCTCGCCGCCGAGCTCGAGCTGGACGACTTCTCCACCGTGGAGCGTGACGCCATCGAGCAGGTCGCCTGCGGCGCGATGGTCCTCGACATCAATTCCGGTGCGGTCTTCACCAACAAGATGGGGGAGGATCCGCGCTACGCCGACAACAACTTCGTCGAGCCGATCCTGATGCCGGAGCTCGTCGCCCGCGTGCAGGCGCTCGTCGATGTGCCGCTCTGCATCGACAGCTCGGTGCCCGGTGCGCTCGAGAAGGGGCTGGAGATGGCCGAGGGCCGCCCGCTCCTCAATTCCGTGACGGGCGAGGAGGAGCGGCTGGAGCTCGTCCTGCCGCTCGTCAAGAAGTACAACGTCCCCGTCGTGGCGATCTCCAACGACGACACCGGCATCTCCGAGGATCCGGAGGTCCGCTTCGCGGTGGCCAAGAAGATCGTCGAGCGCGCCGCCGATTTCGGCATCCCCGCGCACGACATCGTGGTCGATCCGCTGGTGATGCCGATCGGCGCGATGGCGACGGCCGGGCATCAGGTCTTCACGCTGGTCCGGCGCCTGCGCGACGAGCTCGGGGTGAACACGACCTGCGGCGCGTCCAACATCTCCTTCGGCCTTCCCAACCGGCACGGGATCAACGCGGCCTTCCTGCCGATGGCGATCTGCGCCGGCATGACCAGCGCGATCATGAACCCGATCCGCGCGCAGGAGATGGAAGCGGTGAACGCCGCCAACATGCTGATGAACCACGATCCGAACGGCGGGCGCTGGATCGGCTTCACGCGCGTCCTCGACGCCGTGAGGGAAGGCGCGACCTTCCCCGAGGCGGCGCAGGCCGCGCAGAGCTCGGGCGCGCGTTCGAGTGGCCGACGCGGCGGGCGGCGGCGGGCCTGACCCGCTGGACCATGCAAGTGGCCTGAGGCAGCAGGCGTGGACGGCACGACGAATGCGGAGAGGCCCGTGAGCGACCATCAGGTGATCTTCATGCCGTCGGGCAAGCGCGGTCGGGTGGCGCACGGCACTCCCGTGCTCCAGGCCGCGCGGCAGCTCGGCGTCGATCTCGACTCGGTCTGCGGCGGCCGCGGCATCTGCTCGCGCTGTCAGGTGGAGCCGGGCGCGGGCGCATTCCCGAAGCTCGGCGTGACGGTCGCCGCCGACGCGCTCTCCGCGTTCAACGCGGTCGAGCGGCGCTACGACGAGAAGCGCGGCCTCGCCCCCGGCCGCCGCCTCGGCTGTCAGGCCAAGGTGGAGGGGGACGTGGTGATCGACGTGCCCCCCGAAAGCCAGGTCCACCGGCAGGTGGTCCGCAAGGCCGCCTCGGACAAGCCCATTGTCATGGACCCGGCGACGCGGCTGCATTTCGTCACCGTGGCGGAGCCCGACATGGATCACCCGTCCGGCGACCTCGAACGGCTGCGCGCCGCCTTGGCCGCCGAATGGGATCTGCACGATCTCGACATCCCCCTCGTCCTGCTGCGTCGCCTTCAGCCGGTCCTGCGGCAGGGCGACTGGCAGGTGACGGTCGCGGTGAACCACGACGAGGGGCGCATCTCCGCGCTCTGGCCGGGGCTGCGCACGGAGGCGCCGTTGGGCCTCGCCATCGACCTCGGCTCCACCACCATCGCCGCGCATCTCTGCGATCTCGGCACCGGCGAGGTCCGCGCCTCGGGCGGGGTGATGAACCCGCAGATCCGCTTTGGCGAGGATCTGATGAGCCGGGTCAGCTACGCGATGATGAACGAGGGTGGCGATGTCGAGATGACGCGCGTCGTGCGCGGGGCCATCGACCGGCTCGCCACCGAACTCGCCGCGGAGGCCGGTCTGGCCGCCGCCGACATCGTCGAGGCGGTGATCGTCGGAAATCCGGTGATGCATCACCTCCTCCTCGGCGTGGATCCGGTGGAGCTGGGTCAGGCGCCCTTCGCGCTCGCCACCGCCGATGCGGTGCGTCTCGGCGCGCCGGAGCTCGACCTCGGCGCCCTCGCCCCCGGCGCGCGCGTCTACATCCTGCCCTGTATCGCGGGCCATGTCGGCGCTGACGCCGCCGCCGTCGCGCTCGCCGAGGCGCCCGACCAGGCGGAGCCGCTGACCCTCGTGGTCGATGTCGGCACCAATGCGGAGATCCTGCTCGGCAACCGCGAGCGCCTGCTCGCCTGCTCCTCGCCCACCGGCCCGGCCTTCGAGGGCGCGCAGATCAGCGCGGGGCAGCGGGCGGCGCCCGGCGCGATCGAGCGCGTCGAAATCGACCCCGCGACGAAGGTGCCGCGCTTCCGCGTCATCGGCTCCGACCTCTGGTCCGACGATCCGGCCTTCGCCGAGGCCGTGGGCGAGGACGGCATCACCGGTATCTGCGGCTCGGGCATCATCGAAGCGGTGGCGGAGATGCGGATGGCCGGCATCCTCGACCGCTCCGGCCTGATCGGCTCGGCCGCGCAGGTCGGCACCGACCGCTGCGAAAGCTCCGGGCGGACCCATGCCTTCCGCATCTGGGAAAGCGCGTCGGGCGACCGCCGTATCCTCGTGACGCAGAACGACATCCGCGCGATCCAGCTCGCCAAGTCGGCGCTCTATGCGGGCGCGCGGCTTCTGATGGACGAACTCGGGGTGGACAAGGTCGACCGGGTGACGCTCGCCGGGGCCTTCGGCGCGCATATCTCCCCGCGGCACGCGATGGTGCTCGGCATGATTCCCGATGCCGAACTCTCCGCTGTCGCCTCGGCCGGCAACGCGGCCGGACACGGCGCGCGGATGGCGCTCTGCTCGCGTGCGGCCCGGCGGCATATCGAGGGGCTGGTGCGACGGATCGAGAAGGTCGAGACCGCCGTCGCCCCCCGCTTCCAGGAGCATTTCGTCGCCGCCAACGCGATTCCCCACGCCACCGACCCGTTCCCGCATCTGGACACGCTGCCGGAGCCCAGCTTCAACACCGCCGGAGAGGGGCGCAAGCGGCGGCGGCGTTAGATCGCTTCGACGACGTTCCCGCGATGCAACGGGGCGGCCTTCGCTCGCGGGGGCAATACGATCCCGCAATACCGCCCCGCCGGCTTTCTGCTAGAGGCGCACCACCTCGCCCCCTGCCGCCTCGGCATCCGCCGCATCGTGCGTGACCAGCAGCACCGGCACGCCCGCCCGCCGCACGCGTGAGAAGACGAGGTCGCGCATCTGCGCACGGCGTTCCGCGTCGAGCTTGGAGAACGGCTCATCGAGAAGCAGCGCGCGCGGTCCTGCCAGCAGCACCCGCATCAGCGCCACCCGCGCCGCCTGCCCGCCCGAAAGCGTGGCCGGGTCGCGGTTCGCGTAGCCCGCGAGCCCGACCTCGGCCAGTGCCGCCGCGACTTCCGCCCGGCGCTCCGCCCGCGTGCCCCCGCGCAGCCCGAAGGCGAGGTTCGCGCCGACATCGAGATGCGGGAACAGGAGCGGATCCTGATAAAGGATGCCGATGCGCCGCGCCTCGGGCGGCAGCCCGGCCAGGTCGCGCCCGTCGAGCCGCACGCGGCCCTCCGCGCGGAACCCCGGAGCCATGTCGCCCATCACGAAATCGAGGAGGGTGGACTTGCCCGATCCCGACGGTCCCATCAGCGTCAGCACCTCTCCGGGCGCCACGGCCGCGTCGACCGCGAGGAGCGTCGCATCGTCCCGCACGATTGCCACCCGTTCGAGTCTCAGACCCTCAGCCATGCCGCATCCCCCGCCTGTTGCGGAACGCCAGGGCCGGCACGGCGAGCGCCAGCGCGAAGGGCAGCAGCGCGGCGAGCGTCTGCCCCAGCCCCCAGATGCCGACGGCCCGCCGGTCTCCGCCGGAGGCGAGCGCCACCGCCTCGGTCACGAGCGTCGTGACGCGGCCACCGCCGAGAAGCAGCGTCGGCAGGTATTGCCCGACCGATACGGCAAGCCCGATCGCCGCCGCCGTCAGGAGCGGTCCCGCGAGCATCGGCAGTCGCAGGCGCCAGAGCACCCGATCCCGCGACGCGCCCATCCCCGCCGCGACGCGGGCGATCCGCGCGTCCCAGGCACGGAACGGGCCGGCCAGCGAAAGGAAGACGTAAGGCAGAACGAAGACCACGTGTCCCGCGAGCACGAGCGGCCAGGACGGGCCGAACCCGAGCGCGAGCGGCAGAAGCTGCAGCCCCGGCAGGAACGCGACCTGCGGCACGAGGAGCGGCAGATAGAGAAGCCACAGCGCCCGCTGGCTCGGCGCGAAGCCGAAGCGATGCTCCGCCTCCAGACAGCCCACGACGAGCGCGAGGGAGAGGAGCGTGGCGAGAACCGCCAGCGCCATCGTGTCGCCCGCCACGGCCAGCATGTCGGGACCGAACCGCGCCCAACTGCGCCCCGTCAGCGCCTCGGGCATCGGGTCGGGAAAACTCCAGCGCGCCGCGACCGACCAGATCGCGAGCGCGGCCAGCCCGGCCAGCACCATCAGAGACGAGGCGGCCGCCAGAAGGAACCCCGCGCCCCGCGACAGACGCTCCGGCAGGCCCCGGCCGGCGCGGACCCAGACAAGGCCGGCACGCGCGACGATTCGCTCGCCCAGCATCCACAGCGCGAGAACGCCGAGCGTCGCGAAAAGCAAAATCAGCCCGCCTGCCGCCGCCACGGCGCGCAGGGACAGGTCCGGCGAGGTCATCCAACGCGTCACCTGCACGGCCAGGGTCGGCGGGGTGTTGGGGCCGAGGATCATCGCCACGTCCACGTTGGTCATCCCGAAGACGAGCACGACCAGCACCGGCAGGCGCACCTGCGCGTAGACGCCCGGAAACACCGCCTTGAGCCAGCCTGCGATCCGCCCCTGCCCCAGCGAGCGCGCGACGCGCAGGCGCCGGTGGCTCTGCACCTGCGGCAGCGCGGCGAGCATCATCAGAAGAAGGAACGGCATCTCCTTCGCCACGAGCCCGGCGGCGAGCGACAGGCCCCACGGATCGTTCAGGATCAGGAGGTCCGGCGCCCGCTCCCAGCCGAGAAGCGTCGCCGGCACCCGGACGATCCAGCCCGAGGGCGCGACAAGGAAAGCGAGCCCGAGCGCCGCGGCCGCGTGCGGCACCGCGAGGAGCGGCGACAGCGCGCGTTCGAGCCAGGCGAAGGCGCCGGTCCCGTGCCAGCCCGCGAGAATGAGCGTGGCGATGAGGAGCGCGCCCGCCGTCGAAAGCAGTCCCGACAGCACGGCCACGCCGAGCGCACGTGGCAAGCCCGGCCAGTCGAGCGCCGCGGCCCAGGGCGTTCCCGCGTCCGGAACCAGCATCCCGAAGGCCGGAAGCACCGTGCCGAGAAGGCCGAACGCGACCGGCCCGGCCAGCACGCCCGCCGTCAGAAGCGGCAGCGGGCGCAGCACGCCCTAGTTCGCGACGCCGTAACGCGCGACCCAGTCCCCGGCGAGCCGCGTGGCCCAGGACGGGTGCGGCTCCGGCAGGGCCTGACCCAGCTCCTCCGGGGACAGGGTGGCGATGCCGAGGTCGAGCGCGTCGAAGGCCGCGCGCTGCGCCTCCGGGAGTTCGGCGAGGTCGAGGACGGTGCCGTAGCCCAGCACCTCCGGATCCTGCGCGCGGGCCTGCGCCTCGGGCGACAGGACGATGTCGGCGACGACCATCGCGCCTTCCTTGGCGGAGGAATTGTAGGGGATCGCGACGAAGCTCGCATTGCCGATCGTCCCCGCCTCCAGCACGTAGGTCCGCACGCTTTCGGGCAGCTGGAAGTTCGCGATCGCGGTCGAGGCCTCCCCGGGCGAGAAGCTGAAGGCGAGGTCGGTCTCGCCGTCGTTGATGAGCTGGAGCATGCGCGGTCCCGTTTCGGGATAGGCCCGGCCCTTCCGCCACAGGAGCGGAGTCAGGGTGTCGAGAAAGCTCCAGAGCGGCGCCGTGACCTCCGCGTAATCGTCGCCCGCCGGTTTCTGCAAGGCGGCCGCGTCGGGGGCGAGCTCGATCAGCATCTGCTTCAGGAAGGTCGTGCCGAGGAAATCCGGCGGCTGCGGATAGGTGAAGCGCCCGGGATTGGCGGAGGCCCAGGCCAGCAGCTCGGGCGCGGTGCGCGGCGGCTCCCGCAGGCGGGCGCTGTCGTAGACGAAGACGAGCTGCGCCATCGCCCAGGGGCTTTCGTAGCCCTCGGTCGGCACGGTGAAGTCGGTGGTGACGGTCTTGCCCTCGACATCGACGTAGCGCCAGTTCGGGAGTTGCTCGGCAAAGGGGCCGAAAAGCAGATCGGCCTCTTTCATCGCGGCGAAGTTCGCGCCGTTGATCCAGATGAGGTCGACCGATCCGTCCGCGTCACGGCCCGCCTGCCGCTCGGTGACGACCGCGCCGACGGCGTCGGCGGTATCGGCGAGCTTCACATGCTCGAGCGTCACCCCCCGCTCCGCCGCGCGGTCCCCGATCCAGGCGATGAAGTCGTTGGTCGGCGTCGAGCCGCCCCAGGCATGCCAGTAGACCGTCTGCCCCTGCGCCACCTCGGCAACGGTCCGCCAGTCGGACGGATCGGGCGCTTCCGCTGCGAGGACGGGGACCGCGAAAGCCGTGGCGGCCGCAACAGAGAGGGCGAGACGCATGGACAGGGCTTTCATGACAGGACGGTCCGGGCATGCACGACGCGGCCGATGGCGGTGAGCAGGCAGAGGCTGCCGAAAACGACGGTCAACGGCACGAAATACCGCGGCAGGAGGCAAAGCAGGACGAAGAACAGGATCGTCTCCGTTCCTTCGAGCAGGCCGCGCGAATAGTAGAACGATTTCAGCCCCTGATTTTCCGTCGCCATGAGCCGCTTTTCCGCCTGGATGGCGTAGCCGAGAAAGCTCGTCCCGTTGACGTAGAAGGCGAGGAGAAGGAACGCCGCCGCGAGGGCGTTCGAGCGATCGAGGAGGGCGAAGGCGAAAGGCACGGCGCCGTAGAAGGCGAAATCGCACCAGATGTCGAGATAGCCGCCGAAATCGGTGCGCCGCGTCGCGCGTGCCACGGCCCCGTCGAGCCCGTCGAGCAACCGCGACAGAAGAAGCGGAAGAAGTGCCCAGCCCGGCGCGCCGAGGGCAATGGTCGCGGCGGTGGCCAGCCCGAGAACGAGGCCCGCAAGCGTCACCGCGTCGGCGCCCACGCCTCGCGCGGCGAGCGCCCGCCCCGCGTGGTCCAGCGGCGGGTCGATCAGGCGGCGGGCGGCGGCGTCGAGCATAGGCCCTCGGGCATCGGAAAACGGTCGGCAACAGGGTGCCGAAGGGGGCGCCGCAGGGCAAGTGACCTCATCGTGTGCGCCCCTGCGTGGCCGCGTCGCATCCCCACCGGCGCGGCGGCGCGTCGTCCCTTTCCATATGCGGCGCACCGGTGTAGCCGGACGGGAACGGAGGTGTGGCCGAGCGGTCGAAGGCACCGGTCTTGAAAACCGGCAGGCGTGAAAGCGTCTCGTGGGTTCGAATCCCACCGCCTCTGCCAAATCCGCGCCGATCCGGGACGCGGGCTGGACCGGCGGGCGTCAGCCCCGCCGCCGCCGCATCGCCCAGGTCACGGCGGGAATGCACCAGACCGCGAAGGTGAAGAGGCCCAGCCCCGCCGCGATCGGTCGCTCGAAGAACGCGAGGAAGCTGCCGTCGGCCTTGATCATCGACGTGATGAAGTTCTGCTCCAGCATCGGTCCGAGCACGAGGCCCAGGATCGCCGGCGCGATCGGGATGTCGTTCTCGTCCATCAGGAAGCCCAGCACGCCGAAGACCAGCATCAGACCCACCCCGAAGACGGAGTTGTTGATGGCGTAGGCGCCCACAATGCAGAACATCAGGATAATCGGCATCAGCACGTTGCGCGGAATGGCAAGGATCGTGCCCGCCGTCTTGATCGCCACCCAGCCGAGCGGCAGCATGATCACATTGGCCAGAAGGAACACGATAAAGACCGCGTAGATCAGCTGCGGGTCGTTGATGAAGATCGTGGGGCCGGGATTGAGCCCTTTGATGTAGAGCACGCCGATCACGATGGCGGTGATCGAGTCGCCCGGGATGCCGAAGACGAGCGCGGGGATCCATGCGCCGCTCACCGCGCCGTTGTTGGACGCCCCCGCCTCGACGAGCCCCTCCACATGTCCGGTGCCAAACTTCCGGGGGGTGCGCGAGAAGCGCTTGGAGACGGCGTAGGAGATCCAGGCGGCGATGTCGGCCCCCGCACCCGGCAGCGCGCCGATGGCCGTGCCGAGGACGCTGCCGCGCAGGGTCTGCACGGGATAGGCGAGCAGGTTCCGCCATTGGCTGCGGAAGATACCGCTTCCCCGATCGGGCACGATGGCCGGCCGGCGCGTCGCGTCGACGAAGCTGCGCAGCACCTCGCTGACCGCGAAGAGGCCGATCATCGCGGGAATGAACTGGACGCCCGCCAAAAGCTCCACGCTGCCGAAGGTATAGCGCGGCTGACCGGCGGGATTGTCGATGCCCACCGTTGCCGCGAAGAGCCCGATGAGGAGCGCGACGAGCCCCCGCGCGACGGAGCCCGGCGACACGAAGATCGCGCAGGACAGGCCGAGCACGACGAGCCAGAAATACTCGAAGGACGAAAACCGGAGCGCGATCTCGGCCAGGACCGGCGACAGCGTCATCAGCACGATCGTCCCGAAGATGCCCCCGATGGCCGAGAAGACGAGCGCGGCGCCGAGCGCCTCCTCCGACCGTCCGGCCCGCGTCATCGCGTAGGCGTCCTCCACATAGGCGGCGCTCGCGGGCGTGCCGGGCATCCGGAGCAGCGCCCCCGGAATGTCGCCCGCGAAGATCGCCATCGCGGTGGCCGTCACGATCGCCGCGATGGCCGGGACCGGATCCATGAAGAAGGTGATTGGAACGAGAAGCGCGGTCGCCATCGTCGCCGTCAGCCCGGGGATCGCGCCGACGAACATGCCGAACGCCGCGGAAGCGAGGATCACGAGAAGAACGAAGGGCTGGAAGACGAGTCCGAATGCCTCGGCCATGACCGACATGCGCGCCTACCAGAGAAAGCCGAGCGCGCCCGAGCGCGGCAGCGGCACGAGGAGCAGGCGCCCGAAGGCCTGCTGGATGACGAGGGTGGCGAGCGCCGCGACCGGCAGCGCCACCCACCACCGGACCCGCGTCGCGAGCATCAGCGCGAGCAGGATCGCCACGGAGACGGGCACGAAACCGAGCCGCCCGGCGAGCGCGATGTAGCCCACCACCAGCCCGAGCGCGAGCGCGACGCGAGGCACCGCGCCCGGCAGCCGGACCCAGTCGGCCGGCCGCGCGCGGGGCAGGCCGTCGCGCGCGACGACACCCTGCCCCACCATGTAGGCGCCGAGCCCCAGCGCCAGCGCGGAGAGCGCGATCGGCATGGTCTCGGAGCCGTAGGACTGGTTCGGCAGGCGGGAAAAGCCCTCCGCCGACCAGCGGATCGCGATGGCCGCCAGGATCAGGATCAGCCCCAGCGCCGAATCGTTGAACTTCACGCCGGGCGCCCGGTCGAAGGGCCGCCGTCACTCGGCGGCAAGCCCGGCCTCCTTCATCACCGCGCCGAGGCTTTCGTCGTCGGCCGCGACGATCTCCGTCGCCTCCTCCGAACCGGCCCAGCGCAGGCCGAAGCCTCGGTCCTGCATGAAGGTCTGGTATTCCTCGCTCTCGTAGGCCGCCTTGATCGCGGATTCGAGCCGGTCGTGCACTTCCTCGGGGAGGCCGTCGGGCGCCGCGATGGCACGCCAGACGGCGTGGGTGTAATCCGTGCCGGTCGCCTCCATGACGGTGGGGACATCCGGGAACGCCTCCTGCCGCTCCTCCGACATCGAAGCGAGCGGCACGACGCGGTCCGCCTCGATCATCGCACGCCCCTCGGCCAGCGAGGACGGAACGATGTCGACGCCGCCCGCAACCATGTCGGTGATGCCCGGTGCCGCCCCCTCGCTCGGCACCCAGGTCACCTGATCGGGCGGCAGCCCCTCCGACATGAGCCAGCCGGCGAGGCCGAGATGCCAGATCCCGCCCTGCCCCGTACCCGAGCCCTTGAACGTGCCCTTGGGCTCCGACCGGATCGCCTCCAGAAGCGCGGCCGCGTCCTGATACTCGCTGTCGGCGGAAACCATGAGCCCGCCCGGATCCGCGTTGACGAGCGCCAGGACGTCGAAATTCTCGTAGGTCAGGTCGGTCAGCCCCTGCCAGTGCATCATGTCGATCTCGATCGTCATGACCCCGATCGTGTAGCCGTCGGGTTCAGCGTTCGCGATGGCGCTGTGGCCGACCACGCCGGAGCCGCCGGTGCGGTTCACCACATTGACCGGCACGCCCAGATTTTCCTGCAGAAGCGACGCGAAGACCCGACCGACAGCGTCGGTGCCACCGCCGGCGCCCCACGGCACGATCATCTGGATCGGCCGGGACGGGTAGTCCTGCGCCAGGACCGGCGCCGCCGTCGCGACGGTCGCGAGGGCCAGCGTCGCGCCGGCCAGCATCAATCTTCTCTGCATTCGTTCCTCCCTAGGTGCATGCGCGGGAAAGTCGGCGGAATCCACCTCGCGATCCGTTTCCCCGTTCCGTCGGCGCGCCGGATTCCCTCCCCCGTGGCGCCTGCGTGGCCGAAGCTTTCCTCACGTCGACCGGACCTGTCAACGGGCCTTCACGGGTGCCGCCAGACGGTCCGTCCCGCTTGCCCGTACGTCGCCCATTGCCGGATCGTTTCAAATCGCTACGGTAACATTGTCCGCCTTTGTCTGTATCGGCGGACGTTTGCACCGGACGACGGGATTGCCGCGGTGACGGTCGGGACGAAGATTTTCGGGGTGGATGGCGCCTTGCGGGATGCGATAAAGTTTGCTGCGCCCGACCGCTCGGGTCCGGAACACGCCTCGACCCTTCGGACGTTGAACGCCTTTGCGGTGGACATCATCTCCATCCCGAATGTCGAGGATCTGTTCTGGTACGTCGCGCAAAACGTGGTCGGGCGCCTGAACTTCGTCGATTGCGTCATCTACCGCGCGGATGCCGAGGAGACGACGCTGACGCAGGCGGCCGCCCTGGGCGAGAAGAACCCCTACGGGCGCACGATCATCAACCCGCTCCGGATCCCGTTCGGTCAGGGGATCACCGGCCAGGTCGCCGAAACGCGCGCGCCGATCGTCGTCGACGATCTTCTGAAGGACCAGAACTACATCCCCGACACCCGTCCCGCCCGGTCCGAGATCTGCGTCCCGCTCGTCTCGCAGGGCAAGCTCGTCGGCGTGATCGACAGCGAGCATCCCCAGATCGCCGCCTTCGGCGCGGCCGAACTCGAGGTGCTGACCACCGTCGCCGCGATGACGAGCGCGAAGCTCGAGCTTCTCGCCGAGGTGGAGCGGTCCAACCAGCGCTACCGCGACCTCGTGCAGTCGCATGCCCAACTCACCACGGAGACGAGCAACCGCAAGGCGCTCGAGACGGAGCTCTTCAACGTCCGCAAGCTCGAGGCGATCGGCCGCCTGACCGGCGGGTTCGCGCACGGCTTCAACAACCTGCTCACGGTCATCGCCGGCAATCTCGAACTGATCGGCGCCGACCCGGCCGCGCCGCATTCCTGGGACTGCCTCGTCGATGCGAAGAACGCCGCGGATCGGGGCGCGCGGCTCATCCGCGACATGCTGGCCTTCGCGCAGAAGCTGCATCTCGACCCGAAGATCGTCGACGTGAACGCACTGGTGCGCGCGGCCTGCGAGGAGAACAGCCGCTCGCTGTCCCGCGACGTCGCGCTCGAACTCGCGGCCGATCCCTGGCCGATCGAGGTCGACCCGGGCGCGGCGGAGATGGCGCTGGTCAACCTGATGATGAACGCGCGCGACGCGATGCCCGATGGCGGTCGTCTGACGATTTCGACCGAGAACGTCGTGCGCGATTTGCTCGACGACGAGGTCTGTCCCATCGACTGCCCGCCGGGCCGGTATGTCCGGCTTTCGGTTTCCGATCAGGGCGCCGGGATCGCCGAGGACGCCCGCCAGAGGATCTTCGACCCGTTCTTCACCACCAAGCAGGTGGGCGACGGGACCGGCCTTGGCCTGTCGATGGTGCAGGGCTTCGTGCGACAATCCGGGGGCGCGGTCCGGGTCCGCCCGAACACGCCCGAGGGGACCGTGTTCGACCTCTTCTTCCCGATCGTGTCGCGCCGGTCCGACGGGTCCGTCCGCGCGAATGGGTAAGCCGGACGTTTCATCAAACCGGGAGATGGCCTTGCACAGACGTCCGACCGACGCCGGTACCGATCTTCCGCTCATCAGCGTCGCCGGCCTCTTGGAGCACGACCCAAGCCGGGTCGCGTCCATCGCCGACGCGATCGGGGGGGCCGCGCGGGACGTCGGCTTCTTCCGCATCTGCGACCACGGAATCGATAGCGACCTGATCGAGCGCACCTATGCCGCGGCCCGGCACTTCTTCGCGCAGAACGACGCAGCGAAGATGCGATACTATATCGGCCACAGCCCGAACCATCGCGGCTACGTCCCCTTCACGGAAAAGGGCGACTACCCGGACGAGGTCAACCGCAGCTACGAGGCGTTCGACCTCGGCCTCGACCTGCCGCCCGACGACCCGGATTTCGTGGCCGGAAACCGGATGCTGGGCCCGAACGTCTGGCCCGACCTCCCCGGCTTTCGCGAGACGATCGCCGAATATTACGGCCGGATCGCGCAGCTTGGCCGACTGATCTGCGGGGCGCTGGAACTGCATCTCGGCCTGCCCGCCGGCGCGATGACAGGACAGATGAGCAAGCCGATCTCGCAGCTCCGCCTCCTGCACTACGTTCGCCGGACCGACGTCACCGACCACAAGTCGGTCAACATGGGCGCGCATACCGACTATGAATGCCTCACCCTCCTGCATACCGGCAACGAGGGTTTGCAGGTGATGACGCAGGACGACCACTGGATCGACGTTCCTGTCGATCCGTCCGTGTTCGTCGTCAATATCGGCGACATGCTGGAAGCCTGGACCAACGGTCTGCTCCGCTCGACGCCGCACCGGGTGCTTAACCTGCGCCCCGAACGCTTCTCGCTACCCTATTTCGTGGCCGCCAACTACCACACCGTGATCCGGCCTTTTCCCGAACTCGAAGGCCCCGACCGTCCCCCCCGCTACGAGCCGTTCACCGCCGGTGCGCATCTCGAGCGGATGCTGGTCCGAGATTTTCCCTATTTCCGCTTCCGGCTCGCGTGGGAGGGGAAGAACGCAACGGCACAGGGCGCACCGGGATCGACGACGAATCCGTTCGAGCGCCGCCTGAACGGCACCACTTCCTGCTGATCGCATGCCGCCTCTCGACTCCGTTCTCGCGGTCATCGCCGCCGGCTTCGCGCTCAGCGTCACGCCGGGCCCGTCGATGCTCTACGTCCTGTCGCGCAGCGTCGGCCAGGGCCGCGCCGCCGGGTTCGCCTCGGCGATCGGGCTCTGCCTCGGCGGGATGCTCCTCGCCGTCGCGACGGCCCTGGGACTGGCCGCGCTCTTCTCGCTCTTCGGCTGGCTCGTCACCGTGCTGCGGATTGCGGGATCCGTGTATCTCGCCTGGCTCGGCATCGGCATGATCCTCGAGGCGCGCACGAACGCCCGAAAGGATCTCCACACCCGCACGGTAACCGATCGCTCCTTCTTCGACATCGTGCGGCAAGGGGTCTGGGTCGAGCTGCTCAACCCGAAGACGGTGCTCTTCTTCGCACTGTTCCTGCCGCCCTTCATCGACCCGAACCTTTCGGGATCGGGCGGGGGGAGCATCCGCATGCAGATGTTCGTTCTCGGCATCCTGGTCCCGCTCACCGCGATCCCGTCCGATCTGGTCGTGGCCTGGATGGGCGGAAAGATGTCCCGGACCCTCGACCGCCATCGCCGCCTGCGGGAGGTCATGGCCTGGATCGGCGGTGGCGTGCTCGTCGCCATCGCCATCGACCTGCAGCTCGGCTGGGCGTTCGGATAAGGGCCGCGCGCCCGTCCGGACGCCTCGAAGCCTGTTCCGCGAAACCCTTTGGCCGCCGCTTCGTTGTTGGAGGGCACCGACGGCACAGGAAAAGAGCGATGGTCGAGACGTTGACGGCGGAAATACCCGAGGATCTGCAGAACCGCATCCACGGCATCCTCAAAGAGGCCTGCGAGCGGGGACGCAATCTTGTTACGGCCGAAAGCTGCACCGGCGGGCTGATCGCCTCGCTCTTCACCGATGTCGACGGCTGCTCACGCGCCTTCGAGCGCGGCTACATCACCTATACGGACGACGCGAAGGCGGACATGCTGGGCGTGCCGCGGGACATGCTCGACGCGCACGGCGCCGTGTCCCGCCCGGTCGCGATCGCCATGGCGGAGGGCGCGCGTACGCGGTCCAATGCCTATTGCGCGCTGTCGGTGACGGGGTTCGCCGGACCCGCCGGCGACAACGAGGAGGGTCTCGTGCATTTCGGCTGTGCCGTCGAGGGCCGCGAGACCATGCACCGCGAGGCGCATTTCGGATCGCTCGGCCGGGGCGGCGTGCGTCTCGCCTGCCTTCGCACCGCGGTGGAGATGTTCGAGGAGGCATCGCAATGAAGGACCGGACCAACCCCAAGCATTTCGCCGCCCTGCATCGTCACGGCTTCGTCCGGATCGGCGCGAGCACCCCCCGCGTCCGGACGGCGGACGTCGCCTTCAACTGCGACGCCGTCCTCGCCGAAGCCCGGCGCGCCGACGCGGCCCGGGTGGACCTCCTCGTCTATCCGGAGCTTTGCCTGTCTTCCTACGCGCTCGACGACCTGCTGCTGCAGACCGCGCTTCTGGATGCGAGCGAGGCCGCGCTGGCCGAGATCGTGGCGGCGAGCGCCGATCTGTCGCCTGTCCTTCTCGTCGGCCTCCCGCTGCGCCACGAGGGGCGGCTGTACAACTGCGCGGTCGCGATCTCGCGCGGAACGATCCTCGGCGTCGTGCCGAAATCCTACCTGCCGAACTACCGCGAATATTACGAAAAGCGCTGGTTCGCGCATGGCCGCGGCATCGTCGGACAGACAATGCGGCTTTGCGGACAGGACGTTCCGTTCGGCACCGACCTGATCTTCGAGGCGACCGATCTGCCGGGCTTCGTCTTTCACGCCGAGATCTGCGAGGATTACTGGGCGCCGGTCCCGCCCTCCTCGGCGGCGGCGCTGGCGGGCGCGACCATCCTCGCCAACCTTTCGGCCTCCAACATCGTGATCGGCAAGTCCGACGATCGCCACATGCTCTGCCGCTCGCAATCGGCGCGCGCGATGGCGGCCTATGCCTATTCCGCCGCCGGGCCGGGCGAAAGCACGACCGACCTGGCCTGGGACGGTCAGGGCGCGATCTACGAGCTGGGCGACCTCATGGCGCAGTCGCAGCGCTTCGCGCTGGAGCCGGAGTTGTGCCTTGCGGATATCGACACGCAACGCATCCTAAACGAGCGGATGCGCACCGGCACCTACGCCGATTGCGCGGAGACGAGCGGGATACCATTCCGCCGGGTGGGCTTCGCGCATCAGCCGCATTGGGAGGATGCCGGGCTGATCCGCCCGATCCGCCGCTTCCCCTACGTACCCAACCGGCGAAGCCATCTCGACCTCGACTGCTACGAGGCGTTCAACATCCAGGTCGAGGGACTGCGCCGCCGGTTCGAAGCCACGAGCGGCGACCACATGGTCCTCGGCGTTTCGGGCGGGCTCGACTCCACGCATGCGCTGATCGTGGCGGCCAAGGTCTGCGATCAGCTGCAACTGCCGCGCACGACGATCCTCGGCTACACGATGCCCGGCTTCGCCACCGGCGATGCGACCAAGAGCAACGCCTGGAAACTGATGCGCGCCTTCGGCATCGAGGCGGCGGAGATCGACATCCGCCCCGCCGCGCGTCAGATGCTCGAGGATATGGGCCATCCCTTCGCGGGCGGCGAGCCGGTCTACGACGTCACCTTCGAAAACGTTCAAGCGGGCCTGAGGACCGATTACCTGTTCCGGCTCGCCAACCAGAACCGCGGTTTCGTGATCGGCACGGGCGACCTGTCGGAACTGGCGCTCGGATGGTGCACCTATGGCGTCGGCGACCAGATGAGCCACTACGCCGTCAATTCCGGCATCCCCAAGACGCTGATCCAGTATCTGATCCGCTGGACCGTGGAGACGAACCAGTTCGACGGCGAGGCCGATGCCGTGCTGGAGGCGATCCTCGCCACCAAGATTTCCCCCGAACTCGTCCCGCAGGGCGAGGAGGAGGAGCTGCAATCGACCGAGGACCGGATCGGCCCCTACGAGCTGCACGATTTCTTCCTGTTCCACATCATGCGCTACGGCCTGCCGCCCTCGAAGGTGGCGTTCCTCGCATGGAACGCGTGGCGCGATGTGGAGCGCGGCCTTTGGCCCATCGGCTTCCCGGACGCGGCGAAGCGGCACTACGATCTGCGAGACGTCGCGCGGTGGCTCGAAGTGTTCCTGGAACGCTTCTTCGGGTTCAGCCAGTTCAAACGCTCCGCTCTGCCCAACGGGCCCAAGGTCTCGCCCGGTGGGTCGCTTTCGCCCCGTGGCGACTGGCGCGCACCCTCGGATGCGACCGCCGCGCCCTGGCTGGAGGAGTTGCGCCGGAGCCTGCCCGAAGACTGACTCCGGCGCGGCCGCCGTCAGCGAGCCGGCCGCGATGGACCCGATGCCGGGGGCCTAGTAGGTCGTCGGCGGGTCGCTCGCCGGGAACGTCTCGTCCAGGGCCTCGTCCTGTTCGTCCCACGTTTTCGGCTTGTCGGCCATGGCCTCCTTGCCGGACCGCCGAACCTGGACCGGAGATTCCTTCGGACCGGGTTTCTCCTTGCCGGCGATCGCGACCGCTTCGTCCGTTTTCCTGTCGTCGCTCATGGATCCGTCCTCTTCCGTTTCCGAGCGCCAACGCAAAAGGCCCGATCGGGTTGCATCCCGGCCCCGGCGGCCGGACAGAATGTGCGCCCCCCGTCCGGCCGCGAGCGGCCCGATGCGAACCGCGTGCAACCAAACGCCGGCGGCGCAGGTTCTCCCGGATAGCGAGACATCGCCAGCAGAGGACGTCCCATGCACGATCTTTCCGGAGCCTCCGTCGTGATCACCGGCGCGTCGAGCGGTATCGGCCGCGCCGCCGCGCGCGCCTTCGCCGCCCGGGGCGCGCGGGTCACCCTGGCAGCCCGCCGTCTTGAGATGCTGCAGGACGCGGCGCGCGAATGCGAGCAGCTCGGCGGCCGGGCCCTGCCCGTGCGGACCGACGTGTCGGATCCGGCGGCCGTCGATGCCCTGCGCGACGCGGCGATGGATGCGTTCGGCGGGATCGACATCTGGGTCAACAATGCCGGGCTCGGCGCGATCGGCGCCTGGCAGGACGTCCCGCTGGAGATGCACCGGCGGACCATCGACGTGAACCTCATGGGCGCGATGTACGGCGCTTATTCGGTGCTGCCGCTTTTCCTGCGGCAAGGTCGTGGGACGATCATCAACACGATCTCCCTTGCCGCCTGGGCGCCGACGCCGTTCGCCGCCGCCTATACCGCGAGCAAGTTCGCGCTGCGCGGCTTCTCGGCGAGCCTGCGGCAGGAGCTCAAGCCCCATCGGCACATCCATGTCTGCGGGGTCTTTCCCGCCGTGGTCGACACGCCGGGCATCGTCCACGGTGCGAACTATTCCGGGCGGAGCGTCGACCCGGGGCCGTACCTTTATGCGCCCGAAACCGTCGCGGAGGCGATCGTGAGCGTGGCGCGCCGGCCGCGCGACGAGGTGCCCGTCGGCTGGCCGTCCCTCGCCGCGCAGCGGGCCTACGGGCTTGCTCCCTGGGCGACCGAGAACGTCGTCGGCGGCATTGTCAGGGGCGCCCTCGGGCGGGCCCGGGCCGGGGCGATCTCCGACGGCGCGGTGCTGCGGACCATCCTCGACGGCAAGCGGACGAGCGGCGGTGTCAGGCATCGGAAAGGCGTGCCGGATGCTCATCGCCTCAACATGATGGCCCTCGGCGCGGCCGGCGCGGTCCTCGGCGTCGGCGCGCTCGCCTGGGCGGCGTCGCACCGACGGCGTTAGACCGCATCCCGTCGTCCGGCAGATGCCAAGCAGCAGCCGGACGGATCCGACGCGACGAGGAAACCCGCATGAGCGGACAGGACAGGAGGATACTGCGCATCGAGGAGCCGGCCCGGGTTCCCTGGGACGCGATCGTTCTCGGTTGGGGTCCGGTCCTGCCCTTTCCGCTCGCGGCGATCTGGCTCTATCTGGACGGCCCCGAGGTGGTGCGACCGGCGATGCATCTCTGGGGCGCGGCCATCGCGCTGTTCCTGTCCGGCGTCCGGCGGGGGCTGTCGTTCCGCATGCCGGGCGGATGGACGTGGACTCAGCTGGCCGTGTTCGCGTGGCTGTTCTGGGCGGGCTTCGCCGCCCTGATCCTGCCACCCGGCCCGGCCTTCGCGCTGCTGAGCGCGGTCTACGCCAGCCTCGCGGTGCTCGACCCCGTCGCCGCCGACCGCGCGGAGGCGCCTTTGTGGTTCCGCCGGCTGCGTCCCGCGCAGATGAGCGTCGCGGCCCTCGGGTTGATCGGCCTCTGGTGGCTTTCGTGACGACCCGTTCCCCGGTTCGACCATGCGCGACGCGCCGAAACGGTGGAGGAATTCGGGCTTGCCGGCGGCGTTGAAGCGCCTTCCACCGCGCTACCCGATATCCGCCCGCGCGACACCCGTCGCCTTCACCAGCGCCCAGATCGCCCGGCCTTCGACGAGATCGAGCGCCGTCGCGGAGCGGCGCGTCACGCGCGCCAGGAGGTGTCCCTCTCCGATCGCCAGACGCAGCATGACGCCCGGACCGTGCCCCGGCTGAATGGAGGCCACCGTGCCCGCCAGCACGTTGAGCGCCGACACCTCCCGCGGAGGCTCGGTCGCGACGATCACGTCCTCCGCCCGGATGCGGATGCGGATCCGGGCGCCGATCTCGCCCGCGCCCACGACCTGCAACGTCCCGACCGGCGTCTCCACCGCCGCGATCCCGTCCCTCTCCGCGACCATCCGCCCGGACAGGACGGCGCCCGCCTGCATGGACCCCATCAACGCGGCGACGGACGGATCCGAAAGCATGTCGCCCACCGGTCCCGCACGGGCCACCCGGCCGTCGCGCAACAGGACCAGCGTGTCGGCCAGCCGGGCGACCTCCTCCACCGCGTGGCTGATGTAGAGGATCGGCACGCCCGCGTCCCGCACCCGTTCGAGCCAGGGCAGCACCCGGTCGCGGCGCGGCCCGTCGAGCGCGGCCAGCGGCTCGTCGAGGATCAGGAGCCGCGGCCGACGGAGCAGCGCCCGCCCAATCGCCACCCGTGCCGCCTCCCCGCCCGAAAGCCCAGCCGTCCGCCGCGCGAGCAGGCCACCGATCCCCAGCATCTCGCAGACGGGACCGGGATCGGTTCCGCGCGGCGCACCGTAGAGGAGGTTCCGCCGCACGTTCATGTGCGGAAAGAGCCGCGCCTCCTGAAACACGTAGCCGATGTCGCGCCGGTGCGGCGGCACCGCCGTGCCGCCTCCGAACAACACCCGCCCGTCGAGCGCGATCCGCCCGTGATCGGGCCGTGCCAGCCCCGCGACGCAGCGCGCGAGGGTCGTCTTGCCCGCGCCCGACGGCCCAAAGATCGCCGTGGTCCCCGCCCCGACCTCCAGAGCCACGTCGAGCGTGAAGGCCCCGACGCTCCGTTTGAACGCGACCTCCAGCATCAGCGCCCCGCCACGCGCGCGGCGAGCCGGGGGGCGAGCCAGTTCGAGGCCAGCACCGCGCCCACCGCCACCAGCACCGCCACGCCCACCATCCCGCGCAGCCCCGGCACGCCGCCCGGCACCTGGAGGAACGCGTAGATCGCCGCCGGCAGTGTGCGCGTCTCGCCGGGGATCGAGGCGACGAAGGTGATCGTGGCGCCGAATTCCCCGAACGCCTTGGCGAAGCCCAGCGTCGCGCCCGCAAGGAGACCCGGCGCCGCGAGCGGCAGCGTCACGGTGAGCCAGACCCGCAACGGCGAGGCGCCGAGTGTCGCCGCCGCCTCCTCGAGCTTCGGGTCTACCGATTCGATGGCCAGCCGGATCGCGCGCACGATCAGCGGAAAGCCCATGATCCCCGCCGCCAGCGCCGCCCCCGTCCAGCGGAAGGCGAGCCCGAGGCTCAGTGGTTCCAGCACCGCCCCGAGCGGGCCGGACCGGGAGAAGAGCAGCAGAAGCGCGTAACCCGTCACCACCGGAGGCAGCACGAGCGGCAGATGCACCGCCGCGTCCAGGAACCCCTTGCCTCGGAACGATCCGCGCGCCAGCACATGCGCCACCCAGATCGCCAGCGGCAGCGACACGAGCGTGGCCGTGAGCGAAACCTTGAGCGACAGCGCGAGCGCCGACAGGGCCTCCGGCGGCAGGTCGATCAAGGGGCGAAGCCATGGCGCGCGAAGACCTCGCGAGACGCCCCCACGCGGTCGAGGAACGCCCGCGCGCCCTCGGCCCCGCCCGCGACGGTCGCGCCGGGATAGCGGATCGGATCGTGCGCGTCCGCCGGGAACTCGGCCGCGATCCCCACTCCGCTCCCCGCAAGGTCGGATCCGTAGACGATGCCGAGCGGCACGTCGCCGCGCGCGACATAGGCCAAGGCCGCGCGCACATCCTCGGCATAGAGCATGCGCGGCGCGAGAACGTCCCAAAGCCCCAGCGTCGTCAGCGCCTCCTGTGCATAGCGCCCGGCGGGCACCGACATCGGCTCACCCATCGCGATCCGCCCCGCGGCGCCGAGCCGCGCGAGGATGGCCCCCGTCTCGAGCGGCAGGGCCGCGCCGTCCGGCGGACCGGCCAAAACGAGCCGGTTGCTGGCGATCGCCACGGGATCGCCGTCAAGCACGCCCTGCGCCCCCAGCCAGTCCATCCAGTCGGTCGCCGCGAGTAGCACGACGTCTGCGGGCGCCCCCGCCGCGACCTGACGTGCAAGCGTGCCGCTGCCTCCGTAGGACAGGGCCACCGCCCCGTCCCAACCGGCCGCGATCTCGTCCAGCGGGGGCTTCAGGGACGCGGCGGCGAAGACGGTCAGCGGCGCCTGCGCCCGGGCCGGGGGCGCCACGGCGACGAGCATCGCGGCGAGGATCGTGCGGCGGGAAAGCCTAGAACGGATGCGGATGGCCATCGAAGGTCTCGAACTGGCCCGTGGTTCCCATGTCGAGCGCCTCGAACCGGTCCCAAAGGCCGCGCGCCGATTGCTCGGCCGTCACGCTCGCCGCCCGGCCGCCCATATCCGTCTGCACCCAACCGGGATGGTAGATGCCGACCGCGATGCCCCGGTCCTTCAGCGCCACCGCGAGGTTGGCGCCGAAATTGGAGATGGCGGCCTTGGACGCACGATAGGCGAAGCCGCGCGACCCGGTCTGCTCGGAAGAGCCCATCTGCGAGGAGATGAGGGCGATCCGCCCGCCCTCGGACAGATTGGCGAGCTGGGCCTGCACCGTCAGAATCACGCCGGTCACGTTGGTGTCGAAGGTCGCGCGCAGCTGCTCGGCCGTCACGTCCTCGATCCCGGCGGAGCGGTCGAGATAAACGCCCGCGTTGCAGACGAGGAGGTCGAGCGCCCCAGCCGCCTGCGCCGCCTCCGCCCGTGAGGCGCCGTCGGTCACCTCCAATGGGATGCCCGCGCCCGAGCGCGTCGTACCCTGCACTTCGTGCCCGCGTGCCGTGCCCTCGACGAGGAGGGCCGCGCCGACCCCGCGGGACGCGCCGGTGATCAGCGCCCGCATCAGTTGGTCTTTGCCTTCGGCATGAACGGCAACGGCGCGATCGGCACCCCGTCTTCCAGCAGGCTGCGCACCTCGCGCGCGTTCGCCTCTCCGTAGATCGCCTTGTCGGGCCGTTTCGCCTCGTTCTGCGCGGCCTCGTGCAGCGCGCGCGCCTCCTCGGCGAAGCGGCCGCCGACATAGGTCGCCTCGGTCTCGACCTTGCGGCGGAACGCGGCGATCCTCGCCTCCAGCGGCGATTGCGGCTCGCTCGCCCGCGTCCCGACCTTGGGCGCCATCAGCGATTTCGAGACATCCACCGATCCGCACGCCGTGCAGGTCAGCATCTTCCGCCGCGCCAGCCCGTCGAACGCCTCGGCCGACTGGAACCAGCTTTCGAAGACATGCCCCTCGGCGCAGCGAAGTGCGTAACGGATCATCGCAAACCCCTTCAGCGAGACTCGCAAGATAGGGCCTCCGGCCGAACCTGCAAGCCGCGGTTGAAGCGACCGAGCCCCGTCTTAGCTCCGCCACATGCGGATCCGTCGTTTCATTTCGATCGCTGTCAGGGCGTGACGCCGCTCCTCCTCGGCTCGGAGATCTATCGCGGCTCGAGTTACGGGCCGTGGCATCCCTTGCGCGTGCCGCGCGTGAGCACGGTTCTCGACCTGACCCGCGCGATGGGCTGGCTCCCGCCCGACCGCTTCCGTGCGTCGCCGCGCGCCAAGGCGGCGGCGCTGACGCTCTGGCATACGCCGGCCTACGTGACGGCGCTGGCACGCGTCGAGGCCACGCAGGCGGCGTGCGAGACGGACAAGGCGCGTCACGGGCTCGGCACGATCTCCAATCCGGTCTTCCCCGAGATGTTCCGCCGCCCCGCCACAGGGGCCGGCGCCTCTCTCCTCGCGGGCGAGCTCCTGCGCGACGGCGGGCGCATCCACAATCCCGGCGGCGGCACGCATCACGGGATGCCGGATCGGGCGAGCGGGTTCTGCTACCTCAACGACGCCGTGCTGGGCATCTTGTCGCTTCGGCGGAGCGGCGTCCGGCGGATCGCCTATGTCGACATCGACGCGCATCACATGGACGGGGTGGAGCATGCCTTCGCGGACGATCCCGACATGCTCCTCGTCTCCACCCACGAGGAGCGCCGCTGGCCGTTCACCGGCGCGCTCGGGGATGCGGGCGTCGGCCAGGTCTTCAATCTGCCGCTGCCGCGCGCGGCCAACGACGACGAGTTCGCCCTTGCACGCGATCGGGTGATTCTGCCCGCGGTGGAGCGCTTCGCGCCGGACGCGATCGTGCTGCAATGCGGAGCGGATGCGGTGGAGGACGACCCACTGTCGCGGCTGGCGCTGTCGAACAACGCGCACTGGGCCTGCCTGGCCGCGTTGATGCCGCTCGCGCCGCGATTCCTGCTGCTGGGCGGGGGTGGCTATAACCCGTGGTCGGTCGGCCGTCTCTGGTCGGGCAACTGGGCCGTGCTGTCGGGCCAAGACATCCCCGAACGCCTGCCCCCCGAAGCGGAGGCGGTGCTGCGCGGGTTGCGGTTCGACGGCAATTCCCGCGGCCGCAATCCGCCGGAGCATTGGTTCACCACGCTACGCGACCCGTGGCGCGGCGGGCCGGTCCGCGCGGAGGTCGTGGACCGGGTGGCGCATCTGGCCGCGCGGATCGGACGGATGCCGGGGCGTCCGGTCTGACCCGTCGGACCGGGGCCGGCCCCGGACCCCGGGATATTTGCGAAGCGAAGAAGATGCGGCCGAACGCGGGCGTCGCGTCCGGCCTTGGCGACTCAAAGGTCGCGGCATTCCGGAACCGGCGTCACGACCGTCCCGTCCTCCTGCCATTGCAGCAAGTTCCGCACCACAAGGTCGCCCATCGCCGCGCGTGTCTCGTGCGTCGCCGAGCCGACATGCGGCAGGAGGACCACGTTCTCCATCTCCTTGAGCGCGTCGGGGATCTTCGGCTCGGCCTCGAACACATCGAGCCCTGCCCCCGCGATCCGGCCGTTCAGCAGCGCCTCGATCAGCGCCGCCTCATCGGCGACCGAGCCACGCGCGAGGTTGAAGAACAGCCCGTCCGGCCCAAGCGCGGTCAAGACCTCGGCGTCGACCAGATGCTCCGTTTCGGCGCCGCCCGGCGTGATCGCGACCAGAACCTCCACCGCCTCCGCCAGCGCGGCCGGCGTGTCGTGGTAGGTGTAGGGCACGTCCTTGCGGCTGCGCGAATGGTAGTGGATTTCCGCGTCGAAGACCTTGCAACGCTCCGCGATGGCCTGCCCGATCCGGCCCAGACCCAGAATGCCCACGCGGCGCCCCTGGATCGAACGCGTCAGCGGGTAGCTGCCCTCGCTCGCCCAGGCACCGGACCTCGCGTGCCGCTCCGACCCGAGAAGGTCCCGCGACACCGCCAGCCAAAGCATGACGAAGGTGTTGGCCACTTCGTCGTTCAGCACGTCGGGCGTGTGCGAGACCTTGATCCCGCGCGCCGCGCAGGCCGACGCGTCGATCGAATCGTAGCCGACGCCGAAGCTCGAGACGACGCGCAGCTTCGCCGCCGCGTCGAGCACGTCGCCGGGCAGGCCCGCCGTCGTGACGATCGCGGGATAGTCGCCGCCACGCTCGGCCAGAAAGGACGCGCGGTCCGACTGCTCGGACAGGACGTCGATCTCGAACGCCTCGGCCAGGGCATCGCGCATCCGGTCGGACATCGATCCGATCTGGAGGAGCTTCGTTCTACTCATCGACGCGGACCTCCTGACGCTGGCGGCCGAGCTTGTCGATGGAAAGCTCCATGACGTCGCCCGCCTTCAGGTAGACCGCCTCCGGCTTCATGCCCATGCCGACGCCCGGCGGCGTGCCGGTGGAGATGACGTCGCCGGGATGCAGGGTGAACATCTGGCTCAGATGGCTGATGCACTCGGCCACCGTGAAGATCATCGTGCTGGTGTTGCCGGTCTGCATCCGCTGTCCGTTCACGTCGAGATGCATGGCGAGGCTCTGCGGGTCGCCCACCTCGTCGCGGGTGACGAGCCACGGTCCGATCGGCCCGAACGTGTCGCAGGACTTGCCCTTGGTCCACTGCCCGGTGAGCTTCGTCTGGAAATGCCGCTCCGACACGTCGTTGATGACGCAGTAGCCGGCGACGTAATCCAGCGCCTCTTCGGGGGAGACGTACTTGCAGGCCGTGCCGATCACCACACCGAGCTCGACCTCCCAGTCCGACCGGGTGGAGCCGCGCGGCAGGACCACGTCGTCGTCCGGCCCCACGATCGCGGAATTGGCCTTCATGAACAGGATCGGATGCTCGGGGATCTCCGCCCCGGTCTCCGCGGCGTGGTCGGAATAGTTCAGCCCGATGCACATGAACTTGCCGATCCCCGCGACGCAGGGGCCGAACCGGACCGGATGCTCGACCTTCGGCAGCGTCATCACGTCGAGCTTGGAGAGGATCTCGAGCGACTTGTCGGACAGGACCTCGTGGCCAATATCGGAAATCTCGGCACTCAGGTCGCGCAGGTCGCCGTTGTGGTCGATCAGGCCGGGCTTCTCGGCCCCCGGTTCGCCGTAGCGGCAGAGCTTCATGTCGTGTCTTCCCCGTGTCTTGCGTGTCGAAGTTCGCTGACGGGCTGCACACCGGCCGCCCGCCCGTGTCCTAGTGGTTGTCGCGGGCGACGCCCTTCTGCGCCGTGCCGCGATAGCTGTCCGCGCCGCGCAACGTCATGCCCTCCGCGAGGGAGCCGACGCGCTCGCGGAAGATCTCCTGCCAGGGCGTCTGGCTGTCGGGCGTGAAGGGCCGCGCCGGCAAGTCCCGGCGCCGACGCGCCAGCTCCTCGTCGTCGACCAGCATGTTGGCGGTCGCTCGCCCGAGGTCGATGCGCAGCCGGTCCCCCGTGGCCACCAGCGCCAACCCGCCGCCCGCGGCGGCCTCTGGCGAGGCGTTCAGGATGGAAGGAGAGCCGGACGTGCCCGATTGCCGCCCGTCGCCGATGCAGGGCAGCGCGTGGATGCCCCGCTTCAGGAGGTAGGAGGGCGGGCGCATGTTCACGACCTCGGCCGCGCCGGGATAGCCGATCGGCCCGACGCCGCGCATTACGAGGATGCAATTCTCATCGATCCCGAGAGCTTCGTCGTCGATCTTCGCGTGGTAATCCTCCGGCCCGTCGAAGACGATCGCGCGGCCCTCGAAGGCTTCGGGGTCGTCGGGGTTCGACAGGTAGCGTTCCCGGAACTCCGGCGAGATCACGGAGGTCTTCATGATCGCCGAGTCGAAGAGGTTGCCCTTGAGGTTCACGAAGCCCGCATCGGCCATCATCGGCCCATCGACCGACTTGATAACCTCGGGCAGCTCGGAGGCATGGCCTTCGCAATTCGCGCCCATCGTCCGCCCGTTCACCGTGGGCGCGTCGGGATGCGGCATGAGCCCCGCGCGCATGAGCTCGCCCACCACGGCGGGCACCCCGCCCGCATGGTAGTAATCCTCGCCCAGATACTCGCCCGCGGGCTGAAGGTTCACGAGCAGCGGCACCCGGTGGCCGAGCGCCTGCCAGTCGTCGTTGTCGAGCGGGACGCCCAGATGCCGGGCCACGGCGTTCAGGTGGATCGGCGCGTTGGTGGAGCCGCCGATGGCGGAGTTCACGACCACGGCGTTCTCGAAGGCCGCGCGGGTCATGATGTCCGACGGCTTCAGATCCTCGTGGACCATCTCCACGATCCGCTGGCCCGTCTGATAACTGATCTGGCCGCGCTGACGGTAGGGCGCAGGAATGGCCGCCGCGCCAGGCAGCTGCATTCCGAGCGCCTCGGCCAGCGAGTTCATCGTCGTCGCCGTCCCCATCGTGTTGCAATACCCGACCGAGGGCGTGGAGGAGGCGACGATCTCCATGAAGCCCGCATCGTCGATCTCGCCCGCGGCATGGAGCTCGCGCGCCTTCCAGACGATCGTGCCGGAGCCGGTCCGCGCGCCGCGGAACCAGCCGTTCAGCATCGGCCCGACCGACAGCGCGATGGCCGGAATGTTGACGGTCGCCGCCGCCATCAGAAGCGCGGGTGTGGTCTTGTCGCAGCCGATCATCAGCACCACCCCGTCGAGCGGGTAGCCGTTCAGCGTCTCCACGAGCGACAGATAGGCGAGGTTGCGGTCAAGCGACGCCGTGGGCCGCTTGCCCGTCTCCTGAATCGGATGGACCGGCACCTCGAGCGGGACGCCGCCCGCCGCGATGATCCCGTCGCGGACCCGCTTGGCCAGTTCGAGGTGGTGGCGGTTGCAGGGGCTGAGGTCGCTGCCGGTCTGCGCGATCGCGATGATCGGCTTGTTGCCCTGCAGCTCCTCCCGCGTGAGGCCGTAATTGAGGTATCGCTCAAGGTAGAGCGCCGTCATCTCCCGGTTGTCGGGATTGTCGAACCACAGGCGGGAGCGCAGCTTTGTCATCGTACGGTGCTCTGTTTTGTCAATGTTTCGTAAGGAGTCACCCTCGGGTCGCCGCACACTTCACTGCCCGGACCAGCCGCCGTCGATGATGTGCGGATGGCCGGTGGTGAAGGCGCTCTCGTCGGAGGCGAGATAGGTGACGAGCGCGGCGATCTCGCGGGCGGTGGCGACGCGTCCCATCGGCTGCCGGGCGACGAACTGCGCCATCGCCTCCTCTTTGGAGCCGAGCTGCTGGCCAAGGGCCTCGACCCGCTCGTGCCAGGACGGGGATTCGACGGTGCCGGGGCAGATCGCGTTGCAACGGATGCCCTGCTTCACGTAATCGACCGCGACCGATTTGGTGAGGCCGATCACCGCCGCCTTGGTCGCGCCGTAGACGAAGCGGTTCGGCGCGCCGATCACCGAGGAGCAGGCCGACGACATGTTGACGATGGACCCACCGCCCGCCTCCAGCATGACCGGCAGCGCCGCCCGGATGGTGCGGAACATCGACTTCACGTTGAGATCGAAGCCGAAGTCCCAGTCCGCGTCGCTCGCGTCCATGAGCGTGCCGTGATGGACGAAGCCCGCGCAGTTGAAGAGCACGTCCGGCCGCGCGCGCCCGACCCCATCGCGGACGGAGGCGTCGTCGCGCGCGTCGAGCGCGTATGTCTCGCAGTCGAGCCCGTCGAGCAGGCCCGCGTCGAGATCGGTCGCGAAGACCTCCGCTCCTTCGGCGATGAACATTTCGGCCGTGGCCCGGCCGATGCCCTGACCCGCGGCGGTGATCAGGGCCCGCTTGCCCTTGAGACGATCGGTCATGTCATCCTCCCCGTTGTGCTTCCGGCTACGGGGTTTCAGGGTGGCGTGCAACGGAGGAGACGCGCATGACCCAGCTTACCCTGCTCGGAACCGGATTGATGGGGGCGCCGATGGCCCGCAACCTCGTCCGCGCGGGTCACGACCTGCGGGTCTGGAACCGCACGCCCGACAAGGCCCGCGCGATCGAGGGGGCGCGGGCCTTCGATGACCCGGCGGAAGCGGTCACCGGATCCGCCGTCGTGATCTCCATGCTCGCGGACGGTCCGGCTTCCGCGGAGATCGAGGACGCGGCGATGGCGGGGTTCGCGGACGGGGCGATCTGGGTCGAGATGGCCTCCATCCGACCGGCCGAGGCCCGCGCGGCGGGCGACCGCTTCGCCGGGCGGGGCATGGGCTACGTGGACGCGCCCGTTTCGGGCGGCACCCGCGGCGCGGAGGACGGAACACTGGCGATCATGGCGGGCGGAGACGCGGACGTCGTTGCCCGTGTCGTCCCGGTGCTGGAGGCCATGGGCCGGCCGGTCCATGTGGGCCCCGCGGGCACGGGACAGCTCGCGAAACTCGCCAACCAGGCGATCGTCGCCTGCACGATCGGCGCCGTGGCCGAGGCGATGCTGCTGCTCGAGGAAGGCGGCGCCGATCCGGCTGCGGTGCGCGACGCCCTGAAGGGCGGCTTCGCGGACAGCACGATCCTGCAGCAGCACGGCGCCCGGATGACGGAACGCGATTTCCGCCCCGGGGGGCCGATCACGCATCAGATCAAGGATCTGGACAACGTCCTCGATGCGGCGGGCGCGCTCGACCTGCCGGCCGTGCGTGCGGTGACCGAGCGGTTCAGGACGCTGCGCGACACCATGGACGGCGGTGCGCTGGATCATTCCGCGCTGTATCTCGAACTGCGCCGGCGGAACGGCTTAGGTTCGATAAATTAATAGGCTAAGAGGTTTACCTCACAAGTAGTACCATCGTCGCCGCGCGGAAATGCATCTTTGCATGCCGGTACGTGGGATCGGTGTTCCGCTGGCGGGCCATGCCGCGACTGGCCCGGACGCCCCGCAGCATCGCGAAATCGGAGGGCCCGGCCTTCGGGAGTTCCGTCGTGACCACAGCGCTCGCCGGTGCCGCGACCGCGCAGCAGACGACCCTGCGCATCCAGACCCACTACAACCTCGACCAGATGAGCGGTCAGCTCGCGCAGGAATTCTTCGACAGGATCGAGACGATGTCGAACGGCGAGATCACGATCGAGCCGTTCTTTTCCTTTTCCGTGGTCAAGTCGGTCGAGACGTTCGACGCGGCCGCCACCGGCATCCTCGATTGCGACATGACGGGCGGCGCCTACCAGACCGGCAAGAACCCGGCCTTCCAGTTCGTGGGCGACATCATGGGCGGCTACGACACGCCCTACCAGCAGCTGTCGTGGCTCTATTACGGCGGCGGGCTCGAAGCCGCGCAGGAGCTCTAAAACCAGTACGACATGCAGCTCGTCGGCTGGTGGGTCTACGGACAGGAGAGCCTGGCCTCGAAGACGCCGGTGAACGGCGTGGCCGACCTTCAGAACTGGAAGTTCCGCTCGCCGCCGGGCATGGAGACGAAGATCTTCGAAAAGCTGGGCGCGGTTCCGGTCGTGATGGACTTCACCGAGGTCTTCACCGCGCTCGAGACCGGCATCATCGACGCGGCCGACTATTCCGGCCTCGCCAACAACGAGAGCATCGGCCTCTTCGACCTCGTGAGCTACGCAACCTATCCGGGCTTCCATTCGATGCCGTCGGACCACCTTGCCTGCAACAAGAACGTATGGGATTCGATGCCCGAGCATCATCGCGCGATCATCTCCACCGCGATGGAATCGCTGGCGCTGCGCACGGCGCTCTCCTTCGAGAAGCTGAACGCGGAAGCCGCGGCGCGGCTGCGCGAGGCCGGCGTGACGCTGGCCAGCTGGTCGGACGAGGACCGGCAGGAGTTCCGCGACGCGGCGCAGGCGAGTTGGCCCGAATTCGCCACTACCCCGGAGGCGGAAGCGCTGGTCGAGTCGCATATGAGCGACCTGTCCGATCTCGGGCTCGTGTCCGACGACGGGGCCGACCCCGTCGCCTGGCTCGCGCTCGCGGGCGTCTTCGTGTTCTTCGGGCTCGGCGTGGCGACGGTGCGCCGCGCGCCCATGGAATACAAGGATTGGGGCTGGTTCGACCGGGTCTCGGTCTTCGTCGGCCGTGTCACGATGCTCCTCATCGGGGTGCTCGTCTGCGTCATGATCTATGAGGTCTTCATGCGCTACGTGGTCGAGCGACCGACGCTTTGAGCCAGCGAGCTGTCATTGTGGATGGCCGGGTTCATCTTCATCCTGTCGGGCCTCTACGCGATGCAGCAGCGCAGCCACATCCGTATCTACCTGCTCTACGACATCCTGCCGCGGCCGCTGCAAAAGGTCTGCGACGTGATCTCGGTGGCATTGATCCTCGCCATCGCCTTCTTCCTGTTCTGGGGCGGGTGGGGCGAGGCCAGCCAGAAATACCTCCGGTGGGAGACGTTCGACACCGCCTTCGACCCACCGATCCCGACGACGCTCAAGCCGATGATCCTGATCGTCGTCACGCTGGTCGCCATCCAGGCGCTCGCGAACCTGATCCGCGACTGGGACGCCGCGCCGGTCCAGCACAGCGCCGCCGACGACATCGACCCGGACGAGGTCGAGCGGCTGCGCCGGCAGGTCGGTGCGGAATGATCCGATCCGTCGGACGGGACGGCTGAGGAGAGCGAACGATGGACGTCGGAACGATATCTCTGATCCTGCTGATCGCGCTCATGCTGCTGCTCGCGATCGGCATGCCGCTGGGCTTCGCCTCCGCGATCCTCGCGGTCGCGGTGTTGGTGATGAAGTTCGAGCCCGCGCTCCTTTCCGCGCCCTGGACCTTCGGCGAGGGGATGCTGACGGGGCGCTTCGGGTCGGGGCCGCTCAACATCCTGGCGCAGAAGATCTACGGGCTGCTGACCGACTACGTCCTGATCTCGATCCCGCTCTTCATCTTCATGGCGGCGCTTCTGGAGCGGTCGGGGATCGCCAAGGACATGTATTCCTCCCTCAACGTGTGGATGAACCGCACGCGGGGCGGCATCGCCATCGTCACCTCCATCATGGCGGTCATCATGGCGGCGATAACAGGGATCATCGGCGGCGAAGTCGTGCTTCTGGGCCTGATCGCGTTGCCGCAGATGCTCCGGCTGGGCTACGACCGCAACCTCGCCATCGGCACGATCTGCACGTCCGGATCGCTCGGCACGATGATCCCGCCCTCGATCGTGCTGATCATCTACGGGCTCATCACCGAGACCTCGATCAAGGCGCTCTTCACCGCGGCCTTCCTGTTGGGCTTCATGCTCGCCTCCTTCATCATCGTCTACATCGTCGTGCGCACGCAGGCGAACCCGGCGCTGGCCCCCCTGCCCGAGGCATCCGCCGACGACCCGGCGCCGGGCGAGAAGGGCGGCGCTCGCGCTCCTCTTCTTCGCGTTCAAGCCGCACCGGGCCAATCGGGACTGGCGGATGGGCAAGGGGCTCGTCGCGCCCATCGTGATGTTCATGGACTGGGTGGGGATCGTGCTTCTGATCATCCCCGTCTTCCTGCCGATCGTGCAGCGCCTGCCCATCGAGGAGATCGGGATCCTCGGCACGTTGGAGCCCGCGAACCTCTCGATCTGGTTCGGCGTTCTCTTCTGCATAAACATGCAGGTGAGCCTCCTGTCGCCGCCTTTCGGCCCGGCCGCCTTTTACCTGAAATCCGTCGCGCCGCCCGGGATTTCGTTGACCGACATCTTCCGCGGCTTCCTGCCCTTCATCGGCATCCAGATCCTCGCGCTGTCGATCCTGCTGCTCTATCCCCCGATCGTCGAGATCCTCCTCGACTGACCCTGACGCCCGCGCCTCCGTTCCTGCTTCCGAAACATCCCGGGATGGCCGATGGCGGGTCGCCGATCCGAGGGCCATCGGCGACGGGCTGGCCCCGGTTCGGCCGCAGATACAAGCACAAGCGGGGACTTCTAACTTCCCCGGCCGGGGTCTATGACGGAGACATCCCAAGCCGATCGAGCCTCCGATGACCCGCACCATTCGCCTGCACGCCTCCGACAACGTCGTCACCGCGACCGGCCCGATGGGGGCCGGGGCGGCGGTCGAGGGGGTGGTCACCAGCGCGCTGATCCCGACCGGACACAAGATCGCCACCCGTCCCATCGCCACGGGCGAGGCGATCGTGAAATACGGGCAGATTATCGGCTACGCCTCCGTTGACATCGCGCCGGGCGACCATGTCCATGTGCAGAACTGCGCGTTCCGGGCCACCGACCATGCCTACGAATTCGGCACCGACCTCCGTCCGGTCGCGCCGGCGACCGGCGACACCTTCATGGGCTACCGCCGCAGGAACGGCGCGGTCGGCACGCGGAACTACGTCGCGGTGCTGACCTCCGTGAACTGCTCCGCCACCGCCGCCCACATGATCGCCGACGCCTTCGGCCCGGAAGAGATGGCGCGCTATCCGAACGTGGACGGGGTCTGCGCCTTCACCCACGGCACCGGCTGCGGCATGGCGGGCGACGGCGACGGGTTCGAGGCGCTCCAGCGGGTGATGTGGGGCTATGCCCGCCATCCGAACCACGCCGCCGTCCTGATGGTTGGCCTCGGCTGCGAGATGAACCAGATCGACTGGCTGCTCGATGCCTGGGGCCTCGAGCATTCGCCGACCTTCCAGACGATGAACATCCAGAACGTCGCAGGCCTGCGCCGCACGGTCGAGGCGGGGATCGAGACGGTCCGCGCGATGCTGCCCATCGCCAACGAGGCGGTGCGCGAGCCCTGCCCCGTCTCCGAACTGACGGTCGCGCTGCAATGCGGCGGCTCCGACGCCTGGTCGGGGATCACCGCGAACCCGGCGCTGGGCCATGCCTGCGACCTCCTCGCGGCGCAGGGCGGGACCGGCGTCCTGGCCGAGACGCCGGAGATCTACGGCGCCGAGCATCTGCTGACCCGGCGTGCGGTGGACAACGCGACGGGCGAGCGGCTCGTCGGCCTGATCGAATGGTGGAAGGACTATACCGAGCGCAACCGCGGCTCGATGGACAACAACCCGTCTCCCGGCAACAAGAAGGGCGGACTCACCACCATCCTCGAGAAGTCGCTCGGCGCGGCGGCGAAGGGCGGCACGACGCCGCTTACCGGCGTCTACAAGTACGCCGAGCAGGTCCGCGCCCGCGGCTTCACCTTCATGGACAGTCCCGGCTACGACCCGGCCTCGGTGACGGGGCAGATCGCGGGGGGCTGCAACCTCGTCTGCTTCACCACGGGGCGCGGGTCCGCCTTCGGCTCGAAGCCCGCCCCGACGATCAAGGTGGCGACGAACCAGACGCTCTTCGACCGGATGCCCGAGGACATGGACATCAACGCCGGCGACATCCTCGACGGCCGTTCCACCGTGGAGGCGAAGGGGCGCGAGATCTACGAGACGTTCCTGCGCGTGGCCTCCGGCGAGACGACCAAGTCCGAGGCGCAGGGGCTGGGCGACCATGAATTCGTGCCGTGGCAGATCGGGGCGGTGATGTGACGCCGGCCCCGTGACGTTGACGGCACGGTCGGGAGCGCCCGTATTTCGCGCCGTCGCATGGCGGCGGGCGCACCGCTGATGCCGCCGCCGGTTCCGGTCTCCCGGCTCGCGCGGCCGCGCGTCGACGATGCGGGTCGCGGCATCCTCCTGATGCTGGTGGCCAACGCCTTCTTCGCGATGAACGACACGTCGGTGAAGTGGCTGTCGCTCGCGGGGCTGCCCGCGTTGCAGCTCGCCTTCATGCGCTACGCCACGCATCTGGTGCTTTCCACCGGGCCGATGCTCGGGCGCGACCGTTCCGGCTGGACCGCGCCCTGGCCGGTGTCGGGGCTGATGCTGCTGCGCGGGGGGCTGCTCCTCGTCTCGACGATCACCAACTTTTTCGCGCTGCGCTATCTCGACCTGACGACCATCGCGGCGATCACGTTCTCCTCGCCGATCCTCGTCTCCGCCCTTTCGGTGCCGCTTCTGGGCGAGCGTGTCGGGCGGCTCCGCTGGGCGGCGATTGCCGTGGGCTTCCTGGGCGTTCTCGTGGTCGTGCGCCCGTGGGATGCGTCGTTCCACCCGGCAATGCTCCTGTCGGTGACGAGCGCGCTGGCCCTGTCGCTCTTCTCGATCCTGACGCGCCGCCTCGCGGGGATCGCGGCCCCGCGGACGATGCAGCTCTATGCCGGGCTCGTCGGCACGTCGGTGCTGGCGCCGTTCATGTTCTGGATCTGGGAGATGCCGGCCACGGCATTCGAATGGGCGCTCATGCTCGGCTTCGGCGGCCTTGCCTGGACCGGGCACCACTTCTTCTCCCACGCGCATGGCTTCGCACCGGCCAGCGTGCTGATGCCGTTCAGCTACGCCTTTCTCGTCTACATGACCGTGACGGGCTTCGTCGTGTTCGGCACGGTGCCGGACGCGACGACGATCGTGGGCGCGATGGTGATCGCGGCGGCGGGATTGTTCATCTGGTGGCGCGAACGGAGGTGACATGAAGGTCGGACTGATCGGAACGGGAATGGTCGCGGCGACGCATGTGGCGGCGATCCGCGATGCGGGGCTCGAACTCGCTACGGTGATGGCGCGCGATCCGGCGAAGACACGGGCCTTCGCGCAGCGGCACGGCGCGCGGGCGGTCGAAAGCGTCGAGGCGCTTGCCTCGGGTGTCGATTTCGTCATCCTCCTGACCCCGCCGAATGCACGACAGGACCATGTCGCGGCGCTTGCGCGCGCGGGCGTGCCGATCCTCGCCGAAAAGCCGATCGAGCGGGATCTGGCGCGGGCCACGGCGCTGGTGGAGGCCTGCGAGGCGGCGAACGTGCCCTTCGGCGTGACGCTCCAGCACCGGATGCGCCCCGCCGCGCAGATGCTCGCGCGGCAGATGGCGGGGCTGGGGACGATCGCCTCGGTCGACCTGCGCGTGCCGTGGTGGCGCGACCCGTCCTATTACGACGAACCGGGGCGTGGCACCTATGAGCGCGACGGCGGCGGCGTGCTGCTGACGCAGGCGATCCACGCCATCGACCTGATGCTGCATCTTTGCGGCCCCGTCGGCGCGGTGCAGGCGATGGTTGCGTCGACGCCGCTCCACGATCTCGAGGCGGAGGATTTCGCGGCCGCCGCGCTGCGGTTCGAGAGCGGCGCCACGGGCGCGTTGATGGCGTCGGTCACGCACCGCCCCGGCGGGACGGAGGCGTTGACGATCAACGGGACGGGAGGATCGGCCGTGCTTGCGGGCGGGGAGCTCACGGTGACCGGGGCGGACGGCGAAAGCCGCAGCTTCGGCGAGCCGGCGGCGGGCACGGGCGGCGGGGCCGACCCGATGGCGTTCCAGCACGACTGGCACCAGGCGGTGATCGAGGACTTCGCCTCCGCCCTGCGGGAGGGTCGCGCGCCGGCGATCCCGGCGCGCGACACGCTGCCGGCCATCGCGCTCATCGACGCGATCCAGGCCTCGGCCCGGTCGGGACACAGGGAGGAGATCGAGGATGTCTGAGGGAATCGCCGTCATCGGCATCGACCACCGGCACTGCTACACGATGGTCGCGAACCTGATCGAGGCCGGCGGGCATCTGGTCGGCTGGGCCACCGAGGGGGAGCCGGGCACGCTCGACGGCTGGGTCGAGCGCTACCCCGACGCGCCGCGGCGCACGGAGGCGGAGCTTCTGGCCGATCCGGAGGTTTCCATCGTCGTCACCGCGGGGGTGCCGTTCGAACGGCCGGGCATTTCCTGCCGCGCGATGCGGGCCGGCAAGCATGTCCTGAGCGATAAACCGGGCGCGCTGACCGAGGACGACCTCGAAGCGATCCGCCGGACCGCCGCGGAGACCGGGCGCATATGGGCCGTCGACTTCAGCGAACGCTTCGAGGTGCCGGGCATGACCCGCGTCTCCCGCCTCGTGGCCGAGGGCGTCATCGGCGAGGTGATCGACGTGACGCTGCTGGCGCCACACCGGCTGAACGCGCCGACGCGCCCGGACTGGTTCTGGGACCACGCGAAGGGCGGCGGCATCCTCGCGGATATCGGCTCCCACCAGATCGAGCAGGTGCTGCACCTGTCCGGCGCGAGCGAGGGCGAGATCCTGTTCGCGGAAGCCTCCTGCCTGCGCGAGGCGCCGTTCCAGGACCGGGGCCGGATCGCGATGCGCGCGGGCCGGGCCACGGGGACGATCCTTCTGCACTGGTACACGCCCGACGCGCTGCCGAGCTGGGGGGACGGACGGCTCTTCGTGACCGGGACGGAGGGCTTTGTCGAAATCCGCAAGTATGTCGATCCCGAGGGGGCGGAGGGGGGCGATCACGTCATCCTCGTCAACAACGACCGCTCCGAGCGGTGGCAGGCATCGGACGAACGCCTGCCCTTCTTCGCGGACTTTCTCGCGGGCGTCCGGGCGGGTCGGGCCCCGGACCCGGATCACCCGTTCCGCGTCATGGCGCTCGCCATCGAGGCGCAAAGGATGGCGGACGCGAAGCGCGGGGGCTGACCTTTTCGGCGGCGGTCGTTTTCCTGACCGCCACGTTCGGCTCCGGCGTCCTGTCGACCGTCGGGGGCGCCTCGGGTGCGCGGCCGGGGCTGCGCTGCCCCGTCGGGCTTTGTTTCGGGTCGAACCTCGTGACAGTGGCCGACATATCGGAGCTGACCGTGCCGATACGCGTGGATACGCGACCGCACATTATCCCGCTCCCGTCCTCCGAGGGCGGCCTTCTCTATCCCGCCTTCCGGCTCGCCACGGCGAGCGCCCGGCTTCGTTGATGGCTTGGCGCCGCAAGCGATCGATCCCGAGGCTTATGCCGGGGGCACCGCCCTGTTCTCCGGCGTTCGGGTCTTTCCCGCGGCGACGCCGGTGCGCTCGTCAAGCCCGCGATCGTGTGCGCGATCCGGATGCCGCTGTCTCCCGCGCCGTCTCGACCTCACGCAAAGGATGCGGCGAAAGATGAACGTGTCGATGCGGGCTGTCGTGGCGCTGGCCACACTGACGAAGCCCCGCGCCAAGCGGACCCGGCACACCGTGTCGGCCCATCTTTCCGACATGCGCGAAGGACGGGTCCGTGACCATCGGCTTTATGGAGGCGAGTACCGGAATCGAACCGGTGTGCACGGATTTGCAATCCGCTGCGTAACCACTCCGCCAACTCGCCGCCGGGGATGCGAACGCTCTAGCGTCTGCGCGCAACACTCGCAAGCGGTCCCGGGCGACGCGTCGGGTTTCGCGTTGCGGCAAGGGAGCGGACATGCTTTCTGACCCCCAAGCAGAACAGGACGACGGGTGCAGGCAACGATGGCGGCGTCAAAGGCTCTCCGGACGATGATGGTCGACACCCAGGTCCGGCCCTCGGATGTCACGAAGTTTCCAATCATATCGGCGATGCTCGATGTCCCGCGGGAGGCCTTCGTGCCCAGCGGCGCGCGGGAGGTCGCCTATATGGACGCGCCGATCCCGCTGGGCGACGGACGCGAGATGCCGGATGCGCGGGTGCTGGCCAAGATGCTCGACGCGCTCGACGTCCGGATCGAGGACAACGTGCTGATCCTCGGCGGCAATTACGGCTATTCGACCGCGATCCTGTCGCGCATGGCGGATTCGGTCGTGATGATCGAGCCGGACGCGGCGATGGTCGCGGAGGCTGAAACGGCACTGGCTTCGATCGAGGCGCACAACGCCGTCGTGCTGCAGGACGAGCCGACGAAGGGTGCGGCCAAGGCCGGGCCGTTCGACGTGATCCTGATCGAGGGCGGGGTCGAGCGGATACCGGACGCGATCACGGAACAATTGCGGGAAGGCGGACGCATCGCGGCGGCTTTCCAGAGCGGAACGTTGGGCGAAGTAAGGGTCGGACGCATGACAGACGGACATATCGGATGGCGCTTCGCCTTCAATGCCGGCGCACCGGTCCTGCCGGGCTTCGCCGCCGAACGCGGGTTCGCGTTCTGATGGCGGGCCGTCTGTTCCGTCGCCTGGCCCTCGGCACCGGGCTCGTCCTCGCCACGGCGGGATCGCTGACCGCCGATACGCTCAGCGATGCGCTGATCCAGGCCTATCGCAGTTCGCCGCTGCTGGAGCAGCAGCGCTATCTGCTCCGTGCGACGGACGAGGACGTGGCCGTGGCCGTGGCCGCGCTCCGCCCGACGGTGAGCTTCCAATCGAGCTACGGCAAGACCGTGACCTTCACCGACAGCGAGCGGGTGCGGCGGACCAATCCGCTCGACGGCGTGCAGACCTCGGTCAATGTCGGCGGGCGGGAGACGACGACCGTCGGTGCGCTGTCGCTCGTGCTCGACTACGTTCTGGCCGATGGCGGCCAGCGCGACCTGCGTATCGGCGCCGCGAAGGAAGCGGTCATCGGCGCGCGGTTCAACCTGACGCAGATCGAGCAGCAGGTCATGCTCGACGCGGTCACGGCCTATCTGAACCTGCGTCTGGCGGTGCGCCTCGTCGACGTGCGGCAGACGAACGTTCGCCTGATCGATCAGCAGCTCAGCGCGACGCAGGACCGGTTCGAGGTCGGCGAGGTGACGCGGACGGATGTCGCGATCGCACAGTCGCGGCTGGCCGCCGCGCGCTCGGCGCTGGCCGCGGCACGGGGGCAGGTGGACATCGCGCGCGAGACCTATCGCTTGGCCACCGGCGTCCTGCCAGGCAGCACGCTGGCCGATCCGCCCCCGGCGCCCGCCCTGCCGCCGACCGTCGACCGCGCCCAGCAGCTTGCCTTGCAAATTCATCCGCTGGTCGCGTCCGCGCAGCACGACATCACCGCGCTGACGCTTCTCGCCGAAGCGCGCGCGGCCGATCGGCTGCCTTCGGTGTCGCTGCAGGCCAATGCCGGGCGCCAGACGCCGGATACGGATACGCTGAACCTCAGCCTGCTCGGGAACGTGCCGGTCTATACCGGTGGTCAGTTGCCTGCTCTGCAACGTCAGGCGATCGCGCAGGCGCAGGCGGCGCGCGGCGATCTCGGCAACACGAGCCGTCAGATCGTCGAGGGTGTCGGACGGGCCTATGCCGGGCTCGAGGTGGCCCGCGCGCAGATCACCGCGACGCAGGAGGGCGTGCGCGCCTCGGAGCTGGCCTTCGAAGGCCTGCGCGAGGAGGCGACGCTCGGCGTGCGCACCACGCTCGACGTGCTCGACGCGGAGAACGACCTTCTCGTGGCGCGCACCGACCTGCTGACGGCTCAGTCCGACGCGCAGCTCGCGGTCTATCAGGTGCTCGCGTCGATCGGCCTGCTGACGACCGAGCATCTGGGCCTGTCGGTGGAGCGCTACGACCCGTCGATCTATTACAGCGCCGTCGCGAACGCCCCGCAGGACACGTCGCCGCTCCAACCCTCCGCACGCGGCGGGCGCCTCGACAGCGTGCTGCGGCGGTTCAACCGTAATTGATCCGTGCGCGGTGGCGTTCGTCGCGACGGACGCCGAATGGACATGACGATGCGGATAGCGGCCCCTGTCGCCGCGCGGACCGATCGGGAGAGCACGATGGCAGCGCATGAAAGAGGCGAAGATCCGGTCGAATCGGTGCGAAGCCTGATCGCGCAAGAGACCGCTCACATGACGGCCACCGGCTCCGGGCGACCGGCGGAACAGGCGTCGAACGAACCGACGCTCCTTCTCGCGGCGGAGCAACGCGTGCGGCAGGAAGACGATGCAGGGGGGGTCGCTGGCCGGAGTCGCGCGGAACCGCCCGAGGAATACACGGAGGATTCCGATTTCGAGCACGACGGCCCTCGCGCGCTGCGTACGCGGGGACTCTCAAAATTCGCCGACCTGTCGGATGAGCCGGCCGCCAACGGGGATCTCCGCGAACTCGTCACCGAGATCGTGCGCGAAGAACTGGCCGGCGAACTCGGTGCGCGGATCACGCGCAACGTCCGCAAGCTCGTGCGGCAGGAGATTGCCCGCGCCATGAGCGAAATGGAGCCCGGCAAGCGCCGGCCCTGAAACGAAAGCCGCGCCGGACCACAATCCGACGCGGCGTTGTGCCGTGGTTCGGCGATCAGGCGGCTTCGGCAGCCTCCGCCATTTCGGCCGCGTGCCGACGCTCGCTTTCCTCACGCGACAGCGCGACCGAGGTGCGGACCCCGCGGCTGACGAATTCCATGAGGCCGGCGACGACGCGCTCGTTCGGATCGATTCCGGCACAGGACAGTACCTCGCGCCCGTCGCGGGACCGGGCCCAGCGGGCGATCTGATCGGGTCCGTTGCCGAATTTCTTGTCGTCGGAGATGGCGTCGTCCAACGCGGCCAGAACAACAGCGGCGAACAGCTTGCGCGCACGCTGCCCCTGTTCGAAATTGAACGCAGTTGCGTCGACGAAGTCCGTCATACCGCTCTCTCCTTATGTTCTTGCTTCTTCTCAGACCAGTCGACCTAACACGACCGCCCTGCATCCGTGCTATGCGATCTCGGAATACCCCATATGCTCAGGATGCATCGCGAGAAAGCGGAGGATACCAGATCCGGTAGCTGGGCAAGCCATGCCACGACGATATCTGGTCTTCGCCTGGATTGTTTCAACCTTGCGTCAACTTCTTGATACAATCCCGGTTCCCCGGCCCGCGCGGTTTTTTGCCCGCTGCGCCGGGCGGCGCTCGCGCTTGCTTGCGCCCCCCGCACTCGGTAAAGCGCGGCCGACACCCGTTCGGAGACTTCCTGCGATGCCCAAGATCAACGGCAACGAAATCCGCCCCGGCAACGTGCTCGAGCATGACGGCCATCTCTGGTCGGCGGTCAAGGTCGATCACGTGAAACCCGGCAAGGGCGGTGCCTTCGCGCAGGTGGAAATGCGCAACCTCCGCAACGGCTCCAAGCTCAACGAGCGGTTCCGGTCGGCCGACAAGGTCGAGCGCGTCCGGCTCGAGCAGAAGGACCAGCAATTCCTCTACGAGACCGATGGACGGCTCGTGTTCATGGACACCGCGACCTACGATCAGGTCGAGCTCGACGCGGAGATCCTGGGGGAGCGGCGCCCGTTTCTGCAGGACGGGATGATGGTGCAGGTCGAGTACTACGACGACGAGGCGCTGAACGCGACCCTGCCGCAAAAGGTGATCTGCAAGATCGTCGAAACGGAGCCGGTGGTGAAGGGTCAGACCGCCGCCAACAGCTTCAAGCCCGCGCTGCTCGACAACGGCGTCCGGGTGATGGTTCCGCCCTTCGTCGGCCAGGACGAGGACATCGTGGTCAACACCGAGACGATGGAATATTCCGAGCGCGCCTGACCGGCGCTTGCCTGGCCCCGTGACGCCACCTAGGCTTCGCGCGATGTGGCGCCTCGCCCCCCTCGCCCTGCTGGCGGCCTGCGCCGAACTGCCGCCGGTCGAGGGCACGGTTTCGTCCGACGCGCGGCAACGCGCGGCCCCGATCCTCGTGCCGCTCGATCCGCTTCTCGCGGAGGGATCGCGGCCGGGACGCGCGGACGCCGAGCGGACGGTCCTGACGGCCCGGGGCACGGCGCTTGGGGAAACCTCGATTCCCGCCCCTCGCACCGACGATCTCGACGCCCGCGCCCGCCGCCTGCAAGACCGCGCCGATGCGCTCCGGGCAGCGGAGCTCTGACGACGTTGCGCCGTTGACCGTCACCGACTAACCGGGTGCAGACCAGACAAGCAGCCCGGAGACATTGCACATGACCTCACCTCTCCGTCTCGGCATCGCAGGGCTCGGCACCGTGGGCGTGGGCGTGGCGCGAATGCTCGCGAGCAATGCCGACCTTCTTGTCGCGCGGACCGGGCGGGAGATCCGGATCGCCGCCGTCTCGGCCCGGACGCGCGACCGGGACCGCGGCGTCGACCTGTCGGGCTACGCTTGGGAGGACGATCCCGTTGCCCTCGCCCGGCGCGACGACGTGGATTTGCTCGTGGAGCTGATGGGTGGTGCGGATGGTCCCGCGAAGGCCGCGACCGAGGCCGCGCTTGCCGCCGGCAAGCCCGTCGTGACCGCCAACAAGGCGATGCTCGCGATTCACGGCCAGGCGCTGGCCGAACTCGCGGAGGCGAACGGTGCGGCGCTGCGGTTCGAGGCGGCGGTCGCCGGCGGCATCCCCTGCATCAAGACGCTGACCGAGAGCCTCGCCGGTAACCGGATCACCCGTGTATCCGGGGTCATGAACGGGACTTGCAACTACATCCTGACACGGATGGAGGACGCGGGCCTGCCCTACGACGAGGTGTTCGAGGAGGCGCGTGCGCTCGGCTATCTGGAGGCCGATCCGACGCTCGACGTGGGCGGGATCGACGCCGCCCACAAGCTCGCGATCCTCGCCGCCATCGCCTTCGGCACGCAGGTCGATTTCGCGGGTGTCCAGCTGCAGGGGATCGAGCGCATCTCGATCGACGACATCCACCGCGCCCGCGACATGGGCTACCGCATCAAGCTCCTGGGCGAGGCGCGCGCGACGCCGGAGGGGATCGAACAGTCGATGCGCCCGACGCTCGTACCCGTCGACAGCCCGCTGGGCCAGCTTGAGGGCGGCACGAACATGGTGGTGATCGAGGGCGACGCCGTGGGCCGGATCGTGCTGCGCGGCGCCGGCGCCGGCGAGGGTCCGACTGCCTCGGCCGTACTGGGCGACATCTGCGACGTGGCGCGCGGCCTCGATATTCCGTCCTTCGGTCAGCCGGCCACGACGCTGACCGTGGCCGCCCGCGCCACGACGGCGGCGTGCGCCGCGCATTATCTGCGGATGGTGCTGCGCGACGAGCCCGGCGCGCTCGCCCGCGTGGCCACGGTGCTGGGACGCGCCGGCGTTTCCATCGACCGGATGCGGCAATACAATCACGTGGGCGACGATGCGCCGGTGCTGATCGTCACCCATCCCTGCCCCCCCGCTGTACTCGCCGCGGCGCTCGGGGAGGTGCAGGAAACGGGCGTCGTCCGGGGGGAGCCGGTGGCGCTGCAAATTCAGGCGCCCTGATGCCGGACCGTCGTCCGCGTCGTGCTTGATATGCGCGGCCCCGCCCCCTAAGCCGGCGGCACAACCCACCTTCGAGGATCCCCGATGCCCAAGATCGATTTCAACGACCGAATGCTGTCCCTCGGGCTCGCGCGCGTGTCCGAGGCCGCGGCCCTCGCCTCCGCCCGGCTGATCGGCCGGGGCGACGAGAAGGCCGCGGATCAGGCGGCGGTCAACGCGATGCGGGATCAGCTGAACCTCCTCGACATCGCCGGCACGGTCGTCATCGGCGAGGGCGAGCGCGACGAAGCGCCCATGCTCTATATCGGCGAGGAGGTCGGCACCGGGAACGGCCCCGAGGTCGACATCGCGCTCGATCCGCTGGAGGGGACGACGCTGACGGCGAAGGACATGCCGAACGCTCTCACGGTGATCGCGATGGGACCGCGCGGCTCGATGCTGCATGCGCCGGACGTCTACATGGACAAGCTCGCCATCGGCCCCGGCTACCGCAACGGCGTCGTCACGATGGACATGTCGCCGGCGGAGCGGGTGAACGCCCTCGCCGCCGCCAAGGGCTGCTCCACGCAGGACATCACCGTCTGCGTGCTCGAGCGTCCGCGCCACGAGGAGATGCTGGCCGAGATCCGCGGCACCGGCGCCGCCGTGCGTCTCATCACCGACGGTGACGTCGCGGGCATCATCCATTGCGCGGAGGCCGCGACGACCGGCATCGACATGTACATGGGCTCGGGCGGCGCGCCGGAGGGCGTGCTAGCCGCCGCGGCGCTCAAATGCATGGGCGGGCAGATGTACGGACGCCTGACCTTCCGCAACGACGATGAGCGGGAGCGCGCGACGAAGGCCGGCATCACCAATCTCGATCGCGTCTATACCCGCGACGACCTCGTCACCGATGACGTGATTTTCGCCGCGACCGGTGTGACGGACGGCTCGATTCTGGCGGGCATCAAGCGCGAGGTCGGCTACCTGACCGCCGAGACCATCCTGATGCGCTCCAAGACCGGCTCCGTTCGCCGCATGGTCTATCGCAACCCGACCTGAGATGGGCTGGCTCGGCGTCACCGCCTCGGCCACGGGGCGGCGCTGGGTCGGGCCCGACGCGGCCGAGGACCGTGCGGCGGAGGCGATCGCGCAGGCGGGCCTGCCGCTTGCCGTGGCGCGGCACCTCGCGCGGCGGGGCGTCGGGACCGGCACTGCGGCGGCCTTCCTCGACCCGAAGCTGCGCGACCTCCTGCCCGATCCGCTGACGCTGCGCGACATGGGTGTCGCCGCCGCTCGCCTGTCGGCGGCGGCCGCACGGGGGGAACGGATCGCCATCTTCGCCGATTACGACGTGGACGGCGCGGCCTCGGCGGCGCTGCTGGTCTGGTGGCTGCGCGCCCTCGATCGCGAGGCGACGCTTTATGTGCCCGACCGGATCGAGGAGGGCTACGGCCCGAACGCTCCCGCCATCGCCCGGCTCGCCGGGGATCACGACCTGATCGTCTGTGTCGATTGCGGCACGCTCAGTCACGACGCGCTCGCCGCGGCCGAGGGGCGGGCCGATGTGGTCGTGCTCGACCACCATCTCGGCGGCGAGACGTTGCCCCCGGCCCTCGCCGTGGTGAATCCGAACCGGATGGACGAGACCGGAGAGCTCGCGCATCTCTGCGCCGCGACGGTGGTGTTCCTTTGCCTCGTCGAGGCCAACCGGCAACGGCGCGCAAGAAACGAGGCCACGCCGGACCTGATGGCGATGCTCGACCTCGTGGCGCTCGCCACCGTCGCCGATGTCGCACCGCTTCTTGGGGTCAATCGCGCGCTCGTCCGGCAGGGCCTGCTCGTCCTGCGCAATCGCTCGCGTCCGGGGCTGCGTGCGCTGGCGGATGCGGCGCGGATGGACGGTCCGCCGACCGCCTACCATCTGGGCTACCTGCTCGGGCCCCGGATCAACGCGGGCGGGCGCATCGGCGCCGCTGATCTCGGCGCGCGGCTCCTTTCCACCACCTCCGACGCCGAGGCGGGCGCACTGGCCGAGCGGCTCGACACGCTCAACGCCGAGCGCCGCGCGATCGAGGCGCAGGTGACGCAGGCCGCGATGGCCCAGGCCGAAGCGATCGCCGACGGCCTGCTCGTCTGGGCGGCGGGCGAAGGCTGGCATCCCGGCGTGGTCGGCATCGTCGCCTCCCGTCTGAAGGAGGCGCTGAACCGTCCGGCGGTGGTGATCGGTCTGCGCGAGGACGGCATCGGACAGGGTTCGGCGCGCTCCGTTTCGGGCATCGACCTCGGCGTTTCGGTGCAGCGGCTGGCGGCCGAGGGCTGGCTCCTGAAGGGCGGTGGCCACCGGATGGCCGCGGGGCTCACGGTCGAGGCGGGCAAGATCGAGGGCGCGATGGCCCGGCTGGGCGAGTTGCTCGCGCAACAGGGCGCGGGCGCGGGCGGGCCGCGCGATCTTCGGCTGGACGGCACGTTGATGCCGGGCGCGGCCACGCGCGAGCTCGTGGACCAGCTCGAGGGGGCCGGCCCTTTCGGACAAGGCGCCCCCGCGCCGCGCTTCGCCTTTCCGTCCCTGCGGGCGTCGCATGCGCGCCCCGTGGGGGACGGACATCTCAAGGTCACCTTCACCGATGGCGGGCCCCTCCGACTCGACGCCATCGCATTCCGTGCCGGGGCCAGCGGCCTGACCCAGGCCATCGAACGCGCTGCCGGTGCGCCGCTCCACGTGGCGGGACGGCTCGAGCTCAACCGCTGGCAGGGCCGTGAAAGCGTCCAGCTGAAACTCGAGGACGTCGCGCATCCGACGGAGTGACAAGAGAGACGAGAATTTCCTCGAAAATCCGCTTGCGACCGCAGAACCCCTCGCCTAAACACCCCTCACGCCGGCACACGGCCCGTTCGTCTATCGGTTAGGACGCCAGGTTTTCAACCTGGAAAGAGGGGTTCGATTCCCCTACGGGCTGCCATTTTCCCTACATTCTTTCGAGAGAACCGGGGAATATTGGCGTCTTCACGGCGTGGCTCAGCCTTGGGGCGTAACCGTCGGGTTCGGGCCGAACGTTGCCGGGTTCGTCGGGGCTCAGGCGGGCGGCGGTACGTCGCTCGCCCGGCGTCCGGCAAAGTCGGGGTCGGCGATCGACAGGCGGGAACGACCGGATCGCTTCGACTCGTAGAGCGCCCTGTCGGCATCGGAAACCAGACGTGTGGTTTCGATCTCGTCGTAGAAGTTCGACATCGTGATGCCGATGCTGCCCGAAATGCGGCACGTATGGCCCTGCCAGTCGATCGGCGTCTCCAGTCGCCCGATTATGCGGGTCGCGATCCGGCGCATGATCTCGACCTCTTCGCAATCGGCGAAGACCAGCATGAATTCGTCGCCGCCCGTCCGCGCGACCATGTCGTCACGGCGCACCTGGGCCCGAAGGATGCGGGCCACGTGTTGGAGCACGTGATCCCCGGCGGCATGTCCCATCGTGTCGTTGATTGACTTGAAGAAATCGAGATCGAGATGCATGAGCCCGAACGACTGCTCCTGCCGCTCGGCGAGGCGGGCCAGATGTATGTCCATCGCCCGGCGATTGCTCAGACCTGTGAGCTTGTCGGTCACGGCCTCTTCCTCGGCAGCCTGCCGCGCGGTCTCCAGCCGGTCGCTCAGACGCTGGAACTCCGTCAGGACGACATTGTGCGCCTCCTTCAGGAAAAGCAGATCGACCGTCGGGTCGGTTTCGGAGAAGTCCTGTGCGGTCAGCCGATGCCGCCGCAGGGCCTCGCCCGGCTCGGCGCTGAACGACAGGATCAGCAGGACGCCCCCGTTCACGAGCGGGATCGCCATGCAACGCAGCCGGGTCGGCCGCTCGCCGGGGCCCACCTGCGTTTCGCGCAGGAGTTCGACCTTGAGGCGCCCGCCGGCCCGGGCGCGAAGCGCATCCATATCCGCCGAAAAGGCCGGCGAGACGAATCGCAGCACGTCGGCGATCCGGTCCTTCTGCCGCAAGGGCGCGATCCGCGCGAGCGTCGCACCCGAATGGCTCACCCTTCCGTCCGGCTCGAGCAGGAGCATCATCGGCAACGTCCGGGCAATAACGCAGGGATCGACGGTGATCACCTCAGGTCACCCCGCCCAGGGTGAACTCGCGCGGCGCTTGGTAGGCCTGTTCGATAACCTGCACGGTCACCTCGTCGATCCACACATCGCCGATGCGTCTGGCCCGGCCGGTATCAATCAGCGCGAGCGTGCCGTAATCGTCGGCCATCGCCCGCAGACTGCCCGCCAGAACGGCGCCGGCGCCGGGAAACGACCATCGCGAGGTCACATGGAAGGCGTTCGCCTTCGGCTCGGCGATCTCGAAATGCGGCAGGTCCATCCCCGGAAGCGCCATGCGGCCGCGGTCGTGAAGCTCGTCCAGGGAATACAGCAAATCAACGAAAGTCCGCCCCGAAAAACGGATCAGGCGCCGCACGTGCTCAAGCGGCGGATGCGTGCAGATCCAGTGGCCGATATCCTCGAGGATCGCGGTGACGGGCCGGTTCAGGCGCGCGCCCGTGGCGTCGATGAGGCGGATCATCAGGTCCGCATCGTAGGTCCGCAACGCCTCGAACCGCCCGTGGGGGGCGTCGGCGTTGCGGCGAATGCCCGCCCAGACCCGGGATCCGTGTTGGGCGATCACGAATTCCTCGAGTGTCTTGCAGATCAAACCGTGCACCCCGCCCTCCGATCCGGATTCAGCGCCTAGCGGTTTCAAGCAATCATTCCTGAAGATCGGGTTAAATCCGGGGTATCGTCAGGCCCTGCGCTTCGAGCCATCGCGGCAGATGGGTCGCATCCGGCAGCACGATCTCCGCATGCTCCGCAAGGCGGTCGCAGCCGAGCGTCCCGGTCAGCACGGCGACCGCGCGCAGCCCCGCCCCACGCGCCGCCTCCATGTCGGTAAGACCGTCGCCGACCAGAACGACCTCCTGCCGCGGCACGCCCAGATCATCGGCGAAGGCCGCGGCGCCCCGGGGATCCGGTTTGGCGCCATAGCCGCTGTCACAGCCGATCACACGGCAAAGATACGGCGCAAGCCCCAGCCGGTCGAGCTGCACTTCGGCCTCCTCGGCGACCGCGTTGGTCAGAACACCAAGCGCAAGGCCCGATTCCCGAAGGCGGGCCAGAATTCCGGGCAAACCCGGGATCGCGACCTGCTCGGTTGCCGCCTGACGCGGCGCGAGCCAGTCGGCGAGCCGGTCGGCCGGCCAACCGATACGCTTGCCCACCGTCTCGGCCACGCGGTCTCCCGTCGCCGTGACGAACAGGCCGTCCGCGGCGATCCGTCCGCCCTGCAGGTCGTAGCCGTAAGCCTCCGCGATCGCCGCGGGATCGGCGCCCGAAGCGCGGGCCAGCGCGTAGATCGTCTCCGGCATCCACGCCTCCCAGGTGGCGCGGAAATCGGTCAGCGTGCCGTCCTTGTCGAACAGGATCGCGCGGATCATGGCTTCGGTCTCAATCCAGACGTATCGCGCCGACGATCGGCCCGGGCTTTCCGTCCACGACTTCCTGCGCGAGGACGGCCTGCACCAGCCCGTCCTCGGGCTCGGGTACTGCCACGGTCGTCTCCGACCCGTCCCAGTCCTGAAGGATCGTCCAGGATTCGACGATGTTGTGGTAAGTCATGTCGTGGCCCGCATTCTCGCCCTGCAGGATGTGGACCGACGAGGTGGGCCGATAGGTCACGAGGATAAGGACGCCATCCTTGTCGCTCGGCCCCGCGGTCACCTCGCGGCCCTCCCCGGGCGCGGGCCGCAGCACGTCATGGGTCCGCCCCGCATGCTTCATCACCAGTTCCGCCAGCGTCATGCCCGAGGGACCGGCGACCTGATCCATGCCGCCCACGACGAAGTGGGGCGTATAGACGACGCTCGATCCGGCCGCCGCCGCATAGGCGCGCTGGCGGTCCACATAAGCCGGCTTCGCGAAGGTGTCGGCCCAGCCGATCCAGTCCCAGTAATCGACATGCAGCGAGAGCGCGATGACGTCGTCGCGACCCGCAAGCTCGCCCAGCATCTCGTCGGCCGGCGGACAGGCCGAGCATCCCTGCGAGGTAAAAAGTTCGACGACGACCGGATCGGCGGCCGCAGGCTGTAACATGCAGGCGAACAGGGCGGCGGAAAGGGCGGCGCGCATCGGCAGGCTCCGGTCGAATGATCCGTCCGGTCTAGCGGGGTCGCGCCGCAGCGGCCATGCACGGACCCGTCACAAGATCGCGAAGGTGCGACCCGGCCACACGGCCGCCCGGACCCGGGCGGCGAGGAAACGGCCCCGCCACAGGGCCGTTCGCGTCGTCGGATTCGGCCGGATCAGGCGGCGACGAGGCTGCGCAGCACGTAGTGCAGCACGCCGCCGTTCTTGATGTAGTCGATCTCGACCTCGGTATCGATCCGGCAGCGAAGCGTGATCGTCTTTTCCGTCCCGTCGGCCATCTTCACCTTGGCCTCGACCTCCTGCAGCGGCTTCACGTTCGCGAGACCGGTGATCGTGACCTCCTCCTGCCCGGTCAGACCCAGTGTCTTGCGCGTTTCGCCACCAGTGAACTCGAACGGAATGACGCCCATGCCGACGAGGTTGGAGCGGTGGATGCGCTCGAAGCTCTCGGCGATCACGGCCTTGACCCCGAGAAGCGCGGTGCCCTTTGCCGCCCAGTCGCGGGAGGAGCCGGCGCCGTATTGCTCGCCGCCGAACACGACGAGCGGCACGCCCCGCTCCTGCCAGGCCATGGCCGCGTCGTAGATCGAGGCCTGCTCGCCGTCCGGCCCGAGCGTGTAGCCGCCTTCGACATTGTCCAGCATCTCGTTCTTGATACGGATGTTGGCGAAGGTGCCGCGCATCATCACCTCGTGGTTGCCACGCCGCGACCCGTAGGAGTTGAACTCCCTCGGCGCCACCTGCCGCTCGGTCAGGTACTTGCCGGCGGGCGAGCTCTCCTTGAACGATCCGGCGGGCGAGATATGGTCGGTGGTGATCATGTCGCCAAGCACGGCCAGCACGCGCGCGCCCTCGATGTCCTCGATGGCGCCGGGATTGGGGTCCATGTCCTGGAAATACGGGGGGTTCTGCACGTAGGTCGAGCTCGCCGGCCAGTCGTAGGTCTCCTGCTTCGGCACCTCGACCGACTGCCACCTCTCGTCGCCCTTGAAGACGTCGGCGTATTTCTCCTGGAACGACTCGCGGGTCACCGTCCGCTCGACGAGGTCGGCGATCTCCTTCGCGGAGGGCCAGATGTCCTTGAGGTAGACGTCCTGCCCGTCGCGGCCCTTGCCCAGCGGCGCCGTCGTGATGTCCACGTTCATGTCGCCGACCAGCGCGTAGGCCACGACCAGCGGCGGCGAGGCGAGGTAATTCGCGCGCACGTCGGGCGAAATCCGGCCCTCGAAGTTGCGGTTGCCCGACAGCACGGCCGTGGCGATCAGGTCGCTGTCGTTGATCGTCCTGGAGATCTCGGGCGCCAGCGGGCCGGAATTGCCGATGCAGGTCGTGCAGCCGTAGCCGACGAGGTTGAAGCCGATCGCGTCGAGATCCTCCTGCAGCTCCGCCGCCTCGAGATAGGCCGACACGACCTGGGAGCCGGGGGCGAGCGAGGTCTTGACCCAAGGCTTCCGGTCGAGCCCGAGCTCGCGCGCCTTTCGCGCCACGAGGCCCGCGCCGATCATCACGTAGGGGTTCGACGTGTTGGTGCAGGACGTGATGGACGCGATGACGATGGAGCCGTCATGCATCTGGTAGGCGCCGCCCTCGGCATCGACGTAGCCGCGCATGTGGTGCCCCTCGTCGCCGGGGATCTCGACCGGCTCGGGCGCGCCGCCCTCGCCTTCCCAACGGACCTCGGCGCGCGGGCTCACGTCCTTGCCCGCACGGATCCCCTTCACGTACTGGCCGAACGCCTTCGATGCCTCGGTCAGCGCGATGAAGTCCTGCGGCCGCTTCGGACCGGAGATGGCGGGCACGATCGTGCCCATGTCGAGATGCAGCGTGTCGGTGTAGACCGGCGCGTAATCGTCGCCGCGCCAGAAGCCGTTGGTTTTGGCATAGGCTTCCACGAGCGCGATGCGCGCCTTGTCGCGGCCGGTATTCTCCAGATAGCGCAGCGTCTCACCGTCGATCGGGAAGAAGCCGCAGGTGGCGCCGTATTCGGGCGCCATGTTGGCGATCGTCGCGCGGTCGGCGAGCGGCAGGTTGTCGAGCCCGCTGCCGTAGAACTCGACGAACTTGCCCACGACGCCCTTCTTGCGCAGCATCTCGACGACCTTGAGGACGAGGTCGGTGCCCGTCGTGCCCTCCACCATCGCCCCGGTTAGCTCGAAGCCCACGACCTCGGGGATCAGCATGGAGATCGGCTGGCCCAGCATCGCCGCCTCCGCCTCGATGCCGCCCACGCCCCAGCCGAGCACCGCCGCGCCGTTGACCATCGTGGTATGGCTGTCGGTGCCCACGAGCGTGTCCGGATAGGCGATCGTCGCGCCGGTCTGGTCCGCGTCGGTCCAGACCGTCTGGGCGAGATATTCGAGGTTCACCTGGTGGCAGATGCCGGTCCCCGGCGGCACGACGCGGAAATTGTCGAACGCGGTCTGACCCCATTTCAGGAACTGGTAGCGCTCGATGTTGCGCTCGTATTCGCGCTCCACATTCGCCTGGAAGGCACGCGGATTGCCGAACTCGTCGATCATCACCGAATGGTCGATCACGAGATCGACAGGGTTGAGCGGGTTGATCTTCTGCGCATCGCCGCCGAGCGCCTTGATCCCGTCGCGCATCGCCGCGAGGTCGACGACCGCCGGCACGCCGGTGAAGTCCTGCATCAGGACGCGCGCGGGCCGGTACGCGATCTCGCGCGGGTTGCGCCCGCCCTTCTCGGCCCATTCCGCGAAGGCCTTCACGTCGTCGGTGGAGACCGTGCGCCCGCCATCCTCGAAGCGCAGCATGTTCTCGAGCACGACCTTGAGCGCGGCGGGCAGCCTGCTGAAATCGCCCAGCCCGGCCTCCGTCGCGGCGTCGATGGAGTAGTACTCGACCGTCTGGCCACCCACGTCGAGCGTGCGGCGGGTCTTGGCGGTATCGGTTCCGACTTGGACGGTCATGGGCTTGCTCCGGCTGGGCTGGCACGATGGGGATTTGGCTGACCAATGCCCGAAAGGCCGGACGGATTCAAGGGTATACCGTGGTATGCAGACGACCCCCTTCCGCATCCGGACGCGTTGCGGATAAAGGACGGCATGGACCGCGTCGTCTCCGAACTGACCTGCTGCCGGGGCGAGGCGATCGTGCTTGAGGGCGTGTCCTTCGCGCTTCGCGGCGGTCGCGCGCTGGTGCTGCGCGGCCCGAACGGGGCGGGCAAGACGACGCTTCTGCGCACCCTCGCCGGGCTGACGCCGCCCGTCTCCGGCGCGATGCCGGACCCGGAGGGCGCGGCCTATGCCGGGCACGCGGACGGCCTGAAGGCGCAGCTTACCGTGGCCGAGAACCTCGCCTTCTGGGCCGCGATCTTCGGCACCGGTCCGGCCGAGGTCGAAGGGGCCATTCGCGGCTTCGACCTCGCCCCCCTTCGCGAGCGGCGCGCGGCGGAGCTCTCGGCCGGGCAGAAGCGCCGCGCGGGGCTGGCGCGCCTCCTCGTCACCGGACGCGACCTCTGGCTCCTCGACGAACCGACCGTGTCGCTCGACCGGACGGCCGTGAACCGGTTCGCCTGCGTCATGCGCGGGCATCTCGATGCAGGCGGCGCCGCGATTCTGGCGACCCATATCGACCTCGGCATCGAGGCCGATGAGCTCGACGTCGCGGCCTTTGCCGCGAAGCGGGAGGCGACGCTCCGCGACCCCTTCGCCGAGGCCGTCGAGTGAGCGCGCTTCTGCTGCGCGACCTCCGCCTTGCGGTCCGCGCCGGCGGCGGGTTCGGGCTGGGCCTTGTTTTCTTCCTCATCCTCGCAACGCTCGTGCCCCTCGCCGTCGGCCCCCGGCCCGACCTTCTCGCCCCGGTGGCGCCCGGCATCCTGTGGCTCGGCGCGCTTCTCGCCTGCCTGCTTTCGCTCGACCGGATCTTCGCCCTCGACGCCGAGGACGGCTCGCTCGACCTCCTCGCCACCGCGCCGCTGCCGCTCGCGGGCGTGGCCACGACCAAGGCGCTCGCGCACTGGGTCACGACCGGCCTGCCGCTCGCGCTCGCCGCGGGGCCGCTGTCGTTGCTGCTGTTTCTGCCTCCCGGCGCCTTGCCCTGGCTCCTCCTCGCGCTTCTGCTCGGCACGCCGGCGCTGTCCTGGCTCGGCACGTTCGGCGCCGCGCTCACGGTCGGGCTCCGGCGTGGCTCGCTGCTGCTGTCGCTCCTCGTGCTGCCTCTTTACATCCCGACCCTCGTCTTCGGGGCGGAGGTGGTGCGGCGCGGGGCCGCGGGCCTGCCCGTCGCCACGCCGCTCGCCCTTCTTGCCGCGATCACGCTGGGCTGCGTGGCGCTCCTGCCCTTCGCGACGGCCGCGGCGCTGCGCGTCAACCTTCGGTGAGCCGGCTTGCCGCCGGGCCCGCCGCTGAATAGGACACCGCAATGTCCGTCTGGGAATACGCCAATCCGCGCCGCTTCATGGCCGTCTCCGCCCGGCTCCTGCCCTGGGTCGCGGGCGCCGCGGCGTTGCTCTGCGCGGCGGGCCTGACCTGGGGGCTGTTCTTCACGCCGGAGGACTTCCGGATGGGCCATTCGGTCAAGATCATCTACATCCACGTCCCCTCCGCCTTCGTGGCGATCAATGCGTGGTTCATGATGCTGGTCGCCTCGCTGATCTGGCTCGTCCGGCGTCACCATGTCTCCGCGCTGGCCGCACGCGCCGCGGCCCCGATCGGCCTCGTGATGACGCTGGTCGCGCTGCTCACCGGGGCGATCTGGGGCAAGCCGATGTGGGGCACCTACTGGGCGTGGGACCCTCGGCTGACCGCGTTCCTGATCCTCGGGCTTTTCTACCTCGGCTACATCGCGCTCTGGTCGGCGATCGAGGCGCAGGACGCCGCCGCCGACCTTACCTCGATCCTTTGCCTCGTGGGCACGGTCTTCGCCGTCCTGTCGCGCTACGCGGCGCAGTTCTGGAACCAGGGCCTGCACCAGGGCGCGTCGCTCTCGCTCGACGCGGAGGAGAACATCTCCGACGTGTTCTGGCAGCCGCTCGTCCTGTCCATCGCCGGGTTCACGCTGCTGTTCCTCGCGCTCGTCCTCCTGCGCACGCGGACGGAGATCCGTCGCCGCCGCCTGCACAGCCTGTCCCTGAAGGCACGTCTCGCATGATCGACTTCGGCCCCTATGCCGCCGACATCTGGCTGGCCTACGGCCTCACCGCGCTCCTGATCGGCGGCCTCGTCGCGCAATCCGTCGCCGCCGCGCGCGCCGCGCGCAGGCGCCTGCGGGAGATGGGGGAATGAGGTGGCTCGCGCTCGTCCCCATCGCGGTCTTCGCGGCGCTCGGGGGGTTCTTCCTGTCGGGCCTCTACCGCGAGGATCCGGACATTCTGCCCTCCACCCGCGTGGGCGAGCCCGCCCCGGCGCTGAGCGTCACCGAACTGCCCGGCCGGACGCCGCTCGACGCGTCGGTGATGGCGGACGGAGAGGTCAAGCTCGTCAATTTCTGGGCGAGCTGGTGCGTGCCCTGCCGGGTCGAGCACCCGCAGCTCGAAGAGCTGGCGGAGGTCGTCCCGGTCTATGGCATCAACTACAAGGACGACCCGCAAAAGGCGAACCGTTTCCTGGAGGAGCTGGGCGACCCCTACGCCGCGATCGGGGCCGACGACGCGGCCCGGACGGGACTGGATTGGGGCGTTTACGGCCTGCCCGAGACGTTCGTGGTCGATGGCGACGGGATCGTGACCTACCGCTTCGTCGGCCCGATCACCGCCTCGGTGATCGAGGACACGATCCTGCCCGAGATCGAGCGCGCGCGCTGAGTCTCAGCTCAGACGCGCCTTCGCCATCGGCCCGACCGCGCCGAAGTCGATCTGCCCGGCATGACGAGCCTTCAGCGCCCCCATCACCTTGCCCATGTCGCGCACCGAAGTCGCACCGGACTCGGCGATGGCTTGATCCACCGCGGCCTCGACCTCCGCTTCGGACAATTTGCGCGGGAGGAACCCCTCGATGATGCCGATCTCCGCGCGCTCCTGCTCGGCAAGCTCGAGCCGGCCGGCCTCCTCGTAGGCGCGCGCGCTTTCCTGCCGCTGCTTGACCATCTTGGCGAGGATCGCGAGCGCCTCGGCATCGCCGACGGTCCGGCCTTCGCCGCGGAGCGCGATGTCCTGATCCTTCAGCGCCGCGTTGATGAGCCGGAGGGTGCCCACCTGACGCTGGTCCCTGTCGCGCATCGCTTCCTTCAGCCGCCTGTTGAGCCGCTCCCGCATGTCCATCGCATGTGCCTCGCATCGCATCGGTCAGGCCGGGACCCTTAACGCAGCGCGCCGGCAGCGGCAATCTTTCCCGCAAAGGCGCGCCCGCCGGGCTCACGGCGTGTTGACGCATCCGCAGCCCTTATCTAGAAGCCCGCGAGTTTGCGCGCGCGTTCGCCGAAGCCCCGGAGAGTTCCGATGTCCCTCACCCCCACCGCCTGCCTCGCCCTCGCCGACGGGACGATCTTCAAGGGCCGCGGTTTCGGGGCGACGGGCGTCGCGGTGGCGGAGCTGTGCTTCAACACCGCGATGACCGGCTATCAGGAGATCATGACCGACCCGAGCTATGCCGGGCAGGTCGTCACCTTCACCTTTCCCCATATCGGCAACACCGGCACCAATCCCGAGGACGACGAGGCAGCGGAGCCGGTGGCCGCCGGAATGATCCTGAAATGGGATCCGACCGAGCCTTCGAATTGGCGCACGACGCGCAGGCTCGAGGACTGGCTCGCCGGCGGCGGGCGGATCGGCATGGGTGGCGTGGACACCCGGCGCCTGACCCGCGCGATCCGCCGGCAGGGCGCGCCGCATGTCGCGCTGGCCCACGATCCGGAGGGCCGCTTCGATATTGAGGAGCTGGTCGCCCGGGCCCGCGCGTTCCGCGGCCTTGTCGGCATGGATCTCGCCCGCGAGGTCAGCTGCCGGCAATCCTATCGCTGGGACCAGACCCGCTGGGCCTGGCCCGCGGGCTTCGGCCGGTTGGGGACGCCGCGCCATCGCGTCGTCGCGATCGATTACGGGGCCAAGCGCAACATCCTGCGCTCCCTCGCCCATACCGGAAGCGAGGTCACCGTGCTGCCCGCGACGGCCACGGCGGAGGAGGTACGCGCGCTCGCGCCCGACGGACTGTTCCTGACGAACGGGCCGGGCGATCCCGCGGCCACCGGCGAGTACGCGGTGCCGGTGATCCGCGAAATGGTGGAAACGGGCCTGCCCGTCTTCGGCATCTGCCTCGGCCATCAGATGCTGGCCATGGCGCTCGGCGCGAAGACGATCAAGATGAACCACGGCCATCACGGCGCCAATCACCCCGTGCAACGCCGCGCCGACGGCAAGGTCGAGATCACCTCGATGAACCACGGCTTCACCGTCGACGCGCAATCGCTGCCTTCGGACGTGGAGGAGACGCATGTCTCGCTCTTCGACGGCTCGAACTGCGGCATCCGCCTGTCCGGTCGCCCGGTCTTCTCCGTGCAGTACCACCCGGAGGCGAGCCCCGGACCGCAGGACAGCACCTATCTCTTCGATGATTTCGCGGCGGCGATGGACGCGCATGCCCGCACACGCTGAGACGCGCTTAAAGCTTCGTTAACCCTATCGGCATAGGCACCGTGCGTCCTTGCGCAAGGCCCGCCATGCCCGCCCGCCCCGCGAACAACCCGGTCTTCGCGCCCCCCGACGGGGATGTCGGCGGATTCGTCGACGCACCGACCGGAGCGCCTCCTCCGATCCCGCGCCGCGCGACCGCTGCCGATGCTCGTCCGACCGGCGCGCGGCGCCGCAAGCTGGGCGAGATCCTGATGGAGATGGGGGCGATCTCCCCGTCCGACCTCGCCCGCGCCCTGATCCTGCAGCGTCGCCTTTCGGCCCGGATGGGCGACGTGCTGCTCCGCCGCGGGCTCGTCTCGGAAGACGTTCTGGCCGACGCCCTCGGCGAGCAGCGCGCGATGGGCCGGGCCGGCCCTGCGCCCCGAAGCTCGGTCTCGTCCGACCGGCTCGCGCGCAAGCTGCCGCTGTCTGTGGCGCTGGAATTCCGGGCCCTGCCCTGGGGCCGGGTCGGCGGACGGACCGTGATCGCGACGTCCTGCCCCGAGAACGCGGACGAGTTGCGCGCCGCGATCCCGCCGGAGATCGGTCCCTGCCTTTTCGCCGTGGTCACCGACACCGTTCTCGACGCCCGCATGCAGCAGGTTCACGGGCCCGCCCTAGCTCGCGCCGCGGAATGCCGGGTGCCGCGGGGGATGAGCTGCCGCCTGTGGCGGGCGCGGCCCGGCGCGGCGGTCCTCGCGCTGATGCTCGTCGCGATCCTCTACGCCACGATCCGGTGGCCGCTCGAAGCGCTGCGCCTGGCCACCGCGCTCGGCCTTGCCGTGATGCTGGGCAACCTCGCGCTCCGGGTCGCGGCGGCCGTCACGATGCACCGCGCCACCGCCCCCTTCGTCTCCGTCCGTCCGGTGGAGGCGGCGGCCCGCAAGCTGCCCTGCATCTCGATCCTGGTGCCGCTCAACCGCGAGCCGGGCATCGCCGCCGAGCTGACCGCGCGGCTCTCCCGCATCGACTACCCGCGGGAGCTTCTCGACATCTGCCTCGTCGTGGAGGAAGCCGATACCGAGACCATGACGGCTCTCGCCCGCGCCGACCTGCCGATCTGGATGCGCGTGATCGCGGTGCCGCCCGGCTATCCGCAGACCAAGCCCCGCGCGATGAACTACGCGTTGAACTTCGCCCGCGGATCCATCGTGGGCATCTACGACGCCGAGGACGCGCCGGCGCCGGACCAGTTGATGATCGTGGCGGGCCGGTTCCAGACCGCGCCGCCGGACGTGGCCTGTCTGCAGGGGATGCTCGACTACTACAATCCGAACCGGAACTGGATGTCGCGCTGCTTCACCATCGAATACGCGAACTGGTTCCGGCTGGTCCTGCCGGGGATCGCGCGGATGGGGCTCGTCGTGCCGCTCGGGGGCACCACGCTCTTTTTCCGGCGCGAGGCGCTGGAGGATGTCGGCGGCTGGGACGCGCACAACGTCACCGAGGACGCCGATCTGGGCGTGCGGCTGGCGCGGCGCGGCTACCGCACGGAGCTCGTGGGGACCACCACGCTGGAGGAAGCCAACGCCGCGCCCTTCAAATGGGTCAAGCAACGGTCCCGCTGGATGAAGGGCTACATCCTCACCTGGGCCGTCCACACGCGGAACCCCGCCGCGCTGATCGCCGATCTGGGCCCGAAGCGCTTCTTCGGGTTGCAGTTGCTGTTCCTCGGCTCGATCCTGAACGCGCTCCTGATGCCGACGCTCTGGTCCACGCTCGCCATCATGTTCGGCTGGCGACACCCGATCCTCGACTGGCTGCCCGGCGACGGGATCGTGGCGATGGCGATCCTGATGATCTCGGCCACGCTCCTGTCGATCACCGTCACCTCGATCGGCTGCGCGGCGCCGCACCACCGCCACCTGCGCTGGTGGATTCCGACGATGGAGGCGTATTTCCCGCTCGCCACGCTGGCCGTCATCCGCGCGCTGATCGAGATCGCGCTCCGGCCCTTCCATTGGGACAAGACCGAGCACGGCGCCTTCGGCGGGGCCGCCGCGGCGGAGATCTACGCGCTCGAACGGACGGTCGCGAAGGGGTCGATCGCGGCGGTGCCGCGGGCGGGCCACGGCGGCTGAGGGGTCAGAACGCCCGCGCCTCCTCCCGAAGCCGCGTTTCGAAGGCCGAGCTGAGGTGGCTCCGGAGCGCGTCCGCCGCCCGGTCCCCGTCCCCCGCCGCGATGGCCTCGACGATGTCGCGATGCTCCGCCAGCGCCACCTCGCCGCGCCCCGGTGCGGCGAGCGATGTCGTGGCCATCAGCGCCATGGAGCGGTGCACCATGTCGAGCTGCTGGATCAGGTAGCGGTTGTGCGAGGCGAGGTGGATCTGGCGGTGGAAGCGCCGGTTCGCCCGGGCGAGCGCGCGCGCGTCGCCGAGAAAGGCCGCGTCCTCGTCCACCATCCGCGCCAGCACCCGCCCCTCCTCCGCCGCGGCGTGCTTGGCGGCGAGCCGCGCGGCCAACGCCTCGAGCTCGGTGCGCACGGCGTAGAGCTCGGCCATCTGGTCGTGGCTCAGCGTCGCGACGATGAGCGACCGCCCGTCGCGGCGCAGCACGCCCTGCGTTTCCAGCCGTTGCAGCGCCTCGCGGACCGGCGTGCGGGACATGCCGAACCGCTCGGCGAGTTCGATCTCCACCAGACGGTCGCCGGGCCGGTACGTGCCGCTGTCGATCGCGTCGAGGATCAGGGCATGCGCGTCCATTCACCCCTCCCCGGTGCCCTGCCGCGCGCCGGACGCTAGCGGGGGGATCGGGTGCGCGCAACCGCCGCGCTTGACTGGACCGGCGCCGGCGGCCACCAGACGGGCCATGACCTTCGACCACGTCAGAACCTGGATCTTCGATCTCGACGAAACGCTGTATCCGCCGACCACGCCCCTGTTTCCGCAGATCGAGGCGCGGATGGGCGCGTGGATCCGCGCCAGGCTCGGCGTGACGCCCGCCGAGGCCGACGCGCTCCGCGCCCGGTGGTGGCACGACCACGGCACCACGCTCGCCGGTCTCATGCGGGAGCACGGGGAGGATCCGGCCCCGTTCCTCGCCGACGTGCACGACATCGACTTCTCGGTGCTGGTTCCCGACGCGCGCCTGCGCGCCGCGCTCGCCGCGCTGCCCGGGCGCAGGATCATCTATACCAACGGCACCGCGCCCTATGCCGAACGGGTGCTGGCGGCGCGCGGCCTCGGCGGGCTCTGGGACGCGGTCTACGGCGTGGAACATGCGGACCACGTCCCCAAGCCCGACCGGGCGGCGTTCGACCGCGTCTTCGCGCTCGACGGGCTGGACCCGATGGCCGCCGCGATGTTCGAGGACAGCGTCCGCAACCTCGCCGTGCCGCACGAGCTCGGCGTCGTCACCGTGCATGTCGCCCCCGTCCGCGACCCCGCGCCCCATGTGCGGCACCACACCGACGACCTCGCCGCGTTCCTTCGGGACATCGCCGCCGGGCAGGCTATATCCGCCGCATGAAGGCGGACACGGAGACGGATATCCTGATCGCGGGGGCGGGCCCGGCGGGACTCGCCGCGGCCGCCGCGCTCGGCACCGAGGGACATCGCGTCCTCCTCGTCGATCCGGCCGCCCCGGTGGTCGACGCGAACGCGCCCGGCGCCGACCTCCGCACCACCGCGCTCCTGCAGCCCGCGCGCGACCTTCTGGACCGTGCCGGGGTCTGGGACGGGCTCGCCCCCGGGGCGACCGCGCTCTGGACCATGCGCATCGTCGATGCCGCCGCCGCGCCGCCCGTCGCGCGCGACTTCGAGGCGCGGGACATCTCGGATGCGCCGTTCGGCTGGAACGTCCGGAACGCCGTGCTGCGACGCGCGCTCCTCGACCGGATCGGGGCGCTGCCCAACGTGCAAACGCGCTTCGGCACCTCGGCGACCGCGCTCTTCGTCCGCGACGCCGCCGCGCGGGTGACGCTCGCGGACGGCATGCGGGTGACCGCCCGGCTGGTCCTCGCCTGCGACGGACGCGAATCGCCCCTGCGGGAGATGGCGGGGATCAGAACGCGGCGCGCGGATTACGGCCAGACGGCGATCACCTTCGCCGTGACCCACGAGGCGCCGCACCGCGATGTGTCCACGGAGGTCCATGCCTCCGGCGGGCCGTTCACGCTGGTGCCGCTCGCATCCGGCGATGACGGCCATCGCTCCGCGATCGTGTGGATGGACGATGCCCGCGCGCAGACCCGGCGCATGACGCTCTCCGACGCCGCGTTCCTCGCCGAAGCGCAGGCCCGGTCGGCGGATGCGATGGGCGCCCTCGCCCTCGCCTCGCCCCGCGCCGCCTGGCCCATCGTCTCCGTGCTGGCGGAGCGCTGGACGGCGCGGCGGCTCGCGCTCGCGGCGGAGGCCGCGCATGCCATGCCGCCGATCGGGGCGCAGGGCCTGAACACCTCGCTCAAGGACGTCGCCGCGATTCGCGATCTCGCCGCGACGGGCGAGCCGGGTGCGCCCGACATGCTCGCCCGCTACGAGCGCGACCGGCGCGCCGACGTCGCCCTGCGGATGGCCGGGATCGACCTGCTGAACCGGACCTCGCTCGCGGGCCTCGCCCCGGTGCAGGCGCTGCGCCGCGCGGGGATCGTCGCGCTCCACGACCTGCCCCCGCTGCGCCGCGCGATCATGCGGCTGGGCCTCGGCGCCTGACGGGGTTCAGGCGAAGACCTTGTCCACCACGCCCCGGAGCCGCGCCACCGTCCCGTCCACGTCGCGCAGCTTGTCGAGACCGAAGAGCCCGATGCGGAAGGTCGCGAAGCCCTCGGGCTCGCCCACCTGCAACGGCACGCCCGCGGCGATCTGCATGCCGTGCGCCGCGAACGCCTTTCCCGACTGCACCTCGGCGGAGGGAGCGTAGCTGACCACGACGCCCGGCGCGCCGTAGCCTTCGGCTGCGACCGACCGGATGCCGTGCGTCGTCAGCATCGCGCGGACCTTGTCCCCGAGCTCCCGTTGCGCGGCCTTCAGCGCCGCGAATCCCACGTCCCGCGTCTCCGCGAGCGTGTCGCGGAAGTCGCGCAGCGCGTCGGTGGGCATGGTCGCGTGATAGGCGTGCCCGCCGCCCAGATAGGCGTCCATGATGGACAGCCATTTCTTCAGGTCCATGGCGAAGCTGTCCGAGGTCGTGGCCCGCACCCGCTCCACCGCCCGCTCGGACAGCATCACCAGCCCGGCGCAGGGCGAGGCGCTCCACCCCTTCTGCGGCGCGGACAGCAGGACATCGACGCCGGTCGCCTCCATGTCGACCCAGATGCAGCCCGACGCGATGCAGTCCAGCACCATCAGCGCGCCGACCTCGTGGGCGGCCCCGGCCATCGCGGCGATGTAGTCGTCGGGCAGGATCACGCCCGCGGAGGTCTCCACATGCGGCGCGAACACCACGTCGGGCCTCGTCTCCCGGATGCGCGCGACGACCTCCGCGACGGGCGGCGGCGCGAAGGGCGAATGGGGGTCGTTGCCGGTCTGGCGGGCCTTCATCACCTCGGTGCCGCCGGAAAAGGCCCCCGCTTCCATGATCTGCGACCAGCGGTAGGAGAACCAGCCGTTGCGCACGATCAGCGCCCGCGCCCCCTGCCCGAGCTGTCGCGCGACCGCCTCCATCCCGTAGGTGCCGCCGCCCGGCACGATGGCGACATGCGCCGCGCCGTAGACCTCGCACAATCCGGCATGGAGGTCGCGCATCACCCCCTGGAAGGCGGCCGACATGTGGTTGAGGGACCGGTCGGTGAAGACCACGGAGAACTCGTCGAGACCCTGCGGGTCCACGTCGTCGAGAAGTGCCATCGGGATGCTCCTGTCGCTGTCGCCCGCCTTGTTCCACGGCAACCGCCGGGGCGCAAAGGGGTCCGACGGTCTCAGAGCGGGCCGGGAAGGCGCTCCTCGCTCAGCATCACGTTCGACTCGATCTCGCCCATCCCGGGCAAGGCCATGATCCGCCGGCGGAGCACGCGCTCGAAATCGGCCAGATCCCGCGCCGTCACGCGCAGGCGGTAATCGTAGCGGCCGAGCACATGCTCCACCTGCCGCACCTCGGGGATGGCGGACACGGCGCGCTCGAAATCGTCGAGGCCGACGCGACCCTTCGCGGCGAGCTTGATGCCGAGAAAGACGGTCACGCCGAAGCCGAGCTTGTCCAGATCGAGCGAGAGTTCCCGGCCGCGAAGGATCCCCGCATCGCGCAGCCGCCGCATCCGACGCCACGCCGCCGGCTGCGACAGCCCGACCGCCCGGCCGACGGCGCCGGCGGAAAGCGCCGCGTTGGCCTGCACCACGCGCAGGATGGCGCGGTCGGTCGCGTCGATCTCCGTCCCCCCGTTCATATCGGCAGGTTCTGGTCGGTCTTGACCGTGGCGACATGCATCAGCGCCTCGATCTCGGAGATATGCGGCAGGGCGAGGATGCGATCGCGATAGAGCGTCTGCCAATGCGCGAGATCCCGCGCGATGGCGACGAGGCGCACATCGACGCGGCCCAGAAAGGTCTGGATCTGCGTCACCTCGGGCACGTCGCGGGCGGCGGCGAGAAAGGCATCGAACGCGCCCGGCACCGACTTCTCCAGCTGGAAGCGCAGCGAGACCTCCACCGAATAGCCGAGCGCGACCCAGTCGATCACGCCCCGCACGCCGCGCACGATCCCCGCCTCGCGAAGCTTCTCGATGCGCCGCGCGACCCGCGCCGCCGGAAGTTCGAGCAGCGCGCCGAGTTCCGCCGCCGCCATTTCCGGCGCCGCCTGCCAGTGCCGCAGCAGCCGCCGGTCCAGATCGTCGAGCATGAATATCACCGAATACCGCGTTCGGGCGAATGGATACCGTCGATCCGCGACCCGATCCAGCCGCTTCGCTTCTCGCATCCGCGAAAACGGCGGTCTACCACTCGCGGCGAAACGAACCAACGGGAGAGACCCATGCGCGTTTACTACGACCGCGACTGCGACGTGAACCTCATCAAGGACATGAAGGTCGCCATCCTCGGCTACGGCAGCCAGGGCCACGCCCATGCGCTGAACCTGCGCGATTCGGGCGCGAAGAACGTCGCCGTGGCGCTGCGCGAGGGCTCCCCGTCCCGCGCCAAGGCCGAGGGCGAGGGCCTGCAGGTCATGGGCATCGAGGAGGCCGCGGCCTGGTGCGACCTGATCATGTTCACCATGCCCGACGAATTGCAGGCCAAGACCTACCGCGATCACGTCCACGACAACCTGCGCGACGGCGCGGCCATCGCTTTCGCCCACGGCCTCAACGTCCATTTCGGCCTGATCGAGCCCAGGCCCGGCGTCGATGTCATCATGATGGCGCCCAAGGGTCCCGGCCACACCGTCCGCGGCGAGTACACGAAGGGCGGCGGCGTCCCCTGCCTCGTCGCCGTGCACAACGACGCGTCGGGCCGCGCGCTCGAGATCGGGCTGTCCTACTGCTCGGCCATCGGCGGCGGCCGCTCGGGCATCATCGAGACGAACTTCCGCGAGGAATGCGAGACCGACCTCTTCGGCGAGCAGGCCGTGCTCTGCGGCGGCATGGTGGAGCTCATCCGCATGGGCTTCGAGACGCTGGTCGAGGCCGGCTACGCCCCCGAGATGGCCTATTTCGAGTGCCTCCACGAGGTGAAGCTGATCGTGGACCTGATCTACGAGGGCGGCATCGCCAACATGAACTACTCGATCTCGAACACGGCCGAGTACGGCGAATACGTCTCCGGGCCCCGCATCCTGCCCTACGATGAGACGAAGAAGCGGATGAAGGAGGTTCTGACCGACATCCAGTCCGGCCGCTTCGTGCGCGACTTCATGACCGAGAACGCCGTGGGCCAGCCCTCGTTCAAGGCCACCCGCCGCCTCCACGACGAGCATCAGATCGAGGAGGTCGGCGCCAAGCTCCGCGAGATGATGCCGTGGATCTCCTCGGGCAAGATGGTCGACAAGACGCGGAACTGACGGCTCCGCCCATGACACCGGGCGGCTGCGTCGACGCGGCTGCCCGGGCACGGAACACGACACCGAACACGACACGGGCCCGCCGCGACGGCGATCGCGGCGGGTCCGTCGCTACGCTTGACAGCGCCGCGACCCCGCCCGACACCGTCGCGATGCTGGACGTGCGCCCCGTCGGATACGTGATCGGTCTTCTGCTCGTGATGCTCGGCGGGGCGATGATCCTGCCGCTCGGCGCCGACCTGATCGAAGGGAACGGCCATTGGCCCGTCTTCGCCGAGGCCGGGCTGATCACCCTCGTGTTCGGCATGTCGCTGGCGCTCTCGTGCTCCAACGGGGTGCGCGACCGGCTGAGCCTGCAACAGACCTTCATGCTCACCACCGGCGTCTGGCTCATGCTGCCGATATTCGCCGCCCTGCCGCTGATGATCGGCGCGCCGGACCTGAGCTACACCGACGCCTTCTTCGAGGCGATGTCGGGGTTCACGACGACCGGCTCCACGGTGATCGTCGGGCTCGACGACCTGCCGGCGGGCATCCTGCTCTGGCGAGGGCTCCTGCAATGGTTCGGCGGGATCGGGGTCATCGTCATGGCGATGGTGTTCCTGCCGGAACTCCGTGTCGGCGGCATGCAGATGTTCCGCTCCGAGGCCTTCGACACGCTGGGCAAGGTGTTGCCGCGCGCCGCGCAGATCAGCGGCCTGATCTCGACCATCTACATCGGCGCGACGATTCTCTGCGCGCTCAGCTACGCGGCCGCCGGGATGAACGGGTTCGACGCCATCGTCCACGCGATGACCACGCTCTCGACCGGCGGGTTCGCGAACTACGACGCGAGCTTCGCGGCGTTCCAGGGCCTGCACGAATACCTCGCCACGTTCTTCATGCTCGCCGCCGCGCTGCCCTTCGTGCTCTACATCCAGCTCGTGCGCGGCCATGCCGGGCCCCTCCTGACCAACAGCCAGGTGCGGGCCTTCTTCGCGACCGCGGGCGTGCTGATACTCACGGTGGCGGCGGCGTTGATGATCGTGGACGGCTACGGGTTCGAGCGCGCGATCCGGGAGGCCATGTTCAACATCGCCTCCATCCTGACGGGAACGGGCTACGCCTCCGTGGACTACATGCAATGGGGCGGGTTCATCATCGCGCTCTTCTTCTTCTGCGGCCTGATCGGGGGCTGCGCCGGCTCGACCTCCTGCTCGGTCAAGATCTTCCGCTACCAGATCCTCTTCGCCGCCGCGAAAGCGCAGATCCGCCGCGTCCACTCCCCCCACGGCATCTTCCGCGCGCGCTACGACGGCCGCACGGTGAGCGAGGACGTGCTGTCCTCCGTGATGGCGTTCTTCGTCCTCTTCGTCGTGACGTTGGGCGTGTTCTCCGTGCTGCTCGCCATGACCGGGCTGGATCTCGTCACCTCGATCTCCGGCGCGGCGACGGCGGTGGCCAATATCGGGCCGGGCCTCGGGCCGGTCATCGGGCCGGCGGGCAACTTCGCCTCCCTCGGGGACACGGCGAAATGGCTCCTGTCGGCCGCGATGCTGATCGGGCGGCTGGAGCTGGTGGTGGTCTACGTGCTCTTCACGCCGGGCTTCTGGCGAACCTGAGCGGCGACCCGACGAGGGCATACTCGGCCGCGCCGCCGGGCCACCGACATCGCCGTCGCGCGCCCGGAGCGACGGGCGCGGGAGCGCCGCCCCGTCCCCTGCCCGCGCGACCGTCGCGTCGTGCCGCCCGTCGTGCCACCCTTGGAGCGCGGGGCGGCCCGCGTTGACGCCGAAACCGTGGCCGCATAGACGCGTCGCGATCGTTCGAAAGGCCCTCCGATGACCCGTCCCGACACGCCCGGATCGTTTCAGGAGATCATCCTGCGGCTGCAATCCTACTGGGCCGCGCAGGGCTGCGCGGTGCTGCAGCCCTACGACATGGAGGTGGGCGCCGGCACGTTCCACCCGGCCACCACGCTGCGCGCGCTCGGCCCCACGCCCTGGACCGCGGCCTATGTGCAGCCCTCGCGCCGTCCCACCGACGGCCGCTACGGCGACAGCCCGAACCGCTGGCAGCACTACTACCAGTATCAGGTCATCATCAAACCCAGCCCGCCCGACCTGCAGGAGCTTTATCTCGGCTCGCTCGCGGCCATCGGCATCGACATGGCGCTCCACGACATCCGCTTCGTGGAGGACGACTGGGAAAGCCCGACGCTCGGCGCCTGGGGCCTCGGCTGGGAGGTGTGGTGCGACGGCATGGAGGTGTCGCAGTTCACCTACTTCCAGCAGGTCGGCGGCCACGATTGCCACCCCGTCTCGGGGGAGCTGACCTACGGGCTCGAACGCCTCGCGATGTACGTGCTGGGCGCCGACGACGGCAACGCCATGCCCTTCAATGCCCCCGACGCGCCGATCCCGCTCACCTACGGCGACGTGTTCCGCGAGGCGGAGGCGCAATACGCGCGCTGGAACTTCGACGTGGCCGACACCGCGATGCTGGAGCAGCATTTCCGCGACGCCGAGGCCGAGTGCCGCCGTATCCTCGACCAGCCCGCCACCGACCCCAAGACCGGCCGCCACATCGTCATGGCGCAGCCCGCCTACGACCAGTGCATCAAGGCCTCCCACCTGTTCAACCTGCTCGACGCGCGCGGCGTGATCTCCGTGACGGAGCGGCAGAGCTATATCGGCCGGGTCCGCACACTCGCCAGGGCCTGCGCCGACGCCTTCCTCCTGACCCGCGCCGGCGGCCACGACCACGCCGCCTGAGCGCCGTTAACCCATTCCTCGCCCCGTCGCGCTAAAACGCGCCCACGCACAGGGGGGAGCGCGCGGATGAGCACGATCACGGACGACATCCGCGCGAAGCGGCAGGCCCGGCGCCTCGGGCAGCGCCTGCGCCGCGCCACCGCGCGCGGTCTCCTCGACGGCATCCTGTCGCAGCTCCGCCCCGGCGACGTGGCCCTCGATTGCGGTGCCAACGTGGGCGACGTCGCCGAGCCGCTGGCCGAAACCGGCGCGACGGTCTTCGCCTTCGAGCCGGACCCTCTGGCGTTCGACACGCTCGCCCGCCGCCTGGCCCCGTATCCGGCCGCCCACGCCGTCCATGCCGCCGTCGGCGTGACCCGCGCGCGGGCCACCCTGCGCCGGTCGAGCCGGTTCGCGGGCGACGCGCTGGCCGCCACCACCTCCTCGACGCTCCTGCCCGGCAAGCGCGACGCCGACACGGAGGGGGCGCACGACGTGGAGGTGGACGTCCTGTCCCTGCCCGAACTCATCGCCGCGCTCGCCGCCGGCTCCGTTCCCCCGCCGCTCAAGGGCGCCCCCGGCCGCCTCGCACTCCTGAAGCTCGACGTGGAGGGCAGCGAGCTCGACCTCCTGCCGACGCTCCACGCGGCGGGCCTTCTGAACAAGATCGCCTGCACCCTGGTCGAGACGCATCAGCGCAAGTTCCCCGACCGGCGGCGCGACGTTCTCGCCATGCGCCGCGAGATCGCCGCGGCCTACCCCGCCCGCAAGGTCAATCTCGACTGGATCTGAGGCCCCGCCCATCGCTTGCCCCCCGGCGGGGCGCGGTGTAGCCCGCCCCCGTCACACAGGGGGCCGCAGGGCTTGGGCAAGATCACCGTCATCCTCATCCTCGGCGCCACGTTCCTCGTGGGCGCCGGCATCTGGTACGCCCAGACGCGGGCCTATTACGCGCCGGTCGAGGGGCCGGTGACGCTCACCCTCGCCGGGGCGGGGGGCGTCGCGCCCCTTCTCGCCGGGGACATCCGCGCCATCGCCTCGCCCGCCTCGCCGCTCGGCTTCCGCGCCTGCTTCACCCACGAACCGGGCGCGTTGGCCGACCTCCGGCCTGAACCCCGCACCGACGCCGCGCCGACCATCGCGCCGGGCTGGTTCGACTGCTTCGACGCGGGCGAGATCGACGCCCTGCTGACCGACGGCACCGCGACCGCCTATACCGGCTACCCGAACGCACAATACGGCGTGGACCGCATCGTGGCGCTCGCCGCCGACGGGCGCGGCTGGGCCTGGCATCAGCTCAACGATTGCGGCGACCGGGCCTATGACGGCACGCCCACCGGCCCGTCCTGCCCGGACCGCGACACGTTCCAACCGCTCGTCGAGGGGAGCCTCTAGACCATGCCCGACCTCCTGATCGAACTCCTCTCCGAGGAAATCCCCGCCCGCATGCAGGCCCGCGCCGCCGACGACCTGAAGCGGCTGGTCACGAACGGGCTGGTGGAGGCCGGGCTGACCTATGCCGGCGCCGTCGCCCATGCCACGCCGCGCCGCCTCGCCCTCGCGCTGGAAGGGCTGACGGAGGCGAGCCCGACCACCACGGAGGAGCGTCGCGGCCCCCGCACAGACGCGCCGGAGAAGGCCGTCGAGGGCTTCCTGCGCTCCACCGGCCTCGCCCGCGACGACCTCGCCGTGAAGGACGACAAGAAGGGCCGGGTCTACGTCGCGAGGATCACCCGCCCCGGCCGCCCCGCCGCGGAGATCGTGGCCGAGGTGCTGGAGACGACGGTCCGCACCTTCCCCTGGCCCAAATCCATGCGCTGGGGCACGGGCAGCCTGCGCTGGGTCCGCCCGCTGCGCCGCATCCTCTGCGTGATGACGCGCGAGGACGGGGCCGAGGTGGTCCCGCTGGAGATCGACGGCCTCGTCGCCGGGAACGTGACCGAAGGCCACCGCTTCATGTCGCCCGGCGAGATCAGGGTAACGTCCTTCGAGGATTACGCGGCGAAGTTGAAGCGCGCCCACGTGATCCTCGATGCCGGGGAGCGGGCCGAGGCGATCTGGCACGACGCCACCAACCGCGCCTTCGCCGCCGGACTGGAGGTCGTGGAGGACCGCGCGCTTCTGGCCGAGGTCGCGGGCCTCGTGGAATGGCCGGTCGTCCTGATGGGACAGATCGCCGAGGACTATCTCGACCTGCCGCCCGAGGTGCTGCAAACCTCGATGAAGGAGCACCAGAAGTTCTTCTCGGTCCGCGACCGCGACGGCCGCATCACCCGCTTCGTCACCGTCGCCAACCGCGAGACGGCGGATGACGGCGCGACCATCCTCGACGGCAACACCCGCGTCCTCTCGGCCCGGCTGGCCGACGCCAAGTTCTTCTGGGAGAACGACCTCCGCGTGGCCCGCGCGGGGATGAAGGAGTGGCTCGAAGCCCTTGGAAACGTGACGTTCCACGCCAAGCTCGGCTCCCAGCGCGACCGCATCGACCGCATCGCCGCGCTCGCCCGCGAGATCGCGCCCTCGGTCGGCGCCGATCCCGACTTGGCCGAACGCGCGGCGCGTCTAGCGAAGGCCGACCTGTCCTCCGAAATGGTCTACGAGTTCCCGGAATTGCAGGGGCTTATGGGGCGGTATTACGCCGAGGCCGCCGGCGAACCCGCCGAGGTCGCGGCGGCGGCGCAGGAGCATTATTCGCCGCTCGGACCCTCCGACGACGTGCCGACCGCCCCGGTTAGCGTGGCGGTGGCGCTGGCGGACAAACTCGACACGCTGGCGGGCTTCTGGGCGATCGACGAGAAACCGACCGGATCGAAGGACCCCTACGCGCTGCGGCGGGCGGCGCTTGGGGTCATTCAGCTAATTGTCAGCAACAGCATTCAGCTACGTTTGAATGCTGAAGAAGAAGGGCCGGTCGACGGCGCATTCTGGAATTTGGCGAATGCAGGATTTGGCCGTTGGTTCGAGTGTGAGCCGCTATGGACGGATCTTGCGACTGCAGATGCTGACAAAGTTTGGATTGACCCTGACAAAACAAGCCTCCTTGCCTTCCTCCACGACCGCCTCAAGGTCCATCTCCGCGACGAGGGCGTCCGACACGACGTGATCGACGCCTGCCTGACCGGGGACCGCACCGACGACCTCGCCGATCTCGTCGCCCGCGCCCGTGCGCTGAACGCGATGTTCGCGAGCGAGGACGGGGCCGACCTGATCCAGCTCTACCGCCGGGCCGCCAACATCCTCGCGCAGGCCGAGGCGGCCGACGGCGTGGAATACAGCTTCGGCGCCGACCGCAAGCTTGCCGGGACCGACGCGGAGCGTGCCCTCTTCGATGCCATCGCGGAGGCCCGCCCCCGCATCGACGCGGCGATGGAGGCCGAGGACTACCCGGCGGCCATGACCGCGCTCGCCGCGCTGCGCGGCCCCGTCGACGCCTTCTTCGAGGCGGTGCAGGTCAACGCCGAGAACGCGATCCTGCGGCGCAACCGGCTCAACCTGATCTCCGAGATCGTCCGCGCCGGCACCCGCATCGCCGACCTGACCCGGATCGCCGCCTGAGCCCTCCCGTATCGCGGGCCATCGGGCCCGCCGGCGCCGGGTCCTCCCGGCAACGCTCGCCTGTCCGTTCGACCCTGCGTGACCCACGGTCGTGACACAGCCGTAACACAGGCATAACACAGCCGTAACACAAGTAATCGGTCGTGTTTTCGGGAGGCGGACAGGGTGGAGCGAACGGCGGACGACATTGCGTCACGTTGCACGATGACGCTTGCCGCACCGCGGCATCGACCTATTCTGCATCTGCGAGGATAGGAACATGCTGGACACGCCCGGATTCGTCGAGATCACCCCTACGGCCGACATTCACGTCGACCGTCACGGCAATCGCGCCAAGTGTCTTCAACGACTTATCCGCATGGACCTGCCGGTCCCGCAGACGGTGGCGCTCTCCTTCGACACGGTGCGCGGCATCGCCGAGGGCAGGCTGCCGGACCTTACCACCCTGATCGCGCTCTTCGACGGACAGCCGAAGCTCCTTTCCGTCCGCTCCTCCTCGGAGGCCGCCGATTGGGGCGGACCCAACGCCGTCCTCAACATCGGCATGAACGACCAGTCCCACAGCTGGCTTTCCAAGACCTTAGGCGACGAAACCGCCGACCGTCTCTACCTCCGCTTCATCCGCTCCTTCGCCATCGAGGTGATGCGCCTCGACGAGGAGGCCTTCGCGGAGGCCGAGTCCCCCGCCGCCGCCCGCGACGTCTACGAGGCCGAGATCGACGCGCCTTTCCCGCAAAACACCGCCGACCAGCTCGCCGCCGTCCTGCGCTCCATGGCGCGGGCCTGGGAGGGAACGTCCGCGCGCCTTCTGCGGCAGGCGCAGGGCGCGCCCGCCGATGCCGGTCTCGGATTGGTCGTGCAGCGCATGGCGCAGGGAATGGGCCCCGGCCAGTCCGGCGCGGGCGTGGTGCAGTTCGTCGACCCCGGCACCGGCGAGCCGCAAGTGACGGGCCGCTACATGGGCCAGTCGATGGGGCGCGAGGCGCTGCGCCACCGGGAGAAGGCGCTCTACCTGACCCGCGACCCGCGCGGACCCTCGCTGCAGGACACGCTGCCCGAGGTCTATGCCGAGCTGCTCGCGATCGGCGCGCGTTGCCGCGAGCGGTTGCGCGAGGAGATGCAGGTCGAGTTCACCATCGATCAGGGCCGGCTCGCCGTGCTCGACGCGGTGCGCTGCCCGCGCGAGGCCCGCGCCTCGGTCGCCATCGCCACCGCGCTCGCCCGCGACGGAATCATCCGGCGCTCCGAAGCGCTCCTGCGGGTGGCGCCCGGGACGCTCTCGCACCTGCTCCACCGGCAGATCGACCCCTCCGCCGAACGCCGGGTGATCGCTCGCGGCGTGGCCGCCTCTCCCGGCGCCGCGGCCGGCCGGATCGTCTTCGACGCCGCGGCCGCGCAGGCGGCGCTGGCGCGCGACGAACCCTGCATTCTGGTGCGCCGGGAGACGACCCCCGACGACGTTCGGGGCATGCATGCGGCCGACGCCATCCTGACCGAGCGCGGCGGCTCGACCAGTCATGCCGCCGTGATCGCGCGCGGGCTCGGCCTGCCCTGCGTCACCGGCGCGACGGGTCTGACGATAAGCTATCGCGACAGGCAGGTGCGCCTGCCCGACGGGTCGACCCTGACCGAGGGCGACGTGATCACCGTCGACGGCTCTTCGGGCCAGGTCCTGTCGGGCAAGATCGCGACCAACGAGCCCGCGCTCGACGGCGCGTTCGGCGATCTCATGTCTTGGTCGGACGCGGTACGCGACATCGGCGTGCGCGCCAATGCCGATACGGTCGCCGATGCCACCCTGTCGCGGACCTTCGGGGTCGACGGGATCGGCCTGTGCCGGACGGAGCACATGTTCTTCGAGGAGGGACGGCTCACCGTGATGCGGGAGATGATCTTCGCGGAGACGGGACCGGACCGGGCCGCCGCGCTGGAACGCCTCCTGCCGATGCAGCGGGAGGACTTCACCGAGCTGTTCCGCCTGATGTCGGGACTGCCCGTCTGCATCCGGCTTCTCGATCCGCCGCTCCACGAATTCCTTCCCTCCGGCCCCGACGGCATCCAGGCGCTGGCCGAGGCGCTCGACCGGCCGCTTTCGGAGGTGCGCACCCGGATCGAGGCGATGCAGGAATACAACCCCATGCTGGGCATGCGCGGCGTCCGCGTCGGGATCGTGCTTCCGGAAATCTACGAAATGCAGGCCCGCGCCATCTTCGAGGCGACCGTGGCCGCGCAGGAGGCGGGGCACGACGTCCACCCGGAGATCATGATTCCCCTCGTCACCGCCCATCGCGAGGTGGAGCTGGTGAAGCGCCGGATCGACGGCATCGCGGGCGCCGTGCGCGACGAGAGCGGGACCGGCTTCGACTACCGCGTCGGCGTGATGGTCGAGACGCCCCGTGCCGCGCTCCGCGCCGGCGAGATCGCCGAGACCGCCTCGTTCCTGAGCTTCGGGACCAACGACCTCACGCAGATGACCTACGGGCTGTCGCGCGACGATGCGGGCCGGTTCATGTCGGCCTATGTCAACGAGGGCGTTTATCCGGAGGATCCGTTCGGAACGCTCGACGTCGACGGGGTTGGCGAGCTTCTGCTGCTCGGCGCGTCCCGCGGGCGCAAGGCGCGGCCCGACGTCGTGCTGGGCCTTTGCGGCGAGCATGGCGGGCATCCCGACTCGATCGCCTTCTGCCGCCTGGCCGGGTTCGACTACGTCAGCTGCTCGCCATTCCGCGTGCCGGTCGCCAAGCTCGCGGCGGCGCAGGCGACACTGATGGCGTCGAAGCACGACCAGGCGCGCCGGCCCGAGGGCTGATCCGAAACCCCGAACGCCCGATGACGGGTCGCGCTCGGCAAGGTCATTCCGAACCCGGCCGCGGATCCGTCGTTCCGGCGGAAGGACGCGGAACCGGAAGGTTCCGGCGTTCCGCGCCGCGGCGGAGGGTTCCACTCCGGCGGGCGACGTGGTCTGGGAAAGCATTGCGCCAAGGATGGCCCCGATGATCCCGACCGACCCCGACGATTCCTTCCCCGCCTTCGCAACGCCGCGCACGCAAGTCACCCGCGATCCGCGCGACCGCATCTCGTTGACCGAACATGTCCGCGAGGTCGAGATCGGCGCGTTCCAGGGCGAGCGCGGCAAGACGCAGCGCGTCCGTTTCGACATCGTAGCCGAAGTGACGCCGGCGCCCGAGGCGGTGGCCGGCGACGATGTCGACGGGATCCTGAGTTACGACACGCTTTCGGACGCGATCGACGCGGCGCTGGCGACGGAGCGGTTGAACCTGCTCGAAACGCTTGCGGAGCGCATCGCGGCGCAGATCCTGGCGCATGCCCGCGCCGCCCGCGTCCGTGTCCGGCTCGGCAAGCTCGACCGCGGGCCCTACGTGCTCGGCGTCGAGATCGTTCGGACGCGCGCGCATCCGGGTCAGGCCGCGTCGGCCTCCGAGGTCCCGCGTCCACGGATCCTGTGCCTGCCGTCCGGTGCCCATTCCGCGCGCGGGTTGCCGCGTCTGCTGGACCGGCTGATCGCCGAGGCACCCGTCCTTCTCGTCGCCACGCCCGATGGACCCGCGCCGGAGGCCGCGGGGGCGACGGCGCAGCGCCGGATCGACTGTCTCGCTGTTGAGCAGGCGGCCTGGCAGGTCGCGGCGCGCGACGACCGTTTGAGCGTGGTCGCCACGCGCACGGAGCTGGACTGGTCGCTCCGGCAGCGCCGGGTCGCCCTTTGGGCGCCCGCGCGAGCCGTCGGCGACGCGACCGATCCGCCGTCCGACCTTCGGGCGGACACGCTGGCTGCCTGGATCGGCGAGCGGCTCGACGCGCGCGATGTGATTCCGGCCGAGGCGGTCGCCCGGGCGCTGCGGGAATGAGCTACGTCCTTCCGCTTCCCGCGAGGGCCGCGACCGGCCCGCGCCTCGCCGGCGGGTGGTGCCGGTTCGACCAGGCCGCGATCCTCGAACGCGGCCATGCGCCGGAGGTCGTCCCGGTGGCGGAGATCCCCGACGCGACGCTCGCTTCCCTCGTCGCGCCGCGCCCCGCCATCGCCGGGGTGACGTTCCAACGGCCCTCGATCATGGGCATCCTCAACGTCACGCCAGACAGCTTCTCCGACGGGGGCCGTTTCCTCGCGCCCGCCGACGCGCTCGCCCGGGCGGAAGCGATGGCCGCGGCCGACATCCTCGACATCGGGGGCGAGAGCACGCGGCCCGGCGCGGGCGCGGTGCCGACCGAGGAGGAGGCCGCGCGCATCCTGCCGGTGATCGAGGCCTTGCGGGGCCGGACGATCTCCGTCGACACGCGCAAGGCCGCGGTGGCGCGTGCGGCGCTCGAGGCGGGGGCGGGTCTCGTCAACGACGTCTCGGCGCTGGCCTTCGACCCGGACATGGCGGAGACGGTCGCGGCCGCGAACGCGCCGGTCTGCCTCATGCACAGCATCGGCACGCCGGAGACGATGCAGGACGACCCGCGCTACGCCGATGTGGTGCTCGACGTCTACGACGCGCTGGCCGAACGGGTGGACGCGGCCGTGGCCGCCGGTATTCCCCGCGACCGGATCATGATCGACCCGGGCATCGGCTTCGCCAAGACGGCCGAGCACAACCTCGCGCTCCTGCGCCGGATCGCCGTCTTTCACGGGCTTGGTCTGCCGATCCTGCTCGGCGCCTCCCGAAAGCGCTTCGTGGGCACGATCGGCGGGGCGCCGGAGGCGGCGACGCGGATGCCCGGAACGCTGGCAGTCACCCTCGCGGCCGTGGCACAAGGGGTGCAGATGCACCGCGTCCACGACGTGGCCGAGATGGCGCAGGGTCTGGCACTCTGGCGCGAGACAGGAGGGATCGATGGGCCTCTTTGGCACTGACGGCGTCCGGGGGCGGGCGAACGACGGCGACATGACGGCCGAGATGGCGTTGCGTCTCGGCGCGGCAGCGGGGCTTTATTTCCGGCGCGAGGGCACCGGGCTGGCCGCGCACCGGGTGGTGATCGGCAAGGACACCCGGCAATCGGGCTACATGCTGGAGAACGCGCTGACGGCGGGGCTGACCTCCACCGGCATGAACGTCCTCCTCCTCGGTCCCGTGCCGACGCCGGCCGTGGGGCTTCTGGCGCGGTCGATGCGCGCCGATCTGGGCGTGATGATCTCCGCCAGCCACAACCCGGCGGACGACAATGGCATCAAGTTCTTCGGCCCCGACGGCTACAAGCTGTCCGACGAGGCGGAGGCCGAGATCGAGCGGATGGTGCGGGCCGGCGTCGCCCCGGCCGACGCGCCGAATATCGGCCGCGCCAAGCGCATCGACGACGGACTCGGCCGCTACATCGAATACGCCAAGACGACGATCCCGCCGGGCATGACGCTCGAAGGGCTCAAGATCGTGATCGACTGCGCGAACGGCGCCGCCTACCGCGCCGCGCCCGACGTGCTGTCCGAGCTCGGGGCGGAGGTCGTCACCGTCGGGGTCGCGCCCAACGGCCGCAACATCAATCTCGATTGCGGCTCAACCGCGACCGGCACCTGCGCCGAAGCCGTGGTGAGCCACGGGGCGGATCTGGGCATCTCGCTCGACGGCGACGCCGACCGGGTGATGATCCTCGACGCCGATGGCAACGTCGCGGACGGCGATCAGTTGATGGCGCTTTTCGCGGCGCGTTGGGCGTCGGAGGGGCGGCTCAAGGGCGACACGCTCGTCGCGACGGTGATGTCCAATCTGGGGCTCGAGCGCTTTCTCGCCGCGCGCGGCCTGAACCTGCACCGCACGCGGGTCGGCGACCGCTACGTGGTCGAGGCGATGCGGGCCCACGGGTTCAACCTCGGCGGCGAGCAGTCGGGTCACATCGTGATGACCGATTACGCGACGACCGGCGACGGGCTGATCGCGGGGCTGCAATTCCTGGCGGAGATGGTGCGGACGGAGAAGCCCGCCGCCGACCTGATGCACAGCTTCGCGCGCGTGCCGCAAAGGCTCGAAAACGTCCGCCACGAACGTGGCGCGGCGCCGCTCGACCGGACCGAGGTGCAATCGGCCATCACCGAGGCGGAGGGACGGCTCGACGGCAACGGACGCCTCCTGATCCGCGCTTCGGGAACGGAGCCGCTGATCCGCGTCATGGCGGAAAGCGAGGATCCGGCGCTTCTGAACGACGTGGTGGAGCGTGTCGCCGACGCGGTGCGCGCCGCGGTCTGATCCTGCGATCTGGCAGTCTGGTCGAGCGCAGGAGGAGCACTCGGATGCGCTCGGAGGAGAAGCTCCCGCTATGAGGAGCGGACGCGGGCCGTCCGGCCTGCAGGTCAGGCAAAACCCGCAAGACGACGCGTTCGCGGCTCAAACGAAATGCAGTCCGAGCCCGGCCAGCGCCGCGAGCGCGAGGGTTTCCAGAAACGGACGCTTCAGGACCAGCAGCCATCCGAACGCGAACACGGCGAGCGCAAGCGCGGCGGGATCGAGCGAGGCCGGCAGCGGCATCGGGGGCGTGGTGTCCGCGACCCGGCGGAACAGGACATGGATGCCGAACCAGACCGACAGGTTGGCGATCACCCCGGCCACCGCCGCCGATACCATGTCCAGCGCGCCTCTGAGACGCGGATTGGCGGCAAGCCGTTCGAGATGCGGCGCGCCTGCGAAGATCCACAGAAAGCACGGCACGAATGTCGCCCAAAGCGTGACCCCCGCGGAAAGAAGCGCGAGGCCCGTTCCGCCCGGCGCGCCGGCGAGCCAGCCGGTGAACACGGTAACGAGGATGAGCGGGCCTGGCGTCGTCTCCGCGAGACCGAGCCCGTCGACCATCTGCTCCGGCGTGAGCCAGCCCTGCGTCTCCACCGCGACCTGCGCCAGCGCGGCCAACACCGCATAGGCGCCGCCGAAACTGATCGTGGCGAGCCAGCTGAAGAACAGCCCCGCCTCCGCCGGCGTCGAACCGGGCGCGACCGCCACGAGCGCGAGAAGCGGCGTCCACCAGATCGCGAGCCAGATCGCGATCGTTCGCACGGTGCGAGGGGCCGGACCGCCGGGCGCGCCCCCCTCCCCGGTCCCGCCGCGCAGGGCGCCGACGAGGAGCGCGGTACCAAGCACGGCCCAGAACGGCGCGCCGAAGATGAAGAGAGCCAGAAAGGCCAGCACCGCGAGAACGGGCGCGACACGCCCACGGAGCGCCTTGGCCCGAAGCTTCCAGAGCGCGCCCGCCACGATCGCCAGCGCCGCCGCTTTGATGCCGAGGAACGCGGCCTCCACCGGGGGCAGGCGTCCGTAGGCGAGGTAGAGCGCCGCCAGCGCCATCATCACGACCGCGCCCGGCCCGAAGAAGAGAAGCCCCGCCAGAAGTCCCCCGCCCGTCCCCCGCAACCGCCAGCCGGCGAAGGTGGCGAGCTGCATCGCCTCCGGCCCCGGCAGGAGCGTGCAGAACCCGAGGCCCCGCAGGAACGTCTCCTCCTCGAGCCAATCCCGCCGCTCCACCAATTCGCGATGCATGAGCGCGATCTGCGCCGCCGGCCCGCCAAAGGACAGCAAACCGATCCGCCCGAACACGCGCGCCATCTCCCCCCAGGCGGGCGGGTGCGTCACCTCAGGCGGACAGCGAGGGGAAAAGGTGCGCGTCCGGTGTCGCCCCGGCGAAAAGCGTGCCGTGGGTGAGGACGGAGACAGCGTCGTGGTTGTGAAGACTTTCCTGATGGCTTGCCGCGACGCGGAAATCGGCCGTGCCCGGCAGTTCCGCCAGCCCCTCCGCGAGAAGGCGCACCGCGTCCTCCACGAAGATCGGGTTCGCGGCATTGAGCTCCGCGAAGGCCTGCTCGTCCTCGCGCTTGACCATGACCTGCGTCTCGGTCGGGATCTTGGCGCGGGCCATGTCGATCAGGTCTTCCAGCGTCACGTCCTCCGTCACCTCGACGGAGATGCGGGCGAGCGATCGCTGCGAATGCGGCGTGGCGAGTTGCCCCCGTGTGCGGCGGGCATGCTCCGAAAGCTCGAGCGAGCAGGGGCAGGTGGAGGAATAGACGTAGTCCAGATGCAGGATGCGACGCGGCCCGTCACCGCCATGCAAGACTTCCATCGCGACATCGTAATATTGCCAGCCCGTCAAACCGGAGCGCAGGCTGTCCACCCGGAGCGGCAGTGCGAAGCGCAGCAGAAGGCGGGCATCGACGGCGTCGATCTCGCGCCGGCAGGCCTCCAGCGCGGCCTCGACGCTCGCGAAGTCGAGGGCTTCGGCATGGTCGTAGAAGGACCGTAGGATGCGGCTCATGTTGATGCCCTTGGCGCCGGCGTCGAGGCTGACCGTGCCGGTCACGGCGACGTCCACCTCGCGCGGACCGGCCCGCGTCGCGATCTGCATGGGTAGGCGGAACCCCGCGACGCCGACATGCTGGATCATCCGGTCGGCGCCGCGGATCGTGCTCGCGGGGCCGTTCTGCATGTCGGGAAGCGTGGCGCGGTAGGCCTCGTCCACGGAATGGTCGGGATAGGACGCGGCAAGTGCCGGGTAATAGCCGCCGATGGCGGGTTGCCCGCTCAGGGCGTAGCGTTCCAGAAGGTCGAGCGCGCCCCGCGCCTCCGCCTCGGTCGGCTCGCGGTCAATGTCCGGATGCAGGACGTTCATGTCGCCCCTCCCTTCGGTTCGCGCTTGCGTGGCCACAGGTGGCCATTTCCGTCGTCCATGTCCAGCCCCGACGCCCGCGAACGGCGCCCGGAACACAGCCCGGGCAGCCCCGCCGAAGGCGCCGCGCCCGGCGGCATGCGGACGCCATGAGTTTCCGGATCAGGAAGACGCGGACGATGCCGGTCCGTCAGGCGGCGTCGAGCGCGGCCTCGATGTCGGCCAGAAGATCGTCCGCGTCCTCCAGTCCGACGGACAGGCGGACGAGGCCCGGCGTGATGCCGAGCGCGGCCTTCTGCTCGTCGGGCAGGCGTTGGTGCGTCGTGGTCGCGGGATGGGTCGCGATCGATTTGGCGTCGCCCAGATTGTTGGAGATCAGCACGATCTCGAGGGCGTTCAGGAAGCGGAACGCAGCCTCCTTGCCGCCGGCGAGGTCGAGCGCGAGCACGGTTCCGCCCCGCTCCATCTGCGCGCGGGCGAGCGCCTGCTGGGGATGGCTCGCGAGATGAGGGTGGATGACGCGGGCGAGCTTGGGATGCCCCTCGACCGCGCGGGCCAGACGCTCCGCCGCTTCCGCCTGCGCGCGCACGCGGAGGTCGAGCGTTTCGAGCCCCTTCAGCATGACCCAGGCGTTGAACGGCGACATCGACCCGCCGGTATGCTTGAGATAGGGTTCGGCGATCTTGCGAACGTAGTCCCGCGTCCCGCAGATCACCCCGCCGAGGCAGCGTCCCTGCCCGTCGATATGCTTGGTGGTGGAATAAACGACGACGTCGGCCCCGAGCTCCAGCGCGCGGGAGAAGGTGGGCGTGGCGAAGACGTTGTCGACGACGACCGTGGCGCCTGCCGCATGCGCGAGGTCGGCGACGGCGCGGATGTCGACCACCTCCAGCGCGGGGTTGGAGACGCTTTCGAAGAAGACGGCCCTGGTGCCCTCGCGGATTGCCCCGCGCCAGGCATCGAGATCGGTGCCGTCGACCAGCGTGACCTCCACCCCGTAGCGCGGCAGGATCTCCTCCAGAATGTAGAGGCAGGAGCCGAACAGCGCCCGGGCCGCGACGACGTGGTCGCCGGCACGAAGCATCGAAACCAGCGCACCATTGACCGCGGCCATGCCGGACGCGGTGGCGAAGGCATCCTCCGTCCCCTCGATCGCGGCGATCCGGTCCTCGAACATGGCGACGGTCGGGTTGCCGTAGCGGGCATAGATGAATTCCTCCCGCGTGGCGTCGAGGAACCGCGCCTCGGCGGCCTCGGCGCTCTCGTAGACGAAGCCCTGCGTCAGGAACATCGCCTCCGACACCTCGCCGTATTGCGAGCGGCGGGTGCCGGCATGGACGGCGAGCGTGCGCGGATTGCGCGGGCGGGACGAATTGTCTTTCATCTCGAAGACCTCCTTCGGGTCGCGGGGCACCAGAGTCTCGGAGGATGCGGACGCGGACGTCCCGGATCTCTTTAGCGGATTGTTTCGCGAGGGCCGCAAGCTGGTTCAAATCCCCTCGCCCGCGGCGTTACTCCGGGGCCGCGGGTCGGTCAAGGCGGGGGTCGCGACGGGTTGCATCCGACGGCCCGCGCGTCGAAAGATCCGGGGCGAGCAGACGGAGGAACGCCATGGCCCCGATCGAATTTTATTACTGGCCGACGCCGAACGGCTGGAAGATCTCCATCGCGCTCCATGAGTTCGATTTGCCCTACGATCTGCGGCTCGTGGATATCGGTGCGGACGCGCAGTTCGACCCGGCCTTTCTGAAGATCAGCCCCAACAACAAGATCCCCGCCATCGTCGATCCGGACGGGCCGGACGGCGCGCCGATCCCGATCTTCGAGAGCGGCGCGATCCTGCAATACTTGGCGCGCAAGACCGGGCGCTTCTGTGGCGAGACGGAACGTGAGCGGATCGCGGTCGACGAATGGCTGATGTGGCAGATGGGCGGGCTCGGGCCGATGGCCGGACAGACGCACCATTTCTTGAAATTCGCGCGCGAGGACGTTCCTTATGCGAAGGCGCGTTACCGCGCCGAGGTCGCGCGCCTTTACGGCCTGCTCGACCAAAAGCTCAGGGCGAGGCGGTTCGTGGCGGGCGACGGGTTCACCATCGCCGACATGGCGATCTGGCCCTGGGCCTCGCTCTGGAAGGGTCAGGCGCAGACGCTCGACGACAAGCCGGGGATGGCGCGCTGGCTGGAGGAGGTCGCCGACCGGCCGGGCGTACGGGCCGGCCGCGCGCTTCGGGCGGATCTGCGGCGCGATCCGACGGCCGCGACCGATTGGCGGGCAACACTCACGACCGGCTGAGGGTCCGGCACTGGTTTCCCGCGCGGCGTCTGCCATAGGATGGCGCGACAGGATCGAGGAGAAGTTTCATGGGGTCCGACGGCGTGCGGAAGATCGCCTTCGCGGCGCTCGCGGTGCTGGTGGTGCTGGCCGGCGCGGGCGTGCTCGACGGCGGTGGCCTCTGATGGCGCGACGGTTCGGCGGACGCTATTCCCCGGGCGGCGGACAGGCCGGGTCGCGTGTGCCCGCCGCGATGCGGCCGCCCCTGCGCGGCCGGGCACGGACGACGTTCCTGATGCTGCTCGGCGCGATCCCGGTGCTGGCCGCCTTCGGACAGGACGGGCCGGTCGCGATGGCGGGCTGCCTGCTCGCCGGGGCGGCAATCTCCGGCGGCGCCTACCTCACGCGCGAAGGCCTGCTGGCGGAGGCCCGCTGGAGCGAGCGCCGCATCGCACGCCGGCCCGCGATCCCGCGCAAGGCCTTCGGCGGGGTGGCCGTCGGCGCAGGCGTCATGCTGGGCGCGATGACGGGGCTGGACGGGCTGCTTCCGGGATTGCTCTACGGGCTGATCGCGGGGGGACTGCACGTCGTGGCCTTCGGTCCCGACCCGATGCGCGACAAGGGGATGGAGGGCGTCGACACGTTCCAGACCGAGCGCGTCGCCCGCACGATCGAGGAGGCGGAGGTCTACTTGACCGCCATGCAGGACGCCGTGCTGCGCGCGAAGGACCGTGATGCGGAAGCCCGCGTGGCCCGCGTGTCGGCCACCGCGCGGGAGATGTTCCGCGTGGTGGAGGACGATCCGCGCGACCTGAACGCCGCGCGAAAGTTCCTGTCGGTCTATCTGATGGGTGCGCGCGACGCGACGGCGAAGTTCGCCGATCTCTACGCCGCAACGCGCGACCGGCAGGCGAAGGTGGACTATTTCAGCCTTCTCGACGATCTGGAACGTGCGATGGATGCACGTCGCGAAACGTTGTTGATTTCCGACCGGACCGATCTCGATGTCGAGATCGAGGTGCTTCGGGATCGATTGAAGGCCGACGGCCTGCCAACAGGAGAGTGAGCCATGGACACCGCCACGAGGCAGAAGGCCGCGGAGACGGCGACCGAGATCGACGAGGTCTCCACGCTGAGCCTGCCCGAACCTGCGGGCGAGGTCACGTCGCTCGCCACCGCCCCCGAACCCGTCGCCGCCGAGATCCGCGCGCGGATGGACCGGCTCGACATGACGAACACGCAGTCGATCATCGAGTTCGGCGCCGGGGCGCAGGCCGAGTTGCAGCAGATCAGCCAGTCGATGCTGCAGGACGTCAAGAACAAGGATGTGGGCCCGGCCGGCGACAGCCTGCGCGCCATGGTCTCCACCATCCGCGGCTTCTCGGTGAGCGAGCTCGACGTGCGCCGCAAACGGTCCTGGTGGGAGAAGCTCGTCGGCCGGGCGGCGCCGTTCTCCAAGTTCGTCGCGCGTTTCGAGGACGTGCAGGCGCAGATCGACAAGGTGACGGGGGATCTGCTGCGCCACGAACACGTGCTCCTGAAGGACATCAAGTCGCTCGACAAGCTCTACGAGAAGACGCTCGATTTCTACCGCGAGCTCGGCCTCTACATCGCCGCGGGCGAGGCGAAGCTCGCGGAACTCGACGCCGAGACCATTCCCGCGCAGGAGCGAACCGTCGAGACCCTGCCCGAGGGCGACCGGATGATCGCCACGCAGGCGTTGCGCGACCTGCGGTCGGCGCGGGACGACCTGGAGCGGCGGGTCCATGACCTGAAGCTCACCCGGCAGGTCACGATGCAGTCCCTGCCCTCGATCCGGCTGGTGCAGGAGAACGACAAGTCGCTGGTGACGAAAATCAACTCTACCCTCGTCAACACCGTCCCGCTCTGGGAGACGCAGCTGGCGCAGGCGGTCACGATCCAGCGCTCGCGCGAGGCCGCGGAGGCGGTGCGCGATGCGAACGACCTGACGAACGAGTTGCTGACGGCGAACGCGAAGAACCTGCGCGATGCCAACAAGATCGTCCGCACCGAGACGGAGCGCGGCGTCTTCGACATCGAGGCCGTGCGGCGGGCGAACGACGACCTCGTGGCGACCATCAACGAAAGCCTGCAGATCGCCGACGAGGGCAAGGCCAAGCGGGCCGAGGCCGAACGGGAGATGCAGCGGATGGAGGCGGAGCTGCGCGAGACGCTCGCCTCCGCCAGCGCCCGCCGCGACGGGGTCGGCACCAATGCCGGCAACTCGGTTCCGAACGGCTGAGCGGATGCGCGCCGCCTTTCTCCTTCCCGTCGCCCTGACGCTCGCCGCCTGCCAGCCGATGTCGCCGGAGCCGGTCGAGCCGTCGCCGATCCCGAAGACGCGCCCCGCCCGGCCGCCGGCGCCGTCGGGGGCCGTCTCCGCGGAAAGCCGGGACGCGCGGGCATTCTATGCCAACCTTCAGGGACGTCTGCTTTCGCAGGGTCTGCTCAAGCGCGACGGCGGACCGGATGCCGAGACCTTCGATGCCGCGCAGCTCGCGCGCAACTTCGAGCGCATCGCGCTGTTCTCCGAATACGCGGAGACGGAAACCGGGTTCGTGCCGCGACAAAGCCGGGCGCAGCTTCGCCGCTGGGAAGGGCCGGTGCGGGTGGAGCTGCATTTCGGCCCGTCCGTTCCCGAGGCCACGCGCCGGACGGATCGCGTCCGGGTGCAAAGCTATCTGGAGCGCCTGGCCCGCCTGACGGATCACCCGATCGATCTTGTGGAGACGGGCGGGAACTTCCACGTCTTCGTGGCCTCCGTGGACGAGCAGCGCGCGCTCGGCCCCGCCATCGCGGCCGCGGAGCCGGGCCTCGCGCGGACCACGATCCGGGAAATCGCGCGGCTCGACTGGACGACCTATTGCGCCGTCTACGCCTCCTCCGCGTCGGAGCGGCCGAACGCCTACGTCTCGGCCATCGCCTTCGTGCGGTCGGAACATCCCGACCTGTTCCGCCAGTCCTGCTACCACGAGGAAATCGCGCAGGGGCTGGGCCTCGCCAACGACAGCTTCGACGTCAATCCGTCGATCTTCAACGACGACGAGGAATACGCCCTGCTCACCCGGCAGGACGAGCTCCTGCTGCGGATGCTCTACGATCCCCGCCTCGAGGTCGGAATGGCCGCGGAGGAGGCCCGCCCCCTTATCCGCCGCATCGCCGCCGAACTGCGCCCCGAGGACGCCCCGGTCTGACGCCGCCCCCCGATCAGGAGACGCCCATGCCCATCTTCGACTTCCTTTCCGGCCAGTTCGTCGACGTCATCGAATGGACGGACGGCACGCGCGACACACTGGTCCACCGGTTCGAGCGCTACGGCCACGAGATCAAGTACGGCGCCAAGCTCACGGTGCGCGAGGGCCAGGCGGCGGTCTTCGTGCACGAAGGGCAGCTCGCCGACGTGTTCATGCCCGGGCTCTACATGCTCGAAACGAACAACATGCCGGTGATGACCACGCTACAGCATTGGGATCACGGCTTCCGCTCGCCCTTCAAGTCGGAGATCTACTTCGTCTCGACCACGCGGATGACGGACCTGAAATGGGGCACCAAGAACCCGGTCACGCTGCGCGACCCCGAGTTCGGGCCGGTCCGCCTGCGCGCCTTCGGCAGCTACGCGATCAAGGTCAGCGATCCGGGGCGGTTCCTCACGGAGATCGTGGGAACCGACGGCGAGTTCACCCGCGACGAGATCCAGTTCCAGATCCGCAACATGATCGTGCAGGCCGCCTCGCGCGCGCTGGCATCGAGCCGGATCCCGGTCCTCGACATGGCGGCCAACACCGACGAGCTGGGCCGGATCGTGGCTGAGCAGATCTCGGCCACGACGGCCGAATACGGGATCACGGTGCCCGAGCTCTATGTCGAGAACATCTCGCTGCCGCCCGCCGTGGAAGCCGCGCTCGACAAGCGCACGTCGATGGGCGTGCTGGGTGATCTGGAGAAGTACCGCCATTTCGCCGCCTCCGAGGCGATGCAGAACGCGGCCACAACGCCCGGCTCCGGCATGGGAATGGGGCTCGGCGCAGGCATGGGCATGGCGATGGGCAGCATGATGGCGCCCGGCCCCTGGGGTCCGCGTCCCGCCGGGGCGCAAGCGTCGCAGGCCGCGCCGCCCCCTCCGCCCCCGGTCGAGCATGTCTGGCACGTCGCGAAGGGCGGCGCGACGAGCGGGCCGTTCTCCAAGGCGCGTCTGGGCCGCATGGTCGCGGAGGGCGAGGTCGCGCGCGAGACCTATGTCTGGACGCAGGGGCAGGACGGCTGGCAGAAGGCGGAGGACGTGGCGGAGCTAGCGCAGCTCTTCACCGTGATGCCCCCGCCACCGCCGCCGGGCTCGTGACGGCAAGCCGCGAAACTTCGTGGCACCCGTCGCCGTGTCTGGGACCATGAGCGACACGTCCGGCCTCCCTGCCCTCCGCCCCGCGCCGCGCCGGCCGGCGATCCCCCGGCCACGCGTGGACGCGGTTCGCCGGTTGCTGCCTGCCCGGCGCACGTATCTGAAGGCGCTGCACGGGGCGATGATCCCGCTGACCGGCTGGTTCATGATCGCCACGCCAGATTTCGTGCGGGGCCTGTTCGGGCCGAAGGGCGCAGCGATAAATTCCGACATCGCGCTCGTCTTCGTGGCGCTGGCACTTCTGTGGTCGGGAGACTATTTCGCGCGCGGCCTCGCGGGACGGCCCGGGCCGAAGCTTCCGTCGCACCTCCGGACGTTCCACCGCCGCCTGCACAAGACGCTTGTTTGGCTCCTGTTCCTCGTCCCGGTGGGCGGGTTCCTTCTTGGCCTGACCTCGGAGCGCCTGCTGCTGGCCGGCGGCTGGCTGCCCATCGCGCCGCCGCTCGGGCTCGCGCGGGCGAACGACGTGATGGGCCTCCTGCATCGGGTCGAATTCTACGCGCTCGGTGCGCTCGTCGTCCTCCACGCCGCGTTCCACGTGTGGCGGCATGTCCGCCTGCGGGACAACGCGCTGCGCATCATGGCTCCGAAAGTGCTTCATCGCTTTCTTTGAGCTCGCTTGCCAAGGCCGCCCCGGAGCGGCAGAGAGAGGCCGATGGCCCTGCCCGAGACACCGACTTGCGCGACGATGCGCGTTTCCGGCCGACCGGCGCCGTGAAGGTTCCCGTCGTCCCCCGCCGCGATCCGGAGCGACCGCGCGAGATCCCGAAGACCGAGGATCACCGCTTTCCCTGCGAGAATTGCGGCGGCGACATGCGCTTCGAGCCGGCCGCCGGGCGCATGGTCTGCGACCATTGCGGCAACAGCGTCGACGTCGCGCCCGCCCGCGCCCCGATCCGGGAGATCGACATCCGCGAAGGGCTGCGGGACGACGCCGGCGGCGCCGAGCAGGAGGAGACGCGCGTCCTCGATTGCCCGAATTGCGGCGCGCAGGTCGAGTTCGACCCGGACTTCCACGCCGCCGAATGCCCGTTCTGCGCCACGCCGGTCGTGACCGGGACGGGCGTGAACCGGCATATCAAACCCGGCGCCGTCCTGCCCTTCGCGCTGGAGGAGCCGCAGGCGCACGAGGCGATGAACCGATGGCTCGGCTCGCTCTGGTTCGCGCCGAACGGGCTGCGGCGCTACGCCCGCAAGGGCCGGAAGATGTCCGGCATCTATGTGCCCTTCTGGACCTTCGACGCGCAGACCGAGACGGCCTATTCCGGCCAGCGCGGCGACACCTACTTCGTCCGCCGCACCGTGATGCGCGACGGCAAGCCCGTCGTGGTGCAGGTGCCCAAGATCCGCTGGACGCCGCGCCGGGGCCGGGTCCGGCGGTTCTTCGACGACGTGGTGGTGCTGGCGTCGAAATCCCTGCCGAAAAGCCATACCGACGCGCTCGAACCGTGGGACCTGTCGGGGCTTTCCCCCTATGCGCCGCAATTTCTCGCGGGCTTCCGGGCCGAGGCCTATCAGGTGGAGCTCGAGAAGGGGTTCCGCGAGGCACGGGTGCGGATGGACGCGGTGATCGCCCGCGACGTGCGGATGGATATCGGCGGCGACCAGCAACGCATTACCTCGCTTGACACGGCCATCTCCGACGTGACCTTCAAGCATGTCCTGCTGCCGGTCTGGATCGCGGCTTACAAGTATCGCGGCGAGACCTTCCGCTTCGTCGTCAACGGCCAGACCGGCCGCGTGCAGGGCGAACGGCCCTATTCGGCGATCAAGATCGCGATCGCGGTGATCCTCGGCTTGATCCTCGCCGCCATCGCGGGCTTCATCGTCAGCCAGACGCAATGACCGGAGATGCGCGATGATCCTGTGCGCGGGCGAAGCCCTGATCGACATGCTGCCGCGCGAGACGGCCGACGGGCCGGGCTTCTATCCGGCCACCGGCGGCGCGGTGTTCAACACGGCGATCGCGCTCGGCCGGCTCGGCGCGCCGGTGGCGTTCCATTGCGGGCTGTCCTCGGACCTGTTCGGAGCCCGCCTCGCCGACGCCCTCGCGGCTTCGGGGGTGGAGAATCGCGCGGCGATCTCGGACCGTCCGACCACGCTCGCCTTCGTGACGCTGACCGACGGGCATGCCGAATACGCCTTCTACGACGAGGGCACGGCGGGGCGGATGCTGGCCCCCGCCGACGCGCCCGACATGAACGGGGTCGAGGCGCTGTTCCTCGGGGGCATCTCGCTGGCCGTGGAGCCTTGCGCGAAAGCCTACGAGGCGCTGGCGCTCGCGCACCGGGAACTGCCGATCATGATCGACCCGAACATCCGTCCGGGCTTCGCCCGCGACGAGGCGGCGTTCCGCGCCCGGCTCGACCAGCTCCTCGCCGTGGCCGACATCGTGAAGCTCTCGGACGAGGACATGCGCTGGCTCGGCATGGATGCGACGGAGGTGCTTGCGCGGGGGCCAAAGGTGCTCTGCCTGACCGAGGGCGAACGCGGCGTGCGCGCGATCACGACGGAGGGGGAGATCGCGGTGCCGGCCCGCCGGGTCGAGGTGGTGGATACGGTGGGCGCGGGCGACACGTTCAACGCGGGGTTCATGGCCGGGCTGCACGACGCCGGCGCGCTCGTCACCGGCACGCCGCCCGAGGCCGCGCTGCGCGCCGCGCTGGAGCTCGGCGTCGCCGCGGCGACCGTCACCGTGAGTCGTGCCGGCGCCAACCCGCCGCGGCGGGACGAGCTCGGGGCATGAAGGCCGTCGTCCAGCGCGTCGCGGAGGCCCGGGTCGAGATCGACGGCGAGGTCGTCGGCCGCTGTGGCCGGGGGCTCATGATCCTCGTCTGCGCGATGGGAGGCGACACGGAGGCGAACGCGGAGGCGCTTGCGGCGCGGATCGCGAAGCTGCGCGTGTTCCGCGACGACAGCGGGCGAATGAACCGCTCCATCCTGGACACGCAAGGCGCGGCGCTCGTCGTCAGCCAGTTCACGCTGGCCGCCGACACGTCGCGCGGCAATCGTCCGGGTTTCGCTGCCGCAGCGCCGCCGGAGACGGGCGAACGGCTTTACGAACACTTCGTCGCCGCGCTCCGGGCGGGGGGCGTGCCCGCCGAGACCGGCCGCTTCGGCGCGGATATGGCGGTGCATCTGATCAATGACGGGCCGGTGACGATCCCGTTGGAACGCTGATGGACGCGCCGCGCCTGCCGGCGTAGCAAGACGGCGTCCATACGAGGTCCGTCATGCCCGATACCGCCCTGCCCGATTCCTGGGATGCCCGCGCCAAGGCGTCCAGCTTCTTCGGTTTCACCGACCTCCCCTCGATCGAAGCGCGCGGCACGGTCGTGCTGACCCACGGCGAGGGGCCCTACGTCGTCGATACCGAGGGGCGGCGCTACCTCGACGCCAATTCCGGACTCTGGAACATGGTCGCGGGTTTCGACCACCCGGAACTGACCCGCGCGGCGCAGGAGCAGTATGCGCGTTTCCCCGGCTACCACGCCTTCTTCGGGCGGATGTCGGACCAGGCGGTGATGCTGTCGGAGCGGCTGGTCGAGGTTTCCCCCTTCGAGACTGGAAAGGTGTTCTACACCAATTCCGGGTCCGAGGCGAACGACACGATGGTCAAGATGCTGTGGTTCCTCCATGCCGCCGAGGGGCGGCCGCAAGCACGCAAGATCCTGACGCGCGGCAATGCCTATCACGGGGTCACGGTCGTCTCTGCCTCCATGACGGGAAAGCCCTACAACGCGGTCTTCGGCCTGCCCCTGCCCGGCTTCATCCACCTGACCTGCCCGCATCACTGGCGCGAGGGGCGGCCGGAGGAGAGCGAGGCCGACTTCCTCGCCCGACTCGTCGCCGAGCTCGAGGAGACGATCGCGCGCGAAGGGGCGGAGACCATCGCCGGCTTCTTCGCGGAACCGGTGCAGGGCGCAGGCGGAGTGATCCCGCCGGTCGAGGGCTATTTCGACGCGATGCTCCCGGTGCTGCGCCGCCACGGCATTCCGGTGATCGCGGACGAGGTGATTACCGGCTTCGGCCGCACGGGCGAGGTCTGGGGGTGCGAGAGCTACGGCTTCGTGCCGGACGCGATCATCTCATCGAAGGCGCTGACCGCGGGCTACTTCCCGATGGGTGCCGTGATCCTCGGTCCGGAACTGTCGGACCGGCTCGACCGGGCGGTGCGCGTCATCGAGGAGTTCCCGCACGGCTTCACCGCCTCGGGCCATCCGGTCGGCTGCGCCGTGGCGCTGGCGGCGATCGACCTCGTGCTGAACGGCGGACTGCTCGACAACGTGCGGCGCCTGATCCCCCGCTTCGAGGCCGGCCTTGCGAAGCTCGCGGCGCATGAACATATCGGCGAGTGGCGCGGTCGGGGCCTCATGGGCGCGCTCGAGGCGGTGCGCGACAAGGCGACGAAGGAGCCCTTCGGGAGTGAGCTGTCCGTGTCCGAGCAGATCGCGAACACCTGCACCGATCACGGCCTGATCTGTCGTCCGCTCGGTCAGTCCGTCGTGCTCTGCCCGCCCTTCGTGATGACCGACGCGCAGATGGACGAGATGTTCGACAAGCTCTCCACCTCGCTCGACGCAGTCTTCGCCGAGGTCGCCTGATCTGGGGCGCTACTTGTTGAGCTTGGAGAGCATCTCCTGCATCTCCGCAAGCTGCGCGCGGATCGCGTCGAGCTCCTCGCGCGGTTGCGGCTCGGCCGGTCCGGGTTCGGACGCCTCGGTCGAGCTGTCGGGCGGCGCGGTCCAGCCGCCGGCCATCGCCTTGAAGAACGCGGCCTGCTGATCGCGCATGGCCTTGAAGCCGGGCATCTGCCCCATCGGATTCATCACGCCCATGTTCTCGACCATCTTGGACTGGCCCGAGCGCAACATCTCGAAACTCATGGCGAGAAAGTCCGGCACGACGGATTGCGTTGTGCCCGTGTAGGAGCGCACGAGATCGGTCAGCACGTTCAGCGGCAGGACGCTCTCGCCCCGGGATTCGTGTTCGGCGATGATCTGCAGCAGATAGGATCGCGTGAGGTCGTCGCCGGACTTCAGGTCGACGATCTTGACCTCCCGTCCCGCGCGGATGAACCCGGCGATATCTTCCAGGGTGACGTAGTCGCTGGTCTCGGTGTTGTAGAGCCGACGGCTCGCATAGCGCTTGATCAAGAGCGGCTTGGTTTCGTCCAACATGTCCGGCCCCCATCGGTTGCAACGGATCAAACCGTAACGGGCATACGGGAAAGCGCAAACGAAAAGGGCGGAACACCCGTCCGGTGTTCCGCCCCCGATCGAAAGACGAAGCTGGCCTTACTTGGCGGGCGCCGGGGCCTTCTTGGTGGCCGTGGCCGCCTCGGAGGTGGCCTTCTTGACAGCGGCGGTGGCGTCTTCCTGCGCCTCCTTGCCGGCGGCCATCATCAGCTCGACCGTGTCCATCTGAACCTTTTTGGCGACCTCGGCGTAGGCGGCCATGTTCTCAGCGGCAACTTCGGCGGAAGCGGAGGCGAAGTCGGTCATCGCCTTGGCGTAATCCGAAGGGTCTTCCTTCAGCTCGGCCATCGGACCCATCTTCGAAAGCGTCTCACGGGTCCACTTATGGCCGATCTCGGCCGATTGCTCGGCGGCACCAAGCACGATCTTCGACATCCGCTCGCCAAAGGCGGCCTGCGTCTTGAAGGCTTCGGTCATGGCCGAGGTATCGACGGGGAACTGGCCCATCATGTCGGTCATGTACTTCGTGAAGTCTTGGCTCTTGGTCATCATGTCGGTCTCTCCGTCTCGTATGTCGGGGCCGGGCCGGGCAGACCCGACCATCGGGCCGGTTCCTCGGCGGCTGAGGAAGACATACATGCTGCAGCGCGGCAATTCAACCATTATTCTGCGTTGCAGCATATCGGATAGCCCGACGGGACGCGGGAACGGCCTTACAGGATTGAAAGAACCGGCGTCGCGGCGAAGCACCCGCCCTAGCTCGCCCTCGGCAACACGTAGCTGCCGGGCGCGGGCTCGATCGGGTCGTAGCCGTTGCCGCCCGGCGCCCGCGCCGCCACCTCTTCGCCGGATCGCGGGCGCAGCCACGTTTCCCATCGCGGCCACCACGACCCTTCGTTGAACGCGGCCGCCGCAAGCCAGTCCTCCGGGCTTTCCGCATCGGATCCGTTCACGTAATGCCCGTACTTCTTCTTGGAGGGCGGGTTCACGATGCCGGCGATATGCCCGGATTGCGACAGGATGAAGGTCTTGTTCTCCGAGCCCATCTTCTGAAGCGAGCGCCACGCGCCGGGCCAATGCGCGATGTGGTCGGTCTCGGCTGCGATGGCGCAGAGCGGAACGTCGATGTCGTCCAGCGTCAGCCCCTTCTGCTCCAGAAGGTCGAAGCCGGTCGTCGCGAGTTCGTTGCGGATACAGAGACGGCGCAGGTACTCGGTCACCATCGGGCCGGGCAGGTTCGTGCCGTCGCCGTTCCAATGCAGCAGGTCGAAGGCCGGCGGCGCCTCGCCCAGCATGTAGGACTTGATTGCCGGGCCGTAGACCAGATCGTTGGAGCGCAGGTAGCTGAATGTCCGTCCCATGAAGAACTTGTCGAGATAGCCCTTCGCCGCGCTTTCCCGTTCGATGCCGGAAACGAAGTCCTCGTCGAGAAACACCCCCATCTCTCCCGGATCCTCGAAATCGGCCAGCGTCGTGAAAAAGGTAGCGGACTTGACCGACCGGTCCCCCCGCCGGGCCAGAAGGGCAAGCGTGGCCGACAACGTCGTGCCCGCGATGCAGTAACCGACCGCGTTGACCTGCGACTCTCCGGTGATGGTCTTGACGGTCTCCATCGCCTCGAGGAATCCGCCCTCGACATAGTCGGACAGCGTCACGTCGGCATGCTCGTGCTCGGGATTGACCCAGCTCACGACGAAGAGCGTGTAGCCCTGATCGACGATCCACTTGATGAGGGAGTTCTGCGGTTTGAGGTCGAGGATGTAGAACTTGTTGATCCAGGGCGGGAACAGGACGATCGGCGTGGCGCGCACCTTTTCCGTCGTGGGCGCGTACTGGATCAGCTCGAAGAGCCGGTCGCGGTAGACGACGCTGCCTTCCGTCGTCGCGATGTTGCCGCCGACCTTGAAGGCGTCGGGATCCGACAGCGTGACCAGCCAGTCGCCCCGGTTGGCCTCGATGTCGCGCACGAGGTTCTCGAGCCCTTTCACAAGGCTCTCGCCCTCGGTCTCGACCGCGCGCTGCATCGCCTCCGGGTTGGTGGCAAGGAAGTTCGTCGGCGCGAACAGGTCGACGATCTGCTGGCTGAAGAACTCGACCCGTTTCTTGTCGGCCGCGTCCAGTCCGCCCAGCTCCCGCACCGTATCGCGGATGGCGGACGCGCTGATCTGGTACTGCTGCTTGAGGAAGTTGTAATAGGGGTGCTCCTGCCACAGCGGATTGGCGAAGCGCCGGTCCGTCGGCTGGTCGTCGGACGCGGGGACGGGTTTGCCGCTCGTCAGCGCGGTCTGCGCCTCGATCGCGTGCCGCAGCGCCTGACCCCAATAGCCGACCTGCCGCTCGATCAGCTTGCCGGGATTGTTCGCCATCTCCGTCCAGTAGGCCGCCATCGCCTTCGCGTAGAGCTCCGTCCCCGGTCCCGTGAGACCCGGATCGGATCGCCGCCGCGACGCGAGCGCGGTCACCAGACGCTTCGTCAGCCCGTCGATCCGCAAAAGGTTCTTGTTCAGCCGTTCCAGCGCGACGGCGCCCTCCCCGCCCGGATGGTCGCCATTACGCAACGTTTCGTTTCCATCGCCCGATCCGCTCGTCACTTGCTTTCCCCCCATCATGCTGCAACTGCTAGTATCTCCCCGGACGCAAGCATAGCCTATGCGGCCGGATAAGACAGGGCCTGCTGCGCCCCGTTCCCAAACCAACGAGGAGTTGCCTCATGCAGTTCATGGCCGCCTATGACATGATGGAAGCCGCCCGCAACGCGAATGCGTGGCTCGGCGCGACGGCGCGCACGATGGGCAGCTTTCCGGCAACGGCCCTTGTCCCGAACCCGGCCTTCCAGCTTCTGGCCGCTTGGGGCCAGGTGACGGAGCGCAGCTTTGCCCGCATGATCGCCAAGCCGGACTGGAATATCCCGCACCTTTCCTCGGCCGAGGGGCAAGACATGATCGTCGAGCCGAAGGTGGAGGTGAGCCGGCCGTTCGGGGACCTGCTGCGCTTCTCGGTGTCCGGGCGTCCGAAGATGGCCCGGCGCATCCTGCTCGTCGCGCCGATGTCGGGGCATTACGCAACGCTCCTGCGCTCCACCGTCGTCTCGCTCCTGCCCGATGCGGATGTCTGGGTGACGGACTGGCACAACGCGCGCGACATTCCTGTCTCCGCCGGCAAGTTCGACATCGAGGATTACACCCTCTACCTCGTCGACTTCATGAAACATCTCGGCGCCGATCTGAACGTGATTGCCGTCTGTCAACCCGCGCCGCTCACGCTGGCCGCGACGGCGCTTCTGGCCGAGCAGGAGCCGGAGGCGCAGCCGCGCACGCTCACCCTCATCGGCGGGCCGATCGACCCCGACGCGGCCGATACCGACGTCACCGATTTCGGCCGCCGCGTCACGATGGGGCAGCTGGAACATTCCATGATCCAGCAGGTCGGCTTCCAGCATGCAGGCGTGGGGCGGAAGGTTTATCCGGGGCTGCTGCAGCTCAGCTCCTTCATCTCGATGAATCTCGAGACGCATGCCCGCGCCATGCGCGACCAGATCATCGCGGTCGCCAACGGAACGGCCTCCGACCACGACCGGCACAACCGGTTCTACGACGAATACCTCGCGGTGATGGATATGACGGCGGAGTTCTACCTCTCGACCGTGGAGCGTATCTTCAAGGGGCTTGAGATCGCGCAGAACCGCTTCGTCGTGGACGGACACCGCGTCGATATCGGCAAGATCACCGACGTCGCCGTGAAAACGGTGGAAGGCGGCAAGGACGACATCTCCGCCCCCGGCCAGTGCGTCGCCGCCCTCGACCTGCTCACGGGTCTGCCGGACGAAAAGAAGGCCAGCCATCTGGAGCCGGATGCGGGCCATTACGGCATCTTCGCGGGCGGCTCCTGGCGCCGGAACATCCGCCCGCTCGTGCTCGACTTCATCGACGCGAACGCCGAGGGGCCGACGCCGGTGAGAAAGGGGAACTCCGCCCTCCGCTGCGTCGAGACGCAGGCGCCCGAAGGGGATGGCGAGCGCATCGCGGTCTGATGCCAGAACTGGGTTACGGCTGCGCTTGCGGAACGCTTCGCGGCACAGTCGCGGACGCGACGTCCGCCGGGTACAGCCACGTCCTGTGTCACTGTCTCGATTGCCGGTCGGCCTATACATGGCTCGGGCACGACGATCCCGGTGTGGTCGACATATTGCAGACGGCGCAGGACTGCATCCGCCTCACCGAGGGCCAGGATCGGCTACGCGCATTTCGACACACGCCGCGCGGCGCCCTGCGTTGGTACGCGACCTGCTGCAGCGTACCGCTTTTCGTGACGCCGCTGCGGCCGCGGCTCGTCCATGTCGGGATGAACGCCGACCGGCTGGACGACCCGGCGGCGATCGGTCCGGTCCGCGCCGAGGGGTTCATCCGCACGCGCGGCGGCAAGGTCCGGCACAAGGGCATCCTCCACATCGCGACCCGCCTCGGAGCGCGCGTGATCGGGCGCAACCTTTCGGGCGACTGGACGGACACGCCGTTCTTCGATGCGGCCGGAAATCCGATCCGCGAACCCGAAGTGCTGAGCCGGCGAGAGCGGGCCGACGCGCTCGCCGCGCTACGCGGCTGAACGTGGAAAGGGCGCCGCGAGGGCGCCCTTTCCGTACCCTCGCCTCGCCGGGTATCAGGCTTTTGCCTTGAAGCGCTGGATCTTGCCGCTGCGAAGCCGGCTCGAATAGGATTCGAGCTCTCGCTTCACGAGCTTCATCAGGAAGTAGAGCGCGAAGATATTCACCACCGCCATCGAGAAGATCATCGCGTCCGAGAAGTCGATCACCGGCCCGAGGCTCGCCGCCGCGCCGATCACCGTGAAGACGCAGAAGATCACCTTGAAGGTCAGCTCCGTTTTCCGGCCTTCCCCAAAGAGGTAGGTCCAGGCTTTCAACCCGTAATAGGACCACGAGATCATCGTGGAGAAGGCGAAAAGCACGACCGCGACTGCGAGGACGTAGGGAAACCACCAGATCGCCGTTCCGAAGGCCGCGGAGGTCAAGGCCACGCCCGACGTGTCGCCCACGGTCCGGATCGCGGTGCCCGCCTCGTCGAGCACGAAGCGCCCGGTCTCCGGATCGGTAATGAGCTGACCGGAAATCGTGATGACGAGCGCTGTCATCGTGCAGATCACGACCGTGTCGATCAGCGGCTCGAGCAGGGAGACGAAGCCTTCGGTGATGGGCTCGTTCGTGCGTACCGCGCTGTGCGCGATCGCCGCCGAGCCCACGCCCGCCTCGTTCGAGAAGGCCGCGCGCCGAAACCCCTGGATCAGCGCGCCGACGAGCCCGCCTGCGACCCCGAGCCCGGTGAAGGCCCCCGCGAAGATCTGTCCGAAGGCCGTCCCGATCATGTCGTAGTTCGCGATCAGCACGATCACGGCGGCGCCGACATAGAGAAGGCCCATGAACGGCACGATCTTCTCGGTCACGTGGGCGATGGACTTGATGCCACCGACGATGACCGCGAAGACCACCGCCGCGAAGACGAGCCCCGTGATGATCCCGGGATAATCGCCGACGATGCCCGCGATCTGCGCATGCGCCTGGTTGGCCTGGAACATGTTGCCGCCGCCGAGCGCCCCGAAGATGCAGAACACCGCGAAAAGGACCGCGAGGATGCGCCCACCCGGCAGGCCGAGCTCTTCGAAGCCCTTCTGCATGTAGTACATCGGACCGCCGGAAACGGTGCCGTCGGGGTATTCGTTACGGTACTTCACGCCGAGCGTGCATTCAGTGAATTTCGAGGCCATCCCGAGAAGGCCCGCGACGATCATCCAGAACGTCGCGCCGGGTCCGCCGATGCCGACCGCGACCGCGACCCCCGCAATGTTCCCCAAACCCACCGTGCCCGAGAGCGCCGTGGCAAGGGCCTGGAAGTGGCTGACCTCGCCCGCGTCGTTCGGATCCGAATAGTCGCCCTTCACCAGCGCGATGGCATGGCCGAAGAAGCGGAACTGCACGAAGCCGAAATAGAGGGTGAAGATCGTCGCCGCCACGACGAGCCACATGACGATCCAGGGAAAATCCGTCCCCGGGAACGGCATGAAGATGAAGCTGACGTATGGGCCGGTCACGTCGGCGAAGACCGCGTTCACGCGATCGTCGAGGCTCAGCGCCTCTTCCTGCGCGCGCGCAGCGCCGGCGAGCAGTGTCGCGGCACCGGTTGCGAGAAATGTCTGCGAATGTTTCATTCCGATCCCCTTCACGCGACGACGGTCACGGGCACCACGGCGCCCATGACGAGGTTGGAGGTCGAGGAGCCGAAGACGCGCCTCACGAAACCGCCCTCGGACATGCGCGCAACGATGATCTGCTCCGCGCCCTCCTCCCGGGCGATCCGGTTGAGCGTGTCGGCCACGTCGCCGTGGCGGACGATCCCGCGCGCCTTCAGACCCGAAGTCCGCAGCTTTGCGACGGCTGGATCGACGAGCCGCTCGGTCGCGGTCGCGATCTCCTCCTCGCGCCGGCGATGGCGCTGCGCGTTCTCCTCCGCGGTCTGGAAGGAATAGGGCGACCATTCGATCACGTAGATCACGAACAGCTCGCAATCGCCGATCAGGCCGGCGAGATGCTGGGCATGCGCCAGCGCCCTCTCGCCCGACGCTTGGCCATCGAGGCCCACGACAAGTTTGACAGTCATTCTCCGTCTCCTCGGCTGCGGCCGGATGCGCGGTCGTCGCCACGGGGCCGGCTCATCGGGTCAGTCGTTGGCGCTGCCCCCGCGGGAGCGTAGGAGAAACGTTAACGAAAAGCGCCTGTCATGGATGGTTCACACTGCATTCCGACGCAACGCGCGGCATATTTGCCCACCGGGTGCGCAATGTGCCTCCCTTTCGCGCATGTCCGTCATACCGGTCGGCGCCGGCTCAATGGCCGAGGATCTGGCTCAGGAACAGCCTGGTCCGCTCGTTCCGGGGGGATTTGAAGAATGCCTCCGGCTCGTTTTGCTCCACGATCTGCCCGTCATCCATGAAGATCACGCGGTTCGCCACCTGCCGTGCGAAGCCCATCTCATGCGTGACGCAGAGCATCGTCATCCCCTCCTCGGCAAGCTGGATCATGGTGTCCAGCACCTCCTTGATCATCTCGGGATCGAGCGCGGAGGTCGGCTCGTCGAAGAGCATGATGCGCGGCCGCATGCAGAGACTGCGGGCGATGGCCACCCGCTGCTGCTGCCCGCCGGAGAGCTGACCGGGATACTTGTTCGCCTGGTCCGGGATCTTCACTTTCTCGAGGAAATACATCGCCGTCTTCTCGGCCTCGCGCTTCGGGATCTTGCGGACCCAGATCGGCGCGAGCGTGCAGTTCTCGAGGATGGTCAGGTGCGGGAAGAGGTTGAAGTGCTGGAAGCACATTCCGACCTCGGACCGGATCTTGTCGATGTTCTTGAGGTCCGACGAGAGTGGCGTGCCGTCCACGACGATCGAGCCCCGCTGATGCTCCTCCAAGGCGTTGATGCAGCGGATCAGCGTCGACTTGCCGGAACCGGACGGGCCGCAGATCACGATCCGCTCCCCCCGGTGAACGGTCAGGTCGATATCGCGCAGGACATGGAACGTGCCGTACCACTTGTTCATGTTGCGGATCTCGATGGCGACCTCGTCGGAGATCTCCATCTGCGGCGTTGCCGTGTCCGTATCGGTCATGGCCATATGACCCTCCCTAGCGATGATCGGTTTGCAGCTGGCGCTCGAGCCACTGCGAATATTGCGAGATGCCGTAGCAGACGACGAAGAACATGAGGCAGGCCGCGGCCCAAAGCTCCCAGTAGATGCCGGCCCACGCGGTCGAGGCGAGGATCGGGCCACGGATCATGCCGACGAGGTCGAACATCGAGATCACCGAGACGAGCGTCGTGTCCTTGAACAGCCCGACCGCCACGTTGACGATGCCGGGGATCGAGATTTTGAGCGCCTGTGGCAGAATGATGAGACGCATGGCCTGCGCGTAGTCGAGGCCCAGACTGTCGGCGGCCTCGTATTGCCCTTTCGGCAGCGCGGCGAGCCCGCCCCGGATCACCTCGGCGATATAGGCGGAGGCGAAGAGCGTGATCATGATGATGACGCGGAGGATGAGGTCGAAGTTGGCGTCCGGCGGAAGGAAGAAGGCCAGAACCACGTTCGCCACGAACAACAGCGTGATCAGCGGCACGCCCCGGACGAACTCGATGAAAACGACGCAGAAGCCCTTCACGACCGGCAGGCTCGACTGCCGCCCGAGCGCGAGCAGGATCCCGATGGGCAACGATAGCGAGACGCAGACGATGCCGAGCACGAGGTTCAGCATGAAGCCCCCCATCGCACGGCTCACCACCGCTTCGAGCCGGAGGAAGCGGGAGAACTCGCCCGCGAGCAGTCCCCCGATCCACCAGACCGCGAGCGCGGTGACGACCCCGGCGGCAAGCCCGAGGACGAAGCCGCGTCGTTCGGTGAACGAAAAGGCGAGGTAGCCCGCGACGACGCCGAGAGCGGCGAAGAGCGGCGTGAGGATCGTGCCGCCCCAGATGAGCCAATAGGCGAGAAACGGATAGATTGCGGTCACAATCAATGTCCAGCGTGGCAGGAACATGACGAAGAGCGCGGGTGGCACGGCCACGAAAAGCAGGAAGAACGCGAGAACGGGACGCCAGCGCAGGTAGTCCGGATACTGGAACCCGAACAGGAGCTGCGGCCACCGTTCGCGGAGCACGGCAAAACAGCCGCCGCCGTTGCCTTGCAGGATCTCGCGACATTCCGCGAGGGAACTGCCCTGCCACGTCCCGTTGACGATCCAGGGAACGACACCCGAAAGCAGAACCCAGATCAGGTAAAGGGCGACGAGCGTCAGAATCGCATTGAACCAGGTCGCGAACAGGTTTTCCCGCATCCACCGGATCGCACCGGCCTCCTTGGCCGGCGGGGGCGCGGGCGGAATGACGCTTTCACGGACAAAGGCGACGGACTCGGCGTGGGTGTCGCTCATCTCAGCGCTCCTTCAGGGCGACGGACGCGTTGTATGCGTTCATGACGGCGGAGATGACGAGGCTGAAGACAAGGTAGAAGGCCATCAGCAGCAGGACGCATTCCAGCGCCCGGCCGGTCTGGTTCAGCGTGATGCCGCCCAGCGTGCCGGTCAGGTCCATGTAGCCGACAGCGATCGCCAGCGACGTGTTCTTGGTGATGTTCAGGTATTGCGAGATCAGAGGCGGGATGATGATCCGGAGCGCCTGCGGCAGGACGACGAGGGACATGACGCGGCCGGGCCTGAGGCCGAGGGCGGCGGCCGCCTCCGTCTGCCCGCGGCTGATGGCGAGAATGCCCGCGCGAACGTTCTCGGCGATGAAAGCGCCGGTATAGATCGATAGGGCGAACCAGAGGGCGATGAGCGAGTTCCGGGCCAAGATGCCGCCCTGGAAGTTGAACCCCCGCAACTCGGGCACCTCCCACCTGAGACCGAGGATCAGCAGCGTGAGGATGATGGGCACGAACCAGAGCCCGAGGTTGGTCCAGAACGTCGAGGGCCGCCGTCCGGTCGCGTTCTGCCGTTTCGTCGCCCAGGCATTCACGCCCCGTACCGCAAGGAACGAAGCGGCGAAGACGGCCAGAACGATCAGCCAGTTCGCAATGCTGGCCACCTCCTGGGCGACCGGGGCGCCGCCATCGGCCGGAACATCGTCGGGCACCGCGCCGATGCCGTTCGTAAAGTAGGGACGCGGCAGGTAGAAGCCGCGGTTCGTCAGCGCCGCTACCCCGAGGATCGGCGACGCCTCCGGATCGTCCCCGCGAAAGGCGCTCGGTTGGGGAAGCACGTTCGCCGAGATCGTGAAGATGATCAGGATCCAGATCAGGACGGGGATGTTGCGGAACATCTCTACGTAGAGCGCCATCAGCTTCCCGACGATCCAGTTGTTCGACAGGCGCAGCACGCCGGCGAAGACGCCGAAGACGGTAGCGGTTACACAGGCAAGAAACGCCACGATCAACGTGTTGATGGCGCCGATGAAGCTGGCGCGCAGATGCGACGACTGGCTGGTATAGGGAATCGGTTGCTGATTGATGTCGTAGCCGGCCGGATCGGCGAGGAAGCCGAAATCGATGCCCGCCTGTTGCAGCACCGGGTTGCGGATTGCGTTGCTCGCAAGCCAGCCGAAAAACACGAACAGGGCGATCAGCGCGATGGCCTGGAACGTATAGGACCTGTAGCGCTTGTCGCGAACGAGAAGGCTCAGCCTGAATCCGTCCGCATGCGGCGGATCACTCAGTGTCGTCATGTTCGTTCCCCGTGTTCCGCCGGCTTATCGGACGGGGCGCATTTCGGCCTTCTCGTCCGTCGGGCCGCGATGGACCCGATCATGCCAGTGGCAGATTGTTCTGGCAAAGGGGGCACGGCCATCCGCGCCCCCTCCCGTCTTGTCTTACCGGAACGGCGGCGCGTATTGCAGTCCGCCCTCGGTGTAGAGCGCGTTCAGACCCCGCTCCAGACCGACAGCGCTCTCCTCGCCGATATTGCGCGAAAAGATCTCGCCGTAGTTGCCGACCGCCGCGATCGCGTTTTCGGCCCAGCTGCTCTCGAGCCCGATCATCGCACCGAGCTCGCCCTCGGTGCCGAGTAGCCGGTTCACCTCGGGATTGTCGCCGGCCTCGGTCGCCATCTCTGCCACGTTGTCCTGGGTGACGCCGTATTGCTCGGCCGCGACGAGCGCGAAGTAGGTCCACCGGACGATGTCGCCCCACTCGCTGTCGCCGTGGCGCACAAGCGGTCCGAGCGGCTCCTTCGAGATCACTTCGGGCAGGAGCTTGTAATCGTCAGGCGACGGATAGGTCACGCGCACGGAGGCCAGCGCCGAGCGGTCGGTCGTGTAGACGTCGCAAGCACCGGCGAGGAACTGGGTCCGCGCTTCCGCCTCGTTCTCGATCGGGACCGGCTCATAGGACATGTTGTTGACGCGGAAGTAGTCCGCGAGGTTCAACTCGGTCGTGGTGCCGGTCTGGATGCAGATCGTGGCGCCGTCGAGTTCCTCGGCCGAGGACACGCCGAGCGCCGTCGGCACGATGAAGCCCTGGCCGTCGTAGTAGTTGATGGCGACGAAATCGAACTTCAGGTCGGTGTCGCGCGAAAAGGTCCAAGTCGTGTTCCGGGCCAGCAGGTCCACCTCGCCCGAGGCGAGCGCGGTGAAGCGGGTCTTGCCGGTCGTGGAAATGAAATTGACCGCGTTCGGATCGCCCAGCACGGCGGCGGCGACGGCCCGGCAGATCGCGACGTCGAAGCCCTGCCATTCGCCGTTCGCGTCCGGTGCGGCGAAGCCCGGAACGCCGGTATTGACGCCACAGTTCAACGACCCGCGGTCCTGTACGTCGTCGAGCGTCGCGGCGGACGCCCCGGCGGCGGCGAAGCCGGCGGCGGCCACGGTGCCGAGTAGGACGGATTTCTTCATGAATGTACCTCTTCCTGTTCAACCGTCCGCGCTCGCGGACGGGGCCGCACCCTTGGTGATATTCGGGTCGGCCCGTTTTCACGTGAGGATGCTTGATCCCCTCACTAACGGGAAAAAGGCCAGATGGGACCCGGAAGGTCAAGGGAGATACACAGGGCCATATCGCCGGACGCTGCGGAACTGTCTATTTTCGCGCTGTTACGACGCGCGCGTCGCGTCAGACGTCGTTCAGGAGTCCGAGATAGACCGCCGCCTGCAGAAACGCGGCCCGCCGGGCGGCAATGCGTTCGGCCTCTTCGGCGTCGAGGCCCCATTGTTCCGCCTGCCAATCCTCGTCGATCCGCGACGCCGCCCAGAGCCCTTCGACGTCCTGCCTGTCCATCGCCGCCAGACCGATCACGAGACTGCCGGACAGGGACACGAATTCCGACAACGCCGTGAGCTCCCAGTCCGAGAGCGCCGCGACCCGCCGCCGCAGCGCGTCGAGCGTGGCGTCCGGCTGTGACACGGGGACGACGCCTTCGGTCAGGACGAGGCGGGCTCCGAATTCAGTGGCGGCCCAGGCGAGGAGCGGGTCCCATGCCGCCGCTTGGCGGGCGGTCAGGCTGCCGGGGCCGGGCGCACGGTAGCAAAGAAGATCCGAGCCGCCATACTCCGACAGTCCGGTGACGACCTCGGCCCGCTGCGGGACGACCTTGTCGAGCGTGGCGTTGGCCGCGCGGGTCAGCGGCATGGACAGCGGGTCGATCCGCTCCTTCTGTGCGCGCCATTCGCTCGCGATTCCCTCGGCGAGCGCTGCGGAGGGGACGACGAGTTCGGTCTTCAACGGTGTGCGGACGGACCGGCCATCGAGGCGCACGGCGTGGCCCCGCGGGACCGCTTCCACCGTCGCGTCCGTCCAGAACCGTTTGGGGGACCATTCGCTCATGCCAGACGCGCCTCGATCGCCGCCGTCAGCGTCGCGAAGTCGCCGGCGACCGGGTCCGCGCCTGCCGCTCCGAGGGCGTCGGCGTCGTGGTAGCCCCAGGCCACGCCGATCATCCGCACACCCGCGGCGCCTGCCATCGCGGCGTCGAACGTCGTGTCGCCGATCATCAGCGCGCGGTCGGGCGCGGTTGCCGTCTCCATCAGGGCCTGCTCGATCATCGCGGGATGCGGCTTCGACGGGTGGTCGTCGGCGCATTGCAGCGTCGCGAACAGATCGCCCCAGCCCTTCGCCGCGATCAGCCGGTCGAGTCCGCGCCGCGACTTGCCCGTGGCAATGCCGAGCGTCAGGCCGAGGCCGCGGAGCCGTTCCAGACCTTCGACAACGCCGGGATAAAGCACCGTCTCGCCGTATTCCTCCGCCGTGGGTGCGTAGGCCGTACGGTAGCCCGCGACGATCTCCGCGCGCGTCGCCTCGTCGAGCTCGGGGGTCAGCCGCGCCACGAGGATCGGCAGGGACAAGCCCACGCCCCCCAGGATGTCGCGGCGGCCGGGGGCGGGACGGTCGACTGTCGCGAAGGCCCGCTCCATCGTCGTGACGATCACCGCCTGGCTGTCGACCAGCGTGCCGTCGACGTCGAAGATGACGAGCCCCTCAGGCAAGGTCGTCCTCCGCGAAGGGATCGACGGGCACGTCCGCCGCCGACCAGCCCAGCATGTCCCAGGTCCGCTGCATGTGCTCGGGCAGCGGTGCGGTCAGGTGCAGGCGCGCGCCGGTCATCGGGTGGGTCAACGTCAGGGAGCGCGCATGGAGGTGCAGCTTGCGGCTGATCTCGCCGCCGAAGGACGCGCCCCAGCCGTCGCCCATGTTTTCCTGCCCGGAGCCGCCGTACTTTCCGTCGCCGGCGATCGGATGCCCCATCTCGGCCATGTGCACGCGCAACTGGTGCGTACGCCCCGTGACGGGGACGAGCGCGACCCATGCGCCGCGGGAGCCGAGGTTCTCGAGCACGGCATAGTCGCTGACCGCGCGTTTCGCGCCGGGAATATCGTCCACCTCTTCGGGATGGACGGCCCGCATCTTCTCGCCCCCCTCTCCGCCGCCGCCGGCCTTGACGAGCCCGTAGCGGATCGTGCCCATCCGCGGCTGGGGCACGCCGGCCACGGCAGCCCAGTAGATCTTGCGGGTCTCACGGTCACGGAACGCCTCGGACAGCTGCGCGGCAGTCAGGCGATTGCGCGCCATGAGCATGATGCCCGACGTGTCCTTGTCGAGACGGTGCACGAGGCGCGGCTGCTCATCCGCGTCGAAGCGCAACGCGTCGCCCAGCCCGTCCACATGCCGCGTCTGTCCGGACCCGCCCTGCGAGGCGAGGCCCGGCGGCTTATTCAGCGCAATCAAATGGTCGTCGCGGTAGAGGACACAGGCGCGGATCATCTCCGCGTCGGCCTGCGCCACCTTTTCGCGGCGCGGCGCGGCGGGGGCGCGGTCCTCCGGCAAGGGCGGCACGCGGACCGCCTGCCCTTCGGCCACACGGGTATTCGCCTTCACCCGGCTGCCGTCGACACGAAGATCACCCTTGCGGCACATCTTCTCGACCTGCCCCTGCGTCACGTTCGGGAAGCGCCGGCGGAGCCAGCGGTCGAGACGCTGAGCCCCCTCGCCCGTCTCGACGGTTATCGTCTGCACCCCGCTCACGGAACCGCCCGGGCAATGGCGAGCGCGACGGCAAGCGCGAGCAGACTGAGACCCACCGACAGGACGACGTAAACCAGCGCCGCGCCGCTCTGGCCGCGCTCGATCAGGGTCAGCGTTTCCAGGGAGAAGGCCGAAAAGGTCGTGAAACCGCCGAGCACGCCGGTCAGAATGAAAGGCTGCAAGTCCGGCAGGCCCGCCCGTCCGAGCAGGACTGCGCCCAGCCCCATGGCAAAGCTGCCGGTGACGTTGATCGTCAGGACCGCGACGGGAAAGCCGTCGCGCAGGAGCGCTGTGCCGACGAGGTAGCGCAGCGACGCGCCGAGCGCGCCGCCGAGCGCGACGGAGATCAGGGGAAAGGTCATGGGCGCCCTGTCGATCCTGCGCGGCCCGGTGTCAACCGTCGCCCCGGACGCGACGCTTCTCGCGCTGCTCCACGAACCAGTCGAGCCGGCGGCCCAGCTCCCGCTCGAAGCCGCGGTCAACGGGGACGTAGTAGACCGGCCGCTTCATGTCGTCGGGGAAGTAGTTCTGTCCGGAGAATGCGTCGACCTCGTCGTGGTCGTAGGCGTAGCCCGCGCCGTAGCCCTGCTCCTTCATGAGCTTCGTCGGCGCATTGCGAATGTGCTTGGGCGGCGGCTCCGATCCGGTCCTGGCCGCGCCGGCGACGGCGGCCTTGTACGCGGCGTAGGCGGCGTTCGATTTCGGCGCGAGCGCGAGGTATATGACCGCGTTGGCGATCGCGAGTTCGCCCTCCGGGGAGCCCAGTCGCTCGTAGGTCTCCCAGGCTTGAAGGCAGATTCCCTGCGCCTGCGGATCGGCAAGGCCGATATCCTCCACCGCCATCCGCGTGACCCTGCGGGCAAGATAGCGTGGGTCCTCGCCCCCCGCGAGCATCCGCGCGAGCCAGTAGACCGCGGCGTCCGGGTCGCTGCCGCGCACCGATTTGTGGAGTGCGGAGATCAGATTGTAATGCGCGTCACCGGATTTGTCGTATTGCGCCGCACGGCGCTGCAGGCGGCGGGACAGCGTGTCGCGGTCGACCGGACCCTTGGCGCCCCATGCGGCGATCTGCTCGATGAGGTTCAGCAGAGCGCGACCGTCGCCGTCCGCCATCTCCTGCATCGCCTCGCGTGCCTCGCCATCGAGGGGCAGCTTGGCGCCGAGCTCCTTTTCCGCGCGCTGCGTCAGGAGTTCCATGTCGCGTAGCGTAAGGCGTTCGAGCACGAGAACCTGCGCCCGCGACATCAGCGCGGCGTTGAGCTCGAAGGAGGGGTTCTCCGTGGTCGCGCCCACGAGCGTGATCGTCCCGTCCTCCATGTGCGGCAGGAAGCTGTCCTGCTGCGCCTTGTTGAAGCGGTGGATCTCGTCGACGAAGAGGAGCGTGCCCTTGCCGTTCGCGCGCCTGTTCCGTGCCGTCTCGAACACTTTCCGCAGGTCGGCAACGCCGGTGAAGATGGCGCTGATCTGGACGAAATGCCGGCCCGTCCGGTCGGCGAGGAGGCGCGCGATGGTCGTCTTGCCGACGCCGGGCGGACCCCAGAGAACGAGGCTCGGCAGCGTCCCCTCCAGCATCGTCGTCAGAGCACCGTCGTCGCCGAGCAGGTGCCCCTGCCCGATCACCGTGTCGAGGGCTGCCGGGCGAAGCCGGTCCGCTAGCGGGACCGGCGCGTTCGGAACATCGGATGCGGGCTGTGGCGCGGTGTCGAAGAGGTCTGTCATGCCCCTTCATGTAGCCCTTGGAGGGCCGCACGGGAAGCCACCGGCCGGACCGGATCAGTGGACCTTGGTCGCCATCGAGATGTTGACAGCCACACTCATGGAACCGCCGATGTCGAGCACCGGCCCTGCGGGTACGCAGTCGAGCCCGACCCGCCGCGCCAGGCGCGGCGAATTCGCGGGGATCAGTCCCAGCACCGACGTCGCGCCGAGCGTGCGCCCAGCCTGAACCATCTCGGAGATGAGCTGCATCTGCACGCGAAGTCGTTTGTTTGAGGGAACCTCGTTCGCCACGAAGACACGGCTCGATTCCCAAATTTCCGGGTTCACGGGTGCGTCGTCGAAGAGCAGGTTGGGTGGAATGGTTTCCAGCAAGCCCAGCTGCGCGTCCCGGATCATATAGGTGTAGATGCCGCAGCGATGCGTCGTGGGTGTCAGCCGGACGCCGGCGAGGATGCGGCCGTTATCGTGTACGGCCACCCAGCGGCTGGCCGGAGTGTCGTATTGATCGAACTCCATGCCGTCGGCGGCGGGAAGATCCCACTTCGCCTGCTCGATGAAGGTCCGGTGCCGCGCGCGCAACAGGTCGGCAAAAAGCGGACCGTGGGCATGAAGGTTGTCGAAGGACAGCGTTGTGACTTGCATGACAATAGCTTTCGTTGCCGGTGAGGCGGTTGCACCGGTTCAGGGTTCTCGTGATGTGCGGTCGTCGGGTGGGCCAGACCCGCTCAGATCAGCCTAAGCTCTCTAGCGATCCTCAAGGCCTCCGCCGTGGTGCGGACGCCCAGCATGCCGCACGCGCTAGCGAGCCTGGCATCGAAGACGTCCTCGCTGATCCCGAGCCGCATCGCCGCGTCCTCGGAGGTCAGTCCTTCGGCGGAAAGAACGAGCGCCTCGACGGCGACGGGGGTCAGCTTCTGCGGAAAGTCGGCGGCCTGATGCAACTTGTCCGTTATGGCGGCCGTCTCCGCGATTTCCTCGTCGGTGAATTCCCGTTCGCCATGCGCGATGCCCACGATCGTTCGCGAGGTGATCTTGCCGCAGGAAATGACTGCGCCAAAACGTAGCCCGAACTCATGAGCCTTGTTCATCACGCCGAACGGATCAGGCAGCGCGATCTCGCTCCAGCGGACCGTGCCCGTCTTGCTGATACCCCAGAACACTAGGGGATCGCGGAGCGAATAGGCATTGGTGGCGTAGAAGTCCTGCCATGCCTGCGGATAGGTGCTGCGAAGATAGAGGGGCTGCGCGAAACGGATATGGATACCCGTCTGCCACCCCGCCGGAGCGATCTCCGTCAGCCTTTCCATGGCCTTCGATATTTGATGTCGTTTATCGGACATGACCATCTTCCAACCGTTGACGGAGTTACATCAACATTACGGCCCGATTGTTGAGGCTGGAAGGGTTAATGAATCGCTAATCCTGGCAAAAAGGTATTTCGATTTCTTCCTTTAGTTCCCTGTTAACGAGATCGTCCTATCGTCGCCGGGTCCGAATAGAAAAGGGCCCGACCGTGATGGCCGGGCCCCGTTGCAGTTGCGGTGCGACTTGATTCAGCCGAGTTCGGCGTCCTCGGCCTCGAGGCGCGCACGATCCGCAGCGCCCTTCGCATCGACATCCCGGTCGACAAACTCGATGATCGCCATCGGTGCCATGTCCCCGTAGCGGAACCCGGCCTTCAGCACGCGGACATAGCCGCCCGGACGCTCCTTGTAGCGCGGTCCAAGCACGTCCATCAGCTTGGCGAGATGCCGGTCTTCCTTGAGCCGCGAGCGCAGCAGGCGGCGGGAATGGAGGTCGCCGCGGCCGGCGAGCGTAACCATCTTCTCGACGATGCGGCGAAGCTCCTTCGCCTTCGGAAGGGTTGTCTTGATCTGCTCGTGCTCGATCAGCGAGCCGGCCATGTTGGCGAACATCGCGCTGCGATGCTCGTGGGTCCGGTTAAGGCGGCGGTATCCGCGGGCGTGACGCATGATTTCACTCCAGTTTCATTATACTTTGTCCGGGCCACGATGCGTGTCGCGACCTCACCTATTGGGGCGGAATGCCCAGGTCGCGGGACGCCCGCAGGCGTCCCGCGCGATCAGAACTCGTTCTCGAACTTCTTGGCGAGATCCTCGATGTTTTCCGGCGGCCAATCCACGATCTCCATGCCGAGGTGCAGACCCATCCCCGAGAGCACTTCCTTGATCTCGTTCAGTGACTTCCGGCCGAAATTGGGGGTGCGCAGCATCTCCGCCTCGGTCTTCTGGATCAGGTCCCCGATATAAACGATGTTGTCGTTCTTCAGGCAATTGGCCGAGCGGACCGAAAGCTCCAGTTCGTCCACCTTTTTCAGCAGGAGCGGGTTGAACTCAAGATCGTCGGCGGCCTCGGCACCGCGCGCGGCCTCTGGCTCGTCGAAGTTGACGAAGACCTGCAACTGGTCCTGCAGAATGCGGGCGGCGTACGCAACCGCGTCGTCGGGCGCGAGCGAACCGTCGGTCTCAAGCTTCAGCGTCAGCTTGTCGTAGTCGAGCACCTGCCCCTCGCGGGTCGGCTGCACCTCATAGGAGACCTTCTTGACCGGCGAATAGATCGCATCAATCGGAATGAGGCCGATCGGAGCATCCTCGGGCTTATTCTTGTCGGCGGAGACGTAGCCCTTCCCGACATCCACGGTAAGTTCCATGTAAAGGTCGGCACCGTCATCGAGATGGCAGATAACGTGGTCGCGATTCAGAACCTCGATCCCGTTCGACTCCGTGATGTCGCCCGCGGTGACGACCATCGGACCTTTGGCAGAGATCGAGACACGCTTCGGCCCTTCGACCTCCATCTTGAGACTGACGCCCTTAAGGTTCAGGATGATGTCGGTCACATCCTCGCGAACGCCCGAAACGCTCGAGAACTCATGGAGCACGTTGTCAATCTGGACGCTGGTTATGGCGGCGCCCTGGAGCGACGACATGAGAACGCGGCGCAGCGCATTGCCGAGCGTCAGGCCGAAGCCACGCTCGAGCGGTTCGGCTACGACGGTAGCCTGACGGGCCGGATTGTTGCCCGGACGAACATCAAGCTGTTGCGGCTTGATGAGTTCCTGCCAATTCTTGTGGATCATGCCCTGTCCCTCCATTCCTGTCCGGCGCCGGGGCGGATGGCGCGGGACTCCCGAGGTGTGTCAAACGGCGGAACGGGGGCCGTCGAGCGGCCCCCGTCGGATCGATAGGCGGATCAGACCCGGCGGCGCTTCGGCGGACGTACACCGTTATGTGCGATGGGCGTCACGTCGCGGATCGCGGTGATCTGCAGGCCGGCGGCAGCCAGCGCACGCAGCGCGGATTCGCGTCCGCCGCCCGGGCCCTGGACCTCGACATCAAGTGTCTTCATGCCGTGTTCCTGCGCCTTGCGAGCCGCATCTTCAGCGGCCATCTGCGCGGCGTAGGGGGTCGACTTCCGCGAACCCTTGAAGCCCATCGTACCGGCCGACGACCAACTGATGGCGTTGCCCTGCACGTCGGAGATCAGTATCTTGGTGTTGTTGAACGAAGAATTCACATGCGCCACACCGGCGGCGATATTCTTGCGTTCCTTGCGCTTCGGAGCGCGGCGGGTATCTCGTGCCATGTCTGTGCGCTCCCCTTATTTCTTCTTGCCGGCGATGGCTTTGGCCGGCCCTTTGCGGGTCCGCGCGTTGGTGTGGGTCCGTTGACCCCGCACCGGCAGGTTGCGGCGATGGCGTAAGCCGCGGTAGCAACCGAGATCCATCAGGCGCTTCACGTTCATCTGCGTCTCGCGGCGCAGGTCGCCCTCAACCGTAACGTTCGCATCGATGAACTCGCGGATCGACAGGACCTCGGCGTCCGACAACTCGTTGATGCGGCGGGATCCGTCGATCCCCGTTGCCTCAACGATTTCGCGGGCCTTCGATGGGCCGATTCCCGTAATATAGGTCAGGGCGACGGGAACACGTTTCCCGGTCGGAATGTTGACACCAGCGATTCGAGCCAAGAGAGCTTCCTTCTTTGTTGCGGTTCCGTAGCCCCAGAACCTTTTTTCACAACGCCCAGACCGTCTACGATCGGACAAAAACAGATGCCGGAAATCTCGAGATTCCCGGCGGAGATCGCGACCTAAGGGCTATTGACAGGCGCGTCAAGCACTGCGCGGCGGACTGTCAAGATGTTTTTGACACCGCCTCCGCAATGCTCGCCCCGACATCTTGGATCTCGCCGAGGCCATCTACGACCCGTAACGCACCCTTGCAATGATAATACCCGATCAGCGGGGACGTCTGCTTGTAGTAGGCGAGAAGACGGGTCTTGAGGCTTTCCTCGTTGTCGTCGGCCCGCCGGGTGAACTTTGCGCTGCCGCACTTCACGCACTGCCCGTCGTCAGGCACGGGACGCGTGAGATCGTTGTAGACCTCGCCACAAGCCGCGCAAGTCGATCGCGCTATGATTCGAGCCACGAGCGTTTCGTCGTCCACCCGCATCTCGATCACGGCGTCGAGGGTGTTCCCTTTCCGGTGAAGCAGCGCTTCGAGTGCGTCAGCCTGCGCAAGCGTCCGGGGAAAGCCATCGAAGATCAGGCCGCCGCCGGTGTTACCCTCGAGCTTCTCCTCGATCAAACCGATGACGATCTCGTCGGTCACGAGCTCGCCCCGGTCCATGATCCCGGCCACGCGGTTGCCGATTTCCGTTCCGGAACTCCGCGCCTCACGGAGCATGTCACCCGTCGAGAGTTGGACCATGCCGCGTTCGTCGACGAGCCTTCGTGCCTGCGTTCCCTTGCCCGCTCCGGGCGGTCCCAGAAGGATGATGTTCATCGGCGTGCCGTTCCCTTGTTCCGTCCGCGCCGCTTTCCACGCAGCTGCGATTTCTCGATCAGACCTTCGTACTGGTGTGCCAGAAGGTGCGATTGGACCTGCTGGATCGTATCCATGCCCACAGACACAATGATCAGGATCGACGTGCCGCCGAAATAGGCGGTGATCGCAAGCTCCTGCCGCACGATCTCGGGAATCAGGCAGACGAGCGCCAGATAGCCGGCGCCGAGCACCAAGACGCGATTGACGACGTATTCGAGGTATTCCGCGGTCCGTCGCCCGGGCCGGATTCCGGGAATGAAGCCGTTCTGGTTCTTCAGGTTGTCGGCGACGTCGTCTGTCTTGAAGGCGACGTTATGCGTATAGAAATACGCGAAGAACACGATCATGGCCGCGAAGAACAGCAGGTAGAGCGGCTGCCCCGGCCCGAAATAGGCGAGGATCGTCGACATGATCGGCCCCGAATTGGCGCCGGAGAAGGTGCTGATCGTCGTCGGCAGGAGCAGCAGCGACGACGCGAAGATCGCAGGAATGACTCCGGCGGGGTTCACCTTGATCGGCAGATGGCTCGATCCGCCGTCATAGACCTTCATGCCGACTTGGCGGCGCGGGTACTGGATGTGGACCTTCCGCAGGCTCCGCTCCATGAAAACCACAAACAGAAGCGTTCCGAGCAGCATCGCGAGCACGCCGAGGATTACGGCCGTGGAGATCGCCCCGGTCCGCCCCTGGACGAAGAACTGCGCGAAGGCCGACGGAAGCTCGGCCACGATGCCGACGAAGATGATGAGCGAGATGCCGTTGCCGATCCCGCGGGCGGTGATCTGCTCACCCAGCCACATCAGGAACATCGTGCCGCCCACAAGCGTGATCACACATGAGGCGATGAAGAACCATCCGGGCGTATGCACGAGGTCGCCGGATTGTAGCGACACCGCCAGGCCGTAACCCTGCAACGTCGCCAGCGCGACCGTGCCATAGCGCGTGTACTGGTTGATCTTCTTTCGACCGGCCTCGCCCTCCTTCTTGAGGGATTCGAGCTGCGGCACCATCGCCGTCATCAGCTGGATGATGATCGAGGCCGAGATGTAGGGCATGATTCCGAGGGCGAAGACGCCCATCCGCCCGATCGCACCGCCGGTGAACATGTTGAGCACGCCACCAAGGCCCGCGCTCGCATCCTCGACGAAGCGGCGAAGCTGCTCCGCGTCGATGCCGGGCACGGGGATATAGGTGCCGACCCGGTAGATGATCAGAAGGCCGATCGTGAACAGGATGCGTTGGCGCAGCTCCTTCGCCTTGCCGAACGCGCCCCAGCTCATGTTCGCGGCCATTTGCTCCGCAGCAGACGCCATGCGAGCCTCTCTTGAAACGGGAACGCCGCCCGACGGATTTCCCCGCAGACGGCGTTCGGAAAACGTGGAACCGATGTAGGCGGCGCCGTGACCGCCTGCAACCGATCAGGCGTCGGCGACCGCCGGAAGCGTGACCGATCCGCCTGCCTTTTCCACCGCCTCGACCGCACCTCGGGACGCGCCGGTGACGGTGATCGCGGCCTTCGCGGTCAACTCGCCCTTGCCAAGCAGACGGACGCCGTCAAGCTTGCGACGCACGACGCCGGCAGAGACGAGGCTGTCCTCGGTGATGTCGTTCGCGTCGAGGCGACCGTTGTCGATAAACTCCTGGATTTTCGACAGATTGACGACGGCGAAGGCCTTCCGGTTCGGCTTGTTGAAGCCGCGCTTCGGCAGACGTTGGTAAAGCGGCATCTGGCCGCCCTCGTAGCCATTAATGGCCACGCCGGAGCGGGACTTCTGGCCCTTGATGCCACGGCCGCCGGTCTTGCCGATGCCGGAGCCCGGGCCGCGGCCGACGCGCTTGCGCTTCCGCGCCGCACCGTCGTTGTCGCGCAGTTCGTGCAGTTTCATGATCGCTTCTCCTCTTGCCGGACAACCTCCCCGAAGCGATGCGGGAGGGACACGGCGCTATATTCACGTCCATCGAGGACCCGGCGCGCATAGCGAGGCCGTACGACGAATGCAAGTGAATCGAAAGGCTCGACGCTCCTACCGCCCGGGCCGGCAGGCTACGCCGCCCGGGCCGCGCATGTCTGACGATCAGCCGAGCTCGTCAGGCTTGTACCAATCGTCGGTCCTCACTTCCGTCGCATCGCCGGCGAGCTGCGCGAACTCAGCCGGATCCTGCGTGCCGCCGTCGCGGCCGTGGTAATGGTAGGGATAGACGTAGGTCGGCGTGAATTCCTGCACGGCAGACGCAGCCTGTTCGGCGTCCATTGTGAAAGGAAGGTTCATGCAAAGAAATGCCAAGTCGATATTCTCAAGCGCCCGCATCTCCGGAGTGTCTTCGGTGTCCCCCGAAATGTAGATACGAAAATCCTCGAAAGCGAGGACATAGCCGTTGTCACGGCCCTCCGGATGGAACTCAAGGCGCGCCTCGGTGGTGTTGTAAGCCGGAATGGCCTGAATTCCGACGTCGCTAAAGCTCGTCTCGTCACCGTTCGCCATCTCCTCGGCCCTGGCACGTAGATTTTCGGAAAGCATCCCATAGACTGCAGGGTTCGCGATGATGCGCGTGTCGTCTCCGATGAGGTCCGAAAGGGTCTCCTCATCGTAATGATCGCCGTGTTCGTGCGTGATCAGGATGAGGTCGGGCGGCGGCAGATCCTCATATTGCGCGGCGCCGCCCACCGGATCGGCATAGATCACGCCTGCCGGCGTTTCCATCACGAAAGAGGCGTGGCTTACCGGATGGACCGTGATCGGTCCGGCACCGGTTCGAAACACGTCGGCGTCATGCGCCTCCGCCCGGGCGGAAAATGGCAGAACAGTTATTGTGCCGGTCGCGGCAACCGTTGCGAGAAAGGTACGTCTTGTCTGGGTCATGTTAGTTCCTCCTGCGAAACACAGGATCTAGCCTCTCCTCTACACCTGACCACGTACTATGATCGTCAGCGGAAAAGGGGTGCCCACCGGACGAGCCCCTGACACGAAATGCTGAAAGATCGCTTCGATCGGCCGAATTTCGACCAGCTTTCCTTTCACACAACGCGTGGCCGGTGTCCGAAGGGACAAAAAAGGTGTCGAGCGTCCCGAAAACATCTTCGGGGACTTTGGCGAAGCCACGGGTCCGAAGGCTTCCCCTGCCGGTCGCGGATATCGCCCTGAACTTCTGCCGCGACCCGTTATGCGCGACCTGCGGCGTTCTGCCCGATCCGCTCAGGCGACCCGAAGGCATGCCACCACCGGCTTCAGGCGTGCTCCGGGGCGTGGTCGTCGGCAAGGCGCGCGAAGAACATTGCCAGTGTCCCGCGTGTGGAACGGCCTCCCGGGCGAAGAACAACCGTGCGGTCGTGGAGGAGCGTGAGCGGATTCGCCGCCTGCGCCAGACCGACTCGGCCAGACCCGCCTGCCGGATCGCGGGGTCTGCGAGCGAACAGTTCCCCGCCGACGACCATCCCGAACTCTACCAAAGCTTAGGACGGACGAAGGTCGGTGATCCGCGGTGGCGGTGACTTCGACGGCGTTGAAGCGCATGCCTTCCGGGTTCCCTGTCGAGATCGTCGACAAAGAAGTGGCCTGCCGCCCGATCGGCGAGCCGATCGGTGCCCGGTTCCCGTATCCCTTCCCGGCCAAGAGCGGGCCGAATAAGCCCGTCCCGCTCCTGACGGACAGTCCCAAACGTCAGCGCACGCCCGAAGGCACGTTCGATGCGCCTGTCGACGTCGCGCAGCGTCGACAGCTAGGTCCGCCGCTTCCGCTCGAACGGGCGGTTTGCTACGCGCTCGCAGATCCCCACGGACGCACCCGGAGCGGCATCGCCTCTCCGATCCATCCGTGCCGGCAAAACCCGTAAACATCCACCGCTTCCACCACGACGGGACGGAGCCGGGTCGGGGCAAAGAAACGCCCGCAATGCGGATCGGGCTGGCTCACGGGCGGATCCATGAGCGGGATCTGTTGCGACATCGTCAGGATACGCATTGAAAGACCCGCCGTTTCAGCGGCGGGTCGTCAACATTTGCCGTCAGGCACCGGCCCGGGGAACGGCCTTTCGTAACGGTATAAAGAAGCCGGTCAGCCTCGCTCTTCCACGATCTCCACCAGATGCGAGATTTTCGCGATCATTCCGCGAATGGAGGGCGTGTCCTCGAGCTCCCGCGTCTTGTGCATCTTGTTAAGCCCAAGGCCCACCAGGGTGGCGCGCTGCTTCTCGGGCCGACGGATCGGGCTCCCGATCTGTTTCACGACAATTGTCTTCGCCATGGATCAGGCCTCCTCGGCTACTTGCGACGACTCGGCCGGCGCCTCGTCGCGCTTGGGCAGGATGTCGGCGACCTTCTTGCCGCGACGTTGCGCGACCGAACGCGGGCTCGCTTCCTTGGTCAAACCGTCGAGCGTTGCCCGGATCATGTTGTAGGGGTTCTGCGACCCGATGGACTTCGAGACCACGTCCTTGATGCCAAGCATCTCGAACACGGCGCGCATCGGACCACCGGCGATGATGCCGGTACCTTCCGGCGCTGTGCGCATCACGACGCGACCGGCGCCGTGGCGACCATTCATGTCGTGGTGCAGTGTACGACCGTCGCGCAGCGGGACACGAATCATCTGACGCTTCGCCTGCTCGGTAGCCTTGCGGATGGCCTCGGGGACCTCCTTGGCCTTTCCCTTGCCGAAGCCGACGCGACCCTTCTGGTCGCCCACGACGACGAGCGCCGCAAAGCCGAAGCGCTTGCCGCCCTTTACCGTCTTCGAGACGCGATTGATCGCCACAAGGCGATCGGCGAATTCCGGGGTTTCGTCGCGATCGCGCCCGCGGCCGCGGCCCCTGCTGTTGTCACGTTCCGCCATGCGGCACTCCTTTTCGGTTCCGGGCCGCGCCCGGATGGATACGATCCCAGGTGAGCCTCAGGCTCCCGGATCATCGAGGGGGCGCGAACGCCCCCTTCACTCAGAATTTCAATCCGCCTTCGCGCGCCGCGTCGGCCAGCGCCTTGACCCTGCCGTGGAACAGGAAGCCACCGCGGTCGAAATACACGTCGTCGACGCCCGCCTTCTTCGCACGCTCCGCGATCGCGGCGCCGATCTTGCTGGCCGCCTCGACGTTGTTCTTGCCGACAAGCCCCAAATCCTTCTCGAGCGTCGAGGCCGAGGCGAGCGTACGGCCCGCCACGTCGTCGATCACCTGAACCGAGATGTTCTTGTTGGAGCGATGCACCGAAAGACGCGGGCGTCCGGCCGCCATCCTGCGAAGTTTGTTCCGGACGCGCAGTCGGCGTTTCAGGAACAGATCCCGTTTGCTGTTTGCCATCTGTCTGGTCCTTACTTCTTCTTGCCTTCCTTGCGGAAGATGAACTCGCCTTTGTAGCGGATACCTTTGCCCTTGTAGGGCTCCGGCGACCGCCATTCGCGGATGTTGGCCGCGACCTGACCGACGAGCTGCTGATCGATGCCCTCGACGACGATGTCGGTCTGCTTCGGGGCCGTCACCGTGACGCCCTCGGGCACCTCGAAGTTGACGTCGTGACTGTAGCCCAACGCGAGCTTCAGGGTGTTGCCCTGCATCTGCGCGCGGTAGCCGACGCCGGTGATCTCGAGCTCCTTCTTGAAGCCCGTGGTCACGCCGGTGACGAGGTTCTCGACCATCGTACGTGCCATGCCCCACTGCTGGCGCGCGCGTTTGGACTTGCCGCGCGGCGTGACCGTCACGGCATTATCCGCGATGGCAAGCGTCACATCGTCCGTGGCTGTGAAGTCGCGGGTACCCTTCGGCCCCTTGATCGTAACCTTCTGACCGGAGATCGAGGCCTCCGCGCCCGAGGGCAGCGGCACGGGCCGTTTGCCGATACGAGACATTGCAACCCTCCTCAGAATACGGTGCAGAGCACTTCGCCGCCGACATTGGCGGAGCGTGCTGCTGAATCGGACATGACGCCACGCGACGTGGAGACAATGGAGACGCCGAGGCCCTGACGAACAGACGGCAGGTCGGCGACGGCCATGTAGACGCGGCGACCTGGCTTCGAGACGCGCTTCACCTCGCGGATGACCGGCGTGCCTTCGTAGTACTTCAGCGCGATCTCAAGCGTCGGATGACCTTGGTGGTCGCTCGACGACTCGTAGCCGCGAATGTAGCCCTCGTCTGCCAGCACGTCGAGGACGTGCGCGCGCAGCTTGGATGCGGGGGTGGAAACGGTGGTCTTGCCACGCATCTGCGCGTTGCGGATGCGCGTCAGCATATCACCGATAGGATCGTTCATCTATCTGACCTCCCTTACCAGCTCGATTTGACCATGCCGGGGATCTTCCCCTGCGAGGCAAGATCGCGCAGCATGATGCGGCTGAGCTTGAGCTTCCGATAATAGGCACGGGGCCGTCCGGTGAGCTGGCAGCGGTTGTTGAGACGGGTCGGCGAGGAATTGCGCGGCAACTCGGCCAGCTTCAGCCGGGCCTTGAAGCGCTCTTCCACCGGCTTCGACTCGTCATTGGCGATGTCCTTCAGAGACGCGCGCTTGGCGGCATACTGCTTCACCAGCCGCTCGCGCTTCTTCTGGCGTTCGATCATGGATTCTTTGGCCATGTCTATTTCCTCAGCTGTTGAACGGCATGTTGAAGTGCTTCAACAGCGCCTTGGCTTCCGCATCCGTCTCGGCAGTGGTGCAGATGATGATATCCATGCCCCAGACCTCATCGACCTTGTCAAAATTGATCTCGGGGAACACGATGTGCTCCTTGAGGCCCATAGCGTAGTTGCCGCGGCCGTCGAAGCTTTTGCCGTTCACGCCGCGGAAGTCGCGGACGCGGGGCAGCGCGATCGTGATCAGACGGTCGAGGAACTCGTACATCCGGGCGCCGCGCAGCGTCACCTTCGTGCCGAGAGGCATGCCCTCACGGACACGGAAGCCGGCGATGGACTTTTTCGCCTTGGTGATAACGGCCTGCTGACCCGCGATGGTAGAGAGGTCGTCCTGCGCCGATTTCGCCTTCTTGGAGTCGCGAACGGCTTCTGCGCCAGCCCCGATGTTCAGGACGATCTTGTCCAAACGCGGGATCTGCATGACGTTCTTGTAGCCGAACTCTTCCTTCAGCGCGGGCTTGATCGTGTCCGCGTAGACGGATTTCAGACGCGGCGTGTAATTTGCCTGGTCGAGCATCAGATCACGTCTCCCGTAGTCTTGGCAAAGCGCACCTTCTTGCCGTCATCGAAACGGAAACCGACGCGTGTGGCCTTCCCGTTGCCGTCGATGACGGCAAGGTTCGACAAGTCGATCGGCATCGCCTTCGGAATGCGGCCGCCCTGCGAGGTCTGGCTCTGGCGCGTATGCCGGATCGCCATATTGACGCCCTCGACGACGGCCTTGCCGGCTTTCGGATCCACGCTGACGATCTCGCCCTCGCGGCCCTGATCCTTGCCGGCCAGGACGCGGACCTTGTCGCCCTTGCGGAGTTTGGCAGCCATCACAGCACCTCCGGCGCGAGCGAGATGATCTTCATGAAATTCTTTGCACGCAGTTCGCGAACCACGGGCCCGAAGATACGGGTGCCCACCGGCTCGTTGTTGTTGTTGAGGATCACGGCGGCGTTCCGGTCGAAGCGGATCGCTGTGCCGTCGTCACGGCGCACTTCCTTGGCGGTGCGCACGACAACGGCCTTGCGGACGTCACCCTTCTTCACGCGGCCCCGCGGAATGGCCTCCTTCACCGACACCACGATGATGTCGCCGACGGAGGCGTATTTCCGTTTGGACCCGCCCAGAACCTTGATGCACTGAACACGGCGTGCGCCGCTGTTGTCAGCAACATCCAGGTTGGTTTGCATCTGGATCATTGGTTTCTCCCGACCTTTGGGGAGGCGATGCGTGCCTTGCGCCCCAGGGTTTCGATTTCGTCAGGTCAGCGCCTTATTCGGCGATGACCTCCCACCGCTTCGTCTTGGACTTCGGCGGACATTCCTGAATGCGGACCACGTCGCCGACCTTGAATTGGTTGGTCTCGTCGTGGGCGCGGTACTTCTTCGACTTCCGGACCGTCTTGTGCAGGAGCGGGTGCTTGAAGCGGCGCTCGATCGAGACGGTGACGGTCTGGGCGTTCTGGTCGGAGGTGACGACGCCCTGCAGGATACGCTTCGGCATGGGCTCAGGCCTCCGTGTTCGCGGCTTCGGCCGCCTTCTGGTTCAGAATCGTGCTCACGCGGGCGACGTCGCGACGGACGGCACGGATGCGCGCGGTGTTCTCGAGCTGACTCGTCGCAGCCTGGAAGCGCAGATTGAACGCCTCTTTCTTGAGCTGCTTCAGCTGGTCCCGGAGCTCGTCCGGCGTCTTGTTTCTCAGATCGCTGGCGTTCATCGCCGGCTCCTTTCTGCAACATCACCGGCAGGCCCCGGATGGGGTCACCTGATTCCCGGTGGAGGGTGAGTTCAGGGCCTATAGGAGGACCTGCGGGAAATGACAACCGATACATCGAGGTCGAGCCGAGTTTCCTGTCGCACCCGCCGATGTGGTGACGCATTCAGCGCCAAGCGTAGTTGAAACTGACGCTGATCCGCTCCTCCTCGGAGGTATTGAGCGGAACCTCGTGGCGCAGCCAGCTCTCCCACAGAAGAACCTCGCCGGACGACGGCCGGACATAGGCGAAACTACGCAGGTCGGACGGCGCGTCCTTCCGGCGCGGCGGCGCGGCCATCATGAAAGCCAAGCGCGGATCCTCGAACCTGATCGCCGACGCGCCATCCGGCATCGTCACGTAGGTTGTGCCCGAGATCACCGAGTGCGGATGGAGATGCCCCGAATGGCTTCCACCCTCCGGCAGAATGTTCACCCAGATGTCCTCGAGAACCAGACGCCCCTCCCCGAGATCGAAGGCAAGATCCTCGACAAAGGCGGCGACGTGCGCGTCTAGGGATTTTACCAGATCCGCAAAGATCGGAAAGCGCCATGCGAGGTCGGTCAACGAGGCATAGCTCGTATAGCCGGGGAACCCGTTTTCCTCGCACCACGCCTGCCCCGCCTCGTCATCCTCGGCGATCGAGAGGCAGGACGCCTCGAGCTCTCCTGCATCGACCGTCGGGGCGTGATCCGATAGCTGAGCGCGGTAAAGGCGCGTGGCGAAGAGGGAGGAGATGTCAGACACGGCAGCGATCCTGTTGCTGCGTCCGCCGGACCTGCCTCGGGCGGACACGAGAAGGCCCCCGCCGTTCCCGGCAGGGGCCGATCAATTGGCGATTTGGGCCGCCGCTTGCGTCACCAATCCTCGCGGACCACGGTGCGCGTCTTGATCGGCAGCTTCATCGCCGCGAGCCGAAGCGCTTCACGCGCGATATCCTCGCTCACACCGTCGATTTCGAACATGATGCGGCCGGGCTTCACCTTGCAGGCCCAGTAATCGACGGAGCCCTTACCTTTACCCATCCGCACCTCGGTCGGCTTGGAGGTGACCGGCAAATCCGGAAAGATCCGGATCCAGACGCGGCCCTGACGCTTCATGTGTCGCGTCATCGCTCGTCGGGCGGCCTCGATCTGGCGCGCGGTAACGCGCTCGGGCTGCGTGGCCTTGAGGCCATACGTGCCGAAGTTCAGGTCGGACCCGCCCTTCGCCTCGCCGTGAATGCGGCCTTTGAACTGCTTGCGGAACTTCGTCCGTTTCGGCTGTAGCATCGTGCTTCCTCCTTACCGGCGACCGCGCGGGCGGTCGTCGCGACGCCCGCCGCCGGCACCACGGGGGGACGGGCCATCCTGCAATTCCTGCGCCTTGCGATCACGGGCAGAGGGATCGTGGTCCATGATCTCGCCTTTGAAGATCCAGACCTTGATCCCGATGATCCCGTACGGCGTGGTCGCCTCCGAATGCGCGTAATCGATATCCGCGCGCAGCGTGTGCAGCGGCACCCGCCCCTCGCGGTACCACTCGGTCCGCGCGATTTCCGCACCGCCGAGACGGCCGGCCAGATTCACTCGGATGCCGAGCGCGCCCATGCGCATGGCATTCTGCACCGACCGCTTCATTGCACGGCGGAACGAGACCCGACGCTCCAGCTGCTGGGCGATGCTCTCGCCCACAAGCTGCGCGTCGAGTTCCGGCTTGCGAACCTCGACAATGTTGAGATGCAGCTCACTGTCCGTCATCGCGGCGAGCTTCTTGCGAAGAACCTCGATGTCGGCGCCCTTTTTGCCAATGATGACGCCCGGACGCGCGGTGTGGATCGTGACGCGGCACTTCTTGTGCGGACGCTCGATCACGACGCGGCTGACACCGGCCTGCTTGCATTCCTTCTCGATGAACTCCCGCATGCGCAGGTCCTCGAGCAGGAGGTTTCCGTAGTCCTTTGTGTCCGCGTACCAGCGGCTGTCCCAGGTGCGATTGACCTGAAGCCGCATGCCGATCGGATTGACCTTGTTGCCCATCAGGCTTGCTCCTCGACTTGCCGCACCTTGATCGTGATCTCCGAGAACGGCTTGATGATCCGTCCGAACCGGCCACGAGCCCGCGGGCGACCGCGCTTCATGGTCAGGTTCTTGCCGACCCAGGCCTCGGCGACGACCAGCTCGTCGACGTCCAGGTTATGGTTGTTTTCGGCATTCGCGATCGCCGATTGCAAGCACTTGCGCACGTCGATCGCGATCCGCTTCTTGGAGAAGGTCAGGTCGCTCAGGGCGCGTTCGACCTTCTTGCCGCGGATCATCGCGGCGACAAGGTTCAGCTTCTGCGGGCTGGTGCGCAGCGACCGCAGCTTCGCCATGGCTTCGTTCTCAGCCACGCGGCGGGGATTCTTTTCCTTGCCCATGACTTACTTCCTCTTGGCTTTCTTGTCGGCCGCATGCCCGTAATAGGTGCGCGTCGGGGAATACTCGCCGAACTTCTGGCCGATCATGTCCTCGGACACGTTGACCGGAATATGCTTCTGGCCGTTGTAGACGCCGAAGGTGAGGCCGACGAATTGCGGCAGGATGGTGGAGCGGCGTGACCAAATCTTGATCACGTCGTTGCGGCCCGATTCACGAGCGGCTTCGGCCTTCTTCAGGACGAACGCGTCCACAAAGGGCCCTTTCCAGACGGAACGGCTCATGTCAGCGGCCTTTCTTCTTGGCGTGACGCGACCGGACGATCAGCCGGCTGGACGCCTTGTTCGTGTTGCGGGTGCGGGCACCCTTCGTCGGCTTGCCCCACGGCGTGACCGGATGACGTCCGCCCGAGGTGCGACCTTCGCCGCCACCATGCGGGTGATCGATCGGGTTCATGACGACGCCACGCACGCTCGGGCGAATGCCCTTGTGACGGTTGCGGCCGGCCTTGCCGATGTTCTGGTTCGAGTTGTCCGGGTTCGAGACCGCGCCGACCGTTGCCATGCATTCCTGTCGCACAAGCCGCAGCTCGCCGGAGGAAAGACGGATCTGCGCGTAACCGCCGTCGCGACCGACGAACTGGGCGTAGGTTCCAGCCGCACGCGCGATCTGGCCCCCCTTGCCGGGTTTCAACTCGATGTTGTGGACAATCGTGCCGATCGGCATTCCCTGAAACGGCATCGCGTTGCCGGGCTTGATGTCCGCACGGGCCGAGGCGACGACCCGGTCGCCCACGGCGAGCCGCTGCGGCGCGAGGATATACGCCTGCTCGCCGTCCGTGTAGCGGATCAGCGCGATGAACGCGGTCCTGTTCGGATCGTACTCGATCCGTTCCACGTTCGCCTGGACGTCGAGCTTGTTACGTTTGAAATCGACGATCCGATAGAGCCGCTTTGCTCCGCCGCCCTTGCGGCGCATCGTGATCCGTCCGGTGTTGTTCCGGCCGCCGTGTTTGGTCAGCCCCTCCACGAGGGACTTGACCGGCCGGCCTTTCCACAGCTCCGAACGGTCGATCAGAACCAGCCCCCGCTGGCCCGGCGTCGTCGGCTTGTACGACTTGAGTGCCATGTTACCTGTCTTCCGTTTGCAGTGTCGGCGGGATGTTCCCGCCCGAGGTCAAAGGGCCCCGAAGGTCCCCGTCGAAACGGCCGGCCCACACGGGCCGACCGGCAATGGGCTCAAAGCCCCGTAGTCACGTCGATCGTGTTGCCCTCTTCAAGCGTCACGTACGCCTTCTTCACGTCTTTCCGGCGGCCCATCTGGCCCCGGAAGCGCTTCGCCTTGCCCTTGGTGATCGTGGTGTTGACCGCGCGTACCTTCACGCCGAACAACTCCTCGACCGCGGACTTGATTTGCGGCTTGTTCGCATCGATCGCCACTTCGAATACGACGGCGTTGGCCTCGGAGGCCAAGGTCGCCTTCTCGGTGATGATCGGCTTTCGGATCACGTCGTAGGTGTTCATTTCAGGCGAGCCTCCAAAGCCTCGACACCCGCCTTCGTGATCACCAGGGTGTCACGCTTGAGGATATCCATGACGTTCGCGCCGGCGGAGGGAAGGACGTCGACCTGACCGAGGTTCCGCGCGGCCTGCGCGAAGCCGGAATCGATCTCCGCCCCGTCGATGATGAGCGTCCGCTTCCAGCCGAGATTGGCAAGCTGCTTGGCGAGCGCGCCCGTCTTGCCCTCCGCACGAAGCTCGTCGAGCACGACGAGGTTGCCCGACTGGGCCTTCGACGACAGCGCGTGCATCAGACCCATCCTGCGGACCTTCTTCGTCAGCTCGTGGGCGTGACTGCGCGGGGTCGGCCCCTTGTAGACGCCGCCCTTGCGAAAGATCGGTGCCTTGCGGGATCCATGACGTGCGCCACCGGAGCCCTTCTGACGAACAATCTTCTTGGTCGAATAGCTGACCTCGGAGCGCGTCTTGACCTTGTGGGTGCCTTGCTGCGCCTTGTTCCGCTGCCAGCGGACGACGCGATAGAGGATGTCGCGGCGCGGCTCGAGTCCGAACAGATCGTCGCTCAGCTCGACCGACCCGGCAGCGTCGCCGTCGAGGGTGATGACATCGAGTTTCATTCGTCACCTTCCTTCTTCTCAGGATCCGAATGATCCGTATCGGCCTTGTCCTCGGCAATTTCCGCCTGGGCTTCCTGCAGCGCGGCTTCCTGAGCAGCGGCTTCCTCGGCCAGACGCGCGTCCTCCGCGGCCTTCGCTTCCGCTTCCGCGGCGGCAGCGGCTTCCCCGGCGGCCTTCTGGGCTTCGCGTCGCGCCGACATCAGCGCGGCAGGCACGACGGCTGTGTCGGGGAACGGCTTCTTCACCGCGTCCTTTATCGTCACCCAGCCACCCTTGGAGCCCGGCACGGCGCCCTTGACCATGATCAGGCCACGGTCGGTGTCGGTGCGAACGACCTGCAGGTTCTGCGTGGTAACACGCGCAGCGCCCATATGACCGGCCATCTTCTTGCCCTTGAAGACCTTGCCCGGGTCCTGACACTGACCGGTCGAGCCGTGCGAGCGGTGGCTGATCGACACACCGTGCGAAGCACGCAGGCCGCCGAAATTGTGCCGCTTCATCGCGCCGGCGAAACCCTTGCCGATCGAGGTGCCAGACACATCAACAAACTGCCCTTCGAAATAATGATCGGCGATGATCTCCTCGCCGACCTCGATCAGGGCGTCGTCATCCACGCGAAACTCGACAATCTTGCGCTTGGGTTCGACGCCCGCGGCCTTGTAGACACCGCGCATCGCCTGGCTGGTCCGCTTGACCTTTGCGGTCCCCGCGCCGAGCTGCACAGCGGTATAGCCGTGCTTGTCGGGCGTGCGCTGTCCCACGACCTGCAGGCCGTCGAGCTGCAGCACGGTGACGGGCACCTGCTTGCCGTCTTCCAAAAACAGGCGGGTCATGCCCACCTTCTTCGCGATCACTCCGGAACGCAGCATAAACGTGCCCTCCTCAGACCTTGATCTCGACGTCGACACCGGCGGCGAGGTCGAGCTTCATCAGCGCGTCCACGGTCTGCGGAGTCGGATCGACGATATCGAGCATGCGCTTGTGCGTGCGGATCTCCCACTGGTCTCGCGACTTCTTGTCGATGTGCGGACCGCGCAGGACGGTGAAGCGCTCGATCTTGTTCGGCAGCGGGATCGGGCCGCGAACCTGGGCACCCGTGCGCTTGGCGGTGTTGACGATTTCCTGCGTGCTGGCATCGAGCACACGGTAATCGAACGCCTTCAGCCGGATGCGGATATTCTGGCTTTTCATGTCGTTCGTCCGAAAGACGGCCAAACGCCCCTTCGGGCGCTTCGGCTATGCAAGTCGAGAGGAGGAGAGCGGCTCATCCGGCCCCCTCTTCGGACCTGACGGAAGCGGAACCGCGATGGCGGCTCCGTCCGGATGGGGGCCTCTAGACCGAGTCGTCCTAGGTGGCAACCCCCGGACCGCGCCTTTTCCCTCGGAACCGGCGCCGACGGCGGAAAAGGATAATCCTGCGCCGATATCGAGGCCCAAGGGCGCACAGAGGGTCGGAAAGTTCCATGACGTACCGGCTTACGGGTATGACGCCGGCAGTCATGGCGCGCGATCCCGTCGGCAAATCGAGCACCAGAAACAGAGGTGAAAAAACGAAGGAAAAGTCGAGATCGTGGTTGGTTCGCTCTTCCTGCGCGGAGCGGATTTCGACGCGGATCAGCGTCGGTCGACCCGCCGGCGGGGCGCGCTCCTCGACCGTGCGCCAATGCAGGTCCAACCCCCTGGACCGGCGGCTGCAAAAGACGTCGCGCCGCCATGCAATATGGCACCGAAGGATCATCACGATCCATTGCAGACGCATGCCCTTTATGCGCGATTGAAGCGCGAACCTGACACTGCCAATCGGGTCCTCGACCGAACTTCTGCGGATGTCGGTTTTCGCCTTGGCGCGTTCGGGCACATGGGCTGCCATCCGGTCGGGCGCGGCGTGCGGCGCTTCGGGATCGACCAGGGTTCTCCAGATCAGCTCTCCCCCGCTAGCGCCGCGCCGCGAGGTTCGCCGTCGAATTATATGCCCCCGCAGGCACCGGACAGGACGAAGACGTGACACGCGTCGGGAGCGGTCGGATCCATAGGCTGAGGATGCACGCGCCCCGGATCGACGCAAGCCGTGCCCCTCATGTGCAAAGGGCTCCCGTTCGGGAGCCCTCGCATCGTTCGAATCTGCGGAGTGGCTTACTCGGTGATCTTGGAAACCACGCCCGCGCCGACGGTGCGGCCGCCCTCGCGGATCGCGAAGCGCAGGCCCTGCTCCATCGCGATCGGCGCGATGAGCTCGACACCGAACGACACGTTGTCGCCCGGCATCACCATCTCCGTGCCCTCGGCCAGCATCACCGTCCCCGTCACGTCCGTCGTCCGGAAGTAGAATTGCGGCCGGTAGTTCGCGAAGAACGGCGTGTGCCGGCCGCCCTCCTCCTTGGTCAGGATGTACGCCTCCGCCTCAAACTTCGTGTGCGGCTTCACCGAGCCGGGCTTGCAGAGCACCTGGCCCCGCTCCACGCCTTCGCGGTCGACGCCGCGCAGGAGCGCGCCGATGTTGTCGCCCGCCTCGCCCCGGTCCAGCAGCTTGCGGAACATCTCCACGCCCGTGCAGGTCGTCTTCCGCGTGTCGCGGATGCCTACGATCTCGATCTCGTCGCCCACGTTGATCACGCCGCGCTCCACGCGCCCCGTCACCACCGTGCCGCGGCCGGAGATCGAGAACACGTCCTCGACCGGCATCAGGAACGGCTGGTCCACCGCCCGCTCCGGCGTCGGGATGAACTCGTCCACCGCCGCCATCAGCTTGCGGATCGACTCCTCGCCGATCTCGGGCTGCGTGCCGTTCATCGCGTGCAGCGCCGAGCCCGGGATCACCGGGATGTCGTCGCCCGGATACTCGTAGCTCGACAGAAGCTCGCGGATCTCCATCTCCACGAGCTCCAGCAGCTCCTCGTCGTCGACCTGATCCACCTTGTTCATGTAGACGACCATGGTCGGAATGCCGACCTGGCGGCCGAGCAGGATGTGCTCGCGCGTCTGCGGCATCGGGCCGTCGGCGGCGTTCACCACGAGGATCGCGCCGTCCATCTGCGCGGCGCCCGTGATCATGTTCTTGACGTAGTCCGCGTGACCCGGGCAGTCGACATGCGCGTAGTGGCGGTTCTCGGTCTCGTACTCCACGTGCGCCGTGGAAATCGTGATGCCGCGAGCCTTCTCCTCCGGCGCGCCGTCAATCTGGTCGTAGGCCCGGAAGTCCCCGAAGTACTTCGTGATCGCCGCCGTCAGCGTCGTCTTGCCGTGGTCCACGTGACCGATCGTCCCGATGTTCACGTGCGGTTTCGTGCGTTCGAACTTTGCCTTCGCCATGATGGGCCCCTGACTTGTAAGGGGGCCCCACGGACCCCCTGAATTGCATCGGGCGCCGTCTAGCCCCATGAACCGGTCTTGGCAAGGGCATGTGGCTGGGGATCAGGACGGCAGGCCGAGCGGGTCCGGATCGCGCGGTATCCGACTTTGGCTCTCGCTCGCGATGATTTGCGCGAGCGTCGTCAGCGTCGGCATCCTTCACGGAGCCCGGCGCGAACGGGAGGGCGCCGGCCCCTTCGAAGTCGGTGATGACAGCGAGGATCGGCTACGGCCTCGACGGGATCGAATTCCGGCGTTGCGACCGCGGAGCCGTCGATGGCGGCGGGAACGACGAAGTCCCCGTCGCCCGGGCAGCGACCAAAGCTGCACTCGGTCTCGGAGGTCATCGCGCGCTTCAGGTCGCCCCCGGTGGCCAGACAGCCGGCCGTGATCATAGGATCCGGCTCGCCGTCTCCGAAACGACGATCACGGAGGCAAACCGAAAATCGCCTATTGGCGTTCGCGAAGACGCGCCGGCTCAGGCCGGAGCGAAGCGGTTGTCGCGGGGAAAGCCGCGCGGGGCCATCCGACCCGCCTGCGCCCGTTGCCCGACCCATTCTGCGAGGTCTCGCTCGTGGCGGATGCGCCCGGCGGGATCGGCCCATCGAAGCCCGTCGGCCAATGTCAGGACGGTCACATCCGAAAGGCCCCCGTCCTTGAACTTCTGCAGCCTCACACCCTTGCCGCGCGGCATTTCGGGCAGCTCCGACAGCGGGAAGACAAGCATCTTTCGATTGTCGCCGATGCAGGCAACGTGATCGCCCCGAGCCAGGACGGGACGCAGTGCGGCGTCGCCGGACTTGACGGTCAGCACCTGCTTGCCGGCGCGGCGCATCGCGATCATCTCCGCTTCCGGAACGACGAAGCCGTCGCCCCGGTTGGAGGCGAGCAGCAGCTTGCGGCCCGGCTGGTGGATCAGGATGTCGACGATGGCGGTCTCGTTGGGGAGGTCGATCATCAGGCGCAGCGGCTCGCCCATGCCCCGGCCGCCCGGCAGCGCGGAGGCCTGCACCGTGAAGGCCCGGCCGTCGCTGCCCCAGACGATGAGCTTGTCGGTCGTCTCCGCGTGAAACAGGAAGGCCGGTCCGTCGCCGTCCTTGAACTTCAACTCCTTGTCGAGCGGCTGATGCCCGGACAATGCCCGGACCCAGCCCATCCGCGAGCAGACGACGGTGATCGGCTCGCGCTCGATCATCGCCTCGAGCGGCACGTCGGCCACCTCGACCGCGTCGGCGAAGTCGCTGCGCCGGCGGCCGAGCTCGGCGGCCTTGCCGAAGAGCTTGCGCTGCGCGCGGAGCTCGTCGGCGATGGCCTTCCACTGCACCTCCTCGTTGGCGAGCAGATCCTCGAGACCGGCCCGCTCCTCCATCAGCGCGTCGCGCTCGCGCAGGAGCGCCATCTCCTCGAGCCGGCGCAGGGCGCGCAGGCGCATGTTGAGGATCGCCTCGGCCTGCACTTCGCTTAGTGTCGGCGACCGTTCGGTGGGCAGGGGCGATCGGTAGTCGGCCTCGCCCTCTGCCCGGACGTAGCCCTCGCCCCAGGGCTCGTGCATCATAGCGGCTTTCGGCGCATCGTCGTAGCGGATGATGTCGATCACACGGTCGAGGTTGAGGAAGGCGAGGATGAAGCCGTCGAGCACCTCCAGCCGGTGATCGATCTTCTGCATTCGGTGGCGGGACCGGCGCAGGAGCACGTCGCGCCGGTGATCGAGAAAGGCCTGCAGCACCTCGCGCAGCGAGCAGACCCGCGGAGTCACCCCGTCGATCAGGACATTCATGTTCAGCGCGAACCGCGTTTCCAGCTCCGATAGCCGGTAGAGCGTATTCATCAGGACGTCCGGATCGACGTTGCGCGACTTCGGTTCCAGCACGATGCGGATGTCGTCGGCGCTTTCGTCGCGGATGTCGGCGAGGATCGGGACGCGTTTCGAGGTGACGAGCTCGGCCAGCTTCTCGATCAGCTTGCCCTTCTGCACCTGATAGGGGATTTCGGTGACGACGATCTGCCACTGACCCTTGCCCAGCTCCTCCACGTGGTGACGGGCGCGGAGACGAAAGGCGCCACGCCCCGTGCGGTAGGCCTCGAGGATGCTGTCGCGCGGCTCGACGATGATGCCGCCCGTGGGGAAGTCCGGCCCGGGGACATGCTCGAGCAGGGTCTCGTCGCGCGCGTTCGGCGATTTGATGAGATACAGGCAGGCCGCGATCAGCTCGTCGAGATTGTGGGGCGGGATGTTCGTGGCCATGCCGACCGCGATCCCCGCCGCGCCGTTGGCGAGCAGGTTCGGCACCGCCGCGGGCAGAACGACCGGCTCCCGCAGCGTACCGTCGTAATTCTCCCGAAAATCGACCGCATCCTCGTCGAGCCCGTCGAGCAGCGCCTCGGCCAGCGGCGTCATTCGCGCCTCGGTGTAACGCGCGGCGGCGGGGTTGTCGCCGTCGATGTTGCCGAAGTTCCCCTGCCCGTCCACCAGCGGATAGCGGACGTTGAAATCTTGCGCGAGCCGCGCCATCGCGTCGTAGATCGCGGCGTCGCCATGCGGATGGTAGTTCCCCATCACGTCGCCGGAGATCTTGGCCGATTTCCGGAACCCCCCGTTCGACGACAGGCGCAATTCCCGCATGGCATAAAGGATGCGGCGATGCACCGGCTTCAGACCGTCCCGCGCATCCGGCAGCGCGCGATTCATGATCGTGGAAAGGGCGTAGGTCAGGTAGCGATCGCCGATGGCGCGACGGAGCGGCTCGGAGATCACGGCCTCGGCGGGGGGGTCGTTCGGCTCGTCCATGGGCGCTGCGTCTAGCGGGGCGTCCCGCATGGCACAAGCCGCCGCGCCCGCGACCGGGATCGCTCCACGTTTAACGGCTTCGTTCTACGGGAACAGGGCCGGATGTGTTAACCTCATAGCCTCAACCATGGGAACCTCCCCCGCATCCCGCTGTTGAATGTCCATTCGAGATTGAAGATTATGGAAGGCGGTTCCGCATGTTGAAACTTACGCTTACCCTCTGTCTCGCGGTCTATGCCGGGTTCGTGGTCTGGGGGCAGCCGATCGAGCGGACGGACGGACAGATCCCGGTCCGTCCCGTGATGGCGGCGCAGGCTAGTTCCGGATACGACCGTCCCGTCATCCTGTCCGACGCGCAGGACGGCGCAGCCTCCGTCACGCGCACTGCCGTAGCGTCGACAATCGTCCCGGACGCCGCCGCCATTGCCGCCGCGGCGCCCGCGCCGGACGCGCAGATGCCCCGACGGATCGGCGAGCCGGTCATGGTGCGCTTGTCCGAGACGGACGACGCGGCACCCGCGTCGGACTCCGACCGCACCGCGACCGAGGCCGAGGCCGCGCTGTTCCGCGTCACCGGATCCCGTGTCAACATGCGCAGCGGTCCGTCGACCGCTTATGGCGTGATCGACAGCCTGGCCGAAGGAACACTGGCCGAGCGAGTTGGCGAGGCGGACGAGGGGTGGATGGAGATACGCGTCCCCGACACGGGGCGCACGGGCTACATGTCCGCACGGTTCCTACAGCCCGCCTGACGGCGAATCGATGCCCAGACCGGCGGCCCGCTCCATCCTCATCACCGGCTGTTCGAGCGGTATCGGCCTCGATGCCGCCACGACTCTCCGCGAACGCGGCTGGACGGTCTTCGCCGCTTGCCGGAAGCTTTCCGATTGCGAGGCCCTGCGCGCGCAGGGCTTTTCCGCCCCCCTTCTCGACTACGAGCAACCTGCGACCATCTCCACCGCGCTCGATGAGGTTCTGGCCGCCACGGGGGGCCGGCTCGACGCGCTTTTCAACAATGGCGCCTATGCGATCCCCGGATTGGTCGAGGACATGCCGACCGATGCGCTTCGCGCGATCTTCGAAGCCAATTTTTTCGGATGGCACGATTTGACGCGGCGGGTCATCCCGGCGATGCGGGCCGAAAGATCGGGCCGGATCGTGCAGAACTCCTCCGTTCTGGGCTACGCGGCGGCCCCCTGGCGCGGCGCCTACAACGCGACGAAGTTCGCGCTCGAGGGGCTGACCGACACGCTTCGCATGGAAATGCGGGGCACCGGGCTGCACGTCTCCCTGATCGAACCCGGCCCGATCACCTCCCGGTTCCGCGCCAACGCCCGCGCGGAGTTCGAGCGTTGGATCGACTGGCGGGCCTCGCCCCGTCGCGCGGATTACGAGGTGCTGATGCATCGGCTTTACCGGGACGACACCGCGCGGTTCGAACTGCCGCCCCGCACGGTGACGCGAGCGCTGATCCACGCGGTCGAGAGCCCCCGGCCCCGCGCGCGCTACCGGGTGACGATACCCTCCACGCTCGCCATGGCGATGAAGCGCGCCCTGCCGACGCGCGCGATGGACGCACTCGTCTCGAAATCCTGAGGTCCCGACCTACCTGAACGCCCGTGACGCGAAAGAAGGATGCGATATGCGCGACGATCCCCTCTTCTACATCGTGGCCGGCGCCTGTCTGCTCGTCCTCCTCATCCTGATGACCGGGATCGGCGGCTTCGCGAAGGGCGGCGAGTTCAACCGCAAGCACGCCAACCGCTTGATGCGCTGGCGCATCTACGCGCAGTTCGCGGCGGTCGTGCTGCTGATCGGGTTCGTCTGGCTGCGGTCGGGGAGCTGAGCATGGTCGTCCTGAACAAGATCTACACCCGAACCGGCGATGCCGGCACCACCGCCCTCGGAGACGGCACACGTGTGCCCAAGACCTCCGCCCGGGTCGGGACTTACGGCACGGTGGACGAGACGAACGCCGCAATCGGTCTGGCCCGTCTCCATGCGCAAGGCGAGATGGACGCGCGTCTGGCCCGCATCCAGAACGACCTGTTCGACCTCGGCGCCGACATGTGCCGGCCCGGCATGGCCCGCGACGCAGAGGCCGAATATCCCCCCCTGCGGATGACGCAGGCGCAGGTGGACCGGCTCGAGGCGGAGATCGATGCCATGAACGCGGCGCTGGAGCCGCTCCGCAGCTTCGTGCTGCCGGGCGGCACCGCCCTCGCCGCGCATCTCCACCTGTGCCGCACGGTGACGCGGCGCGCCGAGCGGCTCGCGGTGGATCTGGCCGGACGGGAGGACGTCAACGTGGCGACGGTGACCTATCTCAATCGGCTCTCCGACTGGTTCTTCGTGGCCTCCCGGATCGCGAACGACGATGGGCACGCGGACGTCCTGTGGGTTCCCGGCGCAAACCGCTGAGTGGCGCGAACGGCGCGTCACGAGACCCTCCCGGGTCGTTTTGACCTGTCGGTGCGTGACCGCATTCGATAAACGGCCCGCAAGACTGTCTGCAGGAGGTGACCACCATGAAAATCCTGGTGCCCGTGAAGCGGGTGATCGACTACAACGTGAAGGTCCGTGTGAAGGCGGACGGGTCGGGCGTCGACCTCGCGAACGTGAAGATGTCGATGAATCCGTTCGACGAGATCGCGGTGGAAGAGGCCATCCGCTTGAAGGAGGCCGGCCTGGCCGAGGAGGTCGTTGCGGTCTCGATCGGCGTGAAGCAGAGTCAGGAGACGCTCCGGACCGCGCTCGCGATGGGCGCCGACCGTGCGATCCTCGTGGTGGCGACGGACGACGTGCATCAGGACATCGAGCCGCTAGCGGTGGCGAAGATCCTTCGCGCCGTGATCGAGACGGAGCAGCCGGGCCTCGTCCTGGCCGGCAAGCAGGCGATCGACAACGACATGAACGCGACGGGCCAGATGCTCGCCGCGCTTCTGGGCTGGAGCCAGGCGACCTTCGCTTCCGAGATCAAGATCGAGGGCGAGCAGGCACGCGTCACGCGCGAGGTCGATGGCGGGTTGCAGACGATCCAGGTGAAGCTGCCGGCCATCGTGACGGTGGACCTCCGTCTGAACGAGCCGCGCTACGCGTCGCTCCCGAACATCATGAAGGCCAAGAAGAAGCCGCTCGAGGAGAAAGCGCCGGGTGATTTCGGCGTCGACATCGCACCGCGGCTGGAGATCCTAAAGACGACCGAGCCCGCGTCGCGCAAGGCCGGGGAAGTGGTCAAGGACGTGGACGAACTGGTGGCGAAACTCAAGGAAGCGGGGGCGGTCTGATGGCGGTTCTTCTGATTGGCGAGGTCTCGAACGGCGAACTCAACCTCGACGCCACGGCAAAGGCTCTGACGGCCGCGAAGCAATTGGGGGATGTCACCGTACTTTGCGCCGGCGCGCAAGCCGCCGCCGCGGGTGTGGCGGCCGCGAAGCTCGACGGCGTGACGAAGGTGCTCGTGGCGGAGGATGCGTCGCTGGGCCATCGACTCGCGGAGCCGACGGCGGCGCTCGTCGTCTCCATGGCGGGCGATTACAGCCATATCGTCGCCCCCTCCACCACGGATGCGAAGAACGTCATGCCGCGCATTGCCGCGCTGCTCGACGTGATGATCCTGTCGGACGTTTCGGGCATCGTCGATGCGGAGACGTTCGAGCGGGCGATCTACGCCGGCAACGCGGTCCAGACGGTCCGCTCCTCGGACCCGGTTAAGGTGATGACGATCCGCACGACGACCTTCGACGCGGCGGGTTCGGGCGAACCGGCCCCGATCGAGACGGTGTCGGCGGTCGAGGACCCGGGCCTGTCGGAATGGCTCGAGGACAAGGTGGCCGCTAGCGAACGGCCTGAGCTCACCTCGGCGGGCCGTGTGGTCTCAGGCGGTCGCGGGATCGGTTCGGAGGAAAATTTCCGGATCGTGGAGCAGCTCGCCGACAAGCTCGGCGCGGCTGTCGGCGCCTCGCGTGCGGCGGTCGACTCGGGCTACGCGCCCAACGACTGGCAGGTGGGCCAGACCGGCAAGGTCGTTGCCCCGGAGCTCTATATCGCGCTCGGCATTTCGGGCGCAATCCAGCACCTCGCGGGTATGAAGGATTCGAAGATCATCGTCGCCATCAACAAGGACGAAGAGGCTCCGATCTTCCAGATCGCGGATTATAGCCTTGCCGGCGATCTCTTCGACATCGTTCCGGAGCTGATCGAGAAGCTGTAGACGGCTGACGCTAGGCGGGCCGTCCTGCGAAGGATCGCGGCCCGCCCCCCGCATCAGACCGTCAGGCTGTCAGGGCGGCACAGGACGTCAGCCACGGCCTCGGCGATGCGCGCATGAGCGGCCGGCGTGAGACATTGACGGGCGACCTCCTCCTCGAGGTCGGGAAAGACCATGCCCGTCGTGTCTGCGTCCAGAAAGTCCTGCGTGACATCGCACCGGACAATGCCGTCGACCGAGTCGGACAACGCATTTAGCATGTCCGCCGTGACGAAGAGGGGTTCGGGACCCAATCCCAGGTCCCGGCGATCCTCGATCGAAAGCAGGATGCGGCGGCCCGGAGCGCGCTCGAGGAGCGCACGCATCCGAGCGACCCAGGCGGTCGACAGCTCATCCCTCACAATGTCGAACTTCTCGGGCGACAGGTCGCACAGGGTCAGCAGCATGTGCCGCGTGAAGGAGAATTCGCTGAAATCCACCTTGGGGTAAAGGTTGTCCATCGCGACGGACCGCTTCAGGAAGCGGTCGTTTCGCCGTCGGTGCACCGTGTAGAAGCGATTCGACATGTTGGCGGCGCCCAAGGCCTGCAACACGACCGTCTCCGCCCCTTCGATGACCTGCATGAGGTCGTCGTCCTGGTAGAACGCGTCGATTCCCGCGTTCTGCACCCCGAGATTGACCACCCGCCGGCCCGTTCGTTCGGCGAGTTGCTCGGTGGCCGGAGCGACGACGTAGCGCCCGTAGATTTCCGAGCCGCCGACGACGACGGTATACGGCTTGTCGAGCGGAACGGCCGGCCCCCGAAAGATCGTGCGAGAGCTGCCGTAGCAGCAGGGATGATAATCCAGTTCGGTGTCGCGTCCTTCGTAGGTCATTGCGTCCGCCCGTGATTCGAGGTCAGGGGATAAGATCGCAGTCTCGACTTACCGATCGGTTGAACTGCGCATTCACGTCGAATTCGCGACATGCTCCGCGCTTGTTCCCCCGACCGACGCTGCTATGGTCCGCCCGGGCAAACGGGGGCGGAACATGGATATCGAAAGCATCGGCATCGTCGGCGCGGGACAAATGGGTAACGGGATTGCCCATGTCTGCGCGCTCGCAGGCTACGACGTCCTGTTGAACGACGTTCGGCCCGAAGCACTCGAAGAGGCCGTCGCCCTGATCCGCCGGAACCTTGATCGCCAGGTGTCGCGCGGGAAAGTCGCTGACACGGACCGGGACGCCGCGATGGCGCGCATCCGGACGACGCTGACGCTTACCGATCTCGGCCCGAAAGACCTTGTTATCGAGGCCGCGACGGAGCGCGAGGACGTGAAGCACGCGATTTTCGCCGAACTGGTGCCGGCTTTGGGCAAGCAGACGATTCTGACCTCTAACACATCGTCGATCTCCATCACCCGGCTGGCCAGCCGCACCGACCGGCCGGAACGGTTCATGGGATTCCACTTCATGAATCCGGTTCCGGTGATGCAGCTTGTCGAGCTCATCCGCGGGATCGCGACCGACGACGCGACCTATGCGGCGTGCCACGGCGTCGTCGAGCGCCTTGGCAAGACGGCCGCGACCGCGGAGGATTTCCCTGCCTTTATCGTCAACCGAATCCTGATGCCCATGATCAACGAGGCGGTCTACACGCTCTACGAGGGTGTGGGGAACGTGAACTCGATCGACCAGGCGATGAAACTCGGCACGAACCATCCGATGGGCCCGCTCGAACTCGCGGACTTCATCGGTCTCGATACCTGTCTCGCGATCATGAACGTGCTTCACGACGGGCTCGGCGATACAAAGTACCGCCCCTGCCCGCTTCTCACGAAATACGTCGAGGCCGGCTGGCTCGGTCGCAAGACGCAACGCGGCTTCTACGATTACCGCGGCGAGACTCCCCAGCCGACACGGTGAGAGGCTACATCCCCTCGCCGAAGTAATCGGCCACCAAAGCCGCCAGCGCATCCATCAACGACTCCGCCTCGGCTCCCGACGTCTCGACCTCGATCGTATCGCCGCGGCCGGCCGCAAGCATCAGCAGTCCCATGATGGAATCCCCCGTTGCCTCCATTCCGTCGCGCCGGATCCACGCACGGGCATCGAAACGTTCCACCGTTTCGACGAACTTCGCGGAAGCGCGAGCATGAAGCCCTTTTTCGTTGACGATTTTAAGCTGTCGCGTGGTCATCGGCCCTCGAGCGGTTATTCCGCTCTCACGCGGCTGGTCCCTGTGCGACGTCCATATACCGCGTACCGGCTGCTTTCGCCAAGGCCACTGCCTCTGCAAGCGGTTTCCTCCGGCAACGTGTAAGCTTGATCAGGGCCGGAAGGTTCGCGCCGTAGAAGATCACTCGGTCCACGGGACGACAGGCGCATTTGGCGAGGTTCGAGGGAGAGCCGCCGTAGAGATCCGTGACCACGATCACACCGTGACCCGAATCGACGCTGTCCGCCGCCGCGCAGATCTCGGCCGCCTTGTTGTCGCGATCGCAGGACGCAGCGACCGAAATCGCACGAAATCCTTCCTGCGGCCCCATCACATGCTCGACGGCAAGCCGGTACTCCTCTGCAAGCCCGCCATGGGCGACGATGACGATGCCGATCATGCGGCAGATACCCCGTGGTCCCGTGTCCCCGGACCCTTGTCGGTCGCCGCGCTGCCGCGACGATCCAATTCCCGATGCCGTTTAGACACCTGCCACCCATGCTCGGCAAGGGTTTCGCAAAGCATTTCTGTAACGGCAACCGAGCGATGCCGCCCCCCGGTGCAACCGAACCCGATGCCAAGATGCGCCCGGCCCTCATCCCGGTAGGCCGGCAGCAGCGACAGGATCAGGTCGCGTGTCCGTTCGAAAAAATCGCCGAATCGCGGGTCGGCCTCGATATAAGCCCGCACCGGGGTATCCTGCCCGGTCCCGGCCCGTAGATCCGCGACCCAGTGCGGGTTCCACAGGAACCGCACGTCCAGCACGATGTCGAGACCCCGCGGAACGGCCCGCTTGTAGCTGAACGATTGCACCGAGATCGCAAGCCGCCTCTCGTCATGTCCGAACCAGCGCAGGATCTCCGCCTTGAGGTCATGCACCGTCAACGTCGTCGTGTCGATCACGACGTCGGCATGGTCCGGCACGTCGTTGAGGAGGGAGAGCTCGCGTGCCACCCCCGTGTCGACATCTTCGAGCGGAGCCAGCGGATGGCGTCGCCGCGTGGAGGAGAACCGCGCGACGAGCGTGTCGGGCGCGCAATCGAGATAAAGCAGACGCACCGCGAAATCGGGATGGTCACGAAAGCGCGCGGCCAGAGACAGGAGAGCGCCGACGCTGAAGTCCCGGTTGCGCACATCGATGCCGAGCGCCAGCGGCCGGTCCGTCCCCGCTTCGAGCAGGCGCTCCGTCAGGGACAGCGGCAGGTTGTCGATGACCTCGAACCCGGCATCCTCCAACGCATGGATCGCCGTGGTGCGCCCTGCTCCCGAAGGGCCGGTCACGAGAATCAGGTCGGTGGGGTTCTGGGGATGAGTCATAGCGGTCTTCCGGCTATGCCATAGATAAGTTTCCGAGAGCTTTCCGGAAGATGTGAGGCATGCGCGCTCACGCAGCAGTGAGCCAGAGCGCGACCTTGGCCGCCGTGTCGTGGCGTGACGGCAGGCGCAGCAAGGGCATTATGTGATCCAGAAGGGTCACGGTCGCCTCGTCCGGCAGTCGGGTCGGAGAGGTTACGAGGTGAAGAACCGCCGTGATCGGCGTCGGCCTGGCTTGGGAGACCGTCAAGATCCCGAGCCCCCGTAATTCCATCGCGGACGCCGCACCTTCCGGGCGCGCAGCGATCAGAACCGAACCGTTGGACGTCAGGACGACCAGATCGTCGGACACGAGACCTGCGCCCATTATCATCAACTCCGCCGCCAGACCTGTTTTACCGGATCCCGCGGGGCCGAGGATCAGCAAGCCCCGACCGCGGAAGGCGATGGCGGTGCCGTGGATCGTGCCGCGATCGGGACGCGTGCGGTGCAATCTCCAGGCCGTGTCACCGTCGATCGCGCCGCCGCTCTCCATGAGATCGCCTCCCTCAGACCGGAAGGCCCACGACGAAGCGCGCGCCGAGGGGCTCGGAGGTGATGTCCATGTCGGTCGGACGGATGTTCTCGGCCCAGATCACGCCGCCATGCGCCTCGACGATCTGCTTGGAGATGGCGAGGCCGAGGCCGGAATGATTCCCGAACTGTTGCGCGGGGCGTTCCGAATAGAAGCGGTTGAACACCTTCGTCAAAGCCGCCTCCGGAATGCCCGGTCCGGTATCCTCCACCACGACCAGGACGCGATTGTCGCGCCGCCGCATCCAGACGCGGACCGCGTCGCCTTCCTCGCAAAACGAAAGCGCGTTGGTTATGAGGTTGACGAAGACCTGCGCGACGCGGGCCTCCAGCCCCATGATCACGACCGGATCCCGCGGTAGGTCCGTGATGAAGTCGATCCCCCGCGCCTCCGACTCCTGCGCGTGGTAGACGCCCAGATTGGTGATCATCTTCACGAGGTCGAAGGATTCCTCTTCTTCCTTTACCAACTCGCTGTCGAGCCGCGAGGCGTTCGAAATGTCGGAAACCAGACGGTCGAGCCGCCGAACGTCGTGCTCGATCACCTCGAGGAGCCTGTGACGCTGTTCGTCCGTTTTCGTCAGACGCATCGTGCCGACGGCGGAGCGCAGCGACGCGAGCGGGTTCTTGATCTCGTGTGCGACGTCGGCCGCGAACTGTTCGTTCAGGTCGATCCGGTCGTAGAGCGCACCGACCATCCCGCGCAATGCGCCTGAAAGCCGCCCGATCTCGTCGGGTCGTGCCGTCAGGTCGGGGATGCGGACCCGCTGGGGCGACATCTTCCGCGCATGCCTGTCGCGGCCGAGCTCTGCGGCGGCCGACAGGTCGGAGAGCGGATTGGCGATGGTCGAGGCCAGCACGAGGCTCAGGCCGATCGACACAAGAAGCGCGATGACGAACATCTGCAGGAGCTGCTCGCGCTCGACCCTGACGAGCGCGTCGATCTCGCCCGCCCGCGTCGTGACCGAGATCGTCCCTATCTGGACGCCCGCGCCCGAAATCGGGGTGGCCACGGTGAAGAGCCGCCCGTCGGCCCCGATATAGCCGCGAATGACCGTCTCGCCCGGCCGCGCCTCGGCCACGAGGTCGCGGGCCATTGCCTCGGGGTTCGGCGCCTCTCTGCTCTCGGGGCTGAAGGTCGTGGAGATCAGTTCCCAGAGGCGGTTCAGGACCGAAGTGATCACCGTCGTCTTCTGCGGTGTCGTGTTGAGACCCGAGACGGCGACGGGTTCCGCGTCCCCGACATCGGTGGCGATCAACGATTCGCCCGGATCGAAGACATGCACCGTCACGCCCTGCGGCAACGCGATGCTCTCGAGAACGGCCCCCACATCCACGCCATCCCCCGCGCGGAGATCGACCGACGCATCTCGTGGCAGCGAAGCCTCGATCACCTCGGCCAGAAGCAGGGCTTCGGCCACCAGCGCCTGTTCGCGCTGAACGATCAGGCTGTCCCGAGACGGATTGATGAACAACACGCCGCCCACGAGCATGAGCATGGCAAGCAGGTTGAAGAAGATGATCTTCCGCGCGATCGGCGAGCGGTCGAGCGAGAACAGGCCTCTATTGCCCCGGCTCCCGTCCGGCTCGGCCCCGGATGCCTCGCGTTCGGATGCCGGGGTCTCGAAGCGCTGCGCCGCGCCGCGCCGCCGGCGAAACCTGCCGCGGCCCGCCGTCTCGGCCTCGATTTCGAAATCGGTCGCGGAGGCCATGCGGCGCGCCCTATTCCTCGTTGTAGCGGTAGCCTATGCCGTAGAGCGTTTCGATCGCAGAGAAGTCCGGATCGGTGACGCGCATCTTCTTGCGAAGCCGTTTGATATGACTGTCGATGGTGCGGTCGTCGACATAGACCTGATCGTCGTAGGCCACGTCCATCAGCTGGTCGCGCGACTTCACGAAGCCCGGCCGCTGCGCCAGAGCCTGCAGGAGCAGGAACTCGGTCACCGTCAGCGTGACGTCACGACCCTTCCACTTCACCGCGTGCCGCAGGGGGTCCATCGACAGTTCGCCGCGGATCATGACCTGCGTGTCCTCCGGCGTGTCGGTCTCGTCGGAGGCGATCGCCTCCTGCCGCCGCAGGATAGCACGGATGCGCTCCACGAGAAGCCGCTGACTGAAGGGCTTGCGGACGTAGTCGTCGGCGCCCATCCGCAGGCCCAGCACCTCGTCGATCTCGTCGTCCTTGGATGTCAGGAAGATGACGGGCACCGAGGATTTCTGACGCAGCCGCTGCAGGAGATCCATGCCGTCCATCCGCGGCATCTTGATGTCGAACACGCCCAGATCGGGAAGCTGCTTTCCGAAGGCGTCGAGCGCGCTTTGCCCGTCGTTGTAAGTGTCGACCTCGAAGCCTTCGGCCTCCAGCGTCATGGAAACGGACGTCAGGATGTTCCTGTCGTCATCGACGAGCGCGATCCGCGACATGCCATCGTCCTCTGCTTGCCTGTAATTTCTACTGCCGGTGTTTTGCCGCAGGATCCGCGAAAACGACCGACGGGTTCAACTCAATTCGGGATCCGAGTGATTCGCATTCCGGACTGTGGCCCGTGTGCAATTAAGGCCGGGTTAAGTCATTGTCCCCGATCGCGCACAAGTTTTCGCTAACGCGAGAAGATGGTGGCGCTAACGAGCCCTCCCCTCCCGCGATCGTCATGTTACATGCCTGCGACAGGCCGAATATTTCGCCAGGGGGGCGAATGGCGTCGTCCTGACCCTGTGGTGGAGGAGCCCGACCATGACCGAACGCGTAAACCCCGAGCGGACACTCGAACGTCAGGGGATCGAAGGGCTTGGTCGCGTCTACTACAACCTGTCCGAACCGGCGATCGTGCAGGAGGCTCTTGCGCGGGGCGAAGGCACGCTCGGCAAGGGCGGCGCGTTCCTCGTCACGACCGGCAAGTTCACCGGCCGTTCCCCGCTGGACAAGCATGTGGTGCGCAGCGCCACGACACGGGACACGATCTGGTGGGACGCGAACCGCCCGATGACTCCGGAAGCGTACGATGTGCTGCGCGCCGACCTCCTTGCGCATATGAAGGGCCGCGACTTTTTTGTTCAGGACCTTTTCGGTGGTGCGGATCCGACGCACCGTCTCGATGTCAGGGTCGTGACCGAACTCGCCTGGCACAGCCTTTTCATCCGTCACATGCTGCGTCGGCCCGACGACGAAGAGCTCGCGGAATTCGAGCCGGAGTACACGGTCATCAACTGCCCCTCCTTCCGGTCCGACCCGGAGCGTCACGGCTGCCGTTCCGACGTCGTGATCGCCCTCAACATCGAGGCGAAGGAGATCCTCATCGGCGGCACCGAATATGCCGGCGAGAACAAGAAATCCGTCTTCACGCTCCTCAATTACATCCTGCCGGAGCGCGGCGTGATGCCGATGCATTGCTCGGCCAACCACGCACCCGCCGATCAGGCCGACGCGGCGGTCTTCTTCGGCCTGTCCGGCACGGGCAAGACCACCTTGTCGGCCGCGCCCGACCGGGTCCTGATCGGCGACGACGAGCATGGATGGTCGGATCGCGGCATCTTCAACTTCGAGGGGGGGTGCTACGCCAAGACGATCAGCTTGTCGCCCGAAGCCGAACCGGAGATCTTCGCGACCACCACGCGCTTCGCGACCGTGATCGAGAACATGGTCTTCGACCCCGACACGCTCGCTCTCGACTTCGACGACACGAGCATCACCCCCAACATGCGCGCGGCGTACCCGCTCGACTACATCTCAAATGCCAGCGCGACGGGACTTGGCGGCCATCCGAGGAACGTCGTGATGCTGACCTGCGACGCGTTCGGCGTCCTGCCGCCGATCTCCCGGCTTTCGCCCGCGCAGGCGATGTATCACTTCCTGTCCGGATTCACCTCCAAGGTCGCCGGGACCGAACGCGGCGTGACGGAGCCGGAGCCGACTTTCTCGACCTGCTTCGGCGCGCCCTTCATGCCGCGCCGTCCGGAGGTCTACGGCAACCTGCTGAAGGAAAAGATCGCCGCACACGGCTCGGATTGCTGGCTCGTCAACACCGGCTGGACCGGCGGAGCCTACGGCACCGGTAGCCGGATGCCGATCAAGGCGACCCGCGCGCTCCTCGCGGCCGCATTGAACGGATCGCTCGCCTCCGGCACCTTCCGGCGCGACCCCAATTTCGGATTCGAGGTGCCGGACAGCTGCGAGGGGGTGCCGGACGACCTGCTCGACCCGCGCCGCACCTGGGCCGACAAGGATGCCTACGACCGACAGGCCGCGAAGCTGGTGGACATGTTCGCCGCGAACTTCGAGAAATATGTCGACCATATCGACGAGGACGTGAAGGCGTGCGCCATCGGCTGATCCCGGCGATCCTGACCCTGTCCGGTATAGCGCTGCCCGGGGCGGCGCCGGCGGATGTCCGTCTGTTGGAGGCGGGCATCATCTGTCCCCGGGAAAGCACCGGAGAGCTCGTCGCGGCCCCTCGGACCGAGGCGGGTCAGATCCGGCTGATCGACGAGACGCTGGGCTTCGACCTGCCGAGCCGGACCGTGCCGACGATGGACGATCTCAGCTTCGGCTTCCGGACGGAACTCGAACCGGGCGTATCCGCACGGGACGTCACGATCGTCGTAACCCACCCGCCGATGGGAGCGGCCGGGATGGTGCGCCAGGAATGGGACGACGTGCTGCTGGCCGGCGATGCGAGCCTCAACCTCTTCACCTTCGAGGAGGACTATGAGAAGGTTCCCGGCACCTGGACCTTTTCCATCGAGATCGAGGGGACGCCGGTCGTGGTCGTCCCCTTCGAGGTGACCGAGACGGACGGCCGTGGCGCGGTGGAGCAGGTCTGCTTCCAGTTCCTGTCCTGACGATTCAGCCGACGAAGCCCTTCTGGATCAGATTTATCCCGGCGACGATCAGGACGACGAGCGTGATTTTCCGGAACAGTGCCTGATCCATCCGGTCCTGCAGCCTGGACCCGATGGCCATCCCGAGCAGGGCTGTCGGCAAGAGTGCGACCGAGAACCAGATCGTCTCATTGTTCAGGATCCCGGACCTCAGATGCGCGAGGACGAGCACGATTGAACCGGCGCCGTAGATCACGCCCTGCACGACCATCTGCCGCGCCTTCGGCGTGTCGATCGCGAGGAGGTAGAGCACGGTTGTCGGACCCCAGGTCCCGGCCAGACCGCCGAGCATGCCAGAAACGAACCCGATCCCCCATTCCGCGGCGATCCGCCGCTTGGGCGGGATCGACAAATGGAATCCCGATAACTGCAGGAGCGACAGCGCGATGACCGGAATGCCGAGAACGAAGTAGAACGCGTCGCGCGGGATCGCCGTGACGAGTTGCGCCGCCCCGAAGATCGCCACCATGACCATCGCCAGATAGCGCCAATGGGTCCGCGCGGCATCGAGCGCCTCCGCCGGCCCTTGCCGGCCGACCTGCCAGAGATTGGTGACGAGGATCGGGACGAGAATGCCGGCAAGCGAAAGCCACGGATCGAGAAAGTTCGAAAGGCCCGATATGAGGACGAGCGGCAGGGCGAAGCCCACGAGGCCTTTCACGAGACCGCCGAACATCGCGATCGCAAGTGACAGGGTCCAGGCAAGGGGCGTCAACGTATCCATCCGGCTCGCATAGGCCCGCGCAACGGCGGGAGCCAGCCCCGACGATCAGGAACCGTGCCCGGCGCCCAGCTCGCGTAGAAACCGCGTCCGCGCGGCCGGAACGGGGCGATCACCGAGCGACGGGGCCAGCCGCTCCGCGAGGAAGTGCCCCGTGAGATTCAGCGCCCCGTGCACCCCTTCAAGGGACGGGACGGCGCCCGCGAACATGGCCGGCATCGGCAGCAGCCGCGGAGCCCAGTCCCCGGCCCCCGCCCGGCTGACCGCGTGGCCACTTCGCGGCGAAACATAGGCCAGATCCTTCGTCCCCCCGGTCACCGCGCAACAGGAAAGCTCCAGGCGGAAGCCCGCGACCTCCAGAAGCGCCGCCTCCCAGAAGACGTAATCGTTGAGCCAACCTTCCCCCGACACGATCGCGTCGCAAAGCGATTCGGTTCGCATCTGGAAGTCCGGCAGAGCCTCGCGTTCGGGAAGCGTGAAACCGCAAAGAGTGCAGACAGCGCTCAGGGCCGACAAGCGGAGCGGATCGGACAGGACCGCGCCTGCCCGGCTGCGGCGCAGGTCCACATTCCAAGTACCGAGATGCGCCTCCAGCCGCGCGCGCCATTCGACGTCGAGCTGGTTGCCCGCCTGCAGCATCGGTGCCTTCCGGCGCGACACGCCGCCGTGGACGACGCCAAGATGCCGCCCGTGCGTCCGCGTGAAAAGCTCGAGGATCACCGAGGTCTCGCCGTGAGGCCGCGCGGCGAGGACAATGCCTTCGTCGCGCCACTCGATCACGCGAAGCCCTCCGCGTCGAGCAGGTGCCGGCCTGCTCGGTCTTCCACCTCTAGAACCCAGATATCGGGGTCGAACCCGGTCTGCCGGCCGATCGCCGCGTCGCAATCGGCCTCCGCCCCCTCGATGAGCACGATCCAAGCCCGCTCACCCGTCATCAGGTCGAAACTGCGCTGGTAGACCCGTGCCTGCCCGTCGAGCGTGTTGAGCTTGACGAGCACCGCGCCTCCGTCGTCGTCGCCGTGCCGGACCACGAAGCAGGCGATGTTCAGAAGCTCCAGCCGCTTGCGATAGGCGGAGACCCAGATCGACGCCTTGAGCCGGTTCACGCCGTCATCCCGACTGCGTCAGCCATCGCGGAAGTCGAGGCCGATCGCGTCGAAGCGCTCGCTCTCCTCGAGCCAGTTCGGCCGCACCTTGACCTGCAGGAACAGGTGGACGCGGTGGCCGAGGAACGCCTCGAGCTCGGTTCGCGCCGCCTGCCCGACCGCCTTGGCCGTCTCGCCCTTCCGGCCGAGCACGATGCCTCGGTGCCCCTCCCGCATCACGTAGATCACCTGATCGATCCGCGCCGAGCCGTCCTCGCGCTGCTCCCAGCTCTCGGTCTCCACCGTCAGCTGGTAGGGTATCTCCTGATGCAGCCGTAACGTCAGTTTCTCGCGCGTGATCTCGGCCGCGATCATGCGGACCGGCAGGTCGGCGATCTGGTCCTCGGGATAGAGCCAGGGATGCTCGGGCATGCGCCGGGCGAGATCGCCCTTCAGATCGTCCACGCCACGGCCCTTCTCGGCGGAGATCATGAACGTCGCGTCGAAGGGGAAGCGCGCGTTCATCGTTTCGGTCAGCTTCAAAAGCCGGTCGGCCGGCACCCGGTCGATCTTGTTGATCGCCAGCATGATAGGCTGACCCGGCGCGCGTTTTTCCTCGAGCGAGGCGAGGATCGCCTCGACCCCCCCGGTCAGGCCGCGATGCGCCTCGATCAGGAGGACGACGACATCGGCATCGGCGACGCCCGTCCACGCGGCCGCGACCATCGCGCGGTCGAGCCGTCGCTTCGGCCGGAACAGTCCCGGCGTATCGACGAACACGATCTGCGAGGCGCCCGCCATCGCGACGCCGCGAATGCGGGCGCGCGTCGTCTGGACCTTGTGGGTGACGATCGAGACCTTGGCCCCCACCATCCGGTTGAGCAGCGTGGACTTGCCGGCATTCGGCTCCCCGATCAGGGCGACGAAGCCCGCGCGCGTCACATCATCCATTCGTCACCTCTCCAAGGAGCGACGCGGCCGCCGCCTGTTCCGCCGCGCGCTTCGACGTCGCCTCGCCGCTGCCTTCGCGGCCATCCGCCAGCCGCGCCACCACGCGGAAGACCGGCGCGTGATCGGGGCCGGACCGGTCGACCACCGTGTAGGAGGGCGGCGGCAGGCCACGGCCCTGCGCCCATTCCTGCAACGTGGTCTTGGCATCCCGCGCATCGGGCGCGACGGTCGAGATGCGGTCGCCCCAGAGCCGGAGGACCACACGCCGCGCCGTTTCCATCCCGCCATCGACATAGATCGCCGCGATCAGCGCCTCCATCGCGTCGCCGAGCAGCGTCATCTTGCGTCGGCCGCCCGTCATCTGCTCCGATTTGCCGAGCTTCAGGACGGCGCCCAGATCGATCTCCCGCGCGACCTCGGCGCAGGTCTCCTTGCGGACGAGAGCGTTGAACCGGGGGGCAAGTTGTCCCTCCACGGCCTGTTCGTCGCGCTCCATCACCGCCTCCGCGATAACGAGGCCGAGAACGCGGTCGCCCAGGAACTCGAGCCGCTGGTTGTCGGGCCGCGTGTCGGTGCCGAAGGAGGAATGGGTGACCGCGCGCATGAGCACGTCCGGCCGCGCGAAGTGGTGGCCGAGCCGCGTCTGGAACGCGATCAGTTCCCGCCCGAGCTTCAAACGATCTCCTCGAAGAAGCGGTCCAGACGCCAAGTCCAGACAAAGAACATCTGCGCGCCGGCCGAGGAGAAGACGACCCGGTCCGCCCGGCCGATCAGGTTCTCGTAGGGCACGAAGCCGACGCCACCGATGGAGCGCGGCACGCGGCTGTCCCGCGAATTGTCGCGGTTGTCGCCCATGAAGAAGTATTCGCCCTCGGGCACCGTGAAGACCGGCGTATCGTCGGTTCCCGTGCTCGCGATATTGAGGATCGAATGCGGCTCCTCCTCGCCCGGCAGACGTTCCGCGAACCGCTCCTTGATGCAGTCCTCCCCGACCGCCACCGGATCGTTCGCGCAGCGCGGCGTGAGGCGCTGCGGCCCCTGCGGCTCCTTCGTCTCGACGAAGGGCTCGGTCTCCTCGACCGCGACCGGCTCGCCGTTCAGATAAAGCCGTCCGTCGCGCATCTGCACCGTGTCGCCGGGCAGCCCGATCAGCCGCTTGATGAAATCCGTGCCGTTGACCGGATGCCGGAACACGATCACGTCGCCGCGCTCGGGCTCGCTCCCGAACCAGCGGCCGTCGATAAAGGTGCACATCGAGAACGGGCAGGAATACTGCGAATAGCCATAGGCCATCTTGTTGACGAAGAGGAAGTCACCGATCAGGAGCGTGTCCTTCATCGAGCCCGAGGGAATCCAGAACGGCTGGAAGAAAAGCGTGCGGAATACACCCGCGATGACGAGCGCCCAGACGATCGTCTTGACGGTCTCGAGCAGGCCCTCCTTCTTTTCCTCCGTTACAGCCATTCACGTCGTCCTCGATGCCAGATCGCGCTTCCCCTGCCCCGTGCCCCGGATGCTGTCAACTGCCGGGGATCAGGCGAAGGGGCGCGCCTCGATCACGACGAAAGCCTGTGCCCAGGGGTGGTCGTCGGTCAGCGAGACATGGATCACCGCTTCGTGTCCGTCCGGCGTCATCCGCTCCAGCCGCTCCGCGGCCCAACCGGTCACGGCCATGATCGGCTGCCCGGTATGAAGGTTCGTCACCGCCATGTCCTTCCAGGCGATGCCCATTCGCAGCCCGGTGCCGAGCGCCTTGGAGCAGGCCTCCTTCGCGGCCCACCGCTTGGCGTAGGTCGACGCTTCGCCAAGCGCGCCGCCCTTGCGGCTCGCCGCCTTGCGCTGCTCCCGCGGGGTGAAGACGCGGTCGCGGAAGCGGTCGCCGAACCGGTCGAGGACGCCCTGCACGCGCTCGATGTTCGCGAGATCGGTGCCGATGCCGAGAATCATTCCGCGGCGTCCCGCGCCAGGACCATCCGCCGCCGCATCTCCGCGATCGCGCCATCGAGACCCGCGAACACCGCCTCCCCGATCAGGAAATGCCCGATGTTGAGTTCCACGACCTGCGGGATGGCGGCCAGCGGCCCCACGGAATCGTAGGTGATCCCGTGGCCGGCATGGACCTCGAGGCCCGCCTCCGCCGCCAGTCGCGCGGCCTCCGTCAGACGCGTAAGCTCGTCCGCCGCCGCCTCCAGCTCGCCTGCCGCAACGGCGTCGCAATAGGTGCCGGTATGCAGTTCCACAACCGCAGCGCCCACCCGGGCCGCCGCCTCGATCTGCCGCGGATCGGGCGCGACGAAGAGCGAGACACGCGCCCCCATCCCGGCGAGCGGCGCGACGAAGTCCGTCAGCCGGTTCGCATCGCCCGCCACCTCGAGCCCGCCCTCGGTCGTCCGCTCCTCCCGCTTCTCGGGCACGAGGCAAACGGCATGGGGGCGCGTCGCCTGAGCGATGCGCGCCATCTCGTCGGTCGCGGCCATCTCGAAATTGAGCGGAATGGAGATCGCCGCGCGGATCGCGGCCATGTCGGCGTCGCGGATGTGGCGACGATCCTCGCGCAGATGAGCCGTGATGCCGTCTGCGCCCGCCGCCTCTGCCGCCAGCGCGGCGCGCACCGGATCCGGACTGTCGCCGCCCCGCGCGTTGCGAATCGTGGCGACGTGATCGACGTTGATGCCGAGCCTGAGCCTATCCATTCGTATCCCCTTTCGCCGGCGCGGCCGTTTCGGCGGCGCGCTCCGCCGCCTTGCGCCGGATGTCGTCGAGCTTCTTCTTCAACGCGCCCCGGCGGCGGCGTTGATACGCCTCGATCAGCGGCAGGCAAACCGTATAGGCCGCGATCCCCGTGAAGATGCCCGGTATCAGCCCGCCCACGAGCCAGGGCAGGAACACGGTGTCGTAGAACAGCGCCGTCGCCGTCCAGTCCACCGGGGTCCCGGTCAGCGCGTACCAGCTGTTCCAGAACAGATCCTCCGCGGCACCGAAGATGCGCGCGAAGATGCCCTCGTCCACCTCCGGGTTCATCTGCGTGCCCAGCATGACGTGTCCGAGATTGAGCGAGACGACCGCGATCGGGACGTAGGTCAGAGGGTTGCCGAAGAACGTGCCCAGAAGCGCCGCCATGACGTTGCCCCGCACCATCAAGGCAATCGCCGCGGCCACGAGGAAATGGAGCCCGTAGAACGGCGTGAACGTGGTGAACACCCCGACCATGATGCCCCGGCTGATCTTGCGCGGCGTGTCGGGCAGCCTATGGAGCCGGTGCTTGACGTAGGTGGCCGACCGTCGCCAGCCGCCCTTCGGCCAGAACGTCCGCCCGACGGCCTGCGCGAACGGCAACCTGTCTCGGCGTTTGAACACGTGGCCTCCTCCGACGACGTCAGGCGGTCGCGCGTTCCGACCGGAAGGGCACGCGGCGCGTTCCTTCCTCGCGGTGGCGGCGAACCTGCGCCACGTCGCTTTCGGTATCGGCGGCCATGATGACGCCGTGGAGATGTTCGCGGTCGCGTACCTCGACGTCAATCAGAAGACGGAAGAAATCCGGCTTCCGGTCGACGAAGCGCAGGTCGGCGATGTTCGCGTTCTGCTCCGCGATGAGAATGCAGATCCGCCCCAGCACCCCCGGCGCGTTGGAGATCACCATCTCCAGCGTCACGGCGTTGCGCGGCGCATGGTGGCCAGGCTGCCATTGCAGGTCGATCCAGCGGTCGGGCTGATCCTCGAACTCCGCCATCCGGGGGCAGTCGATGGCGTGCACGGTGACGCCGTGACCCTTGTTGGAGATGCCCACGATGCGCTCGCCCGGAACCGGCTGGCAGCAGGGGGCACGGTCGAAATGCGCTTTCGGGTCCAGTCCCACGATCGCCTCCTCCGGCGCGACGTCGGGCGCCGGCGGGACCTGCGCGAGCTCGGGATAGAGGTTCGCGACGACGCTCCGCGCGCTGATCTCGGAGGCGCCGATCGCGGCCAGAAGATCCTCGTCGCGGCTCAGGCCGAGCGAGGCGGCCGCCGTTCGGAGCGCCTTGTCCGTGGCCCGCTTGCCGACCTGCGCGAAAGCCGCGCGCGCCAGCTCCCGTCCGAGGCGGATATGCCCCGAGCGCCGCTCCGCCTTCAGCGCCCGGCGGATGGCCGACTTCGCGCGACCCGTCGTGGCGATGTCGATCCAGCTGTCCTGCGGCGCCTGCGCCTCGGCCGTCACGATCTCCACCGACTGCCCGTTGCGCAGGCGCGTCCAGAGCGGCACCCGCATACCGTCGACCTTGGCCGCGACCGTCCGGTGGCCGATCCGGGTATGGATCGAATAGGCGAAGTCGATCGGCGTCGCGCCCTTCGGAAGCTTGACGACGTCGCCCTTGGGCGTGAAGCAGAACACCTGATCGGTGTACATTTCGAGCTTCACGGCCTCCATGAACTCCGCGTGGTCGGAGGCTTCCTCGAAGCGCTCGTTCATCATCCGCAGCCATTCGGCGGGATCGACGGCGAAGCGGTTCTCGGCGCGCACCCCGTCGCGGTAGGACCAGTGCGCGGCCACGCCGCGCTCGGCCACCTCATGCATCTCGCGCGTGCGGATCTGCACCTCGACCCGCTTGCCGTCTCGCCCCGAAACGGTGGTGTGGATGGAGCGATAGCCGTTCGACTTGGGTTGGCTGATGTAGTCCTTGAAGCGGCCCGGCACGCTGCGCCAGCGCTGATGGATCACGCCGAGCGCACGGTAGCAATCGGCGTCGGGGCCCACGACGATCCGGAACCCGTAAACGTCCGACAGACGCGAGAAGCCGATCTCCTTCTCCTCCATCTTGCGCCAGATGCTGAACGGCCGCTTGGCGCGTCCCATGACGCTGGCCTCGATCTTCGCCCGGTTCAGCTCGATCTCGATGTCGTTGGTGATGCGGCGGATCACGTCGCCGGATTCGCGCTGAAGCACCGCGAAACGCCGCAGGATCGAGGTCCGCGCCTCCGGGTTCAGGACGGAGAAGCTCAGATCCTCGAGCTCCTCGCGCATCCACTGCATCCCCATCCGCCCCGCGAGGGGCGCATAGATCTCCATCGTCTCGTGCGCCTTCTGCCCCTGCTTGTGCGAGGCCATGTGGCGGATCGTGCGCATGTTGTGCAGCCGGTCGGTCAGCTTGACGAGGATCACGCGAAGATCCTTCGACATCGCCATGAAAAGCTTGCGGAAATTCTCCGCCTGCTTGGTCTCCGACGAAGTCAGCTCCAGATTCGTCAGCTTGGTGACGCCGTCAACCATTCCGGCGATCTCGGTGCCGAACCGCGCCTCGATCTCGGAATAGGTCGACCGCGTGTCCTCGATCGTGTCGTGCAGGAGCGCGGTGACGATCGTCGCGTCGTCGAGCCGCTGCTCGGTCAGAAGGCTCGCCACCTCGACCGGATGCGTGAAGTAGGGCTCCCCCGACCGCCGCATCTGGCCGTCATGCATCGCCGCGCCATAGGCGTAGGCCTGACGGATCAGGGTGGCGTCGGTCCGGGGGTTGTAAGCGCGCACGAGCGCAATCAGGTCCTCGACCTCGATCATGACAGGCGCGCCTTTCGATCAGGGCTGGCCCTGCGCCTCCATCAGCGCACGCAGCAGCTTCTCCTCGGACATGTCGTCCTGCGCCGGCGCGTCCTTCTCGACTCCCATCAGAAGGGCCATCGAATCCTCTTCCGGCTCGTCGACCTCGATCTGCGTCTGGTTCGCCTCGATCAGCCGCTCGCGCAGATCGTCGGCGTTCTGCGTCTCCTCCGCGATCTCGCGCAGCGCGACGACCGGGTTCTTGTCGTTGTCGCGGTCGACGGTGATCGGGCTGCCGGAGGCGACCTCGCGGGCGCGGTGCGCGGCGAGCATCACCAGTTCGAACCGGTTGGGAACCTTGTCGACGCAGTCTTCGACAGTGACGCGTGCCATGATCGCACCTCATCTGGGGAGTCGGAGAGGCGTATCTAGCGGTCGATTTTCCTATTGACAACCCCGCCCACCGCGCCAAGCGGACGTATCTCGCGCCGGTCCGCGCCCGACAGGCGCGACACCATCTCCGCGACCCTCCGTCCGGACAGCGGATGACGCCACCCCGCCGCGATCCCGGCCAGCGGGACGAGCACGAAGGCCCGGTCCTGCAGCCGCGGGTGCGGCAATATCAACTCTCCGGGCGCCTCCTGCGCCTGCCGCTCCGGGTCGAGCCCGATCCAGCCCTTGAGCACGGCCCGATCCGGCCGCACGATCGCGCCCCTCCCGAGCAGGTCGAGGTCGAGGCTCCGGGCGCCCCAACGGCGGTCGCGACGGCGACCGTGCCGCGCCTCGATCGCATGAAGCGCCCGCAGCATCGCGGCGGGCGGCAGCGAGCAATAGGTCGCGAGGACCGCATTCACGAAATCGGGCCCCGCCCCTTTCGGATAGGCCGGCGTCCGGTAGAGTCTCGACATTCCCGCGACCCGGCCCGGGACCCTGTGCGCCGCCGCAACGATCGCCTGGGCATTGAACGCGACCGCATTGCCCAAGTTCGCGCCAAGGGCCACAAGGTAGAAGGACGATTCGAAGCGCGCCATTGCCTATTGCGTCAATACGAATAATTATATGCTGAGAAAGGGAAACCGCGGCGCAAGTCCAGACTTATTGCGGTCGGATGGCGGTTCACCCCCGAAAGGATGGCAGAATGTTTTATCGCGACGAGCGACTCGCGCTCTTCATAGACGGGGCGAATTTGTACGCTGCCGCGAAGGCTCTTTCCTTCGATATCGATTACCGGCTCCTGCGGCAGGAATTCGTGCGACGGGGCAAGCTCCTGCGGGCGTTCTATTACACCTCGCTCATGGAGACGGAGGATTATTCCCCGATCCGTCCGTTGGTGGATTGGCTGCAATACAACGGCTTCACCCTCGTCACAAAGCCCGCCAAGGAATTCACCGACAGCCAGGGGCGGCGCAAGATCAAGGGGAACATGGATATCGAGCTGACGGTCGACGCGCTCGACACGGCGGAGCATGTGGATCACATCGTCCTGTTCTCCGGCGACGGCGATTTCCGGCCCCTCGTCGCGGCGTTGCAGCGCAAGGGCGTGCGGGTCTCGGTCTGCTCGACCCTGCGCAGCCAGCCTTCCATGATCTCCGACGACCTCCGGCGTCAGGCCGACAACTTCATCGAGCTCGACGAACTGCGCGACGTGATCGGCCGGCCGCCCCGCGGAACGGACGCTTCCACCCCCGAGAACGCGCAGGCCTGAGCCCGGGGCCTGTCGCGTCGGGTCAGCGCTTCGGTTTGAACGGCGCCATCCCCGCCCGGGCCAGCGCGTCGGCCCGTTCGTTCTCCGGGTGGCCCGCATGGCCCTTGACCCATGCCCAGACGACGTCGTGCCGCGCCTGCGCCGTGTCGAGCCGGCGCCACAGATCTTCGTTCTTGACCGGCTTGCGGGTCGAGGTCTTCCAGCCGTTCCGCTTCCAGCCGTGCAGCCACGCGGTGATGCCGCCCTTCACGTAGGCGCTGTCGGTCACGATCCGGAGCGTCGAGGGCCGCTCCAGCGCCTCCAGCGCGCTGATCGCGGCCATGAGCTCCATGCGGTTGTTGGTCGTCTCGGCCTCGCCGCCCTTCAGCTCGCGCTCCCTGACCACCGCGCCGTCCTTCGACGCGACAAGCAGCGCGCCCCAGCCGCCGGGGCCCGGATTGCCGGAGCAGGCGCCGTCCGTATAGGCGACGAGCTCCATCAGAACGCCACCGGCAGCAGGCAGAGCACGACCCCCGCCGTCAGGATCATCCGAAGCGTCATCCACCAGGGCGGCGCCAGCCCGTAGCGCCAGAACAGCCAGTCGAGCCCCAGAAGGCCGACGAACCCCGCGATCAGCGCCACCGCCGCCCCGGTCGGCCCCCCGCCGGTGGTGAAGAACGCCCAAAGCGCCGGCAGGACCGAAAGCGCGTAGCCCGTCGCGGCCATCGCGCCCTCGGCCTTCGTGGCGAAGCCCCAAAGCACGCCCGACATGAAGGACAGGATCACCGCGCCGTAGAAGAGCCCGATATAGGGCCCCACGAAGCGCGGCCCCACCGTGGCGAGCGTCGCCGCCGCCGCGCCGTCCCACCAAAGCGTCACGACGCCCCAGACGAAGGGTAGCAATCCGGCCAGACCGAGGACGAGCGGGGCAAGGGGAACACGGGCTGGGATCATGCGCGCCACATGCCACGGACGCTTTCCGGACGAAAGCCCCGAGCCGACCCGCCGCGAACCGGCCCCGGACCCGCTTGGACGGCGCACGTTTCGGGGGGAACCGGGCGGGCGAATCCCGGTAGCTCGACCGATCGGCGGGGCGCATCGCATCCCGTCCGCCGACGCGCACCGAGGTCCTCATAGCAAACCGCAGGGGGGTCGAGACGAAGAGAGCGATGCTGGCGTCGACGCCAGCGCCGGCAAACCGTAGCTTTCGAAGACGACGGGGGGGCATCTCCGTGAACACGCCGCCAAACGCCGCAACCCCGGGCGCCACGCTCCGGCGCGCCCGGAAGGAACGGCAGCGGCAGCGATCCCGGACAGGTCGGCCGCACCCGCGAACTCGATCACGGCGAAGGGCGCTCCCACGGCTGCGGCACAACCGCGACGAGCGCCGGAACGATCCCGAACGCAACCGTGAGCGCTGATCGACGACCGCGGCCCATCGCCAGCGTTTCGACGTTTCCGGCGCCGGGGACGACGGCAAGCGCGCCGAGGCGGTACTGAAGCGTGACGACGCTGCGAGACCGGCCGCGCCCCGGCGATCGCACAGACCGAGTAGTCGCCTCCGGCCAAACGTTACCGGAACCTTCCGTTAACCCCGCAAGGGTTGACGGAAGATTTATCAACTGGCTTGAGGTATTCCGCGCTTGCCCTGCGTGTTACGCCGTCCGCAGCACCCGGGGCACCTTGAACTCCACGTTCTCCTCCGCCGTCACGACCGGGTTCACGGTCACGGCGAAGCGGTCGCGGAAGGCCGCGACGACTTCCTCGATCAGAACGTCGGGCGCGCTTGCCCCCGCGGTGATGCCGACGGATCGGATGCCCTCGAGCGCGCGCCAGTCGATGTCGGCCGCGCGCTGCACGAGCTGCGCATAGGCGCAGCCGGCCTTGGCTCCGACCTCCACCAGCCGCTTCGAGTTCGAGGAGTTCGGCGCGCCGACCACGAGGATCGCGTCGCAATCGGGCGCCATCGCCTTGACCGCCTCCTGCCGGTTGGTCGTGGCGTAGCAGATGTCCTCCTTGTGCGGCCCGACGATCGCGGGGAACCGCGCCTTGAGGGCCGCGACGATGTCCGCGGTGTCGTCGACCGAAAGCGTCGTCTGCGTGATGAAGGCCAGCCGCCCGGGGTCGCGCGGGGCCAGTCGGACCACGTCCTCCGGCGTCTCGACCAGGAGCACCTCGCCGTCGGGAAGCTGCCCCATCGTGCCGATCGTCTCGGGATGTCCGGCATGGCCGATCATCACCATCTGCAGCCCGTTCTCGTTGTGCCGCGCCGCCTCGATATGGACCTTGGAGACGAGCGGACAGGTCGCGTCCACGTAGATCATCTCCCGCGCAGCGGCGTCGGCCGGGACGGCGCGCGGCACGCCGTGGGCGGAGAAGATCACCGGACGGTCGGCCGGGCATTCGTCGAGTTCCTCCACGAAGACCGCGCCCCTCGCCCTGAGCCCGTCGACGACGTAGCGGTTGTGGACGATCTCGTGGCGCACATAGACCGGGGCGCCCCATTTCTCGAGCGCCAGCTCGACGATCTTGATGGCCCGGTCCACGCCCGCGCAGAAGCCGCGGGGGGCGGCGAGGTGGAGTGTCAGCGGGGGTCTCGGTTCGGTCATGGCATCGCTCCTCGCCCCACCACCTAAGAGCGCGGGGGGCCGGGGTCCAGCCCGTCAGCCTGCCAGCGGATCGCCGGGGACGAGCCGGGCGCCGTTGCGGAACGCGATGCCGCTGTTCGGGCCGCGGCCGGCCTGCTGCACCTCCAGAAGCTCGACCGCGCCGGTCCCGGCGGCGACCACGAGGCCATCCCCTTCGAGAATCGTGCCGGGCGCCGCGGAATGTTCGACCTCCGGCAGCGCCACCGCGCGCAGGAGTTTCAGCCGCGCGCCGTCGCGCGCGACCCAGGCGCCCGGGAACGGCGACAGGCCGTTGATCTGCCGCGCGAGGGTCGCGGCGTCCCAGGCGAAGTCGGCCTCCGCCTCGGACTTGTCGATCTTGGCGGCGTAGGTCACGCCCTCCTCGGGTTGCGCGACGGGGGACAGGCGGGCGATCTGGTCCACCGCCTGCACGACAAGCCGCGCGCCCATCGCGGACAGACGGTCGTGGAGATCGCCCGTCGTGTCGCCGGGCGCGATGTCCGTCGCCTCCCGCAGGATGACCGGGCCCGTGTCGAGCCCCGCCTCCATCGCCATGATGCAGATCCCCGTCCGGTCGTCGCCCGCCATCACCGCGCGCTGGATCGGCGCCGCCCCCCGCCAGCGCGGCAGGAGCGAGGCATGGACGTTGAGACAGCCGTGACGCGGCGCGTCGAGCACCGCCTGCGGCAGGATCAGGCCGTAGGCCACCACGACGGCGAGATCCGCGTCGAGCGCGGCGAAGTCCTCCGCCGCCCCGCCCTTGAGCGAGGTCGGGGTGCGCACCTCGATCCCGAGCTCCTCGGCCCGGAGGTGGACGGGCGCGGGGCGATCCCGCCTGCCCCGGCCGGCCGGCCGCGGCGGCTGCGTATAGGCGGCAAGGACGTGGTGCCCCGATTCGTGCAGCGCGTCGAGGACGGGGACCGCGAAATCGGGCGTTCCCATGAAGATCAGGCGCATTTGGCGGCCCTCCTGAGGAGCATGTCGCGCTTCACCTTGGACAGGCGGTGGAAGTACATCCGCCCGTCGAGATGGTCGATCTGGTGCTGCACCGAGGTCGCGCGGAGAAGGACGAACTCCTCCTCCCGCGCGGCGCCGGTCTCGTCGAGGAAGGCGACGGTGACGGCGCGCGGGCGCGACACGCGGGCCGAGACGCCGGGCAGGTTCGGCGAGGCTTCCTCGTGGTCGCGCAGCGTGGCGCTCGCGTGGAGGATACGGGGATTGGCGAGGCGAGCGACCCCCTGCCCGTCACCGGCATCGACCACGGCCAGACGGCGCATGATACCGAGCTGCGGGGCGGCCAGACCGACGCCGGGCATCGCATGCATCGCCTCCACCATCTCGTCCCAGATCGTCCGCACCGTGCCGTCCACGGCGTCGACGGGTTCGGCGGGCATGCGGAGGCGCGGATCGGGCCAGCGCAGGAAAGGGCGGTGCGTCATCCGGGCTTTCGTGCCGCGTCCGGGCGCCCGGGTCCAGCGGCAATCGCGTCTGTCAGACCGGATCGGCGGGCTCCGCCTCGGGATAGTCGAGGATCAGCACACCGTCCAGATGGTCCATCTCGTGACAGATGCAGGCGGCGGCGAAGCCCGAGAAACGCTCCTCCCGCCGTCCCGAGGGGCCGTCGAAGGCGAGCGTGATCTCGGCCGGGCGGACCACGCGACGGGGCGTGTCGGGAATCGAGAGGCAGCCCTCGATGTTCACCTGCCGGCCCTCCCGCGCCACGATCTCCGGGTTCACGAAGACGCGCGGATCGGCCAGGCCGTCCTTCCAGCTCGCGTCGAGCACGAAGAGCCGTTCGGTCACGCCGACCTGCGGTCCGGCAAGACCCCGGCCCGGCGCCGCGTACATCGTGTCGAGCATGTCCCGCGCGAGCTGCGTCACGTCGCCCGCGACCGGACGGCAGACGACGCGGAGGGTCGGATCGGGATGCATGACGATGGGCAGGATCATCCCGCCTCCCGCGCCCGCTCGCGCTTCAGCTTCTGCATCCGGCGGGTGATCATCTGCCGGCGCATCGGCTTGAGGTAGTCGATGAAGAGCTTGCCCCGAAGATGGTCGATCTCGTGCTGAACGCAGATCGACCAGAGCCCGTCGAACCCCTCCGTCCGCTCGGCGCCGGTCTCGTCGATCCACCGCACCTCGACCTCGCTCGGACGGGTCACGTCGGCATACTGGTCGGGAATCGAAAGGCAGCCTTCCTCGTAGGTGCCCGTCTCCTCGCTCGCAGCCAGGATCTCGGGGTTGAACATGACGAGGGGGCGCGGCGTCTCGCCCTCCTCCTTCACGCAGTCGAGCACGATCAGACGCTCCATCACGCCGAGCTGCGGCGCGGCGAGGCCGATGCCCGGGGCGTCGTACATCGTCTCGAGCATGTCCCGCGCCAGCGAAAGGCGCGCGTCCGACAGGTCGTCGACCGGCGCGGCGACCTGCTTCAGGCGCGGATCGGGGTGAATCAGGATAGGACGTTTCATCGCGTCCGATCTAGTCAGACGCCCGGCGCCTTGCAACCGGCGCCCGCGCGCGTATGCCTTCCCGGAACAAGGAGACCGACATGACAGCCGACCCCCGCTTCGACGAGATCATCGACCGCCGCGACACGCATTGCGTGAAGTGGGACATGATGGAGTCGATCTACGGGGTCTCGGCCGAGGACGGGCTGGCGATGTGGGTGGCCGACATGGATTTCCGGCCGCCCGAATGCATCCGCGCGGCCGTCCGGCATCAGGTCGATCACGGCATCTTCGGCTATTTCGGGGACGACCGCGCCTACCGGGACGCGATCCGCTGGTGGATGCGGGAGCGCCACGGCTGGGAGGTGGAGGCGGACGCGATCCTGACCACGCACGGCCTCGTCAACGGCGCCGCGCTCTGCGTCGATACCTGGACCGCGCCGGGCGACGGCGTGGTGGTCTTCACGCCGGTCTACCATGCCTTCGCCAAGGTGATCCGCGCGAACGACCGGCGGGTCGTGGAATGCGAGCTGGCCTATGACGGCGAACGCTACGTTCCCGATTTCGAGACATGGGACGCGATCGTCGCGGAGGCGGGCGCGAAGTTGATGATGCTCTGCTCGCCGCACAATCCGAACGGACGCGTCTGGACGCAGGCGGAACTGGAGGGCTACGCGGCCTTCGCGCGGCGCCACGACCTGATCCTCGTGTCGGACGAGATCCACCACGACCTCGTTTATCCCGGCCAGACGCACATCCCGATGGCACGGATCGACGGCATCGCCGACCGGCTGGTGATGATGACCTCCACCACCAAGACCTTCAACATCGCGGGCGCCCATACCGGCAACGTCATCATCCACGACGAGGCGCTGCGGGCGGCCTTCGAGAAGCGATTGATGGCGCTGGGCCTGTCGCCCAATTCCTTCGGTTTGTTCATGGTGACCGCGGCCTATTCGCCCGAGGGGGCGGCCTGGGTGGACCGTCTGATGGACTATCTCGACGGAAACCGGCGGATCTTCGACCGAGGAATCGACGCGATCCCGGGCCTGAAATCGGTCCCGCTCGAGGCGACCTATCTCGGCTGGGTGGACTTCGCGGGGACCGGCATGTCGGGCGAGGAGTTCACGCGGCGGGTGGAGACGGATGCCCGGATCGCGGCCAATCACGGGCCGACCTTCGGCAAAGGCGGCGAAAGTTTTCTGCGCTTCAACCTCGCCACGCCGAGATCGCGGGTCGAGGCGGCAGTGGAGCGGATGCAGGCGGCGTTCGCCGACCCGCAATAGGATTAGGCGAGCCGGACGACCCGTCCCTCGTTCGGGGCAAGATCGCCGGTCCGCGCGTCGTCGCCCGTGGTCGAGAACAGCGTCTCCCCCCCGAGATCCATCGGGCGGGCGCGGTCGCTAAAGTTGAGCGCCACGCCGATCCGGCGGCCGTTCCGCACTCGCTCATAGCAGAAGACCGCGTCGTCCACGGAGAGCGTGCGGTAATCGCCCTGCATCAGCGCCGGTTCCGCCCGTCGCAGGCGCAGAAGCCGGCGGTGCAGGTTCAGCATGGAGGCCGGGTCACCCTCCTGCGCGGCGACGTTCAGTCCGGGCCGCGTGTCCATCGGAAGCCAGGGCTCGCCCGTGGTGAAGCCGCCGCCCGCGCCCGCGTCCCAGGCGAGGGGCGCGCGTTCGGGGTCGCGGCCGAGGCCCTGGCCCGGCATGTTGATCTCCCACGGATCGACGACGCGGTCGGCGGGAATTTCCACGTTCTCCATGCCGAGCTCGTCGCCCTGGTAGATCGTCGGCGTGCCGCGCAACGTCAGCAGCAGCGTCGCCGCCACCGCCGCCTGTCCGGGGCCGGCGCGGGTGGCGATGCGGGCGCGGTCGTGGTTGCCCAGCACCCAGTTCGGCCACGCGCCCTCGGGCAGCGCCGCCTCGTAGGCGTCGACGAGGCCCGCGACGATCACCGGGTTCCACTCGGCGTTGATGAGCAGGAAATTGAACGGCAGCTGGAATCCGTCGAGCTCGGCGCCGTAATACTCTATGAACTCGCGGATCTCACCGTAGGCCTCGCCCACGAGGAGCTTCTCCTCGGGATAGGTCCGCGCGAGCGCCCGCATGTCGCGGACCACGTCGAACACCTCCGGCTGGTGGCGGGAATGCGCGGCCAGAAGGCTCATCGTATGCCCCTCGGGGCCTTCCCACGCCGCGTTGACCGGGTTGTCGCCGCGTTCGGGGTTCGGCGCCGCATGGTCCACCGCGTCCACGCGGAACCCGTCCACGCCGCGGTCGAACCAGAACCGCATCGCATCGAGCATCGCGGCGCGCGCCTGGGGGTTGCGCCAGTTGATCGTAGGCTGCTCCGGCAGAAAGGAATGGAGGTAATATTGCCCCGTTCCCTCGTCCCATTCCCAGGTCGAGCCGCCGAACTCCGCGATCCAGTTCGTGGGCGGGCCGCCACCCGGCAACGGGTCGCGCCAGACATACCAGTCCCGCTTCGGATTGTCGCGGGAGGACCGGCTTTCGAGGAACCAGGGATGCCGGTCGGAGCTGTGGCAGGGCACGAAATCGAGAAGCAGCTTCAGGCCGCGGGCATGCACCGCCGCGAGGAGTCGCTCGAAATCCGCCATCGTCCCGAAAAGCGGATCGACATCGGTGTAGTCCGACACGTCGTAGCCGAAATCGACCATCGGCGACGGATAGAAGGGCGAGATCCATATGGCGTCGATGCCGAGCCGGACGAGATGGTCGAGCCGCGATTCGATTCCCGCGAGATCGCCGATCCCGTCACCGTCGCTGTCCATGAAGGAGCGGGGGTAGATCTGGTAGATGACCCCCGTCTTCCACCATTCGGCGTTCTTCGCATCGGACATGGCACTGCCTCCCACGGGAAATGGTCGCGGATCGTCTCCGCCAGGGGGATGGAGGATGGTACCAGCGCCCCGGCTTGAACGGGGGACCTCCTGATCCACAATCAGGCGCTCTAACCAACTGAGCTACGCCGGCACTCGAATGCCCTCTAGCGAAGCCGTCCCCGGGGTGCAAGGGCGCCCGACGCGGCGATCCGCATCACAAGGGAAGCTCCCACGCCTGTTCCAGCGTCGGCCGCCCGTAGGCGACGACCGGCATCTCGCTCAGGAGCGCGAAACCGTTGCGGGCATAAAGGCGACCGGCGGCGCGGTGGCTCTCGTGGGTCCGCAGGACCACCCTGCGCGCCCCTTCCATGCGGGCATGGGCGATCACCGCCTCCAGCATGCGCTGCGCGAGGCCCGTTCCGCGCAGCGCCGGCTCCACAAGGAACATGCGCAGCTTCGCCACCTCCGTCTCCGGCCAGACGCAGAAGACGCAGCCCTGCCGCGTCCCCGCGCCGTCCACGGCGATCCAGGCACGGTCGCGCGGGCCGCGATCGGCGATGAATTCCGCGAGGAGTGCCAGCACCAGGCCCTCGAACGCGATGTCGTAGCCCTCGTCCGTCCAGTAAAGCGCCCCGTGACGCATCGCGACCCAGCCGGCATCGCCCGGCTCGAGGTCGCGAAAGGAGAAGTCGCCGGGCGTCATCGCCTCATCTTGCGTGGCCCCCGGGCGAAGTCTAGAGAAAGCGCATGGGTATCAACGACCAATCCGACGCCGAGGCGAACCTGCAGATCGGGCCGACCGATCAGGGCATGGTGCGCATCTTCATCGAAAGCCGGGGCGCCGAGATCCCGATGGATTTCGAACCCGACGAAGCGCTCGAGATCGCGGAGGAGATCCGCGCCGCGGCGATGATGGTCAAAGGCTCGAAGTAGACCCCCACATCGGATCGCGCAGGCCCTGCATCCGGCCGGCGGCACAGCGCGCGAACTTGAGCGTGAGCTTCTTGCGGCGCGCGGAGGCGAGCGGCGTGGCCTCCGGCATGCGGACGACCTCCGCCCCGAAGGCGTCGGCAAGGATCAGGCCCGATTCCGCGGGCAGGATCTCCGCCGGGAAATCCGCGTCGACGGCCCAGAAGAACCGGTCGCCCCATTCCAGATAGCCCGTCCACTTCAGGTCGGACATGAAGTCGGCCCGGCTCGACTTGCATTCCACGATCCAGAATTCGCCCTTCGGGCCGAGCGCCATCACGTCGAGGCGGCGGCCCTGCTCGGGCGAGAACTCCTCCAGGCACATGAAGTCGTGCTCCCGCAGATGACGGCTGACGCCGCGTGCGAGAAGCTGTCCGGGTTGCGGCTCACAGGCGGGGGGCGGGTCCGGGACGAACATGGGCGCGGTTGTGAACGAAGCGTGAACCGGTGTCCAGTCGGGGGAGTCCCTCGCCGGACCCCTTGCGGCGATGCGACGGGCGACCTAGCTTCCCTTTCGGTGCTTCTGTGCTTCTCGTCACCACGGCATAATTCCGGTGGCCTTAAGCAATTCCGAGGGAGCTGGCTCTGTCGCGGTCCTGGCCGTGTTACCCGGCGCCCACCTGTATATACAGGTCCTCGGGAATACATGCCCGACGGCTGCCACGGTTCACCACGGGCCCGATCCCTCCGGGGGTCGGGCCCGCTTCGTCTTCAGACCTCGGCAAGGGATGCGCGCAGCACGTCCGCCAGCGCCCCGGGCGCCTCCATCGGAATCATGTGTCCCGATCCGATCCGGACGATCCGCATCCCGGCGATCCGTTCGCGCAGCCCGTCCGCGATCCCGGCGACGATGGCCGGCGGGTTGCGGCGGGTGACGAGCGTGACCGGCGGCGGATCGGCGGGCAGGCGCGGCAGGATGGCGTGGACGTCCTCCACGATGCCGGGCCCGGCCGCGGCGAGCAGGTGGATGCGGTCGCTCAAGTAGTCCCTGCGTCGGGCCGGAACCGTGTTCCAGTCCGCCCCGTCACCCCACAGCCTGGCAAAACCCCGCGCGGCGCCATCGCGGTCGCCGGCCCGCAGGGTGGCCTCCACGGATTCCATGGCCGCGCGGTTCGCCGCCCGCACGCGGCGATCGCCGGCGGCGAACATCACCGGCTCGACAAGCGCGAGGCTGCGGATCCGGTCCGGCGCATCCGCCAGCATGCGCAGCGCGACGCAGCCGCCGAAGCTATGCCCCAGCAGGTCGAACGGGCCGTCCGGCGCCGTCGCCCAGGCGATCGCGGCGGCCTCGTCCATGAAGTCGCCCGACGGATCCCAGGCCGTGGCGGCGCCGTGACCCGGCAGATCGGGGCAAACGAGCCGCGCGTCGGGCATCGCCTCCTGCAGGCCGCGCCAGGACGCCCCCGACGCGAGGAGGCAATGCAGGGCGAGGATCGTCCTCACGCCCGCGACAGGTAGCGGTCGAGGTCGTCGAGCCGGTCCTGCCCCCAGAACGTCTCCTCGCCCGCCACGAAGAAGGGCACGCCGAATGCGCCGGCCGCCACCGCCTCCTCGAGGTTGCGCGCATAGGTTTCGGCCCCCGCCATCATGCCGCGATCGACGAGGCCCCGGTCGAAACCGGCCGCTTCGAGACAGTCGGCGATCACCGCGTCCTCGGCGATGTCGCGCTCCTCCGCCCAGCAGGCACGGGTCAGCCCGGCCACGAGCGCGGCCAGATCGCCGCCGCCCTCCCGCTGCGCGGCGATGATCGCATAGGCGGAGGGGGCCGGGTTCGTCGGCCAATGCGCCGGATGCAGGTTGATCGGCTTGCCCGCCTTCTCGGCCTGCCGGCGCATCTCCACGAGGCGGTAGGCCTGCCGGCTCTCGTGGCGGTCCTTGGGCGGCGTGCCCCCTGTCCGGGCGAAAAGGTCGAAGACGCCGAGCGGCTTGTAGACGATCCCCGCGCCGTGCTTCGCGGCGATCTCGGCCGGTCGCGTGCCGGCGAGGTAGGCATAGGGCGACGTCGTGGCGAGATAATAATCGATCTGCATGGCATGCTCCGGGTCTGCGCGTCGCGACGGACGTTAGGCGCGCGGTCGCCCGGGCGCAACGATGCGCGCGTCCCGGACCGGGGCACGCTTTGCCCGCGCTCCGCCGGATGCTAGGCCGTGCGGCAAAGAGGCCGGCGGTGATTCGAAAGGTGCGTGCATGCCAAGTCCCGACCCCAAGGTCATCTCCGGCACGGCGAACCGCCCCCTTGCCCGCGCCATCATGCGACGCATGGCCATGCATCGGGGCGTCCGCACCGGCCTCGTGGAGGCGCGGGTGGAGCGCTTCAACGATCAGGAAATTTTCGTCGAGGTGTTCGAGAACGTCCGCGGCGAGGACATGTTCATCGTCCAGTCGACCTCGAACCCGGCGAACGACAACCTGATGGAGCTGCTGATCATCTCCGACGCGCTGCGTCGGTCGTCGGCGGCGCGGATCACGGCGGTCATCCCCTATTTCGGTTACGCGCGGCAGGATCGGCGGACCAAGGCCCGAACACCGATCTCCGCCAAGCTCGTGGCCAACCTGATCGCCAATTCGGGGATCGAGCGGGTCCTGACGATGGATCTGCACGCCGCGCAGATCCAGGGCTTCTTCGACATTCCCGTCGACAACCTCTACGCCTCGCCGATCTTCGCCCTCGACATCATGCACCATTTCAAGGGCGGGCTGGACGATCTGGCCGTGGTCAGCCCGGACGTGGGGGGCGTGGGCCGCGCGCGCGAACTCGCGCAGCGGATCAACGCGCCGCTCTCCATCGTCGACAAGCGGCGCGAGCGCGCGGGCGAGGTTTCGGAGATGACGGTGATCGGCGACGTGGCCGGCAAGACCGTCATCATCGTCGACGACATCTGCGACACGGCCGGCACCCTCTGCAAGGCGGCGGACGTCCTCGTGAAGGCCGGTGCGAAGGAGGTGCACGCCTATATCACGCACGGCGTCCTGTCCGGTCCGGCGGTCGACCGGATCACCGCGTCGCAGCTCAAGAGCCTCGTCATCACCGACTCGATCGAGCCGACGGAGGCCGTGAAGAACTGCGCCAACATCCGCATCGTGCCGCTCGCGCCGATGCTGACGCAGGCGATCCTCAACATCTGGAACGGCACCTCGGTCTCCTCGCTGTTCGACACCGCCACGCTGGAGCCGATCTACGAACCGCTCTATCCCGGCCTCAACATTGACAACTGAACCCACGGGGATCTTCCTCGTCTGCCCGCCCGGCCTCGAGCAGTTGCTGGCCGGGGAAGCGTCCGAGACGGGGTTCGCGAACGTCGCCACCGCCCCGGGCGGCGTGACGATCACGGGCGGCTGGCCGGAGGTGTGGCGCGCGAACCTGACGTTGCGGGGCGCGGTGCGGGTACTGGCGGGACTCGGCGCGTTCCGGGCGTTCCATCTGGCGCAGCTCGACAAGCGGGCGCGAAAATTCCCGTGGGGCGATGTGTTGCGCGCCGACGTTCCCGTGGCGGTCGAGGTCGCGACGAACCGGAAATCGAAGATCTACCACGCCGGTGCCGCGCAGCAGCGGATCGAGACCGCCATCGCGGAGGAACTCGGCGCGCCGATCGGGCCGGGCGGTGTGACGGTGCGAGCGCGGATCGACGACAACCTCGTGGAGCTCAGCGTCGACACCTCCGGCGAGAGCCTTCACAAGCGCGGTCACAAGGTTGCGGTCGGAAAGGCGCCGATGCGCGAGACGATGGCGGCGATGTTCCTGCGCGCCAGCGGCTATCGCGGGGCGGAGCCGGTGCTCGACCCGATGTGCGGCTCCGGCAGCTTCGTGATCGAGGCGGCCGAGATCGCCGCGGGGCTTCGGCCCGGACGCGGTCGCCGCTTCGCCTTCGAGCGGCTCGCGAGCTTCGACGCGACGGCCTGGACGCAGATGCGCGCGGACCCGACGCAACCTCTGCCCGATCTCGCCTTCCATGGCTCCGATCGCGATGCGGGCGCTTTCGCCGCGGCACGGGCCAACGCGAACCGCGCGGGCGTGGGCGACCTCGTGTCGTTCCGGAAGGCCGCGGTGAGCGAGATCGCACCGTCCCCGGGTCCGCCCGGCCTCGTCATCGCCAATCCGCCCTATGGCGGGCGCATCGGAGACCGGAAATCGCTCTACCCCCTCTACGCGGCGTTGGGCCGCGCGCTGGGTACACGGTTCGGCGGCTGGCGGGTCGGGATCGTGACGACGGAGGCCTCCCTCGTCGGCGCGATGGAGCTGCCCTTCGGCCCGCCCGGTCCACCGGTGCCGCATGGCGGATTACGGGTCCGCCTCTGGCAGACCAGCCCGCTGCCGGGGCAACGCTGACGGCGCGTCCGTGTCCCTATGGCCGGAATCACGGACGCGCCGTCAGCGCCTCAGGTCCGATGACCCTTCTGCCCGACAGCGCCTGGAGAAAGGCTGGCGGTTCCGAACCGGAGCCGCCGCTTTCGACCCAATCGTCGGCAGGTTCAGGCGCAGGCCTTCACCGCCCGTGCGCACATGACCTTGACAAGATGCGCCCGATAGGCGCCGTCGCCGTGCAGGTCCGAGATCATGCCATCCGCGTCGGGCGCGGACAGGCCCTTCACCGCGTCCTCGGAGAAGTTTCCGGACAGTGCCGCTTCCGCCTCGTTCCATCGGAACACCCCGTCCGAGGAGGCGCCGGTGACGGCCACGCGCACCGCGTCGGAATACTTGGCCACGAACACCGCGACGAGCGGAAAGCGGGAGGCGGGCTGGATGAACTTCTCGTAATGCGCCGCTTCCGGAACCGGGAACCGCACTTCGGTGACGATCTCCCGCTCCTCCAGCGCGGTCGTGAACATGCCGAGGAAGTAGTCGTCGGCCGCGATCTCCCGGTTCTGGGTCACGATCGTCGCGTTACAGGCCAGCGCCGCCGCCGGATAGCAGGCCGAGGGGTCGTTGTTCGCGAGCGAGCCGCCGATCGTGCCGCGGTTGCGGACGGCCGGATCGCCGATCCGGCCGGCAAGCGAGGCCAGCGCCGGAAAGCTCTCGGCGCAGTCGCGCTGCACCATGGCGTGGGTCGTCCCGCCGCCGATGCAGAGGCGTCCGTCATCATCGGTGCAGATGCCCTTGATCTCCTCGATGGCCGACAGCGCCACGAGCGTGTCGGCCATCGCGAGCCGCGCCTTCATCGTCGGCAGGAGCGTCTGCCCGCCGCCGAGGGCCTGCGCGTCCTCGGCCTGCATCGCCTCGATGGCCTCCTGCAGGCTCGCGGGCTTGACCAGTTCAAAATCGTACATCGCTCTCTCCTCAGACGTTCGTCGCCGCGCCGGCCACGGACCGGTCATGCGTCGTCTCTTCGCTATGCGCTGCCGGTTGCGCGGCGCGCTGGTTCGGCGTGCCGCCGTGCATGGCATGCCAGACCCGCGCCGGCGTGAGCGGCATGTCGATATGCCCGACATCGTGGCCGCCGGAGGCCAGCGCGTCGATCACCGCGTTGACCACGGAGGGCGGCGAGCCGATCGCCCCCGCCTCGCCGCAGCCCTTCACGCCCAGCGGGTTGTGGGTGCAGGGAGTCCGGCAGGAGCTGTCCACCGCGAACATCGGAAAATCGTGCGCCCGCGGCATGGCGTAATCCATGTAACTTGCGGACAGGAGCTGCCCGTCCGCGTCGTAGGCACAGCTTTCGAGCAGCGCCTGCCCTATTCCCTGGGCAAGGCCCCCGTGGACTTGCCCCTCCACGATCATCGGGTTCACCACGTTGCCGAAATCGTCGGCGGCGGCGAAGGCCAGCACCTCGACCTTTCCGGTCTCGGGGTCCACCTCCACCTCGCAGGCATAGGCGCCCGAGGGATAGGTGAAGTTGTTCGGGTCGTAGAACGCCGTTTCCTCCAGCCCGGGCTCGATGTCCTCCAGCGGGTAGTTGTGCGGCACGTAGGCGGCGAGCGTCACATCGCCCCAGGCGACCGACTTGTCGGTGCCGGCCACGGTGAACTTGCCGTCCTTCAGTTCGATGTCCTCGTCCGACGCCTCCATGATGTGCGCGGCGATCTTCTTCGCCTTGGCGATCACCTTCTCGGTCGCGCGATAGATGGCCGAGCCGCCGACCGCGAGCGAGCGGGAGCCGTAGGTGCCCATGCCCATCGGCACCTTGTCGGTGTCGCCGTGGACGATCTCGACCTGATCCTCCGGAATGCCGATCATGTCGGCCACGACCTGCGGGAACGAAGTCTCGTGCCCCTGTCCGTGGCTATGGCTGCCGGTCATCACGACGAGACCGCCGGTCGCGTTCACCCGCACCGTGGCACTCTCGTAAAGCCCCGCCCGCGCGCCGAGCTGCCCGACGAGATGGGAGGGCGCGATGCCGCAGGCCTCGATGTAGGAATTGATACCAAGGCCGCGTAGCTTGCCCCGCGCCTCGCTCCCGGCGCGCCGGGCCGGGAAGCCGTCGCGGTCGATGAGCTCCAGAAGCTTGTCCATGGTCGCGTGGTAATCGCCGGTGTCGTATTCCACGGCCACGGGCGTCGCGTAGGGAAACTCGGTGATGAAATTCTTCCGGCGCAGCTCCACCGGGTCCACGCCCAGCTCCCGCGCCGCCTTGTCGACGACCCGCTCCAGCTGGAACGTGGCCTCGGGCCGGCCGGCCCCGCGATAGGCGTCGACCGGCACGGTGTTTGTGAAGACCGCCTTCACGTTCACGTAGATCAGCGGCGTCTTGTAGTTGCCGGCCATCAGCGTGCCATGCAGCCAGGTCGGCACCGAGGGCGCGAACGTCGACAGGTACGCGCCCATATTGGCGTAGGTCTCGGTGCGGAGCGCGGTGAAGTTGTGCTCCGCGTCGAGCGCCAGTTCGATCTTCGTGACGTGGTCGCGCCCGTGGGCGTCGGACATGAAGGCCTCCGAGCGCGACGAGGTCCACTTCACCGGCCGCTCCAGCGCCTTCGCCGCGAAGGTGCAGAACGCCTCCTCCGCGTAGTGGAAGATCTTGGTGCCGAAGCCGCCGCCCACATCGGGCGCCACCACGCGCAGCTTGTGCTCCGGAATGCCGAGCACGAACGCCCCCATAAGCAGACGGATCACGTGCGGGTTCTGCGAGGTGGTGTAGAGCGTCGAATGATCGTCGTGGGACGTGTAGTCGCCCACGGCCACGCGCGGCTCCATCGGGTTGGCGATCAGCCGGTTGTTGACGAGTTCCAGCGTGGTGACATGCGCGGCCGCGGAGATGGCACGGTCCACCGCCTCCTTGTTCTCCTGCACGAGGCCCCAGTCGTAGCAGAGATTGCCCGCGAGCTCGTCGTGCACCTTCGGCGCGCCGGGCTTCACCGCGGCCTTCATGTCGATCACCGCCGGCAGCGATTCGATCTCGACCTCGATGGCCTCGCAGGCATCCTTCGCCTGGTCCCGCGTCTCGGCGACCACGGCGGCGATCGGGTCGCCCACATGGCGGACCTTGCCATGCGCCAGCACCGGATGCTTCGGCTCCTGCATGACGGAGCCGTCGATGGAGGTGATCTGCCAGCCGCAGGGAATGCCGCCGACCTCCGCGAAATCCTCGCCGGTGAAGACCCGGATCACGCCCTCCATCGCCTCCGCCGCGCCGGTGTCGATCGACGTGATCCGCCCATGCGCCACGTCGGAGCGGAGGAACACGACATGCGCCTGCCCGGCAAGGTTGATGTCGTCGGTGTAGCGGCCCTTTCCCGTCAGGAAGCGCACGTCCTCGCGCCGCTTGGGGCTTGCGCCAATTCCGGTGTCCTTCGGCATATCTCGTCCTCCCTGGAGCGCCGGGGGGTCCGCGACCCCGCTCCGGCCTGTCGATCAAACGGTCCGCGCCCTCCCCGACGCGTCCCGGACTCCTATTCGGCCGCGACGGCCGGCACGTCCTGCCCCGAGGCCGCCATCACCGCCTTGACGATGTTGTGGTAGCCGGTGCAGCGGCAGATATTGCCTTCGAGGTAGTGCCGCACCTCGGCCTCGCTCGGCCGCGGGTTCTCCCGCAGGAGCGAGGTCGCCGCCATCACCATGCCCGGCGTGCAGAAGCCGCATTGCAAGCCGTGATAATCCTGGAACGCCTGCTGCACCGCGCTGAGCGTCCCGTCCGCGCCCGCGATCCCCTCGATGGTCGTGACCTCCGCACCGTCCACTTCCTGCGCCAGCACGCTGCACGCCTTCACCGGCTCGCCGTTCAGATGGACGATGCAGGCCCCGCATTGCGTCGTGTCGCAGCCAACATGCGTCCCCGTCAGGCGCAGTCCCTCCCGCAGCCAGTCGACCAGCAGCGTCCGGCCCTCGGCCTCCGCGCTGCGGGACTTGCCGTTCACAATCATCGTGACTTTGGTCATGGTCCGTCTCCCTCGTTTGCGGTCACTCAACCACAGGTCCGGCGGACGTGGAACTGCGATTTTGATCGCGCCGGCGCGGCTCGCGCGGCTGCGGCCGGGTCGGGATCTCGCCCAGCAGCCCGCCGACGCCGAGGCGCGCGATGTCTTCGTTCGTGACATCGATCCCGCAGACCAGCCGCTCCAGAATCCAGTCCGCACCGTTGAGCTTGGGCGAGCGCGCGCAGCCCGGCAGGCCCAGAACGTGGTCCCCGCCCAGCCGGCCGAGGAACAGGAGGTTCCCCGGATCGACCGGCATGCCGAACCGCGTGAGATGGCCCCCGGCATCGACCAGCGCGCCGGGCCCCACATCCTCCGTGTCGGAGGTGGCCGAGGCCGTCAGGATCAGCCGGAGCGGCGCGTCCCCCGACGCGAGCGCAGCCCGGATCGCGTCCCGGCGGTGCGGCATGCGGGTGACCTCGCAGGTCAAGTCCAGCCGGTCGAGCCGGTCCAGCACCGCGCGCGCCCCGTCCGGCGCGCCCTCCAGCACCGTGACGATCAGCTCCGCCCGGTCGATCGCGGGCGGGTGAAGTCGCAAGGCACCCGCCAGCGCGTCGAGCCGCCCCGAAAGGGTTTCGCCGTCCGTGGCATAGGGGATGATCTTCACCGTCGCGACCATCGTGCCCGCCGCCACCCGTTGCCATTCCGGCAGGGTCGCCACGGTCACGTCCGGCGTGATCGCGTTCGCCGCGTCGATCTTCGCCCGCGACACTTCCAGCACGCCCGGCCCCGTCGCATGCAGGTTGGCGCGCCCCGTGAAGGGCGGCCGCAGTTCGAGCCCCGGGGCGAGCAATGCGCGCCCGACCATCTCCGCCACCGCGTCCTCGGTCACGTCGCCGGGATCGAGGCGCGCGACGATCACGTTGTCCCGCCCCGCTGCGCGCAGCCGCGCCACCGCGCAGGCGTCGAGGCGGCTGCCCTTGCGAAGGCGGCCTTCGGGGGTAGCGACCGAATGGGCGAGGATCGCGCCTTCCGCCTCGCCGAGCGGCACCGGGCCGAACCTCACGGGCGGCGAAGCGTCTGCGTCATCGCCGCGAGGATCGCCACCGCGATCTCCCCCGGCGTGCGCGACCCGATGTCGAGCCCGATCGGCGCGTCGATCCGGGCGATCCGTTCCGCGTCGATCCCGACCTCCTTCAACCGCGCCACCCGCTTCGCATGCGTCCGCGTCGAGCCGAGGGCGCCGACATAGAAGGCGGGTGAGTCGAGCGCGACCGTCAGCGCCGGATCGTCGAGTTTCGGATCGTGCGTCAGAAGCACCACCGCCGTGCGCGCATCCGGCGCCAACGCCGTCATCGCCGCGTCGGGCCAGTCATGGGTGAGCGCGGTGTCGGGAAACCGCGCGGGCGACGCGAAAGCCTCGCGCGGGTCGATCACCGTCGCCGTGTAGCCCGCGAGCCGCGCCATCGGGATCAGCATCTGCGCCACATGCACGCCGCCCACGACGATCAGGCGCAGCGGCGGCGCGTGCAGCGTCACGAAGGTCCGCCCGTCCGGCTCGAAATCGCTGCGGTCCGCGCGAAGCCGTTCCGCGACCCGACCGGCGGGCAGCAACGAAGCCGCCCCGCTCTCGACATCCACCGCCTGCCCCGCCGCCTCGCCCCGCGCCCGCCGCGCGACCAGATCGGCCAGCATGTCCTCCGGCAGCGTGCCGCCCACCGGCTCGACCAGCACGCGGATGCGCCCGCCGCAGGCCAGACCGACCGCAAAGGCCTCGTCGTCGGACACGCCGTACTCGAGCACGCGGTGCCGCCGGTCCTCCATCGCCTCCAACGCCTCGGCCACCACCGCCCCCTCGACACAGCCGCCGGAGACGGAACCCACGATCTCCGCCTCGCCCGACACGGCGAGTTGCGAGCCGCGGGGCCGCGGGGCGCTGCCCCAGGTCTCGATCACGGTGGCGAGCACCGCCCCTTTGCCGGCGCGATGCCAGTCGAGCGCGGCGCGCGGTGCATCATCGGTTGCTTCCATAAAAAATGGACCCCCCGCCGGCAGAATGGCGGAGGGCCGCTCCTTGAACAAGCTCTTCGTAATCACCCACCCCTTCCCGGGACCGGGCATGAATTTCATCGAATGCCGCGGCTCAATTCGCCGCGGCCGTCCGCAGAAGTCCGGTAATCTGACGCACGGTGGCGCGGCGGTTCGCCTGCTCCGCCTCCAGCGTCGAAACCTTCAGGAACTCCTCGCCGTAGCCCTGCACGACCATGTTCTCGACGGGCACGTCGAAATACTCGTTGAGCGCGAGCGCCAGTGTTTCCGCCCTGCGGTCGGACAGCGCGAGGTTGTAGGCCGCGTCGCCCACGGCATCAGTATGCCCTTCTATCAGGAACACCTCCTTCGGGTTCTCCCGGATCGCGCCCAGCACCTCGCGCGCCAGCGAGGTCAGGTTCGCCGCCTGTTCCGGCGAGATCGCAGCGGAGCCCGACGCGAAGGTCACCGTATCCACCTCGTAGGCCGGCGCCAGCGCCCGCACCTCCGAGATGTTGCGGACCTGCGCCAGGCTGAAGCGACGGTCAATCCCCGCCTCCCGCTCGAGCGCGTCGCGCAGCGGATCGTCGCTCGCCCCGGACCGCGACGACACGATGGGTTCGGGCAGCGTCGCGACATCGACCGGCTCCGCCACCTCGGTATCGTCGATCAGGGTGTAGCGCGTGCCGTCCGGGTCGATCCGGTCGCGCCGCAACACCCGCAGCGAGGCGTCGCGGATGGTGACGATCCGGCTGCCGTCCGGTCGTGTGACCGTCGTGCGGGTCGATCCGTCGTCGAACCGCTCGGTCCGCACGTCGTCGCCGCTCTGCCGCAGCAGCGCGTCGTCGTCCTTGAAGACCTGCAGCGCACCGTCATCCTGCTGCACGACCACGCGGTCGCCGGAATTCGACACGACGCGGCTGCGGTTGGCGAGAACGGTGCCGACCGCGAGCGCGCCGAGCGCACCGAGCGCGAGCTTCGCACCGCCGGAGAGGCCCCGATCGTCGTCGTCGTCATCGTCATCGTCGTCGTTTTCGGTGACGACCGCCTCGGTCTCGAAATCCTCCGAGGACGTGCGGACGTCCTCCTCCCCGATCGTCTGCTCCTCGACCTCGGCCGCCGCGGCATCGTCAGTCGCCGCCGCCGCCACGCCGCCGCCCGACTGCAATTGTTCGAGCGCGCGCGAAGCTTGGTCGCGGGCCCGGCGCTGACGCTCCGTCAACTCCGGCTCGGGCTTGGACGCGACCTCGTCGGCGATGGCGCTGTCATTCTCGTTGCGGCGCTCCTCGCGGTTCTGGCGATTGCCCTCCCCGGCCTCGCGGCGCTCTTTGCGGCTGTCGCGGTCGCGGTCGTTTGTCTCGGCGGTGTCCGCGTCACCGGTAGCATCCTCGTCGGCACGCAGCGCTTCCGCCTCGTTTCCGTCCTGACCCTCCAACTCCGGACGCTGTCGGGCGCGTTCCTCGTCCACTGCGCCATCGGCCTGCTGATCTTCCCCGGCCTCGTCCGTGTCGCGATTCCGGCGTTTCCGCGCGCCATCGGCCGGGGCCTCCTCTACCTGTCCGGTTTCAGCGACATCGCTCTCGACGGCCTCCGCCGATGCGGCGGGATCTTCGGCCATCTCCGGTTCAGCGGGCTCGACCGGCTCCTCGGCGATCTCCGGCGCGTCGGATTCCGCCGCGGCTTCGGCCTCTGACGCGCGTTCCGTGCGGCCGGTCCGGTCGCGCTCCTTATCGCGGTCGCCGCGCCCCTCGCGCTCCGCTCCGGCCTCGCGATTGCCCTCGGCATCCGCAGCGTCGCCGTCTTCCTCACTCTCGACGTCGGCCTGCGCCTCGGCGGCGGGGGCCGCGCCCCGTTCCGTCAGGCAACGTTCGAGGCGGTTGGGACGATCCGCGAACTCCGCTTCGCAGGCGGCGACGATCTCGGCGCTGTTCTGCGCGAAGGCGGGCGGAACGAGACCCGGCACAAGCAGCGAGACGCTCGCGGCCAGAGCGGTCGCCTGACGGAATGGGGCACGCTCACGTGCTTCTTTGCGTTCGGTACGGGACATAGCGCCTCTGGTGAATGTCTGTGCAATCGGCCAAGCGATCACGTTGTCTTCAAACCCCACCGGACGGGCGCAGTTCCAAATCGAACGCGTGTTATCGGATAACAACCGACCGCTGACGGATGACCGTTTCCGCAGTGTTAAGACTTTGACAAGTCCGGCCTTCCCGTGTGCCATTCCTGGCCGGTTCCCATCGGTGTCCCGGGGCGCGACAAGGCGTCGGCCAGACCCTCGAGCGCGCCGATCGAATGGCCGGCACGGAACGTATCGACATGCGGCAGGAGCGCGCGGATGCCCGCGGCGCGCGGCGCGAAGCCGTCGAAACGCAGCAGCGGGTTCAGCCAGATCACGCGGCGCGCGCTCAAGCGAAGCCGTTCGGCCGCGCGGGACAGCTGGTCCGGATCGCCGCGATCGAGCCCGTCCGTGATCAGAAGCACCACGGCCCCCGCCCCCGTCACGCGTCGGGACCAGTCGCGGTTGAAGGCATGCAGGGCCTCGCCGATCCGCGTGCCACCCTCCCAATCCTGCGCCTCTGCCCCCGCGGCGGCGAGCGCTGCGTCGACGTCGCGCGTGGCCAGATGGCGGGTGATGTTGGTCAGGCGCGTCCCGAACGTGAAGGCGTGGACCTGCGCCCAGCCCTGACCCTTCCGATTGGCCACGGCATGCAGGAAATGCAGAAGCGCCCGGGAATAGACCGACATGGAGCCGGAAATATCGCAGAGCGCGACGAGGTTCGGCCAGCGGATACGCGGGGTTGCGTGGCGAAGTTCATGCAACTCTCCGGTCCGCAACGCGGCGCGCAACGTGGCCCGCCGATCGATCCGGCCCGTGCCTGCAGGGCGGGTCCGTCGCGACGGGATCGGCGGCACAGGCAGGCGCAAGGTGGCGAGCATCCGCTTTGCCGCCGTCATCTCCGCATTCGACATCTGTTCGAAGTCGAGTGTCCTGAGCCGCTCGCGCCCGCTCGCCGTCGCCGTCGCGTCGATCTCGAGAACGGGATCCTCCGAGGTCTTGCCCTGTTCCACGGACGGTGCCTGATCGAGCAGCGCCTCGGCCGCCCGTTTCTCGGCCGGGCGCGGCGCCCGCGCCTCCTGCACGCCGCGGATCGTCGGCGTGAGCAGGCCCATCATGTGTTCGAGAAACCGCGGATCCCGCCAGTAGAGCCGGAACATCTGCGCGAAGGTCGCGCGGTGTTCCGGCCGGCGCACGAAGACCGCTTCGAGCGTATGGAAGAAGTCCGTACGGTCGGTGAAGCCCGCGGCGGCGACCGCGCGCGTCGCGAGGATCAGTCGGTCCGGTCCCGCCGGCAGCCCGGCCCGGCGCAGCGCCGCTGCGAAGTGGGCGATGTTGCCCGCGAGGCGCGGATCATCGGGTAGGTCGAACGCTGCGTGATCCATCCGCCTGCCTCCGCGTTGCCGTGCGACCCGATCCGGTCCCGGACCGACGCGGCCCGTGTCTCCCTGTCGCCTGGCTCAGGTCAGCCAGGTCGCGTAGTCACTGACCAGAAGATGCGTTGGCGCCGTATCCTCCTCGATGTCGGAGAAGCGTCCGATCGGATCGCGGAAGATGTTGTCGGTCTCGTCGTCGTTCACCGTCGAGACCTCGCCGATCAGCACGCCGCCGCCCTCGCCCCAGAAGGCATGCCAGTCGCCGGGACGCAGCGTGACGCTCTCGCCCGGCGCGAGATGCAGGCGCTCGCCGGGGGCGTAGTCGCGGCGGATTCCGTCGCACCAGACGGTGCCGCCCGCGCACCCGTCGAACCGGCCCTCCTCGTCGGAGCCGAACAGCTCCACCACCAGCGTCGCGCCGCCGCGGTTGATGATGTCCTCGGCCTTCAGGACGTGGGTGTGCATCGGGCTCAGCTGGTTCTCGTGCGAGATGAGGAGCTTCTCGGCGTAGCACATGCCGCCGCCCTTCCGCAGGTCCGCGAGGAGGCCGTTGCGGAGCGTGAAGAGGAACAGCCCCATCTCGTCGTAGCGGCCCCGGCCGAAATCGGTGATGTCCCAGCCGCAGCGCGCGTCGATCACGTGCCGCGCCTCGTCCTTGCGGGCGGCGAACTCCTCCGGCGTCCAATGCGCGAAGGGCGGCAGGGCGAACCCGTTCGCCGCGATCATGTCCGCGGCCTCCGCCATGATGCGGTTGATGTCGGAACGTTTCATGCGCTGTCTCCCCCGTATGTATCCGCGCTTCCTACCGGGCCGGGAAGCCGGGCTCAATCGGCGGTCCCGTTCGCGCAGGGCGCGAGGCGCAGTGGCGCCCCGGCCGCGGCGCCGATCTCACGACAGGTTCCGTCCGCGCAGAGGGTCCAGCCGCCGCCGGTCTCGCCGGATGCCGCGAGATGGAGCGCCGGCACCTCCAGCCCGCCGGGGCTCACCCACCAACCGTCCCGCAGGACGGCGTCCGCTCCGGGTTCCATCCCCGCGCCGGAGCCGCGCACCGCCGCATCCCGCAGGCGCAGTCGGTCGTCCGCGACCGTCCAGCGCTCGACCCAGTCCGTCCGCTCCACCGAATGGGTCCAGCGAAGCGTGAAGTCCGGCGCGGCGAGGTGCAGAAACGTCGCGCCGAGCATCAGGCAGGCGCCGCTCACGCCGGATGGGCTGCGCGGTTCCGCATCCAGATGAGCCCCCCGGCCAGCGCCGCCAGGGCGAAGCCGATCTCGTCGGTCAAGGGGAGCGAGGCGATGAGCGTGAAGGCCGCGACCATGGAGAGCGCGCGGACGGGCCAGCCGAGCCGCGCGCCGAGCCAGCCGATCACCGCGACCCCCCAGAGCGCGATGGAGAGCGCCGTCTTGGCGATCACGTAGGCCACGGCCGGCCAGAACCCGATCGCGTCGGCCAGCGGGCCGCCCGGCTGCAGCATCAGGACGGGTGTGTAGACCGCCATGAAGGGGATGACAAAACCGGCGGCGGCGACCTTGATCGCCTCCATGGAGATGCGGAGCCCGCTCGCCTTCGCGATCGGCGCGGCGGCGAAGCAGGCCAGCGCCACGGGCGGCGTCAGGTCGGCGAGGATGCCGAAGTAGAACACGAACATGTGGCTCACGATCAACGGCACGCCGAGCTGCAGCAGCGCCGGCCCCGCGATCGAGGAGGTGATGATGTAGTTCGGGATCGTGGGGATCCCCATGCCGAGAAAGATGCAGGTGACCATCGTGAGGACGAGCGACAGGAACAGGTTGTCCTGCCCGATGGCGACGATGAACTGCCCGAAGGTGTTGGCCGCCCCGGTCAGCGTCATCGTCCCGATGATCACGCCGACGAGCGCGCAGGCCACGCCGACGGGCAGCGCGGTGCGCGCGCCCTCGGCCAGGCTGTCGCGACACAGGCGGAGCGTTTCCCGCCCCCCGTGCGACACGGCGCAAACGGCGATCAGCACCGCGACCGCGGCGACGAGAAGCCATGTCCCGTATTCCAGAAACGCCGCCGCGACGAGGCCGAGCGCGATCCAGAAGACGCCGCGCATGGCGCGGGACGGCAGGCCGAGCACGATCGAACCGCCGAGGATCAAAAGCACGGTGAGGCCGAGCCCGACCGTCCCGGCGAAGAGCGGCGTGTAGCCCCCGAACAGGAGGTAAACGAGCACGCCCAACGGCAGCAGCAGCATCCAGCCGTCCTTCAGCGCCTTGAGCGGCGACGGCAGGTCGGCGTGCGGCAGGCCCTTCAGCCCGTGGCGCCCGGCTTCCAGATGCACGATCCAGAAGGCCGAGGCGAAGTAGAGGATGGCCGGGACGAGCGCGGCCTTCACGACCTCGACATAGGGCACGTCGAGCGTCTCGGCCATGATGAAGGCGACGGCGCCCATGACCGGCGGCATGATCTGTCCGCCCATCGAAGCGGTGGATTCGACGCCGCCCGCGAACTCCGCCCGGTAACCGAACCGCTTCATCAGCGGGATCGTGAACTGTCCCGTCGTGACCACGTTCGCCACGCCGGAGCCCGAGATCGTGCCCATCAGACCGGAGGAGACGACGGACACCTTGGCCGCGCCCCCCTGCCTATGACCGAACAGGCCCATCGAGACATCGGTGAAGAGCTTGATCATTCCGGCCCGCTCGAGGAACGAGCCGAACAGGATGAAGAGGAAGATGTAGGTCGAGGAGACGTAGATCGGAATGCCGTAGATGCCCTCGGTCCCGTAGGCCATGTGGTCGATGACCTGCTCGAAGGCGTAGCCGCGATGCTGAAGCGGAAACGGCAGATATTGCCCGAACAGGCAGTAGGCGAGGAACACGCCCGAGATGATCGGCAGCGCGATCCCCATCATCGCGTATCCGGCGGCAAAGACGGTGACGAGCGCCACCACGCCCATCGCGATGTCGGCGGTGAGCGGCCGGCCGGCGCGGAGGATGAGGTCGTTGTATTCGATCCACTGATAGGCCGTCACGGCGACCCCGGCCAACGCGAACGCCCAAGCAAGCGCACGTATCGCCGCGCCGCCCTTCGCGTAGGCGACGAGCGGGAAGGTGAGAAACATCAGGAAGCCGACATGGACCGCGCGGACGATCTGGCTCGGCATGTCGACGAGGTGGCCCGCGGTCGCGATCTGGAACACGGAGAACAGGACCGCGGTCCAGAACAGCGCGCGGCCAACGAAGCCCTCGGGAAAGCTTACGCCGTGGGATTCCTGTGGAACCGGCGGGGCGGCGGCGTCGGTCATGGCGGGATCCGGCATCGAGAAGGGTCGGACGCCGCGGCGGCGGCGCCCGTTGGAGGCTCGGCTTACTCGAGGAGGCCCTGTTCGCGGTAGTAGCGTTCCGCGCCGGGATGGAGCGGGATCGGCATGCCGTCCAGCGCCGTGTCGGCGGAGATCTGCGAGGCCGTCTGATGCGAGGCGGCGAGGGTGTCGAGGTTCTCGAAGAGCAGCTTCGTCATCTGGTAGGCCGTCTCGTCGGACACGCCGGCATGGGTGATGAGGAAGTTCGGAATCGACACCGTGGCCACATCCGCCTCCTGCCCGTCATAGGTGCCGGCCGGAATCGTCGCCGCCTGATAGGGCGCGCCGAGGCTTTCGGCCACGTCGGCGGGGATCTCGACCACGGTGATCGGCACGGAGGAGGAAAGGTCGCGGATCGACGCCACGCCGAGGCCCGCCGATTGCAGCGTCGCGTCGAGCTGACGGTTCTTCATCAGCTCCACCGATTCGGCGAAGGGCAGGTATTCGACCTTGCCCAGATCCTCGTAGGACATCCCCGCCGCCTCGAGGATGGCGCGGGCGTTGAGCTCGGTGCCCGAGGCAGGCGCGCCTACGGAAACGCCCATGCCGGCGAGGTCGGCGAGCGTCGCGGCGCCGCTCTCCTCCAGCGCGACGAGTTGGATGTAGTTCGAGTAGATGCCGGCGATCCCGCGCAGCTGGTCGAGCTTCTCGGGGAAGCCCGCATCCGCGTCGCCCTCCCAGGCGAGCGCCACGCTGTCGCCGAGCGAGAAGGCGATCTCGCCCCGGCCCTGCTGCAACAGGTTCAGGTTCTCGACGGAGGCCTTGGTGGACTGCACCTGCGTGCGCGCGCCCTCGATCCCGTTGCCGTAGATGTCCGACAGGCCGACGCCCATCGGGTAGTACACGCCCGAGGTGCCGCCCGTCAGGACGTTGATGAACTCCTGCGCGGACGCCGCTAGCGGCGCGGCGACGGCCGATGCGATGACGGTGCCGCGCAGCGCGGCTTTCAGAATACCCATGATGTCCTCCCTGTTGCGCGCCCGCCGGGTCCGACCCGATCCGGGGCGCGCGGATCTATTGCGCACATAGTCTCCGCAGATGTTCCGCGTCCGCAAGGGGTATCTCGCGTCAGCCCCGCAAAGCGTCCGCACAAGCCGGAGCGCGTCGTGGATCGCGACATGGAAGTTCCGTCGAACACGTTGCTATCGATTCGGAAAACCCGCCAGGTTCCGCCCGGAACGCGCCGGCAAGCGACGCGATCCCGCGCGGCGTCAGTTCTCCGGAAAGAAGCAGGCCGCGGGGTGGTCGCTGTTGTCGAGCTCCGGGCGGACCTGGCGGCACTTGTCCTGCGTCTTCCAGCAGCGCGGCGCGAACGGGCAGCCATCCGGGATGGCGAGCGGCGACGGCAGCTCCCCCTTCAGCTGAATGCGGTCCTTCTGCCCCCGGGGATCGGCCTTGGGCGTCGCCGAAAGGAGCGCCTTGGCGTAGGGATGTTTCGGCGCGCCGAACACCGCGTCCTTCGAGCCCTTCTCCACCGCGCGGCCGAGATACATGACGATCACGTCATCGGCGACGTGGCGGACGACGCTGAGGTCGTGGCTGATGAAGAGGTAGGCGAGGTCGAGCCGTTCCTGCAGATCGACGAGGAGGTTCAGGATCGCCGACTGGATCGACAGGTCGAGCGCGGAGACCGGCTCGTCCAGCACCAGAACCTTCGGGTCGAGCATCAGCGCGCGGGCCACCGCGATCCGCTGGCGCTGGCCACCGGAGAACATGTGCGGATAGCGGTCGAAATGCTCGGGGCGCAGTCCGACAAGCCGCAGCATCTCGCGCGCCTTCTCCTCGCGTTCCGCCTTCGACATTTCCCGCCGGTTGATGACCAGCGGCTCCATCAGGATCTGGCCCACCCGTTGTCGCGGGTTGAGCGAGCCGTAGGGGTCCTGGAAGACGATCTGCACGGACGCGCGCAGGGACGCCCAGTCCTCCGGACGCACCTCCTTGCCGTCGAGCGTCAAGCGACCCGCCGTCGGCTCCTCGATCATCGTGACGACGCGCGCGAGCGTCGATTTTCCGCAGCCGCTCTCGCCCACCACGGCAAGAGTCTTGCCGGCATAGAGGTCGAAGTCGACGCCGCCGAGCGCGCGGAGCGTCCGGCTCTGCCGCAGGAAGCCGCCGCTGACGTCGTAATGGCGCTCCAGACCGCGCGCGGTCATCACGGGGGCATTCACGAGGCGATCCTCTCATCGGTGTTGAGCGGGTAAAAGCAGCGCGCGTAGCCAAGGTCGGGACCGAGGGGCGGCGGCGGTTCGGCCCGGCACTTGGCGTTGGCGAACTTGCAGCGCGGCGAGAACAGGCAGCCCTTGGGCCGGTCGAACTGCCCCGGCACGACGCCCGGGATGGTGGGCAGCCGACGGTCCGTCGCCCGCTCGGGCAGCGCATCGAGGAGCGCGGCGGTGTAGGGATGGTGCGGGCTGTCGAAGAGCGGCAGGACGGGCTGCTCCTCGATCTTCTGGCCGGCATATTGCACGCTCACGCGCTCGGCCGTCTCCGCCACCACGCCCATGTCGTGCGTGATGAGGACGAGGCCCATGCCGGTGTCCTCGCGCAGACCCGCGAGCAGATCGAGGATCTGTGCCTGGATCGTCACGTCGAGCGCGGTCGTCGGCTCGTCCGCGATCAGGAGTTTCGGGCGGCAGGCGATGGCCATGGCGATCATCACCCTCTGGTTCATGCCGCCCGAGAGCTGGTGCGGAAAGGCCGCGAGCCGGCGTTCGGGATCGGGGATGCCGACCTGCTCGAAGAGCTCTACGGCGCGGGCATGCCGCTCGCGGCGGCCGAGGCCAAGGTGGAAGCGCAGCGCCTCCTTGATCTGCCAGCCGACGGGAAAGCAGGGGTTGAGCGAGGACATCGGCTCCTGGAAGATCATGGCGAGGTCGTTGCCGACGATCCGGCGCCGCGCCCGCCCGCCGATCCGCAGGAGGTCGTGACCGTCGAAGGTCATCTCGTCGGCGGTCACCGTCGCCGTCCAGGGCAGCAGGCCCATCAGCGCAAGCATGGAGACCGATTTGCCGGAACCGCTTTCGCCCACGATGGCGAGGATCTCGCCGGCATCGACGTCCTGATCGACGGAGTCGACGGCGCGGAACCGGCCCGAGGCGGTGGCGAAGTCCACATTGAGGTTGCGGATGCGGAGTAGCGACATGTCGGTCAGCTCCGTTTCAGCTTGGGGTCGAGCGCGTCGCGCAGACCGTCGCCCATGAGGTTGATGGCGAGCACGGTGACGAGGATGGCAAGGCCGGGGAAGGTCACGACCCACCAGGCGCGCAGGATGAACTCCCGTGCCTCGGCGAGCATCGTGCCCCATTCGGGGGTCGGCGGCTGCGCCCCCATGCCGAGGAAGCCGAGCGCGGCGGCGTCGAGGATCGCCGTGGAGAAGGAGAGCGCCCCCTGCACGATGATCGGCGCAAGGCAGTTCGGCAGGACGGTCACGAACATCAGCCGGAAGTAGCCCGCCCCGACCACCCTGGCCGAGGTGACGTAGTCCTTCTGCCGCTCGGACATGACGCTGGCGCGGGTGAGGCGGACGTAATGCGGCTGCAGCACGATCGCGATGGCGATCATGGCGTTCAGAAGCGACGGCCCCAGCACCGCCACGAGGACGAGCGCCAGCAGGAGCGACGGGAATGCCAGGATGATGTCCATGATCCGCATGATGATCGCGTCCAGCCATTTCGGCGCGAACCCGGCCAGAAGGCCCATCAGGATGCCGCCGGTCGCCGCGATGGCAACGACGACGACGCCGACGAAGAAGGAGAACCGGGCCCCGACGATGAGCCGCGAGAGCAGGTCGCGTCCGAGCGGGTCGGTGCCGAGCAGAAAGCGCCACTCGCCCCCGTCCTGCCAGAAGGGCGGCTGCAGCGTCGCGCTTCGGAACTGCGCAGTCGGGTCGTGCGGCGCGATCCAGGGGCCGAAGAGCGCGAGAAAGGCGAACACGGCGAAGATCGACAGACCGATCACGGCGCCCCGGTTCTCGCGGAAGTAGAACCAGAACTCCCGCAGGCGGCCGGGGCGTTCCTCGACCATCGCGGCTTCGGCGGAGAGAGCCTCGTCCATCAGCGTTTCCTGATCTTGGGGTTGATGACGCCGTAGAGCATGTCGACGGTCAGGTTCACGAGCATCACCATGACGGCGATGAGCAGCAGCCCGCCCTGCACGACCGGGTAATCCCGCCGGAAGATGGAATCGACCATCCACTTGCCGATGCCGGGCCAGGAAAAGATCGTCTCGGTCAGGATCGCGCCGGCGAGCAGCGTACCGACCGAAAGGCCGATCACGGTGATCACGGGGATGAGTGCGTTCCGGAGCGCGTGGATGCCGTTGATCCGGCCGGGAGCCAGACCCTTGGCGCGCGCGGTGCGGATGTAATCCTCACCCAGCACCTCCAGCATCGCCGACCGGGTCTGCCGCGCGATCACGGCGAGCGGGATCGTGCCAAGAACGATCGTCGGCAGGAGCAGGTGCCGCACCGCCGACAGGAACGCGCCGGACTGGCCCGAGGCGAGGCTGTCGATCAGCATGAAGCCGGTCGGGTCGGGAAAGAAGTAAATGAGGTCGATCCGACCGGAAACGGGTGTCCATTGCAGGATGCCGGAAAAGACGATGATGAGAAGCAGCGCCCACCAGAAGATCGGCATCGAATAGCCGACCAGCGCGGTCGACATCAGCGCCCGGTCGAAGAACTTGCCGCGGTTCACCGCCGCGATCACCCCCGCCGGCAGGCCGAGCAGGACGGCGAAGATCATCGCGCAGATCGACAGCTCCAGCGTGGCGGGAAAGAGCGCGAAGAACTCGTCCCAGACCGGGCGCTTAGTGACGAAGGACTGGCCCAGATCGCCCTGCAGCACGCCGGTCAGGTAATCCCAGAACTGGACCCAGATCGGCTGGTCGAAACCGTATTGCGCCGAAAGCTCCGCGTAGCGTTCCTCGGATAGGCCGCGCTCGCCGGCCATGACGACGATCGGGTCGCCAGGCAGCGCGCGGATAAAGCCGAAGGAGATAAGCGTGACGCCGATAAAGGTCGGCACGAAGGTCAGGATACGGGCGAGGACGTAATTCAGCATGTCAGCGTCGGGTCCTTCGGGTGATCGTCGAATGGCGTCCGGACCCCGCGTGGAAGGCACGGCCGGTCTTGCCCCGGCGCCGCCGCACACGAACCCGGGACGCGCCGGGCGAACGTCGCATTACGCAGGGGGAATTGACTCGCACACGCCTGCGCTGAACGCAAGACATGGGACCGGGCGTCGCCTGCGCCGTCGCGACGGGTTTCCGGCGCGGCCGGGCGGGCAGGCTCGGGATGTAGGGACATTCTTGCCGGCATGGGGAAAGCTCGCGAAAAGGGTCCGCCGGCGACGCGAACGGCGCCGCCGACGGAGATGTCGGACGTTATTCGGACAGGCCCACCTGGTTGAAGATGTGACCGCCGAGCGGGTGGACGACATAGCCTTCCACCTCGGGGCGCATCGTCATGAACACGACCGAATGCGCGATCGTGGCCCAGGGCGCCTGCTCCTTGAAGATGACCTGCGCCTCCTCGTAGAGCGCCGCGCGCTCCTCCTGCGAGGACAGGGTCTTGGCGTCCTGGATGAGCGTGTCGAAGGGCTCGTGGCACCAGTTGGCGCGGTTCGAGTTGCCGACCGCGTCGCAGCCCAGGAGCACGGCGAGGAAGTTGTCCGGGTCCCCGTTGTCGCCGGTCCAGCCCAGCAGCACCGCGCCGTCACGGTCCTCCGCCTTGGAGCGCTCGAGATACTCGCCCCATTCGTAGGACACGATCTCGACGTCGACGCCGATCTGCGAGAAATCCTCCTGGATCAGCTCGGCCATGCGACGGGCGTTCGGGTTGTAGGGCCGCTGCACCGGCATCGCCCAGACCTTCATCGACAGGTCGGTGACGCCCTCCTCCTCGAGCATCGCGCGGGCGGCCTCGGGGTCGTAGGCATCATCCTCGACGGCGTCGTTGTAGGACCACATGGTCGGCGGGATCGGGTTCTTGGCGATCTCGCCCGAGCCCTGGAACACCACGTCGATGATGGCCTCCTTGTCGATGGCCATGTTGAGGGCGCGGCGAACGTTCGGATTGTCGAACGGCTCCATGTTCGTGTTGTAGGCGAGGTAGCCGACGTTGAGCCCCTCCTGCTCCATCACGACGATATCCTCGGCATCCTTCATCGCCTGCACATCGGCGGGATTCGGATAGGCCATGATGTGGCATTCGCCGGCCTGCACCTTCTGGTAACGCACCGAGGCGTCGGGCGTGATCGCGAAGATCAGCGATTCCACCTTGGCCGGGTCGCCCCAGTAATCGTCGTTGCGCAGGTAGCGGATCACCGCGTCCTTCTGGTAGGCTTGGAACTCGAACGGGCCGGTGCCGATGGGCTGCTGGTTCAGCATCTCGGGCGTGCCGGCCTCCATCATCGCGTCGGCGTATTCCTTCGACAGGATGGAGGCGAAATCCATCGCCATGTTCGCGATGAACGGCGCTTCGGGACGGGTCAGGTTGAAGCGGACGGTGTAGTCGTCGACCTTCTCGATGCTTTCGACGAGGTCGGGCATCGACATGCTTTCGAAATACTCGAACGTGCCGCCGGAGACGGAGTTATAGGGGTTCTCCGGATTGCCCTGGCGATCGAAGCTGAAGATCACGTCGTCGGCGTTGAGATCCCGGCTCGGCGAAAACTGGTCGTTCGAGTGAAACTGCACGCCCTCGCGCAACTTGAACGTGACGGCCATGCCGTCCTCGGACACTTCCCAGCTCTCGGCAAGGCCGGGGATCACCTCGGTCGTGCCGGTCTTGAACTCCACGAGCTTGTCGTAGAGCGGGTGGCTCGACGCGTCGAAGGTCGTCCCGGACGTGTAGAGCGCCGGGTCGAAGCCCTCCGGCGAACCTTCGGAGCAATAGACGAGCGCCTGCGCGCTGGCCGCGGACGCGCCGAGCGTCGCCAGAAGCGCCGCGGTCGCGATTTCACGTTTCATTGGCATCATTCGTTCTCCCAGTTGAGCGTTCCGACAGCCGGCGCGAGAGGCCGGCCGCGGGGGACGGACACGCCGCCGCTTCGTCGATCCTGACCCTTGCGGGGCCAAACCGCCACCATTCTTTAGGGGGCCGTCGCGCGGAGTTCGAGAGGCGACCGCGCACAACGCCGCGCCTTGGAGCGACAGGCAACAAACGGTCTGTCGCCGCGTATCCGCGCATACGATCAATTCCGTCGAGATGGCCCGCATGAAACGATCTTGCGGTGCGCAGAGGCAGGCTTCTCAAGCTCCGGCGGGACGCCTTAAGGCGCCACCCCCGGCCCCGCTCCTTTTCGCGGACCCGCCCCGGCCGCCAAGGCGCCACGATTCCCGGACCAGCCGGTGCAACTTCGAATCCGTGTCCGCGCATGCGTCCGGCACGAGTCGCCCCGCATCGACGGAACATCGCGCCGGGCGTCGTGTTCGGCTTTCCGTAAACAGACGTTCCCCAACCAGCCGATGGAGTACAGCATGCAACTCGATGGCAAGAACATCGCGATCCTCATCGCCCCCCGCGGCACGGAAGAGCCGGAATTCGCGAAGCCGAAGGAGGCCGTGGAGGCGGCCGGCGGCACCGTCACCGTGGTCAGCCTCGAAAGCGGCATGGCCAAGACGGTGAACGGCGACCTCGATCCGGGCGCAGAATACCCGGTCGACAAGATTGTGGGCGAGGTTTCCGCGGATCAGTTCGACGGCCTCGTCATTCCGGGCGGAACAGTAGGCGCGGACACGCTGCGCGCGGATGCGGACACGGTGGCCTTCGTGCGCGCCTTTTTCGAGCAGTCGAAGCCGGTCGGCGCGATCTGCCATGCGCCCTGGACGCTGGTGGAGGCAGGCGTGCTGAACGGCCGCGAACTCACGTCCTACCCCTCGCTGCAGACCGACATCCGGAACGCGGGCGGCACCTGGACCGATGCGGAGGTGGTCGTCGACCGGGGTCTCGTGACGAGCCGCGACCCGAACGACCTTCCGGCCTTTTGCGAGAAGATCGTGGAAGAGTTCGCCGAAGGCCGTCACGAGGCGCAAAGCCGGAGCGCCTAGAGACCCTGCCCTCCCGCATCGAAGACGGAGCGGGAGGATCGAACCACCGTGCGACCGTGCCGGGATCCGGAGGGTTCACGACCGACGGTAATGACGCAATGAACGCCCGGACAACGCCCGGGCGTTTCGCGTCGGGTCAGGCCTCGATGCGGACCGGCGCACCCTTGTAGGCCGGCGTCTGCGACTTGGTTTCGTGATAGGCCAGCGGCACGAGCGGGTTCAGCTCCGGGTAGTAGCCCGCGACGCAGCCGTCGGGCAGGTCGAAGGGCGTGACCGTGAGACCCGCGACGCGGCGGTCGATCTCGTCCTTGAAGGTCGAGACGAGCGTGACGCTTTGGCCCTCGGAAAGACCGAGCCGGTCCATCTCGTCCCGGTTCACCAGAACGATGTCGCGCGACCCTTCCAGCCCGCGCAGCCGGTCGGAAAAGCCGTAGATCGTCGTGTTGAACTGATCGTTCGAGCGCAGCGTCACGAGCGTCATCACCTCGCCGCCCCCGACATCGCCCAGGGCGGAGATCACCGTCGGTGCGGTGAAGTTCGCCTTGCCGGTCTCCGTCTGCCACGTGCGGTCGCGGGCCGGGTTGCCGCGGTAGAAGCCGCCCGGCTCGAACATCCGGGCGTTGTAATCGCGGAAATCGTCCGGATAGCTCTCCTCGATCAGATCGCGGATTCGGCCGTAATCCCCGGTCCAGCCCCCCCAGTCCACCTTCGGGTTCGGCTCGAGCGTGGCGGCGGCCATGCCGGCGACGATGGCGACCTCGGACTTCAGGTCGCCCTCGGGTGCCCGCGCCTTGCCGATGGAGCCGTAGATGTGGCTGAGCGAGCATTCGATGGTGACGGCCTGCGGCCCCGTGGCCTGCAGGTCCTCGTCGAGCCGTCCGAGGCACGGCAGCAGATAGGTCTCCTTGCCCGGCCGCAGATGCGTGCGATTGAGCTTGGTCGCGATGCAGACCGAAAGCTCGAGATCGGGCCAGACCGCCTCCATCCGCTCCCGGTCGGGCAGCGCCCGGACGAGGTTGCCGCCGAGCAGTACCATCGCCTTCACCCTGCCGTCGAGCATCCCCTCGCAGGCATGGACGGCGTTCAGCCCTTCGTCGCGCGGCGCGGAAAAGCCGAACATCTCCTCCATCTTGTCGAGCGGCACGAGCTTCGGTTTCTCGGCAATGCCCACCGTCCGCTGCCCCTGCACGTTGGAATGCCCGCGCACCGGCGAGATGCCCGTGCCCGGCCGTCCGATATTGCCGCGCAGCATCAGCAGGTTCACGAGCATCCCGAGATTCTGCCAGCCGTGGACATGCTGGGTCAGTCCCATGCCGTAGATGCCGATCACCTTGCGCGCGTTTAGGTACACGTCTGCCGCGGCTTGGAGCATGTCCCGCGTCAGGCCCGAAGCCCGCTCGATCTCGGACCACTCCATCGCGCGCACGGTCGCGACCATCTCGTCGAAGCCCGCCGTGTGGGTGCGGATGAAATCATGGTCCAGCACTTCGTTCGGGGCCGCATCCTCGGCGTCGAGGATGATGCGGATCATGCCGGCCATCGCCGCGATGTCACCACCCGGGCGGACCTGGAAGTAATGCGTCGAGATCTTCGTGGGGCTGCCCACCGTCATTTGCAGCGGGTTCTGCGGATCGACGAACTCGATGAGCCCCTTCTCGCGCACCGGATTGAAGGTCACGATCTTGCAGCCGCGGTCGACCGCGGCTTTCAGCGGATGGAGAAAGCGCGGCGAATTCGAGCCGGTGTTCTGCCCGAAGAAGAAGATCGCGTCGCATTCGTCGAAATCCTCGAGCACGCAGGTCCCGACCGGGGAGCCGATCAGCTCGTTCAGGCCCACGCTCGTCGTCTCGTGGCACATGTTCGAGCTTTGCGGCAGATTGTTGTGCCCGTAGAGCCGCGCGAAAAGCTGGTAGAGATAGGACGCCTCCAGCCCGGCATGGCCCGAGGAGTAGAACACGGTGGACTTCGGATCGAGCCGCTTCAACGTCGCGCCGATGGCGGCGAAGGCCTCGTCCCACGCCACGCGAACGTAGCGGTCCTGCGCGGCATCGTAGCGCATCGGATGGGTGAGCCGGCCTTCCCGTTCGAGCTCGTAATCGGACCGCTCGCGGAGTTCCGTGACGGTATGCGTCTCGAAGAAGTCGGGACCCGCCCGACGCGAGGTCAGCTCGTGCAGGGTCGCCTTGGCGCCGTTCTCGCAGAACTCGAAGGCGTGCGGATTCGCGGGCTTCGCCCAAGCGCAGGAGGTGCACATCACGCCTTCGGGCTTGTTCTGCCGCGCGAGCGTTTGAACGGCGTCGGGGCTGTCCCATTCCTTGCCGAAGATGCGCGTGATCCCCTCGAGCGAGCCCCATCCGCCGGCGGCATTCTCGTATTCCGGCGTGTCCGCGTCGTGCGTTGTCGGATCGTGATTGTCGGAATTGGCCATCGCGCTTTCCCCCGGGGTTCGGTATCCTCGCCAATGCCGGTCGGAACTGGACGTCCGGCCCGCGTGACGTAGTTTCACTCGTAGACCGGGCCAGAACTTTCTGCCAGCCGGGGAGGATCGCAGTGAAGGACCATGGCACGACATTCGAGCTCGACGCGACCGTCGCGGACCGGGCCCCCGGGCGTACGCGTTGCGACCGGTTCACGCGGATCTCCACGGGGGCCGACCCGCGCGAGCAGCTCCGCGAGGTGGCCGTGGAGGTTCCCGTCTCCATCGAGGTCAACGGGATCGGCATCGCCGTGATGATGGCAACGCCCGACGCGCTCGACGATTTCGTGGTGGGCTTCGTGCGGGCCGAGGGTTTGATCGATCGGGCGGAGCAGGTCGCGGGCATCGACCGGCACCGGCATCCGAAGGGCTGGATCATCCGGCTCCGGCTGGACAACCTCGTCTCCGACCGGGTCGTGGCCCGCGCCCGGACCCGCGTGACCGAGAGCGCGTGCGGTCTTTGCGGGCTCGAGAACCTTGAGGCGCTCGCCGCGCCCCTGCCCCGCATCTCCCGCCCGATGCGCGTCGCGCCATCCGCCATCCGGACCGCGCTCGATGGCATCCGCGCCTGGCAGGAGATCGGGCGCTCGACCTCGGCCACGCATGCCGCCGCGCTTTGCGATCCATCCGGGGAGATCGTCCTTCTGCGGGAGGACGTCGGTCGTCACAACGCGCTCGACAAGGCGATCGGCGCCGGCATGCGGACGGGGCTGTTGTTCCCGGAGCTTTTCGCGCTCGTCACGTCGCGTCTGTCCTTTGAGCTCGTGGAGAAGGCCGCGCGCGCCGATCTCGGGGCGCTCGTTGCGATGTCGGCGCCAACCTCGCTGGCGCTCGACCGCGCCGCGGAAGCCGGATTACCGGTCATCGCGTCGGCCCGCGCCGACGGCGCGCTGGCATCCGACGCCTATGCGCGCGAGGCGTCATCGTCTTACCGAAAGTAAGGGGACCTGGCTGGAGGCCGGAGTAGCAGGACGTCGTGCCAGAAAATCGTTCCGCGGAATCCGTGGCGCAACCTGGGGTCGGTCGGGGCCGCAACCCTTCAAAGGGTCGACACGTTCGGCGTCCGCCGCCCACTTGACGCAATCAGGCACCCTCTCAGCAGAAGTCGACCTCGCATGTGACAGGCAAATCGACATGCCGCGGCAAGCCGTATGGCCCAAGTCGATCATCCTCCGGGAAACCCGAAGCGGTTCACTCCAGATGCGTCCCATCCGCCAGCAGCACCTCGCTCATCGGCACATCCCAGGGCATCGGATAGATCGTCGGTATAAGGCAGCCACTAAACCCCACGCCGATGATCCGTGGCCGCGGCTCGAGCCGGACGAGCGTCCGGTCGTAATAACCCCCGCCATTGCCAAGGCGGTATAGCTGCTCGTCGACGCCGACGAGGGGGGTGACGACGATGTCGGGTATACACGCCGCGCCGTCGGCGGGCGCGAGTATGTTCCAGTATCCGCGGGTCATCCGGCTCTCCGGGGACCACGCGCGGAATTCGAGCGGTGCCTTTTTTTCGATCACCACCGGAAGCAGGATCCGGGCACCGGCGGAATGGGCCGAGCTCATCCATGATCGGAGATCCGGCTCGCCCCGGATCGGCCAGTAGACAGCGATGGTCGTGCCGGCCTCGAGATCGACGGTCCTGTTCAGACCTTCGATCAAAGTCGCGGTCGCCCTCTCCCGTTGCTCCGGGGAGAGCGCACGTGCTGCGACCAGCCGCGCCCGCTCCGCGCGTCTGAATCGCGCCACGTCGCGTGCCGTCACAGGGTCGATCGGATGTCCGTCGACAAGCAGATGAGCGAAGCAGGGGTCGGTGCCCCCCTTGGTGTCGTCTTCCATCGTCACGCCGTCCGTTCGGTTTGCTGTGGCGGGAACAGGGTATCGCAAGCCCAAACGAAAACGAAGGTGCAGGCCATGTAGAAACCTGCGAAGGAGTCCTTCATCAACACCCGGCGATCGGCGAAACATCGAGCCACCATGCGAAGAGCGACAGGAGACAAACCGGGAGCGATGCCTCGACGGGCGCTGCATGCACAATCCGGAGCGGCGCTGTCTCGCGAGCATCTCTTGACACCACCGGAGGACGCGATCGAAGATCGGATTGAAGGGATCTTGTTGCACGGGGCTGGCCCGCTCCTATCCGGTGGTCTGGTCTCAGTCTTGATGTCTAGGTGTTCAGAGGCTGTGTGAGAAGTCGCCGTTCCGCCGTCGCGGACCATGTTTTGCCGAGACTACTGGAGGTACAGCATGGCTC